>NZ_CM016730.1 GCF_005796225.1 Pseudarthrobacter sp. NamE5
GATCAAAGATCGTTCGAATTCGGCGAAGGCGCCCATGACCGAGAGCATCAGGTTGGCCATGGGGGAGTCCTCGCCGGTGAAGACGAGGCGCTCCTTGAGGAACTCCACCCGTACCCCTCGTCTGGTGAGGCCCTGGACCAGGGCGCGCAGGTCATCGAGGTTGCGGGCGAGCCGGTCCATGCTGTGAATAATCACGGTGTCACCCTCCCGGACGAACCGGAGCAGCTCGGTCAGCTGAGGCCGCGCGGTGTCCCTGCCGGAGGCCTTGTCCGTGAAGACCCGGTCCAGAACCTGTCCTTCGAGCTGGCGCAGCTCGTTCTGATCCAAGGTGCTGACTCGGACGTAGCCGATGCGCTGACCGTTCACCGCGGCCTCCAAACAGTGAGTGTGTGAACGAGTGTCGGTCCGCGCCGGGGACACGTCAAGACCCACCTGACGCAGAGCAACGGCGCTGACCCCAAAAGCGGCAACGTATCCCCGCGGGGAATAGACCCGCCATGGTGTAGGTTGCTCTCTGGTCAGGCAACAACAGGCAGAGAACAGAAGCGAGGACGGCCAAAGGTGGCTACCGATTACGACGAAGTCCGTTCCGACGTCAAGGAATCCCAGGACAGTTCCCTAGAGGCGTTGAAGTCCGCCAGCGCTCCGGATGCCCGCAGCGTCGTCACCGAACTGGACGAAGCGGACGCCCTGGACGAAGGGCTGACTCCCGGCGGGGAAATCGTCTCCGAGGAACTCATCGTCCAGGTCATCCCGCAGGGTGCGGACGAGTTCACCTGCTCCTCCTGTTTCCTGGTCCGTCACCGGTCCCAGCTGGCACGGCAGAGCAACGGCCAGTCCTACTGCATCGAGTGCGAAGGCTGAGCCCGGAAGCGGCAGAACCGGCCGGCCGACAGTCAGTACCCGAAGCCCCAAAATGATGTATCTGATGCAATACACAGGCTTCAGCTTTACATAACGTCGGCTATCAGCCTTTGCCCGATGATGGGGAAGGGCGCCAGACCTGGCGTATCCGTGCTTCTAAAGGAGGGGACGCTTGTTTTCAAATTCGCGACGAGCCTCATCTGCAAGCCAATCGAAATCTTTCCAGTATCTCCGCGCAAATGGCTTACCCATGTTGTTGCGGAATTCATTGATCATCGGCGTGCACACCTCGTGGCACCGCAGAATGCTTGCTCCATAGTTTTCGATGATCGGGGCACGGTCAACCACGCTGCTCCGAAGCAGCGTCCCCACCAGGTCGTAGGAGGCTGACGCATTTGATGCGGTGGCCCGCTGTTCGTCTGTCCACGTCGAAACCGGAATGTCAGCCAAAACGGTGAGGACCTCGCGCCGCGAGTCACGGATGTCAGCCCTCTGAAGGTAATCCAATACAGAGAGGAGCGACTGTGCTCGTGAGGCCGACTGGGCCACGAGTACCTGCTTACGGGCGTACAGCGCACTCATCATCGCTGCTATGAGGGCTGATATTGAGACTATAAGCGCCAAATCCATGCCCTAATGTTCCCAGTATTGGGCGCTCCGCAAGTTAGCAGAGCAGCGACGGCGTGTCAGAGCTCTGAACCGAGGTCGCCGCAGTGGATATTGCAAATTACTCGTGACGCAGATGGAACTCTCCACATTTCTGCAAGTGGCTCGATGGGGAGAGTTTAAGGCCCTTCCGACCGTAGCTTTACATAAGATCCGTTATCGGCGTTCGAAAATTGGTGGGGGAGCGACCACCAGAGGGGCCGCTCGTGCCCGGTTGAGAATGTGAATGCTGAGACAAAAGTTCGTCGAGGATGAGCCTTCGTGCCCCGTCATCAAGGGTTGGGCCGCACCGGCTGGAAAGCGGGCTTCCTGAGAGGGAGGCTCTGCAACTGACGGTGTGAACAGGGGGTGAAGGACATCGCCAATCGGCATCCTTCGACCCTGGGGTCGGCCTATTGTTTGCCCCGGTCTTCGTTTCGCCGACGGTTTCTCGCGGACAACACCCGCGAGAGGATTATCCCTACAATGGCGAGGACAAAGACTGTAGCGCTCACGTCCCTGCCGGCAACCTTGGCGATCGTCTCGTAGGAACTGCCGGCAACATAACCCAGCAGCACGAAGCCCGCACCCCAGACCGCCCCACCGGCCAAATTGAAGGCCAGAAAGCGCCGATATTCCATCCCGGAACTCCCGGCGAGGGCTGGCATCACTGCCCGGAAGAATGCGACGAAACGGCCGAGGAAGATGGCTGAACCACCGCGGCGACGGAGGAACTCCTGGGCGTTGTCAAGCTTTCTCCGGTGACGGCGCACTGGTCGAGAATCGAAAATCCGCGGCCCTACGTGCTTGCCGACCTCGTAACCCACAGAGTCCCCAACGACGGCCGCAACGATGACCAGAGTCATCATGAGCCCGAGATGCGCTTCTCCCCTGCTGGCGGCCACTCCACCGAGCACGGCAGCGGTTTCGCCGGGAATCACGAATCCAATGAAAAGGGCATCTTCGGCGAAGATAAGGCACGCTACCAGGGTGTAAGCCAGCACGGGGCTGGCTCCCAGGATTCCGTCGATGAACCCGTTCATTAGGCTGCCTTTCGTTGCTGCCCTACTTGCATGACGGACCGGAGGGAGCCGCAGACTTGCCAGGGAAAGTTCAGTTCCGTGTGGGCGCATTCGCTGACCGTCACGTCCCGCCATAGGGTGCCACCGCGTTCGTCACTGGCGCCAGTGTGATCCTGGCGTCGCACCGTTTTTTACGGCGAGACCAGTAGCACCGCCCGCGTCAATCAGGTTCCGGTGCCGGCACAGGGCCCAGTCTGGTCAGGACTGGGATGCGCGCCAGAGCCGAGATCCCGTAGGCGTTCCAAAAACCCGTGATGAACGCTGCCCCGTCAGCGGCGTCACGAATGACGAGGCCACATCGGTAGCGTAATGAACGCCCAGATAGACACGAGAGAGGGCCACAGCTACAGCCACCCCAGCACTGGCGAGCAGAGTCGGCCACTGCCAGCGGGTGCCACGAGCCAGCAAGAAAACGGCAATAGCCAGAGCCACGGCCAGAGCAGTATGTCCGCTGGGAAAGCTGTCAGTGCCCCTTTCAGAAGACAACGGATCAAACAGCCCCGACGGGTCAGGACGCTGCCTGGCCACAAGGACCTTGAACAACTCGCTGCTGACCCAACCCGCAACCGCGACGACCCCGGTGGCTACTGCATTAATCGGGCTCCGACAAACAACCAACAGGATCAGGCACAGGCCGGCAATCATCGCCATTCCACCCGCCGGACTGAAGACCACGTCGAGGAACAACGCGATCCCGGTCAGCGGCGCCCAGCGATCGTGGCCCAACTCAACATCTACTGCGAGATCCGCAGCGGTAAGAGCAGGCGTCCGCAAGGCCAGGCCGGCTCCGACGATCAGAGCAGCGAAAACCAGCGGTAACACGATCCAGTGGCGCAGCTGAGGCAGTTTCGCCATCCGAATACGGTCCCGTTCCCTGTCATGACCCGTATCCGCTCTACTCATGCCCGTCCCTTCGCACTAAATAGGGCAGTTACCGTTCCTGCTTCAAGTCTGGAGCGCGAAGCGGGGAAAACTCTGAGAAACTCCAGGGAACTGGGTGGGGCATGATGGCGGTCTTCATCTGAGGAAAAGTCGCCTTCGAGTCCAGCCCACGGATGCGCTTGTTGTCTCGATTTCGGGCGTCCTGGACAACCCCGCAGGCGTTCAGTCACTTCGCCCTGATTTACCAGCGCATTCCCAACTCCATCAAGGAACGGCCGGTCAAAGCGAGAAGAAAATCCCCACTCACACCATCTGGCGGACTGAGCACTCAGACGTTGACTTATGAACGCAGTAGCGCCGCGGTCGTGCCCATGCACTACCTAATGGCTATTTCAGGCCAAGCCGATCACAAGGTTGATAGTGGCAGCCAGGATGATCGTGCCAAACAGATAGGAAAGAAGGCCCTGCTTGAGGGCCTCCGCTCGGATCCTGTGGTTTTGCAGGTTGGTGTCTGATACCTGGTACGTCATGCCGAGGCTGGTGGCAAGGTATGCGAAGTCACTGTACCGGGGCGGCTCATCCTGATTGAAGTCAATGCCGCCCGCCGGCTCATGGCTGCCGTCGTTCCTGCCGACTTCATCGCCGCTGTAGTAGAGTTCCGCGTAGCGCAGCGTAAACAGAGTCTGCACGAGCATCCAGGACAATGCGACCGACGCCAGCGCCAGCAGTCCACCGCCCAGCCGGTTGCCGCCGTCGCCCTGATGGGAATCAACGACGACCGCACCCACTGCCGCCAGACTGGCCATGTTGGCCGCGAGGATCAGGACGTCGGTAACGCTCCGGGAAGGATCCTCGGCGGTCGCATGAGCACGGGTTTGTCCAGGATCCATTCCCCCCACCACTATCCAGACCCAAACCACATACGTTAGCGCAGCTGTTCCCCAGCCCACGGAGGGAGCTTCCACCCAGTGTCCCGTCGCTGCCATGGAGAAACCGGCGGCAAGACCGGCGAACGCCATCACCAAGAAGCGGAGACGGCTGCGCCTGATCCTTCTTTCCCCCGGACCGTTATCCATGAGTCAACCCTAGCCACCGGTTGGGCCGCAGGCGTTCTACTGATACCGGTAGTTGATGATCACCGTCCAAACCTTCCGGGTCATGCGCTGGATTGAAGAACTTCTTCGCGTGCAGTCCTGAAGCTCAATGTCCCGGTAGCGCTCACCGGGCTCGACTTTTCAGAGCCCATGTCATCGAAGCATCAGTTACGGCCATAGTCGGCATCGCAGTCCCAGAGAAGAGCCGAGCCCTATTCGGATGGCCGGCACCTGCACCGGGCACAGCAGTGCCCGGACTGCCTGGTGATTGACGGCCGGTCCGCTGCCGTTTCACGATGGTGGGACCCGGCCCGACGGGTCATGTCCTAACTCGACACCCACAATCACCCCCGGAAGGATCCCGTCATGTCCCAGACGCCCGGACGTGCCTATGGGGATCGAAAGCTTGTTCAGAGTCCCGTGTCACTGGAGGACCTTGCCAAGCTCAAGGCACCGTGCTGTGGAGCGATAAGGACCATGCACTGCTGAAGCGGGCAGGGGAAGTTCTCGTTCCACGTGCCGACCGCGTTCTTGACGTCTGGTATGGCGTTGTTGGAAGTTTGGACCATCTTCTTGTGAGCTTCTCCGACCGCCAGGGCACCCCCAATGCCGACTACCTTGCCGATGTGCGGCAGCGGTTCGCCCTGTGGATTGCCGACTTGTGTACGCGCGAATACGACCAGGAATGGCTCGACTGCCAGAACGAAATTGCCCTTCGGCACACCGCGGCTAAGAAGAACGAAACTGACGGAGTCGACTCAACCACTGAGATCCATCTCCGCTACATTGTGGCCTTTATCGTTCCGCTGACAATCACCATCCGTCCATTCCTCGCTGGAGAGATCAACGACCAGGATGAATTGGATGCGGTGTACCATGCATGGTTGAAAGCCGTGACCCTGACCGCGACGCTGTGGGCCCAGCGGTACAGCGCATCCTGGTAATCGCGTCGAGCCGGTGAGCTGATTAAGCGTGCCGATAGCGGTGTATCTGCGCCACGCCATGCTGACGTGAAACCTTCGCCATTAGTTGACGGAATCTCCATTATCGGCGTTTTGAAATCGCCGGGAGAAGTGGCTGCGAAACCGGCAATTCTGCAGATCACTGCAAATGAAGGGCCTATCGGCCGGCGGCGGGAAGCCGGATGCCTGTTACTCCGGCCTGCATCAGACAGTGGTAGAAGTCAGCCACCCGATGGCGGCTTTTCGCGCGGATATTTACGACAACGACGGCAACTCATCCGGTGAGGCTTGTGCACGTTGTGTTCGGATCTCCAGAATCTCGCCTAGCACTGGCTGCCAGTTTGACCATCCGTCTATGCGGGGACCTGGTAGATGCCGGTTGTAGTGATAGGTAAAGCGCACTAGATCCCACTCTGGTTGTGCTCGGCCAGTAACGCTGGGCTTGTCATCGATGAGGACGTCACCGCGGACCCGAGTCTTATCGCGAGTGATCACGGTAGCCTCAGCCATCGCAGGCCCTAGGTAGCGATCCACCCAACGAAGTTTGTCCGATGCACAAGTTGGATTACTCAACCAGGGACTCGTGCAGAGTGCGACGTCGATGCCGACGGTGAGCATTTCCTGGACGGCTTCTAGTGCGCCTTTAACGGGCAGCATATTTGCGAAGAAGCTTGGCTCATCGAGGACCTTTGCAGTTGCGTGTTGCTCCTCCAGCGTAAGACCTGCAAAAAGGTCGAAGCTTTCCCGTTGCCCGGCGTCAGCAATGAGGAGGTGGGGAAACAAACGCCTGTGAGTGGCAACGAAATGCTCTTCCCACCGGCATAAGACCTCGTCCATGTCTACTAATACAACAGGGGCTCGACCGTATGCCTGTTCAAATCTACTGACCACTGTCGGGAGTTGGCGGTGCATTGGCCTAACCTTCTTCAATCTCGACCAGCAAGTGCTAGAAACGCCGTCTTATTCACCAACTGAGAACTGCGGAACTTCCGGGTAGCAGTGCTGTGGTGCCGCCTGTCTGAAGGAGCGGTTCGAACTGTTCATTGACGAAGGCCGGCGGGATGTCACCACGCATCCGGTGAACAAGCGCTTCGATGGCTGCACCTGAAATCTGTTTCAAAGGCTGCCTTACGGTCGTCAACGACGGTTCCACGATTGTTGAAAGTACAGTGCCATCGAAGCCCGTGACCTTGGTCCGACTGGGTACATCGACGCCAGCTCGTCGAAGCTGCCCGTAAGCGCCAAGCGCAATCAGGTCATCCCCACAGACTATGGCGTCAGGAATGGGGTCCTGGATGCTCATTGCCTGGGTGCCAGTTTCGTAAGTGAACTGGTGGCGGTAAATCCCGACCAGCTCCAGTCCCACAGTCGCAGCGACTTCCTGGAAGGCTTCGGCCCGTTCTGTCCCGGGTGTGGTGGCGTCGTCGCCCCCGACAAACTGGACAGTTCGGACACCTTGGGCCGCCAGATGGTGTGCGATAAGTGTCATTCCGGCTCTGTTATCGACCCCCACGTAGTCGGCAGTGTCCTCGCCGGCCCGGCGGTCCAGCTGTACGAGTGGAATTTCTTCCGCGGTGGCCGCAACGGCGGGGGCAGACTGACCATAGCAGGCAGGAACGACCAGTATTCCGTCGACTTGTCGGGCCAGCAGAAGACCCAGGCGTTGCTCTTCGGCTTCGGTGTTGGCATGGGAATCGGCCACTATGAGCTGATACCCCTTGTCATGGAGACCGGATTCCACTGCGCGAATAAGCTCGGCGAAGAACGGATTCTCGATGTGCGGCACAACCATACCCACCGTGTTGGACCTGCCGCGGCGCAGGGCCTGGCCGATCACGTTCGGCTTGTAGCCCAGTCCGCTTGCGACGGCTCTGACGTGCTCAATTGTTTCCGCTGAGACTCGGCCGCGGCCGGTCATGGCCCGTGACGCTGTGCCCACGGAAACGCCGGCAGCAACAGCCACATCATTCAAGGTCACGGCCGACATGCTCTGTTGATTCCTTTCCAAGCGCGCTCAATGGCGTGCCCCTGGTCAAATGCGGCTTCCATGGCCGCCGTGGCCCCTGCGCCCTCCGGCTAGCGCCTGGGCAAAGACGGGGTGGGAATCCAATCAGAGGTAAGTTCTCAGAAACCTAGTATCAACTCCCCCGGGACTCGTTTGACAGCATACCCTGCCATCCTTACGCTTATAAAGCGCTTGCGTAATCGATTACGCACTGAGACAATGAGGTAGCAGATGTAGAGAAAATGACGGCAGAACCGCACAGCTCATGGCGGCTGATGGGGTCGACGCCGGCGCTGCAGAGGGTTTCGAAGGGCGGAGCCGATGCAGGCCCGCTTAATCGCAACTGCACGAGCCTAAGGGCCGTCTAATTCACCGAGAGCCAGCGGACTCATACCGTTGAAATCCCCGGTGCCACGGCCCGGATTATCGCCCCAAGGGGTTGCCCGAACGCAAGCGGCACGCCCCCCTATTCCAGACAGAGGAACCTGACTGGGCTCATGGGCGCAATGCTTTGGAATGCCGGTAACACGCGTCGCATGCCATTCCACATCCCCCCGACTGATATCTCCCCCAATTCCATCGCGCCCTCATGCTTGCCCAACTCACCCATCACTGCTGATGTCACACATAGAAAGAGGAAAACAATGACCAAGATCATCCTGGACTGCGATCCCGGACACGACGACGCAATTGCACTGATGCTTGCCCACGGGAACCCGGACGTGGAACTCGTGGCCGTAACGACAGTGGGCGGCAACGCCGTGCTCGAGAAGACGACAAAGAATGCATTGGGCGTGCTGACGATTGCGGGGATCGCCGGTGTCCCGATCGCTGCCGGCTGTGCACAGCCGCTAATGCGCGAAGGTGAAGACGCCGACGTCCACGGCGAGTCGGGCCTGGACGGTGTAGTACTGCCCGAACCGACGATGGAACTCGATCCTCGCCACGCGGTCGACCTCATCATCGACACCATCATGGAAGCCGAGCCGAAGACCATCACGCTAGTGCCCACCGGGCCCCTGACGAATATTGCGATGGCCATGCGGAAGGAACCCCAGATCATCGACCGTGTCAAAGAAGTAGTTCTCATGGGTGGCGGCGTTCACGTCGGAAACTGGTCTGCAGTCGCCGAATTCAACATCAAGATCGACCCTGAGGCAGCAGCAATGGTGTTCGACGCCCCGTGGGAGGTCACCATGTGCGGCCTGGACGTCACCCACCAGGCCCTGGCAACCGACCAAGTAGCCGAGCGCATCAAGGCATTGGACACTCCCCTGTCCGAATTCGTCCTCGGACTCTTTGGCTTCTTCCGCCAGGCCTACCACGATGCCCAGGGCTTCGAGTTCCCCCCGGTACACGACCCGGTCGCCGTGGCCCGGGTTATCGACCCCTCCATTGTTGGAACGGTCCGTGCACCCATCGTGGTCGAAACCCGCGGTGACTACACCCTGGGTATGACCGTAACGGAGTTGCGTCCGGCATATATCCCGGTGAACTGCCACACTCAGGCGGCGATGACCCTCGACGCCGATCGGTTCTGGGATTTGGTTATCGACGCAATTGCGCGTCTGGGCAAGGACAACTCGGATGGCTAAGGGCAGCGAGGACACTCTGGAACGGACAGAAACCCGGCTTGGTCCGCAGGAAGTGTTGGTAGCTGGCCAGATTGTCGTTCTGAAGCGCAAGAGCACAGCGGCTCTGATGTTCGCGTTGCTTTCAGCCTGCTTCGCCTTTCAGCTCAACGCGTCGATGCTTTCACCGGCGTTGAAGGGCATGGAAACACAGCTGCACGCGACCACGGCGCAGATCGGCCTCACCCAGACGGCATTTTTTGCCTCCGCCGCTGTTTTCTCCCTGTTCCTCCCCCGGCTCGCTGACCTCCGCGGCCGCCGGCGGGTGCTCAGCCTGATGCTCCTCATCACCGCAATCGGCTGCGTGGTGAGTGCCATGGCACCCAACGTCACCTGGTTGTTCGTTGGCCGCATCATTCAAGGCGTGGCAGGCCCAGTCGTGGTCATGTGCTTGATTCTCTTGCGCACCCACGTCACTGATCCCAGGAAGTACGCCCTGCTGTTGGGCATCATCACCTCGGTCAACGGTGGAATCGCCGGCGTTGACGCCATCGCAGGCGGATGGCTCTCGGAGAATTTCGGTTTCTCCTCGATTTTCTGGTCCATGGCTGTCGTTGCCGTCTTCGCGGCATTGGCGCTGCAGCTTATGGCAAACGAATCCACCGTCGCGGATCCGCCGCCCATGGACTGGATCGGCACCATCCTGCTCGTCGTCGCCGTCGGCAGCCTCTACCTCGTCTTCAACGAGCTGGCGGCCTTGGAGAGCACCAATTGGGGACTCATTGGGATTCTGGCAGTGGTGGCCGTAATCGCTTTTGTCGCCTTCTGGAAGACCGAGTCCAAAGTCGCCCATCCCCTGGTGACAATCAAGTACCTTCGGAGCCGCGCCACCTGGGGTCTGTTGCTCACGACGCTGCTGACGCTGACCGGCGTGTTTGCCGTGATGAACCAGATCGTCCCGGCCATCGCCCAAGATACGGAGTCAGGGGCAGGACTGAGCGCCTCGCATGCTCCATTCGTAACCCTCACGCCTTATGCGCTTGCAGGACTGGCGATGGGGCCGGTCTCGGGATACTTGGCGGGCAAGTTCGGGTACAAGCGCGTTCTGCAGGTCGGACTGTTCTGCAGTGTTGTGGGAGTGGTGCTGACCCTTGCTTTGATCAAGTCGGAAAATCTGCCGCTTTTGACCGGGATATCGATTCTGGTCGGAGTCGCATACGCCGGCATGGCCAACATCATGCTTAACGGACTGTGCGTGGTCCTTTCACCAGCGGACAATCCCGGCTACCTGCCGGGCCTGAACGCAGGTGCATTCAACCTTGGAGCAGGGCTGTCATTTGTGGTGCTGCCCCTCGTTCAAACTGCCCTTCATGAGCACGGTGGAGTTGAAACCGGATATACCGGGGGCATCGTCACTGGTGCGGGCATTCTCCTGCTGGCTTTTGCCGCCAGTTTCCTGATTCCAAAACCTCAGGACAGCCGCGGCTAGTCTGTCGAATCCCAAACTCCGTGCTGGCGGGGGGACTGTTCGTGTCCCCGCCGCCCACCCATCTTTACCCGCTGACTATTACACAGAGGAGCGTGCCCAGCGTGGCCCGAGTAACCTCTCTGCCCGCCGAAATTTATCTTGCCCGGGCACTGGAACATATTCATGGAAGAGTCACCGTGGTCGGCTCGGCCAACGCTGACCTCACCCTCCACACAAACACCCTCCCTCGTCCGGGGCAGACGGTCCTTGGCACACCCGTCCGCGTCCTTCCCGGAGGCAAGTCCTCAAACCAGGCAGTGCAGGCAGCGCTGCTGGGTGCCAGCGTCAGGTTTGTTGGTGCTGTCGGCAAAGACCATTACGGCGAACTGCTCCGGGCATCCATGCACCGGGCAGGCGTGGTCCTGACCGACTGCGTGCAGTCGACCAATGAAACCGGGACGGCAGTTGTTGTCGTTGACGACAGCGGGGAAAACACCGTTGTTATTTCCCCTGGGGCCAACAGCGATGTCACCGACGCAATGGTGAACGACCACGCAGATGCCGTGCGGCAGGCCCAGGTGCTCGGGCTGTGCCTGGAGACGCCGGTTAGCGGGGCGCTGGCCGCCGCCCGTCTCGCTGCGGCCAGCGGCACTCTCGTTCTTCTCAACCTCTCCCCGTATTGCAACGTTCCGGCCGAACTCCTGCGCCTGACCGACGTGCTGATCGTTAATGAGAACGAGCTGTCAGACCTGCTGCCCATGCATGTCACTTCCGGGCCGAACGACTTCGACTGTGCCGAGCAGGACAGGGTTGCGGCCGGCCTGTCAAAGCTGGGCATTGATCAAGCTGTCATCACCCTGGGCTCCCGCGGTTCCCTTGTCATTGAGGGTGCCAGCACCACCGTAGTTCCCGCCATCCCTACGGATGCCATTGATACCACCGGCTGCGGTGACGCTTTCTTCGGGACGGTCCTGGCGGCGATGGCCTCCGGAACACCGCTCCTGGACGCCTGCCGTTTGGCCAGTTGCGTAGCAAGCATGGCGGCAACAGGACACGGCGCGCAGGCCAGCTACGCGGACCGCGCCCGGACAGCGGCCTACTTGACGTCCTTGGCCAGCCTGCAAATCCGATGAGCACGACCATGCCGCAGGTCACGGTACCCGGTTCGGCCCAAGCTGCACGGGCTGAGCCGGACAACTGCAGAGAAAACGCAGGCACGCATGGAATCCTTCAATTCCCGGGCGGGCAGAATGCTTGAGCTTGTCGCCAACATACTTGGCTGGGTCGGGACCATCGCGCTGCTGCTTTCCTTCTGGCTCCTCACCGTGAAGCGCATTAAGTCCGACGGGTACCAATATCAGTCACTCAATGCCGTCGGCGCGTTCCTCCTGGCGATCACCACGGCGCAAGCCCAGGCGTGGTCCGCCGTGGCTCTAAATTCCATCTGGTGCATCGTCGCCTGTGCCGGGCTTCTGCGTTTAAGAAAGGAACGGCCAGCGCCGTATCCGCAACGAGTACCTGAAATTCACGATCCCCCGGCACGGACTAAACCTCATCGGTGATGTGGGGGACGCCGCGGTTGGAGGAAACCTTTGCTGTTCCTACCTCGCCCGGACGGCGGGAATGGCAGCCGTCATGACCGGGCTGCAAAGTTGGAGGCAAGTTTGGCGCCGGCGATTCGGAGGTACGTCTCCGGATCGGTCATTGCTGCCCTGGAATCCCCGGCGAGGTCCGATAGGGACATTGCGCTCGAATATCCTTCTGGTTCCGACCCGATGGCACCGGCAACAAGGGCAACCGGCACGTCGAACGCGTCGGCGGTATGGCGCAGTGTTCCCACGACTTTTCCCAGGTCCGATTGCTGATCGAATCTCCCTTCCCCGGTGATCAGGAGATCCGCGTGTTCGATGCGCGACGGCAGGTTAAGGAGTGAGGAAATCTCTTCGGCCCCGGACTTAATGTCCGCGCCCCAGACCATGAGGCCGAATCCAGTCCCGCCGGCCGCCCCTGCGCCAAGCGCTTGTGGACTGATGTTGAATAGCGCTGCGAAATGCTCCAGCGCGGAATCCATGCGGGGGATGTCTTCCGCGGATGCACCTTTCTGAGGCGAAAAGACAGCTGCTGATCCGTTCGGCCCGGTGAGCGGATTGGTTACGTCGCTCAGGACAACTACGCCGCTTTCGGGCAACTGCATAGCGGCGGATGCATCAACCCGTACCGCATCGGGCAGTCCCCTGTTCCCGGGCCTGATTCGTCTCCCGCTTTCGTCAAGGATCCGGTAGCCCAGCGCTTGCAGCATCCCTGCACCTCCGTCGGTGGATGCGCTTCCACCGATGCCCAGGATAAGCCTCGACACTCCTGCCTTCAGGGCAGCAACGATCGCCTGCCCAAACCCGGTGCTGTGGGCATCGAGGGGACTTAATTGGTCCAGCAGAGTGATGCCGCTGGTTGACGCCAGCTCCACCACTCCTGTGCTTCCCCGAGCGCCGAAGGCCGGCGGCAGGTAGAGCCATTCGGCTTCCGTAGCCTGTCCGCCGGGACCTGCGACGCGGATCGGGCGCCGGTCCGCAGAGGGATAGACCGACGTCAGCGCATCGATCGTTCCTTCGCCGCCGTCGGCCATGGGTGCCAACTGGATGTGGTCCTGTCCGCGCACGGAGGACCAGCCAAGGGCGATATTGCTGGCCACGGCCTCCGCGGTTGCTGAACCCTTGAAGGAATCAGGTGCGATCAGAATCCGCGCCGGCCGTGGAGCCGAAAGTGGGCTCATGGTTGTGGCCTCGCTTCCCAAAGAAAGGTTTGGAGGTCGCTGTGCCTTCCGTAGGAGGCCTGAGCTCCCCGGTTTTGGGCGGCCCATGCTCCCGCTAAGGCACCGGTTTTGGCTGCCTCAACCAGGGGAAGTCCGGCGGCCAGTTCGGCAGCGATGGCGCCCATAAAGGCGTCTCCGCATCCGGTGGTGTCCACTGCCGTGACCTGAACGGCGTCGATGGAGGTTACAGCGGGTGCCGGCTCCCCGGGTTCAAAGACCACGGCCCCGGACTTGCCCCTGGTCACGATCGCGCACGTGGGTCCCAGGCCGAGAATTTTGCGGGCGTAATAGTCCCACCCTTGGGCCAGATCCTGCTCCCCCAGCAGGGCCAGCATTTCGCCTTCGTTGATGATGAGGACCTCGACGTTCGCAAGGAGCTGGGCCGGGAGTGCTTGCATGGGCGAGGCGTTGAGAAGGACGTGGGCGCCAGCGGACGCGGCGCGTTCAGCAACGGAGATGACTGTTTCAAGGGGCACTTCAAGTGCCATCGCAACGATGGGTGCGCCTTCAAGGTCGGCGTCGGGAAGGTCTGCAGGTGCGAGGGTGGCGTTGGCGCCAGGGGAAACGATGATGGTGTTTTCGCCGTCGTGGTTCACTGCGATCATCGCTGCGCCCGTGCTTTTGTCAGGGCTTCGTCTGACCCGGGAGGTGTCGACGCCTTTTGCTGCAGCTTCAATAATGAGGCGGTCACCCAGTTCGTCTGCCCCCACGACACCGACCAGGGCCACGTCCGCTCCGAGGAGCGCAGCCGCCGCTGCCTGGTTAGAGGATTTGCCGCCGGGTTCTGTCCTGAGATCGGTCCCCAGGACGGTTTCACCGGGGGAAGGGAACCCCCCGACAGTGGTCGTAAGGTCTGCATTCATCGACCCCACGACCAGTACTTTCACGTCGGGCATCTGTCGGAGCCTTTCTGTCGAAACCGATGAAGCAGGTCAGGAAACCGGCATAAAGACCGTTAGGCCGCCGTCGACGACCAGGTGCTGCCCGGTTATGTAGCTGGCTTCTTCGCTGCTGAAGAACCTGACAGCGTGAGCTATCTCCTCGGGGCGTCCCACTCGTCCGATCGGGATTTTTGCCCCTGCCGTAGCCAGACCGTCGCGGCCGAATGAATTCGTGCTGTCCTGGGTCTGAGCCGTGTCGATGACCCCTGGAATGATGGAGTTGACCCGGATTCCACGGGGAGCCAGTTCCACGGCGAGGGCCTTGCAGAGGCCAAGGACTCCTGCTTTGGCGGCCGTGTAGTGGGCGTGGTCGGCCCACCCGTAGACGCCTCCGGAAATGGAAGAGATGCCTACCAGGGCACCGCCGTGGTCCATGCGGGAGGCCGCGCTGCGGAAGACGCGCATGACCCCGCCCAGATCCACCGACATCAGGTCGTTCCAGGCCTCGTCGGTGAGTTCGGCCAGCGGATGCAACCGGACGATTCCTGCGTTGGCGACTGCTACGTCGAGGCGTCCCCATTCGTCGACGGCGCGTTGGGCGAAGTTATCCACTTCGTCGGCGCTGCGTACGTCGAGTTCGTGGACGACACCTTCTCCCCCGGCTTCTTTTACGAGTTTGAGGGTTTCGTATGGGTCATGGGGATCGCCGGGAAACGATCCGATGACGGTTCGGATTCCTGCCTTCGCAAAAGCTACTGCGGTGGCTTGGCCGATGCCGCTGGCCGCACCTGTGATGACCGCAGTCTTGAAATCTGTCATGGTTCCTTCTTGGGTGGTTACTGGTGTGAGCGGCTGATCCGCCGCAGCGTTTTGGGGTACTGGGACAGGGGGATGCCGCCGGTTTCACCCACAATGTAGGTGTTGGCGATCCCGATCGCGTCCTGTCCGTCCTCACTGACAAGGCTCGGGTGCAAGGCAATGGCCTCGCCGTCGAGCAATGTCCACGCGGACCCATCGGTGATGGGAAGGGGAATCTCATCGAGGCCAGTGCAGTGCCCGATTCCGATCGTGCGGCGTCCTTGTCGGGCCACGAATTCCGCTACGGCACCGGCCTGGTGTCCGGTACGGAGGTAAGTCGCCGCACCGTCGAGAGTTTTCATGGCCTGGTCGGCGAGCTTGAGGCGCCGGGTGGACACGCCGCCCACGGCGAACAATGCACCGAGTTCGACCCAGTGGCCGTCGGCCGCGGAGGTTTCGATGAAAACGGTGACCAGGTCCCCGTCCAGGATTGGCCTGTCACCGGGGTGCTGGCCATGGAACCCGTTTGCGGCGACATGAATGATGTCAAAGAGCGAGCCGTGGGAACGCAGATACTGGGCGATGGCACCGGCGACTTCTGCTTCGGTGCCATTGCTTCGCAGTTGGTGTGCAGCGGCTTCCATTGCGCCCTCGGCTCTGGCCATGGAACGGCGGAGATGCTCGGTCTTGACCGTTTCCGGTTGCCGGCGCAGTGATTCCAGAATGCTGGCAGCGTCGATGACCTTTGAGCCGGGTTCCAGGGCTGCAAGGATGCCGCTGTGGTCGTTGTACGCCAGACCATTTTCATCGGAGGCGGCCAGCCCTACGGTTCCGGGTCCCGTGGCTGCCGCGATTTCCTTGTACAGGGCTGCGGCCGGGCCGTTGGCTGGAGCGCGGACGACGACCCCGGGTGCCAGAGACGCGTCCAGGAGGACATAGCGGGCGGCCTGGGCCGAGGCGGCGACGACCTCCGGTGCGCGGTCCCGGGTGACCACCGCGAACAATCCCTTGTTGCTGGGAATATGCCCGGTGAGGTGGGCAATGTTGCCGTAGTGGGCAACCTGTCCTCGCCCGTGGATCACCAGTGCGTCCAGTCCCGCGCTTTCGAGGCTTTCCCAGACCGCGCGCCAGCGGGACTGATACGGAACCTGTTCGCCGGTCAGCAAGACGCACGCAGGCTATCGACGAGTGGGAAGTCCTGGTGGTGTGCCGACCACCAGTTTGCGATGTCATTTCGTCGTGCAAACCAGACGCCGCCCTTTTGCTGAGCGTAGCTGATGAACTCGCGCAAAGCGGAGGTGCGGGCGGCTTGGCCGACCAGCCTGGGGTGCAACCCGATGGACATCATCTTGGGGAAGCCGCGTTCGCCTTCGAGCCACAGTTCATCGAAGGCACGTTTGATGTAGTCCAGAAACTCTGAGGGGTTTTTGGATCCTTGGGAGTCGTTGTAGGTCTGGGAATACGGCACGACGAGGTGTTCCTTGCCGCTGACTGTGGTGAAGTACGGCAGGTCGTCGTTATAGGCGTCGCAGTCGAAGGCAAAGCCTCCTTCTTCGACGACCAGTTCGCGGGTGTTCACGGATGGTCCGTACCTGCAGTACCAGCCGGTGGGCCGGCTGCCCCATGTCTTTTCGAAGGATTCCACGGCCAGGCGGATGTGTTCGCGTTCCTCATCCCGGCTCAGGCGCCAGTGCTCTTCCCATCGCCAGCCATGTGAGACGAGGTCATGTCCTGCCTGGCTGGCGTAGGCGGCGACATCGGGATTCTTTTCGAAGGCTACGGCGCAGCCGAAGAAGGTCACCGGTACGTGCAGCTCGTCGAAGAGCCTCAGGAGCCGCCAGATTCCGGCTCTGCTCCCATACTCGTACATCGACTCCTGGGCCAGGTCGCGAACCCCTGCCGGGAACCGGTAGCCGGAGTCGCCCAGCACGTCGTTTTCACCGTCTCCTGCGGCGTAGGAGTACTCGGAGCCTTCTTCGTAGTTCACCACGATGTTGACTGCGATGTTTGCGTTGTCGGGCCAGGTGACTTTCGGGATGCGCGCCCCGTAGCCCACCAGGTCGCGCTGAGGTCCGGTAACCGTTGTCATCAGTACGCCATCCATCCGCCGTCAACCAAAAGGTTGTGCCCGGAAATGTAGCTGCAGTCGTCTGATGCCAGGAACAGGGCGGCACCCGCGACGTCCTCAGCCCGGCCCAGCCGTGGGAAGGGGGTGCGGGATCGTGAGTATTCGAGGACGGGGTCTGTCATATCGACTTCGCCGGGATGGGTGCCGGTGATGATGCGTCCGGGGGCGATGCCGTTGACGATGATCCCGTGCTTGGCGTAGTCGACAGCGAGCTGCCGGGTCATCTGAATCATCCCGCCTTTGCTGACCGCATAGGCAAAGAAGTCAGGAGGGCCGACAAGGCCGTGCTGGGATGCCACGTTGATTACCCGGCCGCGGACTTCTCCGATGGGGTCCTGGTCGATCATCTGCCGAATGCCCCGTTTGCAGCTGAGGAACTGTCCGCGGAGGTTCACGTCCATGAGCCGGTCCCAGTCGTCTTCACTGGTGTCGAGCACAGAGGATGAGAACACGAGGCCGGCGTTGTTCACCAGGATGTCGAGACGTCCGTATTGGCTGACGGCCCGTTCTACCAGCCCGTCAATGGCAGCGGCGTCCGAGACGTCGGTCTGGTGGAATACCGCTGCGCCCTTTTCGGCCGTGATCAGGTCGGCTGTCGGTGCCTCTTCTTCTCCGTTCCATATTGGCTCTTCCCGGATGTCGCTGACGACGACATTCGCCTCCTCGCGGGCGAAGCGGAGTGCGATGGCGCGGCCAATTCCGGATGAGCCTCCGGTGACGATAGCTGTGCGGCCTGCGAGGCGCATGGTCATGCCTTTCTGTAAGCGAGCAAAGTGCCGTCCCGGCCTGCCGAGGCGCAGGCCGGGACGGACGGGGTGATCCAGCTAGCTGACTTGCTTGATGGCGTCGATGATGAGATCCCAGAAGGCGTCAAAGTCCAGGGTCGTGGCCGCGAGGTTGTTGAAGGGCAGCCCGTAGGAGCCGAGGAAGTCAGTGACGGTTTCGCCATAGGTCCACTTGCCCTGCGTTTCGACCGCGATGAATGCCTCCTTCACCTGCACGACCGAGGGGTTGATCACCCGTGCAACGGCGCAGGCGTCGTGGATCGGCGGGTACGGCATCTTCCACACGGAGTCGTAGTTCGCACCGAAGAAGTCGAGCCATTCTACGACTACCCGTGAGATGGGCGTTCCGATGGCCCGGATGCGTTCCTTTATTTCCGGCGTTGCGACAGCCTGGTGGGTCAGGTCGAGGCCGACCATGGTGACCTGCCATTCCGCTGCGAACACGGCTGCGGCGGCTTCGGGGTCCGCGAGAATGTTGAACTCGGCTGCCGGCGTGGCATTTCCCTGGGTGTAGGCGCCGCCCATGAGGACGACTTCTTTGACCCGGTCCACAATTTTCGGTTCCAGCCGCATCGCGAGGACGATGTTGGTCAGCGGGCCTGTGGGAACAAGGGTGTACTCGTCCTGTTCGCCGGCCATAACGAGATCAACAATCAGCTCGGCTGCGTGGCGGGGATCCAGGTCCATCGCCGGTTCCGGCAGCTCGGGGCCGTCCAGCCCGGAGACGCCGTGGACTGAGCCTGCAACAACTTCACCGTCAGTGATCTGTTCGCGCATCAGCGGGTACTTGGCGCCCGCCGCGATCGGAATGTCTGTTGCGCCAACGAGCGTGGCGACGCGCTGTGCGTTGTAGGTGGTCTTCTCCAGGATCTGGTTGCCTGCCACCGAGGTGATGGCGGCCAGTTCGATGTCAGGGTTTCCCTGGGCCAGCAGGATGGCGATGGCGTCGTCGTGGCCGGGGTCGACATCGAGGATGATTTTCTTGGGCACTTACTTTGCTCCTTTGGAGGTTGTGGGTGGCTTATTTCAGTCCTGTCCGGGCGAGCCCGGGGATGAAGAGCCGTTGCAGGAAGATGAAGAGGATGACGAGCGGAATGGTCGCCACTGAGGCGCCTGCGAATGTCAGGCCCCAGTTGGGCAGCGCACCCGGGGATACGGATTGGGCGACGGCGACCTGCACCAGGGTGTTCTCAGTGCTTTGAATGGCGACCAGGGGCCACAGGAACCCGTTCCAGGAGAACAGGAAAATCATCAGCACGAACGTGACGATGTCTACCCGGACGACCGGGAGGATGACCGACCAGAAGATCCGGAAATGCCCCGCGCCGTCAAGCTTCGCGGCTTCGTCCATTTCAAGCGGTACGGCTTCAAAGGACTGCCGGAGCAGGAACAACCCGAAGGCGCTGGCGATCCAGGGAACGCCCACGGCGAGCAGCGTATCCTGCAGGCTCATTGCCGAGATCAGTTGGTACAGCGGAACAACCAGGGCTTCGGCCGGGAGCATGAAGGTTGCCAGGATGATGGCGAACACCACGTTCCGGCCCTTGAAAGCAATCCGGGTGAGCGCGTATGCAGCAAGCGTGCAGAGGACCAGCGAGCAGATTACCTGGAACGCCGCGACCAGGAACGAATTCAGCAGCGCGCGTCCGACCCCGCGTCCGACGAACAATTCGATAATGTTCTCGAACGTCACCTCAACCGGAATGAACGTCTTCCAGCTCAGCGGACTGATGTCTGCAAAAATTCCGGACTGCGTCTTCAGGCCGGAAGCGAACATCCACTCGTAAGGCAGGAGGAAGGCGATAAGAATCGCCAGCACGACCAGGCTCGTCCATACCCGTTGCCACAGCCGTCCAGGGCCACGTTCTTTCAACCGGCCCAGCCGGCCCTCTGGTGCGGTGGTCTCCGGGCCGCTGGCGGTATCGTTCTGCTGCGAAGCGAGCTGTGTCATCTCAGTAATCCCATCGGGTTCGCAGGAGTCTCATTTGCACGAGGCTGATGGTGATGGCCCCCACCAGCAGCAGGACGGACAGTGCCGAAGCGAAGCCGGGGTCCTGCAGCGTGAACGCCTGCTTGTAAATCTCGTAGACGAGAAGGTTGGTTGTTCCACCCGGAGCGCCCTGCGTCATGACGTATGCGGGGGTGAAGGACTGAAGCGCAAAGACGGTCATGATGACCACAACCATGACCGTGGTCCTGGTCAGCAGCGGAATGACGATCAGGAACGTCCGCTTCAGTCCACCTGCGCCGTCAAGTGTTGATGCTTCCATCACGTCTCCAGGGATTGACTGCAGGCCGCCCAGGTAGAGGATGGTGGCCATGCCTACCTGTTGCCAGACACTCATGATGATGATCGACGGCAGCGCCAGGGACTGGTCGGTCAGGAACGACATGGTGCTAAAACCCAAAGAGTTCAGGGCTGCGTTGACGAGACCTTCGTTGGCGAGGAGGAAGTTCCACAGCGTCGCGACAACAACAGATGAAGTGATGACGGGCAGGAACACCGCGGTTCGGAGGATGCCCCTGCCGGGCAGGGGCCGGTTGAGATAAGACGCCAGGAGGAATCCAAGCGGGATGATCAGCACCACTACGCCAACGGCAAAGATCAGCGTGACCAGAATCGTCTGAAGCGTCGTGGGATCTTTGAAGATGCGCGCAAAATTCTCAAGTCCAACAAAGGTCTGGAGATCCGGATTGATGAGCGTGTAGCCGAAAAGGCTGTTTTTGACCAGCAGTCCAACGGGGACGTACTGGAATATCACGAGGATGATCAGGAATGGGGCCAGGAAGCCGGCCGCGACGAGCAACTCTCGCCGCGACCGCTTCCGTTCGGCTCCACGAACGAGCCTCGTCGTCGTGGATGACATTGGTGGTCTCCTTACCGAGACAGCAAGGGCGACAGCTTGGACACGGCCTGATCCAGCTGATCCTTGGGATCGCCGCCATATGCGATGTTTTTCAGGGCGGTTTCAACGATCTGGCTGTACTGAGAGAACTGTGAGGTCGGCGGCCGCGGCTGGCCCCATTCCTCGAGTTCCTGGTAGAACGTGCTCAGCGGTGGCTCCTGGAAGTCCGGAAGCTCCTTGTAGACACTTCCGAGGGTAGGCAAGCGGCCGTTCTTCTGGTTGTATTCCTTCGCCATATCCCCGGTGCTCAGTTCAACTACGAACTTCGCCGCAGCATCGGCCTGCTTCGACTTGCCCGAGACGCCAATGGTGATCGCGCCCGTGTGCACAATCGGAGTCTTGATGTACGGCAGCGGCGTCACACCCCACTCGTAGGAAACGTTCGCGTCCTTCAGGGGCTGGACCTGTCCGGCGTGGAACATGTCGAAGCAAGCCTTGCCGTCGATGAACGCGTTCGGCCGGCCAGTCTTAGAGGTGACCGCCTTATCGCCCTCGTACAGCGACTGGTAGAACTTGGCCGCCTCGACGGCTTCGGGAGTGTTCAACCAGCCGTCGACCTGCTTGCCGTCCGGGGAGATGGCGTAGAAGGTCTTGTAAGCCGATGAATCACTAGGCGCCTTGGGGTCGCCGGCGCTGCGCAGGTACAGCAGGTCACTGTAGATGGGACCCGGAGTACCGGAACCCAGCTGGGTCGGAGCAAGCCCGTAGATCGTTGGGTTTCCCGGCGTTCCCTGCTGGCACTTAAGCATCGCGTCCCGGGCCTCTTCCCAAGTCCAGCCCTCATCAAGGGTGGTGGGAACCGTAATGCCGGCCTGGTCGGTCAGGGTCTTGTTGTAGTACAGGCCCAAAGCGTCCTGCTGGACACCGAGGGTGTAGACCTTGTCCTGGTAGCTGCCCTCCTTTAGGGTCGCGGGAAGGACATCTTCCTTCCACCCCTCGGGAAGGTACTTGTCCAGCGGAAGGAGCACGCCCTTGGATGCGTAGTTCGCCGTCTCAGGCATATCAAAGCCGTAGATGTCCGGGGCATTTGCCGAAGAGCTGAGCACGCTGACCTTGTCGGCATACTGCCCGAAGGGAACATCCGTGACGTCGAAGGTGACGCAGTCGTTCGTCTTCTTGGTGTACTCGTCCATTTGGGCGTCCGTCGGGACGTTAGTCGTCGAGCGAAGGACCTTGAGCGTCGCAGACCCTTCCGGGCACTCCGCCGTTTTGGCGCCGCCGGACGAGCTCGGAGAGCAGGCCACCAAAGTTGAGGCGAGTGCACCGATGGTAAGGGTGGTAAGCATCACGGTAGCCCTACGCCCACGTGATGTAAGGTTGTACTGCAAGATAACTCCTTTGTTTCTTGGGTGGGATGGGTGTTGTTTCCTAGGCAGACACCCATTCCCCGGGGATGATGTAGCGCCTATCTCCCTTCGCTGATGGCTTCGTAAAGCAGCTTGTTGAACCTTTCCGCGTCCGCATCAAGGGCCACAAACGCATTCGGCTTTTTGCGCGTGCGCGCGGCGACGTCGACGATCGTCTTGCCAAATCCGACCGGACTGACTGTCTCGATGGCGACGTGATACGGAGCGATGTCGATAACCGCTGGGTCCATGAGGTAAGCGATGCAAAGGGCATCGTGCACGGGCGCGCTATCGGGCTGGACCTGCGGTTGTGTCTCGTTGTAGCCGTGAATCCTCTGCTCGACAATGTCGGCAGCCACTCGAGCCGCGGGACTAATAAGGGACCGTAGTGCCGACGTGTGCTCGAGCGACATGTTGGCCTTGTGCGTTGCGTCCAGGGGTACGAGCACAAGGCGCTCAAAGCCGGCTTGGAAAACAACGTCGGCCGCCACTGGGTCGTGCCAGATATTAGCTTCCGCGGACGCCGTTACATTTCCTAGGGCATGTGCTCCACCCATGATGACAATTTCATCCACGGCCTCGGTGATCTTGGGGTCGAGTGTGAGTGCTGCCGCGATGTTGGTCAAAGGGGCGACAGGTACCAAAGTGACCTGTTCCGTTGTCGCGCGAAGCGTTTCAACCAGCCACTCGACTGCCGGCTGATCCGCTGCCTTTAGCTGTGTGGGCGGGGCTGGAAAGTCATGCGGGTGGATGATCTCCCGCTCGCTATCCACGTGGCCTTCGAACAGGAAGGGGATCGGCGCGAAGGGTTTGCCAAGTCCCTTGTAGACCGGGATGTTACCGCGTCCGATCAGGTCCAGGATGCGAAGGGTGTTTGTGGTTGTGGTGCCGACGTCGTGGTTACCCCACGCCGTGGTGCAGGCCATGAGGTCAAGGGCCGGCGCATATGCCGCGAGCATGATTGCGATTGCGTCGTCGGTTCCCGTGTCAACGTCGAGAATTACTTTTCTGGTCATGCCAGCAGTTCCTCGCTTTCAATTTCGGCGTACGTGGTCTGGGAGCCACCGGTGACCGTGGCGGCAAGAAGGGGCACCGCATCGAGCTGGGCTTTGGAAGACAAGTGGCGGCCGACGGGCCCGGGATCATGGAATCCGTCGTCATCCACGACGACCCGGCCGCCGCTGATCACGGTGGAGGGCCAGCCGGTGAACTCGCCTCCCTCGTAAGGTGAGTAGTCGGACTTCATGTGATGGCTGGTGGCGCTGATGACGCCCGTCTTGCGCGGGTCCAGGACTACGATGTCGGCATCGGCGCCCGGTCCGATCCAGCCCTTCGAGCGAAGTCCATTCAAGATGGCGGGGTTGGTGGAGAACATCGCGACAAAGTTTTCGACGCTCATTCCGCCCTTGACGACCAAGGTGTCGAAGGAGACGGTCAGTCGGTTTTCGACGCCTGGAAGCCCATTAGGCATTGACCGGACGTCGTGCGAATACTTTTCCTTCTGCTGCGTGGAGTAGCAGCAGTGGTCGGAGCCCAAGGTGTGCACCAAACCCCACGAGGCACGTTCCCTAAGACCCAACACGCTGCTGTTGGGCCGCAGAGGCGGGCAGCAGACAAAGAGCTCTGAGCGGTCGCTTTCGTAAACTTCCTCGTTCAGCGTGAGGTAATGGGGGCAGGTCTCCGAGTAGGCCCGTGTTCCCGCTGCCCGGGCAGCAGCAACCAGGTCCACAACCTCGGGCGTAGTTTGATGAACGAAATAAACGGCAGACCGCGTCTCGTCGGCAAGCTGAAGGGCCCTCTTCACAGCCGATGCCTCAGCGGCTTCCGGGCGAGTGAGTGCGTGGTGTCGTGAACCGCCACGGCCCTTGGCCAGCTCCTCCGCCTGAGCCTGCTCGATCACGTGGTTCTCTTCAGCGTGGATGATCGCGACACCTCCAACGCCCGCCAGCACTTCCATGACCTTCTCGATCGTGTCGAAGCCGGCCATAACGCCGTCCCGGTACGTCGTAAACATTTTGACGGTCAAGACCCCAAGGTCAGCAAGGGCCAGGAGCTGGTCGCGAGTTGTCCGATCCCACGACACAACCCCTCCATGAAGGGCCAGGTCGGTTCGGCAGTCTTGAGCCGCCTTACGCTTCTCATGCACGGCCTCAAGGGGGCTCTGGCCCGGTTCGGGGATGGCGAAATCGATAATGGTTGTCGTTCCGCCCCACAGCGCGGCGATACTCGCCTGCGCGTGATTGTCCAGCATGGAAAATTCTCCGAGCACCTGCCCGACGTGACAGTGAGGATCAACGCCGCCGGGAATTACCAGCTGACTCCTTGCGTCGATTCGCCGTATATGGGCGGGAAGAGGGGCCCCAGCGTCGAGGATACCTGCGATGAGGCCATCCTTTACAAGGACTGTGCCCAGCCGCGAACCTGTAGCGTTCACGACCAGACCGTCAGTGATAACTACGTCGTAGGGCTCGAAAAACTGATTACCCACGAGCGGGGCCTCCATTCAAGAACATAGCGCGGTCAAGATGACCAAGATGGGCACGCATTGCATCGGCAGCGGACACACCGTCACCGTCCCGCACCGCCTTCAGGACAGCGCGGTGTTCGTCAACCTGCAACTGACGGGATGCCGGATCGGGCAGACCCTGCTGATTTACGAGGACCCAAAGTGGATGGAATTCGATGTTCACAAGCTGTTTGATGACCCCGGCCAAGAGAGAGTTACCACAGCCTGGCGCCAGATCGGAGTGAAACTGGAGACCGAGGGCCACAAACTCGGCGATACCGTTCGGGTCCTCGACGAGCTCAGACTGCCTGTCCAGGTATCCCTCAAGGGTGGCAAGCTGTTCCGGTGTGGCCCGGCTGGCAGCGAGGTTGACCGCGACAGGTTCTATGGCCATGCGGGTCTCGATCAATTCCCGGGGAGGAACATCGAGAGGGTTGCCATCGCCTCCCACCCTGGCCACACTGCGTACAAAGGTGCCATCACCGTGCCGGACTTCGATCGCGCCGATCAGCTCCAATGCCAAAAACGCCTCACGTGCGGTCGGACGCGACACCTGGAACTTGGCGGCGATTTCCGTATGCGCCGGCAGGCGATCCCCGGGCACATATTCGCCCTTATTGATGGCAATCAGGAGTTCTTGAGCCACATTCAGGTATCTGCGCTGCCGCCCGGACTCATCTGATGTCTGCATGTCTAGACTCTATAAGTCTTACCAGCTACCTTCAAGAGGTCATATCTCTTTTAATTTTCGGAGGCAGTTTTGAAGGTTTTGATCCCTTCGACCATCTCGCTCGAACTCCCTCAGGAGCCGGACATAGCGTTCCATACATACGATGTGAATGCACCGGTGCCCGCGGAGCATCATGACGCAGAATTCCTCGTAGCCTGGCAAAACCCTGCGGCCCAGTTGGTGCGGGCGGCAGCGGACCTTCACCGCTTGCAGCTGGTCCAAGCACTGGCCTCGGGTGCCGACGCCATCATGGCCGCTGGCTTTCCGCAGTCCGTGAAAATCTGCTCAGGACGTTCGTTGCACGATGGACCCGTCGCTGAACATACCCTTGCGCTGCTTTTTGCTTGCATCAGGCGGCTCGACACCCTGCAGCGTGCCAAGCAAGCAAAAACGTGGGACGTGGAGTACGCCCGCCGGCAGGCACAACCGGAAACGGCAAACAACTACACGCTGTCCGGCGCGAGTGTTCTTATCTGGGGCTTTGGATCCATCGCTGCAAAATTGGCGCCGGTACTGACTATGTTGGGTGTCCACGTGGCAGGCGTTGCCAGTTCGGCCGGCAACCGTGGTGGCCACCCAGTCGTAACGAAGGAACAGGCCAGGGATCTGTTGCCGGTCACGGACGTGGTGATCTCGCTCCTTCCCGCCACTGGCGGCACAAAAAACTACTTCAACGGCGAGTTCTTCAACTGCATGCGTCCGGGCTCTGTGTTCATCAATGTTGGCCGTGGATCAACTGTCGACGAGGCGGACCTCATCAGCGCACTGAATAGTGGCTCACTCAGAGTCGCTGCGATTGATGTGGCAAAAGAGGAACCCATCCCCCCGGCGTCACCACTGTGGACGACTAAGAACCTCATCATTACGCCTCACGTAGCAGGCAACAGGCCCCAGAACGCGATGGAGCTAATCAGCACGAACATGAAGGCCATTCAAACGGGCGCCCCACTGACAAATCTCCAATGACAGGCGCGGCCGCCAATTTCACAAACACGTCCAGCGGGAGCGACACGCGGCTCTGCCCGCAGGGCCGCACGGTCATCCCGTCAGGCCACGTGGGTCACGTTGCAAAGGATCCGGCATTTTCGGCAGGTACCTCATGAGGCGGGGCCTTCTTCTTTCTTGAGCTTGCGGCAAACCACCCGCTGGCCCTGCTGGGATCGATTTAGAGCACAGCCTAGCCTGACGGAAACGCAACTCTTCAGGCTAACACCCACCATCATCATGCAGCTGGAGGCGAGGAAGTCTCTTGCAGCTGACGAGAAGGGCGACGAGCTTTCATTCAACGACTGGAGGAGGAGCAAAACAGTGGAGCCCCTTACTGAAATCCGCCAGAGCGCCGACGAAAACAGGCGCTCCCCCTTCCCCAGCTCTCGATCGCCGCAGGACTTCCAGTCGGAGAGTGTTGTGGTTGTCCTGGGCGTGATGTATCCAAGTGTCCTCCCACAGCTTATTGAAGCTAACACCCGCCTTGACCTGATACCTCTACCTCCTGGCTTGGTTACAGGCCAGCAAAGCGTGGGCGTTGTCTTTTACGACCCGCTGTCACCAAGTAGGAACGGTTATGAGCTTTCCCAGACCGCGAAGTATCAAAAAAATCCTGAGGGGCATGGTCACGTGAATCGTGCGGAGGCCCGGAAGGCTGTTGCCCGCGATCTGGCTTTGCTTTCGTTAGGAAAACGCAGGTAGCACCCCTCTCGACGCCACCAGGTTGGGATACCAGAATCCGCTTTGAATTACTCGTCCGTGCTGAATCAAGAAGGGCTTCATGACACCAACCCCTTTCGAGATCTTTGACTGGAACGGGATAAGACCCGGGGATGAGATTGAGGTGCTCGATGACGGCCTAGCCATTGCACGTGGGGTAATCGAAAACGTGACTTCGGATCAAAGGATCATCTGGCTCAAACTCTCGTACGGGAGAGGTGGACGAAAATACCGCCGCGAGGACGGCTGGCAGATTCGCACCATTCGCCGAGAATCGTGAGCCTAGCCGTGACATTTGCTACTCCTTACCCGCAAGGTGAGGCACACCCCAACCTGACGTCAGGAAGCAAGGATAAGTGCGTCAGAATAGGGTCCGGAACAGCCTTTCGGCACCCTTCGCTGAAAAGGTCCTAGATTTCAACCGGACGGTCATGCTGCCCACCACTCTTGCCCGCGCGGTCAGGTGTTAGCCGAACTAGGCTTTCGACTGCTCTTCAAAAACCTCACAGCAGGACGGATATTTCACAATATCGTTTGACGGTTAGGAGGCTAAAGGGGCCCCGAACATAGCGATTATACCCGCGCTCCCACCACTAGCTCGTGAAGGAGTTAGGGATCGCAGACCCTTCTGCGGGGACCTGCCCTTTCACCTCGCAAACGACCAGCGGACCTGGGAAATACAGCAGCAGGGAACCGGGTATGGCCGCTGAATACCAGTACTTCACGTTTTGGACGGTGTGCTTCCAGCTCTGACTAATGGCGGTGTACGCCACCGAGGCACCTGGTTCAAGGACGAACTCGCCCATGCTCGGCTGTCCGGGCGGCGGCGCCCAGTCATAGGTCCCGTAGAGCTCGATGACAATGGACTGCCCTCTGTCATCCAGCCCTTGGAAGTTAGGAATGTCATCTTCCCCCACGGCGATAGGCGAGGACGTGCCGTTGGTCAGAACGCCGCGCGCTCTCACATCGATGTCGTACATAGTGGGGTTGTCCACATCAAATTCCACAGACGTAAGTCGGGCAGATACCGCACCGGACGGGCATTCCCTGCGTTGCTGCGGACCAGGTACGTGGAGTGGCGGAGGCGCGTCAGCCGATGGTGCCGGAGTGATTAGCTGTTCGGGCTCAAGCACGGGCGCAGGTCCGGGTGCCGGCAGAGCAGGCTGAGTTGAGGGATCTGCGGCCGCGGTCTCGGTCCCGGTCTCTTCGGGATCTTCCCGCCAAGTCCGCTGGATCGCTTCACCTTGCTGCGCGGCCGCCGCGGTCGCTGCCTTCGCCAGGGGCTTCTTCCCTGATTCGATTACCCCTGCCGCGATCGCACCAGCTGCGACGGCCACTGCCAGAATCACAAGGACCACGGTTACCCAAACCGGCATCCCGGGCCGTGATGATTTCATACCGGCATATTACGTCCGGGCGCCCTGAGAGCCATCAGTGGAAGCGCGGTATGGGGTTTCGTTACGTGTTTTCAAACTAGTTTTCTTGCCCTTGCGTCAAAAGAGGGTGAGCTGTCCTTCGGAGACATCCCGCCAGTGTGCCGGCCGGTCACGTGCTATCCAAACGCACTCGATGGAGCAGAATTTCCAGCCCTTTCACCCCTTTCCATCAGGCATTGTGAAGGTGCTGTTTTGTGCAGACAGTGTCTGCACAAAACTTTGACGCGAGCGACAGCTCTGCCAGTCCGATGTGCACCACAGCTGAATTGTCCAAGGTTCTATGGACGGCTAGGTGCTCGAGGACGAAATTACCGCCGGCGATAGCCTTAAGACAGACGAGTTTTACGGATCCTTCCCCCCGATTAAAAGGCCGATAACCCTCGTTATTGTAAAGCACTATATGTAAAGCCGAGCGGTTAGGAGGGGCGGAAGGGGCTTCCAAACTAAGTTGCATCTGGTTCTAAGTGAACAAGCTGAATGTGCCGCCATAGATTTGCATGTGCTTGGTACACTCGGCGAACCCACTGAGGTGAAGGCGAAAACATCTCAAATGGGGGCTCCCGCTCACCCCAGACGATTTGAACAAGCTTTCGACCTCGGGCGTATGCAGCTAGAAGGTCCTGCCGCAGATACATAACATCCCCGGACCATCCCTTAGGTGCACGCCGGGTGGCGCTGGCAAGGTGGCCTTGGGAGTCGACGAAATCTAGCCCAGACGGGGTTCCGCGAAGGGTCAAGTGTCGGCAGATCTCGTGTGAGGGAACACTGTACTCCCCTGCCCGCAGCCCTAGGCTGGACTCATATCCTGAAGCAGTATAGTTCTGCCCTAGGAGTTCGATACTGATATCGGCGTCGTCCGTAATCCTTATGAATTCACGGTGCGCGCTAGTGGAGTCTTCATTAGCAGGAATTTCGAAGTTCCGGCTCCAAGGCATTTCCCCCGCAAAGCAGTCTGCTGGGGATGGGCACCGTGGGATGAGATCGTTTCCCAGATACTCTTCGGAAGACAAGAATTGAACAATCGAATCCGCGTCCTGAGCATCTACGAGGAATGACCGAGCGAAGCCCCACACCTTCCTCCCGTTGTCTGACTTGTGCTCAAGGTGCCCTTCAATGAGGATGAACTCCGAGTTATCCGGAGCGAGCTTCCGGGACTTGAGCAACTCATCGGGTACGTCTATGCCCCCTCCACGCAACCAATCGGGCGTGGAAAGCTCTGCATCGGAAGCACTCCAAGGTAGTATCTCGACAGACAATTCGCCAGGTTCGTTCGGGAACGTTGGGTCTATGTCTGGTGTAACCCCGCGGTAAGTGTCCCAGGGGGAAGAACGTAGAGCGCCTTGGCTGTGCCGTCGTCCAGCAAGTTCGAAGTACGCTATCCAACCGTACTTCTTGCCATATCGCTCTGTTGCTCCATGCTGATCATGGCGGGCATGCGATCGTTCTGAAATTTGTCTGTCGATCGGACCGAATTTCTCTTTGCGCCAGCCGAGGTCCCAGATCCGCCTACGGACCTCGGCCGCACCCAACGCATACTCACTGTTTTTGAAGTCGTAATTGCGCCGGTCGGGGAACAAGTAACCGAGAGTGTAGTTGGAGAAGTCCATGTGCATGGCGTGATCCGCTTCGTAGCCTTCGTCACCTTCCTTCAGAGCAGGGATGGGCTTCTCGGCTTGATGAAAGCGATATGTCGCTGGGTCCAGTCCAGACGGCAACGCATCAGGGTGAAGCTTGGCTGCGTACTCGATCAGCGCTTCTGTGTAGCTCCGAATATTGATGTTCCATGTCGGGCCAAGAGCATCGGAACTTAAATACTTCTTGTCGAGTCGGTCGAGTAGTCCTCGCAACGAAGGCATAAGCGAACTGGCCTGTTCCGGCATCTGGTGGTCAGTGACCGCACCAAATACTGCGGCCAAGACGCGTTCGATAACGTAGGGATCGTTTACATCAAGCATGGAGATCGCGACTTTAGCGAGCCGGGCGGGCTCGGGAGATGCAAAAACTTTAAGGGCTCTCGTCGCGTTGTCTCTCAGATTCCGGTTAGTGGATGTAAGAAGCCAGGCAATGGAGTAGGCCCGAAGATCATCAGCATCGCTGCGCATACTCCGGCTAAGCCAATCGGAGCTCCAGCGATGAAGTTGGTTGACCAGTGATTCGGCATTAGACCTTGTCCACTCCGACCAGCTCAGATCCCGATCGGCCATGTCTTGGCCGTCCAGCACGGTGTTGAGGAATTCGCCATTCAAGCGATGTTTGGGGCTGTCGGCGATCTGCCAGAGTATTGTCCAAGGAGAAGAACGTCCTTTGCGCTGCTGCCAGCGACGAATCAAGGGCGCCAACTCGATGATCGTGTCATCGTCTATAAGATCTGACTCCAGTATCAGAGTCTGAATAAGGGCTGCGTCCCGGGTGTCCTCCGGTGCGAACTTCCAGAGCTGCTGTTTATAGCTGCGCCGCGGAACTAGTGCTACCAACGAAAGTAGAACGTCGTCGGCGAGTTCGTGCCTCTGTGTGCCGGCAGCCGAAATTCGGTTCCACAACTCCTCATCTCCGAGTAGTTCGGCCCAGTCCCTGGTTGCAACCGAGGAGAGGATGCCGTCGGCTACGAGGTAGCCGGCCAAAGCATCGTAGAGGATGCCCGATTGCTCGTTTTTCACGCCGTCGCTGTCATCCCGATAGAGGACGCCTTCTTCTTCCAACCGCCGCAGAAGGCTGTGATTCCAGTCAATGTTCGATTCGTCGAGCAAAGACTTTGCCTCGTCGTATGGAATCGTTCTGCGGCTCCCAGCCCATATGGCCTGGGAAAAATCTGCGAGCTTCCTCTCGATATGACCTGGGGGAAAAGCTGGATGACCAGCCTGATTCCGGAGGCGGGCAGCCACCGCGTTTATGTAAAGCTCAAACACCTCCGCGAGGGAGCTGGGATATTTTTCCGGGCCTACTTCATCTTCACGGCTAGGATTTGTCGCCTCGCAGTACAGCTTCAGAAACAGTGGAGATTTGAACAATTGGCGGGGAACACGGATCCGCCCACGTTCGATCTTGTAATGCTTGAAGTATGCGTCTGTGAGACGCTCACTTGTTGAGTCGTTCCAGTCGAGTTCGAGCCTAGAGACGTTTGACGGAAGGCACTCGTCGAGCACTGCGCCGCGCACAGTCAGGATCAGAACCACGTATGGATGCTGTTCTACGTATGGGATTGCCTCTTCCAGAAGTGACTTCCAGTCTGACGGCCGCTGGGATTCATTGAGTCCATCAATGACAATTGGTACTCGATAACCGATACGTTGACCGAGTGCGTCGGCGGCTCGGACAAGATCGTCGAAGGTTTTTAGTCCGAGGCGGGGGATGCGTTTCGTTAACTCGTCGAGTCCTGTCCCGGCTGCTAGGTGGGCGGCTCGGATAAAGACTCCAGGTCGCGACTGATCGGAACCTGTTAGCTCAGCGGCTAGTTGTGTTTTGCCTTTTCCTGCGTCCCCTACGATTGCTATAACACTGGGTGATGCCCTTTGGGATAGCTCATCTCTCAGGCGGAGTGCCCGGACGACTTCGATTTCCGCTGCTGCGACATCGAGCGCTGCCGCCGCTTGAGATTTGCGCATATAGCGACCCAGGCTCCGAACGCAGGAAATCGAAATGTTCGGGGTCCATGAACTGCTGATCTCGAGTGAAAACTGGTTAAGCCTCCCCTCCTCAACGTGACGAGACAGCTGTGAGAAATGAATGCTGAGGTCGGCCATATCCGATGCCAGAGTTCGGAGGGCTCTGCCCGCGTCACTGTCAGGGTCTTGGCTGGCCGTTCGGGACAGGCTGTCGGCCAGTACCGCCAGTCTTTCTGCATGGGCGGCCAGTTGAGGCATACTCCCTGGGCGCAACAGGAGAAGATTCAGTTGGCTTTCTGTTGGGCTCGCCGTGTGGACTTCGCGAAACCATCGATCTTTAATTGGCGCCACCGATCGAGTATGAGCATCTGCGACTTCCTGGCGGGACATGACAAGCTCACCAAAGAATGTACTGCGGACTTCTGCCGCAGCGCCAACTAGGTGGGCCTCAAAGTCTTCATCTGCCCAAAGGTGCAGTGTCATGGAAGTCGGTAGCTCGTAGTACCACTTTATGTCTCCAGATTTTGGACGTTTCGGCAGGCAGAGAACAAAGTCCGTGATGGCTTCATCTGACTTTTCTGCTTTGGCCACTGCCTCGGCAATTTCCTGTTTGCGCGTCTGGCTCAGGGCCCCCGACTGGGGTAAAGGGTAGTACCACTTGCATTGCCAACCCCAGCATCGACCGGGTGAACCAAGCTCGCCTTCGGTGTGTATGCGCAGGGTGAACTCAACGCCGGCTTGATTCCGGTAGTTGGACAGGACCCCGTAGCGCTGGAAACGCCGCATTACGATGGCCCTGCAAAGGGTCTCAAAATTCCTGGTTGGGGCGCCCTCTAAAGAGACGAAAGCCTGCCAATCGATGGAAATAGGATTTGTGGCGTGCATCAGTCCTCTGAGGGGGTAGACGGGTTCTCCTGCTCATTGTCATTGGACGGCTGACCTGCCCTCAGGTCGTTAAGTTTCTCACTGAGTTCATCGGCTAAGGACGAATCCCAGTCATGCCTTGAGTAGATTTCCACTCGGGCGCCGTTCGCGATCATCGTCTTGAGTAGACCCTGGATGTCACCTTCATCCGTGCTAATTTCTATTCTGTTCCCGTTCAGGGTGAGCGTGTGGTCGTATCCAAACTGCTCAACTTCCCCGAGGGTCAGATCATAAAGGCCGAGTTCGCGAAGGAATGCCCAAAAGGTCTCATCAGGCCGAGGTGAAGGGTCATCCCAGGTAGGTTCTTGGGCAGAAACAAGCCCGACCGCTGCTTCCGTCAGTTTGTTAATTATCGATTCCGCTGTTCTAGCTTTTTCAATAGTCGGAAAGTGCCCTACTAAAACCATGCTGTACGAATGTTCTGATCCGTACCCTTGCCAAATCTTCATGCTATGCGGCCTCGCGTAGTTCCGTCAGGGCGTCAATCACAGATCCCTGGATAGGAATTCTCTGATCCGTGAAGGCATCTGCCCTTAGGTACCCGTTTGCATCGATATGGGCATGTGCGGAAAGACGATCTTCCATAGGGAATGCGTCAGCGAGGGCAATCCCTGAAAGATCTGCCATCCTGGAGATGCCCACCCTGATTTTCGATGGCCGGTGACTGGCTAGCCAACGAGTCATTTCATTGCGAGCCGACTCACCAATCCCGGCTCGGCCTGCTACTCCCTGTTCCGGAAGTAACAGGAGCTCTTCTGCCCCCCAGCGCTCTGCATAATCCAGCAAACCATCCAACTCCCAAACCGTAGTATCACCGACGACGACGTTGACGCCGAAGCGGCAGATGCCTGCAATCAGGTCGATCCTGTTCTCCAGCTCATCGAAAGCACGCCCTCGGTTTCTCTCGTACGTTTCCCCGATACCATCTACCGATACCCGGATGAAGTGAACACTTCCGCGGAGCTGGGTTGCTAGCTTTTCAGTGATGCGGTGTCCATGCGTGGTGAAGGAAACAGCCATGCCTGTCTCAATCGCCGTCTTTTGACAAATCGTTGCGAATTCAGAGTGAAGTGTAGGTTCTCCGCCACCAAATCCGACACCCAGGCATCCGTTGCGGTTTAATTCCCTAAGCCAAGGGCTAATCTCCTCGGCACCTAATCTGGCAGGTTTTTTCGCAGCGTAACAATACGGGCACCGGAGCTCGCATGCGTTTGTTAGTGCCACCGAGACATACCTCGGAGCAACCGCCCACGTCTGTTCTGGTGGCATGACTTCCTCGAGAAGTACGTTGATCCCTGTCTGCCGTTCGAAGAAGTGGACACCATACCTAGTTGCTCGGGACTTCCAAAGCCGACTTTGCTCAAACATCCGTTGCAGTCCGACTGACGACTGGGCCGCGACACTCCCGAGCCTGTCCCTCTTCCACGCAGATATGATCTGGCCGCTTTCTAGTCCTGCCGAGACCGTTCAATTTCAGCATAAATAGAGCCTACGTTAAAGGAGTGTCGGCTTTGGCTAAATCGCTAATCTTCCCTGTCGCTGTGTTGCACAGCAGGTTGACAAGTGGAAGACGAACCAACTGTTCGTCCCGCCCTGACGGCTCATCACAGCCGTTTGCCGTCACCGTTCCTCGCCAGGAAGATCAAAGGCCGGGAGACTAGATTTTAGGCTCAGCTCCCTGCCCGAGCTCGCGGCGATTCCGCTTCCCCATGTAGCTGTTTGAAGAACACCCCACACGACGTCAGACGGCGACGCAAATACAGTCAAGATAAAGCGTAGATCGCGTTTTCCGTACCCTTCTAACGCGCACTCTTACAGTCCAGTCTGAGAGCCCGGTGAACCTTACCTATATGGTTAGCTGTTACTAGCTTGCGGGGAAATCTGTCTCCTTGGATTCAGATACGTCGTTGAGCAAAGACGATTGCTGCCACAGCTTTTCGTACGCCTCCGAGATGAACTTGGACCCCATCCTGTCGAGTGGAGTGATCACCCCTTGACGGTGGGCGATTGAGTTCAAACTGCTTCCCAATACAATTACGGAGCCCGCCTCTGAGATTACGTACCTGTCGTGGAGCGACTTTTGGTCCAAATATCGGATCTCGAAATCTGATCTGGACCGCATAACGATGCTGAATCTTCCTTGAAGCTTGCGAATATTACGATCACCAGTCAGGACCCTCTTTACTGTGTGTATTTGCGCCAAATCGATGGCCGTCTCAGCACTAAGATAGGGATCAACGACGAGAGATTCGCCAACCTGAGCAATCTTGTTCATCACCTGAGCGTAGGCAAACTGATTGCTGGGATCGATCAGGACCTCAATGGTTGAATCGCCTTCGAGATTCGCGCTATTGGCGGCTTCAAGTACGGCCTTCCCTAGCTGAGTCAAGTGGACGGCACCATCGCTGACCTCGATCCAATGCAGCCGCGAGAGGAACCGGTCGAACGCTTCGTCGGAAATCCACGGCTCATCGTTCTCGCTGCTGACCTGGGCGGATATGAGAACGCCACGACCGGCCTGCCCAGCATACATATCATTAAAAATGATCCGCTCAGGTTGTTTGCCATATGCGTTCAACGCTTCCACCGATAACTTGCCTCCGCAACTTTCAACGGCCGCTATGTACGTCAGTACGAGGTGCGAAAGATCGTCGATGATCATCACTGGTTCAGACCTCACCTTGCTTGCCATCGCTCACATCCGGCTCAGCCCATTCCAAGGCTGCAACTAAATGCCCTTCATCTGGCAAAGCTTGCTGCTCTACGAGGGGCAGCTTGTCATAAGTGTAGGCAGCAACAGCCATGGGCGATGTCGATCGGCCGAGGCTGTATCGGACGCTTCGGTCATTCTTGGTACCGCAGATGAGGATTCCGATGGTCTCGTTGTGGTGTTCGCGCCGTAGCAGATCGTCCACGAGGGCGACGTAGAAGTTGAGCTTCCCGGCGTATTCGGGCTGGAACTTGCCGGTTTTGAGTTCGACGACGACGTACCGGAGCTGCTCGATGTGGAAAAACAGGAGATCTATGTAGAAGTCGTCTCCGTCCACATCGAATTGCACTTGGCGTCCAACGAAGGAGAAGCCAGGGCCCAATTCGCGGAGGGTTTCCGTGATTCTGCTGGTAAGGGCGTTTTCGAGGTCCCGTTCGGCTACTTCGCCTGAGAGACCGAGGAATTCAAAGTTGTAGGGGTCCTTGGCGACCTGTTGGGCGAGTTCAGAATCTGGTGCAACAAGCTGTTGCACAAAGTTCGAGGGCGCAGCCCCTGTACGCTCCATTGACCTGTTCATCATCATGTTCAGGAGGACATTCCGGGACCATCCATATTCTGCGGCCGCTGAGGCGTACCATGCCCGTTGGTCCGCGGTTTCGGCTTTGTCTAGCAACACGGTGATGTGACCCCAGGGCAATTGTGCAACAGCCTGTTGCACAATTGGCTCGGGCCAGGCGGCGGCGAATCCACGCATGTAAAAGAGGTTGCGGCGGGAAAGGCCCTTCATATCAGGGAACTCCGACCGAAGGTCATCTGCCAGCCGGCCCATAACGCCGCTCCCCCACTGTTCAGCCTCCTGGCGTTCCAAAATGGTTTTCCCAATCGACCAGTACAACTCGATGAGCTGAGTATTCACGGTGCGCAGTGCCTGTACGCGGGCGGCCCGTACGCGGTTTTTGAGCTCGCCGAGGAGGTCGGTGTAGTCGCTGGGAAGGGCCAGGTCACGGGCATCTGTCATGGGTTCGATCCTATCGAGGGCCACGGACATGGCGGCCGCTCCCCCTTCTGCCCTTGCTGGCGTCTATACCCGGTGGCCGTAATCGAGTGCTCCCTCACTCGGGCCGGCGCAAGGCAGCGCGGATCCGGGGTTGACTTGCGCCGGCGTTATCCAGTGACTGTCTGCTGGTCTGACGCAAGACGGCTGTTTGTTGCCTTTCCAGCATTGTTGGGAAGGGTTGCGCGGGATCCCCTATAGATTGTCTGAAGGAGGACATTAGGGGATGACCGTGGCTGAGATTCACCAGGCATGAGGGACAGTCGACGCGCTGCTCCGCACCCTGAGTGGGTGGACATGTACCGGCGGGGTATTCGGCCGTCAAGGATCGCGGTGCTCGATTCGGCGCCGGTCACCACCGTGCGCTACCACCTTCAGGTCGCGAAGAAGATCGAGCCCGGGCTCGAGGCAGAACACGCGGCAGCGCTTCCAGAGAAGGCTCCAGGTCCGTCGGAGGCGGCTCTGCAAAGGATGCAGGACCTTGTTTCCTTCTACCGAACGGAGGGGCGGCTCCCCTTAGCGCACGCGAAGTCACCGCAGGAGCAGACCCTCAGCAGCTGGCTGTACCTTCGGCGCCGGGACTCTGCACAGGGAACCCTCTCCCCCGCTTTCCGTGACGGCCTGGACGTCATTCCCGGCTGGGATCAAGCCTCTCCGAAGAAGACTGAGGACGAGGCCCGGTGGCAAAAGCGTTTTCAGCAAGTGAAGGACCTTCGGGCAGCTGGCTGTGACTGGCCGCGCCATCAGAAGACCCCGGATACGGCCGAACGCGTCCTGGGTGTGTGGCTGCATGGTCAGCGAATCAACTACAACCAGGGGAAGCTGGCACCGGAGAAGGAAGTACTGCTAGATGAGCATCTGCCCGGGTGGCGCGAAGGCAGGCGCCGCACCGGCGGCCGACGACGGAGACCGCGAACCCAGATGCCAGCTAGACCGTAAGCCAGAAGGGGGGACTGCGCCTTGGCAGCCCCTCCCTTTGTCTGCCCGTTGGGTTATCGGCTGGGGCCGCTCTTGGACCTTTCGGCTCCGACGGCTGCCCCCGCGCGGCTCTTTCTAGCCTTGGCCGCGCCCTTGCCCATGGTGACCGCAGAACTGGGGTGGGTGCCTTCGCTGCGTGCCGCAGTGAGCCGCCCGCGGATCTGCGCTTCATTGGCGCCGGTACTCTCGAGGGACTCCGCGAATTTTGCGCGGTGTTCGGCTGAGCCATAGCCGGTAGCTGATGCGGTTTCCGCCGTGAGTGCCTGGTCTTTGAGTTGGCTGCTGTCGGTGCCCGTGACGCGGTTTTCGATCTCGCGGCCCACGCCCTCAAGGCGGGCAAAGAGTTCCTTTTCGGCCCGTTCATACCGTTGTTCCATTGATGCGAATTGAGAGCCTGTGAATCCGCCTTCGGCCAGGAGTTTAGCTTCGTGCATCTCCTTGGCTGCTTTCACGAACTGGGGATCGTTGAAGTGGGATTCGCCGGCACCGTTGAGGTTCGCGGTGGTTTCTTTGCGCAGCTGATCGATGTCGGGGCCGTTGATGCCGTCCTTGCCAATGAGGAACATGCGTTCCTTGATGTCGGCGTCTGCAGCCGCAGCAGCTTTGGGTGTTTTGGCGTTGTGGGCACGCTGCAGGGCCTGTGCCAGTTCGGGGTTTGCCAGGTACTCCACGGGGATCTGGTGGCGCTCCATTTCGGGTGCCAGCTTCGCCGCCTGGGCTCGAAGTTCTTCAGCCTGCGCGGCCGCGATCAGCTGCATGGCTTTTTCGTGTTCGGCAGCGGCTTTCCGTGCTTCTTCCTGGCTTCGTGCCAGCTCGTCCAGCCGGGCTTTCTCGGTTGCGATGGTCGCAATTCCCGATTCAAGGTAGGCGGTGTCCGTGCCGACGTCGTGGGTGTCGATACCGTACCGGGCGAGGACTTCTTCGCGGATCTTCGCGGAGGCTTCAAGGGCGGTGGGATCGTGGTCTTTCCAGCCTTCGGCGACGGCGTGTGCCGTGGCAATGTCGGCCGGCTGGGCCTTGTCCCACCATTCATCTTTCTGTACGGGTGCAAGGACAGCGAGGGCTGAACTCCGTTCAGCACTAAGGCGCACCTGGGCTTCGTGCGCCGCCTGTGCGTCCAGGTGTTCCTGCTGTCGCTGGGCTTCCTGCCGGCGGCGGGCCAGCGTCTCGGCGATGCGCGCGGCGACCATCAGGGATTGCCGCATCCCGCTGTCGAGCACGTCGTCGATGCCGTCTGATTCACTCATGGTGTTCCCCTTGCACTAGTGGTGTGATTCTTATCGGTCCAGTCCGGGCCCGGTGCCCCGGTTGGGCTGATAGGTCGTTGCTGGTGTCGCCGGCGTCGGTGTCATTGGAACCACCGACCCGGGACGGATCGGGGCCATGCCGCGGCGGGCAATATCAACTGCTCTCGGCTGCACCGCAGCCTTTTCGGCCGGCGGTTGTTCAGCTCCTACGGTCACGGGCTTGGGCATCGTCGCGGTGAACGGTGCCAGCTGGTTTTCGACCACTGATCGGATGCGCTGGGCTTCACGGGCGCGGCCGGACTGGGCGTGCATCTCGTACACAGCGAATGCGGTGTTGATCAGCTGCACCATGAGTGCTGTTTGAGCGGCTGTTTTGTCCTTGCTGGACGCTGCCATGAACAACATGGCCGTCCCGGCAATGGAGGGTAGTGCTACGGGTTTGCCGTGCTGGCGGGGTGCGCGCAGCTGGGCTGTACGGGACAGCTCCGCTGCGGTGGCTGCCAATGGCCCGGGTGTCGATTCGAGCCGGTATGACCAGGCTGCAAAGGCACCGGAAACCTCACGCGCTGCCTTCGCCCAGGTTGCGTGATCATCGCGCGGAATAGTCCGCAGCTGGTCCGCCAGTGCTGTGGCGTTGCGGGTGTATTCCACCCACGCATCCGCAGACGGGGCCCTGTTCTCGGGACCGTTCGTGAAGGCTTTGCGTTTGTTGCGTGCTGCGGCGTTCCACTCGGCCGCTGCTTCTGTTGCCGCCTGCGGAGTGTCGGTCCATTCCTGCCGCAGTTGTCCAAGGCGTAGGTCGGTGGCGAGGGTGCCGCCGCCGAACCAGATGGGCCTCTCCCCCGGCTTCGGTCGTTCAGCCACGGAGTAGCCGACGATGACGTCGGTGGTGTCCTTCGCATACCGTGGCCGGACCAGCAGACCAGTGTCCCTGGCTCGGCGAACGAACTCCGCTTCACTACCGGAGGCGGTAGCACTGGCACGCACCTTGCGGGCGAGGGAGGCCCGGTGCATCTCGCGCTGGTCGCGTGCCGCAGTGGCCCTTTCGGCCCGTTCGTAACCGCGGGTGGCGTGCACACTGGAGAGCTCTTCAAGCCCGTACTTCGCCTCCAGCGCTCGGCAGGTTTTCTGGGCTCTGGCGTAGTCACCGTGGGTGGAGGCTTTGGTGCCGTCTTCACGGACCAGGGACACAGCAATGTGGATGTGGTGATTACCGTTCTCACTGGTTCCGTGGTTGATCGCAACCCACCGGCACTGCGCTTTACCGCTGGCTTCGGTGAAGCCCATCGCGTCGACGAAGTCGTTGGCGATGTCGCCCCATTGCTGGTCTGTCAGGGCGCCTTCCTCGGCGCGCAGGCTCAGCGAGCAGTGCCACACGCTGGCATCCTTGTAACCGGCGAAAACGCGCTGCTTCTTCACCGGATCCCAGACCATGTCCTTGACCCGGACCTCGACGCCAAACGCCTTGCGCGGCTGGTCCAGATGCTTCGAGATCGCCGCCGCATCGTCCTTGTCCAGGACACCGTCGTCGTACCAGGCCATGATCGCCGCGTCCCCGGCGACAAGGTGCGGGTCGGTGTGAGCGTTCTTCGTCTTATCCGCATCCGTCGACACCAGGTACACCATCAGGCCGGCCATCCGTGAGCCGCGGGTGATGTTCGGAATCAGCCCTACATCAGCCCCTCAATGGTGCGGTCGATCCGCATCGCAACCTCGCGCACATACGCCAGCACAACCTTGGCGTCCTGAGGGAACTCGTCGCCGGCGTTTGCATGCCGGGCGATCTGGTTCACGTTGTTCGACACCCGGGCCAGCAGCGTGTGGATCGCCATCAGTTCAGCCATCGCAGCCCGCCGCTCCGTCGGGGTCTCCGACGACTCCGACAACGCAGCGGTCAGCAGCAGGTTCGGCACGGTGACTTTCTGCCGGGCGGCCTTCGCGATCAGCGCGGCCTCTTCCTCCGCCGTGACCCACACATCGCGGCGCTTCTTCGTCCCCGCAGGGGAATTCGCCCGCCGCCGCCGAGAAAGCCGGGAACGGGGCACATCCTCGTCAGACACGCACTCCCCCAATCCCTCGGTTTCCGCAATCAAAAGCCCAGCGCAGCGACCCCGAAACCGGGGACCCACAAGCCAGTGTGCCAAAACAAGCCGCAGGCGCCGTGCAGGACACGCCCGTCTACACCCGTGTAAACGTATAGCTTGCTCCGCCCGGGTCGACTCAAGCCCTATTCACACCCCAGGTGCTGACCAGGTCGCCAATTGGAGCTCCGCTGCGCGTCGCTCCACCACAACCGGCATCCGCTGTGGTTACGGTGGGAGCATGCCTACCATCGATATTGAACAGACCCGCAACCAGGCCCGCGCCCTGCTGGATTCGCGCATCGAATCCGTCACGAACCTGGTCAAGACCAGGCAACGAATTACCGACCTGCGCGGGCAGCTCGCCGAAGCCGAGCGTGAAGACAAGCGCGCCTACGTGCGCGCCACCAAGGACGGGTGGAGCCCCGATGAACTGAAAAAGCTCGGGCTCGAATCCGGCGCCGCAGCGCGGCGCCGGAAACCGGCCACCACCCGCACCACAGACGACAGCACGCCGACCTCAGCCAGCGGGGACACCGGGGCTGAGTAAACCTGCCCCTCGTCCACATGGGCACGGCAAAAGCTAAAACCTTACGGTGATTGAGGCTGGATTGGGGGCGTTGTAGGCTCTCGACCAACCCAGGGGTGCCGGGTATGGCTAAAAGCTAAATGGCCGGACTTGGCGTGACGGCTCCGAAGGATTGGCCGCCCGGCATCCCGCGATGGCTCGACCGCTAATTGAGAGAAGCGACCTGATCGCCATGTAAGGACACGACGGCGCGGCCATCTGCTTGGGTCCATATCTGGACAACGCGATGGAGGGATACATGCCTGAACTCTGGGCCGGCATCGACGCCGGAAAAGCTCATCACCACTGCGTACTCATCGACGACGAAGGCAACCGCCTGCTGTCGCGCAGAGTGGCCAACGACGAGACCGCACTCATTGAACTTCTCCGCGACGTCCGTACCCTTGCTGCAGGCAGGGAAGTCCTCTGGGCTACCGACCTCAACCGCGGCGGCGCCGCCCTCCTCATTGGAGTGCTCGAAGCCCACCAGCAAACGCTTGTCTACATCCCTGGTAGATCCGTCTACCACGCCGCCCGCACGTATCGAGGAGACGGAAAGTCAGACGCAAAAGACGCAGCAATCATCGCTGACCAGGCACGGATGCGCCGGGATCTCCACCCCATCCGCAATGGCGACCAAATCAGCACCGACCTGCGTCTGCTCATATCCCGTCGCACAGACTTGGTCTGCGACCGAACTCGCGCGATCAACAGGCTTTGCGCCGTCTTGCTCGAATACTTTCCCGCCCTAGAGGCAGCCTTTGACTACGCCATGGTCAAGGCTGCAGTAGTTCTCCTCACCAAGTACACGACCCCGGCCGGCATCCGCCGGGCAGGCGAAGCGCGCATCGCCGCCTGGCTGCGCAACCAGGGCTGCTACAACGCGAAAACGATCGCCGCCCGAGCCGTCACAGCTGCCCGCGCGCAAGAAACCACAGTGCAGGCACAGGGTGTTGGTGCTGAACTCGTTGCCGCTCTCGCCCGAACTGTTCTGGACCTGCACGAGCAAGTTGCGCAGATTGAGAAGCGGATCGAAACTCGATTTCGCGAACACCAGCAGGCCGAGATTCTTCTCAGCATGCCAGGCTTCGGCACGCTCCTTGCCTCCGAGTTCCTAGCCGCCACCGGCGGCGACCTCACCGCTTACGACAGCGCAGCTCGTTTGGTTGGCGTCGCTGGCCTCGCACCAGTCCCCCGCGACTCAGGACGCATCAGCGGGAACTTCCACCGACCTAAACGTTACGACCGTCAACTCCTCAACGCCTTTTACCTGGCTGCCCAGTCCGCTGCTCGATACTGCCCGCAGAGCCGCACCTACTATCAACGCAAACGCAGCGAAGGCAAGAACCACAAACAAGCCGTACTATCCCTCGCCAGACGCCGCCTCAACGTCCTTTGGGCAATGCTTCGCGACAACACTCCCTACCAACACTCGGCTGTCCCAGCTGTGTGAGTTCCAGCCAGTTCCGGGAACGATCTACCGCACATCCGCCACGGGAGTAGGCTCTTCCCATGGGGGACAACTACAGGGATTCGACGACGCCGCTTGCGGCGATCTTTTTCAAAACCGCTCTGATCGGCCTCGCGGTGGGAGCCTTGCTTTCCGTCACCGTGCATATGGTGCCTCTCGGCGCATCTGCCCCACTTGAGGCGGGTAAGCTTCCGCTGGTCCTCCTGTCCGGAGCCGGCTTAGGAGCGATCCTGGGTGGCAGTTCCGCAGCCTGTTCCCTTGCCCTGCATTCCCTGGCCAAGGGACTTACTCGAGTTCAACGAGCCGTAGCTGCAGGAATCGGAGGAGCGGCCGGAGTCCTTCTTCCTCCGCTTCTGATTCTGGGCCCATCCCTGTTGACGGCCACCACCACTTGGTGGCTTCCCGTTTGCACTGTCGCAGGTGCCCTTCTTGCAGTCATTACAACCCGTCCACTAAGGGACCGAGTAGAAAAGGCCACGAGCTAACTCCCAGAAGCACCAACTGGCTCAGTCACGTTTCAGGCTGCCCACAGCCGGGGACAATTCTTCATGGGTTATCCACCGCTACTACTGCCGAGGGGAGCTACCCCAATGGCTCCCAAAAAACCCAGCCGTGGATAACCCGAATTGCCCCCAACTGTGGGCAGCTCACCTCACCTTGGGTGCCACCGGAGTCAGGCAGAAAAGCATCAATTGTCCTTGACAATCCCTATTGAGAATCCTTCGGGCTTTTCCCGCACCCACGTGGACGACGGGACCCACCTGACCGACTGCACACAATCGCCAGGCCACCAAGGCGCGAACCTCACCGCCAGGACCGGCGAATGTGCACAGCCTGGAACCGCTGAAATCACCAACGGAGCCCTTCCCCATGGACTGTAAGTCTTTACCCGGTTGCTCTGTGAGCGGCTGGCAGTCTGGTGCTGTGGCCGGGCCTAGGTGTGACTCACCCATGGGTTTGCCTCCAAAGTGACCTTTGCGGAGTGCGCTTTCTTGGATATGTCCGCCTTGGCCGGGTCCAGCATCGGTTCTGTCTACAGCGCTGGCCTGATTAGAAGCATGCCCACCCGAGCTCCGGGTGTGGCCCATTACAGACCTGCCACGCCGTAACCCACTGATGCACTTTCATTTCCGGTACTGAGGAGGAACAGGATGATCGTCGCAGACCACTTCGGCTTCGTAGTAGGCATTGATACGCACGCAAAAACGCACACACTAGCCATCATCAACACCGCAAACGGCGAGGAAATAGCGAACGAAACATTCCCAGCCAACGCGACCGGAGGCAATCGCGCCCTATCCTGGATCCTGCGCTGCACCGACGGTAATCCTGAGCAGGTTCTACTCTCCATGGAGGGAACAGGGTCGTACGGCGCGAAACTTCGGCAACAAGCCTCCGACGCCGGCTTCCAAGTGACAGAAGCGCCCGTACCTAACCAACGACTCGGCCGATACCAGGGCAAATCCGACTCCATCGATGCCACCCGCGCAGCACGCGCGACCCTGAGCATCCCTATGGACCGTCTCCGGGAACCCCGGTCCGGGCAGAACCACATGGCATTACGGATCCTCTCGAACGCGCGCCGCACCATGGCGCGGGAACGCACCGCAGCCATCAACGCTCTGACAGCCCTCCTGCGCGTCGTAGACCTCGGCATGGATGCACGGAAACCATTGACCGTCACTCAGATCCAGACCATCGCAGCATGGCGGGAAAGGGACGAGGAATTTGGAGTCCAAACCTGCCGCCGGGAAGCCACACGCCTCGCGAAACAGATCCTGACCCTGCAGGAACAGATGGCCAAAAATCATTCAGAACTCGAGGCACTCGTGCAGCAAGTTCAGCCGGCTCTTCTGAATGTCTACGGTATTGGTCCGGTGCTGGCTGCAATCATCCTCACAGCATGGTCACACACCGGGAGGCTGCGCTCCGAGGCCGCATTCGCAGCCCTGGCCGGCACCTGCCCCGTCCCAGCCTCCTCCGGCAGCAACACCAGATTCCGGCTGAACCGCGGCGGCGACCGTCAACTCAACAAAGCCATTTACACCATCGCCCTCATCAGAATGAATAGGGATGCCGCTACCAGAGACTACGTCGCCAAACGGACAAGCCAGGGCAGAACCAAGAAGGAAATCATCCGAAGCCTAAAGAGATACATCACCCGGCAGATATACCGGACGCTCATGGCCCAGGAGGCTCTCCTGCCAGCAACATGATTCTTGGGGCAGGACGGGCTGGAGATTTGAGCAGCATGCTACCGTCTTCCCTATGACTCGACAGCAAGATGGGGACCTGGGCGAAGGCGAGACACGGCGCGGGCTGTAAGCCCGCGCGTCGTAGAACTGCACCTTAGCGCGGCCGTGTAAACGGCCCTATTTTGTGCTGCCCCGACGCGGTCCATTTTCACCGTCGTAGGAGTCATCAATGAGTTTCAAAATTTCCCCAACCCAAAGCTCGTCCAAAACAAAACGCAGGCACTACGCCCTGGCTGCCCTCCTGTTCCTCACTCTTGGCGCTCATGTGGGGGTCTGGGCGGTCCAGCTATCCGACCTTGCCCGGGAATTTAGCCTCTCACCAGGGCAGCTCGGAGGGCTCCTGGCAGTGCCTGCCATAGCTGGCCTCGTTACCCTTTTCGGTGGGGGCTATCTTGCCGATCGATTCGGACGAAAGCCCGTCCTGCTGATAGGACTCACCGGCACCGCCGTGTCGTTCCTTCTACTAAGCCATGTCACAGCTGTCAGCCACCTCGTTGTCGGCCTTCTTCTTTACGGTCTGTTCATCAGTTTCGTCGATTTAGGAGCCAACTCCGTTGGCGCCGACTACGAATCGGAGCATCGAGTCCTGGCAATGACGGGTCTTCATGCCTGGTTCAGTTTCGGGGCTCTTGCCGGAGCCGTCACCGCAGGCCTCTTGCTGGCGGCCGGTGTCGGATTCAGAGCCGTCTATACGGCACTCGCTGTTGCGTTGCTGACCACGGCATTGGTCGTGTTTGTCGCAACCCTCCCCGTGCCCGCCCTGCCCGATGAACAGAACCCTGCACCTAAGGAGAATCGTGGCCAGCTATGGGGACTGCCTGGCGTCGGCATAGCGATTGTTATGGTCACTATCTGCTTCTTCGGAGATGGTGCGCTGGAAAGCTTTCTCTCCATCTACCTCAGGGACACTCTGGCGACAGGGCCCCTTATGGCAGGAATCGGCATCGGCAGTTTCCACTTAGCGTCACTGTTGGGCCGGCTACTTTCTGCCTCCGTCCAGCATCGAATCGGTGAACGTCGCACACTGACGTTCTCGGCTCTACTGGCCGCGGCCGGGATCGCGTTAGCAGTCGCTACAACCAATGCCACCATTGCCATCTTCGGCATACTGGTAGTCGGCTTCGCTATCGCCCCCATTGTTCCGACATCGCTCTCCCTGGCAGCCAGAGCTGCACCGGGCAAATCAGGTCAAGCCGTCGGGCTGGCCACCGCCGTCGGTTATGGATCATTCATCCTCAGCCCCGTAGTCATCGGCGCCGTTGCAACTGCAACGACGCTTCGCATCGGGCTAGGCACATTGATCCTGACTGCCCTGGCCATGGCCCTAGTGGCCGCCAAATGGCCGGGTCGGTCTTCAACGGATGTTCCGACCACCACTTCTACTGAGTACCAGTTGGACGAGCCGCGTCCTTAACTCACGACGGACTCTCTATTTGGTTGGGTCCGGGTGGAGCACTCGAGCCGGACCCAACCAAGTCCCCCTATTCCTGAATCGAGGGACAAAAGAGAATGGCTTGACGGATATAGAAGCATCCAAGACAGACGTCGCCGGCCAGCCTGTCACCAGTCAGGTTTCTTTCAGCAGGGACGACACACACCCTCCAGGCGGGGCGAAGTTTGGGCAGCGACGGAACCGTAGCCAGGAAGCGACTTCTAAGACGCACGGGGGCTTCCAGCCCGGTCACCGGCGGTGACAACCACAAGCTGCAGGGCGGCGCTCATCACCACCCAGTACCACAGGCCCGCGTGATCCAAGCAATGGCACCGGCCGCACATCCGGGCACCACAAACATTCATGATGACGACGAAGGCCGGCACCCGATAGGTGTCGGCCTTCATGTTGCTCGGGGAACTGGGTTCTTTAGCTGCCACCAGGAGTGTCGACGTCCGGGATCTGCCCGGACGCGATGCGCTCTGCGGTCTTCTCATAAGCGGCATCAATGAAGGCTGCGAGGTCATCCTCACGCACCCGCCAGACATTGCGTCCACCAAATTGGGCAGCCCTCAACTCGCCGCTTTTCACCAGCGCATAAATCGACGGCATGCCCAGGTTCAGGACTTCCTGAACCTGTTCAAGGGACAGCATCCTGGGCAACGTCGGCGGTGCCGGGACCTTCCCTTGATTCATTTCTTCGGTCAACCTTCCCATCGCTATGCGTCCTCGTTCCGGTGCTGCATCTCATCCATCGTTCGCTGCCCGCGGCGCAACTCCCCGGCTTTCACTCCAGGCCACGGCTTGCCGCCGTTGTACTTGCGCTGCAGGCGCTTCGCCTCGCGCATGCTCGCCCGGACGATGAAGTCCGAAACACTCGCGTCACCCTCTTCGGTCTTGCCGGCATTCACGAAGGCGGCACGGACTTGCTCGGCCTGCTCCTTGGTGTAGTAGGGCGTGAACGCAGCAATCTTCTTTGGCTTGGCCATCACCACACGCTGGCCTTACTGGACTGCACGGAGCACCGGCGGCCACGGGTGCAGGCTATCCAGGTAGCCCTTCCCCAGCGACATGGACCCGTCCTGATTAAAGCGGACGTCGGAGTGCTGGTGGCTGCCGCCGGCGTGCGCTATGGCAGCAAGCAGGAGGTCGAGATTATCCCGGTCAAGGCCCGGCACAAGATCACCCAGAACTACCGGCACATCCTCGGCCAATGACGCAGCCAGGAGCAGGAAACGACGCTCCCCACCGGAGAGCACACCCGCCTCCTCCGGGATGGCTGTGAAGTCAATCCATGCACTTACCTGGCCGGGGCCTTGCGGCTCGGTGCTGGTGTGCACCCATGGGTTACCGCGGGCGGCAAACTTCCCAACAAAGCCCCGGATCAGCAACTCGGTGGCCGCCTCGATTGTGTACATGCCCCTTGCCCAGGCGCGAAGGTCATCTGCGTGCGTCATGGTGGAATATCCCTTTGCTCGTGGTCCGGGGTAGCTGGCGCTGCCTGTCGGGGCCAGCGTATCTGCTGACCCCGACAGTTGTACTGCTTAGAACGGGGGTTCGGACTCGGGTCCGTTGCCCCAGCCGCCGCCGGCGTTGCTGGTCGCCGGGATGCCCCAAGGGTCATCCTGCGGGGCTGACTGCGAACCCTGGTTGCTGCTTCCCTGGCCGCCGAAACCACCGCCAGCCGGCCCGCCCTGGTTGCTGCGCTGGGAGCGGTTGACCTTGGCATTCGCGTACCGCAGGGACGGGCCGATTTCATCGACTTCGAGTTCGATCACCGTGCGCTTCTCGCCTTCCTTGGTTTCGTAGGAACGGGACTTCAGCCGGCCCGTGACAATCACGCGCATGCCCTTGGCCAGAGATTCGGCCACATTCTCAGCCGCTTCCCGCCACACACTGGCCCGGAGGAAAAGCGTCTCCCCGTCCTTCCACTCATTAGACTGACGTTCGAAAGTCCTGGGCGTTGAAGCGATGGTGAAATTCGCTACCGCCGACCCACTCGGAGTGAAGCGCAACTCTGGATCTGATGTCAGGTTTCCAATGACAGTAATCGTGGTTTCGCCGGCCATGATGCTTCCCTTTCCTCGTGTGCTGGTGATGTTCTCGACGTCCGTTGTGGGTTCGTTCTGAAGTTCGGTCCCACCCGGTTCATCGTGGGTGAGGTCGTTGAGTTGGTACTGGGTCGCAGTGTGTTCATCCCAGAGCCCGCCCTCCCCGATCGGGGCGCGGCTAATCGCCTCAAGGTACCGGTCATCCCCTCCCTTGTCCCGGACGTCGTAGCCGTCGTACAGGTCCTCAACGCAGGGTTCCACAATGGCGGGTTCCACAACGTAGGGGTCCACAACGTCGGGGTAGATCCTGCCGCTGGGGTTGACCTGCCGGAACAGGTCCACCTCCAACGGGATCCGTGGGCTGAGGTTGAACCCGACGACCGGGCGCGGGGTCGGCACGGCCCTCACGCTGCCTTGTGAGTCATGGCTGCGTGGACGAGCTTGTCGCGGCGCAGGCCGGACCAGTGGTCCTGGTCATCGGTGTTGTTCACGACGACCGGTGCCTGGGAGTAGCCGAGTTCGGCGGTGATGTACTCCAGTGCTGCCGGCACTTCGGTAATGTCCACGGCCGTATAGGTGATGCCCCTGGAGTCGAAGTAGTCCTTCGTCTTCTGGCAGTTAGGGCAGTCGGGCTTGGTGTAGACCGTGTAAGCGGTGGGTGAAGCAGTCATTTTCAGCACCTGGTTTCGTATCAAATGAGTTTCGTTCGTCTGGCTGACTTGCTACTTCAATTCTATCAATCATTCAACTGAATGAATAGGGGTTTTACGGCTTATTCTAGGGCTTTTCGGAAACCCTTTGTCTCAGATGGGTTGCTTCCTGCCCCCTGGACCACGGTTACGGGCTGTCGATTTCAAAGCTGATTGCACTTATGGCAGAAGTCCTCTGCACTTCGCCTGGTTGAGAACTACATCCGCCATTGTCAGAAGCTGGCGGGATAAGTTTTGTCACTATGGCACTCACTTCGGCGCAACGATCTGCGCAACGGTCACTTGTCGGTCTCATTCGGGCGGGGAGCGCCGTCGTCAGTCGTAAAGAGGGACTGAGCATTTGGCGTGCGCGAGGTAGCGAGGAATGGCAGGTCAGCGTGGACGAGATCACGAATCATCTTGACGTTCTACAAGTGCCTTACTCAGTTGCTGTTGTCCTGCGGCCGGCGCACGGAAAACAACCCCGACAGGCGGGCTTCTCTGTCCAGGTGGAGTGGGATCGGCTTGACTCCCTAGTGCGTTGGGTTCCTTCGCTCCGCGTGCTCATGGATGCCGTTGATGAGAGCCCTGAGGGCACCAAGTAGAAAGCAGTTTTCATGTCCATGGATAAAAGAGGGCCACAGCTTCGTGAATATCTGAACGATGCCCGAGAAGCAATCCTGTGGAAATGTGAGGGCTTGAGTGATGCCCAGGCGCGCACTCCCCTTACTCCGACAGGCACTCACGTCATGGGCCTACTGCTCCACCTGGCCGTCACCGAATCCCAGTACTTCATCTCGTGTCTTGGACGGGAGATTGAGAACCCCGTTATCCGCAGCATTGTCGAATCCGAGGACCCCCAGGCAGACTTCCTCCCGCCGCCAAATATGACGCTGGCCGATGCTGTTGATATCTATCGGGAGACAACCGTCGCAGCCGATGCCGTGCTGGACGACCTGGAACTGGATTCACCGGCCGTGGTGCAGTGGTGGATAAAGCATCGGCACACTACGGTGGAGCGCCTGCTGGTACATATGATCGCCGAATCTCACCGTCATGCCGGACACTTGGACATCGTCCGCGAGCAGCTGGACGGTTTCATCGGCTTGCGCCCATCCGCTCCGAACATTCCAGACCTCACGCCTGATCAGTGGAAAGAGCAGCGTCTGCGAATGGAAGAGCTAGCCGACGGGGCTTAGGGGACGGTCAGTCATTCTGGGATATCCGGCCGGGCGAACTGGGAACAGGACTTTAGGGCAAACAGACACTCGTTGAGGAGTAACGGACAGCCCCTGATCCGAACCGGTCTTCACAAAGCCCGGAACTCAGCGGAAAGTTGTGCAGTCAGCTTCTGAAAATGACACGGACGGTGAGCCCCGCCGCCGGCTACTGTGGTCATCCCCGCAGGTTCGCCGCGCCGCAGCCCCCCTGTGCCTGAAAAGTCCCCTTGGTCGTCTGGGTGATGGGGGCACCTGGCGGGAATGGCAGCGCTGAATTGGTGTCGTCCCTGCTGAAAAAACCCGACCCCCGCAACGGGTCACCCGCCAACGCAGGGTGTGGACCATGGAGAACGTGCCCGCGCCTGTGCTTCTAGGAGTCCTGGGCCTTTCCTAATACCCAGCGGTTCCACCGGCTGGAGGATCCGGGTGGTGGGCCGAGGGTGCGGATTGCCTTCTTGCACCAGCGGTTGCAGAGGTAATAGTGGGCCGCACCAAGGACAAGGAGGCCGGCCAGGATGATCAGGGACTGATCCTTTGCGGCCTGGTACTCGTAGTATCCGGGCTGGCCGTACGCCAGTTCCCCGGAAACCAATGGGCCGGTCACGGCCAAAAAGTAGTTGAGGGCCAGGCCGAACGGGAACATCAGCAGAAATAGCGGCAAAAGCACCATGGCGAAATATTTGAGCCAAAGTTTGCCGCAGCGTTTGTTCCAGGTCGCCAGCTGCTGTTTCTGGTCGGCATCGATCGCCTGCGCCATACTCTCCCCCAATGAGCGTCTCTTGTGCACAGCTTACGGCCTCGGAACGCCCACCAATTTGAAAAGTAAGCATGCTTTCTATTAGTTTGGTGTCAGCTTCTTCGCCTGTCCCCCCATCTGGCGGAGTGGTTGCCAGGAAAGGCCCCGCTTGTGCCCAGTGCTGCGGGGCTTTTCGCTGTCTGCGCTTGCGCGGCGGCTGTCAGTTAGTTCGGAACGGCAGAGGAGTATGCAATGGCCCAGGGCGATATCGAGACGTACCACCAAGACGGTGCCTGGAAGAACAAGCGCGAAGGCAGCGACCGGCCGTTCGGGACCGGCTACGGGACCAAGGACGAGGCAATAGCCGCCGGCCGGGACGCCGCGAAAGCTGACAAGGTCGAGCACGTCATCAAGAACGAGAACGGCCAAATTGGTGAGAAGAACAGCTACGGCAACGATCCCCGGAACGTGCCGGGCTGATCGAGCGGTGTAGCCGCCCCGTGTGTTTGTGCCGGGGAGACAAGAAGGGCCGGCCCAGTTCAAACGGGCCGGCCCTTCTGCGTTCTCCTCGGCAAAGGAAATCAACGGATTCAGCCTAGCTGAATATTGTCGGTGGTGCCTGCAGCTGCCAGGTAAACGTCGTTGTCCCTGGCAATCGCGGCACCTGGGTGGTGCCTGTGATGGGTGCGTTAATTGGCGGTCCGCCGCTGGTGAGTGGCTGCTGTGGTTCGCCCTGCGCGGCGGACCCCCCGACTTCTGGAAGGTTCCCTGCCCCTCCGTGGCGATTGGCCGGGGTCTTGCCGGGCGGGGTTACCGCCCGGCAAGGGTGTTTTTACGCGGCCGCGTCGTCCTCGGCAGGTTTGAGGCCGTCGAGGATGATCTGCTCAACCTCGCTGGGGGTGTATCTTCTCCGGACTAGTTGCGCCAATCAACTTCCCTTCGCGGCCTTGTCCGTCAGGGGGGTACCCGGCCGAACACGGAACGCACCCCCGTGGAACCGTTTCCGTAAGATTCTCAGGATGCCTCTGCGCCTCCGCCCAATTGCCCTGGCCACCAAAAGTAGTGAAACGGCGCCGAGCACAATGAAAAACCAGCCCATCACATACCAGGTGAACGACCCAGGACCCGTGCCTAACTGGAATACGTTTGGAAACTGCAATAGAGCGAGTCCGAAGATCAAACACGTGATGGAGTAAACGATCCCTTCGATCCAGTTCCTGACTTTTCTATTCTTGGGCGTCGACAACACCAAGTACTGCCGAGATGCTTCATGGCCAGAACGCAGCAAGTCATTCCGAAGATAGGGAGCGTGTGCACTACCGGCGTCACCTGGCCCGAGCTCACCAACAGCCTTCGCTAGGGCGTAGGACTCAGTTGCGATATTGTGCGCCCGTATCCGACCACTTGACTCACGAATCTTCAGGAACAATGTCACCAGTGACACCCCGGGCGCCACGACGGCAGCGGCGATAGTCGGGACGCTCTTCCCAACTTCGTTCCAATCCATTCTTCTTCCTGCCCTATTCATGCCAAGAACGGGGATATAGCGTCTTGGCGCAATATGTTTTCGTAGTCGGGCTGTACAAGCGTAGAGCAGGGAAAGGTCCGCCTTTCTTTGCGTCTTCAGCCATCTAGCTCCACCGATCGCATTGCTGCGGAGACCTTCCCGGCGAAGGACCGGTCTAGTGGCTCTCTTCTAAGCCGCCGGCGCGCTCACCCAGCGATACAGTAAGGGGCGGCGTAGAGACACGCCAACTTGACTGTAGTGGTTTGGGGGAAAAGTGTTTGCTGGAAAGAAGGAACGCAATAAGGGCAGAGTGACCGCTAATTTGGTGGCTCATTGTCTGTGGGCTCTGCTAGGAGCGGCGGTAGCCTTTGCCGTGGCGCTTTATCTTCTCGCCAGCTGGTCCAGTGGTGATTTTTGGCCGTTCGACAACGGTGCGCAGATCCCCTGGGAACCGTTGGCCCGACTAGCCCTTCCCGTCACGGCACTTCTAGGTGGAATCCTGGGTGCAGTTATCGCAGGGCACGGTCAAGCCACTCGTATTGAAGAGCTACGAAATTCACGAGACGCGGACGTAACTGAAAGGTACACGAAGGCAATCGAGCAGCTCGGGAGCACTCAGACTGCCATAAGAGTGGGCGGGATTTTCGCGTTGGAGAGGATCGGACACGACTCCGAACGGGATCGAACGACAGTCGTCAATGTTCTCGCTGCCTCCCTTTTCAGAGAGCTCGACCCGGCAGGTGGAAAGCCTGGTACGCCGGTCGTGATGTCAAAGGCGGAAGAGTCGGCGTTGATGGTCTCGCTGATGCGTCTCCGCAGGCCGGGTGAAAGGGACAAGCTTGGCAGTTACCTGTGGGTCAAACCAAGCTTTGAGAACGCGGACCTACGCGAAGCCTATTTGGCAGACTCCGGCATGTCTCGGTTTCCTCTGATGGACGCCAACCTTTCAAAGGCAGACCTTTCTGGGGCCAGCCTTCGATGGGCATTACTTTTTGGAGCGAACCTCACCAACGCCAACCTGAAGCATGCAGATCTCAGCGAGGCGGACGCTATGGAAGCCGACTTCACAGGCGCTGATCTAACATCCGCCACTTTGAAGGACGCAGATCTGCCAGATACCAAGTTCGACGGAGCCACGTTACGGTCTGCCAACTTACAGGGCGCAAAACTTGAGGGCGCAAGCTTTGTTGGGGCTGATCTCATAGGGGCGGATCTAACAGGCGCGGAACTGACGGGCACAAAGTTTAGCGGTGCAAAGTTGAAGGATGTTCAAATCGACGGGAACACCGCTAACTGTGGGGCCTTCACTCGCGAGCAGCTTCGGGTCATGCAAGTCACGGATGCTGACTCGTCGCCGGCGATCGCCGAATCTAGAAATGCAGCTCAGGATATCGCCGCAGGCAGCTAAGTCCACCCGAGACTCCGGGAGGTTTCTGGCCGGGACGGTGGCGGTTGTCGCCTTGCCGGGCGGTTTCTGCGGCCGCCCGGCAAGGGGATCCTCAGGCGGCAAGAAATCGTGTCAGCGTGTGGGCTGTATCCACAACGAGAAGTGCATGGGATGATTCCAAACCGGCTGGGTGCTGAGCTTTTCCGTGGCCGGACCCCACCTTGTTCCGAAGTTCACCCAGGTTCTGGACTAACGACACTTGACTGCTGATGAGTTTGATAAGCGAGCCGTCCGTTGAACCAAGAGCCTTATCGATACTTTTGTCGGCTAGAAGCGGCCGTAGGGCCTTCCACCAGTCGGTAAGGTCCGGGGTCGCTTTCGTGGGGGCCACGCTGTGCTTCGCTGAGAGCGCTTTGAAGGTCGCCTCAACTATTTCCTTCGAAGCCCCTATTGCGTTTGAGATTTCCGACCGTGTCCGGCGCGTACGCATCTGTCGTAGGTGACCGTCGATGATCGAGTCTGCAACCAACCCGCGCAAATGCGGCCAACCGCCTACGGCATCACGTATGGCCGGCGCAACATCCTCATTTTCGCCAAGATCACGGAGCGACCCTGTGAGCTCGAGGACTCGCGCCCGGATGTCTACGGTGAGTTTGATCAAACTCTGCTCGACTGATCCGGGGTTGGAGCCGCCAGTCGCTACAAGCGGCGGGTCACCGAGGGCTTGGTAGCTCTCGAAACGATCCTGACTGAATATTCGCATCGCCGCATCATTTACGTCCGCGACCCACTTGCTGATTTTTTCGAAGGCGCGATTTTCCTTCTGGTCAATAAGAACCCCCAGGGCGATGTCGTGGTCACGGCGTGCCTCAGCACTGAAGAGTGTTCGAAAGGGCGTGAGGCGTGACGAGCCCTGGATCGTTCCTAGGAGTTCTTCGTTCCGAGCTTCTGCAATCTGCGCTTGACGGAGATAGAAGGGAACAGCCTCATGCAGGAAGACGAGGTGTTGCACGCCCAAGCGGACGAGTGCGCGTATTCGTTTGATGCGATCCTCTAGCAACCAATCATCGTCAATGGTCACGAACCCATCCCGCCAACCACCTTAACCAGCGCCGTCCTTATATTTGTTTTGCTCTGCAATAGTTTCTCTTTCTATCCCTGTCGCGTTCCCGGCATTGCCCGCAATGCAGCCGTATGTCGATCATCCACCCGCGGTAGTCAGAGCGCTCCTACCAACATCGTTCCAATCCACCGTTCTTCCTACCTATCCATGTCAAAACTGCGAACCCACCTTGTTGCATGGTTCCTGCTGTCAGCGCCGATCTAATGCCGACGCCCGTAGGTTTTGGGCCCTCGAGGCGATAAAGAACCATTCTCGGCGCCCAGCCCAAGGCGGCTGATCAGGAATTTCCTCGAAGTCCGCCAGTAGCTGAGCAGAGTTGTGGGTTGGACAGTAGAGGCCTCGATTCGTGAGATACCAGGTGTTCTCGTGATCGAGAAACTCGCTCAAACCGCCTTCCAACGGGGGCGCGCCTTCGGTCTTCATGCGAGATTCTATGGCCGCCTTAACAGCCGTTTCGAAGCGCTGCAGGATCGGTCCCCACTGAATTCTTTCGGCCAAACCTCGCGACCCACTTGAGTTGAGACCTACCGCCAATTCAAGAGCAACATCCTCGAATGTCATGTTAGGCGTCCAAGCAACCTCTGGGGAGGCCCACCAGTCACCGGTAGAAGGCCACGCGGCAATGTGAACTTCGTTCCAGTCGTCGCCTGGCGGTCTCAAGGTGGAAGGGTCGGTCCAGGGCGTCCCATGGGGGTGATGCCAGCTGAATCGGACTCGTAAGTTGCCGATCTCGTCGTCGGCTTCGACCAAGAGTGCATTCTCGTGCAGCGCCCGAAGCGTGGCAGCTTCCTCAAATAGTTTGCTCACACGTTCGTGAGTGAAGTCAGAGCTCAAATCGCTTACTAAGTCGGATTGTTCCTTCAACTTCGCATCGTAACGAGCGTTGATGCGGTCCGCTAAAGTTGCGAACCGGTCTTCAAAATCTTCTTGCACCGCCTCGCGGACCTCGTCTTTGAGCCCTTCTGTAGCGGTTCTGACCGTATCTGTCACGGTGTCCGTAACGTCAGCCTTAACAGCTCTACGGAATTTTGGTTCCAGAAGGAAGAGCACGGCGGCCGAGAAGAACCCGATTCCGAGGTTCGTCAGAATCGATTGAGTGACAGCCAAATCGTCATCACCCATATCCGGAACGAGGCGAGAAACGAAATAGGCCGCGACACCTACCAGGAGACCGCCTGCCGCAAGCAGCGCGACAAGTAGGTAGTGAGTGTTTTTAGGAGCAACTCCTGAATCAGGTACTTGTGACATTCCAGGAACCCTCCTACGGGTTAGCGAAGTTTGCCTAGTTCTTAATAGCGCAGGGGACGGACGCGAACATCCGCCCCCTGCTGACCCGCCCCTGTCCAGGGACGGAACGACCAAGCGTTAGATACCCGGAAGGTCGTCGAGGTTGTTCCGGGAAGTGTTGTCCCGGTCCGTACGCAGATATGGACCGTAGGGTCCGCGCACCACGCGGATCTCTGTGCGGCCGGACTGCCAGGGGACGTAATAGGAGTGTGTCCCTGTCTGGATGTCGTTGATGATCAAGGATGATGAACGCACCGACCACACTGCGCTCGGGTTTCCGAGTGCAGTGATGTCTCCATGCTGATCTTTGCGTGAGTGGGTAACCGGTCGATCTGCCATTTTCGCTCCAAACTATGTGGTCGCAGCTTGTGCTGCTTCAGGGTTTCTTCAACAAACGGCCTGGAAGGCCGGGGATAGGCGCTACTTCGTCCTAATGCGGCGGGTGGTCGTAGTGACCACGATGCGCACTGTGACCGGACCGCGACGCACGGTCTGGGTCCTTCGAATGACTCCCATTGCTGGCTCCTTCCTTGGGATGAACTACCCCGAGGAAGCAGCAACCCTAGCGATTGCAGAAAACTTCGATAAGCTAATAGCTGCTGATGCAAACAGCTAAGCCCCTCGGGGTGAACTGGCTCGACCTGCTCCAACAGGTCGGGCCAGACCTCTATATACCCTGGGCCGTCCTCTTCCACGAGTACACGGCCACCGGGTGAAACCTTTTTATTTACGACTCATCTGCATCCTCTGATTCGTTACCCTCGCTTTTCTTGGAGCGATTGCCGCGAATTTCCGCGCTTTGTCCCTTGAGATCGATGCACAACATGCCGTCTTTCTCGTAGGGTACCCAGCGCCGACTAACAGTCGTGTCTATGTCGTAGTACTGAGTGAAGGCCGTCGCCGACAGGATTGCCTGGCCAGAGCTTCGTTGCGACTGAGGTCGAATGCTATAGGCATGTGGCGAAGGGCCATCAGCTGGCCGGATGGCGATGATCCGTTCTTCGCGGTCGTACAAAAGCTCGACCAATTCAGCAGAACCGATCATCTCGTGCGCAACCTTGTTGATGGACAGGATGCCCCGCTTTTGGATGGTGACACTTGGTGCTTTGGAGACTGGCACCAGTCGCTTGTCGAACAACTCGAAGCCCATCTAGCTCACCAACCCCTTCTGTTTCTCAGCCTGCATGACTTGAGCGTACACGATCTGAAGTGTCCTGTCATTGCTTCCATCGTTTTTGTGAACACGTACCCGAAGTCGGCGGCATCGTTTGGGTGAAAAGTGAACATTCACTTGTCATCGGGTGCTTGCAATACCTGCCAACCGGTGCCAAACGTTCCGTGTTGCACATGCGCAAGTCTGTGCATGAAAAAGCGCTCACGTTTCACGCGCGCGCACCAAAATGAGTGCGCCACTTGTCATTGGGTGCGTGTAGTACATGCCAAACGTTCCGTGTTGCACATGCGCAAGTCTGTGCATGAAAAAGCGCCCACGTTTCACGCGCGCGCACCAAAATGAGTGCGTCACTTGTCAGTGGGTGCGTGTATTACCTGCCAACCGGCGCCAAACGTTCCGTGTTGCACATTCGCAAGTCTGTGCCTGAAAAAGCGCTAACGTTTCACGCGCGCGCACCAAAACGAGTGCGTCACGTGTCAGCGGGTGTATGCAAACCGAGCTAACTTTCCTGCAGCTCATAAGCAGGCCCTACGCATGGATGAGCGCGCTCCTGCTTCACCCGCCAACACATGAGCGCGTCCCTATGCGGCCTGCTGCTGTCCCCCGATGGAGCATCCTCAAGACTTAAACACCTCGGGCATCCCCAGTGATACCGGCCGACCCATCTGAGTCAGCTTTTCCCTCGCTGCATTCAAACTAATTTCTATACCTTCGAGCTCACCGTGCCATCCCCGTTCTTCGGCCTCAACTTTGCGGCATTCAAGGGCTTCAACAAGTTCTTCAAGGCGTGGACGTTGTGTTGGATCAGGACGCAGCATTGGGCATCGGATGCACGCATGTTCATGCACGCATCGTGTTCCGTAAGCCCTCCCGCAGCTGCCGAGTTCGACCTTCCTCTTTTTGAAGTGTTCGTGGAACTCGCTTATTTCTGCGTCCGTCGGTTCGAGATAATCGTCGGTTGGACGAAGTGACCTGCGCCTATCAAGGAAGCTGCGGAAGTTACGGAGGGTTTCCTCGTCATGGATGGCTGCATATCCCTGAGTTGTGGAGATGTTCTGATGGCCCATGAGCTTGGCGAGGATGTGTATGGGCAGCCCTGCAGATAAGGCCGACGTGGCGAAGAGCCTTCGAAAGTCGTGTGGGGTGAATTTGTAGTCGTTCCCATTCTCGTCTTTGAGGCCGGCCCTGCTGATCGCGTCCTTGATGGTGATCCTGACCCAGGCGGGTGACATGGTTCGGCGTTCGCTTCCGGTGTGTAACTGGAATAGGTGCGGTAGGGGCGGGCTGTAGACGCGCTCGGCTTCGTCATAGCGGACGGCCGGGGGAACGCGTCCGTCGGCGGTGGTAATCCGCCTCTTCACGAGGGCGAAGACATGGGCGAGTTCGGGAGAGATGAGGAGTATTCGTTCCCTGTCGGTTTTTGACGGGACGATCTGAAGAAGGGGAAGCGCCTCCCCGGTCTCGGGCAGTCGGTAAATGGAGAACGCATGAGTGGTGATCTCGACCAGTTCCTCGATCCTTACTCCTGTCTCGCTCAGTGTATTAATCAGAGCCCAACTCCAGAAGCAGTTGTCCTCGAGTTGAGTCAGGTCAAAGCGGCGTTCATAGGGGCCACCAATGACCCAGACGCGGCCTGATCCTCGCGGCGCGTTGATCGTTCGCCGCCTCAGCTCGATGCGGCGGTAGGTGATTCCTTGATGTTCGAATTCCTCTCCTTGATCAACGGCTGTTCCTGCGGCTAATAGTGCTTGAGCATCCTTGAGTTCCTGGGCGGCGCTGGTCAGCAACTTCGGCAGAATCGGACTGAGGTCTCGGATTCTTTGATGGATTCGGGCTTGATTCCGACGCTTATGTTTGGTCGCCCCGGAGGTATCTTCCCGCGTCAGGAATGAAGGGGCGGCCCATTGGGCCCAGTAGGCGTCGTCGGTGGCCCAGGATGCGATGTCCAAGTAAAGGCCTCTAACGATAAACAGCGTGCGGTGCTTGGTCGAGATGGATCCGTGCGTGAATCGGCTGAGCCACGCTCGGCCTTCTTCGAAGCTGATACGCAGGCTGTTAGCTTGGGGGTTGTGAGCTTCAATATCGAGCCAGAAGTTCTTGACGAGTTCGTAGACCATCCAGCGAAGGGTGGAGTAGTCCACCGAGGGTTCTCGAATTTGGAGGTACCGCACCAGCATGTCCCTTACCTGTTGGTTTCGGATGCCGTAGGAGTCGACCATTTCGGACACGGAGGGCCGTCGGCCGGCGACTGCCTGCAATAGTCCTGGTGTGGTGGAGCCAAAGATCCCGAGATCTTTCAGCGCGGCCCAGGCATAGGTGAGCCCGTCCGGTGTCTTGCCCCGGCCGATCTGGTAATCCCGGAATCACAGCAGATGTTCCGGTCGTAGCTCCTGCAAGTGCGCGCCGGTGTGGGCCAGTACTTTCGTCATGACCGTGAGGCCGTTTTCGATGTTTGAAGGTCTCACCTGTAGCCCTAGCCCATGTTCAGTCATCTGAGTGAAGAAGTCCGGATGCCTGTTCAAGCGAATTCGGCGGAGCCTTGGTGATCCTTCTCGAAGCCAGGTGTAACTGGGGCGGATCGCATCCAGCGCTATGAGGTCTGCGATTCCGTTCGCGGATTCGAAGGCTGCCCGGTTAAGATAGATCCCTTTCCAGGGGCTGCCGAGCCGGTCTTTCCAGTCACGGCCAGGGTCTTGGCAGCCAGCGTTTTGCCACCGTTGCTGCCATGTTTGCCCCTCGAATTCACTCAACGCTTTCAGAATGACCCTGACGCCCCGGACAGTAACCGCATCGGCGCCAGTGAGGCTTTTGGCGCGTTCAATTAGCTCGTCCTGGGCTATCGAGGAGAGGCGTGGCATACAGTCTTGCGGCTCGACTTCCGGCGTTGGAGGAGCTGTGGGGACAGGCGATGAGGGGATGTAATCGCGAACTATTGCCACTGGCTGCCTCCAAAAAGTTCGGTCATGTCTGCAGCCGAGTACGGCGATGGACGATCAGGAGGGGTCACGGGACTCCGCTTCGCTGCCGCTCGCGAGATGAAATGCTGATTCACCCGTTCGATGACTTCGTCCTCGCGGAGCCGTAAGTAGTTCTCAGTTGTGGTGATGTGGACGTGTCCGAGAACCGCCTGGATATCCGTAAGGGAGACGTTCGGATCTCGTGCCATGCGGATGGCAGCTGTGTGACGGAAGTCGTGGAGGGTCCAGTTAGCACCCAGAACAGTATTCACACGCCGAAGAATGCCTCTGGCGGCTTCGTAGTTCAGCGGCCGGTAGGGCTTTCGTAAAGTCCACCAGGCGGCGGACCCTGCCTGGATGAGATCTTCGGGCAGCGAGTCCTGGTAAAGCCGAAACCACGTGAAGGCCTCGTTAGACGCGGGGATCCGCTGGACCGCCCCGGAACCCTTGCGCACGACGGAGATGCATTGTTGCCCCACATCGACCATGCCGTTGGTTAGTCCGACAAGCTCCGAGGGTCTGGCGGCGCTGGAGACGTAAAAGGCGACCAAGGCTCTGTCCCTGTCCGTGCCGAGCCTGGTGAACAGGTCCTCGAAGGCCTGATCAGGAATGGAGCGGGGCGCCTGGACGGGAACTTTTTGGCGGTAGTCAGCTCGAGGTCCCTGTCGGTATTCCTCTTCTGGGTTGTGGTGCGCCCCAAAACGACCGTACTGTCCCGCCCGCTCCGGCACGGGATTCCGCAATGGCCCGGTCAATGCTCTTCGGTGGAAGTCATAGAACGCGAAGAGCACTGACAGGTTGTGATTGATAGTTCGTGGCGAGTATTGGGCGCTCAAATAGGGCTTGCCCGACACTTCGTTAACAGCCGGCACCGGCCGCCGTGGCCGCGCCGGCTTCTTCGTCGATGCCCGAAGCATTGCCACAAATTCCCGTATGTCATCGCGGGTCACGCGGTTCCATTCCTTGCCGGAACCCCATAAAAAGCGGAACCACCTTAAAAGGTCCCGCGCATAAGACTCCACACTCGACGAGCTCACCCCCCGTGCCCAGAAATCCTGCAAATACCGCTCCACACTGGGCACGCGCGCATCATCACGGTCCAACATTTTCCAATACGGAGACACTGGCAAGGCTCTAACCCTGCCATCGGATGGGAGGTCACCCACGATGCCCTGATTCTGAATACCCATACTGCAGCCTCCGTTGGCCCAGTCGTCCGAGGCCAGCAACCTCAGGGTCTGACAGATCCTTACTTCACGAGGATCATGCTGCCGCGGAGCACTGACATTTCATTACCTCCGGGCTGCAGTGTCTTAGTCCCCGTGATCCGTTTGCCTACGCCAGGGAGGAGACGCCTGCCTTAGTCCGGTCAACATATCCCCACGTGACCAGCTGGTTCAGGTAGTCCCGGTGCGTCCGGCTCGGTGACCGCCACGAGTCTTTGGCGATGGTCTTCTCATACCCTGCGCAGACCAGCGCGATCAGGGAGAACTCGGGCCGTGCTTCGGTTTTGGCGACGTGGTCACGCAGCGGGTTCCATCCCCACCGGTTGGCCTCTTCAACCTTGGCACCGACCATTTCAGCGGCGACTTTCCCGTCGTAGCCGCTGGCGGTTTCGGAGTGGTGGGTGATGGCGTGGACGGTGAAGTACTGCCAGCCCTTCGGTGCCTGCTTCCTGGCCAGCAGGGTCTTGACGAATTCGCGGCGGACCTTGGTCGCGGACTCCATGGCCTTGTTGTTGGCGATCAGGGTCTTCCGCTCGGCCTTCTGTTCCTCAGTCATGGGGCCTTTCTGGGCCTGCGTCCCGCCGTCGTAGCGTTCATACTTCGGGGTGAAGCCCAGTTCCTTCCAGTCGCTGATAACAGGTTCGGCCCTGTGCTCACCCCGGTAGTTGGTGCTGATTACGTAGGCGTTGGCGTCCTCGTCGGTTGCCGGTTCACCGTCTGCCCGCTTGGCCGCTGAGACGTACAGGTTCTCCTCGTCGGCGTAGTGCCCGGCGTCCTCGACGATGGCCTTGCCCTGGGCAATGAGTTTCTCGATCAGCGCGGCGAGCTGGGCCTTGGATTCGCGGTCGTCCCGGAGCTTTTGGGCAATGTGGTCAAAGTACTGTGGCTCGTCCCGGATGACTGATTCCAGTTCATCCACCGCGTCCTGGTCCCCTTCGAACTCAGCCATTACCAGCGCCATGTCGAGGGTGTAGCCGCTCTCGAGGGCCTTGGTTCCGGTGGTGGAGGCCTTGGCTTTGAGCGCGTTTTCGACCTTGTCCTTCGTCCGGCCCGTCTTCTTGGCGATCGCGGCCGCCGAGACGCCGATCAGGGACAGCTGGTGGTAGGCGTCGGCCTCGTCCGCTTCGGTCAGTTCGGCGCGCTGGATGTTCTCCACGACCTGCGTGACGATGCGCACGGCTTCCTCAGGCGAGTCGATGATCAGGACCGGGATGAGGGGCCGTTCGGCTTCGACGGCGGCGCGGGTGCGGCGCTGGCCCATCAGGACGTGCACGGTGCCGTCGTCCTTACGGTGTGCGATCACTGGTTCCATCACGCCGTGTTCTTTGATGCTGGCGATGAAGTCAGCAGTCAGGGCGGCGTCCTTTCGGACATTGACGTCCACGGTCAGGGTTGCCGGATCGAGCATTTCAAGCGTGGGTGTTGCGTTCATGGTGTTGTTCCTTCTTGCCGAGAAGTTGGGTGGGTGGGGCGACCAAGGGTGACCGGCCAGCTTCCCCTCTCCCCGACGCTTCTATGTCTGTCAAGCGGGCGGAAAGCGGGTGCGGGCACGGACTAAGTTGTCGCCTGGGGCGGCTATGGTGACCGGCCAGCGTCCCCTCTCCCCCGTTGTTTTGGCTGCTGGCGAAGCTTGCGGAGCTGTGGCCGAGGAGGCCTGTCTACCCGTAAGGGCAAGGGGCGGGAAATTCCCGGAGGAAATCAGCGACGAAGGAGCGCCGCAGGGAAATTCCCGTCACGCAGGCCCCGACGAAGGAGGGGCTAGACGGGCCGGAGCGGACACGTACAATCCGTCAGGACAGCAGCCAAAACGTCGTAGACAGAATAGGGCCAGGGACGGCGGAGCCCTGCGGAGCCGGCACTGGACCCCACAGCCGGCCGCGCCAGCGGACGCCCATCACCTGGTTTGAAGCGCAGCGCAAACCAGGGCGAGGCCCGACGAGCCTGCATCAACTCAGCCCGTGGTTCACCGTGCGAGGATGATGTCGTGCCAGCCAGTGACCCTATCCCTTACGCCTTCCGAGCCACCGCTTACTTTCGTACCTCAAGGTGGTTACGCCGCCAGGTCCGGGCCTTCCGCTATGACGTTCTGTGGCCGGATGGCCATGTCGAACGGGACGTCGACCTGGTCAAGGTGATGTATAGGCGAGCTCCAGGAGACTATGAAGTGACAAAGCGAGTCATGATGGCTGAGACCCCGGAGGTAGGCACCGGTCCGTGGATTGCGTACGCCTACGGGAGCCCGGTTGAGGGACCTGCCTGAAGCGCGTCCTGTCCTTGTTGTTGAGTAGGGTGAGGGATGAGTGATCCGGTCCCGCGTCCCGGCCGTCCTCCCCGCGTACTGCGGATCCTGACTGTGGTGTTCACGGTTGCCGCGGTCGGATCGCTGGTATTAGTGGCCCTGGACCTGATCGTCGGCCGCCCAGCTGCGGGCGATGCATTTATCGCGTTCCTCAACAGTCTTGCGGCCGCAGCGTTATGGCGGCTTGGTTCTGCAACGCGGCGGACGTGACGCACCGCAGGCCCCGACGAAGGAGGGGCTGGACGGGCCGAAGCGGAACGTACAATCCGTCAGGACAGCAGCCAAAAAACGTCGTAGACAACCAGGTTCAGGGGGTCCTGAGTTCTGCGACGGCGCACCCTGGACCCAACAGCCGACCGCGCCAGCGGACGCCCTTTCAGCGGTTAAAGGGTTGAGGCCGGCCCGTTGGGGCCGGCCTCAGTTTTTCCCTCAGCAAAAGGAAAACCAGTGCTGCAGCGTCATCGCTGCATCAAGTTATAGGTCCAGTGGGGATTTCTCCCAGGAGATGTCGACGATGGGGGCGCCTGGCTGGGGCATGGTCAGCATCGAGAGCTCGAGGATGTCCTGGGCCTGGGTGGCGTCGACTGGTGCGGCGTCGTCGGCGGTCAGGATGTACTCGTGGCTCATGTGCTGCCCCTCGTCTTCCTTTTCCACTGTAGCCCGGCGTCCGGCCGTTTCCCGTTTGTGGTGCTGCGCCCGCGGCAGCGTGATCGGCGGCCGGAGGAGCGCATGCGGGGGAGGCCGCCCCGCACCCAAGGGGGCGGACCGTAGTCCCGGCCCGGCCCCCACCCTTCTAGCGGTGCCGTTTGTAGGCGGTGTCCTGGTTCTTGGCAACGGGGGCGATGGTTCCCCGGCTCACCAGCTGGTCCATCAGTTCCGCGAGCCTATAGCCAGGTGTATCAGCCAAAGCAAGCTGGAAGTGGTCCGCAGCTACTGACGACTGGCCTTTGAGGTACGCCAGCCACCCGATCAGGGTCAGCAGGGGCGCCCGGTAGCCTTCCGGCGCGGCGTCGATGAGGTCCCGGGCGGTGTCCTGCGCCCGGTCCACGCGGTCCCAGTCCGGGCTAATCCCCTCCCCCATGAGCAGGTTTCCGCTTTCCTCGGCGTTCGGCAGGTCCGGGTCGATCACGTTGCAGAACAATGTGTCGCGCAGGTCCGGGCGCTGGAAGCACGCGAGCAGCTCCACGGCCGTTGCGTGGTCCATCCATCCGTCCCGGGTCAGGGCCTCGGCCAACAGTTCCCGGCCCGGGGCCAGCTCTGCGCCGAGCACTCCCGGGAGCGCGTTACGGATTTCCTCCTCCCTGTCTGCAGGGCCTGCGAACGGCGCGTAGTTGGTGCCGGGTGTCTTTTGGTAGCTGCTGCCGCGGAACACCAGCTCGGCGTTCAGTTGCCCGTCGGTGATGGATTCCAGTGATTCGGGCGGGCAGCACCCGGCGTCGCTATCGCACAGCAAGTTTTGCCAGTGCGACGGGGTGACCAGCCACGCGTCCTGCAGCGGCGTACCTGCGCTGTCCAGCGCGTCGATGACGGCCTCGACGTGGTCGTGGAAGGGGCGCGGCTGCCCGAGCGCCGGGGTGCTGGCCGTATAAATGGCCAGCAGTACCGCGGTGGCCTGGGTGTCCAGTGCGAGGTATTCCCGCATGGAGCGGGCGAAACCGGTGGGTTCGGCGGCTGCGGGGGCGTCGACGCGCAGTGTCGCGCCCAGCGTCTTGCCCCGCATGGTCAGGAACACAAAGGATTCACGCGGGACGAACCCGAGGGAGTGCGGGATGAAACCGAGGATGTCGGCGGGGCTGGAGATGCGGATTGCGTCGTTCATGTTGAAAGTCCTTTGCTGAGGATGAGGGTGGGTGGGGCGGCTATGGTGACCGGCCAGCGTCCCCTCTCCCCCGTTGTTTTGGCTGCTGGCGAAGCTTGCGGAGCTGTGGCCGAGGAGGCCTGTCTACCCGTAAGGGCAAGGGGCGGGAAATTCCCGGAGGAAATCAGCGACGAAGGAGCGCCGCAGGGAAATTCCCGTCACGCAGGCCCCGACGAAGGAGGGGCTAGACGGGCCGGAGCGGACACGTACAATCCGTCAGGACAGCAGCCAAAACGTCGTAGACAGAATAGGGCCAGGGACGGCGGAGCCCTGCGGAGCCGGCACTGGACCCCACAGCCGGCCGCGCCAGCGGACGCCCTTCCCGGTGAGCTCTGCGAACCATCCATCAGCACCCCGGCTCCGCCTTCGGCATCGCTGACTCCGGCGGGCCGCGCTCCCCCGGTTTCCGGCACTGCGCGTGCCGATGGCGGTCCGCCGCTCCGAACCACGACGGGAGCCGCCACGACGGCGGACCGCCCGCGGTGACCGCCCCCGCAACGGGACGGCCACCTGAAGAGCCTAGGCTGCGAGGAGTTCGGCCAGTTCGGCCGCATCGGACACCAACACCGCCCCGCCTTCCTTCAGTAGCCGGTGACATCCTGTGGAGTTGGCGCTGTGCACGCTTCCCGGGACCGCCGCGACGTGCCGGGCAATGGTTTCCGCGTGATGAGCGGTGTTCAACGCCCCTGAGCGCCAGCGGGCTTCAACGACACAAGTGACCCCTGCGAGGGCGGCAATGATGCGGTTCCTCTGCAGGAACCTGTACCGGGTCGGGGCGGAGCCGGGCGGGAGCTCTGAGAGCATCAAGCCGTTACCGCGGATCGCGGCCGCGAGGTCAGCGTTGCCGGACGGGTAGTCGCGGTCCAGTCCTCCGGCGAGGACGGCGATGGTGGCCAGGCCGTGGCCGGCGCTTCCGGCCAGTGCTGCGCGGTGGGCGTGGGCGTCGATGCCGTAGGCGAATCCGGCAATGACGCAGATGCCGCGCTGGGCAAGGCTGTAGGCGAGGTCCCCTGTGACTGCGGCGCCGTAGCTCGTGCAGTCCCGTGATCCTGCCAGTGCCGCGCAGCTGGAGGGATCGGGGATTCCGTTGCCGATGTTGCCCCGGTACCAGAGGCCCAGGGGTGCGTCCGGGAGGTCGTCCAGGCCGGTGGGCCAGTGCTCATCGCCGGGGATCAGGAAGCCGCCGCCCAGGCGTTCGATGGTGGCCAGATCCTTCTCCGGGGCCAGGTCCGGCACGCGGGGTGCCCAGCGTTTCAGTGCGGCCGCCAGTTCCTCGGGCGTCACGTCCGGGAGGGTGTGAGCGGGTTGGGCTCCGGTGGCGAGCCGCAGCGTGGCGTACGCGCCGAGCCTGCCCACAAGGGTTCGGCCAACCGTGTCGTTAGGTTCAAACAGGCGGGTCAGGGCTGCGCGTGCAATGCGATCATTCATGGTTTCTCTCATCCTTTGCTGAGGATCCGGTGAGTGGGGCGGCCTTTGTGACCAACCAGCTTCCCCTCTCCCCCGGGCGTTTTTTGCCTGCTGGCGGAGCATCGCGGAGCTGTGCCCGACGGAGCCGGGGCAACCCGAAGGGCAAGCAGCGGATGGGTTGTGGGAGGAAATAAGCGAAGCGCCGACACAAGGCATCGGCTGCGCAGCCGTCCGCAGGACGGTTGAGCCGGTGGAGCGGGCACGTACGATCCGCAGGACAGCAGCAAAAAACAGAAAAACGCTTCTACAGTCCGAGCGAAGCGAGGTCCGTGCGGTAGACCTGGGGGCTGGGTAAGCGAGGCCGGAAACCGAAGTCCGAAGAAGCGCGTCGTTTCCGGGGCTAGTTTGTGGTGCTATCGCGGGCGGCGCGGGCTTGCTGGTGGCGGTAAAGCGTTGCGCGGCTCCAGCCAACGAGACGGGCAGCGTCCTCGGCGGTGCGGCCCTTGGCGCGGGCATCCTGGGCGATCGCAAGTTTGTCAGCGATGACGGCGGGGTCGGACAGCGGCCGGCCGAACCGTGTGCCGTTTTGTCGTGCTGCCGCAATGCCGGCATTGACCCGCTCAAGGATGAGCTCGCGCTCATACTCGGCAAGGGTTGCAAGCATGTTCAACATCAACCGGCCAGTCGAGGTTGCAGGATCGATGCCATCGGAGATGGATCGGACGTGAACGCCGCGGCCGCGCAGCAGGGCCACCGTGTTCAGCACATCGATCAGCGACCGGCCAAGCCGGTCGACCCGCCACACAACAACGGTGTCCCCCGCCTCCGCGTACTCGAGGAGCTTTTTCATTCCAGGACGCTCGATCGCCGTCTTGCTTCCGGAAGTCACATCCGCGAAGACATCGCGTTTCTGCATACCAGCAGCAACCAGCGCATCCAGCTGCAGCTGAGCGTCCTGGCTGGAAGTACTGACCCGGGTGTAACCCAGCAGCCTCACGAGACAATTCTGACTCGAAAACCCCCTGATGAACCCGCGGCGAGACAATTTACTGCGAGACGCCTTTCCGAGACGTCGAGCACCAGCCATTTCCACCCGCTCGCGCGGCCACCGACTGGCCTCCCGAAGACCGGGATCAGTGTCTTGAAAAGCTGTTGTTTTTCAAGACACTAGCCAACGTCAAAAGGTATTGTCCAGGACTCTGCAGGAGATCTGTGTCTGTGCAGGTCACTCGACTATTCGCTCGTCGAGACGTCTCGTTCCCAAGGGCTTCGAGGCAAATTCGCGTGTAGCGTTTAGGGCACCTTCACCGGGCATTTTTGCGGGCGGGGTATACGGGACACCCTCAACATCGGCTTTGCGAAGCCGCAGGTCAGCACCGGGTTGTCCCGATAGAGGACCGGCTTACGGGCACCTTGAAGGAGCCTCGACGCAGTTGCGCGCCTAAGATCCTTTTATGACGATTCCGGACCATTTCTGCAGCTCATGAGGGAAATAGCCATCGGTCACAAGGGAACGCTCCTCCTCCGTATCGACCAGGGAGAGCGCAATCCTGACGGGACATCCGATTACCTCATGATCACAGCCAAACTAGACGGGCTTCGCGCCGTCAAAAGGGTCTATGACTTCGACCGGTGGTCTCGTCTTCTTTCCTTTTTCGAGGAACTCGAAGCTGATTGGCGGGGCTGGGATGGCCACCGACGATTTGACTCCCTGGAGGGAGATTTCCGGCTCGCCGCCCAGCACGATGGGCACATTCGTTTCTTCGTCGAACTGGACGCCTTCGAACTGTTGGAGCCTTGGTCCGCCAAGGGTGAGTTCGTTCTGGATCCCGGTGAAGAGCTGGCAGCTACGGTGGAGGCGCTTAGGGCCCTACTGGCAGTGCGGTAGAGGATCCGCTTACTGACAGCTAGCGGCGCCACATAGTGCCGTGCAAACCCCGCCATATATCGCGAGAGCTACAGCTAAAGTCCCGCAGATTTCCCGAAGCGCCTAGCGTCGTACTGTTCTAAGCTGACGTCAGCACCAGGAAATGATTTCCCATTATCCTAGCTAGGGGCTGGTATGCAGAAGTTAGCTGAGATGTCATGGCCTCAGGCCGTGCTTCTTTTGGTTATCGCTGGAACGATCCTCTTTGTACCGGAACCGGGGCCGTTGAGAATTGCACTTGGTCTTGTTCTCGTCGCCTTCGTCGGGGTCGCTTCGTTGGCTAAATTCCACGCTCGCGGCCGGACAACAATGAGAAATCGTGGAAACGGCGCGGACAACCCCTAACTGAGCCCGCTGGCTGCGCGGCGTCCGGTGAGGGATCCCCTTACGGGACAGCTAAAGCCCTGCCCTACTCTTCACCAGATGTGTCTCCAAACCTCTGTGCCTCAAACGCTAGCGTTTCAACACAGGCCCCTCATGGTCCGGCTCAAATCAGTGTTCGTCTCCGTGCTCCTTTGAGGCCGGTAGAGTGCGTCCATGACATTGGGGGATGCCACGCCGAACACTGACCGCCGTCCGTGGACTTTCGCCGCGGTCTGCGTCATGGTCCCCGCACTGACTCTGATGGTGTTCAACCTGGCCGATCCAGTGATCCAGCTGCTGCCCTGGTACGCGGGCACCTACCTGCTGATTGCAGCCTGCATCTTTGCCCGACAAGAAGGCTCCCGTCGCGGCGGCAGGCCGTGGCGTTCCTGCTTCCCGGCGCCCTGCTCGTGCCGCTGGCGCTCACGAACGTTGGCTGGTGGTGCGGTGGCTGGCTGCTCGGGCTCCCGGCCTGGGGCCTGCTGCTGAGTCGGTGGACACAGGAGAACCCGCTGCCGGCAGTGCAGGTGCTGAAATTCCTGGGGCTGTTGCTGCTGGGCATGACGATTTACACGCTGAACATCATCTACCCGATCCCCAGCTTGGGCCTGTTCCTGCTCCCAATCATTCCCCTGGCCCGGCTGGCCTACCCCGAGTACCGGGCCAGACCGCAGCAGGCGGCCGTGGAGGTCGTTCTGGCCATGGCTGCCGTCGTGGTTGCCTTTGCTATTCCCACCCCCGAAGGTTCATGGTCCTCGCCCTGGACCTACGCGGGTGGGGCCGCGACAGCTGGACTTATGATCGCCTATTGGGCCTGGAGACTCCCCCGCCGTTCGCGGCGTCGGCAGATCAATAACGGAGCCATCGTTTAGCCCCTTCTTAAAGGGAATCGTCGAGGCTCTGTCTCATTACATGTGTCTCGAATCCCTAGGGATTCGAGGCACTCATCTCTTATAGGTAGCCGAAGCTTCGACGCATCAAGTAACAAACATAGGACCGTAGGGTCAGCGAATCTGCTGGTCTGGGTTTTGGCGATCGTAGAGCTCCCGCGACGCGCCAATAGCGTCTTTGTGCTCCAGGGACCAGTCCGCGAGTTGTTTTACCAGCACGGTGAGGCTGTCTCCGCGTTCAGTGAGTTCGTAGGTGACTTGGGCAGGGACCGTTGGATAGACCGTGCGGGTAACCAGCCCGTCGCGTTCAAGGCGCCTCACGGTGAGCGTCAGCATGCGCTGTGAAATGCCATCGATAGCCCGCTGAAGCTCCCGGAAACGTCTTACGCCGGAGGCCAGCTCCACGATGACCAGCACCGACCACTTGTCACCGATTCGGTCGAGGACATCCCGGATCCCGCAGTCCGGATGACTGGCGTCGCCGCACGGTTCCAGCACCGGGGTTACTTCCATGTGCCTGCCTGACACCAAAGTGCCTCCTTGTGGGTCTGTGACGGGTTACCGAGGATTAGTCCAGTTACCGAAAAGTACCAGTGAAATGAGCCTGACCTTGATTCTTGTTACCGGAGCCTCCGGCCGCCTCGCCACAGCAATCCTTGAACACCTCGCAAAGGCCGGCGCCGCTGCAACCGGCGCAACCCGCAATCCCAACAGCCAGAGCCAACACCGCCACCTGGACTTCGATGCTCCCGAAACAATCTCCTTCGAAGGCGTGGAGACACTGGTCCTGGTGTCCGCCGGGACTGAAGAAGACGACGTGGTGATCACCAGGCATAACAACGCCATCACCGCCGCCGAACGCGACGGCGTCAGGCACATCATCTACACGAGCCTCACCGACGCCGGAGACCACCTGGGCTTCGCACTGGCCCACCGCTGGACAGAGCGCCGCCTTCGCAGCGGAACAACACAGTGGACGATCCTAAGGAACGGTCTCTACGCCGAGCTGATCGGCCAGCTCCTGACCCCGCAGGAAGGCGTTATCTCAGCCCCATTCGGGCAGGGCGGCGTCGCCGCGGTCGCCCGGGACGACCTGGCAGAAGCAGCGGCAATCATTGCGCGGAGCCCCGAAAAGCACCAGAGCAAGACTTACGACCTCGTCGGAAACACCGTCATCACGGCCCAGGACCTCGCCGACAGGCTGGGTGCAGAGTACCGGCCGGGAAAGCTCACCGAACTGCGGCAAGCGCTCAACTCCGCGGACCTGCTGCCCTTCCAGCCAGCGATGCTGGTCTCAATCCACTCCGCCACAAATCACGGCTTCCTCGAGGAGACAGGCACTGACATTGCCGCCATCCTTGGACGGAAGCCCGTGAACGCCCTGGAAATCGCAGTTGCTGCAGCGACCGCTTGACGAGTTGGTAGGTCCTCGAACCAAGAGCGCGATTGACGGAAGGAAACCATGACCCGCCACTACTTCAGCCCTCGGCTCCACCAGTCTGCAGCCCCGTTCTCCCATTACGTTGAACACGGAAACATCGGGTACACCGCTGGCATCATTGGCCAACGCCCTGATACCGGCGATTTGGTTTCTGACAATGTCTCCCAGCAGTGCGATGCGATGCTGACCAATTTGCAGATCCTGCTCGACGAGCAGGGTCTGACATTGAGAGATTTGTTGCGTACCACTGTTTATCTGACCGACTACCGGGACTTCGCGGCCATCAACGAGGTATATGCGGGGCGCCTGCATGAACCGTATCCGGCCCGCACCACGGTTCAGGTGGCGGCCCTCCCACTCGGCGCCAAAGTGCAGATTGAAGCAGTAGTGGCTGTTTCCTGAGCACGTCTAAGTCCCTCGCATCTTGAAGAGTCCGCAGAGGTTCCTTGTGACCTTGTCCAAATTGCTTCGATCTCTCGGTTCAGGTGAGCCGACCTGAGTCGCCGCTGATGAGTCTCAAAACCGCATGTGCCTCAAAACGCAAGGGTCTCGAGACATCCTAGGTGTGTAGCGTTTAGGGCACCTTCACCGGGCATTTTTGCGGGCAGGGTATACGGGACACTTCAAAGTGCACCTCTGCAAAGCAGCACGTCAAAGCCGGGTTGTCGCACTTAGGGACCGGCTAACGGGCGGACGCCCAGGATAAAGAAACCATGAATGAAAGCCTTATGATCCAGCTATAACCGTCACCGACCGTTCGTTCCTTCCGCCCGATCTTCAATACAAGGCACCGCGTTATCCGAACGGTGAAGTAAGTTGGTTGGCCAGGCCACCCGTTATGACAGGTGTGCCGGACTCCGACAAGTTGCGTCGAAGGCCGCTCATTTGGAAAGAAGAAGCTACATGGTGTCAAAAGCTGCTAGGCGGGAAGCCGTCTACGACCTCCTCCAGCTGCGGTGCCCGCTGAATGAGTCTTTGGCTCGTTTGGCCGCCTTTGACTGGCCTTATTCGGAGTACCTGGCGGTTGTCGAGGTCCGGGACATCAGTCATGCGCTGGACGAATTCGAGGCAGGGAGGATTGGTGCAGATGAGCTCTCAGCATGGGCAGAGGAAGTGCAGGGACGCGAAGATGTTGGCGTGGATTCTAATGGCCGCGATTTCATAGCCGATGCAATCTTTCAGCTTTCTACGCCTGAAATTTGCGGACCCGCGAACGAGGTAGCCCTTGCCCTCAGACAACGGATGACCTGAGGCCTGCCGGAAACCAGTGCGAAGCCCGTGGAGGATCCCTTATCGGTCATTCGGAAATGACGTCCGGTGAAGGATCCTCCCCGGACGCTTGAGACGTCCCCTGAGCCACCGGCTTACGGGCATGGACGGATTAGTGCCGAAGCGATTAGTTGAGAGACGGAACCGGAACACGGTCGGTGCCACAGGTCAGCAAAAGATCCGCCTCTCGGGCCGCAAGAGTGCAATTATCCGCGTCGAAGACGTCCGGTGCGGTCTGCCAACCAACACTTTTCTCCCATAAGAAGGATGATTTCTGGCGGAACACGCTGTATGCGCGGCGGTCGAAGCCTGAGTGCTCGATAATGACGCTTTCACCGCCTTCCGCCGACACTTTGCTATAGGTACCTTGAATCATGTTCAGTCCAAGGCCCACAAAAGAAACGAGCCACGGCAAAGATCCTGCAATCGCGGCCATCACCACCAGTACAGCAACTAACCGCCGAAGCCAGGTCCGGCGTATTCGCCGCAGGAGCGGAGGTAGCAACAGGGCCAGCCCAGTGACCGCCGCCGCGCCGCTGATGAGGTGCGCACCGAAGAACAACGTCCAACCCGGCAGCACGAAGAGCACCAACCAGTTCGGACCCACTTCAGGCGCCCAGGTGGCACAGACGTGAACGGCAACTCCCAGAAGCCCGGAAACAATGACAGCCGTGACGCCCCAGCCGAAGCGGCGCCGGCTCATCCGAAGAGGTTTCGAAAGGGCCGTTTCATCCAAGGTCATTGCACGTTGTCTCTTCTCACGAGGCCTTGTGTCTACTTTTCGAGGGCGGGAATGCCGAGCTGGGCGCATACTTCAGCGGGGCCCGGGATCACTGCAACGGTGTTGTCAACGACGCACTCGGTAAGGAATGGAATGTAGTTGCCGAATGTTCGTATCGCTGGATCCGGATAAAGAGGGTTGCCGTTTTGGTCTCGCATTGTCTCCGTCAAGGTTCGCTCGGCCGGAAGGCCCGGAGGAGGTGAAACGAAATCATCAGGGATGAGGTCATCGTCAAACCCTTCCAGATTCATGCTCCCCATATCCCAAGCCCGGCTGCATAGATTAATGGGGTCAGCGACCTGTTGCATGCCCGCGTTTAGGTCGTCCGGGTTGGGGTTGTTCTTCGCGTCGAATCCTGTGATGAAGACTCCTGTGGTGATATACGGTGGCCTTGTTTCATTTGGAGCGCCGGGAATCGGGTAAGCGGTGGTGAGGTCGGCTCGGTAGTAGCAGCGGATATCCCTCTTGTCATCCACGGGCGCCAAGGCGACGTAAACGCCGGCCGCAGTGGAGCCGGCAAGGGCCAGCCCGGCAAAGGTCAGAGCTGCCGGTTTGCGCCACCACGGCACTGTCTTAGGTCGACGGTGGGCTTCCTGAACGAGCAGGTTACGGACAGTTTGCTTGGTGTCGGCTGGATAGCGGACGTCTGAAAGGTTCATGACAGCCTCGATTCCAAAATTGTCTGGGACTCATCATTCCGGCCCACGAGTTGAGGGGCGGCCGAACGGAGTTTCTTCTTGGCCCGGTTCACACGGGAACGGACAGTCCCGATGGGGACGTCCAGGGCGGCCGCGGTGTCCTCGTAGCTGTAACCGTTCATCACGCACAGCAGCAGCACATCACGTTCACCGGGGCTAAGGCCCGCAGTCCTATCCAGCAGGTCCTTGACCTGCCGTTCCACGTCAATCCGTTCGTCGGCTGCAATTGCATGGTCCGGAGCGGCAGATGAATGCGGGAGTCGGCCCAGGAACTGCTCGTATCTGCGGGTGGAGCGGGCCATGTTTTTAGCCGCATTCGTCGCTACGCCCAGCAACCAAGGAAGCAAAGACTCCCGCTGCAGCGTCAAGCCCTTGCGGTGACGCCATGCCTCAAGGAATGTGACAGAGACAAGTTCTTCGGCGTCGTACCAGGAACCCGTGCGGCTGAGACAGTACCGGAACACGGCATCCGAATGCCTTTCGAAGAGTTTCCCGAGCGCTTCAGAGTCCCCGTTGACGCACCTCTCCCACAGCTGAGCATCCTGTTCCCCCATTTGGTTCATACCTAGTAGTGTCCGGCACCGGGAATTAAGTTCCCTCAAACTCCTCGTCTCAAGAGATAGGCGGACTTCGCCGCTGCGGCGCCCGGTAAAGGATCGTTTACTGGGCGGCCGTGACGTGCTCATATCGTGCGGCACCTATGTAAGGCTGATCAGATGAAGCTGCAGCCGACCCCTGCCCAGGCCATGGCCCTGTTAGCCTCCGGGATGTTAGACGTCGAGGCCTTTCCTGACATTGCTGCCCAGTGGCTGGCAGATGGCATGGATTCGGAGAACCTTCGCATGCTTGCCGGCGCCGACAACGAGGATCCTAACGACATCCGCGACTTATGGACATCAACCCTAAAAGATCTCGAACTCCAGCCCATACCACTTGAAGAGCGATGGCCGCTGATCTGGGCATACGAACTAGCCACATGGAAAGCCGGCGAGCGAACCAAGGGGCAAGTCCTCCGAGACGCCGTTAGATACCTTCGAGAAGTCGAATATGAAGACCGGGATGCGGACGAAGCATATGACCTATGGCAGCTTTGGGACGAGCTCAGCAGCAACTACTACCTTCCTTTAAGGACCGATGCTGAGATCTGGGCCGATGTGGAAAGGTACCTCCACAGCTTCGATTGACCTGCTTGGGGATCCCCCGACGCTGCGTATAGCCCGAGTCAAACGTGTCTCATAACCTCAGCGCCTCGGATCCCTAACGTTTCGAGGCGGGTGGGTTTCGAGACACCTCGAGTCGGATCGGGGACGGACTGAACTAGTGCATGTCCTGCCATGCCTGCTCGAACTCTGCCTTGGAAATAGCCCAAGGCTGCCAGTCTTCTAGCTGATCGAGTCGAGCCTGGGCCGATAGACCAAATACATCTTCCTCGTGCCCAGGGCCATAACGAAGAGTTGGGCCAGAGTCATAAATCTCGATCTGGCGAGTCGGCCAGCCGTCGTCACCGACTTCGAAGTAGTAAGTGGCGGGACCCCAAGAGGAGAACTCATCACCCCGGGATTCGGTCCAGCGCCTCCGGTAGTACTGAATTGCCATAAGAGCAGTGTGCCCGATTGTTCTTACTCTCCGTGAAGCGCGTTTTTCGAAGGTTCTGTACTTGGCGAGCCTAGCTAGACCAAAGGTCTGGCTTGCGATCGCTAGCCGCCCGATCAGGGATCCCCTGCAGGATGCTTCACTCGAAGTACAGGTTGCCAGCAGCGGTAGATTAAGTGCCCGGGATCCTGCTGGGAAAGGGTGGACGTGAATCTGTCCGAGTCAGTCAGAATTGAGCTCAGCGAAGACCAGGCACTGGTGCTGTTCGATTGGCTATGTCGCTTGAATGACAGTAGCGCTGCAGCCGTTGCTGATACCGCCGAGCAGCGCGTCCTCTGGGACATTCAAAGTGGCCTTGAGTCAGTGCTTGTTGCTCCCCTCCAGACGAATTACGAGTCCTTGCTTGCGCAGGCTCGAAAAAGGGTCAGGGATGGAGCTGAGGGTCCCCAGTAACGGATCCCTTTGGAGTGCAGTGCGGAGAGGGTCTACAACTCCCCGTTAGTGACTCTTTCGTTCATCTGCATCTATTGGCTTTCGGTATTGCTTGTCGCGGTACAGGAAAACCAACCGAAATGCCCAGACGACGAACAAGATCACGCCGGCAGATAGGAAGAAAATGTTCGGCCCCGGCCACCCCTCATCTCCGGCTCGCAAAAGAGGCGGAAGGGCAACGCAAACGCCCGTGAGGAGACCGCACCAAGCCATGAACCGATTGCCATAGCGTGCAGAAGGTGAAGGCTCACGTTCCGACCTCCTCTTGGGCGGGGCACTACCCGGAGTTTAGCCATCCTGAGCGGAGTTGGTAAGAAAGCTTTACGAGCGTCTGAAAGCCGGTCCCTTTGCCGGCCGCAACTAAGCTCCGCCCGCGCTCTCCAAGCTGCCCGCGGCGGGAAGCTCAGGGTCCCTTATGACACGCTCGCAAAACCTTCCGGTAAGGGTGCCTAAAACGCTACGTGCCGAACCATCACAAAACCCTAGCGTTTTGAGGCACACGGGTTTTGAGACACTTCGCCTCAGTTTGGGGCATGGTTCAGCTGCCCGTGAGGGACCCCTTTACCGGCGACTTTGAGTTGCTTATTCCTCCAAGGCTGGGATGCCGAGCTGGGCGCAGACTTCCGGTGGGCCGGGGATAACGGCCACCGTATCGTCGACTACACAGGCAGTTAGGAACGGTATGTAGTTCCCGAACGTCTTCAGGGAGGGGTCCGGGAAGAGGGGCTTGCCGTTTTGGTCTTTACCTCCCTCAACGGTGCCCGGAGCACCTGGGGGCGGGAAACGAAGCCCTCTGGGATGATGTCGTCGTTGATCCCGTTTGGGTTCATGTTTCCCAGGTCCCAGACGCGGCTGCATTGGTTGATGGGGTCGTTGACCTGTTGCATTCCGGCGTTTTTATCGGCGGGGTTTGGGTTGTTCTTGTCGTCTAACCCAGTGATGAACGTCCCCGTGGTGATGTACGGGGGCATTCTGTCCCCGGGCGCACCCGGAACCGGGTAAGTGGTGGTGAGGTCGGGGCGGAAGTAGCAGCGGATGTCCCGCTTGTCTTCGACCGGAGCCAAGGCGACGTACACGCCGGCGGCCGTGGTGCCAACCAGGGCGGTGCCGGCGACGGCTATCACGACCGGCAGGGTAAGCCATTTTCGGGCTGGTTTAGGGCGGCGGCGCGCTTCTTGCCCGAGCAGGTTCTGAACGCGGTTTTTCGTGTCTTTCGGGTAGGTCACTTCAGATAGGTTCATGACAGCCTCGCTTCAGCAATTGTGGTGTCGATTTGTTCGACGGATTTCAGGGGCCGGCTCGTGGCGGCCAGCTTGGTCCGTGCGCGGTGGAGCCTTGATTTCACTGTCCCGGCCCGTATGCCGAGCGTCTTGGCGGCTTCTTCCTGGGGTATTCCGTTCATGAGGCAGAGGATCACGACGTCCCGTTCGCCGTCGTTCAGTCCGGCAGTGGTTTCCAGAAGTTCGCGGACTGAGCGTTCTGCGTCCAGCCTGGAAGCAAGTGCTTCTGCGTGGTCCGCTTCATTTTCGCCGTGCCGCGGATCAGAATGTGGCAGCCGGGCAAGGAAGTCGGCATGCCGCCGGGAAGCCCTGGCCCTGTTGCGGTCTGTGTTCGTCGCTACCCCAAGCAACCACGGAAGGACACTATCTTTCTCCGGTCTTAGCCTGTTGCGCTGCCGCCATGCCTCAAGAAACGTGATCGAGACGAGCTCTTCCGCGTCATGCCAGGAACCGCAACGGGAAAGGCAATACCGGAAAACGGCATCAGCGTGCCTGGCGAATAGACCCTCAAAGGCATCCGCGTCACCCGCTACGCACTTGCGCCACAGGTCTTCGTCATTCTCCGCCATTAACCTCATACCTTGTAGTGTCCGCAGAAGCCGAAAAGGGTCCCGACCGCTGAAAAAAACTTTCCGGGCTACAAAAGAACTCCTGATATGAGGCCAGCCCAGCATCGAGAGGTGCAGTGCGCAGCCTACGTGGTTGCCTTAGCGCTGCTCAGGCTCCTGGCACTCGTCCCGAGGTCCCAGCGACAAGGATGTTCTCGTGGACAGCTGCGAAACCCTCGTTTTCGAGTAGTGAAGTGTCGTAGTTATCCGGGACCAGGACCAAAGAAACCACTCCGTTCATGGCGGTCCTTACTATTTCACTCCCTGAGTTGGACTCGTCGCTGCACCCGGTCACCCACAAGTCAGGCCTTTCATCAGGAAACGCCGTGATGCATGTGTAAGGAGCGTTCGTCGCCTGCGCGACGAAGTAGCGGATACCGTCCTTGGCGGCCAGAAGACGGGTAGTGTGTTCGCTCCGCATCATCGCCGGAACACGAGCAGGGAGGACATCGCGTCTGTCGCTTCACGGTCTAAAGCGCTGATTGTTGGGGACGCGGGTGTACAGGCAGCCAACAGGAGAGTGGCGCTCATGATGGTCCCGCCAGCAATCGCGCGACGGATTCGATTCAAGACTCTGCCCCCCTCAGGCTCGGTCCTACGACCTTACCGGACCGGCCTAGAGGGTTTACCTTACGACCCCGTGCGCCCGGTAGATCCTCCACCGCTCCGGGCCGGGCTATCTTGCATAGCCAAGCTTTCGAGGCACGTGGGCAAGCGGGGCAGTATTGTTACCGGCATGCTCCTACCCGCAAGATAGAAAAATGGCGAAGAACAGGACTGTTACCGGCAAATCCCTCATCTTCTCCCTTGCCCTTGCGATTGTCGTCGGTGTAGCAATCCGGCCTGCTCCAAGGATGGCAATACTCCTTGATTGGTCTTGGTGCCGGCCTCGGTCCCCTTATAGGCGCCTACTTCGGCAACAAAAAGGCCGCGCAGGTTGACGCATACCGGGAAGAATGGCTGGAGAAAGCGGAAGTCTCGGGGAACAAAGCGTCCTTGACCACGGGCCTAAAGCAGAAGTTGGTTGAGGAGCGACCAGGGAGAGTCCGGCATTAACCTGTCCCGCTAGAGGATCCCCTACCGGACACTCGAGCATTCGTGTCTCGTATAGAGCCGCGGGTCTCTTTAATGGGAGAGAGATATGGCCCAATATTCTGAATGCGCGAGCCTGGCCAGCGTTTATCTCGAAGACAGTTGGGTGCTGTCAGTGGACGCCATGCCGACGACGCTGGAACTGTTAGTCGATTTCGTTCTGAAGGAGAGTCACCCTGCCTATGCATCTCCGGCGCCCGGCGAACAATATTGCTACAAGAAAGGAAGACTGGTCTTTTCTTCGCTGGTAGAGCTCCACTGGGTAGACCAGGGCCGCAGGCCGGCAGTGGATGCAAGCGGAGAGCTTGACTACGGATCCTTCGACGTGGCCCAGTTCGAAGGCCAAGCTTGGACCCTTATAGGAGATTTTGGAAGAATTTCCTTCCTCTCCCAGGCACCTCCATCAATCGAGTGGCAATTCTGAGCGTATGTCTTGCCCGCTAACGAAGACGCCCGGCGACAAATTTGGTTGCCCATAAGAGATCCTCTTACGGGCACCCGAAGCTGCGCGTAGCCCGTCGCAACGTGTCTCGTAACCCGGGTGCCTCAAATCCCTAGCCATAGAAGACAGCGGATCGCGGGTGTGGCGACCGGTTGACGATCCTTTACCGCTTGTGTTCAGCAAGGCGGGCAGGGGCCGGAACGGCCCTGCGTCGAATTCATCGAGAGCGAACCGCGGAATAAGTGCGGCGTTCCAAGCGGAATCCTGATGCTATTTAAGCTGACCACGCTGTAGCGTGCTCCCGTGGGCTACTTCATACGAGCGTTTTGCACTTTGGGCGAACTCCCGCCTCTCCGTTCGGTTCTGGCGTCTGCTGCTGATCATGGCAGCAATCTTGCCCTCGATCCTGCACTCACCAGTCCACACACGATCGAAGACACTGGCTGGACGCGGGCGGGCATCGGGTACAAGAACAACAAAGCGCCTATTCTTCTCGAGGTAAACCGGGATATCGAAGAAGAGGATTCTTCGATGCGCGAAGAGGTAGAGGAGTTCCTGGAGTTCCTTGAAGATGCCCCGAGAAATAGACACAGAAGGCGTGTAGAAAAGCATCTAAAGAACACACGATTCATCGTTTCCGCCCAGTTGCCAACGAGCGACATTGACGAGGATGGCTTCGCGGCCTTGGGGCACGTCCTGGAGTACTTCATCGACAATAACGGAGCCATCATCCAAGCGGATGGTGAGGGATTTTACGAGGGCCGCAAACTCATTGTTGAGCTGGACTAACACGTCCTGAGCCCGCCCTACGTCCGTCCAGAAATCCCCACTAGGCGCCTAAAGCGTCCGACGGGCGACCAGTGAAAGGGCGCGTAAGGCTCATTGCTCATGAAACTGTTGTTCACTAGGGCACGGCAGAAACCTGAAGTTGCCGCACATGAAGGCCAGCCCTCGCTAAATGGGCGGATGTGGTTCCGTAAGGATCCGGTGACGGGCAGTGAACCCTGCCCCGAACTGAGGCGATGTGTCTCAAATCCCGTGTGCCTCAAAACGCTAAGGATGTGCGACGGGAGCTTCGTTGTGCCCGAACATCTTTTAGACCCTTTGATGTGGTGCATTCAGTGCTCGGCCGCCCCTGGATTTGTAGGGAGTTCACCAAAGCGAAAGGCTACGTGGTGCACCTTCTCAGGAGCAGGTGGTGCCGGCCACACTAAGAGTAGGTGTTCCTCTGTTGACTCCAGGGAAATGGTTTGGAACTCGGAAACTCGGCCGCGTGCCATACAGCGGATTCTGTACCAGCCGGGTCCGGCTGTACTGAGTTCCGGCAGCGATGGCGTGTCATTGAACCCACCCACGGCCAGCTGCCCTGTAGGGGAATGAATCGAGACATCGACGGCTTCCTCCCAGCCATCGAGGGAAAATTCTGGCTCGGAGTCCAGCAAGGATACACCGACGGTGATGAAGCCGGTATCGGTGCCGGTGATGACGACCGCCCCGGCCTCCAAGGGGCACACGAGACCGTTGCAGTCTTTCAGCTGCTGGGGGGAGGGAATCGCAGTAATGTGGTCATCAACCAGGGAGTAGAAGCGATAGCTGATGTCTACCCTGTCTCTGGTCACGGCCAGCCGGGCCGCGCCTCCCTTAGCTGATGTGGACAAAGAGCGGGACGCCGGCCGGGACCGGCTTGTGCTGGCAGGTGATCGCAGAGCAGTGCTTTTAAAGGCATGACGGGCTCGTTCACCAGCCTCAGCGCTGATAATGACCACTGGGGGCGGGGAATCTTGGGTTATCAGTTGTGGTCCTGCGTGCGCCGTGGCGGTTGGCGGCTCCTGGCCCTGCCACATTTTGATGAAACCCGGCAGGCTATTGCCTTGCTCTGATTTGGAGGACAGGACGGACACCGGTGAAGGAGGTTCCTTCCAGAACTGGACCAGATGCCGTTCGACGGGTGACTCCACAACCAGGTCAAAGGCTGTGTCCCGGCCGGTGGCGTGAAGCCGGGCACGGTAGCTTCCCCTGTCATTGCCCGTGATGGTGCCGATGTCCTTTATCTCCCAGCCTGTGGGCTCACTAAAGAAGGCCCGCCCCCCGGGGAGCATCAGGGACACCTCGTGGATGTCCTCCCAGTCCGGCGAACTGGTTTCCGGTCTGGCCTCGAGGACCTCCACCGTCAAGTCGATGGGCCCTGAGTGCACTCCCGTGGACACCAACGGAACTCTCAGCGGAGTCTCCTGCCTCTCGCCGCGCATCGACGCCTGCAGGGCAGTTACAGGGTCTGCCGGAGGAAAGGGCGCCACGACGAAATCCACGGCATGACCAGACGCCCTGATAACAAAAGCTGTCGATTCGATCACGGGCCCCTGCCTCTCAAGCAATAGCTATGGAAGGCCTTGGCCTCGATTACACGCATTGGAACATGATGACGACGGCAAGTACAGAGCCAGGTCCGCCCGTCTCAGGTTCCAAGAGATTGAGGCTGCCGGGGCAGGGTGATCGCGCTTGAGGCTGCGAAAATCGGATTGACGGGCCAGATCCCCCGTGTCCAAAGGCAAAAGACTCTGTCAATGCACTGCTGCCAAGCGCAGCAAAATGGCGGCGACCAGAACCGCCCGTTGAGCTTGCAGTTGCACGCAGGCCCTGACCACGATCCGCAGGATGTTCAAGAAGCGTTCCCAAGGCTATTCTCGGCAAATGAACGAACACTTGGTTTCGGCAGAGGCCGAGGGCTACACATTTACGTTCGGCATTAGCCGAATGACGCTTCGCATAGCTGGGCTATGTGCAGTCGTTGCCGGGACAATCCTTGCCGTCTTGATAAATGCCACGGAGCCGTTCCGCATCCCGTTGGGAATTGCCCTTGGAGTCCTCGCGATCACCCTGCTAGTTGCCTACGCCGTCAATAGCTCAGCACGCGAGCATGAGCCGAATCCGGGGCCTACTGAACACACCAGGGAGCGCGAAGTGACGTTCGGCAAGATGGCGCGTAAGAAGTCCCTGGCGGCGGAGCTTGCCCTCCTTGCAGAACTGCATAGAAGTGGCGCGCTTTCTGACGAGGAATTTAGCGCCGCCAAAGGCCGCATCCTCGGCGGAAGATAGCCCAGGAGTGCCACCCCTCCCGACTGAAGAGTTGCTCTAGAGGTTCCCTCTCGCGTGCCGAGCTTTGTCTTGGCCAGCGCGTGATTATCAGTGCCTCCACCGGCGTCGCACACGAGGCGAGCTCAAAGCTCTCAGCTCCTTCTGCCCGGTTGTTCCTGCCGGTGTCGTCGCACCAGTCAATATTGTGCGGCATTGCCGTGACGGTCGCCTCGCCAGCTGCTATTTCTGCAGGGACAGTAAAGGTATACGTAAATTCGCCAGCATCAGTCATTGGAGCCGTAGCGCTGATAACTTCCGTGCCGCTTTTATCTGTAACACTCACTTGAATCCTGGCATTGACCCCGTAGCGGGGATTGCAATCGGACGCAGGCGCAGCGACTGTCACCATCTCTCCTGGTTTGGCGGATGTTGGACTCACCGAATAAGAAGGCGGGAAGCAAGGCGGCTGGTCACCGCCGACTGGTTCATCACGCGGGGATGAGGAGCAAGCGCCTGCGGTGACCGTCAGAACAGCGCTAACAACCAGCGCCGCAAACCTCCCCAGAACCTTCATGTACCCATTCTTTGCCTACCTGCCACTTCACGCTTGAAACGCCCAGATTGTCCCCGAATCGTTGCCCTCCATTCAGTCTTACCAGCGTCTCTAACTCTTGCTCCGGAGAGTTCCGTCTACGGGAGGCCGGTGTCTCGAAACTGTTGTGCCTCGGAACGCAAGGGTTTTGAGACGGTCCGGCGCGTAACCCTCTAGGCACTTACCGAGAAGGTTTTTCGGACGCGTCACATGGGTGACCACCCCTTGAATTGCTTCGGGATCCTTGAACCTCAAAATGATGCTTCCCACACCTCCTCGTTTCCGCCCCGAAGATTAGACAGTAGAGTGCGAGGACCAGTAAGACGAGTGAGGCCAATCATCCATGTTTGATCGTTTTTCCGCGGATTTCACACCTACGGCGCGAGAACCCCGGAGGGTCGAAGAGGCAGCGTCTCCCGCTATCCTCTCCAAGCTGTTCGACAGCTATGGAGGAACTTCCTTCAATAATGGCATTTACCGGATCCACACCCCTGGCTCTTCCAAGGCAGCCTCCAAGGCCGCTGCCGAGGCTTATCCCGCACTGCGGATGCCTCTCGTGTGCTTTGGCTTCGACTGGTTGGGACGTCAGTTCGCGCTTGATCTGGACCGGGGAACACGTGAGGACCCGGAAGTAGTGCTGCTGGAACCTGGCACCGGTGAAGCCTTGGAAGTGCCTGTGTCGTTTTCCGAGTTTCATGATGTAGCACTTTTTCGCTACCGCGATTCCTGCCTCTTTCCGGACTGGTTCGCCGACTGGCTTGCCAGCGGAGGTGCTGCACCTGCCTTCACTGAATGTGTCGGATACAAACGGCCCCTTTTCCTGGGCGGCGAGGACGAGACCCCCAACCTCGAGTTGACGGACCTCGACGTCTACTGGTCCAGGATGGGGCAACTCCTGATCGCTACGCGCGACCTCCCTGATGGCAGCCCAGTTCCGCACCTGAAACTGTCTAACTAAGCCGTGTCGCTGGCCCTACAGCCTCGCTCGCCTTCGTGTCGGCACGTGTCCGAATGCTTCCTTACACTCTGATTGCGATTACCAGCGCGGTAACCTCAGACCGCCACGACGGGGATGGGCTGAGGGGAGTCTGAGACGATGCAGCAATGACTATTAGCAGCGCGCACGCAACTGCATTTTTCGAGGAAGTTGTCCGCGAACAGCAGGTCTGGACTATCAGGGACGTTCACGGCTTTCCAGCACCGCTTGGAAGCGATGGGTTTCGTAGCATGCCCTTCTGGTCCCTGAGCTCACGAGCGGAGCGCGTCATCTCCAATGTCCAGGATTATGCTGGCTTCGAAAAAGTCATGATCCCTCTCAGCGACTGGCGATCAAAGTGGCTGCCCGGTCTGGAACGAGATGGGCTACGTGTGGGGCTCAACTGGTCCGGTAGTCGGGCAACGGGCTATGACGTAGAACCAAGCGCGGCCCTGGCGTCCTTAACCACTCGCCAACCATCCGAATAGATGCTCAGTGGAGGTCCTCATGAAATAGCTGAACCTCTGTGTCTCGTAGCCCCTATAGCTCGAATCCCTAGGGTTTTTGAGCCGCAGAGGATTTAAAGACACCGACGCAGCAACCGAGCACTGTTTCAGCCAGATCACCACACAATGATTCTCGAAATGCTTAGGCGAAGCCCCTGAATATGCTGTCGGGGCCAACGTTTCCAGCAAAGTCTTCCCAGTCCATATTGGCTAAATTCAGGTTATTATCAATGCCCCAAAGCTCATGTGCCACACAGCGAAACGGTTGATGAGAGACCTCATCAAGATCCACAACCAGAATCGGGTAGTCCGGTTCCAGAGCATCGTGGTCCACAACGAAAAGGACGGCTGCCTGATTCTTGGCCGCTAGAGCAGCTTCACGAAGCCGCTCCAAGTCAGCGTTTTCCCACACGGGGTCGTCTACGACTTCCACATAGGCGCGAAAGCCGTCATCGTTTTCAGTCAGTACAACTGAGAGGGCATCAAGCCAACCCTTCTCATCCGCGAAGGTCGTGCGAACTAAGAGGGAATTTTCTGTCTCAGGAAGAGCCGTCATGAGGCCATCCAACCACGACGCATTTTCCACACCTCTCATCGAGGCTTGTGTCGCGGGATGTACTATTCGAAGCCGCCCTTTGACGGTCCCGTTTCCGGCCGCTGATTCAGCTCTCTCTGCTTCAGAGCCGCGGCCGGGTATGCCAGATCGCAGGGCGCAGGGCACCTGGGTGTGCATCGCGTCTGGACGAAACACAGGGATTCGGCAGGTGCAATTGCCCGTACGAGGATCCTCAGCGCGGCGTCCCTTAGTCGTCTTTTCTGAGGTTCCGCATGACTCTTCGGTAAGGGGGTCGGCCCGCCCGTCTGCACCGGCACGTCGCTTCTGGCTTGGCCGTCCTGGACGAAAGTAATGTGAAATTGCCTCCCCCGCTCAAGGACCGAGCCTGCAGATGGATCTTGGAAGGTCACCCAAAAAAATCCCCGGCCACGTTCTGTTGATCCCTCCTTAACTGGCAGTTCTGATCCAGGACCGCCGGGGTAGCATGACGGCATGCCTGAACGGGACGACACCGAAGAGCCGCTTCAATCCCTGCCTCCGGGGATGGCCAGGAGATATGCAGAGTACAAGCCCGCCGCCGACAAGCCCTCGCCTGCCGTGACCAACGTCGGGGGCTACGACGAGCTCCTCGACTACTGCCGCGAGATGCAAGTGGCCCTTCCCCGGTCGCGCGAGGGCCTTGCTGTAATTGACTCCTTAATTGACAACCCGGAAACCAAGAGGGGCATAAAGGGCCTCACTACCGCCATCGGCATGTTCTATGGAGACGTTCTCACTCACACCATCGCAGGCGCCCATTGGGAAGTCGTCGAATTCCCAATGGTCCAGATAAGCAGTAAAACAAGCATCCTGGTCATCCACGTAGCTCAACGACGGCTCGACGTGGGAATGCCGACCCTCGTGATGAACTATGACCACGCACTCCACCTCATTGACCAAGAAGGGCAAGGCACCTGAGAAGGAGGTCAGCCAGGACCCCACGGGGCTGCGCCGCATCCGTAGGGCGCCTGCACTCTCTTTTGGGGGCGATGTGTCTCGAAACCACTGCGCCTCAAAACACTAGAGATTCGAGGCAAGCTTGGGACGGCCATTTCTAACGAGCCTCCCGAACATGGAAGTTAATTATGTTCCGGGGATTCAGCGTGGGTGGCGCCATCTCTTTCGGCCTGTTTGGCTGCAATGATGCCGTCTCTGGTGGCCGCTCGGATTACTCCGTAGAGGATGTAAAAGAAGATGGCTCCGAAGACGACCATCAGCACGATGTCCAAGATTTCCCCCAAAATGGATTGCCACGAAGAACCTTGCCAGCCTACTTCACGCGTGTCTGGCCCCGCGGGGGATCCTCTCGGCCAGCTGACCCCGGTGTCTCATAACCTCAGCGCCTCGTATCCCTAGGGATTCGAGGCACTTAGTTGGCGTGATTGGTGCACTGCCATTGCATCCCGGGGATGATTGTCCGAGGCGCCCGCCGGCAGTTTCAACCTCTGCAGCGTGGTTACCCGGGTTCCGCAGTGGCGTAAAGAGCGTTGAGCTGGCGGTAGAGCGTTCGGGCGATGTAGCGCTTGAGGGACCTGCGTATTTCACGGTAACTACGACCTTCTTGGGTGCGTTTAGCGACATACTCCCGTGTTCCGGGGTCGTGGACCATCCGGGTCATGGTGATGGTGTGCAAGGCTCGGTTCAGGCGTCTATCACCGCCCCGGTTGAGCCTGTGCCGAACAGTGTTACCGCTTGAGGCTGGCAAGGGATTCACGCCTGCCAGTGAGGCGAAGGCGGCTTCGCTGCGGACCCTTCCCGGATGCGACCACGCTGTCAGGACAGTAGCCACCGTGACAGCCCCGGCGCCCACTATCTCCAAAAGCGGCGCCGCGGGGCTTTGTTGGATCAGCTCTGTCATGCGCTTCTGGTTCGCAGCCAGCTCAGCGGTCACTTCGAGCACGCGGCGAGCCAACCGAACTGCTTCCTCCCGGGCGATCGACAGTTCGATCGGTTCCTGTCGTTCCCGCCACCTGGTGATCGTGGAGATCTGGGCGGAAACCAATGACTGACGGGCATCGATTCCCAGGTCATGTGCCCGGAGCAAGGCGATGAGCGCGTTGACATTCATTGTGCGGTCCCGGGTCAGCTGATCCCGGGCTGCGCTGAGGATCCTGAGTGCGGCACGGGTTCCTTCATCCCGGCGCGGAGTGCGGAGTTGGGACTCCTCTAAGTTCAGGACAGCGGTTCCGATGGCGGCGGCGTCCAGAGGGTCGGATTTGCCGATCCCCCGGCGCGCTCGGGCGTTCATCCGTGGGGCCTCGGCGACGTCGTAGCCAGCGTCGGTTGCTGCCCGGGCCAGACGTGCCCCATAAGAACCGATACCCTCAATGGCCCATAGACACGCCATATCCCCGTCTGTCCGTCGGCCTACCCAACCAAGTGCGCGGGACATCCCCGCCGAGGTGGTCGGGAACTGCTCGCACGCGATTTGCCGCTTGGTGCTGGCCTCGATGATGGCGTATGTGTGAGTGCGGGCGTGACAGTCCACGCCAATGACGAACGGGCGGGTCTGCGCAACGAGAGTCAACGCGGCCACCCTCCTTCCTTTCGAACGGGCAAGACAGGTCGCATCACGACCGGCATTGAACCTGAGAGTGTCACTTCGAGGCAAAACTGTGATGAGCCACAACCGCAGGGGCCGGGCAAGCTTCTGATCAAGCCACCGTCGTGGGACAGGTCAACGCCGCCCGCTCCACCCAGCGCGGACAAATCGGGGGAAACGCACCCTCAAGGGGCAATTGTTTTTTCGAGTCACGCACCAGGCAGAACGACCGGCATCAACACTGCCAGCTAGTCCCAGACCAACCACTGCAAGACTCACAGTTGTTTTTTGGCTGCTGGCGGAGCTTGCGGAGCTGTGCCCGACGGAGGCCCGTCTACCCGAAGGGCAAAGGGCGGGAAATTCCTGGAGGAAATAAGCGACGCAGGAGCGCCGGAAGGAAATTCCTGGCCTGCAGGCCCCGACGAAGGAGGGGCTAGATGGGGTGGAGCGGGCACGTACGATCCGAAGGAATCTCAATAATGTTGTCAACGGATGGTGTGCCGCTTACGGGCCGACTTTTTCATCGTCGCGACAGTGCTGTGGTTTCGGTCGAATGACAGGTCAGGACATGCGTTGAGGCTTTCCCGCGATGGAACAGCCCTGTGGATACGGTGGATGGATGTTTTCGAAAAGTCAGAGGAGCGCTTGGATGCTCTGGTTCGTCGTGGGCGGGTTCTGCTTCGGCGCCCTGGTCGCGGGCCTCAACGCCGTCTCTCGGGCTCATCCCGCCTTGGTTGCTCTGTCCCAGGTCCTGGGGGTCGGCTGGTCCTGGGCCGGCCTTGGCGTTCTGGCCGGCGCCTATGCAGTGCGCCGGCCAGCAATGACTGCTATCGCCACGCTGCTGTTCGCCGTTGTCGGGTACTACCTGACCGATCTGTGGAACGGGGTTTACACCCACAACGATCCCGACGATCCGGTGTATTACGTTGATCCCACGCAGGCACGGGTCATCACGTCGTGGGACGGCCTAGTCGGCGACATATCTTTCTGGGGTGTAGCCGCCGTTGCTTTCGGGCTTATGCTCGGGCCGGTCGGAGCCGTGGCCGTCCGTTCCAACTGGTGGGGTCTGCTGTGCCGGCTGGTGGTTCCGATTGGAGCCACGGTAGAGATGTTCGTGCTTCGGTTGCCCCTCGAGCTGCAACTCCAGCCGCGTCCGGTGGTGGTGGCAACCATGGTGGTGGTGGGGCTGGCTGGTCTCATCGCGGCCGGGGCGATGTGCTTTCATCAACTCAAGGTGGGTCCTGCCACCACCGCTCAACCCTGCTGACTCGATAAGCCGTCATGCTGCCATAGGTCGTGCCCGCGGGACGGTGGTGTAGGTGGTGCCGTCGCGGAGCATGGCCCAAAGGACGTTAAGCCGACGCCGGGCAAGGGAGAGCATGGCCTGGATATGGGTTTTGCCCTCTAAGCGTTTTCGGTCGTAGTAGGTACGGGAGGCGGTGCAGGATTTCAGGGCCGAGAGGCCGGAGAGGTAGAAGACCCGGAGGAGCCGGCGGTCGTAGCGTCTGGGGCGGTGGTGGTTGCCGCTGATCCTTCCGGAGTCCCTGGGGGCTGGGGCGAGTCCGACGACGCCTGCGAACCGGTCCGCTGTTTGGAAGACGGCCAGGTCGCCGCCCGTGGCACCGAGGAACTCAGCGGCGAGGACAGGTCCGAAGCCGGGCATGCTCAACAGCACCTCGGTGTGCTGGTGCTCGGTGACTTTCTCGCTGATCAGCGCATCGAGTGTGGCCAGTTCCTCGTTCAAGGTGATGATTTCCTGTGCGAGGGCTGCAACAATCCTTTCCCCCACGTGCTGGGCCGCGACGGTGGTGTGCTGGGACTTGGCCGCTGCAACTGCTGCTGCGGCGACGGCAGCTGAGGAGCGGGTGCCGTGTTTCTTTAGCCAGGCGTGCAGCCTGGCCTGACCGGTGCGGCGGATCCCGTCCGGGGTCCGGTGTTTGGTCAGGAGCAGCAGCGCTCCTTTGGACCGGCTGTAGTCAAAGGCCCGCTCCAGGGCGGGAAAGTATTCGAGCAGTTGGGCCTGCAGCCGGTTGATCGCCCGGACCCGGTCAGCGGACTTGTCGGCCCGGCGGGCGGTAAGGATCCTGAGTCCGGTGCTGATCTCATCCCCGGCCCGCAGCGGCTGCAGATCCCGGCGCACCCTGGCCTGTCCGCGATCACTGCGGCGTCTTTCGCGTCCGTTTTGCCCTCACCGCGGTAGAGCTTGGAGGCGTGGTGGACGACCCGGCCGGGGATATAGAGGATGTTCTGGCCATGGGCGACGAGGATGGCGACCAGCAGCGCGGGTCCGCCGTGGTTCAGGTCCGTTGCCCAAGTGACCTCGTCCCCCTCCCCGAGTTTGAGGACGTTGGACAAGAGCTCGATCAGTGCCGGTTCGTCGTTGGGGATTTTTTGCGACAGCAGACGGTTTCCGTCGGCGTCGATCACGACGCAGTGATGATGGGCTTTGCCGGCGTCGATGCCGGCCCACAATTTCGCCAAAACAGCCTCCAGTCTGTCGGGTGGTGGATCCCAGCAGATAACCGCGCCGTCGTGTCCTTATCCGGCGATCATGTCGCGTCTCTCAATCAGCGGTCGGGTCATCGCGGAGAGTGCGGGCGGCCAATCCTTCGGAGCCGTCACGACGTGAATCGCCCGGCCACAGCAACAAAGCCATACCTGCCTCCCCTGGGTAGCCACGACCCTACAACGGCCGCGGAACCACCCGACAACAACATAAGGACAGCAGCCAAAAACGTCGTAGACACACCAGGGCCAGGGACGGCGGAGCCCTGCGGAGCCGGCACTGGACCCAACAGCCGGCCGCGCCAGCGGACGACCATAAGGGTGAAGCGCAGCGGAACCCAGGGCTTTGGCCCGGGCTATGCCCACTGTGGGCAGGTGGAGCCCTCCGCACAGCTCAAAGCTGGGCGGTTTCCAACGATCGTCGCAACAGGCTCTAGTCGAAGGTAACTGAATGCGCGTTCAGGGTCTGCACGCCTTACCGTGGCAGTTCGGCTTACGGAAAGGTCCGAACCGAGCCGAGGGTCTCGTGTTGGAATAACACATGGGTTTTTTCAACAGGCACCGGGACCGTCAATCGGATGCCGTCGGGCTTTTCTACTTCCACCTGGATGCACTCGAATCATCGGTCATTCATCCGAAGTTCATAGATCCTCGACTGGTGAACAGCTTGTGCCTTACTGACAGCGATGCCGATTATGCCTTCTCTGTGGTCGAGTTCATAGAATTCTGTTCCGGCGCTAATGGAGCACCAACAACGTCCAGCCAGAGAGCCACCATTCTGGCAACCCTCCAGACTCTCCGCAGAGACGTGCCATCATCGCAGTTTGACTACCGGTTCTGCCTCTATGAACTGAACGAACTCAAATCGATTCTGGGCAGGATGCGGAAAACCTGGTATTGAGCGTTCCTCTTTTAGACAGCGCAGGCGGTCGAGGATGATAGAGGCATGCCCATCAGGATTTCTGAGATATATGAGGAATGCGAGTACCTTCCGTTTCCTGAATGGACCACCGAGGAGGAAGACAAGCGCATCTTCTCAGGAGAATCATTCGGTCAAAGCGGTGATGCCTGGGCCACCGTTTTCGTGGCTCAACTGGTCACCGAGGATGTTATCTGGAGTACTGGGGCAACGCCTTGGCCGCTTCTTGACTCTCCTGTTATGACACCCATCGCTGAACAACTGTGGTTAAGGGTTTGTTCACCAACCTTCAGCGAGTCAGATCAACGCTTTAAGCTCGGAGACCGGCACCTAGCCTTCGTGCAAGACCGGTTCGATCGCGTTGCAGTCGAAGACTACTTCAGCCGGCGAGTAGCCGAGGTCTCCAATCGGAGGGTGCCAGCAGCATTTAACACACTCGAGCAGTACTTTCATGCGTCCGACCCCTTGGGGGATTACTAAATTGCGTTAGAGGATCCTGCCTGTGATTGACAGGTGATGTTGCTGGTCAACGAAATACTCTCGCTTGAGGGTTCCTCAAACGCGACTATGCCCCGCACCCAGTTCTGCTGTCCATGGTTGGGGGTCAATGAGGTTTATCCATGGCTGGAATTGGGAGCCGGTGGGGTAGCTCCTTGGTCACCGTAGCGGTGGATAACCCTATTGAATTGTCCCCGGTTGTGGGCAGTCGAGCCATTTTTCCAGTGCCACCTGAAACCCCCTTGGTCTGAAGTGCAGCAACGGTAAGGGAAGCAAAACGCGCTGCAGCGCTATCCCAGTTGAGGACGGCCCGTGGCCGTCTGTTGATCTCATCAGCGGCGAAGCTGACTTCAGCCTGTTCTACCGTGCTGAGGTCAGCACCCTTACGAAAGTACTGGCGGAGCAGTCCGTTGGCATTCTCGTTCGAAGCACGTTGCCAAGGGCTGGCCGGATCACAGAAGTAGACGAGAGTTCCCAACGCCGCGGTGACTTCGGCATGCTTAGCCATCTCGGAGCCACGGTCCCACGTCAAGGTCCTCCGCAATGTGGCCGGCAGGACCCCCAACGCCTCAATGATGGTCACGCATGTTATCGGACCTGTTTCCCGGACGGAGCGCGAAGGCGACGAGGAGCCGGGAAGAGCGTTCCACCAGCGTCACTATCGCTGATCTGTTCCCCTTCCCCATGATGAGATCACCTTCCCAATGGCCCGCTTCTTCCCTGGTAGCGATGTGGGCTGGGCGGTCACCGATCTTCAGAGCATCAGCCATGTAATGGCGGGGCTTCACCTTGGTCCTGGACCGCGGACGCCTGCTGAACTTACCCGATCGAAGTAACCGGGCAGACCCGGCTGGAACTGGGCGAATACTCAAATGGTAAAGCGCACGGTAAACCGTTTCATGCGCCAAATGTCGATGCTTTTCTCCTGGAAACCGTGCCTTCAAGGCCCGGCAGACCTGCTGAGGGCTCCACCGCTGCGACAGGCACTCCACAACGTAATGCCGCAGCTCGTCATCACTTGCAAGCTTGGCCAGCCTTGGCCTCGGCCTTCTCTTCTGTGCCAGTTTCTGGGCGCGGAACGGGTGATAGCGACGCTTGTCGGGACGTTTCCGAGCCAACTCCCTGCTGATTGTGGACGGGGACCGCCCAAGATCACGAGCGATGGATCGAAGGCTCGCCCGGACCAGTAGCCGGTCGGCAATGAAGATGCGTTCGTCTTCTGATAAATAGCGGCTCGAAACAGCTGCAGGGACTGCCTTACGTAGCCGTGGATCCAAGCCTTGCTGCACCAAGCCCTCCACGCCGTTGCGTCCATGCAACCAGCGATGGCCGGTGTTTTGGTTGATCCCGAGAATCTTGCATGCTGCCCGGTTGGAGTGCCCTTCTTTCATGAGCTGAACATACAAGGGCCTCTTTTCAACCAAGCCCGGAGGCCCCATTTTCCTCGAGCGGCGCGTCGAACTGCGCATGAATCAACACCACTTTCACTCGGTGTTGCGACGATCGTTGGAAACCGCCCTGTCCATATTGGGTGTAACCCGGGGCTGTTTGTCGTACCCCTAGGTGAAGATGTGCAATGGCTGCCAAGCCCTTTGGCCGCCTTCCTTTGGCGTGTCTATTCGAATATGTGTTCTAAGGTTGTGGTATGTCCTCCGAGAGTTTTGCGGCCGCGCTACAGGCGCAGTACGCGCGGCGGGCAGGCCCAATCGGGTTGACCGCGGAAGAGCTCGATTTCGAGCACTTCCCGGTCAAGAACGGGTATCCGGGGATCCCGGTGAAGGCATGGATCCGGTTTCCGAACTGCGCCGAGCTGATGGACGGTGAGGTCTTCGCCTGGACAGCGAAAGCCGCCGAGGTCACGTGGAAGGACGGCCCGGTCACGTACCGGACTTGGGTGTGGAGTTCGGCGGTCACCCGTCGGGAGGAAATGATGAACAGGAATTTGGGAGAGCCGACCCGTGGCAAGAACAGCAACTGACAAACCCCTGGACGTGCCGGTGCAGGTGCGGTTCACCGCGAAAGGTGTTCCGCTGGCCGTCAGGTATGACGGCCGGATTTGGGCCGTGGCCGCCGAACCGGTGCACTGGTTTAGCCGCGCGGACTGGTGGAACACCGCCAAACGGGCCCCTGTCGGGTGCGGTGACCTGGTCAGCGTCGAACACTGGCAGGTCCAGATCCGGCTGACCTCGACCTCGGCGCTGCGAACCTTCGAGCTGCGCCGGGACCCGCTGTCCGAGCAGTGGCTGCTGGCCGGCATCACGGACGCGGGGGTGGCCGCCGCGTAACCCTCTAGGGCCGGCGGCGGTAGCGTGGCAGTCATGACTGAGGACGTACCGGCCTCGCTGCGGCCGCCCGTGCCGCTGGCACTGGCGAAAGCGGTTGAATCGGTGCCGGCTGAGGCGGCGCTCCCCGGCGGCAGCGTCTATGAACCGAAGTGGGACGGTTTTCTTCTCTGTACTTTGCAAGGGCGACATCTGGTGCGAGGAAAAACTGTCCGGTTCTGCCTACGAGCTGGGTAAGGCACGTCATGAGAACGTAGTGGTGCTGGAGACAGCCAATGACAAATCTATGTCTTGGACATTGCTAGACCGGGGAGAGCATGAGCTTTGACGGCGTTGAGATGCAGATCTTTGTCGACGAGTTCGAGAAAGAGCTCGAAGGGCAGAGTGACCGGGGGTTAGTTATCGTCGGAGCCGCTGGCTTGGACGTCGTTCTGGAAGGTCTTCTTAGCGCGTATCTCAACGAGGAGGTTCGGCGTGAAGAGATGTTCGGTCCGAACGGCCCCCTTGGTGAGTTTTCGTCCAGGATAGAGATGGCGGCAAGCCTGGGCCTGATTTCAAAGAGTGAACGGAGGGAACTTGAACTTGTGCGGCGCATCAGGAACAAGGCTGCCCACGAGGTGAATGCCACTCTTTCCACTGACTCGCTGCGTGACCTGTGCATGACTCTCGAGCTTGGCAGAAGACTCTATGCACCAAAGGTGATTCCAGCGGCGGAGTTCCCCGGAGGAACCAGGGGAATACCTGCTGACTTCGACGATCCACGAGTTGTCTTTCCTACGGTGGACCTAGCCCTGCCCGATGCCACGAATCCGAAAAGCGTCTTTGCCGCTTCAGTCCGAGTCCTGCTGAGGATTCTGGTGGCCCGAACAGCAGCCGTCCCCGCCAAAACGTGCCCTCCCCCCGATTTCGTGCATCCGGAAGAGCCTCTGGAAAAGTCCATGACGAAGGTTTCATCCCAGCTCGAAGAGGCAGAAACCGTACTGGAGGAGATGAAGCGCCTGCGAAATCAGCTCAAACAAAACGGTCGTTCAGTGGCGGAGCAAGAGGCTGAAATCGCCGATCTCGAAGCATCATCCCAACAGCTCAAAACGATGCTGCATGTCGCCGACTATTCAAATGAGGTAATCCGTCGTTCTCGGCTTTCCTCGTAGGGCGCTCCAATGATCGCCGCAACAGGGTCGATCTGCTGACAGCATTCCTGGGCAATCGCAGCAGGCCTCCTCCCTGCAGTTCATGGAACCTGGTTACTGCCCGGACTCGCTTCCGTGCTTATATGGCTCCCATGGGGGAGCGCTTGAACGGTGGCAAATGGTTGGGCTTGGGATTCGTTCTATTGTTCCTGACGGTCATCTCGACGTTCGTAGCCTTTGCTTCCGGATTCGACTGGGATCCCGACGAACACCCGGTTTCTTATTGGCAAGCAGAAATCTCTGAGCGGCAGTGGACTATGGCTTTCTCCTTGATCATTCCGGCGGCGTCCGCCGCGACTGCCGTGGCCTCGATGTTCGCCTTTCCCCGCCGGCCCATCCGGATCGTCGGCGCGTCGCTGGTGACAGTCCTGGCGCTTGCGGCTTTCTTTGCAAGCTGGTTTCTTGGGGTGGATGCCATCGACTCGGCGAAGTACTGGGCCGAGTATTCAGGGGTGCCTGGCCGTCTGTCGGACTGACCATTGGGCTAGTACCGAAGCGATTAGTTGTGAGACGGCACTTGAACGCTGTCGGTGCCACAGGTCAGCTGAAGATCTTCTTTTCGGGCCATGAGGGTGCAAGCATTCGGGTCGAAGACGTCCGGTGCGGTGTGCCAACCACCACTTCTCTCCCATAAGAAGGATGACTTCTGGCGGAACACGCTGTATGCGCGGCGGTCGAAGCCTGAGTGCTCGATAATGACGCTCTCACCGCCCTCCGCCGTGACCTTGCTATAGGTCCCTGAAATCGTGTTCAGTCCGAGGCCCACAAAATACACGAACCACGGCAAAGCTGCTGCGACCGCTGCCATCACCACCAGTCCAGTAACTAGCCGCCGTAGCCAGGTCCGGGATATTTGTCGCAGGAGCGGAGGTAGCAATAGGGCCAGGCCGGTGACCGCTGCCGTGCCGCTGATGAGGTGGGCGCCGAATAGGAGACTCCACTCCGGCAGGACGAAGAGCACTTACCAGTTCGGACCCGCTTCCAGCGCACAGGTGGCACATACGTGGACGGCGACTCCCAGAAGCCCGGAAACCATGGCAGCAGTGATACCCCAGCCGAAGCGGCGCCGGCTCATCTGAAGAGGTTTCGAAAGGGCTGTTTCAACTACGGTCATTGCAGCTTAGAGGCCTGGTTTGTTGATGGGCTTGTCCAGCGCGAGGCTTATGGTCTGTCCGGGTGCTAATTCGCCGGTTGGCAGGTCAACAGCTTCGTACCAGGTTCCGCCCGTGCCGGTGGTCGGGCGATTCGCTGCTCTCAGATCGGTGATGCTGAATCGGAATGAGATCTGGCGCTCGGTGTCACCGGGGGCGGTGATGTAGGTGAGTGGAATACCTTCAGCGTCGGAAGTGAACGTGCCCTGTGCACCTTCGATCTTGAGTTCGCCGGGGATCAGCCGCAGTTTGCTTCCCGCCGGGATAGGCTCGTTTGCCGCGAGTGAAGGGTTGTAAAGCAGGATCTGTTCGGTCGTGGAGCGGAATTGGTATCCGAGGCTATCGAACGAGTCACCATCCACGGTGGTGTAATAGACGGCTTGGCCGAACGAGTTGGTGACTGTTTTTCCCTTGCCCGATCGGCTGTCCACCGGGTTCTTTTGAAGCTGGATCGTTTGCCCGGCTTGGATGAAGTAGGTACCGCCCTTTTCGTAGGTGAAGGGGACTTTGTTTGCCTCTGCCAGCTGCTCTTTTGTGAGGTTGAATCGGTAGGTGATACCGCCGAGGGTGTCCTCAGGTGTGACTACATAACTCGTGGGGATCCCATTTGTGTCGGTTGTTGCGGTACCCTTGGCGCCATTCATGGGCCCGTCCGGAATTAGCCGCAGCTTTGTGCCCGGCGTTAACGTCGTCCCTGGCTGCAGTCCGTTGAATTCGGCAACCTTCGCTTCGGAAAGTTTGTATGTGGCAGCTATTTTGGCAAGAGTGTCGCCCGAGACTGTGGTGTAGAAGTCGACGTTCCCGAAAGAATCGGCGTGGATTTCTCCGCCCAGAGAAGACCGTGAATCAGCCGCGCCTACCGACGAAACCGGCGCGGCAGTCGATGCCGCTGCGGAAGAGGGCTCAGCCGAGTAGGTGCATGACGTGAGTCCCACCGGCAGGACTAAAAGGCATGCGGCGATCGACCATGCGGTCGATTCCTTACGCGACTTTGAAGCACCAACAAATTTCGGCACGAGCATTCCCCCAGAAAGTCCCGCTCAAAACGGGAAGTAGAGTCCAACAGACCAGATAGAGCCTAGTTGATCGTTTTGGCATTCACGGAGGTTCCGGAGCGGGAGCCCATTGAGGTCGGGCTTCCCTCAAGCCTGGCCGCCGTTGACACGGACTGGTCCGGGTGATCCGGTCATTTCGTCGCGTCGGCGACGAAGGTGCACCAAGTTCTCCTCGAGGGCTTTGACCTCGCCCAGCCACTGGTGCTGCCTGGCTTCGTCCAGGCGGGCTTCGGCGTTCGCGGTCATGTCCTCGACTCGTCCTGCTTGTGCGGGATCGACCTGCAGGAACCGGCACTTGACACAGGCGTGCTCGTGCACGCAGGGGGTGGCGTAGGGCCGGTGACAGGTCCCCAGAGCGACCCGGCGCAGGAGGAAGTGTTGCTCGAACTCTTGCCATTCATCCGATGATGCCGCGCGCAGTTCATGGCCGGGACGGCTTTGTCTGCGGCGTTCAATAAAGGCATGGTGGGCCTGGATGACGTGCTCGGGGAACACCGCCGTGTAGCCGCGGGTGGTTTCCAGGTCCAGGTGCCCAAGGAGGGTGGAGACGATATGCAGCGGTAGGTTCGAGCCTACGAGCTCGGTAACGAAGAGCCTTCGAAAATCGTGGGGTGTGAAAGTCACGGGCATGCCGCCATCGCTGAGCCCCGCGTGGGAGGCGATGCCGATGAGTAGCTTCCGAACGTAGTGGTTGGACAGAACGTTTTGTGTGGGCCCGACCAGCCGGGCGAACAGGTGAGGCAGGCGTTCGCTAAAGGTTTTGTCGTTGGGATCAAATCGAGTGGAGAGCGGAACGGATTGGCCGATGCCGCGGGCCCGGCGCTGCACCTCGACGAGGATTTTGACCAGTTCAGGGGACATTGGGATCAGTCGTTCCTGGTCAGTCTTGGATGGCACGATGTGCAGAAGCGGCACGATGGTGTTGGTTGTGGGAGCCACATAGTGGCGGAGCGACAGTTGGGTCAGCTCCAGCAGTTCTTCGATCCGAACGCCGGTTTCCTTGAGGGTTGATGCCACCGCCCAGCCCCAAAAACTGTCAGCCTCGACAGAGGTGACGTCGGCCCGTTTTCCCACCGGAACAGGCGGTCTGGAACCTGTCTCGGCGTCTACCACCTCTGCCCAAATCCTGGCGCGAGTGTTCGATTTTTTGTGCACGGGCGGGTCGTGGCGCCGATATGTCACCCCGTCGACGGTGTACGTCTCCGAAATGGGCGGCGGCCAGGTGCGTTCGAGCAGGCGATTTCCTTTTTCCTTCAGGTCTTCAGCGGAGCTCAAGAACGCCGGCACAGTCCACCCCAATGACGTTGGGCGGTTCTGCGCAACAAGAGGCAACGCGGCCACCCTCCTTCCTTATCCAACGGTCAAAGACGGGTCGCATCACGACCGGTGCTGGTTCCTGGGAAGAGTCACTTCGAGGCAAAACTGTGATGAGCCACAACCTGCAGAGGCTGGGCAAGCTTCTAATCAAGCCACCGACGTGGGACAGGCCAACGCCGGCCGCTCCACCCTGCGCGGACAAATCGGGGGAAACGCACCCTAAGGGGCAATTGTTTTTTCGAGTCACGCAGCAAGCAGAACAACCGGCACCAACACTGCCAGTCAGTCCCAGACCAACCACTGAAAGACTCACAGTTGTTTTTTTGGCTGCTGGCGGAGCTGTGCCCGACGGAGGCCCGTCTACCCGCAAGGGCGAAGGGCGGGAAATTCCTGGAGGGGAATTTCCTTCCGGCGCTCCTGCGTCGTGTCTACGACGTTCTTTGGCTGCTGTTCTTCGGATCGTACGTGCCCGCTCCACCCCATCTAGCCCCTCCTTCGGCGGGGCCTGCAGACCGTGGTTGATGCTTTGAAGATTGGTGACCGCCCGGCCCACATCGCTACCAGGGAAGAAGCGGGCCATTGGGAAGGTGATCTCGTCATGGGGAAGGGAAACAAATCAGCGATAGTGACGCTGGTGGAACGCTCTTCGAGGCTCCTCGTTGCCTTTGCGCTCCGCCCTGGAAACAGATCCGATAATATGCATGACCAGCTCATTGAGGCCATGGGGGTCCTGCCGGCCACGCTGAGAAGGACGTTGACGTGGGACCGGGGCTCCGAGATGGCCAAGCATGCCGAAGTCACCGCCGCGCTGGGAACGCTCGTCTACTTCTATGATCCGGCCAGCCCCTGGCAACGTGCTTCGAACGAGAACGCCAATGGACTGCTCCGCCAGTACTTCCGGAAGGGAGATGATCTGAGCGCAGTTGAACCGGCTCATGTCCTGTTCGCAGCTGAGAAGATCAACAGCCGACCAAGGGCAGTCCTGAATTGGTCCAGCGCATCCGCCAGGTTCGCGGTGTATGCGGCTGCTGCTAAGTCCGCAGACGCAATCGACGCTCCACTTCAGGACCACAGTCTCGGAAGGCAAGTGTCTTGAGGTGGAAAGGGCTTGAGACACCTGATCAAATAATGAGTCCGGGACGGGAGGTAAGCGGCTACCCCTGGCCCTGCTGGTGTTCGTTTAGCCCTGCCGGGCCTTCATGCCGGGGTTCTTCTTATTGATGACGAAGGTGCGCCCGCGGCGGCGGACGATCTGGGCGCCAGCTATCTTCTTCAGTGCCCGCAATGAGTTTCGTACTTTCATAAATTGCTCCTCAGGTGTGTTTCGGTTTCATGGTTGAGTTCAAAGGGATCATCAAACGAAGTGGCAGTTGCGGACATCTCTGCGTCGCTCAGTTCGCACTCCTTGAGGAGTGCGGCGATTTCAGCGGCATCGACGTCTTCGCCGGTGACGGCTAGAACGGTTCCCCGGTCGCCGTGTTCGGGATGCCAGTCCAGCACGATGTCGGGTCCGCCTGGAGGGACGGTAAGCAGGGGTTTTCGGTCAGCCTGCCAGGGCCCGGTGTTTTCCAGCCAGACCCGTGTGCCGATGCCCTGGATTGCAATCTTGCACGCAGGCGCTGACGCTACCCAAAGCCGGCCCCGCAACCAGCAGGAGCCTTCTGCAAGGGCAGCGAGTGCATGGCGGAAGCGGCCCGGGTGCAGGGGCCGCTCAACACGTTGCACCACCGTGGAAAAAGGAGATGAAGATTTGGCAGGGACCCTCACTGATCCGGGCAGGGTCCGGGCTGTCGATTCTGCCAGGTTGTGCCGGCCCAGCCAGATAGGCCCTTCGCTGTCTGCGACGACCGCATGTGGGGCGAGCTCTTTGATCAGCTGGGTACCGCGGGTTCGTGCTGCTGGGTCCACCGGAACCAGTGCCGGCTCTGCCAGCATCACGGTGTCGGTGAATGACAGCTCACCCATCAGGAATTCCCCTGGCGTTCGGTCATCCGCCGGCACAGGAGTGAAGCCAGACTCGAAAAGGGTGTGACGATCCCAGATCTGGTCCTCCAGTGCGTCAGGGGCGCAGGCCAGAACGACCGAATCGAGGGTCAAGGAATGCCCAAGGCCCTTTAGGAGCGCGTGCATCGCCATCGATGACGCCACGGCGGGCGGAAGGCCCAGGATGATGTGCGACCCCGATGTCCCCAGCCGCGTCACAGCAGGTATGACATCAAGCCGTACCGTGCAGCTCAGGCAGCCGTGTTCCAGGACTGACTCCTCACGCTCAACGCAGCGGCCGTCCTTGAAGACCCGACGGATCACAACACCGTTCTCGAGCAGATCATGAAAGACAACTAGCGCACCCGGGGACTCCGCAGCCAGAACGGCGCAGGCCTTTTGCCGGGAAAAAACATCCAACGAACTCACAACAGTGACAAGCATGACTACAACCCTACATGAGAACGTTTCTCATGTAGACGCGAGAGCATCCCAGCTCCCAGCAAAGTTGGGAAATGTAGTTGGCGGGCGGCCCTAACCGGACAGCAGATGACTCAGGAGAGTCGCCTACCGGCATCCAGAGTGACGACGTAGTCCGCAGCAGCAATGGAATCCTGATCGTGACTGACGCAGGCGACGGCCACGCCGCGGCGTGCTTCCTCGGCGAGCATGGCTCGGGTGCGTTTTCGGCTTTCGGCATCCAGCCCGGCCGCGGGCTCATCAAGAAGAAAGATCCTCGCATGGCGGGCAATACCCTGCGCAAGCAACGCCCGCTGGCGCTGGCCCCCGGAAAGGCTACCGAAGGGCGCGTCCGCAAGACTGGCGAGCTGGACCCGGTCCAGAGCTTCTGCAACCCGATCCTTGCGCTCCGTGGCACCGATCCTGGAGGAAGGGCGAGACGACGCACCCCAGGTGCCCATCAGCACGACGTCATGGACGGTGAGGGGCAGCGCGTCAGGAGTTGCCACCCGCTGGACCACCAACGCGACCTCGTCTGCGCGCATCACGGTCCCCGCCTGCGGGGCGCGGACGCCTGCGAGGATTTCGATCAGCGTGGACTTTCCGGCACCGTTAGGCCCGGCAATGGCGGTCACGGTACCCCACCGCAGGTCCAGATCGACACCTTGAAGAACAGGAAGGTCGCCGAAGCTGTAGGACACGTCCTGCGCACGAAGAGCATAGTCAGAATTAAGCACGTTCCACTCTAAAGCCTTTTTGATAATAAGTCTCAATAACATCTACAGTGATCAGGTGCACTGGCTTACTTACCCATTCACCACTGATTTCTTCCTTCGGGCGCTGCTCGGCGGTTCCCTCGTAGCCGTCATCTGCGGGGTGGTAGGAACCTGGGTTGTTATCAGGGGCATGGCTTTCCTCGGTGAAGCAATTGGCCATGGAATGCTCCCGGGCGTGGCCGTTGCAACGATTGCCGGGGCTCCAGCCGTCGTGGGTGGTGCGGCAAGTGCCATCGTCATGACTGCGCTGATCAGCGCTCTGCAGCGGCGGGGCCGCCTGTCCTATGACACGAGCATTGGCATGCTTTTCGTCGCGATGCTCTCCCTCGGGGTCATTATCGTGTCCCACTCGCGGTCCTTCGCCACCGACGCAACGGCCATGCTGTTTGGAGACATCCTTGCAATGAACGACGGTGACCTGATCGGCCTGCTTAGCGCCGCGGCAGTGACAGTGCTGATCGCGGCAGCCCTGCACCGCAGCTTCGTGGCTGCTGCCTTCGATGCCCGCATTGCCCAGACCTTGGGGCTCCGACCCCACACAGCTCAGCTGGCACTGGTTGGCCTGGTCACCCTCGCCGTCGTCTCTTCCTATCAGGCTGTCGGATCTCTGTTGGTGGTCGGCCTGCTCCTGGCCCCAGCCGTCGCAGCCGCCCCCTGGACGTTCAGGATCCCCGCCCGCATGATCACCGCCTCCGCTTTCGGCGTACTCGCCGTAGGCCTGGGCCTTCTCTGTTCCTGGTACGCCGGTACCGCTGCTGGAGCTTCCATCGCCGCTGCCGCCATCGCCCTCGCTGTCATCTCAACGCTGACGTCACATCTCATCGTGTGGATGCGGCGGCGGGCGGCAACACCAGCCCTGGACCTGGCCCCCCTTCCCGTTTCCGCGTCTCCCTCTGGAAAGTAGCAATGAAACTCCGAACACCCCCGGTGGCACTGGCCGCCCTTGTTTTAGTTGCCCTGGCAGGGTGCAGCAACGCGCACGCCCCGCAGGCACTACCACCTGAGACGACTGGATCCGCCTCCGCCGATGACGGACACGGCGCGATCCCCGGCGTGGCCGAGGTAGCCGAACCCCAGCTGCACCTGGTCGCCATCGACTCCAACGGTGAGGCCTCCATGCTGGACCTCCTGAACGGCGCAGAGTCCCGGCTCGGCCAGATAGCGGCACCGGTCACCGTCACCACCGATGGACGTTACGTATTTGCAGCCAACAGCACCGGGGTGGACATCATCGACAGTGGCGTATGGACCTGGGATCACAAGGACCACTTCCACTACTACCGGGCCGAAGCCAAGACGATCGGCACGATTTCCGGCGGGGGGACTGCAACCATCGCCACGGGGATGCTTTCTACGGCGGGCACCACGGGCATGTTCTTCCCGTCCTCCGGGACCGCCGTCCTGGTCGATAACACGGCACTGTCGGACGGGACCATCGCCGAGACTCTCCGCCTGGACACCGTCCCGCATGTGGGCATCATAGCCCCGTTCGGTGAGGGTGCAATCGTTACCGAACCGGACGACAGCGGCACGGCCGCGCGGCTGCGCGCTATTGATGTCGACGGCAAGGAACTTGCCACCACTGGGTGCCCCGCGGCTGCGGGGACCATCACCACCCGGGTCGGCCTTGTCATCGGTTGCGCGGATGGGGCGGTGATAGCTACGACGGACGGCGGGAAGCCTGTGCTTGAGCACGTTCCTTACCCTGCCGGTGCCGCAGCACCCGCAACAGCCTTTGACGGGCGCAAGGGCCGGCCCACCGTGGCCGGCACCGGGACGGGTGTCGGGGTGTGGCTGCTCAACACCCGCCAGCGGACGTGGGACTGGGTGCCAACCGCTACTCCTGTGCTCGCTGCGGCCGCGGTGGACGATGCTGACGGGCACGTGGTCGTCGTTGGAACGGACGGCACAGTCCAGGTGTATGACGAGAACACAAAAGAGCGGATCGCCGCGACAGAACCGCTGATGCCGGCGACGCTGACTGACCCGGCACTGGCCGGGAAAGTCGAGCTCACTGTTGACGGCCAGCGCGCCTACGTCAGCGCACCTGCGGAAGGCTTGGTCTATGAAATCGATTACGCCGATGGTGCCCGGGTTGCCCGGACCCTCAAGCTGCCAACCCAGCCGGTACACCTGGCGGAGACCGGACGATGAGGCGCGCAGTGCTGCTCGCCGTAGCCGCAGCGATAGCGCTGATCGTGCCAGGGTGCGCGCAACCGGGAACATCCCAGGAACCACAGATCGTAGTCACTACCAACATCCTGGGTGACGTCACACGTCAGGTCCTTGGCGACCAGGCAACAGTGACCACGCTCATGCAGCCCGACGCCGACCCGCACTCCTTCGAAATTTCTGCCCAGGAAGCCGCCCTCATGGGCAGCGCGGACCTGGTGGTGTCCAACGGACTCGGCCTGGAAGAAGGGCTCCAGCAGCATCTGGACCGGGCTTCCGCAGCCGGTGCCCCCATGCTGGTCGCCGGCGAGGTCATCGACGCCGTCCCTTACAGCTCAGGGGACGCAGAAGGCGCAGCGGACCCGCACTTTTGGACCGACCCGGCCGCGATGCTTGACGTCGTCAATGCCCTCGAAGCCGCTGCACGCGACATCGAGGGAATTGAACAGGGGACGCTGGCCGCCAGCGCAGCCGCCTACCGGGACCAGCTAACAGAACTCGACTCCGAGATGACAGCTGCCTTTGCTGCGCTGCCCAAGGAGCGCCGGGCCCTGGTCACCAACCACCACGTCTTCGGCTACCTTGCAGAACGGTTCGATTTCCGGGTCATTGGTGCTGTCATTCCCGGGGGAACAACACTCGCTGCCCCCAGCGCCGCTGACCTGCGTCAACTGAGTCAAGCGATCAACACCGCGGCAGTGCCCACCATTTTTACAGATTCGTCCCAGCCCGACCGTCTGGTCCAGGTCCTCGCCAGCGAGGCAGGCGTGAACGTGCAGGTCCGTGAACTGTTCACTGAATCACTGACCCGCCCCGGCGGCGGAGCACCAACTTACCTGGACATGATGCGCGCCAACACCGACCGCATCGTCCAAGGGCTCGCACCCTGATATCCCGCACCACATTGCACCTGTAACCCAACCAGAAAATGAGGAACCACCACATGCTCAAACAACGAAAAACCCGACTGGGAGGCATCGCCGCGATCGCCGGGATCACACTCCTGGTCTCAGCCTGCGGCAACGGCTCCAGCACACCAGCCAGCACGGCCGAGACTCCCAGCTCCTCCTCCACAACCTCGGCTGACCCGCACGGCCGCGTCGCCATTTCCTACCCGGGAGGCATCAGCGTTCTGGACGGGAAGACCCTCGACGTCGTAGAAAAGTTCGATTCCGAAGAGTTCACCCGGCTCAACGCCGCAGGCGATGGCCGGCACGTCTTCGTCACCACTAAAGCCGGCTTCCAACTGCTGGACACGGTCGAACCTAAACTCACCGACCTTGTCGTCGACGCGACCGCTGCAGGGCACGTAGTCCGGCACGCCGGCAACACGGTCCTGTTCGATGATGGAACGGGCACCACCACCATCCTCAAAACCGAGGACCTCGCGAACATCAACGGGTCCCTGCCCGAGGTGGAAATCCACACGGCCGACGCGGCGCACCATGGAGTCTCCATCGTGCTGGAGGACGGAAAACTGCTCACCACAATCGGTGACAAGACCTCCCGTGCCGGAGCGGTTGCCCTTGAAGCCCACGATGGTCACTGGGACAAAGTCGCCGAGAGCAAGGAATGCCCCGGCATCCACGGCGAAGGCACCGCCGCAGATGAAGCCGTGATCTTCGGCTGTGAGGACGGCGCACTGCTGTTCCACCACGGCAAGTTCGAAAAGTTCACCGCCCCGGACAAGTACGGCCGGATGGGTAACGCCTTCGTCTCCGAAACCAGCCCCATCGTGGTCGGTGACTACAAGAACGATCCCGACGCCGAAGGCTACCTCCTGAACTCCGTGGCCCTCATCGACACCGAGAAGCACACCTACAACGTGGTCAAGCTCCCCGACACCGTCCAGTACACCTTCCGGGACATCGCCCGGGGCCCCGGCGACCTGGCCTACATTCTCTCCACGGACGGATCCATCCACGTACTGGACCCCAAGGACGGAAAGATCGTCAATGAATTCCCCGTGATCGGCGCCTGGGAAGGTCCCGCCGAGTGGCAGGACGCCCACCCCGCCATCGTCGTCAACGGCAATACCGCCTACGTCACCGAACCCGCGGCCAATAGCGTGCACTCTGTTGACCTCACCACCGGCAAGGTCACCGGGTCCGCCGAACTGGATGTCGTCCCCAACGAAATCGCCATCACCCTCGGAGCGCACTAACCACAACTGCTGCTCGCAAACAGAAGGCGCCGCACCCCAAAGGGTGCGGCGCCTTCTGTCATCTCACCCGGCGGCCCCGTTGCATCGGAAGCCCCAGCCTCACAGGCCTACATGGACCAGCGCCTAGTGTTCGTCGTAGTGATCGCCGTGTTCAGCGTGCCGGTGCCCATCATGGATGTAATCGACATGGTCACCATGCTCGACGGCCTCGTGGGAACAATCAGCGGAACCATGAGCGTGCTGAGCCGCAGTAATGAGGACGGCCCATCGGACGGTAGGCCAGCTCGATACCGTGCTGGTCGCATCCTCGCCGAAGCCCTTCGCTCTTGAATTCGCTGGCATTATCCAGGTAAAGCAGTCTCGGCTTCCCGCTCATGGGCCACCGCGCCTCAATACCCAGCCCTTCAAGCCATGGTCTTTTGTCAGTCCCGGCATACGCCAGGCATAGCCCGACCGACACTGCCGAAGGCGCCTCCAGGGTCACAACCATGCCGATGATGCACCGACTGTAAACATCGATCGCGACAGTCAAATACGGCCGACCAATCGGTCGCCGCTCCCGCTCGTCCACGACGATCATGTCGATGACGGTGTGGTCGATCTGCACCCGCTCCAAAATGGTGCCGACCGACGGCACCTCGTCGCCGGCCGACTGCAACGGCCGCACCGCATCGGCCCTCCCCTGCGCCGGCCTACCTCAACTGGATTCAACGCCCGGATGCGCCGCTCCACCGTGTTACGGGCCGGGACAGGAAGCTGTCGTGCGCGGCACGCAGCAGCAATATCCCGATACACCGCCGCCAAAGTCCGCTTCTGCCGAGTCAGGAACTGCTTCCGCACCATCACCCGGACAAGTTCCTCGACCTCCTCTGACAGCCGTGCGGTTCCCTTCCCTCCGGAGGAACGTCCAGGAGCCAGCTCCGTCAGCAACCCAGAACCATCGCGATAGCGTCTGATCAGAACGTACACCTGGCGTCGCGATACGCCCAACGCCGCGGCGGCAGCATCAACCGCTGCCCTCCCAATAACCATGCGCGCAGCCAAGGGCCCGATCACCACCGAAACCGACTTCGTCCGATCCCAGAGAACATCCGGCATCGTCAACGTGCCCCGCTCACGAATGGGCGCCGATTCCGCATCCACTCCGACACCTCCCTCGGCGTGCAGAGGAGTAGTAAGCAACAACGACCCTAGTGCAGGCGAGTACGGAAAAACCAGTGCTCAACACCTGCCTGCACAACCGCGAAGACAGACGGCCTCGACGTGCAGGCAAGTGTGGAAAATGACATTTGCGGAGGCATGCCGAGGTAGGTCGCAAACGGTCGTTATTGGCTGTAGCGTTTAGGGCCCCATCACCGGGCAGTTTTTCGGGCGGGTCTTACGGGAATCCAGGACCCCCGAAACGGTGGCGACATTTGATGAGCGCTGTATGGGACTGCGGGGTGGCTAGTGGAGGACCCCTCAACGGACATCAAAAGAGAAGCGCTCTAGGCTTCTGGTGGAGCAGCCACCTTGCAAAACCGTGACACACTTCGCGGGATGGCGGACAGGTACAGTGCATGAGTCGATTTTCAAGCGTTCTCGACCGGGAGCAGGCCTTCCAATCCTTGTACGGGGCGGTTTACCCGGACCTCATCAGGTTTGTTCAAAGGCGCGGGTACGCCGATCAGGCCGAAGACATTGCTGCTGATGCCTTCCTGGTTGTCTGGCGGCGATTGGAAGACGTGCCACAGGCTGCTGGCGATGCGCGAGCTTGGATCTTCGGAATCACGCGAAACATCCTGCTGAACAATCAGCGCGGCGAGCAGCGGCGCCAGGCTCTGGGCGTGCGGCTGGGCGAGGTGGTTTCCGGTTCACAGGCAGATGCAGCCGCGGACCTGGCAGCGAGCCGGGCGGATCTGAGCAGAGCCTGGAGACTACTGTCCGAAGTCCACCAGGAAGCCCTCGGTCTTGCGGTTTTCGAGGACCTCACTGCCTCTGAAGCAGCATCGGTGCTCGGCATTTCACCCGTGGCATATCGGCTCAGGCTCAGTCGCGCGCGCCGGACACTCCGGCTCTTTCTTGAACACCTGCCCGAACAGGCTGCGGAGCCTGCCGTCGTATATGGAAGGACCATGTCATGACCAGAAACCACTCCACCGATACTCTGCTTCGATCCCTCGACGCCGCTGACCACTCGGTTTCAGCCGGAACCCAGCGGGCCCGCACCGACCTCCAGCGCATTCTCTCCACTGACCCGGCTCCTGTATTCGAGAAAAGCCCAACGGCCGCTCAGGAGTATTCGGCTCGCCGCAAGTCCCCTGCCGGCCGTCGGGTTGTCTTTATCGGGGCAGTTGCAGTCGTCGCCGCAGGCCTGGTGGTCCTGCCCTCGTTCAGTGGCGGTGATCCGGCTTTTGCGACTTGGACGGCCGTGCCCTCGGGAATGACTGAACAAGATCGTGCCAAGGCAGTCGAAGGATGCCGAGAAAGCCAAAAACGCGGGGCGAACGGGATGTACGCACACGACGTCGAAAAGGCCGAACCGGCGATCGCGGAGCGGCGAGGCGCTTGGACGACGGTTATCCTCGCTACTTCGGACGGATTCTCGGGCATGTGCATCACCGATGACTCCGCCAACCTGTTCGAACGAGGCATGATCGGCTCAGCAGGGAAGTCAACTGCCTACTCAAATCCTGGCCCCAGGGAGCTGAGGGCCACGGATCTGGGGACGGGCACGGTAGATGCCAACAGCATCTCCCTAGCCGCAGGCTTCGCCGGGTCCGACGTCACAGCTGTGAGCTACCAGAGTCCCTCTCGGGGAGAAGTGACGGCCACCCTGTCCATGGGACACTTCGCCCTATGGCTCCCAGGGGATGATCTGCAGAATGCCGCAAGCGACGGTGTAGAGGTGGAAGTGACTTACCATGACGGCACCGTGGGGACATCCACACTCAGTTTCTAAACGCTTGAGTGATCCCGCGCCTCAAGCAGTAACACGATGGAAGGTTGGACTTTTGCTGGTCCGGCGGCCGGCCAAGGGCCTGTCACCTCGAGCCAGTGCAGCCCTAACTTCCTTGACCGCTCGGGATTTATCCAAATAGCGCCCGGTGAAGGATGCACGACGACGAGCTCGATATCAGCGTGGAAATTGTGCAGCAGCTGATCTTGGACCAGTTTCCGGAGTGGAGCCACGAGGTCGTTGAGCAGATCAAATCGGATGGTACGGTCAACGCAATTTACCGGATCGGAACTTCTCAGGCGGCGCGGTTTCCGCTTCGAGCGTCCGACCCAAGTCTCGTGGCTGCAGAGTTGCAGCGAGAAGCGTCGGCGATGCGAGAGTTGTTGGCCGTCTGTCCGTTCCCGGCCCCAGTACCCATCGCGATGGGTCGCCCAGGTCACCACTACCCGTTGCCGTGGACGGTTCAGTCATGGCTAGCCGGCGAAGTTGCGACACCAGACGGCTGTGCTCATTCGGAAGAATTCGCGAAGGATGTTGGCGAACTTATTCGAGCGCTCCGCTCGGCACCTACCCGGGGCCGTTGTTTCACTGGCACTGGGCGTGGCGGACGCCTTACTGACTCCGACAATTGGTTGGACACGTGTTTCCGGGAGAGTCGAGAAATACTCGATGTGCGCAGCCTGAGAGCTTTGTGGGCACAATTCCGGGCCCTGCCGCGGACCCAAGCCGACGTCATGACACACAGTGATTTGATTCCAGCGAACCTTCTCGTGCGCGACGGCCGCCTTTCGGGCGTACTCGACACCGGCGGCTTCTCACCCAGCGATCCCGCTCTTGACCTAATCGCTGCGTGGCATCTGTTCGACGTTGAAGCGCGATCAATTTTCCGCGACGCACTCGGGACTGGACTCCCCGAGTGGCAACGCGGGGCTGCATGGGCGTTCGAGCAAGCTATGGGTTTGGTCTGGTACTACGAGACGTCCAATCCTGGGATGGCTCAGCTCGGCCGAAGCACCCTCGCCCGCATCGCGGACGATGCTGAGCTTTCGCGCACTCTTCCCACCATTCGGTGAGAAATCAGCTTCAAATATGGAACCTTGATCAGAACTGGTAGTCCCGATAGGAGCTCCGCACATTGAAACGCCGGCCCTGCTTCCTGCGTTCCAGGAATCCGACTATCGTCTCGATGTCATTCGGCCGCATCTTTAGTTCGCGACACTTGCTGGTGACCTGCTCGACCGTGACGGACATCCACCGCTCGGGGCGGTTCATCATGTCGGCCTTTAGCTTGTCTTCTTCATTCCACTTGAGTCCGGTGTCGTATCCGGCCGCCCACTGCGCAACGCTTTCGAGGATCCGGATCACGTCTTCCCGTAGGAGCTCGCCGACGGGCTTGGGTACTGCCTGCGCTCCAGCATTGGGCTGCAGGGTCTGTCCCGGGACAAGTCGCAGCGGTTGTGCATCTTCTACCCACGTGGCTGTTTCAGCAGTTCCCCACTCGATGACGACGATTGCGTCAGCGTGGACGCCCCACAGAGCATTGAGATGCTGCCGGTCGGGCCATGCGTAGACCACACGTCGGCGGCTAAGGGACTCGGCGGAAAATCCGCGCCAAGTGAGGTGCACCGTACCCGGGCTTCCAACCAGCCGCTGGAGGGTTTCACCCTCGAACTGCCGCTGCGGTGTTACAACGGCAACTGGGCCACCCGGTTGTTGCAAGAGCCAGTCGACCGCGCGGGCATTCTGCGCTTCACGGGAGTCGTTCTCACCCAATTGCGATACTGCGACTGGAAACGGGTATTCATCTGACGACATCGAAACTCCCTGCTCGGCTTGGACAGACCCTAGCAGCCACGCCCCGACAACAAACGCCGCCCAGGCGAGGGGCACACCCGAGGCGCAGGTCGACGCACGGACAACGATCCTTCACCCGGCGCTGGGTAGGTACTCGCCAAACCTGCTCATACGATCGTAGACATGAGCCGGCCGTATTCATGTGTGGGCCAGCCGGTGCTGGCAAGTCCACTGTCGCTCGTCGGTTGGAGCGCGAAGGCATGGTCCGTCTCTCTTTCGACGAGATCGCATGGGATATGGGGCTACGCATTATGCCCCTGGATGCGGAGACTCAACGCTTGATCGAGGCATCACTTCAGGACCGTATAGCCGCCCTCATCAAGGCTGGCGCAGATGTCGTCCTCGACTTTTCCTTCTGGTCCCGAAGGATGCGTGAGGACTATCGCAACCTCTTAAAGCCTCTAGGTGTTGAGCCAGAGACCATCTACTTGGCGACGCCCCGATCTATCGCCCTCGCACGTATTCTTGCCCGGAGGGCAGACCACGCGGATGACTATTACCTAGGCGAAGAAACGGCCGCTCAATACTTCGATCAGTTCGAGGTCCCCAACGGAGGATGAAGGCCCGCACTTCGAAGCTTGTATTTACGTTATGGCCTAATTAGGCTAGAGCGCAAATGGATGAATTGAGTACGATCTTCCTTGCGCTGGCCGATCCCACCCGCCGTGCTCTGCTGGCGCAACTGCAGCAGGGCGAGGCGACGGTGACCGAATTGGCCGCTCCGCACTCGATTAGCGTGCCCTCCGTATCACGCCACCTGAAAGTGCTCGAGCAGGCCGGGCTGATCACTAAGTCCAGATCAGCCCAGTGGAGGAACTGCCGGCTTCAACCCGCACCGCTCCAAAAGGTTGAGGAATGGATGGGCTCGTACCGCGATTTCCTGGGCATCCGTCTGGATCGCCTTGACGCTCAGCTCGCCATAACACCCGAACGGCCCGACGCTCGCACTGAACCGGAGGATAGATGATGACCGATAACCCGCCAAAGGATCGAAGCTTCACCCTTACCCGAATTCTTGCTGCATCTCGGCAGTCGGTGTTCAAAGCGTGGACTGACCCTGATCACTTGGCTTGGTTCTACAACCCCGAACTGCCCACACCGACCACACCCATTGAGGTCGACCTACGGGTCGGGGGAACATGGAAACAGCAGATGATCGTCGATGACGACCTCAGCTACCCTACCGGAGGGATCTATTTGGAGATCGTTCCCGACGAACGACTCGTCTTCCGCTGGGGAGCAGTTGGAGGCTGGCCCGAACTCGACGGCGAGAACGAATTGACTGCCCCTGTCGTCACGGTGCAGCTCAACGAGCTGGGCAAGGAAACGGAGCTCGTCCTCACAGTTCAGTTCTCTGAGCATCTGGACATTGAAGAAGTGCAAAGGCTCATTCTCGGCGGCACTCAGGCGGGATGGGGTGCCACCATCGACCGGATTAAGGACAGCACCGCCATGACGCCCAAAACTCATGGGCGCATGGCCGGGCCCCAAATCTATGTCTTTTTCCCGGGAACGGCGCGGGAAGCATTGAACTTTTACGCGGAAGTTTTCGGCGGTGAGCTGTCCCTACACACCTACGAGGACTTCGGCAGGAGCGACGGCCCACCAGAAGCCGTAGCTCATGGAGTGCTCAACGGCATCGTTGCTCTGGCGGGATCGGACGCAGCCGAAGGCCAAACAACGGTCCGGCTCGAAGGCATCATGCTCTCGCTGCTGGGAACCGCCGAACCGAAAGTCCTCCATGAATGGTTCGACAAACTCTCCGTTGACGGGTCCGTGCTCGATCCACTCTCGCCAAAGCCCTGGGGCGCTTCCGACGGCCAAGTGATTGATCGTCACGGACTTCACTGGCTCGTCGGATACGAGCCCGCGATATGAGCGACGCACTGCTGCTTGCTCAGCTCGAGAGGGAGCGAAGCCATGTTCTCCGGACAGTCGACGGCCTCGAGGACGATGCGATGCGGCGAACTTTAGTCCCTTCAGGCTGGACGGTGACGCAGCTACTCAACCACTTGGCCTTCGACGACGAGATGTTCTGGATATCGGCCGTTCTCGGTGGTGACGACAGGGCAATCGCCGGACTTCACAACGGGTGGGCCTCCCGACCGATGACCGGTGCCGAGGCCGTCACCATTTACAAGCGTGAAATCACTCGAAGTGATGAGGTCCTCGCGGAAATCAATTTGGATGCCCCTCCCAGCTGGTGGCCTCCAGCCAGCGTGTTCGACGCACCACCGATGTCCAACGGGCGTGAGGTCCTGTTTCGCGTGCTCGCTGAAACTTCCGTCCATGCGGGCCACCTCGACATCGTCCGAGAGCTAATCGACGGACATCAGAATCTCGTATTGGAATAGTCCGGAATTCAGGCCGCAGTTCAAGCGGAGACACCAACATATCGTTTCGTTCTTGACGTTTAACTAGCCGCCTGCTGGGCCACGTATGGGCGAGCCGGTAGGAGTCTGCGCCCGTTTTGATGATGGTTCCTTCGAAGGTCAGACGGTCCACAATCGCGGCGCACAAACGTGGGTCGGTGAAGGTTTTGGTCCAGCCGGAGAAGGATTCGTTGGTGGCGACGGCCACTCTCGGAGATGACAGTAGGGACAGCCTCGTATAGCTGCCCCTACTGGAAGGATGTGGTTGTCCGCCGACCGATTGGTCGACCTGAATTGAGGGTCTGTCAGGCCGTATCGATGCGGTCACTGAGGCGCTGGATGCCACCGCGAATCATGGCGCCGTAGCCGCTCTCGGAAAGGAGTCCGGCGCTGCGCCTTGCCTGCTCGAGGTGGGCTCTCGCGTCCTCGATGCGACCTGCGCGCAGGTAGTCATCACCTAAATTGAGGTGAAGGCTGAGCGCGAACCCGGCGGCCGATGGAACGCCGATGGGGGCAAGGTCAGCATCCTCCACGCAGGACCTGGACTGGGATCCAGTTAAGCAACCCGAATAAGGGACCAGTTCCTGGCTTATGCTGCGCGCAGCATTTACAGGATGTTCGGTGCGGAATTCTTCAGCGCACAACTGCACGGTGGGGCGCTGCAGAGGATCATCCTTTCAAGTGGCGGCTTTGTATCTATCGCGGAGCACTGCACGAACGGACACCTATTCCCAGCACTGCTAGGAGTAGGGCGAGCAGCACTATTGGGACTGCTCCTCCATCGGGCCCGAGAGTCGCTGTAAGGATCTGCCGGCTCAGTATGAGCATCTCTTGTGGGTTGCCCAAGCTTAGGCGGGTGCCAAAGACATAGGAAATAGATGTGAAAAGAGCCGGGACCAGCCAGAGAAAAGCAAGATTCGTGAGCCAGACGACTCCCTGCCGCACCGAGTGTAAGCCGCACCACGCCAGCGCCCCGCCTACGAGAACGGCAGGAATCCATCGAGTCACGGTCGGCAATCCAGCTGGAACATTCATTTGCCCAAGGACACCAACAACCCACTCACCTGTCCAAGAAGCGACGGGCACCGAAATCAAACCGATTCCTAGAGCTGTGGTCGTCCTCGATCTGGCAGCGATAAGAAGTAGCACAATGAGGGTAACGGCGAGGGAGGCGATTCCACCGATGAGTAATCCGACTATATAGATGGTCGCGGCCGTTCCTATCATCAAGCCGTCGTCCAGGACGATGAATGACTGAATCATTGCAACGACCTGAACCGTGAGTACACCGGCTGCAGCCCATCGAGTTACCAGTTCACGTCGGGTGGGGCCCCACATGCGCACAGCGAGTCCAGCCGCCGCACCGCCGACGACAAGTAGGACCACAATCGTCGTCAGCTTGTACTGGTTTAGTGGCAGCAGTGCGATGGGCATTTGATCGGGAAGGGTGTCGGCGCCCCATAGATTTTGCAGTGGAAGTCGTGCTCCGGATATCAGCCAAGGACCGAGTCCGAGGGTTCCTGCTGCAAAGCCGACAAGCCATCCACGTACCGCGTCGATCCCGAAGCGTCGATCTGGCCGTACGACCACATCAGGCCCATGAGGGTTGTGGTCTGAGGAACTCAATTGGTGTCCTTTTCTGTGTTTGTAGCTCTCATTGGTGATTTGCGAGGCTTGAAGTGAGAACTCTCGCATTATTGGTCCGCCGGTACGGACCAGTAATCACCGTCCTCGACAAGTGCGTAGGGTGCGAATCATTAGTGAGGTGTCCGTTCATCGATGCGGGTTTCGCCCAGGGAAAGCTCCAGACCGGGAAATTTCCAAGGAGGTGGAAAATCTGGGTACTGCGCTTGCGAGTCTGATGGGTACCTGTCGGTAGGACAAGACGCCTCATTGGGCGAGCGTCCATCAAAGGAGCTCCGCGAAAACGAGTTGGCCAACGCGCGCGAGGACGGCGTTGTTGTTTACCGCATCCGGATCATCGGTCTTGGTCATCACGGCCAGTGTTAGCGGAGGACGCCCGTCCGGCCACACGACGCCCGCGTCATTGACGACTCCGTAAGCGCCGGCACCTGTCTTGTCGGCGAGTTCAGCTCCAGGTGGCACAGCCGCTCCCAGCCGCTTGCCGGCGGTGGTGTTTCGCAGCATCCAGCTGCGAAGGCGTGCCTGCCCGAGTGTACCCAGCGCTTCGCCGAGCAGGAGGGCCTCGTAGAGTTTGTGGATATCAGACGGCGTGCTGGTATCGCGGAGGTCCCCGGGAAGCGCCTCGTTGAGCTCCGGTTCCCAGCGGTCCAGACGGGTGGAGGGGGCGCCGAGAGTTCGCGCATATGCGCCTATCTGCAGTGGGCCTCCGATGAGTTCGAGCAGGAGATTACCAGCCGTATTGTCGCTGAAACGCAAGGCAGCTTCGGCGAGTTCTTCCACGCTCATGTCCCGGTCCTCGTCGGCAGCGCAGATTATGGAGTTCTCCACGATTTGGTCATCACGGAACCGAATTCGGCGCTTCCAGAACTCGTCATCGTACGTGTGTTCGCGTAGGAGTCGGGCAACAGCGAGGGTCTTGAAGAGAGAGCACATCGGGAACGTGTCACCGCCTCGGTATGTATAGGCCGTTTGTCCCTGTCGGCCCGCGGCGATCCCGATCGTGACGCCATTGGCCGATTCGAGGGCGGCTATTGACCGGTCGAGATGCGGACGAGTGCTCCCTTTCCCTGGTAGCTTCTCCTGGGCGAATCCCGGGCTGTTTCCTGTCGCGACGAATGAGGTTGCGAGCACTCCTCCTGTGCCGAGCAAGAGGATTCCACGCCGGGTCGGGGCGAAATTCCGGCCTTGGGGGCCGGATGTCTCAATTGGTTCCATGCGGCCAGTCTGAGGGAATGCCCCGATGCGTTCAAAGCCAAAAAAGAAGAGTTTTATGTATTTTTCGCATAATTGAGAGATGGATATCCTTAGTTGTGCACGTGCATTCGTTGCCGTCGCTCATCGGCAAAGTTTTTCGGCGGCCTCGCACGATGAACGGACGACCCAGCCTGTAGTGAGTCGGCGAGTTGCTGCATTGGAGGTCCATCTCGGCGGAGCGCTGCTGGAGCGGAGTACGCGCCAGGTAAGTCTCACGCCCTTCGGCGCGGCGATCCTCGGACATGCTCAAGCGGTTCTGACGGCCGAACGGGCGCTCCTCGATGCCGCAGAATCCCATCGTCGCGGCACGGTCCGCCTTCTCGTACCGCCTGATCACGATCCCGCGTTGTGGGCGGCCCTTCGGCTACGCGCCCTCGGAGCGGGCACCGACCTCCAAATCGAAGAAAACGACCGGGAGCGGCGTTCTTTGAGGTTCCGGCTAGGGGAAGCGGATGCCGCCATCCTTCCGGTCGAGACCGCCCGGGCAGACTGGGTGGTGCCGCTGGGCCTCGCCCAAGCTACCGATCGAACCAGACCGCTCACACTTGCGGCGTTGCGTCCGACCCGCGCCATGCTGCCACACGAAGCTTGGCGTATCACAGTGCTGGCGGAGGACGCGTCCGACCAGCTTCTGACCCTGTTACAAGAATCCGCTGCGGAGTCTGGGCTGGCAGCACATCAGGTTTACGAGTCCCCAAGCGTCGTCAGCGCGCTCACTGGAGCGCTAGCAGGCGAGGACTGGGTCCTATGTACGCAGGAGCAGGCGACTGCGTGGCGTTTGCAATGGTTCGAGGTGCGCGGATTGAGGGTCGCACGTGCGTATCGGCTTGAGTCAGGCTCGACAGACTTCCGGAAGCTCTTCGGTACCATCCTTGGGCGGGAAATCGCTGTGGCGCTCGGCGGCGCAATGCGGGGGCAATCTTGACCGTCCCGGCACACGAGGCCGGCGCGGGGGCACGGGCCCTGCGCCGGGCAGCGCACGTGCTCGAGACCGCGGGACTCTCGGGATCTCTCCTCGTGCGTCACCTCGGCACGGGGCACGAGCTCGCACTTGATGCCGATCGGCCATTCCCCCTGGCATCCGTAGCTAAGCTGCCACTAGCGGCAGCAGCGCTCGATGCCGCGCAACAGGGTCGGCTCGATCTCAGCATGCCGGTGCGCATCGACGACCAGAGCCGATCTCAGGGTGGTCCCGGTATCGCCCGCTTTACCCACCCGGTGACAATCGCCGTGGGGGACCTCATCCGGCTTGCAATAGAGATCAGCGACAACACGGCCGCGGATGCAATTTTCGGCATCGTCTCCCCGCTTGACGTCACAAATTGGCTCAGGGCCCTCGGAACGAGCGGCGTCGTTTTGCGGCATCCGATCGGCGAACTTTACGCATCACTCGCGACGCAAACCATAACTCGCGATGCTGCTACCGTGCACTCGCTCGTCGTATCCGCTGACAGACAGGGGCACCCCTCTCCACTGCCCCAACTGGACATCGAGCGTGCAAACGCCGGCACTGCGCGCGGACTTGCCGATCTTCTGCAAAAGATCTGGGACGGAAGCGTCGGCGACGCAGTGGCGGCACCTCTGCGCGAGATGCTCGCTGCAAACGTCTTCCGACATCGCCTCGCGCCGGATTTCTCAGCCGATACATCGGTCTGGCACTCGAAAACGGGTTCCTTCGTCCATCTCCGCCACGAAGCGGGCGTTGTCGAACACTTAGGCGGCGATAGCCTAGTCGTTGTTGCGCTCACTCGCAGTCGGGTGCCAGCCGTCATCCAACCGTCAGCCGAGCAGGCGATGGGTCACGCTGCACGCATCCTCCACGATGAACTCGTGTAGCCGAACACCCAACTGTGATGAGGCATTATTCAGCACGCGGTTAACCGGGATTGCCGGACTTCCCCCGGCAGCTCGGCATAGAGATTTAGGTGCAGCAGCCGTGAATGCTGACCGCTGCTGAGGATTCTCGGGCAGGTCCAGCCACAAGCCCTCAACTCTCAGCACGACACTTAAAGTCGTGCAACGTCGGCCAAACAGGGTCGACGCTACCGTGCACCATCAGAAGCGCGACTTCGTTGTCCCACGTGAATTCATAGGTGCCGGAGGCGACAGGCTGGTAGCCATCATCTGCGGTCCAAGAACTAACAGGCATGCCAAAGCCACCAAACCCAACTGCGTACAACTCGCCGCCACCGGCAAACAAGAACGAATGTTCCCTCACTGCGGCCTGGCAGAAGCCGGGTCCCTGGGGGCGCAAGACCGTATAGGTTGCACCAAGATCGCCTACCCCACCGATTACGCTGCAAACGCCGACCAAAAATGCGAGCCCCGCCCGCAATCCCGAACCCCTGCGGTTTGACCCTTGCTCGCCTGAAGCAGCCTTCCGAGGGTGGCGTACAAATGCGCCGACGATTGCGAGTCCGAGCGAAAGTACAAGCAGCGAGGCGCTAAGAGCCCATCCCGGCATCACGAAATCATCCCACACCAGTATGAAATCCAGCATGCCGCCCACGATGGCCACTGCCGCTAGGAATAAGCACAAACTGACAGCTTGGTCGAAGCGATCTGCCTTCATCGCTCGGTGTCTGAAGGATTGCCAAGTTGAGTTCATTGAAGCATCTCCCATTTGGACGTGTTCAAGGTGAGGTGCGCAGGATCTGCCGTAGATACCCAGTTCCTGCACCCACATGAGGTATCGTCCCGATCATCAGGCTAGCGTCCCCGAGGGGCTCCAGGGACGCTAGGGGTGGATGGACGGCGCCGATGAGCGTCACCAAGTTGGTCATAATGAACGCGGTTTTGACCTTCCCCGTGGGAAGTATTTGGACCACTGTCCTTCAGCGCCGAACGGGGAACCGGGACTTGTCGTGCTTGGGCGTCAGCCAGAACTCGGCACGGCATGACAAAGCAGAAACCAGTTTCAAAAGTGAACCCTCGCCTACGTACGGTGAAGGTTTCTTATCCGCGCCGTGCTCTACCAGGGCTACGAACTGGGCGCGGAACCTGCAGTGACAGAGAAGGGTAGTAATGGAGTTTAGCTATGGGATCAAGGATTCGTACGCGGAAGTCAAAGCGGACGGGCGGCTCAATATGGTAGCCGCTGCCAAGCTGCGCGAGTTCGTCGGCGGTGTTATCGCTGGCGGTTCCACCCGGATAGTTGTCGACCTGGGAAAGACCGCCTTCATGGACTCCTCCGGTCTCGGGGCGCTCATCGGTTGCCTCAAGGCGGCCCGGCAGGCGGGGGGCGACCTCCGCATCGCGGCAGTTCAACCCCAGGTGAAGATGGTCCTGCAGCTGACCAGCATGGACAAGGTGCTGACGGCCTACCCCACCGCAGAGGAGGCGTTCAGCAATGACTAAGGTAATTGCCTCGCGCGGTTTCCGGGGACTGGCTGGCGAAGACGCCATCGAAGCCATCAACGATGATCTCGAGAGCCTTTGGCTGGACGTGCCGTTTGTGCAGGACATGGACCAGATGACCTTTACGACCGCGGTGATCGAGTCCGCGTCCAACATCGTCCAGCGTGCCGAACCGGCCGGGCAGGAGCCGGTGGAGTTGGGCGTGGACATCACCGTCCGGCCGGCGCTGCTGCAGGGCCGGGTCAGCGCCTATCACGCCAAGCCCCCGTTCGGGCCCATGGAACCGGCAACACCCGGCGAGGACGCCGAATCAGGCCGTGGCCTGGCGCTGATCCAGGCGCTGGTCACCACCGTCAGCTTCGAACGGCAGGACGGCACCAACATCTGGGTGCTGTCCAGGACATCGTCACAAAGCTGAGTCCGGGTTTCGCATCCCGTCTGTGTCCAGCTGCCGAGGCCGTTGGCACCCTTCGACCAGCGCAGACTCTTCGTGCATGGGTAGGATCGCAGGGGACTTCAGTCGTGCCCGGCGCACCGCGGGCCGGGTCCCGGTACGCTTCCGATCCGGGTCAGAAGGCCCGGTTCGCGGGCAGTTGCACGCGATGGCAGCTAAAGGAGAGATGACACAGCGATGATGCCCAGTCCCATGGAAAAACTGGCAGGACTGGATGAACTCTCACCGGCCCTTAAACAGGTCCCGATTTTCGTTCTGTTTGTGCTGGCGGCAGTAATGAGCGCCTGGATCAGCACGCTGACTGTCAGCAGTTGGCCGGCTCTGACGGCGGGCGCGGTGCTGGTCACAGTGGCAACGGTGCTGGCGGCCTTTTTCACACGGCCAGCACTTGCCCGTTTCGCCAGCATCGTACCGGCGCTGGACTTCCTTGCCGCCGGCGCCCTGCGCCACGGTACCGGGGAAAGCCAGTCCATCTACGCCTCCCTGGTTCTCCTGCCCGTGCTCTGGTTCGCCTCCATGAACGGGCGGCGCTATGTGGGCTACGCGGTGGCAGGAGCAGCGACCGCCATCCTCGTTCCATTCGCGCTGGGTTCAACAATCGGTAATAACCCGAACGAGCTCTTGCGGGGCCTGTACAGCATGCTGATCTTCGCCCTGGCCGCCGCAGTCGTGAACGAACTCGCCCGCAGGGCCCGCCAGAAGCTTACCGCCGCCCGGGAGCAGGCCGCGACCGCGACAGAGGAACTCAGCCGGGCAGCGCAGATCCAACGCTTCCTCCTGCCCCGGGGTGCCGCTCCCCTGCCCGGATATGAGACCGCAGGGGCGTGCCTTCCTTCCAAAGCCGTCGGTGGCGACTTCTTCGACTGGTACCTCATCGACGGGGGCCTGGCCTTCACCTTAGGTGACGTGATGGGCAAAGGCGCCGGAGCCGGAATGATCGCAGCAACCACCAGAGCCGTCATCCGCAGCGCAAAAAACAGCCGCGACCCGGTCAGCGCAGTGGCCCTCACCGCCGATTGCTTCGCCACCGACCTGGACCAGGCTTCATCCTTCGCGACCCTGTTCCATGCAAGGCTCCGCGCCGAGGACGGCCGGGTACTGTTCGCCGACGCCGGACACGGCCTAACCCTCCTGATCCGCGCGAACCGTACCTGGGAACGCCTCGCCTCCAGAGACCTTCCAGTAGGCCTGATGCCGGATACCCAATGGGAGTCCCACGAAATCCTGCTCAACCCCGGAGACATGATCGTCAGCTTCAGCGATGGGATTCTGGACCTGTACGACGGCACCCTGGCCGCGATCAGCGACGTCGCGCAACTGGCCCTCTCCGCCTCATCAGCAAGGGACGTCGTGGACTTCGTCACGGCCAAGGCCACCGAAAACAGCAACCCCGACGACGTCACCGTCCTCGCCATTCGCAGGGAACCTTTACCCTCCTAGCCGCTCAGCTTCGCCAGGGAACAGCGCAACAACCCTGGAGATCCAGAATGCCGGTTTTCCTGGTGGCAGGAAGAGGGCGGCGTGGGCTCTGACAGCGGACGGAGACGCCGCAGCTACGCGGCCCGGGGGAAGCCACAGGATCTGCACAGGATCTGCCGAGGATTCCGCTTTTTTCCGTCCGCGGGCCAAGCCCTTTGCCACCATTGTCTGGTGGCCCCTTTCCTGCACTTCGCGTTAGTGCTTGCACATGTGTGGATGAATTGGGCATACGAGGTCTCGGTGGCCTGCGGTTGAGCACCTCTCAGCGGGTTGTCCGGGGCCACACTAGTCAGCCCTGTATGAGGGCCCAAAGTTTCCATTGATGCTGGGGAGTGCTGTGCAAAAGAATCGTTTAGTCAGGCTGGTCGTGTCCGGTCTTGTTATGTCGCTGGCCGTGTTGCTCGGTATCGGCGTGCCCGCCGAGGCCGCCGGGCGCCCCGCTGTCACGCTCAGCACCTCCAGCGGACCAGCGGGCGCATCGGTCACGGTGACCGGTTCCGGCTTCGCCCGCCACACATCGGGAACGGTGACAGCCGGATCATCGACCGTTCCATTCACCACCGAAGCCACCGGCTCCTTCACGGCTGCCGTCACTATCCCGGCCACCTCCTCCGCAACGGTCACTGTCACGGCCACGGCCGGAAAGCGCTCCGCGTCCGCGGATTACACCGTGACCTATAGCCCGGCTTCCCTCAAGGCCGGCCAGCAGGCCACAGCCGCCGGTGATACGCCCGTGACCATGGCCGCCCGAACCGGGACGACAACCACAACGACATTGCCGCCGAAGAGCTCCGACACCCTTCGCTTCGGCGTTTCCACCCCCGGCGGCCCGCTGGCCTCAAGCGAACTGGATGCCGTGGCCACCCTGGTCAATGAAAGCCCCTCGATCGTGTTGTCCTTCAAGGACTTCAGCCAGGCCGCACCCATCGCGGACCTGAACGCCGTCCACGCCCGCGGGGCGACGAGCCTGATCACTTGGGAGCCGTGGCTGTGGAGCGGGAACGGCGCCAACCAGCCCGCCTACGCCCTGGACCGCATTACGGCCGGAGACTACGACAGCTACATCCGGCAATGGGGCACGTCACTGGCTTCCTGGGGCAAGCCGGTGATGCTCAGGTTCGCCCATGAAATGAACGGCAACTGGTACCCCTGGGCTGAGGCTGCCAACGGAAACGGCACCGGCGACTACGTCGCGGCCTGGCGCCACGTCCACGATGTTGTGGCCTCCACCGGAGCTTCAAACGTTCAGTGGGTCTGGGCACCGAATGTCCCGTACTGGGGTTCCACTGCGCTGGCCGGGCTCTACCCCGGCGCCGGCTACGTCGACGTCGTGGCCCTGGACGGCTACAACTGGGGCACATCGCAGTCATGGAGTTCCTGGGCCTCACCCTCGGCACTCTTTGGTGAAGGCCTCAGCGCGCTCCGCAGCCTCGCGCCGGGCAAGCCGATCATCATCTCCGAAACCGCCTCGGCCGAAGCCGGAGGGTCAAAGGCCAGCTGGAACACCGACCTGGTCTCCTACCTGGCAGCCCAGTCCGACGTCACCGGCTTCGTCTGGTTCCACCACAACAAGGAAGTCGACTGGCGGATCAACAGCTCCACCAGCTCAACAAACGCCCTCAAGACCGCCCTGGCCGCCAGAAACTCCTAACTCTAACCATCAGTCGGGCCGCATCCCTTGGAAACTCTCAGGGGATGCGGTCCGGCGAACCGAAGCTGAGGTTTGAGTGGGACGCTTCTTCAATCACCAACTCCTTGTCCGGGTCCTGACCACCCTGACAATCATCCTGGGCGTGAACTACATAACCTGGCGATGGCTGTTCTCGGTGAACTGGCCAAGTGCCTGGATCGGCGTCCCGCTCGTTCTGGTCGAAACCTACAGCCTCATCGATTGCTTCCTCTTCGGTCTCACCATGTGGCGGCTTCGGGAACGAGAAACACCCCCGGCACCGCCCGAGGACCTCAGCGTGGACGTATTCATCACCACCTACAACGAACCCATCGACCTGGTCATGACGACGGCCGTCGCCGCCCTGGGCATCAGGTACCCGCACAACACCTGGATCCTTGATGACGGCGGCCGGCCCGCCATGCAGCAGGCCGCCGCAGAAGCCGGCATCGGCTACATCACCCGTTCCCCGGAATGGGACAACCGGCCACGGCACGCAAAGGCCGGAAACCTCAATAACGCCCTTGCCGCCACCCAGGGCGAATTCCTTTTGATCCTGGACGCGGACCAGATCCCGGAACCGGTAATCCTGGACCGCATGCTGGGCCACTTCACGAACGAAAAAGTCGCACTGGTACAGACTCCGCAATGGTTCTACAACGTCGATGACACGGACATCCTGGGGAGCCAGGCGCCGTTGTTTTATGGCCCGATCCAGCAGGGCAAGGACGGCTGGAACGCGGCCTTCTTCTGCGGCTCCAACGCCCTGATCAGGCGAGAGGCGCTCATGCAGGTCGGGATCACCTGGTACGTCCACGGTGTCCGGACCACTGTTGGACAGACCCTCAAGGCCGGAGACAGGGTCATTGCCCGGGCCCGCGCCGAACATGCCGCATCAGGCGTGCATGTAACCCGCGCCCTGGCCGCCGTTGGCCGGGCCGTACGCTCGGCCCGCAAAGAGCTACGCGGGAACACACCGGTCGGGACCGTCACCTACGACTTCCAACGAAAAGTCGATGCGGCCGCACGAACCATCGTGACCGCGGACCTTGCCGCCATCCAGGCGGACCTGGAGGAAATCCAGCGGCTCAGCGGCACGCCCTCCCCCACAAAAGGATTCAACCGCGATGACGTGGTGGACCGTCTGGCCAGGCGCGACTGGTCACCCATCGGCGCCATCGGCCCCGTCCGCAGGATGGTCCGCGCCATGGACGTGGACCGTTCAGATTAGGCCATCCCGATCATGCCGATGGCCACCAACTCCGTCACCGAGGACATGGCCACCTGTATGCGCCTGCACGCCCAGGGCTGGGAAAGCGTCTATCACCACGAAATCCTGGCCAAGGGCCTCGCCCCTGAAGATCTTCGAACGATGATCACCCAGCGGCTGCGCTGGGCCCAGGGCACCATGCAGGTGTTCATGCGGGAGAACCCGCTGCTGCAAAAGGGACTCAGTGCAGGGCAGCGCCTGATGTACTTCTCCACGATGTGGAGCTACCTCTCAGGGTTCGCGGCCGTCGTCTACCTCATCGCCCCCATCCTGTTCCTGTGCTTCGGAGTGCTGCCCGTGGCCGCGTTCAGCGTCGACTTCTTCGCCCGCCTGATCCCGTTCCTGGTAGTGAACCAGTTCCTGTTCTTTGTCGCCGCCCGGGGCCGGAAAACCTGGCGCGGACAGCAATACAGCCTCGCCCTCTTCCCCGTATGGATCAAAGCCTGCACAAGTGCGGCGCGCAATGTCCTGTTCGGGCAAAGCCTCAGCTTCGCAATCACCCCGAAAACCCGGCAAAACGGCGGACCGCCCTGGGCCCTGATCCGGCCCCAGCTGATTGCCATCGCCGCGCTGGTAATCGCCGCCATCACCGGACTGACCCGCATGTTCACCGGCGTCGGCGCCCCCGCTGGCACCCTGGTAAACGTGGCGTGGGTGGCCTACGACCTGGTCATCCTCAGCGTGATCATCAGAGCGGCGCTGTACAACGGCTTCACCCCACAGGCGCTAAAGGACAACCAATGAAACTTAACGCTCACGCATTCGAATACTTCCTACCCCGGGTCGCCTCACGCCCACTCATTGCGAATGACACCCTAAGGGGTGAACAATCGCCGTATGGAAAAACGATACGAAGTCGAAGTTGATACAGAATCCCCGACAGCACCTGAAGACGGAAAAGCCCTGGCTATGGGCGCCGCTCAAATCCAACTGTTGGCAGCAGCCGATGGCCACACACTCACCGATGCCGAAGCGCTGCAGGACCTCCACGTCGAAGGTCTTGGACCAGGCAGCACCAAGTTCAAGGTATCTAAGACGATCGAAATCGGCGGTTAGCAACCGCAGGCAAGCAAATTCCCGCTCGATTCCGCAGCCGAGGCCAATAACTGTGAGTACGTCAACACAGACGTGGCGTTTCATGCCGGGCGGGATCTTCATGACGTCCTTGCCCATTCTCTGGCTGTTATCGCGGCGCAGGCAGACGGCAGCCGGTATTTGAGTAAGGATCAGCCGAAGGCGGTCCTGGGTGCCTTGGAAAATATTGCAGGGTCCGCGAGGACTGCGTTGGTGGACGCCCAACGTGTAATCGAAGGGGTCCGGGGTAACGGTATGGCCGTCCCTCAGCCACAGTTCAGCGATATTGAGGGGCTTGTTGAAGGGCTTCAACGTGGCAGTCTAAAAATTCAGACCAGTGAATCCGGAACCCGCATGGAGCTTTCGGGTGGACAGCAGGTGGCGGTTTTCCGCATTGTGCAGGAATGCCTCACGAATGCTCTTAAGCACGGTGGGCGGGGCGCGGCAGCCCGTGTGCACTTCGACTGGAGCGGGCCTGGACTTACGGTCCATGTGGCCTCGGAATTGGCCTCCGGCAAACATGGTCAACTAGCGGCCGCAGGTCCGCAGCGTCTTGGGCGCGGTCTTCCCGGCATGCGGGAGCGTGCACATTTAGCCGGCGGATGGCTGACTGCAGGACCGGATGGCGAACAGTTTCGTATGACCGCATTCATCCCTTACCTGGCAGACGTTGACGATCCCGCCAGCGAAAACACTGTCCAAGAGCACCCTGTGACGCATAACGTCCTTCAAGTGGCGACCGGAAACGCCGATCGTAATGACTGAAACCGGGGCTCGTATCAGCGAAGCCTTGGTCGATGACCAGCCGCTGTTCCTGGCCGGTATCCGCATGCTCATCCAGAGCCAACAAGACATGCAGTTCGCTGGCCAGGCCGCGGACGGGGAACAGGCAGTGGCACTGGCAGCCGAAAGCCGTCCGGATGTGATGCTCATGGACCTACGCATGCCTGTCATGGACGGAGTTGCCGCCACCCGCCAAATCATCAGCGACGCGGACGCGTGTAACTCTGACAGGCCTCGAATAATCGCGCTTACTACCTTTAACCGCGATTACGCCGTTCTGGATGCCGTCCAGGCCGGGGCGAGTGGTTACCTGCTCAAAAGCGCCGAACCCGAATTCCTGCTTGCGGCAATCAGGACCGTTCATTCCGGATACTCAGGATCGGTACACTCACTGTTCGAGCACGCGGCTAGCCGCGGTCCGAGCGTGGGGCCGGATCTATCGGTTCTGGACGTCCTCTCGGTCCGTGAACGGGATGTGTTTCTCCTGGCCGCCAAGGGACTCAGCAACAGGGACATAGCCGGAGCCTTGTTCGTTTTCGATGCCACAGTGAAGACACACTTACGAAGCGTTCTGGACAAACTGGCCCTCCGCACCAGACTGCAACTGATTGCGTTCGCTCACGAACGCAGGCTCCTGGGCGACTGAAAGAGTTTGGAATCAGCCGTTCTACGACTGAGGCGTCCGGTGGAGGATCCTCTTGTGGGCTGCACTACGGCGACAAACAGCAACCGCCAAGCCCAAGAGTCCCGGGTTACAACCCGGGACTCGAATCGTTCTTTCTAAGCGAGAGCTTTTTCCCACGCTGGCTGGTTACGAAGGACGTAAGCAGCAGCTGCACGCCAGTGCTCGCCAGGCGGTTTCTCACCAACGTCGCAACAGGCTCTATGCGAATGTAACTGAATCCGTCTTCGGTGCCTGGATGCCTTACCGTGGAGCACCGAAAATTAGATATTGGGTGCAACCTGAGCGCAGCCAGAAACCCGGTCAGCGCTGAGTACTGACGTGGCGCAATTTGTAGCGTTCGAGGCACAGCGCTCTTCTAACAAGAAGACTCCTAGTCGGCAGTGCCTTAGCAACGAATCCAACTCTCACCTTGACTTCTAAATCTATATAGCTAGATTTATGCCATGGAGAACTTAGGGCGAGTCACGCCGGCCACTGCGTTGGTCTTGGAATCTTTGCTATCTGCAGAACGAGTATGGGGGCTGCAGATCGTTAAGGATGCCGGGAAGAAGCCGGGCACCGTCTATCCCATTCTTGATCGGCTTGAGTCAGCAGGGTGGATTCAAGGCGAATGGGACACAGCGGAGGTCCGCAAGGGACCTCGACGTCGTTACTACCGCTTGGTTTCGGAAGCCCGACCCGTAGCGCTGGCATACGTTAAGGCACAGCAAGCTAAAGTACCGTCTCCGGCTTCGCGGCCGTCGCCTGCACTGCGTGATACCCAGTGGTGCGGCGCATGAGCTCGGCCGACAAGGTTCTCGCACTCTGTGTGGCATTAACTCCTTCCCAGTTCAAAGCTGTCCGTGAGGAGCAGTGGCGCGCAGATCTTCGGGACGGACCTGGGCTGGGGATTTCCACATCATCTTTGTTGTTTGGGGCCCTTTGTTCATCCATAACTGCCAGGTTCTACGAAGCAATAAATCGTGGCAGCTTCCTGCTGTCACAGCTAACAAGGGGGAAAAACATGAAGGTATTACTCGTGATGAGCGGCTTGGCCGCCGTCCTCGCCGCCGGCGCTGTCGTCGGTGTCCAAGCCGTCCAACCGAAAACGGAATACCCGCGACCAGAGGCCATGACCATTGCGGGATACGAAGGGTGGTGGAACTCAACACCCGCGTCCGGAAACACAGAAGGCCTACCCCAGGAAACGGTGGCCGTGAACACCCGGACCGGCAAAATCGTCGATGCCTCCAACAGGGCCAGGAACGATGCAGGGCTGCCTACTCTGCCTTCAGACGTAAACTTCGACGTTGTCCCTGACCCTAACTGGCCAGCAAACTCAATAGTCATCATCGATACCGCCTCGGGCAAAGTCATTGAGGACTTCGTGGTTGATGAAAAGGGGTCCGCCTACGATCAATACGGGCAACCGTACCAGCCGAAAAATAACTTCTAAGCGCTTACAGGACGATGCCCAGCTCAAAAGAGCTGGGCATCAGCCCAAGCCAGAACAACTTCAGGTACAGCTCGACCGGGCCTATGCTGCACCGAGTCCCGCTCCGCCTTCGCGGCGTCTCGTAAAGGGTTCCTTGAACGCGACTGTGTGCAAGGAACCCACTTCTACTGTCCATGGTTGGGGTCAATTGGGTTTTCCACGGCTGGAATTGGGAGCCGCTGGGGTAGCTCCTTGGTCGCCGTAGCGGTGGGAAACCTTATTGAATTGTCCCCGGCTGTGGGCAGCCGAGTCGTTTTTCCAATGCCTTTGGAAACGGCCTTGGTCGAAAGCGCAGCAATGGTTAGGGAAGCAAAGCGCGCGGCAGCGCTATCCCAGTTGAGGACGGCCCGTGGCCGTCCGTTGATTTCATCAGCGGCGAAGCGGACCTCAGCTTGTTCTAGCAGTCCGTTGGCGTTCTCGTTCGATGCACGTTGCCAAGGGCTGGCCGGGTCGCAAAAGTACACGAGCGTTCCTAGCGCCGCGGTGACTTCGGCGTGTTTGGCCATCTCGGAGCCACGGTCCCACGTCAAGGTCCTCCGCAGCGTGGCCGGCAGGACCCCCAACGCCTCAATGATGGTCACGCATGTTATCGGACCTGTTGCCTGGGCGGAGCGCGAAGGCGAGGAGGAGCCTGGAGGAGCGCTCCACCAACGTCACGATCGCTGATTTGTTCCCTTTCCCCATGATGAGGTCGCCTTCCCAATGGCCTGCTTCTTCCCTGGTAGTTATGTGGGCTGGGCGGTCCCCGATCTTCAGAGCATTAGCCATGTAGTGGCGTGGCTTCACCTTGGTCCTGGACCGCGGCCGCCGGCTGAATTTACCCGATCGAAGCAGCCGGGCTGACCCGGCTGGAACGGGGCGGATGCTCAGATGGTAAAGGGCACGGTAGACCGTTTCATGCGCCAAATGCCGATGCTTTTCTCCCGGAAACCTTGCCTTTAAGGCCCGACAGACCTGCTGAGGACTCCACCGCTTCGACAGGCACTCTACGACGTAGTGCCGCAACTCGTCATCGCCGACGAGTTTGGCCTGCCTTGGCCTCGGCCTTCTCTTCTGCGCCATTTTCTGGGCGCGGAACGGATGATAACGACGCTTGTCGGAACGATTCCGAGTCAACTCCCTGCTGATTGTGGACGGTGACCGCCCAAGATCACGAGCGATGGATCGAAGACTTGCCCGAACCAGTAGGCGGTCGGCGATGTAGATGCGTTCGTCCTCTGACAAATAGCGACTGGACACAGCTGCCGCAGGAACCGCCTTACGAGGCCTCGGATCCAAGCCTTGCTGGACCAAGCCCTCCACCCCGTTGCGTCCATGCAACCAACGATGGCCCGTGTTCTGGTTGATCCCCAGAATCCTGCATGCTGCCCGGTTGGAGTGCCCTTCTTTCATGAGCTGAACATACAAGGGCCTCTTCTCAACCAAGCCCGGAGGGCCCATTTTCCTCGATCGGCGCGTCGAACTACGCATGAATCAACACCACTTTCAGTAGGTGTTGCGACGTTCGTTGGAAACCGCCCCATGGCCATTGAGATACATGTCGGCCCAGGGTTGGAATCCCGTCTTATGTGACGTTTCCAAAAGGTCGTGCATGGCAGCCGTTCGTTCGATCAGGGCTTCGGGCAAAGCCTTCCTGAGCGCGGTATCAGCTCCGTAGCCGTCCACCACTGCCCGCAATCGCAACGCAGCTTCTGCTACAGGCTCGTCATCAAAGAGCAGGCCGAAGGACTGTGCAGCATATGCCAGGTCCCAAAGACGTGTGCTCGGCCCAGCTGCATCCCAGTCAATAAAGACCCACCGCTCCCCCATAATCAGATCCGGGCGAGCTCATCGTCAACTGTTTCCGGAGCTCTGCATTCCAGCGGTTCCAGCGGTTCCAGCAAACCGTGCGTCGTCTCAACAATGCGTCTCAACTGATCTATTCTCAGCCAAAGGGAAAGTGGCCTTTGATGAGCTATGGGAGTCGCTTTGGGGAGTATTGGATATGCCAGGGCCCCTCTCCCCCATCTACTGTGAGGCCCTGGCAGTCGACCCCGGATGGGACAAGCCCTCAATGCGAAAGGCCGACGACGCGGCCACGCTGGCAGCACAGGCTGGAGGAACTGCAAAACCTCCGTGTCGGCATCCGCCAAAGTCCGGATCGAGTTGGGCCAGACGTGCATCCGAACCACGTTGTTCCCGCTGCCACCGAAAGGGCTGGTTCAGGCCCTACCGGCAAGCCGGGCCCTTGGCTGGGGGTGCTTCCCCCATCTTCTCCCCTAGCGCCAACATCGATTTACAGCGCCACTGTGTCCCCGGCCGTCGGCGGCCTCTGCGCGGGGGCCCAATTAGCATGGTTTGCAGGCCGTAGTGCAGCCCGCTACTTGTTGAGCCAGACTATACGGTCCCATTGTGCGGTCAACCATTGTTCGTACCATAAGGTATGCCATAACTCCTATTTGTTGTTCTCCTATACGACTCACTGGGCGACTCGTTGGAGGACCAGCCGCACGACCCGTGATAGACGACGCCTAGCGGCCGGCTAAACAAACAATAAGAACCGTAATAGATCGCCACGCCCAACGCTCAACGGGCCGATAAGTGGGAAAACAGGGGGGATACGACACGGGGCAAACAATTGTTTGCACAATAAGACTCAGCACAGGGTTAGCCGCAACAAGCCCAATGTACGGCAACGCTAAAGGGCCAATTGCTCATCCCACGTGATTCCGTGTGGGGGAGCAGGCATGAGGCCCAGCGATGCCCATAACGGAAACCCCAATGTATGACCCTGCTTTGCACACTGTTATTCCTCATATGCGTGTCACTACCAACATTCCCAGAGGAGCGCACATAGCGTTGACAGCAGGACAACATGCAACCCAGCAAGTAGGAGAGTCGCCGACCGATGGCACGATCACTGCAAACCCCCGTACCCCCCAAATCCCAAGCGACACGGGCCATTGACCGTGTCGTCTCTCTGGCGAACGGCAAGGGCGGAGTAGGCAAAACGACCACTGCAGCCAACGTTGGCGGGTACGTAGCGCTGGCCGGCTCCCGCGTATTGCTGATCGACCTTGACCCGCAGGGCGACCTGGCCCGCGACCTCGGATACGAGCGGCAGACGGGCAGGGAATTCTTCCAGGCTCTCATTGCCGGCACAACGCCGATGATCCTGCGCGACGTGCGGGAAAACCTTGACGTCATCCCCGGTGGCCAGGACCTCGAAGACATCCAGGGCCTCATGGTGTCGCGCTCCAGCCGCTCCGATGCCGGCGACTTCGGCGACATGCTCTACGCCGTCCTGGCCCCGCTGGCCGACGATTACGACTTGATCCTGATCGACACCCCGCCGGGGGAGCGGATCCTCGTAGAAGGCGCCTTCGCCATCTCCAGCGCCGTTGTCATTCCTACCCGTTCAGATGATGCGAGCATCGACGGTGTCGAACGCATAGCACGCCGCTTCATGGCGGTACGTGACCGAAACCCGTCCCTGCAGTTGGCGGGCATCGTCCTATTCGGTGTCGGACCGCGCTCCTTGCGCTTGGAACGCAGCGTCCGAGACACCTTGGAACAAATGCTCGGCACCGTCGCCCCGGTCTTCGAAACCCGCATTAGGAACCTGGAGAGCGCAAGCGCCGACGCCCGCCGTAAGGGCCTGCTCTTCCACGAACTTGAAGGTGCCGTTACCGACGGTCAGAAAAACCGCCTGAAGGCGCTCCGGGCGGGGGAGAAGCCGGTGGACGGTTTCTTCTCGCGCAATGCCGGGGGACTGGCTGAAGAGTACGAGCAGCTGACCGGTGAGATCCTCGCGCGACTGAATGAGATCGAAAGCGGGAACCACGCATGAGCGGCCGACAGAGCCTTGCTGGGGCCTTCGCCCCTGTAGCGCCTGCCCGTGGTGCAGCACTGCAAGGGTTGCTGGCTCCGAAACGGGGGAGGGCTGCCCCCGCGCCGGAACCCGAAACCAGAGAGTCCGGGGAGGCACCGGCCCGGGAACGGACCCTGGTGCTGCCAGCAGCAGGGCCCGTTCCCGCTGACACGCAGGCACCTACTGAGCAGCCGCAGGCAGACAAGCACGCCACTGAGCAAGCACCTGTTGAGGAGGCCTCTCTCGAGGAGGCAGGAGAGCAGGAGGAGCCCGCGCCTACATCCGTCAAGGCCCCAAAGACCACTACGCGGCAGCAGCCTGCTTCCAAGAAGGCAGCTAACGCGACGAAAGCCTCCGAACTGGTTCCCGGGGCGCTGCGTAACGTTGGGGTGTACCTGCCGCCGGCGCTCCTGGCCCAAGTCAAAGATGCCGTGTATCAGGAGCGGACCACGTACGCGGACCTGTTAATTGACGCCTTCGAAGCCGTCGACGACAAGCAGATCGCCCAGGAGTTCAGTCCTGAGACCACGCTGACCAGCTCCGGCATGCCCCGTCGTGCACCGCGGAAACGGGGAGAGGCCGGCATTCAGATCCAGCTGCGCCTCGACGGGCTGCAGGTTGCCTGGCTGGATGAGAAGGTCAGGGAGTTCGACGCACCGTCACGCAGCGCGCTCGTCTCGACCGTCCTCAAGCTTCATATCCAAGCGGGACAGACTGCGGGGGAGTGATGCTGGACCTCTTTGAGACAAGCATGGCCCGGCTTCCCGTAGTGCTTATGGCATAACTTATGGCACGAAAACGGAGAGTGCGAACATTATCTGCGGGTGGATGCGGCGGTCGGCCGCATCCACCCGCAACGTGTACAAGCCCGGATAATGGGCACACACTGACACGCCTCTGGCGCTGACCCTCATCCGGTTCTGTTGAAGGCTATGTCGGACAGTGACCATTCATCGGGCGGCCCCTCGAACATCTCCCAGGGGTAATCTTCGTCGGGGGAGAGCAGCTCCGGGACGGTAGCGACGTTCCTGGCGAGCCATTCCCGCCAGATGATCCGATCGTTGCGATAGCGGCGCAACTGGACGGCAACCGCCTCGAGGACCCCGAATTGTTCAGCGAGCTGTCTGAGTGATGTCCCAGCCACGATTGACCACGCCCGGCTGGGACTGCGGACAACCAGGTTCCAGCCGGCGAGGACTTCCAGGGCTTCATGGACGGCGGAACGAGACAGCCGGGTGATCCGGACAATCTCGGCGGTCGGCATCCCGGGGGAGTGCTCCAGCGCCTCGTAGACGAACGCGGCCGGCAGCCCCAGTTCCCGGAAGACAGGTCGCAGTGCGTGGATTTTCCCTTTCTGCCAAGTAGCGTCCTCAGCAACACTTTTCAGTTCTTCGGGGATGGCCAGCATGTAGAGATCACCTTTGGTTCCCCTAGCTTCTTCAACGAGGGTGACCAGAGGGTCCTTCTCCGCACGTAGCTGCCTCAAGTGCAGACCAACAGTGGTGTGGTCGAGACCCGTGGCCACAGCAATGGACCGCACGCCGAATTCGATGAACCGAGATGCCGTCATGTGCGCTGCCTCCCCTAATGCCCTAAGAACCATCCGCCGCGCCATTCCAGTCCTGGATTGTTGGTAGTTCACCTCTCTGATACGCAAGGCGTTTCGCCAGGTCCGAATAAACCGATGCTCTGCATCGGGATTTGAGATTGGATGGATCCCCTTTACCTCTGCCGGCTGTGTATTTGGGTGGCTTGTGGGGGATCTGCGGACATTATCATTCGGGTCGGTTTGGGCCGTCTTTTTGCTCAAGAAGCTGACGGCGCTCATCCAGTCTCGGCGCAGTGACGGGAAGCGGTGGCGGGCTGCATAGCGGGCGTAGAAGGAGGCCAGTCCAGGCCAGGTTCCCTGCAGCATCCGGCGCTCCACATCCACCAGCTCCAAGCCGGCGGCCGCGGCACTGAGGATGACCGCCTGGCGGGCCTCGGAGTCAGAGGCGTACCGGGTGGTGTCGTATATGCCGGTCTGGGCGAGCACCTGCATGGCGCGGGACATGCGCCCCACCGGCTGCTCAACCACGGGAACATCAGAGGTAGCCGGAGTGAAAGTCTCCTCTAGCCGCAGTGCCCTGACGGCCTTGATCTCGGCGGCCAAGTCGTTGGTCATGGCCGCCCAGACGGCGGCGCTGTTGGGCCTGCGGGCAATGTCGTAGGCCATGGACAGGCTCATCGCTAGTTTCTGGTGGCCGCCCCGCTTGTGCGGTGAGCCGGGAGTTCGCATGCAGCCGTGGAGCAAGTTCTGGTGTGGGGTCTTGTCCAGGCTCCGGTACCGGGTACCCAGCGCCTCGACCAGGTCACGCGCTTCTGAAAAGGTGACCCGCCGTGCGAGCGGGACATAGACGTGGCGACCGCCGTTGGGGGAGTAGTCCTCAATCCAGCGGGCCCCGACCGAGTACAGCCAGGACTGGACCGCGCGGACGTCAGCCTGTACCCAATCGAGTCCGGCTACTGAGGAGTCAAAGTCGAGAAAGATCGCCGCGCAGGTACCGTCCTTACCGAAAATTCTCACGGCCGCGGGCAGCGAGGGGAGTGCTTCAGTCAGGTTCCGTTCGTGCTTCTGCGGGTATGTTTTACCCGCATCACGAGAGAGACGCATTCTGGCTTGGCCGGCTAGCAAGGGAGCTAGAGCTGCCCAAACGATTGCTGGATCGTCTGGCTGCGTTGACACGCCAACAGCGGGGCGTGCTGGCAGCACGGAGACGTGCTGATGTACGATGTGAGTAATCCTTCCGGGGATTGAGGTATGAAAAAGGGCCGATCCTGCCAGATCGGTTTCATAGCAACACAAAGGATGGCCTGTTCAGGCTCTCCACGACTTACAATCTGATCCGCCGGCAAGCAATCCAGAGGGTAAGTCTCAAGCTTCGAAGGCCCGCTTAGTGCGGGCCTTCTTTTGTTATGAGGCGATGCGAATGGGCAGCTCCTGCTGGTAGTCGTCCTGATCGAGTGCGGCCAGGTCTTCCTTCAGTTGTGGCTCGACAACGGACAAAAGGTACTCAGTGACGGTCAGTCCCTTGTGAGCTGCCACTTTGGCGATACCGTCAGCGGTGGGTTCGGGTGAGCGAAAACCAATGAACTTACGCAGGCCTTTGCTGGGGCGCCCGCCGCCTCGATTTACTGCTACTGCCGTCATTTGCTGTGTCCTTTGATTTTGTAGCCGCCTGAACGGTCGGTTACAGCTTCATCGTTGTATTGCCTGCCACCAGGACTACCTGAAAGCCCCTGCGACTGCTCCGAAACTATCACCGGGCAACTGAACCCCTTGGGATTTGTTTTCAGAAAACGAAAGCGTGTCGCGTATGTGACGTAGCGCGTAGGCCCCAAAGGGGGTGAAGTCCTGTTTAGCCCGCATCGGACGAGCCACGCCATCCGCCCGGTGTGATGGGAGTCGGAATCCAACCTGCCTTTCACTCTTTTCAGGATGTGAGACGTCTGATGTCACGTCTTAAGGTTCTTAAATAGGCGACGCCCGTGGTTGCATGCCATCAAGTCTGTTAGGACGCCCTTCCGCGTGGTCTATCAAAGCACCGACATACTCACCGAAGGACATTTTGTGCCGCTGCGTCGCCTTCCAGGCGGCGTAGTGCTGATCCGGGTGCACAAGGCAGTTCAGCGGCGCCTTCTTACCGAGCATCTTGGGTGGCCGGTATTCCTCCATGTCACTCACCCTCACTTCGGTTCCAGAGAACCTGTAGACCTACAGGTTCTGCCGCGACGGCACCCAGTCCTCCCTTGAAATAGACCAAGCAATCGACAGACTACATACATGCTCCGCACATGCACAACTCACTTCCTGTACCCTCCGGTAGCCATCAGGTAACATCTCTGTTAGCTGCCCGCCTGCTCTGTGTTGGCGGCCGACACAAGTCGCGGAGCTTGGCTAAGGAGCTGTATAGATGGCAAATGGGGGCCGCAGCGTGTTTCTTACGCAGCAGCAGAAGAAAGAACGGCTGGCGGATCGCATGGGCATCCTGGTGGATATCTGGGAGGCAGATAACAACACTGCTCTGACTTACCCTCATGTGGAAGAAGCACTTTCGGCCCACGGAATCCACCTGTCACGGACGCGGTGGTCTTACTTGATCAACGGCACCGGCAGCCTGGTGACAGATCAGGAACTGCTAAAGGGCATAGCAGAGTACGTTTTTGCCGTACCCGCCAGTTATCTGTGTGACCTCAATAGTGAGACTCCCCCGGAAGTGGAAGCGCGCATGGAGTTCCTTGTGCAGATGCGCAAGCTCAAGGTGAAGAACTTTGCGGCGAGAAACCTGGGGGCCACCTCGCCCGAAATGCTGCGGACGATTACCAGGATCATCGATGCGTCGATGAACGGCGAAGAGGAAGACTGAATGGGTCTCCCGCCGGTCGCAGAAAAGGTCCGGGAGTTATGCGGAGACGGCACGACGTCAATGGCGGAAGTCCTCGAACGTCTGGCCGTCATCTGCGAAAAGCCGATCAAGCTGATCGAGCAGGAGGGGTCTTGGGGAACTCTGACAGCCTTCAAGTTGGACTTTGAAGATCACTTCAAAATCTATGTCCCGCCGCAAAACTCGACGCAGTACAAGCTTCACTGCATCTATCACGAGCTCGGACACATATATCTGGAGAGCTTCCAAGGCCACATGGTTCTGCCCCATTTCTCTGAAGAGATGCTGAAGGAGGCTGCCGGCGCGAAAAGCATGAGCTGCTGTTCTGTTCAGAATCATCCCGTAGAACGCTGGGTGGAGGATTTTGCATTCGAGATGTCAAAGAAGACCCGCACGCGCAGCTCCTCCGAGACTGATCCTTTCCTCTGATAGACCATGAAACACTTGCTCTTTACGCTGCTCAGTGCCCTATGCCTCCTTCGGATCCCCTCGGTAGTCAAGGTGGCGGAAGCCCGGGCATCGTGGGTGGCATCGATGTTCGGCCTGGCGGCGCTTTATGTTCTGGGAACGGTTACGCCGCTGGTGTCCATCGACAGCTACCTCGGTGGCGTCAACGTGACGAACCTTCTTCAAGCCATCTTCGCGCTGTTGGCGATCTTCTTCTTCAACGACAGTGTGCGGCGGTTAGCAAACGTACCAGCCAGGTGGACTTACTATGCTCCGTTGCTGAGCATTCCCATCATGATTGTCAGCTTCGCCCTCATTGAGGACAAAGGTCCAACCTCTGCGGACTTCATCGATTACCGAATGGACCAACTCGCGACCGCCACGTACAGCGGCACGTACATGTTCGCGTTGCTATTCACCGTGCTTAGGATCATCTACATGCTTCGGCACAAGGCCCGGGGCCTGTACGCAACATTCTCAGCCGGCCTGGTCGTGGTTGCGGCGGCCGTCTCGTGCCACATTGCATATGTGCTGCTGTTCCAATTCACGCCCTGGGATGCCTTCGCGGAGTCGATCGGAGCCTGGTTTGACCGTCTTTTCTATGCTGGCCTCTCGGTGACGGCTGCGGGGTGGCTAATTCTTTTCCTGTCCAAGCAGCTGCCGAGGTTGCGGCTCTGGATGATCGATGCGCTTTGGCTTACTGCGCTGAGAATCCGGGTAAATGCAGATCAGTCTCGGGTTAGTCCGGCACGGGATCTGTTCAATGAAACGCTGGAAAATGGGGTCTACAAAAGCCTCATTGTTCTGCACAACTACCAGCGGGGGAACATGTGCCCGTTCCCGGAGTCTGTTCAGGGCAGGATCAGCCAGATCGAGGCAAAGCTGGACGCGCGGGTCTAGCCTTCGGTCAGGATCGTTTTGTTGATCCAACTCGTGAGTTCGTTGGTGAAGGTGTGAGGTGACACATTCCACTCTTGGGTGTGGTGCGCCTCAGGTAAGGGAATCAGGGTGACGGTGTCGGGGTTCGCGCGTTGGAACGCCGCCGAAATTTCCCAGGGAACCTCCTGATCCGCGCTCGAGTGCAGAACTAGAGTCGGGATTGACACCCGGTTAGGTACGTCGACCCATTCAAGGGCATCGAAATTGATCGGTTCGTCCAGCCCGAGCATCTTCGCGAATGGGGGAGCCTGCAGCAAGGACATGACAAGGCCGGCACCAACCGCAGGCACGCCGGCGGCATCCGCTCCTGCCAGGATGGTTTTACGCCAGCTCGTGACCGGTCCTACCAGGACGATCCCGGCGATCCGGTCCTGGTAGGCGCTGCGCTCCGCTGTGAGCAGGGCGATCGTCCCACCCATTGACCAGCCCGAGAGGATGATTCGCTGCGCGCCGTGAGCCACGGCGTAGGCCACAGCGCTTTCCACGTCCCGCCATTCTGTTTGACCAAGGTGGCTCGACTCGGCCTGTGGCGGGCTGACCTCCAGGTCGCTGCGGAATGAGGGCACCAAGGAGGTGAATCCCAAGGGGCTGAAGGCATGGACGTCACGGAACATGATCGACCGGTCGGTCCAGCTGCCATGGATGTGGATCACCCATGTGTCCGCGTTCCTACCTTCGAATAGCCATGCCGGCGCCGCACCGTAGGCGGTGGGGATGTGTACCTCTTCAAACCGCCCGCCCACGGCGGAGGGTTCGAAGAACACATCGGGCGTCCAGTCGACCAGGGGTCCCAAAGTCATCGGCCCGGACCCCGTCGGATGAATTCGACGCTCCACGAACTTTTGATCCTCGTCGATCAGGGTGACCTCGCCGAGCCTGGTGTAGCGCTCGGCCGCAAGGTCGAACACGGCGAAGTCGCCGTGGGCTTTGGTGTAGTCATCCAAGTCGATGCGGACTCTACGGCCATCAGCTGTCAGCTCGGCGCGACGGTAATCCTTTGGGCTCCGTCTAACGATCTTGCGGGCCATGATGACCGCGAATCCGAATAGTGAGGCCACGGGTACGAGGAACGCCAGGCAGGCGAGGCCACGCCTTGTCGTCAGCATATGTCCCGCCCTCCAGCGCCGATCCGGGAAGAGTATCGAAGCCCAATCATCGTAAACGCTCCTCTAGTCCTGGATATGTATGAGCTGCGTCCACTACAAGCGTTGCACATGTCCACTACAGGCCGGTATTCTTGGTGTGGGCCAGTTGGGGGCTAAAAGGGGGATTTGCATGCAGCGGAAGTCACTTGGTCTCATGGCGCTGATCGTGGTCCCCGGCATTTTGATAGGGCTGGTCTTTTCCATCCTCTTACTCCTTGCCCCGGCAAACCCCGCGGCTGCCAATTGCGGCCCGACCGTGTCAGTGGTTATCAACGGCGACACGAAAGTCGATGGCTACTCCCAAGAGCAGTTGAAGAACGCTGCGGCGATCCTGGGAGCCGGCAAGGCGCTGAACCTTCCTGTGAAGGGCCAGATAATTAGCGTCATGGTCGCCTTGGGCGAATCGGGGCTGCGTGTTCTGGACCGCGGCGACGCCGGCGGGCCGGACTCCCGGGGGTTGTTCCAGCAGCGCGACAACGGCGCGTGGGGATCCTATCCAGACCGGATGGACCCAACCATCAGCGCCACGAACTTCATCAAGGCCCTGCAGAAGGTCGATGGTTGGGAGCTGCTGGAACCGACCCTGGCCGGCAACAAGGTCCAGCGCAACGCAGACCCGTACCACTACCAGAAGTACTGGCCCGACGCCGTCAAGCTTGTCCAGGCACTCTCGGACGGCAAGTTCTCCTTGGACGGCAGCGACTGCGCCATTCCGGGAAAGTCCGGTGCCGGGGATGACTACCCGTGGAAAGACTCTCCCACCTGGATGCAGGTCGGAGCAGGAGCTGCTGCCGCCTCCTCGCTGGGCATGTTTCACCGCGAGTGCGTGGACTTCGCCCTGTGGCGGGTGAACCAGCAAATGGGGTCCAAGGGTGAGCCGTTCAAGTTCCTCAACGGTACCTTCCGCCCCGATGGGCAGGCCCTGGGCTCGGCCCTGGCATGGAAGGCCGGCTGGGACGCCAAAGGCTGGTCCACCGGTTCCGTCCCACGTGTCGGTGCGGTCGTCTGGTACGCACCCGGTGCCGGGGGAGCCGACCCGACCTATGGACACGTCGCCGTGGTCAAGGAAGTCAAGGACGACGGGACCTACGTCGAAGAGGGCTACAACGGCAACCCGCCCCCTGATGACCACAACTACTACACCCGGACCGTCAGCAGCGATGTCCCTTCCGCGTTCCTGTACCTGCCCACCCAAGAGGAGAAGTAATGAAGAAGCCCCTGACCCTCATCGCAGTAACCCTGCTCTGCGCCGCGTGCGCACCGGCAGCGAACACCACTCCTGCTCCAGAATCGACCGCCACGCCTTCCGCGCCCGTTTCGCTGAGCGTCAGCAGCGGCCCACAGGCCCCCGGGGGCACCGTCCCGGCCACGATCGGCATCACCTGGGATCAAGCCAGCAAAGACGCGGCCATGGAGGTGGCTGAGAAGGCCATGGCGGACTTTGCCCGCCCCGGTACGGAGGAGAAGCAATGGGCCAACGAACTTGCCCGCTGGCTGACGCCACAGGCCACTGCTGATTACTCGGCCGTGGACCCGGCCAACATCCCCGCCAGCCGCGTCAACGGCCCGGCCGCGCTGAGCGTCGATGAAACCAACGGCTACGGGGTCAGGGCGGCCGTTCCGACCAACGCCGGGACCTACACGGTGCAGCTGCTCCGCACGGACAAGGAAGCCCCATGGAAGGTCAACCGCTTCACGCCTCCCTCGTCCTAAGCCCCGGAACCCTCCATCTCACACACGTAAGGAAAAAGCCCATGAGCACCAGCACCACATCAACCGAGGTCCTGGCCTTTCCAAACATCAGAGCCATCGTCCGTGACAACGGAACCGCCGAGGTCGTCCTCGCGGGTAACTCCCGCATCGTCCCTGCCGGGGAATCCCTGCAGGACCTCCGCAACAACGCCCTGGCCCTCGTCGTAAGCGAAGCACAGACGCTAAACCGTCCCGTCAGAGTCCAGATCGAGGACCCCGAAGGACACGGTGAACTAATCGTGCACCCGGACAACAAGATCGAATCCGTCTCCTACGAGGCACGCCCCGCCCGAGGCCGGGCACCGGAACCCACGCCCGCGACGCCAGCTCCCCCAGTCAATGACACCGTCCACGCCCCTGCACCTGAGGATGCTCCGGCAGAGCCCACTGCCGCCGCCGCCGCTACCGTGAACCGCCAGCCGTGGCCGCTGAATCCCGTGTCGCCAGAGACGACGGACAAGCCTGCCACCTCGGTGCCGGAGACGCCAGTGGCCACGGAAGAAGCCCCGCCGACCCGGCGCAGCTTGAAGGAAACCTCCTTCCTGGTCAGCGCCCCGGTCCTGGAACCGGCCACACAGGGCTGGCGGGGTGCGCTCACCCGCCTTGGCGTCCGGATGGACCCGTCCGCGGAAGAACTCTCCGAGCGCGAGGATATCCGCACGGTCAGCCAGCACTGGCCCGGCCCGCGGACCATTGCCGTGGTCAACCGCAAGGGCGGGGCGAACAAGACCCCCACGGTCGTGATGCTCTCGGCCATCCTCGCCCGCTACAGCGGGGCCGCGACCGTCGCCTGGGACAACAACGAATCCCAAGGCACCCTGGGCTGGCGAACGGAAAAGGGCGCCCACGACCGCAGCGTCCTGGACCTGATCGATTCCTCAACCGAACTGCGTTCCCCGTCAACGAACGCCGCCGAAATCGCCAAATTCGTCCACCACCAAACCGCCGACAAGTTCGACGTCCTGCGCTCAGACGAGAACGAAGAAGGCGACCACGAAGTCACCGCCGAGGAAGTCGACATCGCCCACCAGGTCCTCACCCGGTACTACCGGCTCGTGGTCATGGACTCGGGCAACACCGCCCGCGCAGCGAACTGGCGACGGATGATCCACCACACCAGCCAACTCGTCGTTCCCGTAACGGCCATCGAGGACCGTGCAGAAGCCGCACGGCTGACGCTGCAGACCCTCGAATCCCGTGGCGGCCACGGCGCAGAGCTGGCCCGCAACGCCGTCGTCATCGTCTCCGAGTCCACCGATGCCAAGCGGGCCATGTCCGGGGATGCCTTGAAGCGGGCCAAAGACGAGGCCCAGCGGATCGCGGACGGCTTCGAGCCGTTCGTCCGGGCCGTCGTCCGGATTCCCTACGACCCGGCACTGGTGAACGGGCCCATCCGCTATGAAACCCTGCAGCCCGCCACCCAGCGGGCATGGCTGGCGGCCGCGGCCGCCGTCGCCAAAGGCTTCTAAACCCGGCCCAATCCGGACTTTCGAAAGGAGGAACCATGCAACAGTCCCTGAACCCCTGGATCACCAGCCCCGGCACCGAAACGTCGGAGGAGGAAAGACTTGATGCGCACCTGCCCCCGGCGGCTGTCATCAGTGCCCCACTAAAGGGCATGGTTGAACCCGACACAGCCGACCGCCTCGCCACCCGCACCATGACCGGTTCCGCAGCTTTGTGGATCATCGGCGCACATGGGGGAGCCGGCGAAAGCAGAATCGCGGACCTCCTTGGGGCACGCGCCACCGACCACTGCTGGCCCGTCCTCAATGACGGAAGCGAGCCACGGGCCCTGTTGGTCTGCCGCGCAGACATGCGCGGCCTCACAGCCGCCAGGAGTGCCCTGACCCAATGGGTATCAGGAGCCGCACCGAAAGCTGACCTGCTCGGCCTCGCGATCCTGGCGGACGCACCGGGAAAGACCCCCAAAGCGCTACGTGACTTCTCCGCCATCGTCGGCGGGGGAGCACCCCGGCTCTGGACCCTGCCCTGGGTCGAGGCATGGCGGCTCGGAAACGACACAGCCCCGCCCCGCGAATTTCAACGCTTCATTACTGACATAGCCAACCTGGCTGCCGACACATCAAACACCGCTCCCTGAAAGGTCTCACCATGAACTACTTCTCCGCACTTGCAACCGGTGTCATCCCCAACCCCACCCCGACCATTCCTGCAGAGGCAGACGGGCTGCTCCTGGTTCTGAACTGGGCCTCCGGCATCGGCCTGGTCCTCGGCGTCCTCGGCGTCATCATCGTCGGCATCGGCATGGTCATCCAGCTCCAGCGCGGCGAAGGCGCACAGGCCATCGGCAAACTCGGCTGGGTCCTCCTGGGCTGCATCATCATCACCGGTGCCGCCGGCATCGTCCGCGCCTTCGTCTAAGCCAGCACCAACAACGGGAGGTTCACCATGAGCCAGTCAACAGAGAGCACCACCGAAAGCAATCCGTTCACCAAACCCGGGTTCATCATTGCGGCCGCGCTGGTGGTTGCGCTGATCGCAGCAACCGTCATCATCTTCCTTCTCCCGAAAGGCCAGGGAAATGCCCAGCCGGCAGAGACCAGCGGCTCGGCCACTGTTAGCCCCAGCGCTTCAGCTGCAGTTAACAAGAGCATCTGCGGGCTTCCAGCATCTTCGGACGTGGCCCTGGGCTCAGCACCAAGTTCCAAGTGGGAGCTCGTAGGCCGAATGGCGGCGCCCACTGATCCCAACACGATTGGCCCCGGTGTAACCGCCGAAAATGGCTTCCGTTCTTGCTTCGCACAGTCCCCAACAGGAGCGCTCTATGCAGCTGCCAACATGGTGGCGCTCGGTGGCCTGAGCGATGAGGGAATTCAGAGAGAACTCATTGAGAAGCTTGTGGTCCCCGGTCGCGGGAGGGACGCAGCGCTAAAGGACATCCGGACTCCGTCCAGTGCAGATTCCTCGTCCATCCAGATCCGCGGGTTTGTCATTAAGGCTTATTCCACCACGGCGGCTCACGTGGACCTGGCCTTCTCAACGTCGACAGGCGAGTACGGCCACTGCGTCCTTCCGCTCAAGTGGATCGACGGTGATTGGAAAGTAGAGATTTCCGATGCTGGTGAACTTCTCAACGATGTCGCCCAGATTCGCGACTTGGGGGGATTCATCCCCTGGTCGGGAGCCTGACATGGACAAAGAATGCGGATTGATCGACTGGAAGTGCTCGACTCAGCAATTCATTAGTGGAATCACAGATGACGCTATCGGCAACCTGGCCAAGGCCATCATGGAGGGCATGAGCCAGATGGTGACGACTCTGTCTACCTTCTGGGTTTCAATGCCCACCGTGAACCTGGCCAGCGAGGACGGCAGCACACCAAGCCCTGTTGTTGCTGCGGTCAATAGCGAGTTGATGCCTTGGACGCTGGCGCTGGCAGTTCTTGCCGTTATCCTCGGCGGCATCCGGATGATTTGGGAACAGCGCGGGGCGCCACTCAAGGACCTGCTCCGCTCACTGCTCACACTCACGCTGGTGTCGGGCCTTGGCCTGGGGGTCATTTCGATCTTAGTGATTGCGGCCGACGCATTCTCTGTCGCCATCATCGAGCGTTCCACGGACGGGAAGGGCTTTGCTCAATCGATGAGCGTCCTTGTCATGACCGGCCAAACGGATGTTGGAGTATTCATCCTCATCGTCTTGGGCCTGGTCGGATTGATTGCTTCACTGGTCCAGATCGTCCTCATGGTGGTCCGTAGCGGCATGTTGGTAATCCTGGCCGGCATTCTGCCCACCACGGCCGCGTTCACGAACACGGAGATGGGCCGGCAGTGGTTCCAGAAAGCGGTCGGCTGGACCATCGCGTTCATTCTCTACAAGCCAGCGGCAGCCATCGTTTACTCGGTCGCGTTTCTCTTGATGGGCAAGACCACCGGACAGGACGCCCTGGTCGGCTCGATCACAGGCTTCACGCTGATGATCGTTGCCCTCTTCGCACTTCCGGCATTGATGCGCTTCGTGACACCGATGGTTGGAGCTGTCGCCGCAGGCAGCGGAGCAGCAGCCGGGGCTGCCGTGGGGGCAATGGCTACGGGAGCCGTGTCGCTGGGCCGTGGCAGCAGCGGACGAGGCAATGCCGCACCAATCCCCGCTACGACAAGCACTACGGCCAGTACCCAGAGCACTTCCACCGGCGCTTCACCGAAGGGCAGTGAAGGAGCGTCTGGTCCCCGAGGCGGGGGAGGTCAACCAACCCCCGGTGTTACGGGTCCGGGCGGAGCCGCTGGCGCTGCGGCCGCAGGCAAGGCAAGCTCCGCAGGAGCAGCGGCAGGGGCAAGCGGCGCGTCAGCAGCAGCCGGCCCGGCTGGCATGGCCCTAGCCGCCGGGGCACAAGTGGCAACCAAGACGTCACAGGCAGTCGAAAAGACTGCACAGGACTCAACCGGGGAGGGCCCCAGTGGCAGCAATTAACACCGAATACAAGGAACCGTTCTACGGCAACTGGCGCGTACCGCGCTCCGCCGGCCTGGGTAACCTCGGTGCCATTGGCACCGGGATTGTCATGGCCGGACTCTTGCTGGGCATCACCACTTTCGCGATCTGGGGCCTGTTCCCGGGCCTCGCTGTCCTCGCGCTTGCCGGGGCCAGCGCCCTGCTGCTCACGGTCAAGGACAAGCACGGCCAGTCCGTTGTAGACCGCTTCGGCACGCGCATGAGCTTCCGGCTCTCCAGGTCCACTGGAACGAACCTCTACCGCTCCGGCCCGCTGGGCGTAACCGAGTGGGGCATGTACCAGCTGCCTGGCCTGGCTGCGAAGTCGACCCTGTACGAGTTCACCGACTCATATAAGCGCCCGTTCGCCATGCTGCACGTGCCGGCGACCAGCCACTTCACTGTCATCTTCTCCACCGAACCCGACGGAGCGTCCCTGGTGGACCCTGAGCAGGTCGATGCGTGGGTCGCCAACTGGGGCGGTTGGCTCGCCGGCCTTGCCGACGAAGCAGGCCTCGACGCCGCGGCTGTCACCGTGGAGACCGCCCCTGATTCCGGGTACCGGCTCCGGAACGAGGTCGAGATGAACATCGACCCGAACGCACCCGAATTTGCCCAGGCCATTCTCCGCGAGGTCGTACACACCTACCCTGAGGGATCGGCAACGGTCCGCGCCTGGGTGTCCCTGACCTTCAACGCCTCCCTGCGGTCCGGGTCAAAAAAGCGCACCCCCGAAGACGTAGCCCGCGACCTCGCCTCCTGGATCCCCGGCCTGTCAGCCCGCCTGCAGTCCACCGGTGCCGGTATCGCCCGTCCGATGTCGGCGCAGGAGCTCTGTGAAGTCGTCCGTATCGCCTACGATCCCCCCGCCGCACTGATCATCGATGAAGCCCACGCCGCCGGTTCCCCCGTTGCCCTGGCCTGGGGCGAGGTCGGACCCACCGCGACGCAGGCAAACTGGGACGACTACCGGCACGACAGTGCATTCTCGGTCTCCTGGACCATGACCGGCGCACCCCGAGGCTCGGTGAACTCCTCGGTCCTGTCCCGGCTGCTGGCCCCGCACGGCGACATCGACCGCAAACGCGTGTCCCTGCTCTACCGTCCGATGGATTCCGCAAAGGCCGCAACCGTAGTCGAGCGGGACCAGAACAATGCCAACGTCCGCATCACCTCCGGAACCCGGCCCAGCGCCCGGGCCTTGGTCGATGCCCGTTCCGCCGTGCAGACCGCCCAGGAAGAAGCCCGCGGCGCCGGCCTGGTGAACTTCGGCATGGTCGTCACCGCCACAGTGACCGACAGGGAACGGCTGCCTGATGCCGTGGCCGCCATCGAACAGACCTCCGGCACCGCCCGGGTGCTGCTGCGCCGCGCCTACGGTGCGCAGGACACCGCGTTCGCGGCCTCCCTGCCGCTGGGACTGGTCCTGCCCAAACACAGCATGGTCCCCTCCGAAATCAAGGATGCCCTGTAATGGCCCTCAAAGACCTTTTAACGTCAATGACAGTAAAGCCAATAAAGGGGCCACAAAAGGCCAAGGCTTCGAAGCAGCCGGGAGAGGCCGGGCCGGGTGCCCGTGGCTGGTCCGGACGTGGTGGTGGTCTGGCCCAGCTCGTCCCGTCCGTGAAGGAGTACCGGGGGACCACGGTTCAGGTTTGCGGCCTGTGGCCGTTTTCCTCCGGCGCGTCCTCCCCAATGATCGGCGTTCCGCTGGGACGTCACGAGGAAACCCAGGCCACGGTCTGCTGTGACCCGATCAGCTGGTTCCAGCGCGCACGCCTCATCTCCACCCCTTCGGCTTTCATCCTCGGCAAGCCCGGGCTGGGCAAGTCCACCCTGGTCCGGCGGATGTTCCTGGGCCTCGCCGCCCAGGGCGTCAACCCTCTGGTCCTTGGGGACCTGAAAGGCGAGCACGTCAAAGCCGTCGAAGCTCTCGGCGGGCAGGTCATCAAGCTCGGCCGCGGCGTCGGCTACCTGAACATTCTCGATCCGGGCCAGGCTGTGGAAGTTGCCCTGGTCCTCGAGGAAAACGGCCACCACGAAGCCGCCACCCGGGTCCGCGCTGACGCGCACGGCCGCCGGCTGAACATGGTCGTTTCACTGATCACGATCAGCCGGAACAACCCGCCCACCGACCAGGAGCAGACCATCCTGGACCGGGCCCTGCGGGTCCTGGATGACCGGTTCGACGGCGTCCCAGTGTTGAAGGACCTGCTGGACGTGATCGTCTCTGCCCCGGATGAGCTGCGGCAGGTCGCGCTGGACCGTGGCAACATGAACGTCTATCTGCAGGAGACCCGGGCGCTGGAAGCGACCCTGCTGGGCCTGACCGGGGGAGGGAAGCTGGGAGAAATCTTCTCCCGGCAGACCAGCAACCCGATGAAGCGTGACCGCGCCGTGGTCTTCGACGTCTCAAGCATCGACGGAACCGAAACCGACCTCCAGGCCGCCGTGCTCCTCGCGTGCTGGTCCTACGGATTCGGAACCGTGAACGTCGCCAACGCCCTGGCCGACGCCGGCCTGGAGCTACGGCGGAACTACTTCGTGGTCCTGGACGAGCTCTGGCGGGCACTGCGGTCCGGGAAGGGCATGGTGGACCGTGTGGACGCCCTGACCCGTCTGAACCGGTCTGTGGGCGTCGGGCAGATCATGGTTTCGCACACCATGTCCGACCTGCTGGCACTACCTGCAGAAGAGGACCGGATGAAAGCCCGGGGCTTCGTCGAACGTTCCGGCATGGTGATCTGCGGCGGTCTGCCAGCTTCGGAGATGCCGCTGCTGACCTCAGCGATTCCGCTGTCCCGGCAGGAGCAGCAAAAGCTCATTTCCTGGCAGGACCCGCCCGCGTGGGACTCCCGCGGCCTCGACGTCGAACCCCCGGGCCGGGGCAAGTTCCTCATCAAGGTCGGCGGCCGTCCCGGTATTCCCGTCCAGATTGGGTTGACCTCGATTGAGAAGAACGACGGCCTGAACGATACCGATACCCGCTGGCACGCACCTGCGAAAACGCTCATGGACCCGGCAGCACCAGCGCTGCCGACAGAGGGAGGCGCGCTGTGAGTGCACCGAACCGCAAGGGAATGGGCCTCGAAGATGCCCTGCTGGTCTGGCTGGCCATCGGCGCCATCGTCGTCTTCGGCGGCGGCACCTACGCTGCCGTCCACCTTGGGTCCTGGATGGCCGGCATCGCCGCGCCCCCGGCGCATCCCATCGACCTGGTCGCCGGGCTCATCAAGGGCAAGGTGCCTTGGCCAGCCCAGTCCACCGTCGTCGCGTGCGTCATGGCTGGCCTGATCCTGGCTCTGGCCATTGTCGTAGTCGTGGCCTGGCGGAAAGGCGCGTCCAAGCGTGCCCGTGTAGATAAGGCCGCCCGTTATCTGGGCCGGGGCAAGTCGCTGGCAGTGTTCTCCGAGAAGGGAGCACAGGCCAAGGCCGAGCGTCTCGGTGTAAAGGACAATCCCGGGATCGTCGTGGGCAAGGTGGTCTCCACCGGCCAGAAGTTCGTCCAGTCCTGGGAAGACCTTAGCCTCGACATTTGGGGACCCCGAACGGGTAAGTCCACCTCGCGGGTGATGCCCGCGATTTTGGACGCGCCCGGTGCCGTTGTCTCGACCTCGAACAAGCGTGACGTCGTGGACGGCACGCGCGGCGTCCGCGAGGCCACGGCCCCGGTGTGGGTGTTCGATCCGCAGAAGATCGCTCAGGAGGAACCGGACTGGTGGTGGAATCCCCTCTCGTACGTCACTGACGAGGAGAAGGCGTACAAGCTCACCCAGCACTTCGCTGTCGGCTCGCGGGTTCCTGGGTCAAAGCCGGATGCCTACTTCGATCCCAAGGCCGAGGACATTCTCTCTTCGTATTTCCTCGCGGCCGCGCTGGGCGGGTTGCCGATCACGCAGGTCTACTTGTGGGTGACGGAGCAGGTCAGCCAGGAACCCATTGAGATCCTCCGGGAGCATGACTATGAGCTGCAGTACAAGGGCCTGGAGTCCACGTTGAAGCTGGCTGACAAGCAGCGGGACGGCATCTTCGGTACCGCCGAGAAGATGGTTCAGTGTCTCAAGAGCCGGAACACGCTGCGCTGGGTCGCCCCGACCGGCGGCGCCAGCGTGGCCAGTGAGGCCCGCCGGCAGTTCGACCCGCACGCCTTCGCTTCCTCCCAGGAGACGATCTACATCCTCTCCAAGGAAGGCGCCGGCTCCGCTGCCCCGCTCACAACCGCACTGACCGTCGCGATCGCGGAAGCCATGGAAGAGCGCGCCGAGCGCAGCGGCGGCCGCCTGCCCAAACCTGCACTGTTCGCCCTCGATGAGCTCGCCAACGTCGTCCGGTGGGCCGGCCTGCCGGACCAGTTCAGCCACTACGGCTCCAAGGGCCTGATCGTCATGGGCATCCTGCAGTCCTGGTCCCAGGGCGTCGAGCTCTGGGGCGAGGCGAACATGCGGAAGATCTGGTCCGCCGCGAACGTCAAGGTCTACGGCGGCGGCGTCGCCGAAGAAGGCTTCCTCCGCGCCCTTTCTGACCTGATCGGGGACTACAGCTACATCAACGTCTCCGTCTCCTCCGGGAAGTCCGGGTCCAGCCGCTCACGCCAGGAGGCAAAGGAACGCATCTTCGACGTCTCCAACCTCGCCGAGCTGGACCGCGGCCGCGCCGTCATCCTCGCCTCCGGTGCACCCGCCACCCTGGTCCACACCATGCCCTGGTACACCGGTCCGCGCAAGGACGCTGTGGAAGCATCCATCCAGAAGTACAGCCCACAGCCAGAGAAGGAACCAGTACCAGCAGCAGCGGCGCCGGCAGCAAATCCATGGGTGACCGGGTAGGGGAGTAGGGCATGACCATCGAGATCGGCCGGTTCAGTGAAGCTCCCAGCCCGGAGGCAGAAGAAACCGGTGCTGGGGCCGGCGAACACCAGAAGCCCCCGGAGCTGGTCTACGGCTCTGCCGAAGAGTTCCTGCACGAACAGCTGCTCCCCACCTACGTCCGTGATGTTGACGGCCGCGCTGCCAAGTGGTGCATCGAATGGTACTTCCACCCGGAAGCTGTCTCCCGCGTGGAAGCACTGTGGCGGGCCTGGGAACACCTCAGACTCGACGGAGCCACCGGCATCAGCGTCTGGTTCAAAGACCACGCAGACCACCACATGAGCGTGCTCCTCGCCCCCCGCGGCCCGTTCTACAAATGCGACATGCAAAAGCACCGCGACCCCGAACACCTCGAACCAAAGAAAGCCCCGGAAGGCTGGTTCCCGGACGTCCGAACTATCTCCGGATAATGCTGGGGGTAGAAGTAGCTTGCACAACAAAATCAGGGCCGAAAAGTTCAATAACTTCCGGCCCTGATTTTATTTTTTACTGGTTTTAGTGTGCTGCTTCGTACTTCTCTACGACTTCCGCCTGAATCCGCCCACGGGTGTTGACCGGTATGCCGTTCTCAGCCGCCCACATCCGCACCGCCTTGGCGTTAGGTACACCCTGGGAAGACTTAGTGCTAGTACGGGCCGCCGGACGGCCTCGTCCGCCGGAGACCTTACGGCCGGCGTTAGTGAAGCGGGCCAGGGCTTCACGCAGTTCATTTGCATGTCCCTCGTTGAGATCAATTTCGTATTCACCGCCGTCGAGAGCGAAAGATACCGTTTCCTTAGCTTCGGAGCCGTCAATATCATCTTCCAGCAGCACGACTGTCTTTTTTGCCATAAATCAAGACTATCAGCGTGCTGACTATGCGGTACGCCGCCCAAACAAGCAATAGCTGCCGAGCTAAGACATCCCGATGACATAACGCCTTTGTTGATGTAAGTGGCAATAAGGGAAAAGAGGGCACCTCATAACGGCGCCAGAAAGCCAGTAGTCCACGGTTGGGGTCAATCCGGGTTATCCACGGCTGGAAATCGGGAGCCATCGGGGTAGCTCCCTTAGCCGCGGTAGCGGTGGATAATCCATCAGGATTGTCCCCGGCTGTGGGCGGCGGAACCAATTGTCCAGACGGCCTCCCGACACTAGCGAACACCTTGTGTGCCGCGATTCCGACGAAGTAGCCCTCGTCCTGCAGTGTCTTGAGCGGCACATTAAGCTCACGCGTGCCGAACCCGGCTGCGTCTCGTTCCATGTGGCTCCTACGGACGACCGACCCTCTGGTCTTGCAGGTGCGGGAACAGTTTCGCGACGCGGCCGCGTGTAAAGTACACCAGCAGCGGGTAGTTGCCAGCGACTGGGGACGAGCCACTGCAGGGATCGAACGCCGCTACACACTCGAAGGGCTCTAGACGTGACCGGGCGGCCGGCATAAGGGAGACCGGCTACGCTGTCTCACGATGAGCCGCGTGGGTCTCCGTACCTGTGGCTCAGGAGCAGGCCCCAGGCCGGCAGCCCGAGCAGCCAGCCGCCCGCTCACCAGCGAACGTTTGTCAGCGCTAGCGGCACCAACAGGGGGCCGGGAAGCAGGAACGCCGCGGCCTGCCGCAGCGACGGGAGCTTTCCGGTAGGACCGAATATGCAGGCCGCGATCAGCAGGTAGGTGGTCGCGTACCAGGGCAGCAGCCGGATCACCGGATCGGCCAGGTTGAACATCATCAGCGTCAGCGCGGGGACCATGACGCACACCCGGGCAAACTCCATGGACGGCGGGTGTCGGCGGTGGCCACCGGTTACCGGCGCTCCAGCCACCGTGCGTAGAGCTCGCCACTGTTCTCCAGGACTGACGCCGAATAGGCCATGCCGCCGGTGATGCTCGTCAGGGCTGCCGCGACGAAGCCGATGATGGGAAGCAACTCCGGGAACTTGATTTCCGGGATGAACCAGAACAATGCGGCGACGATCAGCACAGATATGATCGCCGAGATTTTGATGGCCGGTGGATTGGTGCGGAGGGCCTGGTCCACACGGGCGATGTCGGTGGCGGGTTTTGGAAGCTTCCGGGAGAACCGCGCCCCCAGCGTCACGAGCCAGCCCACGGACGAGAGGCCGGCGCCAAGGGCCATCGCGAAGATGCCCCGCTCAGTGTCCTGGCCGAGCAACCCGGAGAGCGCCGCATCAACGGCACCAGGGATAGCGATTACTGCCCCATACCACCAGGCAAAGAAAACCCAAGTCCGGCGCTGCGCATAACCGAAGGCTTCTGCCCGCGAATCCCTTGCCACCACGGTGGCGTCCCCCAAAGTCATGGACCGCACTCTACCGGTTTCCGCTGCCTGCTCCATCACGAGCGCCGGACACCGACCACCCGAAAGCCTGCTGACAAGAGCAGTCGCCCGGATCGGTCAGTGTTGGTCAGATGCCTTGGTAGTCCCCGGATCCTTGCTTGGGGACAACCCATTCACCCTTTTCGGTCCGCTCTCCGCGCATGACCCCGAACATCATGTCGGTGATCCCTGTAGGGTCACCTCCGCAACGGACGAAGTCTTCCCGCCGGCGCCTTACGGATCGTAAGGTGACGCTCACGTTCACGACGCTTGCCTGCGCTGCTCCGATGGCAGCACCAACCAGGTAGAGAGCCTCGTTCTAAGGACTAAACGGAAGGAGGATGCAGGCACCGGCAGCGCCAACGAACAGCACAGCCAACACCGCCCCCACAACCACGGCTCCGCGCAGCGATGAGTTGCTTGGCCTGCTGATAGGGACCAACCTGGTCGGGTCCACCGGTGTTTGCCCGGTGCGTGCACGGCGCCCTGTCGGCTGCGTCATGGGCCTGCTCCTATTCTTCATCACGCAGTGAAATCTAAGCATGAAACGGGATGCAGGGCCGCAGCTCGAACAGGGAGCTGCGACTGTCTCACGAAACCCTTAAGGCTATGCACGATCGTCCGGCACCCGCCGACACAAAGCTAAGCACGAGGGACGGCAGTCAGGTTTGAATCTAAGACTTCTCACTGGGCATGTGCAGAAACTAGCTATCGCACCCTATTCTGACGGTCTTTTCAGCGTTTCCTGACGTCCGGTTGGGGTGTGCTTTGTCGGACGATCCCGCGCTTGAATCAGCACGATTAGTTCCAAATTGAATATGCACGGTTACCAGTTGGGGGGCGGTCCACGGAGTCCTCTCCACCTGCAACCGCGGCTGAGTACGGGGACCCTTGCCTAGTCTTCCTCTACTTAGAAGTCATGCGCGGGCTGTTTTGTGATCTCCAGCGCTTCGCCGATTTGAGTTGCGCTGCCCCCGCCTCGCGGTTCGAGGCGGGCCTGCATGCGGAACACCTGCAAGGGGCCGATGTCCAGGACGGTCAGGCCCGGGTACTGGAGGAATGTGATCGTCTAGAGCGGGGCTTCGTGTTGGGGGTAGGGGATTCGGGCATAGGCATGTTTCAGGCAATTGAGGCGGAGGACGGCGGCGGGCAGTAGCCTGCCTCCATCCTTGCGCTGCGATTGTGGGGTGGGGCGTCGTTTATCGCTCTCGTTGGGGAGAGCGCAGCAGGAGAACTGCCAGGATAGCGGCCAGCAGGGTGAACGCTGCGGTGGTCAGGAATGCGGCGCGGGCCCCGGGGACGAACTGGCCGGGGACGGCTCCGGCGGCGTAGACCGAGACGATGACCGCGAGTCCGATGGCGCCGCCCAGCTGCTGGACCGTCTGGAGCAGGCCGGAAGCCGATCCGGTGTGCTGCGGGTCGACCCCGCCCATCACTAGGGAGGCAGCAGGCATAAAGGTCAGTCCAGCCGAGATGCCGTTGATCAGCAGGGGGGTGAGGACCGCAGTGGCGTAGCCGCTGCTGTTGTCGATGTTGCTGAGCCAGACGTAGCTGATGGTGAGGCCGAGGGTGCCGGTGATCAGCAGCGGGGCCTGTCCGAAGCGGGCCACCAGCTTGGGCGCGATGCGTGCCATGGCGAAGATTCCTAATGTCATCGGTAAGAACGCGGCCCCGGCGGCGATGGGGCCGAAGTGCAGCGCCCGCTGGAGGTACTGCACGACCAGGAAGAACGTCGCGATCTGGGAGCCGAAGACCAGGGTCGTGACGGCGAGGGCCCCGAGGCGGCGGCGGTCGCACAGCAGGGAGGGCACCAACATCGGGTTGGCGACCCGGGGTTCGGTGACGGCCAAGGCGGCCAGGAGCACAACTCCGGCCGCGAGGCAGCCGATGGTCTGTGGGGAGGTCCAGCCATAGTCGGGTGCGCCGGTCAGTGCCCAGACGATTGCCACGGCCGCGCCGGTGGCGCAGAGCGCGCCGATGAGGTCGAACCGTCCGGGGTCGCGAGGGGTTTCGGCAACGAAGAGCGGAGCGAGGGCGATCACGGCGATGCCGATGGGGACGTTGATGAACAAGGTCCAGCGCCAGGAGCCGACTTCCGTGACCAAGCCGCCGAGGAGGAGGCCGAGGGTGCTACCGCCGATGCCGACGGCGGCGAACAAAGCGAGGGCCCGGTTGCGCGCCGCGCCGTCGCGGGCGCTGGTAGTGAGCAGGGCGAGCACTCCGGGTGCTGCGAGGGCTGCGCCTATGCCTTGGGCCGCCCGGGCGGCGATCAGCAAGTCCGGGGTCTGGGCAAAGCCCCCGAGCAGCGAGGAAGCGGTAAAGACGGTCAGGCCGATGAGGAAGACGCGCAGTCGGCCGTATTTGTCTCCTAGCCGGCCACCGGTCAGCATCAGGCCGCCGAAGGCAATGGTATAGGCATTGACGACCCACGACAGGGAGGACGGGCCGAGGCCCAGTCCGGTACCGATGCTGGGCAGGGCCACGTTGACGATGGTGCCGTCCAGGGTGAGCATCAGCTGCCCGACGAGCACGATCATGATGCCGACGACGGCGCGACGGCTGTTCCGCGCCAGCGTCGCCGGCGATTGGGTGGACGAAGCTGGTGGGTTCGACTCAGGGGTGCGATGGGTGGCGGGCATGGCGAGGTTCTTTTCTGGCCTTCAACGGGCCGACGGAGCGTGAGCGGTGCGCGGAGCGGCGGTTGGCCTGTGGCACCGAAGGGCAGGTGGCGTTAGGGGGTGGGCCGGTCGAGGCAAGCCGGGCAAGAAATGTCGGCGAGGTGACGCGCGCCCGGCCGGGTCCGAGCAGCAAAGCTCGTATGACAGGGGCTGGCTTCTCAGACTTGAGCCATGCCGCGTCAACGGAGAGCTCGACGCCGGCGATGGAACTGCAAGCACCGCTGGAAAGGAAAGCCGCGAACCTAGGTTCATCCTTTTCTCCTTCCATTTGAGTGTGCCCCGCATCCTGCGGGCGGCGGCGGAAAAGCTCTACACTAAGGAAAGTGGAGGCATCTCCGCTTCAACTATAAACGGAGATGCCTCCAGTTAGCAACATGTGGAGGAGTCTCCAGATAATTCCTACGAGAAAGGCTCTCCGTGACTACAGAGGCCAGCCGACCGCTGCGGGCCGACGCGCGACGTAACCGCGAAAAGATCCTTTCCGCTGCCGTACGCGTCTTCGCTGAAGAAGGGCTGGAGGCGCACCTCGAGCGCATTGCGAAGGAAGCGGGTGTAGGCTCCGGCACTCTCTACCGCAACTTCCCAACCCGCGAGGCGCTGATCGAGGCCGCCTACCGCAACGAACTGAGCCGGCTGTGCGACGCGGCCCCCGACCTACTGGCGACCCTGCCGCCACGCGAAGCGCTCCGCGCCTGGATGGGACGCTTTATCGACTACGCTACTGCGAAACTGGGGATGGCCGAGGCCCTTCGCGCCATTGTCGACTCCGGCGTCAACCCCTACGCCCATAGCCGGGAGCTGATTATGAACGCTCTCGCCTCGCTTCTGGACGCCGCGACCGCCGCCCGAAGCATCAGGCCGGACATCAACGCAACGGTCATGTTCGCCGCCCTCACCGGCGTCGCCCTCGCCTCAGGAAAGCCTGAAGAGCGCGAACAGGCCGAACAGCTTCTCGACCTCATCCTCGACGGACTAGGGCACGGCATCACCGACTGAGTGAGCTGACCCTTCAGATACTCGCTCTCGTCGTCAACCCGCAAAGTGGGAGATATTCGCTACTGCGAGACCACTGGCACATCGGCAGAAATTCCCTGGAGGCAGGTCCTGGCTGGCCAGGAATGTGCGATTCTTTCGTCTATAGACGGCCGAGGCTATGTCTATCCAGCCTAGGTGTGGAGCATTGCCGCGAGTTCCTTTGCTGCACTACTAGGTCCAGAAAACACTGGTCGGTTAGTCCTTTCCGCGAGCAGGCTGACAGCGGGAGCGAGAGAATATTGTGCTAAGAGCAGCGCATATCCTGCGGGAGCTTGACTAACGGCATTTGTCAGCATGTCGGCGAGGAGTTCCCGGTCGCCAGAGTGGGCAGCCTTTGCTGCTTCCGGCACTGTAACTGGAAGTACCGTCATGGCGCTTTTTACGTGTTGCAGGTGCGTGCTTAGTCGATCGGCGGAATCCCGGGCTGCGGCCTCAATTGATGCAAGTACGAGCACTCCACGTGCCTGAGAACGAGTGACATCTTTGAAGGCAGCTTCATCCGGTGGGAGGACGGGAACGGGGGAGCGGGAGTAGTCTGCTGTTACAAATCCGTAGAGTGAGCATGTGAGCAGAATGCCGCGTGCTTTGCCAGCGAGTGCATGGTCAATAAGGCGGTTCATGCGACGGTGCAGCTCGGAGGTGACTTTGCCGTGGGCTTGTGCGTCCACCAGGAGGCGGTCATCAAGGATGTTCCACAGCTCGTAGTCCGGCAAGCGGATTTGGAGTGCCTCCTGCGCCGGGCCGATCGCCAAATTGGTGGCGCTGATCAGGGCAATTGTGGGTGTATTCACGAGGCCCGTCCCTGCGCGGGCTCGTATCCAAGGGGCCCCCGCCACCATAAGCTCTCAAGTGTCGACGTGGTTGGTTCGTACTCGCAGCCTATCCAGCCGTCGTAGCCAATGTTGTCGAGCTGGTCGAATACGGCGGAGTAGGCGATCTCGCCAGTTCCTGGTTCATGGCGGTGCGGAGAGTCGGCGACTTGAACGTGGGCAATTTGAGGCGCAAGGTTCTGCAATCGTTCCAACACGTTCCCGCCGCTGCGCTGGACATGGAAGACATCAAACAGGACCCCAAGCTTTGGCGAATCGAGAACTGCAGCGATTTCTGCAGCGTGCTCGATCTCATCCAGGCTGTGCCGAGGCATAGTGAATCTGTTGATGGCCTCCATGACCAGCACTGTATTGGTATTCTGCGCTTGTTCGAGCGCCCAGGACATGTTGGCAACCAGGGTCGCCGCCGCTTGTCGTCTGGTCACCTCCGGAGGCACGTTGCCGGCCATAACGTGTATCACCCCGGCATCCAGCCAGTCCGCGTATTCAAGTGCTGAGAGGAAACCGTTTCGAAACTCCTGCTCGCAGCCAGGGACGCCAGCGGATCCGAATTCGCTAGGACTGCCGGTCGGCCCTCCAGGGGTGTTGATCAGAACCTGCTTTAGTCCAGCCCGGTCCAGCCAGCCCCGCAGTTTGGTGGGTTCGAAGGCGTATGGGTTCGGATACTCAACACCTTGAAACCCGGCATGGGCAGCGGCCTGAAACCTGGATTCGAAGTCGAGTTCCTTGAAAAGCCATTTGAGGTTTGCGGCCAACTTTGCCTTGCGCATCTTCGTCACCACTCTCTCGTGATAGTTTAATATACGTAAAGTATATCCTATGGCAATGGCTTGCGGGTTGAAGCTGGGAGACGAGGGGGAGTGCTTTGCCGGATTCGAAGAAGTCCTTGACGGACCAGGCGGTGGAGAAGATCCGGTCGAGTATCATCGATCTGACGCTCGCGCCTGGCACGCGAATTGACGAACCGATGCTTTTGTCCGAGTTTGCGTTGGGGCGCACCCCTGCACGGGAGGCGCTGAACCGTCTGGCCGCAGAAGGATTTGTATCGATAGTTCAGAACCGCGGGGGGATGTTCGTCCGCGGGCTGGACTTCCCGGAGATGATCGACATCCTGGTGGCGCAGCAGGTGGCTGAAAATCTCCTTGGGCACTTGTTGAACTTTTCTGACCCGCACCTCGCCGACGATCTGACCGCGATACAAACGCGGTACAGGAACGTCATCGATTCCGGCAACTATCTGCAAATCACTGCACTGAATGAGGCCTTCCACCTTAGAATGCACCAGTCGGTGGGAAATAGCTTCGTTTACAGTTACGCCCGGTCCACCCACAGGCATGTACGTCGACTGAATGTGTATATTTATCGGCTTGAATCCTTCACCCCGGCTGACCAGCGCGAACAATTTGCCAAGAATGCTGGAGAGCACGACCGGATCATCGATCTCATACGGCGACGCAGCCGGGAACCGCTGGTCACCCTGCTGAACCATCACGCCAGAACTGCCCAGGAGCGGCTGCTGCTTGTGCTTGGTGCGGCCACCGCCAGTCCTTTTCCCATTGACACGCCGCCTGCTGAACAGTTCGGTTTCATGTCGGGGGAGCTGCCCACGGGACACCGCACAAGCAGACAGCGTTCTGCCGCCGCGCCCGTCTAGGGCCGGGCCTTCCTGTGTCACTCCAAATATTTTGGTCCACCATCTTCACGAAGGACCCAAAGCTAATATACTTTACGTATATGCGACGCCAGTGAGGGCGGTACGCTTCGGAAAGGACTGAAAAGTGAACGCGAGCATTGATTCGATCGAGCAAGTAGTGGGAACGAAGGTCCGCCGGGACATCAGCAATCTGGTGGATTTCTCCCGGGGGCAACTTGCTTTGGCCGCTGAGTCCCTGGCGGGGCACCCGGCTCCCCATGTAGGTATCATTTGTGGATTCTTCGTCCGCCATGCGGAGCCTGCTTCACCGGAAACTGACGGACTGAACGGGATGGCGCAACTGGCTGCAGGGCTTCTTGAAGCCGGTGTGCGCGTCACGGTAATCACGGATGCGCCCTGCGCGAAAGCCGTGTGGGCAGTGACCAAGGTCTTGCCCGGCAAGGTAGGCCTGGAAGTCGTTGACGTTGATGCTGATGCGGTACGTACGCTGCGGACTCGTCTGGCGGCAGATTCTCAACCCATGACGCACCTGGTTGCTATCGAGCGATGCTCGCTGGCTAAGGATGGAAAACCTCACCGGGAGCACGGATGGGACATCTCAGGCGACACAGCACCGCTCGACTACCTCTTCGCTGATGAGGACTGGACGGCGCCCTGGATAACGATCGGAATCGGGGACGGCGGAAACGAAATTGGCATGGGGAACCTGCCCCAGGAGATCGTCGAGCGTGACATCCCCAACGGAGCAAAGATCGCCGCAGTCACTGGCTCGACCTATCTCCTGGTGGCCGGAGTAGCGAACTGGGGTGCGTACGGGTTGCTGGCGGCGCTTGCTGTCCTGCGGCCTGAGCTGCGCGAGAACCTGCTGCGGCACTTCAATGGTGAGTTCGAATCCGCTGTGCTCACAGCAGCGGTTGAAGTAGGCCAAGCGATCGACGACAGCCGCGTCGACCGCCCCGGTCAGTTGCAGATGACAATCGACCGGTTGCCCCTGGAAGATCACATCAAAGTAATCGAACAGATCCGTGATCTGGTCTTCCAGGAAGTCCCCGCCTAAGCGGAACTGATCTTCACCAACAGGGCCCCCGAAATGCTTGTTCCAAAGCGTTCCGGGGGCCCTGATGTTATCTTCCTGACCTCCCTTGTCCTAGAGGATCCCTTGTCCCACTAGTTGACCCGACACTGTTGTGCGGCTTTCGCGCGGCATTACTGTCGGTGCCCGCCAGGAGCGGCAGTAGTGGGGGAGGCGCGGCTCCGCACGAGGCTCTGCCCCTAGGAAGCAATGTCTTTCCTGGTGCAGGCCGGTGCTAGCGGCAATACCAGAGGGGCCGGGACCTTGACGGGGCCAGGTCCCAGCCCCTCTGAAGACAGAGTTGGATCTTGATATCAACTAGTACTCGGCCAGCTTTCGCTGGGCTCGGGCACGGGTCGTTTGGGCAGGAAGCGCGAAGAAATGCTCTTTGTTAGATGACTGCCGAAATAAAGGAGCGGAGTTCCTGGACCAGCGCTTCCGGCTGCTCCTCTGGGATGTAGTGTCCTGAGTTCGCAATTTGTCCGCCCCTGATGTCCTCGCACATTGGCTTAAGCCTTGCGAACAGGTCAGGTGCTGAGCCAACATCGCCGCCGAGAGCCAGGACCGGGACGCTGATGCGGTTACGGGCGAGCTCAGCATGGTCCTGGATGTCCTGCAGTACGGACCTGTAGTAGCCGAGCATTCCCCGCAGCACCCCGGGTGTGGCGTAGGCGCGTTCGTATTCATCGATGTCCTGTACGGAAAAAGTCTCCTTCCAGTTCGCCGTCTTACCGGCAAAGAACCACTCAATGAGAACTCTCTCCCTGCCGGTGAGCAGCGCTTCAGGCAGGTCCTGTATCGCGTTGAACAGGAAGTGCCAGTTGCGCCAGTTGTCAGGTCCCAACTCGATGGACGACGGGAGGGTCACCCCGGCGATGTTGGCGTCCAGGAGCGCTACCCCCAGGAGGTGCTCGCTATGCAGGTAGGCATGGGCGAAGCCGACCCACGCGCCCACGTCGTGGCCCACGTAAACGTGCTTGGTAACGCCGATCTCGGACAACAGTGAGTGCAGTCTGCGGCTCGTGGTCTTGGTGTCGAAACCGCCTGAGGGGGCGGGCGAATAGCCCTGCCCTGGAAGATCCACCGCGACGACATGGAACTGGTCGGCAAGCAGAGGAATTACTCTTCGCCATGCATAAGCACTTTGTGGGAAGCCGGCGACAAGTACAACTGTCGTATTCTCCGGATCACCAGCCTCCACGATATGCCAGCGCTGGCCCTCCGGATCATTCACCATCCGGTGCCTGCCGCCATGGTCAACACGGTTAGGGTCGGCGCCAAAAGCTTGAGTAGCCATGTCTTGCTCCTTTCGTTAAGGCCCTGCACGCTCATCTTGCCGGTGACTCATCGGGACGCTGGCTGGACTGTTGGGATGCCGTGCACCTTGGGCTTGAATTCACAATATACGTTACATATACTTGGGTCAAAGGTGGTCGTGACGCACAACACATGCCACCATTTCTCATAGCTCTAAGGAACACGACAATGACCGTCTCATCCGTTTCTCTCAGGGATAAGAGGAAGGCTTTCACAGCCAGCCTCGTCGGCACATCGCTTGAATGGTATGACTTTGCCATCTACTCAGCGTCCGCAGCCCTGCTTTTTCCTCGCTTGTTCTTTCCTTCTTCAGATTCGTTTACAGGTGTAATCCTGGCCTTCTCTACCTATGCGGTGGGTTACGTTGCAAGGCCGCTGGGAGCGCTGGTTTTCGGCCGGCTCGGTGACCGGATCGGTCGCAAACATGTCCTGGTGGCGACCCTGCTCCTGATTGGTGCGGCGACGTTCCTGATCGGGCTCCTTCCCACCTATGAAACCATCGGTTTCTGGGCCCCGTTGCTGCTCGTTCTATTGCGCCTCGCTCAAGGTATCGGGGTCGGCGGGGAATTGGGCGTGGCCGTCCTCTACAGCAACGAAAACGGAGACACCCGTCGGAGGGGATTCTGGTCCTCGGCATCGCAGATTGGGCCGCCGGCAGGAAATCTTCTCGCCAATGCCGCCCTCGCTGTCATCTCCGGAACCTTGTCCGACGAAGCCTTCTTTAGTTGGGGCTGGCGTATTGCCTTCCTCCTCTCCGCCGTACTTGTCGCTTTCGGGCTCTGGATTCGGATCCGTCTGGAAGACACCCCGATTGCCCGGGCGATCCATGCCAGCGGTGACCAGGCAGACGCACCTCTTCGGGAGGTCTTCCGCAAGGAATCCCGCGGTTTGATTGCAGCTGCTTTCAGCCGTATCGGCCCCGATGTCACCTACGCGCTCTTTACGGTGTTCGTTTACACCTACGCGACCATGGTTGTCGGATTTGAGCGATCACAGGTATTGGTTGCCGTCCTGATCGGATCAGCGGTTCAAGTCCTAGTGATTCCCTGCGCCGGCGCTTTGACCGACAGGTTCAACCGACGGCTGGTATTCGGAGTCGCTGCAGCAGCGGCTGCCGCCTGGCCGTTCATATTCTTTCCCCTTATCGAGGGCCGCTCCGGTCTGGGCCTGACCCTTGGTGTCATTACCGGACTCGTCATTCATTCCACGATGTATGGCCCGCAGGGTGCCTTCATCACGGACCAGTTCTCGCCAAGGCTCCGCTCCACGGGCAGCTCCATGGGGTTCGCGATTGGGAGCACCTTTGGTGGCGCAATCGCGCCCCTGGCCTTCGCTGCCCTGTTTGAAAACACTCACTCGTGGTTGCCCATCGCTGTATACATCGCCGTGGCCTGCTCCATCAGCATCGTTGGTATGTTGCTCGGCCGTGACTACAAGCCCTCTGAGGACGCCCACTACCTGGGCGCGCAGCCGGAGCCGGTGCTCACTCCGTCGCCGGCCACCAGCCCCAACGCTTAGACGACGTCAAATGCGCGCCAGCCAGGTGAAGGACCCCCAAGAGTCCTTCACCTGGCTGGCGCCAACAATCGCCGCTTTCTTTTCAACTGGCCGACCTGTTAGGCGCACTGAAACCTCATGACACATCACACTGATTTGCGCGGACCAGCGCAGGTAAAACTTCGTACTTCAGAAACTGCCCCCGTTAGCGGAACTGTGCCGGATGCAAAGCCCACGATAGGGGTCATCGCGGACGACGTGACGGGAGGCACAGATGTAGCTGTTGCCTTGCGTCGCCGCGGGCTTCGGACCTTGTTGTTTTTTGGAACACCCCCGCAGAGTGAGGACCTGCCCTCTCACGACGCCCTCGTCATCGCGCTCAAGACCCGGATGCTCCCGCCACTGGAAGCCGTGGACCTCTCTCTCGAGGCCCACCGCTGGCTCCAGTCACACGGAGTAGACCTGACGTACTTCAAGTACTGCTCGACGTTTGACTCCACGTCAGGGGGAAATATCGGGCCAGTGCTGGATGCTTTGGTTGCTGCCCTCAACACGAACATAGTCGTGACGACACCAAGTTCTCCAGAGCACGGGCGTACCCAGTACGCCGGGCAGCTGTTTGTCGGGGACAGTCCCCTCGACGAGTCCCACATGCGCCACCATCCCCTCACCCCCATGAAAGACTCTGACTTAAGACGCTTGTTTTCCCAGCAATCGCCGGGCAAAGCCGTTCTCATCAATCACGAAAGCGTCCGCAAAGGCGCACATGAAATCCGGCACCGCGCTGACCAGGCCGCGGCATCCGGAGCACGGTATGCCTTTATCGACGCCGTTTCCGACGAGGACCTGACGCAGATCGGATTGGTGGCCGTCGGGGAAAGGCTTGCCGCCGGGGCCGCCGGGCTCGCTGGCGGCATCGCCGCCGCAATTAATGAACTGTACGGGACGAGCGAGGAAGGCGGACCTGCCCCTGACGCAGAACACGGTCCTGCTGCCGTTATTGCGGGAAGTTGCTCAGCCAGAACACTGGAGCAGATTGAACGTATGCACAGAGCAGGAAGGCCGGCATATTTCCTTGATGCTGCCTCCATAGGAGACGCCAACCTGCTCGCCGCAAACGCTTTAGAGTGGTTTGACGGACTCCCACCAAACAGTTCCCCCATCATCTACTCCTCAGTAGAACCAGTTCTCTTGTCGAAAATTCAACTGCAACTGGGCGTTCAAGGCAGCGCCGAGATCCTGGAAAATGCGACAGGACTGATAGCTCAAGGACTGACAGCCAGGGGAGTGCGACGGCTCATCGCCGCCGGCGGCGAAACCTGCGGTGCCGTCGTTACCGCCTTGGGAATCACCGGGGGACTTGTCGGCAATGAAGCCGACCAAGGCGTGCCCTGGATCCACACTCGCCGGGGAGAACAAAAGCTGTTTCTCCTGCTGAAATCCGGCAACTTCGGAGACCCTGACCTCCTTGTAAGAGCATCAGCACCCGCCCCAGTGAATCGGGAGGGCCGTGTTGGACCCGCGTGAAGAAATTGTCGCCACGGCCAGATCCCTGTTCACCCGTTCGCTCACACACGGCAGCTCTGGCAATATCTCCCTCCGGGTACCGGAGGGCGCCCTCATCACCCCAACTGGCTCAAGCCTTGGAACCGTCACGCCCGAGGAACTATCACTCATCAGTCTCGAGGGAGCTCACCTGGACGGCCCACGCCCGTCGAAGGAGGCCTTCCTGCACGCAGCGATGTTCCGGGAGCGCCCTGGCGCGCAGGCCGTCATCCATACCCACTCAACGCATGCCGCAGCAGTTTCATGCCTTGACGGACTGAACCATGATGATGTTCTGCCCCCTTTGACCGCGTACTACGCCATGCGTGTCGGCCGACTGCCCCTGCTGCCCTACCACGCACCAGGAGATCAGGCGTTGCAAAGCACCGTTGAGTCGGTAGCGCGTGAAAACTCGACGCTGCTCCTGAGCAACCATGGCCCGGTCGTCGCCGGCCCCGCTCTTCGAGAGGCCTTGGACGCCCTGGAAGAACTGGAAGAAACCGCCAAACTCTTCCTGATGCTGCACGGGATGCCGGTACGCCCCTTGACCGAGGTGCAGCGGGCTCAACTCGCGGAACCGCGATAGAAGCCACAACAAGAAAAGGAACTTAGTGTGAAACTGTTCAGCACGCTCGCTGTTAAAAAAGCTCTTGAAGACGTCATCCTCGAAGCCTTCGAGCAGGAAACCGGCATCGAAGTCCAAACCGTATTCGATCCAACGAACCAACTTCTTCGCCGCATCCAGGACGGCGAAAAGTTCGACGTGATGATCGGCGTCACTGACTCCTTCGCGGCTCTCGATGACATCATCGATGCCCGAACCCTTACGGCCGTGGCACGCACCGGAGTTGGCGTCGCTGTCCCTCCCGGTACCCCGACTCCGGATATCTCATCGCCTGAATCATTCGTCCAGACCCTCCTGCAGGCCAGGTCAGTCGCCTACTCCCGTACAGGCGCAAGTGGCATCTACTTCACCGCGCTCCTGAACAAGCTGGGAATAGCGGAAAAAATCGGTCCCCGGGCCACAGTCCTTGAAAAAGGATTTGTCGCGGAGGCCATCGTCGACGGACGCGCCGACCTGGCAGTCCAACAACTCAGTGAACTGTTGTTCGTACCCCAAGCCCATATCGCCGGCCCTTTCCCTCCCGAACTGCAGCACTACACAGAATTCTCCGCCGCAGTCAGCGCCGAACCAGGCGAACGGTCCGAGGCGGAAACCTTCGTCAGGTTCCTGACCTCTCCGCAGGCCACGGCAGCCTACATACAAACAATGCTTGAACTGCCAGTTACCCACACAAACTGACCCACCTGTCCCGGCTTCGGCCGGGACACATACGAATAAAACGTAGCGCCGCTACTCCTTGGAAAAACCGGAAGCAAGCATATCCGCGAGACGGGTTTCGACCGAAAAGCCCGGCACACTCTTGCTCTGGAGAATGCGCACCAGCCGGTCCTGGGTGCCACGCGCATGCTGGGGGAGCAACGAGGTCAATACGGAACGGTCCTTCTTCCGGACGGCATCGATAATGAGTTCATGTTCACGGAGGTTCCTGCTGAACTGCTCATCACGCGCCTGGGGTTCGGCTGATTCGAGCTTGTACAGGTGAACGTTGAGCCGGCGCACATGTCGGTGAGTGGACTGTGCAAAATCAAAGAAAAACGAGTTTCCCATCGAGCTGTGGATACGCAGATGGAAATCCTCGTTGAGGGCGGTAATCAGCAGATAGTCAAGCTTCTTAACTGCCTTTTCATACCGGTTCTGGATGTCCATCAGGTCGTCGGCCATTGACTCGTCATCCAAATTGCAAAGCTGCCCAAGCACGTTCTCTGCGAGCTGATGGGCGACGACGATTTGACCTATCTCCTCAAGGTCAAGTTTGCGTACGAAGGTGCCACCCCTGTTGGGAAGGACGTTCACGAAACCCTCGGCGACAAGCCTGTTGATTGCCTCCCGGGCGGGCGTGCGCCCAAGCCCGAAGTCACTCAGAAGCAGGGGCTCATCAATCCGGCTGCCCGGAGCCATCGTCAGATCGATAATCCGGGAGCGAATTTTCTGCAGAGCTTCATCAGTCTGCGTTAAACGCGGCTCCACCGTAACGGCTCCTTCCTCTAGGGAAGACCTGACAGACGAGGATGCCTTAGCCGCCAAAGGGACGTTCCCGCTAGCAGCTTTGTGACGCAGTGCCGACATGGCCCAATACCCCTGTTTATTCCTGAAACCTTGGCCGCCCGATCCCGCGCGGTCCTGTCGATTCTACGGCCTCGACTCGACCGGCAGTCCCGGCAACGAGCAAATCAGACGTCGCATAAGAAGCGACCTACTCGCAGCTTGCTTCCTGCACGGTTCCGCAGGGAACCATGGGATGCACCTCGCATGTATAGCTAACCGGGTTGTTTCTGGTAACAAGGATGCCTCGCCTGAGCTCCAGAGCCGTTGGGATCAGCTGGTTAACAGCTCTGGTCAGTTCGTCATCCCTGGTCCTCGCGTCAGAAACCGTGATTTCCAGCTGATGCAAGGAGTCCAACTTGGTCATGACTTTCATTCCTTCTAGTAGAACAAGGGTGTCCATAGGGGTTTGCCGAGACAGGATTCTCGACTTTGCAGCACTCTTAGAGTCCGGAGGAACCATTGACGGGAATTGCGGCCCGTCAACGGTTCCTCCGGAAGCCTGGCGGCGGAAGTCACCATCAGTGTGTTCACGTCGGGGGCACCGTAGCTTCGCCAGCGAAGCGAACCAGTGGCAGGGCTTAGGCTTGCGCCTCGACCTTGCTGGTCGCCGCGCCCAGCAGTTCTTCATCCTCCTGTGGCTGGTAATTCCGGCCAATGATCATTCCGACGATCGAAACGGCACAAGCGATGGCAACGTAGATTGCGACTGGAACCCAAATTTTAAAGCCATCGAAGAGGGCAGCGAACGCCAGTGGTGCGATGGCGCCGCCAAAGGTGCTGCCAAGCGCGAAGCCCATTGAGCTGCCGGTGGCCCGGACCCGTGGCGAGAATTGTTCCGTGATGAATGCCCCTTGCGGCCCGTACATAAAAGAGTGGATGGTCAGCCCGGAAGCAACGCCGGCAACCAAAGCCAGCATTGAGCCCGACGAGATCAGCGGAAAGAACAGGAACGGCCAAATTGCGGCCGCCAGTGCGGCAAGGGCAAACAACAGGCGCCGGTTCATCTTGTCGCTAAGTGCGCCGGCCAGCGGAACGAAGATGATTTGGCACACGGATCCGACCATCACCGCGATGAGCACCTGCTGGCGGGGAAACTCCAACACCAGGGTCGAGTAGGTATAGATGAAAACTGCGAAGAGAGCATAAGTAACGTCGGGGCCGATACGGGCAAATGCTGCCGCAATCAAGCCCCGCCATTCATAACGGAAGACGTCCCGCAGTGGAGCAACAGGCTGCAAACCCTCGTTCTGAATTGCCCGTGAGATGGCCGTGTCCTCCAAGCGGACCCGAATAACGAGACCGAAGGCGACAAGGATGACCGAGACAAGGAACGCGATGCGCCAGCCCCATGCGAAAAATACCTCGTCCGTCATGATTGACGACAGGATGGTCAGGGAAAGGTTAGCGAGCAAATTGCCTAATGCCGGGCCTATCTGTGAAGCCGAGGACCAAAAGCCACGGCGCGCCGAGTCCCCGTTTTCGTTGCTGTACAGCACAGCGACCCCAAGTTCACCGCCAACGCCGATGCCTTGGGCGAGGCGAAGCAGGACCAGCCCGATAGGAGCGGCGACTCCTATCGTCTCGTAGGTCGGCAGCAGTCCGATTACGAATGTCGAAAGTCCGATCAAGACGAGGGTCGCTACCAGCACCTGCTTACGTCCGACTTTGTCACCAAGCCGTCCGAAAATAATGGCTCCAAGCGGGCGGGCCACGTAACCGACTGCATATGTGGCGAAAGCCAGCAATATGCCAGTCATAGGGTCGGAACTTGGGAAGAACAGTCGCGGGAAGATCAGGGCAGCTGCTGAGGAGTAGATGGCAAAGTCATACCATTCCAGCGCCGTGCCGGTGAGACTGGCCGTGAAGGCCTTAACCCGGTCTTTTGGTTGGACATCTGTAACTGTCATTTAGAGCCCCTTTGCATCTGCTGCCGGTAGTAAATATACTTAACGTATATTGCAGGAGGGCCCAGTAGAACGCAAGACCTTTTTTGGAAGAGGCTGCTTAGGTTGAGCCCTTCCTACCCTTGCCTGGGCCTACGACAGAAGGATGGTCACATGAATAGCAGCCAAGCCGGATCTGCCAAGTTGGACGCACCCAGTGCCCTGGTTACCCCGGTCGTACGCTACGGCGACCTTATTTTCGTCAGTGGCCAGCTGCCCAGGCGAGATGGGGAAATCACGGCCCGCGGAGTCGTTGGTGACCAGTGCGCCGTAGAGGACGCACGCGCCGCAGCTGCCCTAAGCGCGGAAGCGTGCCTCAAGCTGGCTGCCCAGGCTGCGGATGGTGAGAACTTCGTTGTCGCGAAAATTACCGGATTCGTGGCCAGCGCACCTCTCGCCACTCATATGGGAGCCGTTATCGATGGTGCCTCTGAGTACCTTTTGAAGAACTTGGGCGAAGAAGCAGGACGCCATGCACGCAGCGCAGTTGGAGTTGCGGCGCTTCCGCATAACGCCAGCGTTGAAGTAGAGATGATCGCACGAATCCTCTGACAAGCAACAAGGGTGTCGGGTGGGGCCAGGTCTCATGCCGCTCAGACACCGCAGGAAACTGCGCTCAGGTCCCCAGAGCGGCTGAAACTGAGCACCGACAGGTGAAACGCGTGGCCAAGTAGGGGAGTGGCCAGCGCGGTCGCGCGGAAGTCTAGTGTCCAGAGAGCTGCTTTACACGACCCGGTTCCGTATCCCTTTGCGTCATGACCAGACGGCTACCCCGGCGAGAGTCCGCGGGCAGCGTTCCTGATCCTTCTGAAGGTCCCTGTCCGACGCTGGTACCGAGCGGCAGTCCGTCCCGATCAAGGGGACGCCCTTTTGATCGACATGAAGTCCTCAGTGATCTGCCCGGCGGCGGGGTTGACGATGATGACGGAGTTGGCCGGCCAAGACGGGTCGGGGCATGCGGGAGATGTCGAGGTCAGAGATAAGAGTGCTGTTTTTCGGCCTGTTGTAGGCGGCCACGACTTTTCCTGTGCGGTGATCATGGTCACTGGTTTCCTGAGGAATGCCTTTTGCGCTGCCACACAGGGCGTTGAGTTCCACGATCCCTCCAACCGCCGATGGGACACTCCTGTACGGTGTCCGGGCCACATGTGTCTCGGTTTTCGAGGAGCGCCCTAAGCGCTCGGGGAGCTGTCTTGCAGAAGGTAGCGAGGGACATTATGAGCGTCCGAGTGGAACTTTGGCGCTGTTTATAGCAGTCCGCGTCCGTTCTTGGAAGCGCCGTCAGTGGCCCGATCAGATTGTGTTGGTGGCGGTAGGAAGGAGTGAGCGTTGGCAAGTACGGGTAGTTTCAGGCGGACGTCTTCAACTTCGTTTGGGTCGATGTCTACGAACGCCAGGGATGGCTCTGCGCTGAGCTGAAGGATGACTTGACCGAGAGGTGAAACGACGGCGCTGTGCCCTACCCCTGTGGGGGCGTTCCCTACCCGCGGTATTCCAAGAGTCGTTGGATCGGCTTGCCCGCATGCAATGACGAAGGACGTGCTATCCAGTGCACGTGCCTGGGTAAGGAGGGACCATTGCTCGATCTTGTTTTCTCCGGCGCCCCAAGAGGCACACACGATGTTGATCGTGGCACCCATACCTGCTGATGCTGTGAATAGCGCGGGAAAACGGATGTCGTAACAAGTCGCCAGTCCTACCGTATGGCCGTTGAGTGCGAAGGTGACGGGGCGAGTGCCCGGCTCCACGCTGTCTGATTCCTTGTACCCGTACGCGTCAAATAGATGCACTTTGTCGTAGCTGTTGTCGACCTCCGGGCCCACTGCAAGCAAGGTATTTTTCACACGGTGTCCGCTCCCGGGCGTGAACATCCCAACGACCATGACGATGCCCAGACCTATAGCCATCTCGCGTACCCTGTTGGCCCAGGGACCGTTTAAGGGCTCGGCTATGGGATACAGATCGTTGCCAAAAGCGCACATGGTGGCTTCAGGGAACACAACCAGCTCGGCTCCCCCTTTCGCTGCGTCCTGACCAAACCGTTCAACGAGTTCCAAATTTTTTAGCGGATCCCCGCAGCTACTGATTTGTGCGACTGCTATGCGCATACATCGTTTCCTTCCTGGATATCGTGAGCACGGGTAAAGCGTTAGGTATACCGGGTTCCTGACGAGGCACGACGTACTCGTACCTCCGCCAGTACGTCTTGACGGACGGTTCGATGCAAGTTCAGTTACTCAACGAGCAGGAACTGGCAGAGCACATTAGCGCCTGCACGTAGCTCCGTCCGCAGTCATTCCTTCTCTTCGAGGACGACAGGTACGTGAAACTAATCCCTCAACTCAGCGCCTATGTCCCGCCCGTACTGCTGGCCCGTCGTTTCAGATCCCCTTAGGATTTGGTCCGTTTTTTGACATTCATGGATCGCGGGGCGTCTGTTGCAGAAGTGGCCTACACGACGCGCGCACGGTCCTTGCGTCATAGGTGCCCTAGTTGATTTCTCATCCTCCTGGCGGTCAGGTCGTTCGCGGACTGCGGCCTATCGAAGCACCGCGAGCAGAGCGAGATGAATCGGTATCGGAAAACACTGGCGGGATCGACAAACGGTTGAACCTAGCATATACATAACGTATATTCCTTCCAAGGGCTCTTATCTCGCGTTTCCCGGGCGAGGCTCAGGTCTATTCGAGCGTCGGCGATGCAGGTGTTGTAAGGCATACCCGGCATAGACGCACGTGCCCCCTAATACTTCAAACCACAATGCTGCATACGCAGAAGGAGACATGATGTCGACTCTTACTCTTGTGATGCCGGATGGAACAACTGAGGACGTCCGGGTACTCCATTTGCTTAACGCGGGCTACGCAGGACGTGAACAACAAGAAGTGCAGGCGCATATCGCTGAGCTGGCTCAGCTTGGTGTAGCTGCACCTTCCGCGACACCGGCCCTTTACCCAGTCTCTCCCTATCTCGCTCAGCAGACGGACACTGTTCATGTGCAGCACGATAAGACCTCTGGTGAAGCGGAATGGGCTCTCATCATCACCGAGGACGACGTGCTACTGACCGTCGCATGCGACCACACCGACAGAGCTTTAGAGGTACATGGGGTTGCGTGGAGCAAGAATGCGAGTCCTAACGTGCTGGGACGCCAAGCGTGGAAACTGGATCACATCCGCGAGCACTTGGACAGCATTACCCTTCGAGCATGGGTTGGCACTGGGCACGATGAGGAGCTGATCCAGGACACTACCCTGGAGACACTGCTATCCCCGGATTATTGGCTGCGTGTTCTATCTGACAGGGGGCTTCGCGAGGCCGGTACAGTGCTGATGTCGGGAACGGTTGCGATGATTCACGGCATTGATCAATTCGGTTCTACCTGGCGGGTCGAACTTGCCGATCCGGTCCTAAATCGTTCTCTTGAACTGAAGTACAACATCGTTGTCATGCCTGCGCCTGTTGGCTAGTTCGTGGATGCAGCATGGTCACGCCGCACCTATAAGGAGCGGCGTGAAGTTCGTCAGAATCACACAATGCCGGACCAATACTGGGTTGCGGACCCTAATGCGGTACAAGGAGAAATGATGTCAAAACCAAAAATTGAGTTTCATGTTCCTTCAGGGGAGTGGGTGATGGCGAGCAACTCAGGGATTTCTGATCAGATCCTGGCTCGTGACGAAGCTACTGGTGACACGACCCTGCTACAGCGTTATGAGCCGGGCGCGTCCACCCCTGAGGGCACCATCACGCACGACTATTGGGAGGAAGCGTTCATCGTGACAGGTACCTTAACTGACCTCGGATTGGGCGTAACCTTCGATGCGGGGTCATATGCATGTCGACCGCCTGGCATGCAGCACGGGCCATTTACTAGCGCTACGGGGTGCCTAACTTTCATTGTAAACAGGTATTCCTAACTCAAATCCCTGCTGACAGATCGCTTTTACCAGCTTCAGTGAGGCACACCCCGCGTCAAACTGAATAGCATCGCCTCCAAATCAGGCGAGGCTACTTCGGATAATTCAGGTGCACCTTTCGGGCAACATCTATAGCCTAACGCCGAGATGCCCCGGTGGTGACTGCTCGACGGGTAACGACTCTGGGGCGGCAGATCGAGCGTGGTTCCCGTGAACGAAGCGTTGTGGCTTCAGTACCGCGATTTCTGAACAGCGCGCCCAGGGGCATGGCTGCCCCAACGTCCTTTAAGTTCTGCGGCATGACCGTCGACATATGTGGCTGCTAAGACACCCACAATCAGCTCCTCGAAAAACGACGGGCTTTGTCGAGCATCAACTGAAAGAGAACCGCACATAGCTATGTACAAATGATCGAGAAGGAGTCTTCACATGAGCGCTTCTACCACTCAGGACCGTCACCGGGAGGTGCTCCGTGCGATAATCGGACTTGCTCCAGACGGTGTTGCGTATGTTCCCAGCGCGAGTATCGCACCCATCATAGACGGGGCACTGGAGGCCCAGGCGAACGGTGATCTTGCACTGGTGTACCCGGTGTCCCGTGAAGAGGAGGCAATGGGCCTTGTCGGCGCGTACCCTTTCGCCGGCAAGTTCGGCGTCATAATCATGCAGGACAACGGTTTCGGCAACGCCCTGACTGCGTTAACCACATTCGCCGCGGCCTACCACTTGCCGCTGCTCATCGTGGCGAACACCCGCGGTGGGTTGGGCGAGTACAACTCGATGATCCACAGCATCTCCGAGCCCGTTCCGGAACTGCTGCGCTCTGCAAACATCCCGGTATTTCGTGTAGACCGTCGAAACCCCCCAGAGGACTGGGGCGCCACCGTGAAGGAAGCCGGCAATCACGCAAAAATGACGTTCCGCCCGGTCACTGTCCTGATGGAGTTCTACGACCATAAAGATGGAAAGGCCAAGGCATGAAACGCATCGAAGCCCTCCGGGCGGTAGTAGACGCAACCTCGGACCTCCCCGTCATCGCCACGTGCGCTGCGACCAGCCGCGAACTTGCCTCCATTGAAGACCGTGACAATCACCTTTATCTTCTTGACGCGATGGGGCTTGCGGTCTCAGTCGGCACGGGCTTGGCCCAGGCGATCGAGGGAAGCGCTGTTTTGCGGGCAGTTGTTATTGAAGGTGACGGGTCATTGCTGATGAATCCGGGAGCTGCACTGACTGCCGGTTATCTGAGGCCGGAAAACCTGGTTATCGTGCTGCTGGACAACGGCGTGTACGCCTCCACCGCGTCGATCCCAACCCACGCGCAGCAGCTGGACCTTGGTCGCATTGCCGAGGCCGTGGACCTGAAAGTCCTCCAGGTGCAGAACACCGAGGAATTGGCCCTGGCTCTGAGGCAGACCCTGTCCGAAAACGGGCCGTGGTTCATCCACGCACGAACCGAACCCGGCAACGAGCCCGGGATCGAGCTGCTGTTAATCGATCCAGTGGTGCACGGTGACCGTTTTCGCCGATGGCTCAGCCAGCGCCTGCATGCCTGAAGCGCTGCGGGCCCGAAAGCCAACTGACCCGTAAAACTATTTGCATCATAATTGCGACGGGAGCATTGAATGAGTAGTGGACCTACTCTGGACCTCAGCCGAAGTAAGCTCTTCATCGGCGGGGAATGGAGACATGGGCGAACCGGCCAGACCCTCCCGGTCATCAACCCGGCAACGGGAGAAGCCTTTGCCTACGTAGCCGACGCCACCGTCGAAGATGGCCTGGCCGCATTGGACGCCGCCTGTACCGTCCAGAACAGCTGGGCGGCTACACCTGCCCGAGTCCGGGCTGACATCCTTGCCCGCACGTACCAAAGCATCATCGACCGCCGGCATGAATTCGCATGCCTGATCGCGGACGAGATGGGCAAACCTTGGGCGGAAGCCCAGACCGAAGTTGACTATAGTGCCGGGTTCTTCCGCTGGTTCGCCGAATCTGCGGGACGCATCCACGCCGAAGGCCAGCTCGGCCTCGAGCCCGGCTCCAAGTACCATATCGCCGTATCCAAGCGCCCGGTCGGCCCGTCCCTTCTGATCACCCCCTGGAACTTCCCTCTCGCCATGGGCGCCCGCAAGATTGCCCCGGCCCTTGCCGCTGGCTGTACCACAGTGCTCAAACCCGCCGCCCAGACCCCTCTGACTTCCCTGCTGCTCGCCCAGGTCCTACAAGAAGCAGGGGTCCCGGCCGGCGTCATAAACGTCGTTGTTACAGGTAACTCCAGGGACCTGATCGCTGCCATCATGAAGGACCAACGTACTCGGAAGATTTCCTTCACCGGATCCACCAAGGTCGGAAAGAGGCTCCTGGCCCAAGCCGCACAGAACGTCATGAACACCTCCATGGAGCTCGGCGGCAACGCACCGCTGATTGTGTTCGACGACGCCGACATCGAAGTCGCTCTCGAAGGCGCCTTCTTGGCAAAACTGCGCAACGGTGGACAGTCCTGCGTAGCCGCGAACAGAATTTATGTCCAAACCGGCATTGAAGCCGAGTTCACCGCAAAATTCATCGAACGCCTCGCAGCCCTACGGGTCGGTGACCCTCACGACCCGAACACAGTTTTGGGTCCGCTTATCGACGACAAGCAGCGCAGCACTGTCCACAGCCTTGTCACCGACGCGGTCACCAAGGGCGCCACCTGCCCCATCGGGGGCCAGATTATCGAAGGGGCCGGCTACTACTACCCGGCGACCGTCCTGACGGACATCCCTGCCGACGCCATAATCAGGAAGAAGGAGATTTTCGGCCCCGTGGCCGCCATCTACACCTTCAACACTGAACTAGATGTGATCGACCAGGCCAACGGCACCCCTTATGGCCTAGCCTCCTATGTCTTCACACAAAACCTCGCACGTGCACTGCGCGTTGCTAACGCCATTGACGCGGGCATGACCGGCATAAACTGTGGCCTCATCTCCAACCCTGCCGCCCCCTTCGGCGGGACAAAACAGTCAGGCCTCGGACGCGAAGGTGGCACCGAAGGCCTCGGCGCCTATCAAGAAACCAAATACACCGGCATTCAGCTTTGATCGGACAGGTCGGACTAACCGCAGGCAGAACCGGCAGGATCGGTCCTTCCTGTGGCTGCTCCTACAGAACTGATACCTGTTCCCCAGCGGCGAGGATCTGCACAGTGTCAACACCGTGTGCGGCTCCCAATTGCGATCCGCTGTCAGGCGTATCGGCCTGCACTGGAAGCCGCGCCCTCAAGTTGTTGGTGCCGCATCTGTCCGTTTGTGCAATTGCGAGTTGATCTGGTGTTCAAGCACAGCCGGCGGAGAAGCCATTATGACGATTGTTCGAGGCGAACCAACTAAACGCCGATAATGGATATTCCGTCAGGTATCTACACTGCCGCTCCCGTCAAAGTTTCTCTGAGGTCCCCTTACCGTGAAGTCTGGGGGACGGGGGGTGGCGGGCAGAGCGGTGCAACTTGCGGCCGCCGGTCCACAGTCGTATCTGGCGTACGGCAAACCTCGCGACGGATCGCGTTTCCGTCAAAATAGCGCGGTATTTCGTTTTCTTGGCAGTGACTCAATGGTCTCCTCAGATCCCACCCTGACAGTAGAGGGGCAGGAAACCGATAGTGCGATAGGCCGCGAATCATGGAAATAGTCCGAAAATCGGGGCTAAAAGAAAACAGCTTGGCGAAGGGGCCTGCGATGTTGCCCTTTGTGGCTCGGCAGGCGCCCGAGAACAAGAGCAGAGTGCACCGACAGTCGGATCCTCCCTTGTCAGGCAGCCCGGCCGTCAGATTGGGGTGTGCTTTCAACGGACACTCTGCGAAAGATTCATGCGTTGGCCTGCAATTCGGGCTCTTCTTACCTTGGCGCCCCTGCTGCCAAGCGTCCTGAGCTGACCGCTCCGGTAGGCATCCTGCCCGTCCCTTAACCACAGCCTGTTCGACTGTGGTTGCAGCCCTCCGCAGTGGCCGCTGAACGCCGCTTTGCCCGAACCAGCTTTCTGTCCGTGGTGTACGGGTTCCTTCCTTTGGGAGGTGATTAGCCGCTCCTGACAGGACCTGCCGATGGCTTGCAATTCAAAATCGTGTCCGACGATGATCCATCCCGAATCCTTTGGTGAGGCGGGGTAACAATGCCCCGCCTTGTGGGGAAATATTTTGGGCCTGCCGTTGGTCTTGAGATGGCACGAAGGGTTACGAAACGACTCCCACCTTGCTTCCTCGTCCTAATTCCACGGGAAAATCCGCGCAATCGGTACCTACCAGGGGTTGTTTGAGGACGATTCGCGACGCAACGCGACGGTGTACCAGTGGGTAGGTTTCGCTGCATTGCCCTGGATTTCTCTAGTTTCCGCCGCATGTCGTTGTGCGTCAGGTTTGCTCTGTGCGACGCCGTGTGATCTGACCGTTACTCCCGGTTTCCCTCCATTAACGGCGCTCTTCTGCGGCGGTTTCTTCTCTGCTCTCATGGTGGACACAACGCAAGGCGGCCACACCCCGTCCCACACATTCCACCCTCGAAGCTAAGAAAGTCCCTTATGAAAAACGCGCACATATCCCGCAGAACCTTCTCTGTCCTCGGCGTGGCCGCGGCCATGTCCGTCTCCTTGGTAGTGTCCGGCTGCGGGGGCCCGGCGACTGCTCAGGACAGTACTGGAGCACCTGAGGTTACGGAACTGCGCTACGAAGGCTCAGCCAACAGCGTCAGCCTTCCGGAGTTGGCCGAGGACCTTGGCTATCTGGGTAATGTGAAGCTGAACTGGGTGGGAAACACCATCAGCGGCCCGGCCAGCATCCAATCGGCCGCGACCGGTGCCACCGATTTCGGGGGTGCGTTCTCCGGGGCCGTCGTTAAACTCATCGAGGCAGGCGCCCCGGTAACTGCCGTCATCAACTACTACGGGTCGGACGAGAAGACCTTTTACGGCTTCTACGTCAAGGACGACAGCCCGATCCGCACCCCCCGGGATCTCATCGGCAAGAAGGTGGCCGTGAACACTCTGGGCGCGCACCACGACGCGGTCTTGAACAGCTACCTGAAGAAAAACGGTCTCAGCCAGGACGAGATCAAGCAGGTCCAGCTTGTCGTGGTTCCACCCAACGACACCGAGGAAGCCATCCGCCGTGGCCAGGTCGACGTCGGGGTCCTGGGCGGGGTGCTGCAGGACAATGCTGTCGCCAAGGGTGGGCTTCGTTCTCTTTTCAGCGACTTCGAGCTGTTCGGAACGTTCGCCGGCGGCCAGTACGTCCTGCGCAAAGACTTCATCGAAAAGAACCCGGAGACCACGAAGATCTTCACCACCGGCGTCGCCAAGGCCATCGAGTGGGAACGCACCACCCCGCGCGATGAGGTGATCGCCCGCTTCACCAGCATCATCGAAAAGCGCCAGCGTAATGAAAGCACCGCGGCGTTGAAGTACTGGAAGAGCGTCGGCGTGCCAGCTAAGGGGGCCATCACCGACCAGGACTTCAACCGCTGGTCAGAATGGCTGAAAGACACCGGCATCGTCACCGGGGACATCACACCGTCCAAGTACTACACCAACGAATACAACGGATTGCTGAAGGCCTCATCATGACGCAGAGCTACGTGCCTAAAATCAGCCTGCAGAACGTCGGGAAAACCTTCACCGTCAGGCCTACCAAGGACGCCCCGCTCGGTTCAACCCTAACGGCTCTGGACGGTATCACCCTTGACGTCGCCGCTGGGGAATTCCTCACTTTGGTTGGTCCCAGCGGGTCCGGGAAAACAACACTGCTGGACCTCCTGGCCGGGCTGACCCGGCCAGATACCGGAAAGGTGCTGCTGGACGGCAAAGAGGTCACCGGGCCGGGCAAGGACAGGGCTGTTGTCTTCCAGCAATACGCACTGTTTCCCTGGCGCACGGCCGCGGCGAATGTCTCCTTCGGGTTGGAAGGCACCGGACCGGACGGCAAACGCCTCAGCCGCAGGGAACGTGCAGAAAGGGCCCGCACCTACCTTGACCTTGTGGGCTTGGCCGGCTTTGAGGACCGTTACCCGCACGAACTCTCCGGCGGAATGAAGCAGCGCGTGGCAATCGCCAGAAGCCTCGCCTATGAGCCGGACGTCCTGCTAATGGACGAGCCTTTCGCCGCCTTGGACGCCCAAACACGCGAACAGTTGCAGGAGGAGCTGCTGCGGATCTGGCGGACCACCGGGAAGACCATCATCTTCATCACCCACGGCATCGATGAAGCGGTTTATCTGGGCCAGCGCGTTGCTGTGCTCAGCTCACGCCCCGGCCGGCTCAAGGAAATCGTCCCAATCAACCTCGGAGACAGGACCCGGGATGGCGACGTCCGATCCGACGCGAGGTTCGTGGAGCACCGGCACAAAGTCTGGGCGCTCCTTCACGACGAAGTCCTCAAGGCCCAGCAAGCCGGTCACACCAAGATCCTCCCCGACGGCACCGCACCCGATGAAACCCCGCAGCCTATCAGCGGAAAGGCAGCCTGATGAGCGCCCCAACCCTGACCACAAACACACACTCCACCACGCAGACCAGCGTCACCTCGCCCACCGCAGATGACGTCACCCTGCGGAGAAGCCCTGCTCCTGCAGCCGGTCTTTCCAGAATCAAAAGTGGACTAGTCAACGGCGGCCGGGCCCTTTGGAGGGCGGGTGCGATCCTGCTGTTCCTGCTTCTATGGGAACTCGGACCCCTCTACCTCGCCCCGGCCTCCACCCGGGTCTTCCTGCCGCCACTGCACGAAGTCCTCGCTGCTCTGGGCTCACTCATAGCCAACGGCCAATTGCAGAACCACCTCGGCGCCAGCCTCACCCGGTCCGCGAGCGGATTTGGCATCGCCGTGGTCTCCGCCGTCGTCCTGGGCCTCCTCGTGGCCTGGTACGGAGCCCTTGACCGGTTCCTGAACCCCCTGCTCGAAGTTTTCCGGAATACCGCCGCGCTGGCCCTGCTCCCCGTGTTCACCCTGCTGCTCGGGATCGGCGAAACCTCCAAGATCAGCATCGTGGCCTACGCCGCGTTCTTCCCGGTGCTCCTAAACACCATCGCCGGAGTTCGGACAGTAGACCCCCTATTGATCCGCGCAGCCCGCTCCCTGGGACTGTCGAACTTCACTCTCTTCCAAAAAGTCATCCTTCCCTCAGCGGTACCAACCATCTTCACCGGCATCCGCATGGCCGGCACCTCATCAATCCTTGTCCTCATCGCCGCCGAGATGGTCGGCGCGAAAGCAGGCCTGGGCTACCTGATCGTCAATTCGCAGATGAGCTTCCTCATCCCCGACATGTACGCCGGCATCCTGGCCGTCTCACTGTTGGGCCTGGCCGTGAACTACCTGTTGGTCGGCGTCGAACGCCACTTCTCCCGCTGGCGTACCGCAGTCGGCTCCCGGAACAGCTGACCTTCCCCGCAAACACCATCCCTGAACCACAAACTGAACTGCAAAGGAACCCATCATGTCCGTCATCACTGAAACCAGGCTCGAGTTCACCAAACTAGGCTCCCGCATCGGAGCTGAAATCCGCGGGCTGGATCTCAGCGCAGATCTCAGCGAGGCCACCATCGCCCAGATCCATGAAGCGTTGAACGAGCACAAGGCCCTCGTCTTCCGGGAAGCAAACGTGCTCGACGACGACGCCCAGGTCCGCTTCGCCAGCCGCTTCGGCCCGCTCACCAACGCCCACCCCACGGTTGCGTCGGTGGACGGAAAGCCGGCGGTTCTCCCGGTGGACAGCGAAAACGGCAGCGCCAACAACTGGCACACCGACGTGACCTTCGTGGTCAACCCGCCCCAGGCCTCCACACTGCGCAGCATCACCCTGCCAACGTATGGCGGGGAAACACTCATCGCGTCCTCTGCCGGCGCGTACCAGGACCTACCGGACGAGCTGCGCAATTTCACGGACACCCTGTGGGCAATTCACACCAATGACTACGACTACTCGGTTCCCAAGAACCTCGAACATGCCAACGCCGAGGAACGCCGCAAAGAGTTCACCCGCGTCCACTTCGAAACCGCCCATCCCGTGGTCCGCGTCCACCCGCTGACGGGGGAGCGGGGCCTGTTCATTGGAGGGTTCGCCCAGCGGCTGCGGATCGTGGGACTGTCCAACACCGAATCCAAAGACATCCTCCGGCTCCTGCAGGCCTACATCACCCGCCCGGAGAACGTGGTCCGGGTGAACTGGGAACCGAACCAGCTGGTCCTGTTCGACAACCGGATCACCCAGCACTACGCCCCGGACAACTACGACGGACAGCCCCGCAAACTGAACCGGGTTACCGTCGCCGGTGACATCCCGGTCGGGGTCGATGGCCGCCACAGCACCGCCATCAAGGGCGACTCGTCCACCTATTCCGAAACCGTTGTCCTGGAAGAGTCTGTTTTTGCCGGGGCGCAGCGATGACCGCCAGGCAGAGGCAGCTTCACCTCAACGCCTTCCTCATGAGCACCGGCCACCATGAGGCGTCATGGCGGCTACCGGAAAGCGACAGCCATGCAGGGACGGACGTAACCCATTTCCAGCGCCTGGCGCAGACAGCCGAACGCGGGAGACTGGATTCTATTTTCTTCGCCGACTCCCCGGTGTTGCACGGCGACGTCACCCAACGACCCTACGGAAGCCTGGAACCCACAGTCCTGCTCGCGGCGATAGCGGCCGTCACGGAACGGATCGGACTCATAGCCACCGCCTCCACCACGTACAACGAGCCGTACAACCTCGCCCGCCGCTTCGCCTCGGTAGATCAGATCAGCGGCGGCAGGGCGGGATGGAACGTCGTCACCACGGCCGGGGACGCTGCGGCGAAGAACTTTTCCCTGACCGGTCAACCTGCGCACGCGCAACGATACGAACGGGCCGCAGAGTTCCTCGACGTCGCCAAGAAGCTGTGGAACAGCTGGGATGATGACGCCGTCGTGGCCGACAAGGCAGCCGGCATCTGGGCGGATAACACCCGGGTGCACCCGGCTAACCATGAGGGCCGGCACTTTCAGGTTGAGGGCGCCCTGGACGTTCCAAGGTCCCCGCAAGGGCACCCCGTGATTGTGCAGGCAGGCTCCTCCGAGAATGGCAAAGACTTCGCCGCCCGCTACGCCGAAGCGGTCTTCACCGCGCACCAGACTCTGGCCGATGCCCAGGCGTTCTACTCCGACCTGAAACACCGCACCGCAGCAACAGGCAGGGACCCGGAATCGATCAAGATCCTGCCCGGCATCGTACCGGTCATCGCCTCAACCGAGCAGGAAGCGCAACGGCTCGAACAAGAACTCGATGACCTCATCCTTCCCGAATACGCCCGCAACCAGCTCGCCGGGGTACTGCGTGTTCCGGCGGAGTCCCTGAAGCTGGACGAACAGTTGCCGGCCGAACTGCCCTCCGAAGACCAGATCGAAGGCGCCAAAAGCAGGTACACCCTGATCGTGAACCTGGCCCGCCGGGAACACCTCACCGTACGACAACTCATTGGACGGCTCGGCGGCGGCCGGGGGCACCGGACATTCGCCGGCACCCCCGAACAGGTGGCGGACGCGATCCAGGAATGGTTCGAAGCGGGCGCCGCGGACGGGTTCAACATCATGCCACCCGTGCTGCCATCCGGACTGGACATCTTCGTGGACCAGGTCGTACCCATCCTCCAGAACCGGGAACTCTTCCGGCGGGAGTACTCCGGACGGACCCTCCGGGAACACTTTGGATTAGACAAACCCGCGGATCTATCCGCCCGGGTACCGCTACCGGTCTAGGTTCAAGAAAAAGAACACGCCCCAGCTTCGGGAGGCAAGCCGAAATGCGAGTCGCCCACCTCATCGTGGAACAGGTTCTAACAAACCGGGAAAGCTCAAACGGAAGAGGAAGAGACTCGCACCAACAGCACCTCCAAAAGCTCGAAAACTGGAGTTCACTTTGGAGGTGCAGCTCAGTAACGCAAGGGACACCGCGGAATATGTCTTCCTGAACCCTACTCTGGGGCTTTTCTAACCAAAACGCTCGAGGCTGGGGTGTGCGGTAACCGAACAACTGGGTGTAGGGGCATGTCCTGTTGGTTGGGGTGCTGTACGCGTTGCGCCGTGGTCAGGTCTGGCTGTAGGGCCATGCGATTTAGGTTTCGTGAGTGTGCTGAAGCTTTCGACCAGATTTTTCGGGCGCTCGTCCTGGACTTTGACATAGTCCAAGATGGATCCGCGGACCCGGTAGGCCAGGCGCCTGACCATGTCGTATTCGGGCCGGATGACGTTTGCGACGCCGAGTTGGTGAGGATTTCGGCGTGCGGTTCGCTGATGGCCTTGGCCCAGATCTGCGGATATTCGAAGGTGAGGAGCCGAGACGTGGTGAGGATGCTTGCCTCAAGATGGGCACCGATGCCTCCTTCATGGTGGTGCAGCATGAAGCACCCCCGCTGATGGTGTCCTGAATTGTGCACGCTGATATCACCGGGCCGGGGATTGCCTGGAGTCTGTGGCGCGGTCCTGGGGCCAGGAAATCCCGTTCCAAGGCGATGGGTTTTAAGCCACCGTTTCTATGCCTCCCTCGCAGGGGCTCCTGCTGAGTGCTGCTGCACCAGTACGCTCAAGCGCTCGGAGCTTGCCCGCAAGGCGTCCAGCTCGCGGCGGCTATATTCATCGACCGCGCCGTGTATCAAATCCGGGAGTTCTGCGTCTGCTCCCTCGTCCACTTCGAACTCGTGTGTAAGCGTGACCTCGGAGCAACCGTGCGCCTGCAGGATTGCCCAGTGACCGCCAAGATGCAGCAAGGGATATTCCAGATCGAGCTGTTCAAATTTGCCCCGGTGCCTGGCAGCGTCGAAGACCCGGTGACAGTGGCTGGAGTTCAAGGCACCGTTCACCACAACGGACGTCCGGAGCTCATGGTCGGCGTCATCACCGCTTACCCGCTCGGAGTACACGGTCAGACCGTCCAGGAACGGCCAGTGGGTTGAGTCCTGCAGCACGGTGAAGATCAGGTCGGCGGGGGCCTCGATGGTAAGCCTGTGGGTTGTCCGGCGCGTGGTTAGCGACACGTCATACACCTCCTCGATTCAATGGGAAACATTCAGCAATCTAAGCCAGCCCGGCCCCGGTGCGCGGGTTTTCGTCCTCTTGCGTCATGACAGGAAATCAGGGGTAACACTAGGTCCCGTAGTCGGCCCTTACCTGGTCACCGGATGAGGCCCGGCTGTCTTGTACTCTTCGATTGCTGGCAGTGCCTTGAACCGCGCTCCCTAAGTCCGGACAACCACTAACCGATCTTGCCCTGGTCCTTCCCCAGAAGTGCCAAACGAACGACCACGCCATTCAGCACCGATAACGGATTGTCAGGTCGGGTCCCGAAGCAATCAGCAGAGGCGCTTGAAGTCGGGGGGCATGGAACAGCGAGAAGCGCTGTCAGCCCAGGACTTGATTACCTCATGATGCGAATCGTGAACGCAGGTTGCCTTGGGCGTCAGTCCGTTTCACCACCGGTTGAACCCCACGCAAGCGGGTGGTTGGTTGGAGTCACCGGTTTCGAAAGGAAAAGAACATGACGGAACACTTCGATCTCAGTCAGCAGCGCCTGCGCCATATCCTGGGTCACTTCGCCTCCGGGCTGACCGTCATCACCGCGGCCACGGACAACGGTCCCGCCGGCTTCACATGCCAGTCCTTTTCTTCCCTTTCACTGGAACCGCCGCTGGTGACCTTCTGCCCGGCCCGCAGCTCCAGTACCTGGCCCCACCTGCGCCGCGCCAACCGTTTCACCGTAAATATCCTGCCGGCCGGACACCAGCACCTGGCTGCCCAGTTCGCCCGCTCCGGTACCGATAAATTCGCCGGCGTGGAATATTCGGCTTCCCCGCTGGGCAACCCCATACTGAATCAGTCGCTCGCCTGGGTGGACTGCGAACTACATGAAGAGTATGACGGCGGCGACCACACCATTGTGGTCGGTGCTGTCCGCGCCCTGAAGGCCCGGGAAGCGGCCGAACCGCTCCTCTTCTACAAGGGCAACTACATCAACGGTCCGCAGCTCCGCGCCGGCCGGCTGGAAAGCGTGGCATGACGTCTGCCGCACCCGACACCTCCCAGCGGAAGCGCCGCCCGACCAAGACGGCAATCGTCGACACGCGGCGTCGCGGCGAGCACTACCAAGCAAGCCGACACCAAGGGCATCTTCGACCTGACAGCACACAAAGAGCGGAAACTACTGCCGATAATTTCCAGGTATGAATAGCACCGCTATGCCGTTGTTGCCACCAGAACTGACACGACAGCAGTCCTTCCCACACAAGACCGACCTGGAGGATGAGCTCTACGACGCTCCTAAGCGCCGGGCTTCGACATGCTCCTGCATGCCCTATCGGTAGCCCGGGACCACGAGACCGTGCCGTCACCGGTCCGATCTTCGACGCGGCCTACGAATACATTCGCCGCAAAATGCTCGCCGGAAGGGCTCTCCCATGAGCCGCCTGAACAGCACCGACCGCACAGAGGATCTCATCCCGCTGCGCGAGGCCACCAAAGCATGGTTCAAGATCTCCCTGCAGACCTTCGGCGGCCCGGCCGGGCAGATCGCCTGATGCACCGGTCCCTTGTGGAGGAGAATCGCTGGATCGGGGAACGGCGTTTCCTGCACGCCCTGTCCTACTGCACGCTGCTGCCCGGCCCCGAGGCCCAGCAGCTGGCCATCTACATCGGCTGGCTGCTCAACGGCGCCCGCGGCGGGCCGATCGCTGGAACGCTGTTCGTCCTGCCCGGTGTCGTAGCACTGCTGGCACTCTCGGCCACTTATGCCGCCTTCGTGGACACGGGCGTCGTCACCGCCCTGTTCACCGGCCTGGCCGCCGCGGTCCTGGCCATCGTCGCCCAAGCGGTTATTAAAGTCGCCAAACGCGCCCTCGCCCTGCACCACCGGGCCCTCGTGCCCTCGCCGTCGCCGCGTTCGTGGCCCTGGCCGTTTTCCACGTGCCTTTCCCCGCGGTGGTTGCGGCCGCGGCCCTCACTGGGTGGACCATAAGACGGGTACGGCCCGGGATTATGGCCGCCCCGGCGTCGAAACAGACAGCTGACGGGCCGACACCGATAATCGCCGACGACGCCCTGCATCAGTCCAGGCCTTCCGCCCGGCGGGCCCTGCTCGTGCTGGGCGCAGGGATCCCGCTGTGGCTGGCCCCCGTCGGGCTAGCGGCGTTGCTCACCGGCCCGGGCAGCGTGTTCACGCAGCAGGGCCTGTTCTTCTCCGGCACCGCCTTGGTCACTTTCGGCGGGGCCTACGCGGTCCTGGCCTACGTCGCCCAGCAGGCCGTCGCCAGCTACGGCTGGCTGACCCCCGGGGAGATGGTGAAGGGCCTTGCCCTGGCCGAGACCACCCCCGGCCCCCTGATCATGGTCGTGCAGTTCGTGGCGTTCCTTGGCGCCTTCCGCGACCCCGGCACCCTCGACCCCTGGGTCGCCGCGGTGCTCGCCTCACTGCTGACCACCTGGGTGACGTTCGTTCCCTGCTTCCTGTTCATCTTCCTCGGCGCACCGTACGTTGAACGCCTGCGTGGAAACAAGTCCCTTTCCGCGGCCCTGACCGGTATTACCGCCGCTGTCGTGGGCGTGATCGCCAACCTCGCCGTCTACTTCGCCGTCCACACCTTCTTCACTACAACCACAGCCCTGATCTGGGGACCGAACCACCTTGACGTGCCAGACATCGCCAGCCTGCACCCGACCGCTGTCCTGATCTCGATCGCTGCCATGTTCATGATCTTCAAGCTCAAGTGGAGCGTCCTGCGCACCCTCGGCGTCTGTGCCGCCGCCGGCCTCGCATCCGGTCTCCTCTAAATCCGCCCCAAACACGTTGCCTTAATGTCACCCTGGTAAAGCCACCGGTGCGTCTCCGGTTCGCGCTTAAAGCCCTCGATAAAGAACTCCACTCTTGAGAGAGGGAACTTCAGCCGGTCTTGCTAAAAAAGACAAGGGCCTCGTGCAACCCTCACGGCGTCGCTTCCTCGGTTTCAATGCCGATTAGTGGATATTCGGTCAAGTAGCCTGAGGACCTACCCAAGCCCAAAGAGGATACGGTACCCGCCGGATCTGGCGGGGTTCGGAGACGTCGTGTCGCCGAAATGTCGGCTGTCAGAATAACGTCCAATTCCAACTCATTGACAGTGACTCGATGAGGCTTTCAGATCCCATCCTGACAACCCGGGGGGAGGAAATTGAGGGGGCGGTCCGTCCCGCGGAGGCGAAAGAGCCGAAATGTGGGGCTTGGTGGGGATTCGTTTGGGGGCAGGGGATGGCGAAGTCACCTCGCTCGGCTCGGGACGTTTCCGAGAACAAGGCCCCAGCTCCGACGATGGGAAAATCCTCCCTGGTCAGGCGAGTGCGGCGTCAGGTTGGGGTGTAGTCCACGTACCATTAGGGGCCTTCAAGGTTCTGCGCGACATAATGTTGCCGCACACCGTGACGGAAACTGGCTATGCGCTGTCATTCTCCTTGGACAACAGTCTCTGCGCGCTTCCGATGATGTGATCCTTCACCCGCTCCTTGATCAGCTCCTTGTCGTTTGAGCGAAAAGCGTCCACGAGCTCCTGATGCTCCTGGGGAATGTCTTGAATAGCACTGTGGCGGGCAGACAGCTTATAAATCTGCATCCTGATTCGCGGCTGGACGTTGTTCCAGATCTGTAGGGCGTGAGTAGAGTCAGCAGAGCGAACAAGCAGTTCGTGAAACTTCAGGTCAAGCTCATTAACATCCTGGAGAACGCCGACATCGGCAGCGCGGCGCATCTGGTCAACGATGCTTTGCAGACCAGTCAGTGTTTCCTCTTGGGTATCGATTTGAACCGCGGCATAGGTTTCTATTGCAAGGCGGCGGCGCACCCAAGGATCGCCGCTCCGGTGAGGACCTTCTTGCGGGGGAAACGGCTGGCCAGGAACGCTGCGGTTGCTGCTCCAATCAGGGACCCTGATTGCATGATGAGGGTGAACCAAAGGCTGGTGTTTACGGCGTAGCCCCGGGAGACCAGAATGGTTGGCATCAGGGTCAGCATTGAGATCTGGGCTGCGTAGGACATGCACACGGCGATGCAGAGCAGGACGGTCCGTTTCAAGAGCCTGCCGCGCAGGGCATCCTTCCAGTGGCCCTTGGACTCTATGACCGCCGGTCCAGGAACGGCTGTGATATAGACTTCGGGATTGTCGATCCGTCCTGACAGCTTGCCCCGGGCGAGCCGGGTGATGACCATGTTCGCTTCATCGAGCCGGCCCTGTGAGGCCAGAAAACGGGGAGTTTCCGGCACATACCGCCGGAAGAACATGACCAGCAGTGCCGGAATAAGGAGCAGGCCGAAGATTCAACGCCACTTGTCCGGGCCGTCGAAGAGGGTGAAGACCAGGATGCCGAAAGCGGGGGCCAGCATGTTACCAAGGCCTGCGGCGGTGACGTTGATGAGCCCTACAGCGGTGCCGCGGTGCTTGGCTGCGAAGAACTTGGCCATCATGATCACGGCGACGGCGATCTCGCCTCCGAGTCCGAAGCCAACGATGAACCGTCCCGCGGCGAGGACCGGGTAGTTCGGTGCCACGGCACAGAGCAGTGAACCCCCCGCGAAGATGATGAGATTGATGACCAGCGTGTTGCGGCGGCCGTACTTGTCGACAATGAGTCCGGTTGCCACGCGCCTGAGTGCTGTGGCGGTGAACGTCATGGTATTAAACCGGGCCAGTGATGCCGACAGCGTTCTGTTCCAAGGCATTAAAAAATACCCCGAGCAAAATCATCAGCACAATCTGGCGGTGTGCACCTGTAACCCCGATACGCTGATACGCGCCTTCGATTTGTTTAGCGAGGGTGGTCTTGGTGCTCCCAGCCTCTGATACCCCCATGCGGAACCCGATCCTGCGTTACCTTTGGTTTTGGTTTTTCGCCACCTGCATCGTCGCAGCAATGAACGCGTCCATCACCTGAAACTGTGCCGGCCGCGAACCCGCGTCCCAACGTAGGCTATTCGGCCGGGTACTGCTGTTTCCGTAGTACCCATGCCAGGTGGGCTGCGTTGCGGGCGAGTCCAGCGTTGGTGGAAGCAACTGGGTCGGGTACTTTGTCGAGGTCTTTGAAGTCCACGGTTTGCATGGCTTCACCGACCCAGTAGGTTGCACCCTGGGCGGGGATGGTGAAGCCGATGTCGTTCAGACCCTGCATCATGTCGGCGATGGTTTTGTGGGCGCCGTCCTCGTTTCCGACGACGGCGATCGTGGCAACTTTCCCGTACATGATGGGCCTGCCCTGGTCGTCGGTTTCGGACAGGTCAGCGTCGAGGCGTTCCATTACCTGTTGGGCGACGCTGCAGGGGTGGCCCAACCAAATGGGCGTGGACAGGACGAGGATGTCCGCGGCGAGGATTTGTTCCCGGATGGAAGGCCATTGATCACCGTTGCCCATGTCGATCTGCACGCCGCGTTTAACGTCGTAGTCCACTACCCGCAGGCAGGAAGTGCTGACCCCGTTTTCTTCGAGTGCGTCCAGGATATGCCGGGCCATGAGCTCGCTGCTCGAAGGCTTCGGGCTGGGGGTAAGGGTACAGACTACAGACGATGGCGATGGCAGTGAGGTCGATCATTGATGGTTCCCTTCCATGGCAGTGGCCGTCCTGCCGCATCCGGAAGAGGAGCAAAGACGTGACGGGACTCCCGGTCCGCAGGTGGCAGGCCTAACGCAGCAGTACACCACACGAAAGAGTTCGGCACCATGATTGACGGCAGAGACCTTTGAAAATGGTCATGCGGATGGATCAGGGGCCTGGGCGGGAGCGAAAAATTCCAGGGCCACTCCGTCGGGGTCTTTGAAGCTCAGTACTGTTCCATAGGAAGCAGTTATCAGGCCGCTGTGCTGTACGCCCATGCTGTCGAGGTGAGCTTCCCATTCTTCAAGCTGGGCGATCCCGGCGACGGAGAATCCGACGTGGTCAAGGCCGGGATTCTGTTCATCGAACGTGCCGAGGCCTTCTGAGGGCCGGTGTTCTGTCAGTCCCAGGCCAAGGCCGCCGGCAAGGGTGAATTTTCGGCGGACAAAGGGGCCGTCGTTCATGGTGCTGCTGGGCTGCACCCCCAGCAGCACTGCGTAGAAAGCGGCACTCTTTTCGACATCGGTCACCGTTAGAGCAAAGTGGTCAAGTCCGGGCAGCGAAGGCATGGTGTTTCCTTTCATGGCAAGATTTCCAGCTTGCGCAGGTGAAGTTGTGAGAGTTCTGCAGGGCTTGCGTTAGCGGATATCGCTCTTGACCCGGATCCAATGGACTTTCCGTTGTTTTGCGGTAGCTTTCCACCAGGCACGTCGGATTCTGTTGGTCAGGCCAATTCCGCTGTTGGCCTGCTTGGTTGGATGAAGGTGCCTGTTCCCTGGTGGAGCATCCTTCGGCCGAGGCCGCCGTCTGCCCAAACCCATACGACGGAATTGTCCGGCATTACGGCGTCCACCGTTCCGGATCCTTTGATGCCTTCGGCAATGAAGCTGACGTGCTCACCTACTTCAAGGCGGTCCTTCCGCCGCTTCCGGATTCGGGAGCCCTTGTGGGCAGTAGCAGCATCCCCCTGGTTCGAGCGGTCACCGGAGGGTTGCTGGCCGTATTCCTCCTTGGTTGTTTCGAAGCTGCTGGGGCTGGTGAGAGCTTCAGGCTGTGCCGCCTCCGTCGGGGTTTCGGTGACATTCACCGTTTCCGGAAGGTTGTGGTCCATACTCATTCCTTTCAGAGGAGGCATAGAAGACCCCTCTTTTTTAGCCGAGAAAGGTGTGCAGGCCGGCAGTGCAAGCCCTGGTTGTGGAGTTGCACTGCCGGCCGTGGGAGGACGGTCCGCTCAAAAAGCGTTTGCTAGTGGGGTTCGCCGTCGGACCTTGATGCGATTTTTACTTCGTTTCCGTTGCAGTCGATGAGTTTTCCGTTTTCGTAGCGGTCGCCGTGTTCGAGGCATGCCAGGTCTTCTTCTTTAATGACCCGCCCGGTGCCGGCGACGAAGACGGACTGGTTTTCGGAGTTGCCGGCTTTGAGGTGGTTGAAGAGCAGGTTCAACAGGATGGCCATGACTGCGGCGGAGCTGATGCCGGAGTGGAAGATGGTGGCGAACCAGTCGGGGAACTTGTCGTAGAAGGCCGGCGCGGCGATAGGGATCATGCCGAAGCCGATGGAGGTGGCGACGATGATCAGGTTCATGTTGTTCTTGTATTCCACCTTTGCCAGGGTGCGGATGCCGCTGGCGGCGACGGTGCCGAACAGGACGATGCCGGCTCCTCCCAGGACTGCTGTGGGGACCGCGGCGACGACGCGGCCCAGGACGGGCAGAAGCCCAAGGATCACGAGAATGACGCCGCCGGCGGCTACGACGTAGCGGCTCTTGATTTTGGTGACGGCGACCAGGCCAACGTTTTGGGCGAACGCGCTTTGGGTGAAGGATCCGAAGACCGGGGCGATGAGGCTGGAGCCCATGTCCGCGCGCAGGCCCGCTGCGATGCGCTTGGAGTCGACTTTGGTTCCGACGATTTCGCCGACAGCCAGGATGTCGGCCATGGTTTCGGTCAGGATGACCAGGACGACGATCAGCATGGAGATGATCGCTGCGATCTCGAAGGTGGGGGCGCCGAGGTGGAACGGGGTCGGGAACGCGGCAATCGGCCCTTGCCCGACCTTGGAGAAGTTCGCCATGCCGGTGGCGACAGCCACCAGGGTTCCGATGACCATGGCCAGCAAAATCGAGAGCCGGGAAATGGTCGCGTTGCCGAGCTTGCTCAGGACGAGAACGAGGACCAGGGTGATTGCGGCGAGACCGATGTTTTCAATGTTGCCGTAGTTCTCAGCCCTTCGGTTGCCGCCCATGGCCCAGTTGGCCGCGACCGGCATCAGGGTCAGGCCGATGGTGGTGATGACGGTGCCGGTGACCACCGGCGGGAAGAACCGCACGATTTTCGAGAAGACCGGGGCGATCAGAAGGCCGATGGCGGCTGAGACGATGACTGCGCCGAAGACGGACTGGATTCCTCCGCCGGTGGTGACGATGGCGACCATTGTTGCCACGCCGGCGAAGGATACGCCCTGGACCAGGGGCAGTTGGGAGCCGAAGAACGGGATGCCCACGGTCTGCAGGATGGTGGCGAGCCCGCCCATGAAGAGCGCGGCCGCGATCAGGATACCGATGTCGGCAGGGGGCAACCCTGCAGCCTGGCCGACGATGAGCGGGACGGCAACGATGCCGCCGTACATGGTCAGGACATGCTGGAAGCCGTACGCGAAACTGCTTCCGATGGGCAGCCGTTCGTCCTCGGGGCGGGTTGATTGCTGGCCTTTGCCGGCGACGGCGGTGGCGGATTTCCTTTTGATGTTCATGGCAGACTTTCCTGGTTCATGGCAGACGTCTTCGTCTGGCTAACGTTGTCTGGCTAACAAGTGCATAGGTGGCTGAAGGGGCCGAAGGGTTCTCTTGGGTGCCTTCGACCGCTGCGACGAGGGATGTGTGGTTCCTGAAGGTGGCGGGGCCCTCCGCTGATCCGGAGGGCCCCCGGGTGGCTGCCGGGTGCAGTCGGCGGTTTTAGCAGAAGCCGGCGATGCCGGACCAGGCGGCAGGAGCCGCGGTTGCGTCATCGCGCTGGACGGTGGCCTCGATCAGGCCGTACGGGCGGTCAGCTGCGTAGAAGACCTCGTTGGGGTTGTCCAGGCCGAACGGTGTGAGGTCGACCAGGAAGTGGTGCTTGTTGGGCATGGAGAACTTGATCTCGTCGATCTCGCTGTGGGCTTCGAGGACCTTGGCGCCCATGTCGAACAGGGTCTGCTGCAGGGCGTGGGAGTACTTCTCGGTGAAGCCTTCGAGCAGGAGCGCCTTGACGTCCTCGTAGCTCTTGTTGAAGTCCAGGGCGCTGAAGTCGGTCCCGGTCTTGAAGCGCCAGCGGGCGGAGACGTCCGTAGCCAGAATGCGGTCCGTGGTTTCCTGCAGAGTGGTGTAGCGGTCCCGCGGATAGCCGACAAAGCCGGACTGCGTGGACTTCAGGACCGTGAGGTCCTTGAGCCCGGAGATGAGGTGCTCAGTGGCGCCGTCGCGGACCAGGACCGCGGTGCGGACTTCCTGGCCGTTGCGGACGAACGAGTGGTCGTGTTCGCTGCCGTGCGCCTGGATGCGGTTCCAGGCGTACGACTGGGCTTCCCAGCGGCCGCCGGTGACCCAGTCGAAGCTGGAGGTGAAGTGCTCGCCGAGGCGCAGCAGGAAAGCTTCGGGTGAGCCGACGCCGTCGCGGGCAAAGGCGTAGATGGTGTTTTTCTGGGTGTCCGTGGCCACTACGTGGGCGTTGTCGCCCTCCAGGTGGGCAGCGGTGAAGTCGCCGCGCAGCTGCGAGGTGACGTTGAGGTCTTCAATTTCGTGGCGGTCGCTGTCTCGGGTGATCTTGACGACCCGGACCTCGGCCTTGCCGTACTGGTTTTCGCCGAGGATGATCTTGCTGCTCATAGCCGTTTACTCAACTTTCGTAATGCGGAAAAATTATTCCAAAATACAAATAGGTATGCGTTACCCATGGCTTATGATCTAGTCCGCCCACAAAAAAAGCCGACATCGATCGATGCCAGCTCATTACGACCCTGCCTGCTGCTCTCAGGTCACGTGACTTACATCACGTAGTAAGAAAATGGTACCTGCCGCTGGCCCCGGTGTATAGGGGCGAGGCTCTTCACTGATTATGACTGAGTGCGGTGGCGCTTCTCAGGCTCCTGTCGGCCTCGGTGCGGCATAGGCCAGGAGAGGCGGCACTTGTTCTGGGCTCAACTTTTCTCGAGGATGCTGAGGGTCCGGTAGATCGTGGTGTGAATGGGCGCTGGGATGCCGTGGTGTTGTGCGATCCTCACGACCGTTCCGTTTTGTTCGTCGAGTTCGGAGGGGCGACCCGCGGCGAGGTCCCGTTGCATCGAAGCGGTGCTGTCCGGGGTGAAGGCATCATATTGCGACATGGTGATTTGGATGTCAGCTTCGGTCAGGTTTGCCCCGGCCGCCCTTCCGACTGCAGCCACTTCCGCCATCGCATCCTGGACGAGTCTGCGGGTGTGAGGGTGGCTGCGGACCTCGCCGACAGGCTTGCGGCACAGGGCGCCGACGCCGCCGTAGGAGGTGATGAGCATGAACTTCCGCCACATGTCCGTGCTGATGTCGCTGGAAACCGTCGCTGTGATACCTGCGCCATCCAGCACAGCCTTCAGATCACGGACGCGGGACGTAGCAGCGCCGTCGAGTTCGCCGAGTGTGACAGCCGGTTGTCCGCCGACATGATGAACATGCCCTGGCTCCACCAGGTAGGAGATGATCATGCACACCCCGCCCAGGGCGTGCCCGGCACCCACGGCCCGGTGTATCTGTTCGGCTGCCGTCACCCCGTTCTGAAGGGGGAGAACCGGCGTGTTCTTGCCCAGGAGCGGACCGGCAGCAGTCATCGCGTCATGCACTTGTCCTGCTTTGCAGGCCAGGATGACCGCCTCACACCCACCGATCGATTCCGCATCCGTTGCCACCCCGGCCAGGGCAACCGTGCTGTCCTGCCCGTCACCGGTTGTCAGCCGCAGTCCTTGAACGGTAAGGGGCTGCACGTGCCGGGGTGTGGAAAGGACATGCACTTCATGCCCGGCAACGGTGAGGGCGGAGGCGAAGTACGCCCCGACTCCTCCGGCTCCGATGATCCCGATTCTCATGATGACTTCCGCCTTTCCTTGATGAACCCGCTGAGCGTGACCGTCCCGCGGGCACTGGTGCATTTGGGTCTGATGGCCAGAATGAGCGTCGCGAGGATGATGAGTGCTCCTATGATTTGCCCGGGAGTAAGGGTTTCATTCAGTAGTGCCCATCCACACAGGGTTGCGACCAGGGGGCTGAGGAGCCCGAGGAGTGCTGTTGTTGATGCCGGCAGCAGATGGATCCCCCGGAACCAGAGAATGTAGGCGAGGGCCGTGCCAATAAGTCCCAGATACAGGTAACCCATGAAGTTCAGCATAGAAAGGCTTGATGGGGGAGCCCCCTCCAGGAGGATTGTGACCGGAGTCAGAAGCAGTCCACCGGCAATGAGCTGCCAGGACGTGGAGGCGATGAGGTTCTGCGGCGGCCCCCACTTCTTGGTCAGGACGACCCCGGCTGCCATCGCGAGTGCTCCGCCCAGCCCGGCCGCGACACCCAGTCCGTCCAGGCGGCTCTGAGCCTGAAGTACTAGGAGCCCAACCCCGGTCAGCCCGGCAATGCCGGCAAAAACCTTGCCCGGTGTCAGCTTTTCGCTGATCCACACCGACGCGAGGAGGGCAACGAGCAGCGGCTGGACGGCGCCGACCATGGCAGCCACCCCGCCCGGCAGGCGGTAGGCGGCAATGAAAAGCAAGGCAAAAAAGACCCCGATATTCAGCATCCCCAAAACGCAGGACCTCCACCACCAACTATTCGATGGCAGGCGCCTGACCAGGGCAAGCATCAGCAGTCCGGCCGGCAGGGATCGAAGGACCGCGGCCAGCAGCGGCCGGTCCGCCGGCAGGAGTTCAGCGGTGATGATGTAGGTCGTTCCCCAGGCGCAGGGAGCGGCGGCGGTCAGAGCCACAACCATCCATTTATTGCTAAGCACTTAGCTAAGCTAGCTTAGCGCTTAGCAAAAAGCTAGAGTGATGGAATGACGGATCATGTCGAGGCGGTCCTTGCGCAGTGGCGACGCGAGCGTCCGGACCTGGACGTGTCGCCGATGGCCGTCATTGGACGGATATCGCGGGTAGCCAAGCAGGCCGACGATCATCTGGCCAGGAACTTTGCCGATCACGGGCTGGACCGGGCCTCTTTCGACGTCCTGGCAACGCTGCGCAGGTCCGGAGAGCCCTTTACCCTTGCCCCTAAGGATCTGGCCGGAAGCACCATGGTCACCTCCAGCGCCGTCGCCCAACGCCTGAACAAATTGGAGGCTGACGGTCTGGTTGTCAGGGAGCCCAGCGAAGCCGACGGCCGCGGCAAAAAGGTCCACCTTACCGATGTCGGTAGACGTCTTGTCGATGCTGCCCTTCCGCATCACCTGGCAACCGAGGAGGAGCTGTTGGCACCGCTCACTAAAAGGGAGCGGAGGCAGCTCGCTGACCTTCTGGCAAAACTGGACCAGCACCGCTGAACTCCGCACTAATCCCATAGCATTCGCCCTCCACCGGCGACGCATTGTCCTGCAGGAAAAAGGTGCAGGGTGTTGAACAGTGCGGGCAGTCGGTCGTGGACTCCTAGCCATGCCCGGCTGCCCGCAGCACCCCCACCGCTCGTAGCTCTGGCCCATCACCCTATGGTGCGTGAACGGCCCACCAGGACGGCCAAGAGACACAGGATTACCATGCACCCCGCTGCGAGGAGCAACGGAAGTTCGAAACTACCTGTCGCGTCGTAGAGCAGGCCGAAAGCCACAGGTCCTGCCCTGCGATGGCGTAACCCCCGGATTGCGCCATCCCTGGGAGACCCGCGGCCTGGGCGTGGTTGGTGGTCCGAAGGCTGAACAAGGAAAGGGCAATAACGATGAGACTGCCGCAAGCAAGCGCTGCGCAAATGACCCACAGCAACATCAGGTCCGGAACCCTTGCCAGTCCCAGGAAAGCGGTCAGTGCCAGCAGGCTGCCGGTGAGTCCTACAGCGCGCTGGTCCGACAGGCGCATCATGACTGCTCCAGTTCCGAGGCTGGCGCCTACACCCACCAGCAGGAAGAGCGCCATGTGCAGGCCGGCAGTACTATCAGACACTCCGTGGCTCCGCTCAATAGTGGGCAGCCACGCATTCAACACGTAATAGGTCAATGACTGGTCCTACCGCCCCCAGACAAATGGAAAGATCGAACGCTTTCACAGAACTCTCGCCGATGGATGGGCATTCAAGCGCTTCTACGCCACGGAATCAGCCCGCAGAAACGACCTCCTTGCCTGGCTACACCACTACCACACAGCAATCGGAGGCCATCCACCAACCAGCCGATTAACTAACCTCCCTGAGCAGTACAGCTAGGAAAAAGGTAACGGGGCACATCAGTGAGCAGCCACGGGTGTGGCAGCTGAGGCGTCGACGAGTCCCTGAAGCGACGCTCGCGTGGTGACGAGCGAGGCGATCCTAGCGTCATATTCGTTGAGGTGCTCGACAAGGACGGGCACAGTGCAGGGGTCGAGGCGGCCGGGTTCGTGTACGCAGTCCATCAGGTCACGGATGATGCGGATGGGCAGTCCTGCAGCAAGCAGTTCACGTATGTACAAGACCTGTTGAATGGCGCTGTTTTCGAACAGCCTCTGTTTGGTCGAGGACCGCTGTGCCGGAAGTATTCCTTGATTCTCGTAGTAGCGCAGCAGCCTGGCACTGACCCCGGTACGTGCTGAGAGATCTCCAACCCGGAGCAACCCGTCGGATTTTGCCTTTGTCACTAGTGTCAACTCCTACATTCGTAAGCATGATCTCCAAAACGTGCTTCAACGGTAAGCCTGCCACCGCCGACGACCTTGCCCCGCTGGCGTTCGCGGGATACGCGCACTTCACTGCCATGCAACTTCGCGATCGAGCAGTGCGAGGGCTTGATCTCCATCTCGACCGCCTGCGCAATGCGAGCGATGAGCTCTTCGGATGTCACCTGCCAGACAAAAAGATCCGCGAACTCCTGTCGTCGGCCGTAACCTCAACTCCACCCGATGTCACCTTAACTGTCTTCGTAAGCTCTCGACCCGGGGAGTTCATGCGGACGCACGGGAAAGTCGAGCTTGACGTGCTCACAAGAGTCACGGACCCGGTCATGCCATCAGCTGAGCCCCCAACCCTTGACGTCGTCATGCACTCCCGGCACCTTCCACATGTCAAACATGTAGGCGAAGTCGCGAAGACACAATTTCTCCGCCGCGCCAATAAGCGCGGCTTCGATGACGCTATATTCGCCGATGCCTCTGGATATCTCAGCGAAGCAACAATATGGAACCTTGCGTTTTGGGACGGGCGATCGCTGATCTGGCCCAAGGCTGACGTACTCCCCGGGATCACCATGCAGATCGTGAAGCGCCAACTGTCCGCCCGCAACATCAAGCAGGTCAGTCGCCGAATCCGTACCGCCGATCTGACCGAGGACCTCGCTGGCGCCGTGATGAACTCGTCGAATCCGGGAATCCCGATCGCACGCATTGGTGACTTTCCGCTGAGGGGACAGTCCGATGAGCTGACTCGCATCCTGCACGAAGCATATGCGTCCGAGATACCTATCACCCTGTGAGTCAGCCGACTGCCCTCGTGCCCCGAGACCGAACGTTGCAGAAAACAAGCTTGTCAGAGGGCTCAAAACGGGGCCAAGACCCTATTGCAGCTTCTTGGTGGCACCGACGTTAGGATCCATCCAAACCTCGTACTTCGACTCGGCCTCGTACAGTGTGCGGTGCCGGGCTCCCTGCGGTTCCAGCCAGACTATTGAAGAATCTGGCATAGCAGCGTCTACTATGCCCCTGGCAATAGCCTTGCCGTCTTTTCTGATTTCTACCGGGAGCCCGACTAGGCCATGCCATGCAAAGCTTTTTTCCATGCGCACTCACTCCAACTTTTTACTGAACGGTCATTTTCTCAAGGCAAAATACTGAGCGCCCTGGCGTTGCTCAGGCGTCACTGTGTAATCGGGCAGCTTGGTTGGATAGGGGTCGGTGGGCTTTGGGAACTGCATCATTGTTGCGTCCAACGCTGGGTGGCACAGGACGGCGAAAATCAGAAGTAGCACTCATTGCGTCGGAGGTAATCCAGCGTGACGAAGCGGGTACGGCAGGTGCTGGCAACAGAGACGGTTACATCGTTATGGAGCCCTACGGTTTGCAGAGTCACGCGCTGATTGGTGTCGCTGAAATGAACCTGGCTGGTGAGTTCCGGCGCTCCGGGCCGTCTCGCCTGGCGTAGCAGGTCATCAAGGGTTCCAGCGCCGGTTTTGAACAGGGCTTCAACCTGGGTCATCACCGCAGCGGAGGGCAAGGGTGGCCGTGGGTGCGCTGCCAGGACATCCACGCCGATGCGCCCCGGTCCGATGGCGACGGCAACCGTTCCCTGGTGATGGGACCATGACACATCAAGGTTGCCGGTGTTAGGAATGCGCGGCCGCCCGTGCCGGCCCCCACAGTGATCGCATAGCTGATGTATCTCAAGAGCCGAAGCTGGGACACCCCGCAGGTGTCCCATTAAAAGAAGAGCAGCTCTGCGGACGGCGGTGAAGTCTTCACGATCCTGCGCCCTGGCGAGCCGGCCGCGCCGTTCCGCGTCGGCCTCATCCAGCGGTGGCCCGTCGATAAGCTTCAGCACGTCGTGACTTCGTGCAACAGCGGTGAAGGCGTCCCCCAACGTCACCTTCACCGCCCTCACCGGATCATCTGGCGGCCGCCAGTGGAACGCGGTGAATCGAATGACCAAAGACATACTCAAGGTCATCGACGCACTTCAGGAGGAACGCAGGAGTCAGCCCGCACAGGTTGACGGAGGGGTCTGCACCCAGGGCAACAGTAAGTTCCTGAGATCCGATGAGCGAGCCGTAGGACGGCTCCTCCGGCCGTGAAAAACCTTCCAGCAGCGGCAGCACCGAAGCGCGCTTGTCGTCCCTGCCCAAGGCATTCAGGGCCACCGTGAACCTAGCGAACCAGTCAGCGTAGGACCCAATCCGGGTCAGCGGTACGCCCATATCAATAAGCCAGTCCACTATTGTGTCCAAGGACACGCCATCATCAAACGGGTTGACCAAGTGGTAGGTGGAAAAGGGCCTGTCCCGGCGTTGGGATGACAGGGAAGAGATAGCTGCAGCAACGACATCGACGGGCAGCCCGTCGTAGTGGGCGCGGTCGCCGTCGTGGCTGTAGAAGGATCCAGGCGCGAGTCCTGTCCGGACCAGGCTGTACAGCAGCCGTGTAAAGGTGTCGGGAACGTTGATCTGTCCCCGGTACTCGGAATGCGCCAGGATCATACTGGACCTGATGACGGTGACGGGCAGGTTGTATCTGTCGTGGGCGTCACGCAGGAGGACTTCCCCCGCCCACTTTGTTGCCGCATAGCCATCGACAATGCCGCCGGTTGTTTCAATCTCCGGAAGTGCCTGGCGGATGTCTGAGGGCTCATCCAGTGGAGCTGCAGGTCCGGTCAGGAGCGCCGTGGCGATGCTGGACATGAACGTCACAGGCTTCAACGTACCCGTCAGAGCCAGGCGGATGATGCCGGCGGTACCGCTGACGTTGGAGGCGAAAAGCTCCCGGTACGGAAGAGCGTGGTTGACCATCGCCCCCGCGTGGATGATGCTGGTGATGTTGTCACAGAGCTGCTCCCATACCGGGCCACCGAGCCCCAACCGGTCTTCGGAGATATCACCGGCGATGACATCGAGATTGGCGCTGAGCGCATCGAATTCAGCAAGCAGAGACTCGGTTGTGGAGAACGTCTTTCGTAGGCGGGTTCGTGCCGCAGCATCGTCACTGGCCCGGATCAGGCAGGTCACCCGGTGACGGGTGCCGGCAAATTCACGCAATTTTTGTAGACACAGAAAGCGGCCCAGGTAGCCGCTGGCACCGGTAACCAAGACTGATTGTGCGGCCCCTGGCATGGCCGGCTCGCCGGGGGCAGGAAGTTCATCTTCAAAGAACCTAGGGAGTACCAGGTCAGCCGCCAGGAGGCGGCTGGCTTCAGCACCGTGGATCTGTTCAAAAGACACTGTGTCACGGCGACCCGAGGACGAGGAGCGTTTGGCGTCGATGTACCCGGCCAGTTGCCCGATCGTATAGGACTCGCTGGCAAGGGTGTCCACAGGCACGCGGATGCCATAAATCTGTTCAAACAGCCGGGACAGGTAGACCGCGGTGAGTGAGTCTCCGCCAAGGTCACGGAACTTGGCGGCTAAAGCGATGTCTTTCACATCGCTTTGCAGGGACACAGCGATCGCGGTGCGCACAGTGGACTCAGTCTCATCGGCAGCACCGTGGGCCACCAGCCAGTCCAGGAGTACATCCTGGCTTGCCTTCATCTCTTGGTACAGGGCAGTGAGCCTGGGCCGGTACTTTTCGGTCAGGCGGGGCCGTACAGGCTTCCGGTGGTCCGAGAGCAGCCCGTTGGCTTCGCTAAAGGGCTCGAAATCCACGAGGACCGCAGCCGGGATCTCATAGGAGTTTAGACTCTCGTCAGCGGCGGTGCTCCTGAGTTCGCGTAGGATCCTCTTTTGGATGGCTGCCTCATCGTCATTGAGTTCAGCCCGCAGATCTTCGGAGGGGACGACGACACCAACGATGGAGGACTGGTCGCTTTCCCCGTAGAGGAAGACTTGGCGGACGACGTCGCTTCCGGCTGCGTACCTGGCCTCCAGTGATGGTAGCGCGACGAATTCTCCCTGGGAGAGTTTGATGATGGCGTTCTTGCGGTCGATGATCCGCACTCGGCCCTCGGGATCGACCGCGGCGATGTCTCCAGTGCGGTAGTAACCGTCTCCGGTGAAGATCTCAGCATTGAGTTCGGGGCGGTTGTAGTAGCCGGGCACCGTCGAAGTGCTCATGATGAGCAGCTCTCCACGAGCATCGGGCCGATCGGAGGAGAAGTACCCGAGCTCCGGGACGTCCTGGAGCCGGTAGTCGATGACTGGGGGACGCAGGAACCGGCCGTCGGCGAGGACGCCGCCGATCTCGGTCGTGCCATAGAGCTCGTGCAGCTCGATGCCGAGCAGGGATTCCATGAAGCTTTTCAACTCTGCCGACACCGGAGCCGAGGTGCAGCTGGCCCACTGGACCTTGCCGCCCAGGATGTTTTCGCGCATGTCCGCCAGCACGATCGAAGCATCGGCGTCGTGGAGCCGGCCCTGGTATTCCTGGTGCAGGAGTTCACAGACCCTGGGCACCAGGGACAGCTCAGTGGGCCGGGCCAGGCTGAGGTCCTCAAAGAAGCTGGACAGGTTGGTCGTGGACGCAAAGCAGGTCACCCCGCCACGGGCCAGAGTGTTTCTGATCGAGGAGTGGCCGGCCACGTGGCTCATGGGCATGTAGTGGAAGTTGGCGATGTCGGCTGCTTCGGCGAAAAACTCCGACCAGCCTTCCCCGCCCCACATCTCCGCGACCAGTCGCTGGGTGTACATCGCACCCTTGGGTGTGCCGGTGCTGCCCGAGGTGTACAGCAGCATCGCCAGGGCATCATCGGAGCTGATCTGTTCGGGGTCCGGCACGAAGCCGTCGCCGCCCAGGTCAATGGCCAGCGTCTCCGGCCGGAGCGAGACCTCCTTGGCCAGGGCTGAAACAGCATCCCGGTGTCCGGTGTCGCCACCGCGGTAGTCAAGAACGATGAGCCGCTCGAGATGAGGGTGCGCAGCCACGAGCAGCGCAGCGCGTTCCAGTAGGCCCACCGTGACGGCCAGGGTACGTGGGCTGGTTTCGGTAATGACCGCACTTTGCTGGTCAAAGGTGCCACTGGTCTGCAGCGGGACCGTTGTAATGCCGGCAAGGTTGCAGGCGAAGTCAACGGTTGTGTAGTCGACCCCGGCGTGTCCCAGCATTGCGACGCGTTCCCCGGGCCTAACAGGGGTGTGGTCGGGAGCACTGCCCTGCAGCTGGTTTGCTACCGCCGCCACCCTCCAGCCAAGTGCCCGGTAGGAGAGGGTCTCGAATGTATCCAGGACACGGTTGTCCATGTGGTTGAGCTGGTCGTTAGTCAAAGGGATGTTCCGACGCTCAGCCAGCGCCGGACGATCTCCGAAATGTGCGAAGGCTGACATCATTCTGGTCTTGAGACGCATCTATCAGTGCTCCATCGAAAGCTGTGAGGCTGCAGAACCGCTGGCCCCGGTGAACGTTGTCCGCCTGATACCGTCCCTGGGCGCCTGGAACTTGTTGGGCAGAACGCTGAGCCCGTCCCGGGATGCATCATCGTTGGGTGTGTAGACTTCCAGCCGGTGATCCGGAGACTCCGGCTGCAGCCAGACCTGGTAGTCAACATCCAGGGCCCCGACGGTGGGGTGCGCCAGCAGCATGTTGCCCACCGTGCAATCGGCGACGTCGCCTTCGGCCCACAGGCTGGCAAACTCGCTGCTCTTCATGGCCAGTTCGCCGATGAGCTCAGCAAGCCTGGCATCAGTGGGATAGCGACCCGAAGTCAGCCGCAGGTATGCCACATGGATGCGGGCGAGTTCGTGCCAGTTGCTGTACAGGTCCCGGGTAAGCGGGTCAAGGAAGAACAGCCGGGGAACCGAAGGCCGCCGGTTGACGTCCGTCGGCACCTCGAAGGGCAGGTGCTCAAAGAGCAGCTCATGGCCGGAATGGTTCCAGGCCAGGATGTCACCACGCCGTCCTAGGACAACAGCAGGGATGGTCTCGTGCAGTGACTCAAAGAGGGAAAGCACCCTGCGGTGCGGTTTTTCCACGGGCTCGCGCACCATCCGCGATGACGACGACGTGGAATTGGCCAGGTTGTACATGTGGACCCGCTCGGCGTCTTCGAGCCTCATAACGGTAGCAAGCGCATCGAGCACCTGCATTGATGCCGTCCGGGTCTGGTCCTGCTCGATCCGGGTGTAGTAGCCGACGCTGACGCCGGCCAGACGCGCCAGCTCCTCCCGACGGAGACCGGGCACTCGCCGGGGCGCGTTTCCGGGATCCAGGCCGATGGATGCGGGATCGGTCTTGTTGCGCCGGGTCTTCAGGAAACTGCCGAGAGTGCCTTTCATGTTTTTCAGGCTAGTCGTGTGTGAAGGGCAATTGGGCGGGTGAGGGTAACCCTGTTTGGTACACCCAGAAGGAGCTGAGACCTCGATGATCAGGAGCAGTTACTGATCTATGGGCACGCGGGGTAAACGTAGGACCGTCCTTTGGCATGTAAGCTGCTCGACCTGCGGATCAAAGATGCCGAAGTAGATCCATATAAGAACAGCGGCAATTGGTCGCGGCAGCCGGTACACCTGTTGTGGATACCCACCGCGGGTGTACCCACGGCCGCGAGTACCCAAGACTGTGGCCTTGTTGTGGCCCTGTGGATCTTCAAGCATGAGGACCATGGATGTCATCGCGCAGAGCAGTAAAGAGAAGACAGATTCCGCCCCAAGCAGGTCCTGGTGGGGCCTTATTGCGACCCTGGGCCCGGTCCTCGTAGTGGCCATGGACGGGTCAATCCTCTTCCTGGCCATGCCCAGTATCAATGAGGCAATCCGGCCCACCACTGACCAGAGCCTGTGGATCCTGGACATCTACGGATTCGCTGTCGGCTCGCTGCTGATCACTTTCGGCAATCTTGGCGACAGGTTCGGAAGAAAAAAGCTCCTGCTCATCGGTGCCACCGTCTTTGGCATCGGATCACTGTGCGGGGCACTGTCCCCCACTCCGGAGCTGCTGATCGCCTCCCGCGCCCTGATGGGCGTGGGCGGAGCGACGCTCCTGCCTTCCTGCCTGGCTGTGATCAGTGAGCTGTTCCAGAACCCGGCCCAGCGTGCCCGGGCGATCGGTATCTTTGCTGCGACATTCGCTGCCGGCTTCGTGATCGGCCCCATCGTCGGCGGCCTGCTGCTGAACCATTTCTGGTGGGGCTCGGTCTTCCTCATCAATATCCCCGTCATCGTGCTGTTCCTTTTTCTGGCGCCGGTCCTGCTGAAAGAAGTCCACGGCTCCCGCCCTGGCAAGATCGACCTGCTCAGCGTGGTTCTGTCCTCCATCGGCCTGCTGGTCGCAATTTACGGTGTGAAGCACGCTGCCACATACGGCATCGATGGCCAGAGCGCCGTGATGATCGCCGTCGGCATTGCGTTGACTGTTGTGTTCATCCGCCGTCAGAAGCGACTGGAGTTGCCGCTGCTCGATACCGGCCTGTTCAAAGAGCACGTCTTCGCCGTGGCGATCCTGACTGGACTGCTCGCGCTGTTCGTGTGGTCCGCCGCGGCGTACCTGAGCATGAACTACCTCCAATCGGTATTGGGCCTGTCGGTGCTGGACGCTGCACTGCTGGCCATCCCGGGCGCCATCGTCCTGACGCTCACCTGTGTGCTGACCCCGCGTCTGGTCGAACAGGTAGGAGCCCGCAAGGCCCTTCTGCTGTGTCACTTCTGCATGGGGCTGGGAATGCTGTTGTTGCTGTTCACCAACGACACCACAGGTGCGCTGTTCTACGTGGCCTCAACCATGGTCGCCGGCGTGGGCTTCGGTATCTCCTTCAGCCTTGTTGCCGACACCGCTGTCTCAGCTGTTCCGGAGTCGCGGGCCGGATCCGCCGGCGCCATCGCCGAAACCAGCAACGAGATCGGCAACGCCCTCGGCATCGCTCTGCTGGGGTCACTGGCAACGGTGGTTTTCCGTTCGGTGTACCCCGGCGAAGAGAGCGGCATTGGTGAAGTCCTGGACCGGCAGGGCGTCGGATCAGAAGCGTTCGTTCAGGCACAGGCTGCGTTCCTCACCGGCTTCCATTCAGTCGCGGCCGCGGCCGCAGTGATCTGCTTCGGACTGGGAATCCTCGCCATCCGGTGGCTTCCCAAGACATCCGATGTCCAGCACCAGGTCCAGGAGCAGCACGTCTGAGCATCACAGCAGACTTCGATAGCAGCCTCGGCTCACTCAACCTTTTTGCCACTTTTGTCACTGGAAAGAGACTCGAATGACTAGCAACAACACTGCCCTGATTACCCCTATCGAAGAAATACGGGACACCATAGCCGCGCTGCCGGCACAGCAGCAGCCGGACTGGGGCGATGACAAACTCAGCGACGCCATCGTTTCGCTCGAAGAGTCGGCGCCGCTGGTGACGGAGGCTGAGATCCTTGATTTCAGGAGCAGGCTTCAGGAGGTCGCTGAGGGCAGGTCGATCATCCTTCAGGCAGGTGACTGCGCTGAACCGATGACCGATACCTCTCCGAATGTCGTGGAACAGAAAGTGCTCGCCCTGGACATCATGGGTCAGTTGCTTACATACACCACGGGTCTGCCGGTGCTGCGCATCGGTCGTATCGCCGGACAGTTTGCCAAGCCCCGTTCCCAGACCCACGAAACAGTCAGCGGTTCTCTGATCCCTACATACCGCGGAGCGCTGGTGAATGACCCTTATCCTTCGGCCAGGGCGCGGGAACACGAGTCCGAGCGTCTTGTGAGGGCACGGGTGGCAGCGGAACAGGTCACCGAACACCTGCGTTCAAGGACCGCACAGCAGATCTGGACGAGCCACGAGGCGCTTGTGCTGGACTACGAGCTTCCGCAGGTGAGGCCCACCTCCGACGGACGGGCCATGCTGACATCAGCCCACACCGTGTGGATCGGGGCACGGACAAACCAGGTTGACCACGCCCATGTGGCGTTGGCGGCTGCTGTAATCAACCCGGTCGGCTGCAAAGTTGCGGCCACGACCACTCCGGAGGAGCTGGTTGAGCTGGTTGAAGCTATCAACCCGGAACGGGAATCCGAGAAGCTGATGCTAATCGCCCGTATGGGTACTGCGATCGATAAGCTTCCTGAGCTCATGGAGGCAGTGCAACGCCAGGGGCAGCCGGTCATCTGGCTGTGTGATCCGATGCACGCGAACACTGTCACCGCCGCTGACGGACGGAAGACACGGTACGTGGAGGACATCAGGCACGAGCTGGTCCGGTTCCAGGAGATTTCACAGGCCGCAGGTGTCATTGTCGGGGGAGTGCATCTGGAAACGACCATCGATGACGTCAGGGAATGCCTTGTCAATGAAGAGGAGACCCGGTACGGCAACGACCCGTACACCACGCTGTGCGATCCGCGGCTGACTGTCCGGCAGGCACTGGATGTGCTGAAGCACTGGCAGATCGGAGCGTAGCCATGACCAACATCCACTGGGACCAGGCGCAAACGATCAGCTACGACGCGCCACGGCCCGATGAGTATCCGGAACCGGTGGTGCACTGGCAGGCCTCGGCGGTCACGTCGGCGCTGCTGGTCCATGACATGCAGCGCTACTTCCTGCATCGTTTCGATGTCCAGGGACAACCTGCCGCCGGCCTGGTCGACAATATCGAGCGGGCCATCACGACGGCCCGGAAACTCGGGATACCGGTCATTTACACAGCACAGCCCGGAAGCATGACACCGGAGCAGCGCGGCCTTCTCAAGGATTTCTGGGGACCGGGGATGACGGTTGCACCCGAACACCGTCGTGTTGTTGACCGTCTCGCTCCCGACTCTGGCGATCTCGTGCTGGATAAGTGGCGGTACTCGGCCTTCGCGCGTTCTCCGCTGGAAGAGCATCTGCGCGTGACCGGTCGGAGCCAGCTGGTCATCTGCGGCATTTATGCTCATATCGGAGTGCTGGCAACGGCTTTGGATTCCTACACCCGTGACATCGAGACTTTTGTCCTGGCTGACGCTGTGGCTGACTTCGACCGAATCCAGCATCTGAACACTCTTCACTACCTGGCCCGCACCTCTGCGCGGGTGGCACCGACTGCAACTGTCCTGGATGAATGGGAACGCAACAATGACAGGTAACCGTGATGACGCCTTCGCGCTGATCATGAAGGACGGTGTTGTACACCGGTACGACGGCGAGTCCGCTCTGTTTGATGACATCGAGCAGGCCCAGGGCGAGTCCGGTGAAATGGTCCTTGCCCTGCCGTTCCGCCAGGCGCTTTGGGGGAGCCGGCCGATGTCCGGCCCCGAGCGGCTGGCCCGTCAGCATGTCTCCGCAATCCGGGTACGAAGCCACGGGGAATGCAGTGTTGAGGACTTCCTCAAAACCGGCGAAGGGTCAGAGACCCGGCTCAATGACGGACACTTCGACGTCAGCGACGAGGATTACGCAGAACGGGTCCGGTCGGTGGTGGATAACGAAATCCGGACCGGCCACGGGTCCAACTTCGTGCTGCACCGCACGTACCGCGGTCGCGTTTTTTCCCGGAACGTGAATACGGAGATGTCGATTTTCCGGTCGCTTCTCAGTAGTGAAGCCGGGGCCTATTGGACGTTCCTGGTCCATTTCCCGGACCACACCCTGATCGGTGCCAGCCCGGAAGTGCATCTGCAAAGGGACTCAAACGGCCTGACCACCATGAACCCGATTTCCGGAACATACCGTTATCCCAAGGGCGGACCGGATGAACGCTCCATGCGGACCTTCCTTCAGGACCCCAAAGAGCGCAATGAGCTGTACATGGTGGTTGATGAAGAACTGAAGGTCATGTCGGACCTCTGTGACGACCGGCCGTGGATTTCAGAGCCAAACCTGCGTTTCATGTCCAATTTGGCGCACACAGAGTATTACATCCACGGTTACAGTTCACTGCCCTGGACGGCGGCCCTGCGCGGTTCCTTGGTAGCACCGACTGTTCTTGGCAGCCCGCTTGAGTCTGCGTTCCGGATGGCTCACCGCAACGACCTGAGCCCAAGAAACTATCTGGGCGGGGTGCTGGCGCATGTGACAGGCGGCGGGGACGAGAGCTTTGATTCAGCCATCCTCATCCGGACAGCGTGCATTGAAACCACCGGTGAAGTCTCTATTCCAATTGGCTCGACGATCGTCAGGGACTCGGACCCGGCGATGGAGGCGGCTGAGACAGTGGCGAAGGCCTCCGGAGTGCTGGCAGCGTTCTCCAGGCCCAACCAGAAAGTCCTACGCTCCCTGGCCGCCGAGATACTGGAGGAAAGGGTCAACGACGTCGCAGGGTTCTGGGTGCAGCCCGCCAGCAGCAGGCTCGACCCCGGCCCGGGCAAATTCAAAGCGGTAGTAGTCGATCACGAAGATCGTTTCACGGGCATGCTCGCGGCCCATCTGCGATCACTCGGGCTGGACGTTACTGTGATTACCTGGAGCCCCTCGCCCGAGGAGCTTGCCGGCTTCGACCTGCTGGTCCTTGGGCCCGGTCCAGGTGACCCCGATGATGAAACAGATGAGCGGATCAGCGGAGCCCGGAAACTGGCCCGGTGGGCAGTAGAAACACGGGAAATCCCTACCCTGGCTGTGTGCCTGTCACACCAGCTGGTTTCCCGGGAACTCGGCTTTGAGGTCAGGCGCCTGCCCCAGCCCAACCAAGGCAGCCAAAGGATCATCTCCCTGTTCGGGGAGGAAGTCCGGGTCGGCTTCTACAACTCGTTCAGCGCCTATGACTCAGGGAAGCACCATCTCGATGTTGATGTCGCCCGTGACCCGGCCACCGGTGAGATCTACGCCCTTCGGACATCCGGGATCATCAGCCTGCAGTTCCACCCGGAATCCATCCTGAGCGTGGATGGGGCTGAAGTGCTGCGGAAGTCGGTTCTGGCCCTGGTGAGGGACCTCTCCGCTGTTGCCTGAACGCAGACAGCCCAGCTGCTGCAGGGGTAGGTGTTGCGGAAGTCGGGTGACCAGTCCGTACCCTCAACGGACAAGGAGTACCGGCAGTCTTCAACGGCTTTGATTCGTGCGTTCAGTTGCATCGTTCAGTTCCGGTATGTGCTGCTTGGGCGACTACGCTCCTGTTGGATCAGCGCTCTTCTCGTGCCGTAACCGGATGTCACGGATGGTGGCGGCCATCCGAAGTACGGCTTCGGGGTCTTCCTCCCCCGCTTCCCGTTGCGGGTGCAGGCGTGGAAGCTGGTTACCCCCGATCCTTCGGCAGCTTGGGCGAGTTCGGCCCACGCTTCTTGAAGCTCTTCCAGCTGGGCCGGTGTGAGCGGTTCTGGCGCCGGTAGTGGTGACCACGATGGTCGGTTCAGTTGTGCCGGCTGTTGCTGGTTATTTGGTGAATAAGTTTCGTAAACCCATGTATTCCCCCGGATAAATTGGCCGTCCCGTCGGAAGGCCCTTCTCGGGGGAAGAACCTGCAACCGGCCGGACCCATCCCACGGTACCAAACCCATCCGAACTGGCTCTTGTGGGGGAAAACAACGGGCCGCATTCCAAAAGAAATGCGAACCCGCTGCCTGGTAAACATCCTGCTGCTTACACCCTCCAGCATGCCAGATAGTTCCACCCAGAGGGGAAAGGGCAGCAGGCCGGGATGCGTGTCGTGTCAACGATGTTCCTATACAAGGAAGTGGGACAGACACGTCTTACGGGTTTGTAGGCGCGAGGAAAAGTTTCACCGCATACCCGAGTCCCCGATCGTCGTGTGCGGGGTTTTCATTCTGAATTAGTGTGGAGGCACGCCAACACTGCAGTCGACTATTCGTTTGCAGTTCCATGAGATGGATGTGCTGAGGGATCAAAGGTGAGGAGGGTTTTCATGCGGAACTTGTACGTTGTCATCCGTACGGAAGCGACTCACCTCGTCGAGAATCTTCTCGGGGGTTGGTACGACTTTGCACTAACTTTTCGGGGTATCAGGGACGCCCTACGCATTGCCATGGCGTTGGGTGAGCGAATACCTTGCGATAGTGGAACTTTCCTCGTTTGCTCGGATCTGTTGCGGACCCGCCAGTCATACGCTGAACCCCTGATAACTGGGGGATATGAATCGTCAGGCAACTACAACAGCAACAGATTTGCGCCTTAGCGGTGAGATCCCCATTAATTATGCCACTGTTGGTGAACGGCAGAATGCCAGCTATGCATGCGGAATAACTCTTGGAAGCTAGGACGTCAGCGGTAATTCGATCCGCGAAGGTGGAAGGCCTTCAGATCATCGGCTGCCGCAGCTGACAGAACCTTTCGGTCAGGCAAGGAGAAGGCCGGGTTTGGGGCCGCTCCAGCGCCTATCCTAGAGCGCCGATAACGGATATACCGTCAACTAGCGGGGCCTGCCTTAAGGCCGAGGGATAAAGTAAGCGCCTGCGCGACGTGGTCCCTGTCCCTGTTTCCGTTACAGGAAACAGGGACAGGGACCAAAGGCATTTATTGCTAAGAAATCTTCCGCTTGCGGAGCAGGAGGAACCCGGCGCCCAGCAGCAGCAGGGCGAAGGGTACGAGAGAGATGTCCGTGCCGGTGTTAGCCAGGGCACCAGCCGTACCGGTGGTGTTGCTCCGGTAGGAAGAGTCGGTGCCGATCACGGCGCCGACGGCGGTGGAACCGGCAGCGGCAGTGAAGCTGCTGCGGCTACCGGAGGCTGCGGTGCCGGTTTCGTCAGCACTGGTGCCAGTGCCGTTGGTTCCGTCGTTACCCGTGCCGGGGTTGTTGTCGGTGCCGGCATCGACTGTGCCGTTGCCGTCTGTGCCGGGATCGACGCTTCCATTGCCGTCGGTTCCGTTGCCAGGGTTTTCCGTGCCGGGGTTTCCGTTACCCGGGTTGTCGGTGCCTCCGTTACCGCCCCCGATACCGAGGTCGATACCCAAATCGATGCCGGCATCTACTCCGCCGTTACCACCAGTGCCCAGGTCAACACCGAGGTCAACACCTGCGTCTGTCCCGCCGGTGGTGCCGTCGGTGCCGTTACCGCCGAGATCCAAGTCAATGACCGCGTCCACGAGGGCGCCTGCTCCGCCGTTGGTGCCGTCGGTGCCGTTACCGCCGAGGTTCAGGTCAATGACCGCGTCCACGATGGCGCCTGTTTCGCCGTTGGTGCCGTCGGTGCCGTTACCGCCGAGATCCAGGTCAATGACCGCGTCCACGATGGCGCCTGTCCCGCCGGTGGTGCCGTCGGTGCCGTTACCGCCGAGATCCAGGTCAAAACAGTTTCATACCCCGCGGAATCTCATTTTGGCCCTATGTGGCGAAGCTGGGGAACTGGCTGAACTCGTCCAATGGACACGCGATGACGAAGTTCAGGCCTACTTGCAGGAAGAGACCAATGCACAGAATCTTCGCAACGAACTAGCCGACGTGTTCTCGTACCTCTTGCGAATTGCTGATGTCTGCGGCGTTGATTTAGAGGAGGCCCTCAAAGACAAGATTGAGCTGAACCAGACACGTTACCCATTGACATTGGCGAAGGGGTCCCGACGGAAATACACTCAGCTCAAGGGACCAGACTGAGAGGGCCCGTGACTGGGGGTTTAACAAGGCATGTTCGACGTCGTTCTGCAGCCTTGCGCTAACAAGGCAGCACAATTGCACTACGCGGCCACCATGGCAAAGCCTGTTCAGCTCAACAGTATCCGCAAACAACTTGCCCTAGCAGACGAGCCCTATCGGCATTGGCGGACAAGGGCGATGTTCGGCTTTGGGGTGCCAAACCAGGAGAGGACGGTCGCAATGAAGGTCGCTGGAAGCGGGTTTCTCCTGGTGACTACCTTTTGTTGTTCGTTCACGGCGGTGGAAAAGTCACTGTAGCGGAGGTCAGTTACACCTTCCGCAACGAGGCATTGGCCAGATCCCTTTGGGGCGAAACAAACACCGCGAATGGCACCAGGCAGACATGGGAGTTCATGTTCTCGCTTCTGGAACCGCGCGATCTGGTCATGCCCACGCCTACCCTCAACGTGCTCATTGGCAGAAAGCCGAACGCGTCCGTCCAAGAGTTCGTGGTCCTGGCACTAGAGCCGAGTGCTGCCGTCGTTGACTTTCTTGATCTGCCGGACAGCCCTGCTAACCCGACTGTCCAAGTACCGGCTACCCCCGTCGGCAGAAAGCTTGTGACCCGAGAAACGCCCGATCGGGAGTTCGACGAGCTAGACGAGCAGGCTATCGTTCTGAGACGCAAAGAGCAGGCATACCTCCGCAAGTACATCCTGCCCGGCAATAGCGGGATATGCGCATTGTGCGAACGGGTCCTTCCCATTGAGTTTCTCGTTGCGGCACACATCAAACGCCGTTCCGAGTGTTCCGACGGGGAGAAGCAGGATTTCGAGAACATCGCGATGCCGAATTGCAAGCCCGGTTGCGACGAACTTTTTGGACGCGGCCTGATTGGTGTCAGTTCCGAAGGATACGTAGAAGTGAGCTCAAAAGCACCCGATGTTGGTGCCGTTGCTGTCTACTTGGAAACACACCTTGTTGGGCGGCATTTGGACTTTTGGACTAGCCATCCGGCGTCTCGAAAGTACTTCGAGCACCACCACTTGAAGGACTTCAGAAAGTAGCCTCCGCGATGCAGTCAACGACCGGTGATTGCGGGCCTCCTCAACTCGAATCCATCCTAAAAAAGGTTGTCGCCTAGATGCCAGCCCATGATCATTCCGACGAATTAGATGCCAATCCTCTTCGTTCCATCGAGGATGGAGGGCATGGCTTTTGTTACGACATCGACCGGAGCGTGTTTCCTGGCGCATCCGCCTCCACACACGGCCCACTTCTTGTCGGCTTAGATACGAACGCCGTCCTAGAGATTCAGGAATATGGTGTGCGGTTGATCGATGATGTGAGGATTCATCATCCGGACGCAGAACACTTACGCGACATCTACGCGCTGGGCGACCTCGTCCAGTTGTGGTTCGTGCGGGACATTCGTTTCGTTGTACTTCCAGGAGCACGGCGAGACCAGCGGCGCCCGGGCAAATCCGAAAAGATTGCACGGCTGCACGAAACCCTTTCGGCCATTGAGGAAGCTTTGACTTTCCAGATTCAAGATTGGGGCTACGAAGATCACCGATTTGACTGGGCTCGCACTCGGAACCTGGGCGTGGATTGCGCTCTGGCTCGAATTCCCGGCAGTTTGGATCGTCGCTTGGTCGAGCAGTCCTATGACGCCGGTGTAGACGTTTTCCTAACTATGGACAAACAAGTACTTCGATCCGTGTCAACGCTGCCATCCGGCTTTCCAAACTTGTGGCGGCCTCCACGCTTGTGGCTCATCTGTCTAGATTAGGAGTCACGCAATTGGGCGGCGGGACCTTGCAGCATCACAACTGTACTTACGGTAGTGATTGGCTGTTTCCTGATACAGGGAAGATGAGCCGCCTGCTTTCCGCTCTGGAATGAAGCGCTACAAACAGCAGTAGCGGGACACTTCTGCTTACGGCGAGGGTGCCGCTCAGAATTTTCGGTTATTCGGGACATAGTCAGAATGCGGCTCAAACAGGCCACGCTTCCCCAAGAAGAGGCCTAGTGCACTGCTGCCCCGCCGGCAGTAGCGTCATACACTCTTCTATTTCTCACAGCCTCGTTGGCAGTTAAGGCAGCGTTTACCACGTGATATGAAAGGAGCTTCAGCTTCCGCCATTGGGCAGCTGTCCTCTCTCCACTATCAGACGCGCCAACCTGACCAAATCCTATGGGCGCACGGAAAGTGCTCTGGGCACGAAAGTGCCTATAGGGGTAGGACTAGCAAATGAGGACGCTTCCAGGCTAAAGGCAGCGTCAATCCACTACATCCGAACTTACAGGACCAGGCTGCACTGCAACCGCGGCCCGTTTAAAGGAGAACCTTCGCATTAGGCCAACCGAGACGACTGAAAAGAAAATCAGCGATATGCCCATTGTGAGCTGGGGTGATAAGTAAGTCATCATGGTAGAACAAATGCCAAGGGAAACGAGCCCAACTACAGCAGTAACCGTACCGCTCAAGGAACCAACAGTAGACATCACCTGCGAAGGTATGGCGGACTGGAGTGTGGTGTGCAAGCTTCCCAGATAAATGAACAAGGGCATAGGCAGCACCAACAATGTCGCGGCCAGTAGAACTGCGTCGTCAGCTAAAGCGCTAACCAGCCCGATCAAAAAGAGACAACCCAGCGCCACCAAGTTGTGCCACTGATGGCGGTGAAACCGACTAAAAATGTAGTTTGCGAGGACGTTCACTACTTGAAATGCAATGAAGAACAAACCAAAGGTTGCTGGAGTGAAGTCCGAATCGAGCAGTACCATTTGCCAAAGATGAAAGAACGGGTTGACCGCAAATTCTGTTATGGCAAGAAGCGCGATCGCAGAAACTATTCGCGAATCGCGCGATGCCAAGCGTAGGCCTTGCCAGATTTCATTTCGGAAGCCTTTGTGCTCTTGCTCTTGCTCAGACTTATCGTCTTGTGGTCTAGTATCGCGAGGAAGTAGGACGATACCTAGTAAAATGCTTAATGCAAAGAACACCAGGGACAACAGATAGATCGCGTCTCCGAACAAATTATACAGAACCGTGCTCGAAAGCGCTGCACAAATGCTGGTTACAAGCATTACGTTTTGATCCGTCGAGTAGAAACGCTTGAGCGCACGCGTATCGGAACGAAGCCGTTCGGCGAAGTAGTAGTCCAGCGTTGAGCTCTGTGCCGCCGCGGACGCACCATAAACAGCCCAAGCTACACACATCATCCAAAATCCAGTGCTGAAATAGACGATGAGGTACGAGCACAGAATCAGGCCGATCGAACAGAGGTATACAAACGTTTTAGACGTTTTGTCAGCAAGCAAGCCGCACGGGAATTCCAACAAAAGTGTGGAAATCGTAAACGCGATTTGAACGAGGATGATCTCCGAGAAATCCAGCCCCTTACCAACAAGCACGGGCGTTAGCACCGCCTGAGGCAAAACTCGCCCAAAGTTCTGAGCTGCATTCACACTAAAGTAGCTACGCATTTGTTTGATCAGCACACGTTATCCTAAAATTGCAGGAGGGTGGGGCTGCACTGATAGGCAGCCCCACCCTATTCATAACTAGTCAACTACTTGGCGTAGCTAGCGGTACGGCAAGCAGCTGCGGTAGCCGGCTTCGTCTTGGTGATTGTGATCGAAGTCATGTCCCCTCCTTTCCTGTCCCTTTTTAACCCTACCGGTGCGGCAAGGAAAACTAAGTGAACCTATTTTTGAGATAACGATCCATGGTTATTGATATAGCCGCCTCGGGTTCGTGCTTATATATTCCCAAAGTCTCCACAAAGGACTCAGCATATTCCAGGTAGTCAAGCAGCTTATCTGGGTAGTTCTTCTGCGGTAATGCAGCATCAAGCCGGGCCTTTACGTCCCAAAACTTGCTACCAAACGCAGCTTCCAAACACGAGCCATTAGTGAATTCGGCATAAATTCCGCATAGTTGTTCATCCGTAAGCTCCTCTAAGCGCATGAAGGTAAATCTTCTTGCGAATGCGTTATCCGCAAGCAGGTGATCTACTTCATCTGGGGTTGTTGCACCTATCATTCGGAAGCTAGGTTGAAGTAAATACGGCTTAAGAATGTCAAGAAGGTTCACGCCGCCCTCCGCACTCTTTGTAAGCGCAAGCGTGTGAATTTCATCGACAAATATTGCGAACTCTTCATCGATTGAAGCGGTTAGGATCGTTACCATCTTGGATTCGAGCTCGCCTCGGTACTTCGTACCAGCAATCACGCGCGGAAGGTCCAGATAGAAGACCTCGAACTGACATTTGTTCGAACTGGCATAAGACTCTACGAGATGAGTTTTGCCGACCCCCGGTGGCGCACAGACGATAACATTATTGGTCGTACGCTTGTTCATTACTATTGCTAGTTCGTCCAGCGCCTCGTGGCGTGCAACGTCTGACTGCCCCCTGCAAGTGTCCATGAAGTAACCCAAGGAAGAGTATCTCGAGGGGCTTCTGCGGTTCCCAGTGCCAGGATTCTCTTCACGCACCTCACCGTCCCGCACCTTGTTTGAGCTATTCCCCTGTGGCACAAGATCTACAGCCCTGGCGAGGTCGGAGTCTGTCGTCTTGAGTAGCCTGACGAAGTCCTCCACCGTCTTAGACTCTTGGGCAAGCATGCGTAATTTCGCGCTGTCGTTGACGTCTTTGTAAAATCGAAAACTGTCAAGATTGACGGCAAGGTCCGTGCACTCGGCAATTACTTCTAGGGCCCCATAAATATTTTGCGATCTAGATAGCTTGTCGAGGACCGCATTAGTATTCATGACGGTCGATGCTCCAAGTCGAGGTGTTGAGCGTGATGGCGGAATTCAAAATCGACGGTTCCTGATATCCCGTGATGAATTTTACAGCCTCTATCACGCCCATTTTCGCAACCATAGCATTGTATGGATCCATAATATTGGGGCTGAACCTATCGTTGATATTCTGAACGTCGCTATTCTCATCGATCATAAAGGACTTGGGCGCGCGCTGCGTATACGACGGAGTTAAGCCAGGAACGCTCATTGGTCCGATAGTCAGTTCCGAAAAACCATGAGGCCCGAGATTGAAACATGGGACTCCTCGGCGATAACAGCTCTCATCTACCATGTAGTGGATCAGGCCTCTAGGCGTATCAGCGGCAATAAAAAGAAGATCCGGCAACGAACCCATCGATGATTCGATTTCATTCAATACAAACTCGACGTCATCCTGTGAGGCAATGCGCCTGTTCAGAGTCGTTATTTTCGTTCGAGGATTGTGCTTTAGAATCTGCTTCTCTGCAGCATTAATTTTGAGTTCGCCAATGGACTCTTCCGTATAGAGAACCTGCCGAGAAGTGTTGCTGAGTTCAATACTGTCGAAGTCGACTAACGACAGATGTCCGACGCCCATCATCGCCATGCCTAAACTAACATAGCTTCCAACGCCGCCTACACCTACAATAGCGATATGTGACTGCTCAAGCTTCTGCTGAAATTCTACGGCTTTTCGATCATCCACCTCCGGTAGCGATGCAAAGTTCCGAATCTGCCGGTCCCACTTCGTATAGGAGTAGGCGTCCAAAGAGGTTAGACTGTCCCGGAGTTCGGCGTACTCCGCCTTTTTAATAATGTTTTCATCCGTGCAGAAGTTGAGAACTTCGAGGACGGATCCAGGATCGTAGCCCTGGCGAGACATTTCATCAATGATTTCCTGATAGCTTCGCGAGCCGTCCACAAGCTGTAGGCATGCAAGAAAGTTTTGATAGTCACCAGACAGTGTGATCATCTCTTTGCCATTGACGGCAACCACCAGTCCGTCTTTGGTAACGGTCAGGTATAGAGAATCGTTTGTCGTCACTTTGCAGGTGGTATCCAGCATCGCCACTTTATTTACCCCATTCGCTTTAGCTTCGATTCGGGATGCTATCACAAGGTTCGACCCTGACGCCTGTCATCACTGAACGTCTCGATTATTACCGATGCGATTCACGGGTAGCATCTACTTTTAGAGAAAACAAGTCAACTGCTTCTTCTTGCTTCTGCAAGGAAATGGAGGCGCACTTTAGCAGGCTTATGCATTAGTGCATGTCAAGGAAACAGGAGGGTTTTGGATCACGCTGACAGAGTGGTTGAGCCGACGGTACGCACCTATTCGAGTAGCACTAGCCGCTGCTAGTCACCTCCGACGATGGTCAAGGTTGCGCGAAAGGAATGAGCAAAAGGTTTGCTGCGGTTGGCCATGCATCCCGTCAACCGGCTCTGCAGATCATTCACTGCAGGGGGCTGACGCCGCACTGATCGGATTGGATGGGATCCTTTGATGGCTACCTTGATTGCTCTGCACCCCTCCTATCACTCGTCGTGGTTAGAGGGGACTGCTGAATTCGCCGGTGAACACAGGGGCGGGGCTGGCGGTGAAGGGTGGTCTCTTATGGAACTTCGTGACGTTAATGCATTCTCCAAGTTCGTGGCTGACCTTAATGCTGATGCTCTACCCGAAAGTCCGCGTAAGCCAGGGTACGTTCCCTGCACGTACTTGTGTATTGTCGAGCGTCAGAGGTTTCTGGGGTCGCTGGTTATCAGGCATGAGCTAAATGAGTTCCTCCTCGAAGAAGGGGGCCACATCGGATATAGCGTCCGCCCCTCCGCTCGCGGACGCGGGTACGCCACCCGCGCCCTAGGAGAAGCGCTATCAATCGCTCGCAATCTAGGGGTCTCACACGTTCTTCTGACATGCGCCGAAGGCAACGCTGCATCAAGGACGATCATCGAAAAGAACGGTGGCGTCTATGAAGACAGTCGTAGGGGCACACGCAGATACTGGATTTATGCCGGCTTGGCGGACGAGGACGGCAGTTTCAGGCGTTGACAGAGTTCGCTGATGGTGCCTTTGTTCCCTTGTTTCCGCACTCGGAGCAGCATAGAAATCCTTGCCGCCCATCGTGGCACGGAGCGTTCAGTAAGCACAGGTACTTGCGGCATTCTGCCGACCCAGGTGATCGAGTTACAGCTACGGCTCTCACAGCGACCAGTCATATGAAGAACATTGCCAGCATGCGCCTTACTGCCCGAGCGCCCATCGCTGAGCGATGGCTGAACCGTTGGGAAGAACTTCTCCAACTGTCCGATGATGAACTGGAGAAGGCCATGCTTACTGACAGTGAAGAGGGCAGGGACCTGCGCCAAATCAGTCCTTTTGCAGGGGCTTTAAGCCCGGAAGACCGGCTAGTCGCCATGAAAAAAGCCCAGTTGCTTGAAAAGAGATGAGCTAGAGCACGCGATCCGGGACTGTAGAAAAACGGTGGGAACGGCGTGGCCTGACCGAAAGGCAAGGCTATGACCGAGACCGCAGAGATGATCGATCCCATGACGGGAGAGATCATCGATCAGAAGGAGCTCGCGGAGGCGCTGCTGGAGCAGGCGCGCGAGCAGGGCGTGAGCCTGCTGGGCCCGGGTGGGCTGTTGGCAGGCCTGACGAAGAATGTGCTCGAGACCGCGCTGGAGGCGGAGATTACCGAGCATCTCGGCCACGAGCGCCACGGGGCGGCTGAGAGCGGGAACGTGCGTAACGGGACCCGGTCCAAGACCTTATTCACAGAGGTCGGCCCCGTTGATATCGATGTTCCCAGGGACCGGGCGGGTAGCTTCGAGCCGCGGATCGTGAAGAAGCGCCAGCGCCGCCTGGACGGGATCGATGAGGTCGTCCTGTCCCTGACGGCCCGTGGCCTGACGACCGGAGAGATCGCAGCGCACTTCGATGAGGTCTATGGCGCCACCGTCTCGAAGGACACGATCAGTCGGATCACTGAGAAGGTCTCGGAGGAGATGGCGGAATGGGCCAACAGGCCCCTTGACCGCGTCTACCCGGTGGTCTTCATCGATGCGATCCACGTCAAGGTCCGCGATGGGCAGGTGCGCAATAAGCCGTTCTACGTCGTCCTGGGCGTCACCGTGAACGGTGAACGCGACATCCTCGGAATCTGGGCCGGAGATGGCGGGGAGGGCGCGAAGTACTGGCTCGGGGTGCTGACCGAGATCAAGAACCGCGGCGTGGAGGACGTGTGCATTGCGGTGTGCGACGGGCTTAAGGGCTTGCCCGAGGCGATCACTACCGTCTGGGAGCAGGCGACTGTCCAGACGTGCGTGATCCATCTGATCCGCAACACTTTCCGCTACGCACCGCGCCAGCACTGGGACGAGCTCTCGCGGGACCTCAAGCCTGTTTACACCGCCCCTACCGAAGCGGCGGCCCGTGAACGCTTCGCCGACTTCGAGGCCAAGTGGGCTACGAAGTACCCGGCCATTGGGCGTCTCTGGCGAAGCGCCTGGGCTGAGTTCGCCCCGTTCCTGGACTGGGACGCCGAGATCCGAAGGGTGATCTGTTCGACGAATGCGATCGAATCCCTCAATGCTCGCTACCGGCGCGCGGTGCGGGCACGGGGTCATTTCCCGAACGACGCCGCGGCGCTGAAATGCCTCTACCTCGTAACCCGTTCCCTTGACCCCACAGGGCAGGGACGAGCACGATGGGCCACGAGGTGGAAGCCGGCTTTGAACGCATTCGCGATCGCATTCGAAGGCAGAATCAATTAACCGCAAGCCAGGCCAGACCCACCGTTAATCTGACAGACCCTCTACATCCGCTGGAATGACTATGGACCGGATTTTGGAGTACTTCGGACCCAAAAAACTTTCGCTATGAGGCCGGGTATCCGTTGGGTAAATTGTCATTTGGCGCTCAGATGGACTGACGGTGACGAGTGTAACCCCACCGTCGGACAGGAACTGTGCCGCCCCGCTTGCGGGGGAGGGAGCTTCTTTGGGAATGAAGCGCCCCTCCATGAGTCCATCTTCACTCCAGTGTGTCACCAAGGTCCCTCGGTCGCCGGGCTGTATCCCGTACTGGGCCATAGATAGTCAACTTTCTTCAATCGGGCTGCACCCTTGGTTGGGCGAACTAACTTCATCAACAGTCGGTTTAGCCTGCTCAAGTGAATGCCTGGCTGATTGGCGGCTGGCGGCGGCGAAACCCGGGCCGGGGGAGAGGAGTCGCTGTGGAGCACCGCTGGTGGCGCGTCGCGCAGCAGCTGTGCCGGTATGTCTTTGTATCAAGGAGTCCATCTCTTGAATGCGGGCCCGAGCGTCCACCTACTGCCGGTCCGGAAGTCCAATCCAATTTTCGACAACGCGATCAATGTGTGCTGGCAGTTGGCTAAGTCTCTGCTTATCAGCCCACCTATTGATGAAGTCTGGATCGTTGCTCTTTGGAGCGTTTTGGATATCGCGGATTCGAACAGCCGCGGGAACACCGGTGCTTACTCCGGTTACCAAGGCATGTTGCTGCGCGAGGCTAGGAAGCTGATCCAGAAGAGATCTTGAGCTGAGCGACGTCGCATGGCGTAGCAGGTTTTGGTCAGCCTCATGCGTCAAGCGGTGCGCGATTACTGTCCCGCACTGTGCGACTACCGTTTCACTAAGTTCACTGGGACGCTGGCTTGCCAACAACAGGGACAGTCCAAACTTGCGGCCTTCCTTAGCGATCCGTTCGAATACAGAAGCGGACCGGCCTCCTGCGCTGTTCGATTCGCTGCGTGCGGGGACAAATCGGTGCGCCTCTTCGAGTACGAGCAAGATTGGATGCTCGGCCCGTGGATCGCTTCTAACAGCGAAGTCGAACAGGATTCTTCCCAGCAGCGCGGTGACATTCTCCAAGACGTCACTAGCGACCAAGCTCAGATCGAAGATGGTGACAGACGGGCCATCATTGTGGTTGGCCGTTTGTTCTTCATAGAGTTTTGCCCCTGGCCAGTCGGAGTCATCCCCTTCCTTTCTGGGGTCCGCCCCCATCAGCATCCTGAGGTATGAGCCCAACGGGTCGTAGTGGTTTTCTACCCGCGACATGAAGTCATAACGCCCATCTGCGAGGAGCCGGCTTAACCGCATCTGTAGGGTTGCGACATACGCGGCGATGCGATTGTCGCCCGCTTGTTCCATGGTGACGCGGTTTGGCAGGAAGAAATCACAGAGTTCCTGCAGCGAGTAGTAGATCGGTGCATCAAAGTCAGGCGAAACCTTTTCACTGCCGAGATTGAGGGCGCCGATCGCCTGAGAAATCTGAGCACGAAGCCCGTCGAAGAGAGTGTTGAGGGCAACGATCTGCTGTGCATCAAGCGGCGTCCACGGCTGCGGCCGGATGTTGCCTTGTCTGACCGTTTCACGCACGAGGCTCAGCATCGCGCTCCACTGGGCACTGCATGGACCTGAGTTCTGAGCTTGTAATTGGAACAGTGCCTCGAGCGCGGCTAGTTGCTGGGAGACTCGCAATTCGGCCTGCTTATCTGCGTAAAGTCCCTCGATAATGGTGATGGAGCTACGGACTGCCAGGAATCTGTTGACGTCAGAGCGCCCATCGGACTTGCTCGCCCGTGCGTCCGCGATCGAACGCTGCAGAATCGGGGCTTGAACTCCTTCACCTGCACGGAACAGCGCAAGGTTCTCTTCGCTATTCATAAACCAATGTGGCAGGAACAGGCCGTCCGATGCTCCCAGAGACGGCCCCAGCACCAGAGTGCGGGTAGATCGCCCGCGAGTAGAGTCATGACGGAACGATTGGGCGTACTCTCCGTTGACGTCGAATATGACGATGTGACCGTTAGGAATTGGTCGGTCAAGCAGCCCGTCGATGATTGCCATAACAGTGCATGACTTTCCTGATCCCGTAGACCCGACCACTGCGCAATGGTGTCCAAGGAGTAAATTTGCGTCCAGGTGAACGTCTTGGTCGGCCGCCACCGTCGAAGTTCCGAGGCGCAGCGCGGGGACATCACGAGGTAGGAAGATACTTTTCACCTCGTTTGGCGTCGCCGAGTGTACGGGAGCGTGTAAAGGCGGGTATCCAGTTAGTCCTGACTTGAATGCCCCACCTTCGAACCGTCCGACGACGGCTGCCTCAAGTTCGTACGCGCTCTGGTCGTCTTCGCTGCGGACAACTGACTCGCCACTGGGTTCTATTCGTCGGCTGATATAAACGCCGGTCACAATAGCGACGACCTTATGGGCCCCTGCCGGCACAGTGACATAGGAGTTTACGACACCGACGGTATGTAGGCCATCCGGCCCTACCTTGGTAAAGCCTTTCGCGCCGACATCCAGCGCGACCCGGAGTGTCGTGCTCTGAACTGCGGTTACGCGTCCTATGACGCCTACTTCAGGCACTGAAACCGTCCTCCGCTAGAGTTTTCGCGGTCGTCTTCCGGCCAATGAGCTCTAATGATTCGATAAGCTCGGAAACCGTTCGAGGGGATGCCACCGCGTCGCCCAGTGAGGGGTCCGGCATAAGGTCTGCAAAGACGGTGAATTTTCCAGCATCACCTGTAAGTACCGCGATTCTTGCGTCGGCAGCCTGGGCAAGTGCCGATACTGCCGTCCCCTTCGTCTTGCGGTCATCAGCGTCGAGACGCTTACCGACTACGTCATCGGATTCCAGTATTTCTGCCATCACCGAAGGTTCCAGCACCGCGAATGGGTCGACTACCAACACATTTAGGGCGGGGTTAACTGCCAGGCTACGCAACAGAATCCGGTTGATATGGGGATCTGCAAAACCGTATCCAACCGCAAGGATCGCGGTATCGTCCTGCTGAACCGAATCGCCTAACTGCCGCATTAGGTCGGAGTATGGAAAAGCGAGTGTGTCACCTTCTTTTGCAGTGGTCGGGTAGATGAGAACCCGGTCATCACCTGAGGGGGTGCCGTCCGCAACTTGGTGCACTTCCAGTGATTCGACACCAGTAATACGGTCTCGTTCAGTCCTGGCACGCCAGTTCAAACTGCCGTGAATCTTATGGACATAGAGGGCACCGTCGGCCCGGGCGATGACTTTCTGCGTACTCGTGTCTATCCGGTGGAAATCGAGCCCATAGAAGGACAAATTGAGTCTTCGTTCGACAGTCCCACTGAAGCCGTCGACGTATGGATATCCGAGTTCATCTAAGGCTCGCTCAATGACCAGATCGTAGTTCGTTGTAAAGATCCTGGGACGAGGTAGATTGGAGCGCCGCGATCGAACCATCCGGGAGATAAACGTCCGGTGGGCCCGTAATGGGTCGGTCCGGTAATCCTCGTCGACATCGTCCGCTTTTCCTGGGAGCTTGCACGCTTCGACAAGTGCTGAGCCGATCTTATGCCGTAGTGCTTCGAGAGCATCGACGTTGAAAGTCTTAGCGGCCGCGCCTTCGCCGAGGGTAACTGTCCCTCCTTGAGTGTGGATAGTTAACGCTGAAGCCAACTGAAGGGCGTTCAAAAGGCGTTCGAGATCACCGTTGTCCCCTGGGTTGACTAGCTTTAGTAGCGCCCTGTCGGCATCGTTCACACTTCCCCCCGCGTTTCCGATCAACTCGACAACCTTCTCGTTATTCAGGTTGCGAGTCTGCGGTGACCCCAAGTGAAACGACGCTCCCGACCCAAGAAGAACCACTAGGTTATGAACCTGCAACAGGTTCGAAAGGTGGTCTTGAAGAATATGCCGGTCCGCCAGGGTGACTTTCGATTTGATACGTCCGCCGACTATGAAGAGGCCCTGCACACTCTCTTGTTCATTCATCCCCATAGGCATACTCTCTCATGGGCTCGGTCAAGTGTTTGAGCGCACTACTGGTGGCTGACTTACACGTGAGACCTGGTACCTGGCGGGACAGAAGGTCCATTTTTGTCAGCGGCAGTCGATAATCTTTTCTCGGAAGCAAACCGAGCTCGAGTTGGGGGAAGACGATGGCTGAACAAGTCGACGTGAACAAGGCTGTAGAGGGCATTGGCAAGGCTTTTCGAAATGCGTCGACGCAGTTCATCGAGCAGGTTGAAAACGTCAAGGAAGCCGCCAAAGACACGGTCGACAAAATGGCCGTAAAGGCGTCGGACGCCTACGAGGAGGCCATAGCGGAGTACAACGCAGCCTTCGCTGCGATGAGCGACAAGGGGCTTTCGCTCCTGCGCCAGCGCGAACGGTCAGCGGACCTGATCGAGTTCGTCGAGCTGTTGGTGAACAGCATCGCCAACACCCCGAAGTCGTTCGAGACGTCCTTCGGTGAAATTGGCGACTACAAGGCCGAGTTCCTGGATGCGGAGGAGTTCGCCCGGAAAGACCTGGAAGTTGCGCAGCGGTCTGCTGCCGGCGCCGGCGCTGGGTTCGCCGCGGGAGCTGCAGTCTCGAGCGTGGCACCGACGGCCGCGATGTGGGTCGCCACCACTTTCGGCACTGCCTCAACTGGTACCGCCATCTCCGCTCTCTCCGGAGCCGCTGCGAGCAACGCCGCTCTTGCATGGCTTGGAGGTGGCGCATTGGCTGCCGGAGGTGGAGGCACCGCGGCAGGAGGCGCGTTACTGGCGTTGGCCGGCCCCGTCGGATGGACCGTCGCAGGAGCGACCCTCCTCGCCTCAATCGCGCTGTTCGCAAAAAAGAAGTTCGACAATCTGGCGGCAAAGGAGGAGGCGCTTGCTGCTGTAAAGCGCAACTCCGCGTCGGTCAAAAGCGATGATACAAAGATCGACGACCTCCTCCAGAAGACCATCACGCTTCGCGTAGAGCTGGTGAAGTGCTACGGCGAAGCATTGCCGTACTTTGGCGCCGACTTCCGTTCCCTCTCCCATCCACAGCAGCAGAAACTCGGCGTCCTCGTGAACAATACGAAGTCGTGCGCAGCACTGCTGAATAGGCGCATAGAACGGGATGCGACTGATGAATGACCTGCCGAAGTTGGTCAGGAGCAATCAGGAGCAGGCAGTCGCTTCATGGGTGAACTACCTCAATCAACTCCGCATTGACGACCTGCTGAGCGCTTTCAGGCAGCAGGACGAGAACCTGCTAAACGCGCTCAACAGCATCGATGAAGCTATTAGGAGGATTGACCTTGAGGTGGTGACCGCTAATCGCGGTGGACAGCACGGGATGCATGGCTTCATCGCTGAGATCGCGGAGGTGGGTATCTCCAATGCCCGGCAACAGATTCTAGGCCAGGCGCCGGTCTACCAATGGGTGAACGACAACGGACCGGTGGACCTGATCCGCTGCGGGGTGGAAATCCAGCAGAAGTTTGTCGCAGCAGGTGGCAGCTTCTCCCTAGGAGCAATTGCTGAGCACCTCCAGAAGTATCCCGACTTTGTGCAGAACGGCGGGAAGTACCAGATACCCGCTGATTACTTCGAAGTAATCAAGGAACTGTACTCTCTGCCGCAGGATGAAGCAGGAAAGCTCCTGTCGCGCAATGGAGACGGCCCCTCCTTCAAGGACTGGCGCCGAATCGATGCGTTTTTTCAGGAGGGATCGATCGGTATCGATGCGCTCGAACCATCGACGCTCGAGTACCACGAGGTGCAAAGGGGCGCTTACGAGTCGACCATGGCGGCTGAGGAAACCTCCCTCCGTTCTACCGACCAGGCACTTCGTGACAACGCCTATCAGGAGAGCCTGCCAAACCTGCAAGAAGGAGCAAAAGCCACACTCGCAGCCGCCGTGATTGAGGGCGGTACAGCTTTCGCGCTGGCCGTGGCCGCCAAGCGTCGGGAAGGCACGCGACTCAAAGAGTTCAGCGAGCAGGACTGGCTCGACATCGCAGGAGAGAGCGGCTTCAGCTTCGTCAAAGGCGGAGTACGCGGCGTCAGCATCTACACGCTGACGAATTTCACCGCCACATCAGCGGCTGTCGCAAGCTCAATTGTCACCGTCGCCTTCGGTATCGCAGACCAAGCGAATAAGCTCCGCTGTGGCGAGATCGACCAGCTGGAGTTCATCGAGAACTCAGAGCTCTTCGCCTTGGAAGCCGCGGTGAGCGCACTGTCTTCTTTTGTTGGCCAGGCGCTCATCCCAGTTCCAGTACTCGGCGCCGTTATCGGCAACACGGTCGGCACAATGATGTACAAGGCGGCCGCGTCATCCCTCTCGAAGCGAGAGGCCGAGCTGATCGAACGCTATCTCAGCGAGCAGCGCATGCTCGACGATCAGCTCGCCGGCGAGTACCAAGAGCTCACCGAGAAACTGGACCAGGCCATGTCCGACTATCTCGGCTTGCTCGAACGAGCCTTCTCGCCTGACGTGCAGGTCGCGCTCATTGGATCAGCCGAACTCGCACGACGACTGGACGTATCTGCAGACGAGATATTGGACTCCGACGAGAAGGTTCACGCCTATTTTCTCGACTAGTTTTTGCGCTCAATCATCAGGTGGTCCTGAGTCCTTGCCATTCTTGTGCTGACTGAATGGATGGAAGGGCCTCTAAATGAGCTGCGTGGGAGGAAGCTGCTTTGAATGCACTCCATTCTCGTGGCGGAGATACTGATAGACCGTTTCTCGGCTGATTCCGAAGTCGCGGGCGAGGACAACTTTTGGAATCCCGCTGCCGGCTCGTTGGACCAGCTCGGCTGCCCGTTCCGGTGTCAGAGTCTTCTTCCGGCCCTTGTACACCCCGCGCTGCTGAGCCAGGGCAATGCCTTCACGCTGGCGTTCCCT
>NZ_VAHO01000001.1 GCF_005796225.1 Pseudarthrobacter sp. NamE5
ACGCCGCAACAGACGTCAAAGACCGCGCCACCGACGCCAAAACCAACGTCCAAAACACCTGACCCGCCACTGAACGCGGCACGAAGAGGCACGAGCACTACCTGAGAGGCCGGCCCCGCCATTCCGCGGAGCCGGCTTCTCAGTTTTCGCACCCCGATCGATAGGACACACCATGGCCCCCCATGACGCATCCGAGAGCAGCACGGCCAAAGCAGGCCAGGCGCCGGATCCAAACGACTCCCGGAAGCCGGACAGCCCCAAGGACCTGGACAAGCCGAACTGGAAGTACATTGCCAAGAAGACCTTGCGCGAGTTCAACCAAGACCAGTGCCCGGACCTCGCAGCAGCGTTGACCTACTATGCCGTCCTGTCGCTGTTCCCGGCCATCCTGGCACTCGTGTCACTGATCGGTCTTTTCGGGGACCCACAAAAGACCACCACTGCCCTGCTGGACATCGTCCGTGGTTTTGCCCCTGCCGAGACGGTCAACACCGTCAGCGGCACGGTCTCGGAACTCGCCAACGCTCCGGCGGCCGGGCTGACGCTGGTTATCGGTCTTGCCACCGCCCTATGGTCCGCTTCCGGATACGTTGGTGCTTTCGGCCGTGCGATGAACCGCGTCTACGAGGTGGATGAGGGGCGACCGTTCGTCAAGCTGCGCGGCACCATGCTGGTGGTAACCCTCCTGGCGGTAGTCATCATCGCGATCCTGGCAGGCATGCTGGTGCTCAGCGGCCCGGTCGCGGAAGCGGTTGGCGGCTTGATTGGCCTCAGCGGTGTTTTCCTCACCATCTGGAATATCGCCAAGTGGCCGGTCATGGTGGGCCTCATCATCGTGATCATCGCAGTGCTCTACTACGCCACCCCCAACGTCAAGCAGCCCAAGTTCAAGTGGATGAGCATGGGTTCCGCCATCGCACTGTTCGTCTTCCTGCTCGCCTCGCTCGGATTCGGGTTCTACGTTGGCAACTTCGGCAATTACAACAAGACCTACGGTGCACTGGGCGGTGTGATCGTGATGCTGCTGTGGCTATGGATCCTGAACATGTCCTTGCTCTTTGGCGCTGAGTTTGACGCCGAGATGGAACGGGGCCGTCAGCTCCAGGCTGGCATCGAGGCTGAAGAGACCATCCAGCTGCCGCCGCGCGACACCAAGAAGAGCGAGAAGTTGCAGAAGCAGGAGGAAGAGGACATCCAGCACGGCCGGGAACTGCGTGAAAAGTACAGTGCCCAAAATGGTAACGGCGGCGAAGAAAATTCCGGCCAGGATAACAACGCGAAGCAGGAGACGGAGCCGCACCGTGATCGCGTCCGGAATAAACTCCGGGATTCCAATGGCAGCCAAGGGAACGGCAGCCGCTAGTTTTCTCAGCCGACAGTTTTTTAAGAGGGGCCGGCAGTTCTCTTGAGAGGCACAGTGTCCGACCCCGGGCACTGTGCCTCTCTTTATGCACCGCGTTCCCAGCAGGCACTAGGCAGGACCCCCAAGATGGGGGAAAATTGTAGTGGAGGTCCTGTTGAGGCTTCCCGGGCTGACAAGGTGGCCCGGGACAAGGCGGGGCCGGCGGCGAGATGGCCTCTTCTGAGACCGAGGCCAGTCCCCCCAGTCGCCGTCGGCCCCCTCGATCCTTAAGAGGCGGCGGCCGTGACTGGACAAGCGGCCCGTACTGCAATACTTTCGAGATTACTCTGCTGGCTCCTTCGGGCGCCGGCAGGACCGCTGAAGCAGATACGGCGGCATCACGGTCGACCCCGAATGAGCGGACATGCCTGCTACACATTTTGAAGAATTTCTTGCCGAAGCAGTTGTCCCGGACAGGGAGCCGGGGCTTGGCCTCGGACGTGACGAACTGTACGGTCTTTACACCAGCTGGTGCCTCCTCCACAAGGCCCTTTTGCAGCCGCCGGAAGCGCTGTGGGATGCCCTTTTGGAGCATGGCATCAACCCGGACAGCAATAACCTGTCGATGACCGGTCCCGCAGCTGCCGACTACATCGTGGCAAGCGCCCCGGACCTGGTCTGACTTCCTGAACCGGCCTGTTCCTACCGCGACTGTTGCGGCCTCACGCCTTCAGGTTTGCCTGCTTCGGCTGCAAGGAAAGCACTGTTGGAGTGTGCTGCCGCTGGCTAGCATGAAGGCATGACCGGGGGCGTCGGCGTCTCCGGACCAGCCGAAGGGATGTGGCGATGGGTTTGGATGACAAGATCGACAATGCCGCGGAAAAGCTTGCAGGCAAAGCCAAGGAGGCATCAGGCCGGGCATCGGATGATCCGGGGCTTGAGGCGGAAGGCAGATTGGACCAGAGCAAGGCCGATTTGAAGCAGGCCGCGGAGAAGGTCAAGGACGCGTTCAAGAAGGAATAGCTCCACCATGCAAAGGGCTGCTGCGTTATCGCAGCAGCCCTTTGCTTTGCTCTGACAGTCCCCTGCCCCGCCTTGGAGTGCCCGCCGCTGAATGCCGCACGCGGGCAGCGGCAAAGCGGGGTGGCTTACGACGCCGGTTCGGTCACCGCTGCGGTGGGAGCCATGGTCTCAGCGTTGACCATCCACGCCAGCTGCTCCAGCCGCTCAATGGCTGCGTGCAGGAGGTCCGCGCTGGTGGGGTCCTCCTCGTCAACCTCATCGTGGACATCACGCATGGTCTGGACCGCCCGCTCCAGCCGGGCAGTGATCAGCTGGACCGTGTCCCTGGTGGAAACCAGCCCTTCCGGAAATTCTTCGAGGCGGTTGCCCGCTGAGACCGTGCTGCTGCGGCCGTCGGGCAGGGCATGCAGGGCACGCATGCGTTCCGCGGCCTGGTCAGCGAAGAGCCGGGCAGCAGCGATGATCTCATCGAGCTGCAGGTGCAGGTCTCGGAAGTTCGTGCCCACGAGGTTCCAATGGGCCTGTTTTCCCTGCAGGTGCAGCTCGATAAGGTCGGTAAGCACCATTTGCAGGTTACTGGCAAGGGTGGGTGAAGCTTTCATTAATTTCCTCCACTGCTGCTGTCTGTCCGGACCTGGTTCCGGCCGAAATTAATTCTAAGCATACTTACCACTTTCCTGGTGCAAAGGAGTTCCGCAGGGGGTGAAGAGCGCCGGCGGGAGCTACAGGACCCGCGCCAAGGCGAATCCGTCCCACCCCTTTGACCCGACAGTCTGTATGACAGTGGCATCCAGTCCCGGGTGCTCACCCAGTAACTTAAGCGCGTCGATAATCCCGGGCGCGTTCACCGGGTCCATCTCTGGATTCAGGACCGCTCCCTCCCAGATCGTGTTGTCCAGGACAACAGTGGCGCCGGACCGGCCCAACCGGACCGCCCATTCCAGGTAGCGGCTGTTGTTTTCCTTGTCCGCGTCAATGAAGATGAAGTCGAACGGTTCCCGGGCCTCTTCCTCCAGGGCCGCCAGGGTATCCAGTGCGGGTCCCAGCCGGATCTCCACTTTCTCCCCCAGGCCGGCGGCGTCGATGTTGGCCCACGCTACCTCTGCGTGCTTGGGCAGGTATTCGCACGTCACCAGCGTGCCGCCGTCGGGAAGGCCCCTGCCCATCCAGATGGTACTGAATCCGGCAAGCGTGCCTATCTCGAGTATCCGGCGTGCGCCGGAAAGCTGAACCAGGAGCTTCAGGAGCTTGCCAGCATTAGGCGCCACTTCAATCGGGGGCATGCCGGCCTCCGCAGCCGAGCGGATGGCCTGCTGCAGCGCCGGATCGGGATGGACCACAACGTCGGACAGGAACTCCTCCGTGGCGACCCACTCCGGGCGGGGCTTGTGCTCGAACATTTCCACAGTTTGGCACGGGGCGGCGTGCGGGTCCAGAGAGGGTTTGGGGACGTGCGGGCGGGCCTCGCGCCGGTTCAGGAACCGTCGGAGAGGGCCCCCTCCAGCCGTTCAACCTTGCCGGTCAACTCTCCCGTGTAGCCGGGCCGAATGTCCGCCTTGATGACCAGGGACACCCGGCTGCCGTAGCGGCCCACCGCTTCGGTGGCCCGCTTCACCACATCGAAGACTTCGTCCCACTCGCCCTCAATGGTGGTGAACATCGAGTCCGTCTTGTTGGGAAGCCCTGATTCCCGGACGATTTTGACGGCGGCGGCAACGGCGTCGTGCACTGACGCATCGGCAGGACGGGCACCTTCGCTGGGAGCACCGGAGGGGGCAACAGAAAATGCAAGCAACATGAAGCCAGTGTGCCATGCCCCGCCGATGTGGTGCCGGGCACCAAAAGCGGCGACGCGTCACAAAAGCCCCTACCCTCCAGTAACGGTGAACGCCGAAAGCTCCGTTGCTAACCTTTTCGCATGAGCCTCGCAGTCGCCCGCAAACCACTCCGCGCCGACGCCGCGCGGAATGTGGACAAGATCATCACAGCGGCGCGCCAGTGCTTCCGCGAATTTGGCCCGGAAGTACCCCTGCAGACCATCGCAGCCACGGCCGGAGTGGGTCCCGCGACCCTTTTCCGTAACTTTGCAGACAAAGAAGAGCTGGTTCTCGCGGCGCTGAACCGGCAGCTCCGCCTGACGGTGGATCCGGTGATGGACGGTGCCCTCGCGGACATCGACGCCGCTGCAGGCCTGATGCGGGTCCTGGAGGCACTGATGGCTGCTGCCAGCGCCGATGCCAATCTGCTGGGTGCAGTAGCAGGTCGGCGCCAACTCCTGACCGGCATCACGGGCTCCCTGATGGAATCGATGAGTGTGCTGCTGGTGCGCGGGCAGGGCCAGGGGAGCCTGCGCGCGGACATTTCCATGACAGATATGTTCCGGCTGCTCGCAATGCTGATTAGCGTAGTAGACACCATGGAACCGGGTTCTGAGGCTTGGCGGCGCCCGCTGGCCCTGGTTGAGGATGCCATCTGCACGGTGCGGCCAAGCCGCCCGCTTCCCGCGCACGTTCCGGTTCCGCATTCCCCTGCCGTGGGGCCACAGCTGGACTAAGGACTTGCATCCGCAGGGCTTCACCTGGAGGCTGCGGGAGGAGCTGGAAAGAGTTGCGGCACAAGGCCCGACGGCGGCCAGGGGCCGCCCTCCCGTGGCGCCATTGTGGGTGTACAGCGGGTGCAATAGACTCGAGGAGGGTTACGCAGCCAGCCCGTCTCTGCCTTTGAGATGGAGTCACCCATGCACCAGTTCAGGCATCACCGGCGCCCAACGGCCGCACCGCGATGAACAGCTCCAAACTTAACCATTACCTGAACGATCCCCGCGGGCCGGAAGAAGTTCTTCCGATATTGACCGCCGAGGATCTCGCAAACCTCCTGGATGCCCTGTACCGGAACCTCGACACGCCCGAACCCGAATTCGGTGCGCAGGCATGGTACGAGATGGCTGTCGAAGAAAGCTGCCGCAGGTCGGCAGCTTCACCTGACGGCGCCGCCCACGGAGTAGCCTAGCCCCACCTGTGCAGGCAGCTGGGCCGGCATCGCTTGAAGCCCCCGCTACCCCTTCCTCCGCGCTAACTCTTCCACCGCATCTTTGCTCGTCAATCACATGACTCCTGTGCTCACGCGAGCCACCAGGCAATCGGTGTGCACCGCCGGCAATTTCCCAGCCGGCCAGGCCGTTATTCCCCGTCACGTTCCCCGTGCTGCCCCACGCCGTGGGGCTGCTCCGCATGGTGCTGTTCGTGATGGTGGTACTCGTTGGGAGTGTGGCTCTTGGCCTCCATGAGATGCTGCTGCAGCTTTTCCTCGGCGTCCCGCCGTCGTCGGGCGGTGTCCCGGATATCCCTGGTGGATTTCGAACCTCCCGGATCGAGGTATGTTTGCCGCGACTTCCCGCGATGCTCCGGTCCAGGCACGGCCTCAGCTGGTTTCCCGACGGTCTGACTGCCGTCGTCTCCGGGAACGGCATCTCCAGGATCTTGCCCACTCTCCGGCTGTCCCGGGCGCGGTTGATCACTCATCGCGGTTCCTCCTTTATGGCTGCCGCACTGGCTGCCGGGCTTCCTAGCCGCTGCCGGGGCCTTCCTGGCCGCCCCTGTCCCGAAGCTCCCGATGCACCAAGGCCTGCAGCGCCGGTATCTGGGACGCCGGATCCAGGTCAAGGGCGCTCCGCAGGCTCTGAGAGAGTAATTCCAGGTCCCCTGGCGGGACGTCCGACAAGCGGGCAAACCGGGTGAAGAAGCGTTTGGCAGGAAGGCCGGCCCGGCGTCGAACATTCTTTTGGTGCGGGCGTCCGGCTCTTTCCCCGGCTGCGTGCAGCTTATTTTTCATGGTTCCCATTCCTGCGGGTTTTCCATGGCCAACTGCATAGCCGCTCTTATAATACAACCGGCGGGGCCTGATGCATGTGATCCCTGCCACTCTTTCGGGGCCGTTTAGCCAGCCTCAGTTCCAGCCAAGGATCCTCAGCAGCGCTGCGGTGCCCGCCCCTGCAAGGACCACCACCAGGAAGGGTGCCCGGAGGGCCAGTGCGATGCCGGCGGCCGCGAGTGCGCCGAGCCGGGCGTCGGCAGCCAGCACCTGACCGTTGGCGAGGGTGTTCACTATGGTCAGGGATGCCAGCAATCCAATGGTCATGGTGCCCGCTACCCGGGACATCCGCGGATTCTCCAGAAGCCGGGCGGGGACAAAGTAGCCCACCAACTTCCATGCATAGGCCGCTGCACAGGCCACCAGGAGCCAGAACCACAAATTCATTCAGCTGCTCCAGTCCCTGAACCGGCCGCGTGGTCCGCTCCGCCCTGCCCGGACCCGCCAGGCTGCCCGCCATGCCCGCCGTGCCGGTGGCGTTCCCGGTAGGGGTCCACGTCAGGCTCCAGGCCTTCGTCGCTGCGGCCGTGGCTGAACCAACCGATTACGGCTGCCACCACGGCTGCCACCAGGATGGGAACACCGGCCGGAACGACCGGCACAGCCAGGACCGTGGCAACGGCGCATACGACGGCAATGGCAACCGGCTCGCGTCCCTTCAGCCGCGGCCACAGCAAACCGAGGAACGCAGCCACGGCCGCGCCGTCAAGTCCCCACTGCTTGGGGTCCCCCAGGGCGCTTCCGGCCAGGGCACCCACCGCAGTGAACAGGTTCCAGAGCACATAGATCCCAATGCCCGCGGCCCAAAAACCGCGGCGCTGTTCCGCCGGGTCAGTCTGGCCGGTGCTGGTTGCCGTGGATTCGTCGATGGTCACCTGCGCGGCTGCGTACTTCCGCCAGCCCGTGGGGCGCAGCAGGGCGTTGAGCTGCATGCCGTAGATTCCGTTGCGCATGCCCAGGAGGGTGGCCGCACTCATCGCAGCGATGCCTGACCCGCCACCGGCCACTACCCCGATGAAAGCGAACTGCGAGCCGCCGCTGAACAAGAGCATGCTCAATGCCATCGTCTGCCAGAAGTTGAGTCCCGACGTGACGGAGAGCGCCCCGAAGGACACGCCGTAAAGCCCGGTAGCGATACTGATGGAAATACCCATCCGCACGGCCGGGGAAGCCAAAAGGGTCACAGCTCCGCTCCCCCGCCTGCCCGTACGCCCCGCGTCCGGAGGCTCCACGCCCATGCGATGAGCGGCGCCTGGAGCGGAAGCCGCAGGGTGTGAACCTTCCGCTGAACCGGGTTACCCTGCGGTCCGTAGGCGCGCCGGAGTGCGTCGAGGTGCCCTGCCAGGAACGCGGTGAACATTAGTGCCGTGCCTGTGGCGGCCAACCTGCGCGTGAACGGGACCAGGATGGCGACGGCGGCTGCGAGTTCCAGAAGTCCGCTCACGGCGATCCATTCATCCCTCGAAAGGATGGCAAGTGGATGGGCAGGGGCGGGGCTTTGGCCGGCGCCGGCGTCTTCCCGGCACAGGTAGTCCGGGACCACTGGGCGGTAGAAAGCGGGATCACGGAAATGCTTCATGGCGCTGGCCAGGAGCAGGGCGCTCATGCCGGCGGCGGAAAGATTCTGGACGGCCCGGCCGGAGCGGGGAAAAAGCATGGTTCCACTCAATCACAGGCATGCCGGGGTGCTGAAAAATGCAGCACCAGGACCCTGCTCCGGCAGCGCAACCAGAAACAGCCACCTTGCCGGTCCACGGCTATCTTCCCTGGGGTGTGGCCACCTGCAGCTGGGCAAGGACGCGGGAGGGGACATTGGTGGTGATTTCATGGACGCCCAGCTCCTGGCATAGGGCCACATCCTGCTCCGAGTCCGCGGTCCAAACCCTAAAGCGCCGCCCGGACTCCAGCCACCGCCGGACTGTCGCCGGATGCCGGCGGACGTAGGCAATGCCTGGACCGGCCAATCCCACCACACCGTTGTCCAGGATCCGTTCGCCCTCCAGCTGGGTGGCCTTCATCAGGTTGGCGATCGCACCCCCTGTTATCACCCCGAAGCCCAATCCGGTCCGGATCACCCGGATGTCCACGTCGTCCACCAACTGGCAGACATATTCCGGCGGAACCGAACGGAGCAGGTGCCGGATGGAGTCCGGGCTGAAGCTCATGAAAGTCACGGACACGTTGTCCAGGGACGAACTTCGGGGTTGCCACCCCTCATTCCGCAGCACCGCGAGCACCCTGTCCTCCAGCTTGAGCTGGTAAGGGCTGGGATGCTTGAGCTCGATGGCCAGTTTCACCGGCCGCCCGGCGGCCCGCAGTATGTCCAGGAGATCCGGCAGGGTCAGGAACTGTTCCGACCTGGCGCCGTATACCTCGGGGATGCGCACGCCCTTCCACGATGAGAAGTCCAGGTGCCGCAGTTCCCGCAGCGTCCGCTCCGCGACGGGCCCTGTCCCGTCCGAGGTCCGGTCCAGGTTGGCGTCATGCAGGAGGACAACGTGCTGGTCGCGGGTGAGGTGCACGTCGCACTCCACGCCGTCGGCGCCGTCCGCCAGGGCCTGCAGGTACGCCGCGCGGGTGTGTTCTGCGAACGCGGCGCTGGAGCCCCGGTGGGCAAGGACCAACGGCCGCTGCGGCACTGGCTCATCACTGGTCATGGAGACACGGTAGCCGACTGCGCGCATCCTGCGGGGCTAGGCTTGGCACATGCAGGTGAACTCTGAGCCAACGACCCGGGAAGCACATACAGGGCCCGCACCTACCGCAGCGCCCCGGATGAAGGCGCGTGCCGCCGTCGTCCACCATCTCAGTGCCGGTGACGCGGAAAAGGCGGCAGCGCTGCGGAAAATGAAGCTGGTGGCCCTGGGGCTGCTGGTGGCCATGGCCGTGATCTTCGTCTTCGCGTTTGCGCTGCAGAAGGAGTACCCGTGGCTCCAGTACGTGCGTGCGGCGGCGGAGGGCGGCATGGTGGGCGCTCTGGCCGACTGGTTCGCCGTCACCGCCCTGTTCAAGTACCCCATGGGCATCAAGATTCCGCACACCGCCATCATCCCGCGCCGAAAGGACCAGATCGGCGCCTCGCTGGGCGAATTCGTGGAGACCAACTTCCTCTCGGAGCAGGTGGTCCAGGACAAGCTGGCAAGCGTCAACATTGCCCGCCGCGCCGGTGAGTGGCTGGCCACCCCGGCAGGTGCTGAGCGGGTGGCAAAGGAAGGCGCCGCGCTCATCCGCGGTACCTTCAAGGTTTTGAACGACGACGACGTCCAGGCAGTCATCGAGGGCATGGTGCGTAAGCATCTGCTGGCTCCGCCGTGGGGGCCTCCGGTGGGCAAGCTGGCGGCGCGGATTTTCCATGACGGCCACCACCACAAGCTGGTGGACCTGCTGGTTGACCGTGCGGCCGACTGGGTGGACGACAACCATGACACCGTAACCGGGCTGGTCTCGGACCGCTCCCCCACCTGGGTCCCCCAGTTTTTGGACGGCCTGGTGGGCGACAAGGTGTACGTGGAGATGCTGAAGTTCGTGCGCGCGGTGCAGGCGGACCCTAACCACCAGGTGCGCCAGTCCATCGACAAATACCTGAATGACCTGGCACAGGATCTCCAGCACGATCCGGCCATGATCGCCCGGGCGGAAGACATCAAGGCCCAGGTCCTGGGCGACCCCGAGGTGCGGGAACTTGCCTTCCGCACCTGGGGAACCGTGAAGAACGCCCTGCTCGGTGCCGTGGACGACCCCCACAGCGAACTCACCGTCAAGTTCAAGGCAGCGGTCCGCGACTTTGGCGCCAGGCTGGTCAGCGAGCCTGAGCTTGCCGGCAAGGTCAACGCCTGGATCGGCGACGCCGCCAGCTACCTGGTCCGGACCTACCGGTCGGACATCGCCGGGGTCATCACGGACACGGTGGCCCGCTGGGATGCGGAGGAAACTTCGCAGAAGATCGAGCTCCAGGTGGGTAAGGACCTGCAGTTCATCCGGATCAACGGCACGGTGGTGGGCTCACTGGCCGGGCTTGCGATCTTTACGGTGGCGCACCTGATTTTTGGGTGACGGCTGCCCGGCTACGCGAAGGACTCCAGGTCAATGCCCGCACTTTCCAGTCCTGCGCGGACTGCGGCAGCCATCTCCACGGCACCCGGGGTGTCGCCGTGAATGCACAGGGAATCCGGGCGTACGCGCACCACCGTTCCATCCACGGCCACGACTTCTCCCTTGGCAGCCAGCCGCACTGCCCGCTCAACGATGGCATCGACGTCGTGCAGGACGGCGCCCTCCTCCGAGCGCGGAACCAGCGTGCCGTCCCCGCGGTAGGCGCGGTCCACGAAGGCCTCGATGAACACCGGGTGCCCGGCGTCCTTTGCCTGCTTCAGCAGCTCCGAGCCGGGCAGCCCCAGGACAGGCAAACCAGGATCATAGGCGTTCACTGCTGCCACCACCGCTGAGGCCTGTTCGGCGTCATGCACCAGCCGGTTGTACAGCGCGCCGTGCGGCTTCACGTAGTCCACCGAGGCGCCCACGGCGTGCGCCACGCCGTCGAGCGCGCCCAGCTGGTACAGCACGTCCCCGAACAGCTCGTCAAAGCTCATGTCCAGGGAGCGTCGGCCGAAGCCTGCCAGGTCCCGGTACCCCACGTGCGCACCGACGGTGACATCGAGCTCGTAGGCTGCCCGGCAGCTGTCCAGCATGGTCACGGGGTCGCCGGCATGGAAGCCGCACGCCACGTTGGCACTGGTGACCAGCTGGAACATGGCGGCGTCGTCTCCCATAATCCAGGAGCCGAACGATTCGCCAAGGTCAGCGTTGAGATCCAAGGGTGTTGCCTTCCAGCTTCAGGTTGTCCGGGGCTGCAGCGTTGAGCTCCCCGGGGATGGTGTCAGGCATGGGACCAAATGCTTCCTTCGCATTGGCCACCACCGCACGGCCCATCACGAGGTTACCGGCTCCGCCCACCACGGCGCCGATACCGAACGGCAGGGCGCGGCCGAACAACGCCGTCCCCTGCCGCTTCAGCAGGTTCTTGAGGAAGGCTTTCTGGATCCGGTTCCGCACCGAACCGAAGGAGGGCACGGACATGGACTTGGAGAGCACATTGCCCCAAGTGGCGTTCATGCCCTTGCCTGCCCCCTGCCCGCTGAGCGTTCCGAGCAGCGCAGTTCCTTCCTCACCGAGCATCAGGGCCATCACCATGGTGCTGGCCTTCTCCGGGTTGGTCAGGCGGATGCCGTGCAGCTCCGCCAGAGAGGTGGCGTAGAGAGCGGTTGCTTCCAGGAACCCCACGGTGGCGGCCGCGGAGAGGCCCAGGGACGCTACAGTGCCCACGCCGGGAACGACGGCGGTGGCTCCCACCAGCGCCCCGCCGCCCGTGACGGCGCGAAGATAGTCCCGCTCCAGGACGTCCGCCAATTGCGCCGCCGTCGCGCGGGGGTGCTTCTTCTGAAGCCGGCGGATGTAGGCAAGGACCAGCGGACGCTGGATCTCCACCGCCCGGAGCAGCGCGTTATGGACGCCCGGTTTGGGATTCCCTTCGGCGTCGAACACGGCGTTGTGGGCGGTTTCGCTTGCGATTCGTACTGCGGGATTGCTGCGCTTGGCCATAGTCACCTCTGTTGGTCTCGCCGGCCGCGCTGGTTGCGGCCTTCCCTAATACTAAGGTTGCTTAACACTAGGCCACCGAATGCCGGTGCCCCACCCTGTCCATCCGAGGGTAGCCTTCCGGCTGTCCGGGCAGGCGCCCCAAGCCTAGACTTACCGTATGCCCACCCCCAAGGCCCTGCGGCCCTTTGCCCACCGTGAGTACAGGGTGTTGATCGCAGCGCTGGCCATCTCCATTTTTGGCTCAGGAATGTGGGCCGTGGCCATGGTGTACCAGGTGATCCACCTTGGCGGCGGCCCGCTGGAACTTTCCCTGGTGGCCGCAGCTGGCAGCGTGGGCCTGGTGGCATTCGTGCTGGCAGGCGGAATCGCCGCGGACCGGATCCCCCAGCGCCGCTTGATCATCGCCGTGGAGGGAGCGAACCTGGCGGTGATAGCCAGCGTGAGCGGGCTGGCCGTGGCCGGGCTGCTCCAGCTCTGGCATGTGGCTGCAGGGTCCTTTGTCCTCGGCGTCGGCGCCGCTTTCTTCTTCCCCGCCTACTCCGCCATCCTGCCGCGGATCCTGCCCGCCCAGGACCTGCTGGCAGCGAACGGGATGGAAGGGACCATGCGCCCCGTCCTCCAGCAGGCCGCCGGCCCGGCCGTGGCGGGCATGGTGGTGGCTGCGCTCTCGCCGTCACACGCTGTCACGGCAGTGGCCTTATGCCACCTCCTGGCCTTCATCGTCCTGAACTTCCTGGGCCAGCACGCACTGGCTGCTCCGGTGGATGGCGCCGGGAACGGCGCGACCAGAGGGGGCCGGGGCAGGTCGACGTTGCTCCATGACCTGCGTGAGGGCGTCAGCTACACGCTGCGCACCCCATGGCTGCTCTGGACCCTGATTTGGGCGTGCATCTCCGTGCTGTTCCTGATCGGCCCCATCGAGGTTCTGCTGCCCTTCGTGGTGCGGGACCAGCTCGGCGGCGATTCGAGCATGTTCGGCTTCCTCCTCGCCGTGATGGGCGTCGGCGCCGCACTGGGCTCGCTCGTCACCGCCTCCCGGCGGCTGCCCCGGCGCTACCTCACGGTCATGATGGTGAGCTGGGGAGCGGGCAGCTTCCCGCTGGCTGCCGTTGGAATCATGGACAGCTTCTGGGCGATCGCCGCCGCGTTGTTCATCTTTGGTGCCACCGGCAGCGTGGGCATGGTCATCTGGGGCACTTTGCTGCAGCGGCGCGTCCCGCCGCACCTCCTGGGCCGGGTTTCCAGCCTGGACTTCTTCGTGTCGCTTGCCCTGATGCCCGTGTCCATGGCACTGGCGGGGCCGGCTGCCGAGGTCCTGCCCCTCTGGCTGATCTTTTTGGTGGCAGGCGGGGTGTGCCCTGTCATGGCGGTTATCGCGTTGGCCGTGGCACGGATGCGCGACGACGAGACGGCCCACCCCCTGGACCGGTCACCTGAGGTGGAACGTGCGGCGGCGGGCGGGGACTGAAGCGTCCCACCCTGCCGCCGGGCACGTCACTTAATTGTTTGCGCGCACCACCGGGATGCTCGCCGTCGGATGTCCGCTGGGGAAGACGGTGGGTTCCGGTTCCGGCACGGGCGCAAGTGGCACCTGGACGGGCTCTGCGCCCACCGTGAGGAGCTGTCCGCGGACGCCCACGTCCAGGGCCTGGCCTTCCTGGACGGTCAAGGTGATGGTGCCCGCGTCCAGCTCCACCCGCAGCAACCGGCCGCGGATCTTGAGGTGGAACGCCAGCCCTTCCCATTCGGCCGGGAGCCGCGGGTCGAAGTATGGTGCGGGTCCCTGGTCCCGCAGCCCTGCGAAGCCGTTCACCAGGGAACTCCAGACACCGCCGGTGGAGGCGATGTGCACGCCGTCGATGGTGTTGCCGTGGGTGTCGTCCAGGTCGATGAAAGCAGCATTCGTGAAGTGCTCAAGCGCCTCCCGCGAGTACCCCACCTCGGCGGCCATGATGCCTTGGACGCACGCGGACAGCGTTGAATCCCCCGTTGTAAGGGGGTCATAGAAATCGAAGGCGCGCTGCTTCTCCTCCGCACTGAAGTCCTGCCACTGCAGGAACATTGCCAGCACGGTGTCCGCCTGCTTCAGGACCTGGTGGCGGTAGATGACCAGCGGATGGAAATGCAGGAGCAGGGGGTACTTGGACCGGGGCGTGGTCCAGTCCCAAGGCTCGAGGGTCATGAAGTCGTTGTCCTGCGAGTGCACCTGCATGCGCTCATCAAACGGCAGGTGCATGCGGTTTGCCGCCGCCTCCCACAACTGCCGCTCCTCCTGGGTGATGCCGGCATGTTCCAAGGCAGCGGCGGCACGCAGGTTGAAGCGGGCCATTACGTTCGTGTACAGGTTGTCGTTCACCACTGCGGTGTACTCGTCCGGACCGGTGACGCCGTGGATGTGGAAGAGGCCATCCTTGCCAAAGAAGCCCAGCGAAATCCACATGCGGGCTGTCTCAATCAGCAGTTCGGCGCCCAATCCGTCCCGGAAGGCGGTGTCCCCCGTTGCCCAGACATACCGGTTGGTGGCGAAGGCAATGGCGGCCGCGATATGGAACTGCGCCGTACCGGCTGCGTAGTACGCACTTGCCTCGAGCCCGTTGATGGTCCGCCACGGAAACAGGGCGCCGTCCACGCTGAGTTCCTTGGCCCGGATCTTGGCCTCGGGCAGGATGGCGTGCCGGAATTCCAGGACCTGCCGGGCGCCCTCCGGATTGGTGTAGGTCAGGTAGGGCAGGAGGTAGACCTCCTGGTCCCAGAAGTAGTGGCCCTCATAACCGGAGCCCGTCACCCCCTTGGCGGGGATCCCTGCAACGCCCGCGCGTGCCGTGGCCTGGGCAAGCTGGAACAGGTTCCAGCGGATGGCCTGCTGGAGCACTGGCTGGCCGGCCACCACGATGTCCGCGACAGCCCAGTACTCCCGGTAATGCGCTTCACTTTCGGCGAAGATCTCCCCGACGGACCGGAGGCCTTCCTCTGCCACCTCGGCTGCATCAACGGATGGGTCCTGGGCTGCCGCGGCGGCGGCATAGCTGACGCTCTTTTCCAGCCGGAAGGGCTCATTGGCGCTGATTGCCAGGACGTAGCGGACGCTGCTGTCATCCTGGTCCACCCGGGTCTCGAACGGCTGGTGTCCGGAGGAGGTCCAGTGGTCCACTGCCAGGCCCACGCGCTGCTTGGATTCGGCTGCTTCCCAGGCCAGCCGGAGCGACCCGTCTCCGCCGTCCAGGCGCAGGGGCAGCAGCACGCGTCCAGCGTGGCGGCCCGCCCGGCGGGGATCGTGCGCGGAATGGTCTTCCACCGGCTGGTCCTGCCGGTTGATGACCGACGAGGTGACGTCCGCCGAGATGTCGCGGTCGGTGGCCACTTCCAGGGAGATGCCAAGGCTGCCACGTGAGGCGAAACCAACGGCCCGGCGTTCAGTGGTGGTGACTACCGCGCCGGAGCGGCACTGCCAGGTGATCCGACATTCGTAAAAGCCCGTGGAAAAATCCACCGATCGCCGGTAATCCAGGACCTCGGACTCGGCCAGCGTGAGCGGTTCGCCGTCGATGATCAGGGTGAAATTGTTGGCGTCCGGGATGTAGAGGATGCGCTGGCCGGTGCGGGCGAAGCCAAAGGCGTTTTCAGCGTGCTTAATGTCCCAGATCTCGTGCAGCCCGTTGACGAAGCTGCCCGGCAGGTCCGAGTCGGCAGCCGCCCAGTGCGCACCGCGGATTCCCAGATGGCCGTTGCCGAGGGCAAAGAGGGTCTCGAGCGTCCCCTCTTTGCCCGGTTCGTGGCGGGTTTCAACGAGCTGCCAGGGCGTGTTGGGGAACCTTTCGTGGTCCGCTGAGATGAAAGCCATGGTGTTGGTCCTTTGGCGTTTAGCCGGACAGCCGGTGTGCTGCCGGCCGGGGATGCTGATGGGGAGGAAGAGTTTACTGGCGCCGCCGGGGGTGGCGGCAGGCGCTGCCGGGGGCAGCAGGTCCCTAGGGCAGGAGTTCGCTGAGGTCCCTGACCACCAGGGTGGCTCCAGCTTCAAGCAGCGTTTGCCGACCTGCGCCGCGATCCACCCCGATCACCGAGTGGAAGGATCCTGCTTTGCCGGCCTGGACTCCGGAGACTGCGTCCTCAACCACCACGCACTCCTCGCTGGGCAGGTCCAGCAGGCGGGCGGCGTACTGGTAGGTGGCGGGGCTGGGTTTTCCCGGCAGCCCTTCCCTGGCTGCCACCACACCGTCCACCACCACTGGGAAGTGGACAGTGAGTCCGGCGGCGGCCAGGACAGCGGGGGCGTTGCGGGAGGACGAGACGACCGCGACCTTCAGTCCGCGTTCCAGGGCGGCTTCGAGGAAGCGGACAGAGCCGTCGAAGGGTTCGACGCCGGCGCTGACGATGTCGTTGAAGATCCTGTTCTTGCGGTTGCCCAGGCCTTGGACCGTGGTGTTTGCGGCGTCGTCATCAGTGGGTCCTTCGGGAAGCACGATCCCGCGTGAGGCCAGGAAGTCACGGACGCCGTCGAAACGCGGCTTGCCGTCGATGTGGTCGAAGTAGTCGCTTTCGGTGTAGCCGGGAACTTCCGGCTGCTCGGCGAGGTAGTCCTCGAACAGCTCCTGCCAGGCCTGCTCATGTACGGTGGCCGTCGGCGTCAGCACCCCATCGAGGTCGAAGAGGATGGCGCCGGCACCGGTCCAGGCGGAGAGCGCCGCGGCGGCGTGGTCTGTTCTTGTCTTTTCGGTCATCAGCGGGTTGTCCTTTCAGGACGGCGGGCAGCCTCGAAACGGGGATGCTGTGGAGTGTGGAGGCCTCGACGCCCGAAACAATCTGCAGGCGGGCTGGACGGCGCCTGCGGAGGAACGCGGCGGCCTCGGGCCCTGCTGATCGTTGTACCCCCACCATTGTGGACACCATGCCCGTCCTGGGACAAGCCGGGCGTAACGCGCTGCGGCTGGGACAGCGAGCTCCGGGACGTTGTCCGGCTGCAGTAAATCGTCCGCACCGCGCTGATCTCCTTGTCCGCCCAGCTCAGGGGCCGCTACAACGGCCGAAGACGAGTGTAAGCGCTTACAAATTTGGCTGGCAACTGTTTATACCTTGCCTGTGGATAAGGTGCACTTCGCCGCCGTGGCACAGAAGCTAGCCGCGGGCAGGACCGTCTTGCCGAGGTACGTAGTGGCGGAGGAACACACTGACGTCCACCATCTCCGTCTTGGACATCGCATGGCCCATGCCGGGGTAGGTCCTGGCCGTGAGGAGGGTGTGCTGATGGAGCCACTCCTCGGTGTACGCGATGGCGTCTTCGTTGATGACCAGGTCGGCCTTGTCCCGCCCCCAGAAAAAGGGCGGCTTGGTATCGAAGGACTCGGTGAGGGACAGCAGTTCGTTTTGCAGGACAAAGCCGGAAAGGCCCACAACAGCCTCATAGTCCTTGGGGTGCAGGCGCAGGAGGGTGCTTGCCATCGCCATGCCCTGCGAGTATCCCAGCAGGCTGACGCTGCTGTGCTGGCCCTTGACGCTGTTGATCCAGCTCTGGACAGCATTGGCGGCCTTGATGACGTCAGCAAAGTCGTTGGCCAGGAAGTAATCCAGCAGGAACCAGCCCCAGCTGTCGCCAATAGGCATGGGGGCCCGGAGCGCCGCACAGGTGAACTCCCCGGGCAGGTATTCGAAGAGGCGGACCATGCGGGACTCGTCCGTGCCGTAACCGTGCATCATCACCAGCAAGGGAGTACCGGCCCGCTCGCCCTCAGGCTTGGACCATACGACTGTTTGCATTAAGTCAGCCTAGCCAGCAGTGGCGCACCCGAAGATGAGCCGTGCCGGTTGGAGGCCCATCAGGAACAGAAACGTGAGTCCCTTCCTGCACAGCCGTTACACATCTGAAACGCTCAGTGAGATGGCAAAGCGTTGATCGAGGCCCCCTCGAGCTGTAGCGTGGCGATCAACGGACAGCATGCTTAGCATCTGTCAGGGGCTAAGACAATGCCCATCCTCGACCAGAAGGAGCAAGACATGAGAATCGGATCCTCCATTTTCCTTATCGCCCTCGGCGCCATCCTCGCCTGGGCGGTTGCTCCAGGCTTGATCCCCGCCGTCGACCAGGTCCTCGTCGGGTACATCCTGATGGCCGTGGGCGTCATCGGCCTCGTCGCCTCCCTCATCCTGGCCTCGCCCGGCCGCAGCCGGCGCGTCAGTGAATCGCGATCCGTAGTGGATCCAAACACGGGCGAGCGCATCACCCGCAACGAAAGCCGCGACGGCGGACTGTAGCCGCCGCGAGGATTCCGCCGAAGTCCTGGCAGGAAAAATACATGAACCCGGAGAGCCGGGCCGGACCATAGTGGTCCGGCCCGGCTTTCTCGCTCCCACCCTTTGATCTTCGGCCAGATATGCCGGGCTGTGGGGCTTGGCAGTCGGAATTTGCCCAAAAGCTTCCCAGTCCGGGCGGCTCACGCCCGGCTACGGTGACAATTTTGTTTCGCGTGGGTTTCCATTGACAAACCAACACAACCAAAGATAAAGTCAAGTAACTCAACATCATGTGATGCCAGTCACGCAAAGGCAGCGCTCCGCACGCCAGGAGCAAAGCTGCAGCACCAGGACCACCAGCAGCCGCACCAAACAGCCTTACGCAACGGAGGGTATGTGTTCGCCGAGGAGCGCCAGCAGAAGATTGCCGAGCTTGTTGCCGGCAGCGGCCGGGTCAGTGTGACCCTCCTGGCCGAGCGCTTCCGCATCACCACGGAAACCGTCCGACGGGATCTTGCCGCCCTTGAAAATGCCGGAACGGTGCGCCGCGTCCATGGCGGAGCTGTTGCGGCAGACCGGTTCAGCACTACCGAGGAAAGTGTCAACGACCGGGCCATCCAGCGGCCGGACCAAAAGAGCCGGATCGCCGAGGCCGCCCTCGCCCTGATTCCCCGCAGCTCGGCCGGCAGCGTCCTGATCGACGGCGGCACCACCACCGAAGTGCTGGCCGACATGCTCTCGCGCCGCGCAGCCAATGACCCGTTGGGTGACACGGAACGGGAGCTGGTGGCCATCACCCACGCCGTTCCCATCGCCGGCAAACTCTCCAACGTCCCCGGGATCGCGCTGGATGTCCTGGGCGGCCGGGTGCGGGGAATCACCCAGGTTGCCGTGGGACAGGCAACCGTGGAGGCCGCCGGCCGGCTCCGTCCGGACATTGCCTTCATCGGCACCAACGGCATCCATGCCAGCTTTGGCCTCAGCACGCCCGATCCAGAGGAAGCCGCCGTCAAGGCAGCTTTCGTCCACTCGGCCCGCCGCATCGTGGTTCTGGCCGATTCCTCCAAGCTGGACACGGAAACCCTGGTCCAGTTCGCCTCACTGAAAGACCTGGACACCTTGATTACAGACAGCGAACCCGGCCCCGAACTGGCAGCAGCTTTGGAAGAAGCCGGCGTCGACGTGGTGATCGCATGATCGTCACTTTCACAGCCAACCCCAGCCTTGACCGTACCGTTGCACTGCCCGGCCCCCTGGAACGCGGCGAAGTGCAGCGCGCCGTCTCCGTCAGCCAGGAGTCAGGCGGCAAGGGCGTCAACGTCTCACGTGCTCTGGTGGCCTCGGGCCTGGAGTCCGTGGCGGTCCTCCCCGGAGCGGACAGCGACCCCGTGCTTGCCGGCCTCCGCGAAAGCGGGGTGCCCTTCGTTTCCCTCCCCATCGGCGAACCGCTGCGCACCAACGTGGCCCTCACCGAACCCGGCGGTGTGACCACCAAGATCAACGAACCCGGCCCTGTCCTGGACGAAAACCAGCAGGAAGCCCTCATCAAGCTGCTGCTGGAAAGCTCCCGCGGCGCCACCTGGGTTGTCCTCGCGGGCTCGCTTCCGCCGGGTTTCCCTGCCGATTTTTACGCAACCGTAGCCCAGCGGCTGCGCACATCCGCCGACGGCGCTGCCCCGCGCATCGCCGTCGACTCGTCCGGCCAGCCCCTCGCAGCCGCCCTGACCGGCGGCGCGGAGGGCATGCCGGACCTCCTCAAGCCCAATGCCGAAGAACTGGCGGAACTGGCTGCCGCAGCCGGATTCGCCTCCCCGGCCACCGCTGACGAACTGGAAGCGGACCCGGCTGCCGCCGCGGCAGCAGCCGCCGCCGTCGTGCGTTCCGGTGTGGGTGCTGTGCTGGCAACTCTCGGATCCAAGGGAGCTGTCCTGGTAACGGCCGACGGCGCGTGGCTGGCCACGCACCCGCCGGTCGCCGCAGTCAGCACGGTGGGCGCGGGCGATTCCGCGCTGGCCGGCTACCTGCTCGCCCACGGCCAGGGCGGCGCCCCGGCCGACTGCCTTCGGCAGGCGGTGGCCCACGGTGCCGCCGCCGCCTCCCTGCCGGGTTCCACTGTCCCGGCAGTCCACCAAACCACCCCGGACGCCGTAACCATCACGGCCCTTTGAAAGGATTGACAGTGACCCAGCTCATCACCACGGAACTGGTCGAGCTCGACCAGAACCTGGGCAACTCAACCGAGACGGTGATCCGGCACCTGGCAAGCAAAGTAGCTGCCACCGGACGCGCATCAGAAGTCGAAGGCCTCTTCGCCGATGCCTGGGCCCGCGAGCAGAAAACCGCCACGGGCATCCCCGGCGGCATCGCCATCCCGCACTGCCGGTCAGCCGCTGTCACCGAGCCCACCCTGGCCATGGCCCGCCTCAACCCCAAGGTGGACTTCGGCGCCAAGGATGGACCTGCAGACCTGATCTTCTTCATTGCGGCACCGGACGGAGCAGACCAGGCGCATTTGAAGCTGCTCTCCAAGCTTGCCCGCTCCCTCATCAAAAAGGACTTCACCGCAGCCCTGCGCGGCGCCTCATCCCGCGAGGAAATCGTGGAACTGGTGGACGGCGCATTGGCTGACAAGCCGGCTGCGCACGCAGCAACAGCCCCGGCCGATGCCGCCGCTTCCGCCGGCGCAGGTTCCGGTACCCTGAACGCAACCGGCCAGTCCGGAGCGTCGGCAGTAGCTGCCTCAGGCGACGGTTCCGGCCACGCCGGTCCCAAGCGCCTCGTCGCCGTCACGGCCTGCCCCACGGGCATCGCACATACCTACATGGCGGCCGACTCCCTGGTGGCAGCGGCCAAGGAAGCCGGTGTGGACCTTCAGGTGGAAACCCAGGGTTCCTCCGGCGCCAAGCCGCTGGACCCGGCCGTGATCGCCGCGGCCGACGCTGTCATCTTCGCCGTGGACGTGGACGTGCGGGGCAAGGAGCGCTTCGCCGGAAAGCCCGTCATCAACGCCCCCGTCAAGCGCGGCATCGACGAGCCTGCCAAGATGGTCCAGGAGGCGCTCGCCGCCGCCAAGGACCCCAATGCCCGCCGGGTGCCGCACTTCGGCGCCGAGGAGCAGGCCGACCAGGCCGCCGCGGAGAAGGGCGAGCACATCGGCCAAAAGCTCAAGAGGGCGCTGCTCACCGGCGTCAGCTACATGATCCCGTTCGTTGCCGGCGGCGGCCTCCTGATCGCCCTGGGCTTCCTGCTGGGCGGCTACGACATCACCGACGTGGCAGACGACGTTGTCCTCCAGAACAACTTCGGCAACCTGCCCGAGGGCGGACTTGCCACCTACCTCGGTGCCGTGATGTTCAAGATCGGTGCCTTGTCCATGGGCTTCCTGGTCCCTGCGCTGGCGGGCTACATTGCCTACGCCATCGCTGACCGCCCCGGCATCGCCCCCGGCTTCGTTGCCGGTGCAGTCTCCGGCTTCATGGGCGCCGGTTTCCTCGGCGGCATTGTGGGCGGCCTGCTGGCCGGCTACGTGGCACACCTGATCGGTACCTGGCAGGTCCCCCGCTGGCTGCGCGGCCTCATGCCCGTGGTCATCATCCCGCTGCTCGCTTCGATCGTGGCTTCCGGCCTGATGTTCCTTGTACTCGGCGGACCCATCGCCGGCCTCACTACCGCCCTCAACGGCTGGCTCTCCGGCATGACCGGCGCCTCGGCAGTGGTCCTGGGCATCATCCTGGGTCTCATGATGTGCTTCGACCTGGGCGGTCCCGTCAACAAGGTGGCTTACGCCTTCGCCGTGGCCGGGCTGAGTGCCGGCAGCGCGGACAACCAGGCCCCTTGGCAGATCATGGCAACCGTGATGGCTGCCGGCATGGTGCCCCCGCTGGCGATGGCCCTGGCCACGGTGCTGGACCGGAAGCTCTTCAGCCTGGCCGAGCGTGAAAACGGCAAGGCTGCCTGGCTGCTGGGCGCATCCTTCATCTCTGAAGGCGCCATTCCGTTCGCAGCCGCAGATCCGCTGCGCGTCATCCCCGCCAGCATGCTGGGCGGCGCCCTGACCGGCGCACTGACCATGGCCTTCGGAGTCACCTCCCAGGCACCCCACGGCGGCATCTTCGTGTTCTTCGCCATCGGCAACGTGCTGATGTTCGTGCTTTCGATCATCGCCGGCACCATCGTCACCGCCCTGGCCGTCGTGGCGCTGAAGCGCTGGGCAGCCCCCAAGACCGCTGCTACCGTGGAGAGCGTTCCCGCCACGGTCTGACCGGCCACCGACTACCGAACCGGCCCTGGACCAACAGCAAGCCGAAAGACAAAGGAGCAACAATGCCAGAACGCACCGCAACCGTCGCCAGCCGAGTAGGCCTGCACGCCCGCCCCGCCGCCATTTTCGCTGAGGCAGCCGGCGAGTTCGACCTTGACATCACCATTGCCCGCGAGGGCGAACCGGCCGACGAGGCCATGGATGCCGCCAGCATCCTGTCCCTCATGAGCCTGGGCGCCTCCCACGGCGACGTGGTGGTCCTGCGGGCCGAAGGGGATGGCGCCGACCATGCCCTGGACCGCCTGGTGCAGATCCTCGAAACGGACCACGACGCCGAGTAGCCGCCAAGGTTGGCAAGGCAGCTAAGTGCCGCGGCCGCCGTCGGGCCTTCCCACACAGGGGAAGCACACGACGGCGGCTGCCGGTTTTAAGCGCCTCCTCACCCAAGTAGGTAGCAGCAGGTGTCGTTATGGAGGCCCATAACGACACCTGCTGCTACCCAGTTGGTGCCTACTTTGCTTTCTTGGCGGTCAAGAGCAGGTACTCCCACTCCATCTGGAAGGGGGTATCACCGTGGGCGTCACCAAACGAATCCGCAAGTTCAGTGAGCGCCTGGTCCAGCGCCTTGACCTTGTCCCCGTCCGCGGCGATGAATTTGTAGACGGAGATGGTGGGGCCATAGTGGGACTTGAAGTAGCGGACGAAATCCTCAGGCCTGTGGAAGCTCCGGACGGCCAGTGCCTGTTTGCGGGCGTGGACCCCGGTAACCCTGTCCCCCAGCAGTTCGCGCACGTGATCCTCGCTCCCCCACAGCGGCGCCGGCTGGGCACCGGGCGGGGGCGGCGGGGCGAACGGCTTCATGGTGGCGAACATCCTGCCGATGAACCCGTCCGGGGTCCAGCTGAGAAGTCCGATGGTGCCGCCGGGCTTGCAGACGCGCACCAGCTCGTCGGCTGCTGCCTGGTGGTGGGGCGCGAACATGGCCCCGAGGCAGGACATGACAGTGTCGAACTCGTCGTCGCCGAAAGGCAGGGCCTCGGCGTCGGCTTCCTGCCACTCCAAGCTGACCCCACGGTTGGCGGCTTCCCGGCGGCCTGCCTCGAACAGCTCAGGCGTGAGGTCACTGGCAACCACTTTGGCGCCCATCATTGCCGCCGGGATTGCGGCGTTTCCTGACCCGGCGGCCACGTCCAGGACCCGCTGCCGGGAGGTGACGCCGCAGGCCTCCACCAGGATGGCACCGAGTTCAAGGAGCATTTCATCAGCAAGGGCGGGATAGTCACCGGAGGCCCACATGGCCCGGTGTTTCTGTTTGAGCTCCCGGTCCGCCTCCGTTGCCTGCGTCTGGTCGTTCATATCCGCGTCCCTCTCCTATGGCCGGTCAGAGTGGCAGCACGCTGTTGGCACAGCGGAGGCTGCGATGCGACTCATTGTGGGCGCGCGCGACGCCGCTGTAAAGAGGTATGGCTACCGGAAAGCAAGCAAGCTTAGTAGTTTCGTGTACATGGCAATAAGCACCGGGACACACGACAGGACCTACACGTCACGCCGGCTTGCGGGCCTTGGTACCGGTTGCCTTACCGGCGGTGGTCTTCGATGCAGGCTTGGCAGCGGTTTTGCCAGCCGTGGACTTCGCAGCCGTGGTCTTGCTGGCGGTGGCCTTGGCCGTGCTTGTTTTTGCGGTACCGGTCTTGGCGCCCGTGGACTTTGCAGCACCGGACTTGCTGGCAGTGGATTTTGTTTCCGTCTCCGTGCCGGCCTCGGCTTTGCTGGCCGTGGTCCGCTTCCGCGCCGGCTTCGCGCTGCCCGCCTCCCCACCGGATTCCCCGGCAGCTTCGCCGTCCGCACCGCCGGCAGCGGCTTCGGACCCGCCGCCGCGCTTGCGGTCCAGGCTCCGCTTCAGCGCCTCCATCAGGTCGATGACTTCGCCCTTGCCGCCCTCGCCTGCTTCCACGCCGAACGTCTCCTCGGTGTCCAGCGCGTCGCCCTGCTCCAGTTTGGCCTCGATGAGCTGGCGGAGCTGTACCTGGTAGTCGTCAGTGAAGGCGGCGGCATCGAAATCCGCGGCCATCGACTCCACCAGGGCAGCGGACATATCGCGCTCCTGGGGAGAGATCCTGATGGATGTCTCAAGGGACGGAAAGTTGGCCTCACGCACCTCGTCCGGCCACAGGAGGGACTGGAGCACCAGGACGTCGTCCTTGATCCGCAGGGCGCCCAGGCGCGTCTTCTCCCGCAGCGCGAACTGGACGATGGCCACCCGGTCTGTGTCCTCCAAGGCGCTGCGCAGCAACACGTAAGCCTTGGGAGACTTGGAATCCGGCTCCAGGTAATAGCTCTTCTCGAACATCATGGGCTCAAGTTGCTCGGACGGGACGAACTGCACCACTTCGATCTCGTGGCTGTTCTCCGCCGGGATCGCCTTAAGTTCGTCCTTGGACAGGATCACCGTCCGGCCGTCTTCCTCGTAGGCCTTCTCAATGTCCGAATAATCAATGACCTGGCTGCAGACCTCGCACCGGCGCTGGTAGCGGATCCGGCCGCCGTCGGCGTTGTGTACCTGGTGCAGACTGATGTCATGATCCTCAGTGGCGCTGTAGACCTTCACGGGCACGTTGACCAGGCCGAACGCGATGGCACCTTTCCAGATGGCTCTCATTCCTCAAGTGAACATCACGCAGCGCCGGAGGTGAAGCCCCGTGGCAGGAGCTAAGGAGCGTGTCCGGGTCGCGGGACGCGAACTGACCCTTACCAACCTGGACAAAATCATCTATCCGGAGACCGGCACCACCAAGGCGGACGTCCTGGCGTACTACGCTGCGGTGGGGCACGTCCTGATTCCCGCCGCAGCCAACCGGCCCGCCACCAGGAAGCGGTGGGTCAACACGGTGGGCACCGCAGAGAAGCCCGGCGAGGTGTTTTTCCAGAAGAACCTCGAGGACTCCGCCCCGGGCTGGCTGCCCCGCGCCGCGATCACCCACAAAGACCGGACCATCTACTACCCCCTGGTCAACGACCCCGCCACGCTGGCCTGGTTCGGTCAGATCAACTCGCTGGAAATCCACGTTCCGCAATGGCAGGTGGATTCCCACGGCAACCAGTTGAACCCGGACCGGCTGGTCCTGGATTTGGATCCCGGCGAGGGTGCGGGACTTGAGGAGTGCGTCGAAGTGGCGCTCCTGGCCCGCTCGATTCTCCAGGATGTTGGTCTGGATACGGTGCCGGTGACCAGCGGCAGCAAGGGCATCCACCTCTACGCCGCCCTGGACCGGAGCCAGACCTCCGAGCAGATTTCCGCCTTCGCCCGCGAGCTCGCGCGGGCCCTTGAAGCCGACCATCCGGACCTGGCCGTCAGTGACATGAAAAAGACGCTCCGCAAGGGCAAGGTGCTGGTGGACTGGAGCCAGAACAACGCTGCCAAGACCACCATCGTGCCCTATTCATTGCGGGGCCGGCCCACCCCCATGGTGGCGGCACCCCGGACCTGGGACGAGATTGGCACCCCGGGCCTGGGGCACCTGGACTACAAGGAGGTGCTGCAGCGGGTGCAGGAGGGCCTGGACCCGTTCGCCGCCGTCGTCCAGGCCTCTGGACACCCGCCCCACGACCCGGCAGAACCTGAACCGGAAAGCCAGGAGGCAAATCCCAAACTGGCAAAGTACCGTTCCATGCGCGATCCCCAAGCCACTCCGGAGCCCTTCAGCGGCGCAGCCGGCAGTGGCGACGCCTTCGTCATCCAGGAGCACCACGCCAGCCGGCTCCACTTCGACCTCCGGCTGGAACACGAGGGCGTCCTGGTGTCCTGGGCGCTCCCCAAGGGCGTCCCGGAGACAGGCGGGAAGAACCACCTGGCTGTCCAGACCGAGGACCACCCAATGGATTACCTCACCTTCCACGGAACCATTCCCAAGGGTGAATATGGCGCCGGCGAGATGACCATCTGGGACACCGGAACGTATGAACTGCACAAGTGGATCAACGGCCGGGAAGTCATCGTCACCTTGAACGGCTCCGAGGGCGGCGGACTGGGCGGCAGCAAGAAGCTCGCCCTGATCCACACCGGGCGCGGGCAGGGCAAGGACGTTGAAGGGCAATGGCTCATTCACCTCATGGACAAGGAGCACCCCAGCGGACGACGGCGGCCCGCACCGGCAGGGAGGGAGGAGGACAGCGAGCCGGCGGGGGAAGAGGCACCCGAGGAAACAGTGCCGGCAAAAACAGTGCCGGCGAAAACAGCGCCAGCGCGGAAAGTGTCAGCGGCACCGGCAGCACAAAGCACGGTGGCCTCCCCCGAGGATTACCGCCCCATGATGGCCACCCCCGGCGATGCGGCAGACCTGCAGGGCAGCAACTGGCAGTATGAGCTCAAGTGGGACGGGGTGCGCGCCATCCTGATAGCGGACGAGGAAACGGTGCGGATATTCAGCCGCAACGGCATCGACGTCACCAGGACGTATCCGGAGTTTGCGGACCGGACCTGCTGGCCGGACCGGCCGTTTGTGGCGGACGGTGAGATCATCGCTGCCGGGCCTTCCGGGAGGCCGGATTTCGGACTCCTCCAGGGCCGGATGAAGCTTACCCGGCCCGCCGACGTCGAAAGGGCCCGGAAGGCCATTCCCGTTCAGCTGATGCTTTTCGACCTGCTCAATGACGGCGGGACGGACCTTCGGAAGCTGCCGCTCGCCAAGCGCCGGCAACGGTTGGAGGACTTCTTCACCCCGTCCGGCTGCCCGGCAGCCCTTTCGCCGGTTTTGGAGGAGCGGGTGGAGGACATCCTGGACAGTGCCCGGGAATTGGGGCTGGAAGGGGTGATGGCCAAACGGACGGACAGCCGCTACGTGAGCGGGCAGCGGACGTGGACCTGGATGAAGCTGAAAGTGGAGCAGACCCAGGAGGTGGTAGTGGGCGGCTGGCGCCCCGGCAAGGGAGGCCGGCAGGACACCGTGGGCTCGCTGCTGGTGGGCATCCCGGACGGCAGGAAGCTGCAGTACGCCGGGCGCGTCGGCAGCGGCTTCAGCGGCCGGGAACTCGAAGAACTGCGCCAGACAGTGGACCGCCTGGCCCGAAAAACCTCACCGTTCCTGGACGTTCCACGGCCGGACGCGGCAGATGCCCACTGGGTGGCACCCCAGCTCGTGGGCGAGGTGACCTACAGCGAGTGGACCGGGACGGGACGGTTGCGGCACCCGGTATGGCGCGGGTGGCGGCTGGACAAGGACCCGGCGGAGGTAGTGCGCGAGGGCTGAACAAGGGGCGGGCGACGCGCAAACAACCCCTCGACGCACAAATTACCCGGCGCCCACCAAAATTGGGGGCCGCCGGGTAATTTGAGTATCGCTGGTGATTTTCGGTGTCCCTGGCGTCGGCCGCGTCTCCGCCGGGCCTAGGACGAATGCGGCATCTGAGGCCGGCTGGTGCGGTGTACTGCCGTTACTGCGGCTTCATGCCCCATCCGCCCGGCGCCGGCCCTGTGCTCCTTCGGGTGCCGGCGCTTGCCGTTGCCCTCAGGCCAGGAGTTCTGCCGTGGCATTCCGGCTGAGTCGATGGGTGCGGGACCTGGAAGATCCGGATTCTTTATTGCCGCTGCGAGGTGGTCCATCACCTCGGGTTTGATGGAGGATCTGAGGTGTTCGTCAGCCATTTTTCTTCCTCTCCGCGATGAAACGAAGTACTTCGAAAGGGCGGCCTAAGGCCAGGGGGGTGCTGGACACGCCAGCAGTTTTCCTGTTGCAAGCGCCATGAATACGGGCTGATTGCGGTGCTGCGGTCGGGGGTCTGGCCCCCCTGGGGCTGCCGCACTCATCCGACTAGCCGAAAGAAAGTATTCCCATGGCTCAACCATAGGCACCGGGCCGCTGCCTGTGAACCCCAAGGTGTGAACCGGCAACAGGCCACCAGCACGCCGACGGGGCCCGACCACTAAGGCATGACCAACAGGGAGCGACGGCGGCAGCCCGGCGGGTGCCGCCGCACACCCTTCTCACGGGTTTTGCTGCGTGGCGCCCATCACTTTCCGGGGTCGATTCCCCTGAATCCGCAGCTAAACCAGCCGGGTCAGGAAAAAGATTCGGTAACAATGGTCACAACCCGCCTGCATCCCAGTAAACACGCGGGAAAAGCTGGGAAAACCCGCTGCCGGGAAGGTGCGGAAACCGGGCTAAAGTGAGCGATCCTACGGCATCAAACCCGCGGACGCCATCGAATTCCCGTAAAATCGAAGGCCTGCCCGGAGCGGGGCAGCTACAAGTCGCAAGCAAATGACCTCCCCAGGAGTGGCCCAAATGCCCACAGACCGAAGCAGGACCGACTCTTCCGCAGGCCTTACCAGCGCCTCCGGAACCTACCCAACCGCACCTCCCGGTGCACCGTCGTCGGCTCTTCCCAAGAGCCCGCGGAAGCCAAAACTGCTCGCACGCCGCCGGCTCAAGGAGTCGGACGTCAACGTGGTTGACCAGCCCATGCTGAAGAAAGCCCTCGGCGGAACCATAGTGGGCAACACCATGGAATGGTACGACGTCGGCGTCTTCGGCTACCTCATCACCACCATGGGCCCCGTGTTCCTCCCGGAATCAGACCCCACCACCCAGACGCTGTTCCTGCTGGGCACCTTTGCCGCGACCTTCATCGCCCGGCCCTTGGGCGGCGTGATCTTCGGCTGGATGGGCGACAAGATGGGCCGGCAGAAGATCCTTGCCGCCACGCTCATGCTGATGGCCGCGAGCACCTTCGCCATCGGGCTCCTTCCCGGTTACGCCCAGATCGGACTGTGGGCGGCAGGGCTGCTGGTGCTGCTGAAGATTGTCCAGGGCTTCTCCACCGGCGGTGAATATGCCGGCGCCACCACCTTTGTCAGCGAGTACGCCCCGGATAAGCGGCGCGGTTTCTTCGCCAGCTTCCTGGATATGGGCAGCTACTTCGGTTTCGCCCTCGGCGCCGCTCTGGTGTCAGTGCTGCAGCTGACGCTGGGGCAAAGCGCCATGGAGGAATGGGGCTGGCGCATCCCGTTCCTGGTGGCCGGTCCGCTTGGCCTGATCGCCGTTTACTTTCGAAGCAGGATCGAGGAGTCCCCGCAGTTCCAGGCCACCCTCGATGCCCAGGAGGACCTGGCCAAGCATGCCGCCGCCTCCGACGAAGCAGCCGTCAAGGGCCCGGTGGGAATCGTCAAGGCGTACTGGCGCTCCATCATCGTTGCCATGATCCTGGTGGCCGCCGCGAATACTGCAGGCTATGCCCTCACGTCCTACATGCCTACGTACCTCACAGAGTCCAAGGGCTATGACGAGGTCCACGGCACCCTGCTGACCATCCCAGTGCTGGTGGTCATGAGCCTCTGCATCCCGCTGACCGGCAAGCTGTCCGACCGGATCGGCCGCCGGCCCGTCCTGTGGATCGGCGCGCTGAGCACCGTGGTACTCGCCATCCCGGCCTTCCTGCTGATTGGCATCGGTGAAATCTGGTCCACCCTGGCCGGCCTGGCGCTGATCGCGTTCCCGGTGACCTTCTACGTGGCCAACCTGGCGTCCGCCCTTCCGGCGCAGTTCCCCACCTCCAGCCGTTACGGGGCCATGGGCATCGCCTACAACTTCTCGGTGGCGATCTTCGGAGGCACCACGCCTTTCATCGTGGCAGCGCTCATCAACGCCACGGGCAACGACATGATGCCCGCTTACTACCTGATGGCCACCTCGCTGGTGGGTGCCGTGGCCATCTACTTCCTGAAGGAATCAGCCCGGCGCCCGCTGCCCGGATCCATGCCCAGCGTGGACACCCAGGCAGAGGCCCGGGAACTTGTTGCCACCCAGGACGAGAACCCGCTGATCAACCTGGACGAGCTCCCGTTCGAAACCCAGGACATCACTGATGGACGGGACGCGGATAAGGTTCCTTCCCGCGCTTAGCACCGGCTGGGCGCAACGCCACCGGTCCTGGGCGCGCCTTGTAGCCCCGCTCTATGAAGGCCCGTCCGGCGTGTTTCCTTGGGGGAAGCACGCAGGGCGGGCCTTTGGCGCGCCATCACCATGACGTTCCATGTCCTGTGGCCGCTTGCGGAAATGACCGCCGGAAAAACCGGTGGTAACTTCCAGAAGGCCAGAACGGGAAGCGGCGGCAAGAGGTGGTGTGGGCATGGAACGGGTCCTCCTGCAGCTGCGCGCGCTCCACCGCCTGGAACCTGCCAACAATGACCACCTCGCAGCGCTGCGCGTTGCCCTCAGCGTTGCGGTGCCCTCGCTCCTGCTCCTGGCGGCAGGCCGGCCGGACCTCATCATCTACGCCGTATTCGGCGCCCTTACCGGCATGTACGGCCGCTCAGAGCGGCACCAGCTCAGGCTCCGGCACCAGTCCCAGGCCGCCGTGGTCCTGTTGGGCGGCGTGGCGGTTGGAGTGTTCCTGTCCGTCAACCACCTCCATTCCTGGTGGCTGGTAGGAGTAGAGGCTGTGCTGGCAGGCGCGGGATCCCTATTCGCGGACCGTGTACGGCTCAAGCCGAACGGGCCGTTCTTCGGAATCCTCGCACTGGGAGCCTGCGCCTCGGTGCCCACCGTGGTTCCGTGGCAGATGGCCATTGCCATTGCCGCAGGAGCCGCTGCTTTTTCCGTCCTGGTGGGCTTCGCCGGCTGGATCCGCAGCAGGTCCTGGCAAGAGGGCGCCGTCCGCTCCGTTCCTCACGATGGGGCCGCCGGGCGGCGGGCGTTGCTGGTGCACGCCGCCCGGTACATCCTGGCCGTGGGTACCGCCGGGAGTATCGGGGTGCTGTCCGGCAGCGGCCATCCGCACTGGGCCATGGCTGCTGCCGCCGTGCCGCTGGCCGGCGCCGACCTTCCCAGCAGCGTCCGGCGCGGCATCCACCGCATCGTGGGAACGTTCGTGGGGTTGGCAGTGACCGCCGTCGTCATCCTGCCAGGTCCATGGTCACTGGCCGGGCTGTTCCCCGGCCAGCAGGCAATGACCATGGCGCTCCTGGTGGTCCTCTTCCAGTTCACCACCGAGCTGTTCATGGCCCGCCATTACGGCCTGGCCATGGTTTCCTTTACGCCGGTGATCCTTCTGATGACCCAGCTTGCCGCCCCCATCGACCCCGGAGTCCTGATCCTGGAACGTGGCGTGGAGACCCTGGTGGGCGCGCTGGTGGGCATTGCCGTGGTGGTGCTCCTCCGGCGGTCCGGCTCGCGCTCGGCCCGCCAGCTGTGGGGACTTACGCCCTTACTGCGGCTTCCGCGGCGGCCCCGCCACTAGCCTTGCCGGCGCCACCCGGGCGAAGGCGGCCACCACCTTGTACCGCTTGGAGGGTATGGACACCGCCTTGCCGCGGGCATTGTCCGCCAAACCCTCGCGCACTACCCGTTCCGCTTGCAGCCAGGCCCAGGACGGTGCCACGGACTTGTCCATGCCCATCCTGTCGTGGAACTCCGTGTGCGTGAAGCCCGGACAAATTGCCGTGACCTTGATGCCCCGTTTCCCGTAGGCCAGATTGGCCCAGCGGCTGAAGCTCACCAGCCACGCCTTGGCCGCCGAGTAAGTGCCGCGGGGCAGGAACGCCGCGATGCTGGCCACGTTGATGATCCGGCCCTGGCCGCGCTCCAGCATCCCCTTCAGCGCAGCGTGCGTGAGCTCCATGGCCGTTTCCCCGTGCAGTTTGAGGTGCTTTTTCTCCTCCGAAATGTGGTTGTCCTCGAAGTTGTGCAGCAGCCCGATTCCGGCGTTGTTGACCAGGATGTCCACCGGCCGCCGGGGATCTGACAGGCGTTCGACGACGGCAGCCACGCCGGCATCATCGGCCAGGTCCGCGGGCAGCAGCTCGGCCGTGATGCCATAGCGGCGCGCCAGCTCCGCCGCTATGTCCTCGAGTCGTGCCCGGTTCCGGGCCACCAGCACCAGGTTGCACCCCTGGGCAGCGAGCTGGCGGGCGAACTCGGAGCCCAGGCCTGCGCTGGCGCCGGTAACGAGGGCAGTGTGTCCGGCAGTGTTTGGCGTCATCCTGCAAGCCTAGCCACCGATGAGCTTCCTTTCCCGCGTCTACGCAAACCCCGCCAGCGGGTTGGCCAGCCGCCCGGCCATCTGCAGCCCGCCCGAGGGATCGGCCAGGTCCAGCATTTGCTGGTTGTTGCGCAGCTGGAGGCGGTTCAGGCAGGACAGTTCAAAATCGGGGGCAAAAAGGTCATGGCGGGCGAACTGGTCCGCCAGCTGCGGATGCTGCGCCTGGTAGTCCTTGATGGCCGCAGCAGCTGTGCTCCAAAACTTCTCCTGGCTAAGCTTCCCGTCCGCTGCCAGGAGTGCTGCGAGGAACCGGAAGATGCAGTCGAAGATGTCTGTGAAGATGGCCAGCACCTTCTCGCCTTCCGGAATGTCCGCTCGGATCCGGGAGACCTCTTCGGGAAGGTCCGTCCTGTCCCCCATCACCACGATTTCCTCGGCGATGTCCTTCATGATGGCCCGCACTGGCACGCCATCCGCCAGGACCAGGATGACGTTCTCGCCGTGCGGCATAAAGGCCAGCTCGTACTTGAAGAGGCAGTGCACCAGCGGCACCAGGTAGGCCTCGAAGTACCGCCGCAGCCAGTCCTGCGGTGCCAGGCCTGAGCGCTCGATGAGGGCCGAGACCATGGGTTTCCCCTGGAAATCGACGTGCAGGAGCGAAGCCATGGTGGCCAGCTGCTGCCCGTCCTGCAACAGCGGCAGCGGGCTTTCGCGCCAGAGCGCGGAGAGCATCTTCCGGTAGGGGGAGCCGTGGGCGGACCCTGCCTGGTAATACCCGTTGTAGTAGCCGACGGCAGCGACCTCGCCGATCATGGTGAAACCGCGCGCCTGAAGTGCATCGTCTGCACCGATCAGGTTCCGCAGCCAGTCATTAATGGCCGGGGTGGCCTCCATGTATTGCGGCGACAGTCCGCGCATGAAACCCATGTTCAGCACGGAAAGGGCGGTCTTGACGTAGTGGCGGCCCGGAGCGCTGGAGTTGAAGAACGTCCTGATGGACTGCTGCGCCTGGTACTGGTCTCGTCCCGTGCCCAGGTGCACGATACGCTGCCGGGCAATCTCTGCTGCAAAGGTCACCGTCAGCTTGTTCTCCCACTGCCAGGGGTGCACGGGCATGAGGAAGTACTGGTCCGGGTCCAGGCCCAGCAACTGGAGTTCGGCGTCGAAGGTGCCCAGCAGGGAGCCGAGTTCAGCATGAAGGTGGGCCCGGTAGTCCAGTCCTGACGCTGACGTAAAGACGGCATGGCCCCGGTGGACGGCGATCCACTCCAGCTGTACGGGAGCGCCGGTTTCCGGAGCAAAGGCAAGGTAGTCGGAAAGGCCGAAGCCCAGGCGTCCATTATTGGCCACGAAGCATGGGTGACCCTCGGTCATGCTGCTCTCAATGGCCTGGAAGTCCGCAGCCACGTCCGCGCCGCCGGTGATTCCACCGGCAAGTTCGGCTGCAGTGGGCTGGCCGGTCCATTGTTTGTAGGCGTGGCTTGCCAGGGTGCTGCTGATTTCCTCGAGATAGACGGGGAGCATCTGGAGGTTGATGCCGAGCCTTTCATGAAAGGCCGTGATGAACTCCAGCACGTCCAGCGGCGCTTCGGCGCCGTCCCGGAAGCACCGGATGGAGTCCTGATCGATGGACCAGTGGTCAAGTTCCAGGACCCGTGCTGTGAACTGGTACTCGTACATGCCGTCATCGTTGCGGAGCCGGTAATTGCCGCGGCAGCCACTGGCAGGTTTATCGGGGCCGGCCGGTCCGGCAGTTTCACTTTCCAGGACAGCGACCGGTTCCGGAGCAAGGATCCGTTCGTGGGAGAACTCGGCGAGCGCCTTGCGCAGCAGGTGCCGGTTGGCGTTGTCCCACTGCAGGGAAGTGAGGTGCGGCGTGCCGGCAGAGTCCGAGGTGGGAGCGGAGCCTGCGGCTGCTGCGGGTGAATCAGGATGGACGGTCACGGTAATGCTCCTGGGGTAATGGGGGTGCGGGCAGTGGACTCAGGGGCGGCAACCGGAAGCGGGGAGCGGGCGGCAAGGTAGTCGGTGCGGCTGCAAAAGCTGAGGAGCGCTTCCTTGTCCGGAAGGGTTACGATGCCGGCAGGCCGGAAGCCGAACCGTTGGTTGAGGACATGGATTTTGGTGTTCCGCGCATCGGGCTCCACCACGATGCGCTGCACCCCGGGCTCGGTGAACAGCCTGGCCAGGACGGCGTCCATCACCGCCGCCGTGTAGCCAGGTTCAGGCCCTGACGACGGCGGCGCCACCAGCAGGTGCATGCCCCGGTCGCCCGGCTGGACCGGATAGACCGCAGCCAGCGGCGAGGACCCGGGAAGGTACTCCTCCATCAGGAAGGCGGGGACGCCGCCGTCGAGCCCCAGGAGGGCGTGGTGGTGCCCGCTGGCCTGGATCTTGGCGTACTCCGCCATGACGTCGTCAACGCCCCCGCCGAGCATGCCCCAAAACGAGGCGTACGGCTGGGTCACCCAGCCGTGCAGGAGCGCCGCGTCAGCCACGGGGTCCAGGCAGCGGAACGTAAACCTCATGCCAGCACCTCCGCCGCAACGTCCTGAGGCACCGCCGCGCCGGCCGGGGAGCCAAACTGCTGGAACGCGATGCTGCGCTCCACCGGGTACACCTCATGCCCGATGATCTCCCGGAGGATGCACGAGTTGCGGTAGGCGCCCATTCCCAGGTCCGGGGTGACAAAGCCGTGGGTGTGGAGTTCTGCATTCTGGACGAAGATCTCACCCGGCTCAATCCCGGTGCTGTAGTTCCGGTCCACGGCGAACCTGCCTGCACTGTCCCGGGCGATCCGGTGCTCAATGCTTGCCAGGAAGCCGGGCTCCCGGTATCCGTACCCGGTGGCAAGCACCACCGCCTCACTGTCCAGCGTGTAGGACGTACCCTGTTCCCCGTGCTGCAGGTAAAGCCTGTGGGTCCCGGCGGCGGCGTCCCATTGGGCGGCTGTCAGCGTCGAGTGGGTCAGCAGCCGGGTGTCCACCATGCCGGTAAGGCCCTTGGCGTAGAGGAGGTCGTAGGTGGCATTGATGAGGTCGGAGTTGATGCCCTTGTAAAGGTTCTTCTGGGTCTTGTTGAGGTGGTCCCGCTGGTGCTGGGGAAGGCCGTGGAAGTAGTCCACGTACTCCGGCGAGGTCATCTCAAGGGTCAGTTTGGTGTACTCAAGCGGGAAGAACCGGCCCGAGCGGGTGACCCAGTTCAGCCGGTAGCCGTAGTGGTCCGCTTCCTGGAGCAGGTCATAGTAAATCTCGGCCGCGCTCTGGCCGCTGCCCAGGATGGTGATGCTGGGCTGTTGCTGCAGCTCGGCTTTGCGCCCCAGGTAGTCAGCGTTGTGGAGCACCACTCCCCCGCGGCCGGCGGCTGATTCTGCCGCTATGTCGGCTGCCGCCTCCGGGATGTACGGGGACGTGCCGGTGCCCAGCACCAGCCGCCGGGCGTAAAGCACCCCGGGCCCCTGCGGACCTGCAACTGTCAGCCTGTACACGCCGTCGTCGTACCTTGTTTCCACCACAGCTGTGCCAAAACGGATGGAAGACAGCTGTCCTGCCACCCACTGGCAGTACTGGTTGTACTCTGCGCGCAGGGGGTAGAAGTTTTCCCGGATGTAGAAGCGGTACAGCCGCCCGGTCTCCTTGAGAAAGTTCAGGAACGAGTATGGGGAGGTGGGGTCCGCCAGCGTGACCAGATCCGCCATGAAGGGCACCTGCAGGTGGGCGGGCTCCAGCATCATTCCCGGGTGCCAGTCGAAGGATTCGCGCTGTTCCAGGAAAATGCCGTCCAAGCCCCGGACCGGGTCCGCCAACGCGGCGAGGCCAAGGTTGAAGGGCCCGACGCCGACGGCCGCGAAGTCGTGGATCCTGCCGGAGCAGGAGGTGCTCATGCCGGCACCTCGCTCTGCAGCAGCCCTGCACCGGTGCGGCGCAGGAGGCCGATGATCCCGGCGATGTCCTGGAGGGTTGCCTCGGCGTTGAGGAGGGTGAGTTTGAGGTAGTGCCGTCCGGTGACCTTTGTGCCGGCAACCACCGCCTCACCGGAGGCAAAAACGGCGGCGCGGATGGACTGGTTAAGGGTGTCCGCCGCGTCCTCGGAAAGCCGTTCACGGCCTTCCAACAACGGGCGGTACCGGAACACCAGGGTGCTTAGTTGTGGCGGTGCGGCGAGCTCGAAATCGTCGTCAGCGGCCAGGAGCGCGCCCACGCGGGCGGCAAGGTCGATTGCTTCATCGAACAGCGCTCCAATGGCGTCAGCGCCCATGATGCGGAGGGTGAGCCACAGCTTAAGGGCGTCGAAGCGGCGGGTAGTCTGAATGCTTTTGTCCACCTGGTTCGGAATCTCGGCCAGGGCCGCACTTTCCGGGTTGAGGTACTCCGCGTAGTAGGTGATGTGCCGGAGCATGGCAGACTCCCGCACCAAAAGGGCGCTGGAGCTGACCGGCTGGAAAAACGTTTTGTGGAAGTCGACCGTAACGGAGTCCGCCAGGTGCGTGCCGTCCAGCAGGTGCTGGTACCGCCCGGAAACCATCAGCCCGCCACCGTACGCGGCGTCTACGTGGAACCAGGCACCGTGGGCCCGTGCCAGGGCGGCGAGGTCGGCGAGCGGGTCCACCGCGCCAAAATCGGTGGTGCCGGCGGTTGCCACCACCGCCATCGCCGTCAGGCCGGTCTGTTGTGCTTCTGCCAGCGCCGCGGCGAGGGCAGCGGGATCCATCCTGTGGTCCGCTGTGCAGGGAATGAGAACGACGGCGTCAAACCCGAGGCCGAGTATCGATGCCGACTTCCGGATGCTGAAGTGGCTGTCCTCCGATGTGAAAATACGGAGGTTCTCCAGGAGCGCCGGGAGCCGGAGGCCGCCGCGGGTTGGGTCCTGACGGAGGCTGGCCACGGCGTGGTTGCGGGCAATCAACAGCGCCTGAAGGTTGGACTGGCTCCCGCCGGAGGTGAAGATGCCGTCCGCGCTGCCGCCGAGGTGCAGCTTCTGCGCCGCCCACTCAATGAGCCGGCGTTCGATCATGGTGGCGCCGACGCTCTGGTCCCACGTGTCCAGGGAGGAGTTCACGGCGGACAGGACGGCTTCACCCACCAAGGCGGGAATCACCACCGGGCAATTCAGGTGGGCCGCGTACTTGGGGTCATGGAAGTAGACAGCGTCGCGCAGGTACACCTCCTCAAGTTCCTGCAGTGCGGCAGCCGTATCCGGCAGTGGCGTTTCCAGGTCCACCGCGCCTACACGTTCAAGCATTTCGGCAGGTTCGACGCCGGTGAAGGGCCGGCTTGTCCGCTCCAGCTTGGTGGCAACGGCCGTAACACCCTGCAGCACCTGCGCCACGTAGCGTGCCGAGTTGCGCGCATTGAAGAGGTGGTTAGTGGCCGAGAGCGCCAGTTCCACCCGGGAACCGAAGTCGTTGGCCGGAAGGTCCTCGGTCAGCATTTCCCGGCCTCGCAGTCCCTGCGCCTGCTGCTCCTGCGCTGACGGTTGCTGGTCCGCCCCTCCGGGTGCGGGGTGCGGGTGGTCCACGGGTAACTGGTCAAGGCGGGGCATCAAGGGCACTGGTCTTCCTTCAGTCGACAGACAATTACAAAGGCAAGCCTTACTTAGGTGACCCTTTTCGTCAAACTTTTGTGATGTATTACTGTCGAAGCCCGGCATTGCCTGACCCACGCCCCTATTTGGGCGTCATTGACTGGGAGCTGAGAGTCTCGTACTGCCCTGCATCAGTTCGGGCCGCCAGGAAAATCACATGGCAAGACGGCTCGCCTTACTGGCGCTAGGGTGGGCATACGGCGGCCACGGGGGCAGCATTCCATCAGGGGGAAGCATGGATCAGGGACAAGCAGGCGTGATCGGGTTTCGGGAAGTGGACCAGGACGGAAATCCCATCAGCGACTATGGGGCTGATTCCGGCGATACGAGCAGCAGGGGCATCGGCATGGCCGTCAACCCGTTCATTGCCGCACTCTGGCTCCTGGCCGCCCTGCTCATCGGCGGAGGCGGCTGGATTTTCATCAACGCAGACCTCATGGTGGGGCCGGCGGCGAACGGGATGCCGGCGCCTTTCCTGCTGTTTACGCTTGCCCCTTACCTAATGTTCGCCGGCTTCGCCGCGCTCATCTCCCTGCTCTTATGGCACGCCCTGCAGTGGCAGCGCCGGCATGGATAGGCAAAGGCTCCCAGCCCGAGCGCTGGGCACTAGCGGCGCGTGGCGTGGAGCAGCGGCGTGCCTTGGGTCACAATCGATTTGCCCAACTAATAGTAAGCATGCTTAGGTAATGGGGTAAATGAACCTCCGCAAGCAGTTCGCGGCGGGACCGCCAACGCCGGCAGTTCCGTGAAGAAGCTCAAGGATGACCATCATGACCACAGGAACAGCAGATCAGTTGACGGTGCCCGGGGAGCCCGCCGCTGCAGAAGTGGAAACTCCTCTCAGCGCCACCCGGCCCGCGGACATGGGGCTGCTGCTCACCCTCGACTCCCGCATGCACTGCCGGGCGCCCATGCAACTGGTGGATCCCGGGGAACTGCCGGTCCGGCAGCCTGTCTACGTGGACGGAACAACCGTGCTCCCGGTAAGCGTCGGCGCGGGGTCGGAACACGTGGAGACCTACCGCTGCGCGTGCGGTTTCACTATCGATGCTCCAGTCCTGGCCGAGCACGCTCTCGCCAGCTGACCCGGGCCGGCTGACTCGGGCCACCTAACCGGACCACCTGACCGAGGGCAGCTCGGGCTACCGGGCCCCGGCGCTGGAAGCCCTATCGGGCCGGGACCGCCGTGGTCCCGGCCCTTGCCAACTCCACAGCCTGCCGGGTGTCTTCCAGCACAAGGTCGGCGTTAATGGCCGCAGCCGCTTTCAGTCCAGCGGCAGCCGCCGTCATGACCTGCGCCGAGACGTCGGTTGCATTGCCCGCGGCCCACACTCCTGGACACTGCGTCAAGCCGCTCTCATCGGTCTGAAGGCGGGTACCCGGACCCTCCTCAAGGTCCTCCGGTTCCAGGCCCAGGGTCTGCAGCATGTTCGCCTTGCTCATCGTTGCGGGGCTGACTGCCAGCACATCCAGCGCCACCACGGACCCGTCGTCGAGGGAAACCCCTGTCAGCCTGTCGTCCTGAACCACCAGCGCGCTAACCCCGCCATCCACCACTTTGACGGACCGTGCTTCCAGCTGTTCTGCTTCTCCAGCGCTCAGGGTCACCGCGCCGTTGAGCAGGAGGGTGACGTCCGGGCTCCACTGGCGGAACGTCAAAGCCTGGAGCACTGCGTGGGCACCAGCGGCCAGCAGCCCCACCCGCTGGTTCCGTATCTCGAAGCCATGGCAGTAGGGGCAGTACAGGACATCCCGGCCCCAGCGTTCAGCCACTCCCGGCAGGTCCGGAAGCTCATCGGTGACTCCGGACGTGATCAGCAGCCGCCTGGCCGTGCAGGTGGAACCGTCGTCGAGCGTGAGCACGAAGTGGCCGTCGTCCCGCCGTGCGGACTTCACGAAACCTGTCACGGCTGTCCCGCCGAACTCCGACAGTTCCTCGCGCCCGGCAGCCAGGAGCTCCTGGGGACTGACTCCTTCACGGCTAAGGAAACCATGCACACCTTGTGCCTTCAGGTTCCGCTGCCCGCCGGCATCTACTACCAGGACCGACCGCAAAGCCCTGGCCAGGGCCACCCCTGCGCTGAGTCCCGCCGGTCCGCCGCCGATGACAGCGACGTCAAACAGTTGTTCCTGATATTCCATCCGGGATGTCCTTCCGGGAGTGCGCTCCAGGCAATGAGCCGGCGCTTGTCAACAGCGTGCGCCCACTGCAGGGCTGCGCTCATAAGAAAGTACCCGGTCCAGCGGCGCTGTAACGCCCAGGCCCGGGTTGTCCGGTCCTCATGGAGGAATTCGATTCTGGAAGTTCAGGTGGGATCCCCGGCTTTCCGGAAAGGCTCAGCTGTCCGGCCAGTCTACGCACTGCCCATAGACCTCATGCTTGCGGAGGTAGCCGGCTATGAACGGGCAATGTGGAATGATCCGTTTCCCGGCGGCCACCACATCGTCCAGCGCAAAATGGGCCAGCACCCTGCCCAGCCCCTGCCCCTCGAATCCCTCAGCGGTTTCGGTATGGGTGAAGTCGATGTGGCCGGGCAGGTCCCGGTAGAAGGACTGGACGGCCAGCTTATCGCCAACGTGCAGCTCATAGCGGTGCTTCGCATCGTTGCGCCGCACCGAGACATCGGGGGCGAACTTATCCTCGGTGGATATCGTGTTCTCGGTCATGGTTCGACACTGGCACTACTTGAGTCCGCTGGCAATGCCCCAGCCCCCGCTGCCGTGATTGGACCTCGGACTGGACCATGGCCGGGCGATGCCGCGCACCCCGTGCAGCAGCACCAGCGCCAGCCAGAAGCAGGCGGCTCCGGCCCCCAGCACCCCCGGCGTCACCCGTTGACTGCCGCTCCCACCACGGGGATGAAAACAACCACGACGGCGGCGGCCACCGCAGGCGTGGAACGACGGCGGGTGGCGAGTGATGTCGCCGGGCGATCCTCAAGGCGGCCAAAGGCCGCAACGATGGGCAGCAGCAAGAGGACCAGTGCCAGCAGGACGAAGGGCCTTGCCCACCACCACCCGGCGGTTCCGGAAGCGGGCTGGGGGATGGGCGTGAGAAGAAGCAGCCCCGACATGCCCACCAGCAGGGGAAGGTGCCACAGGTAGATCGTCAATGAGCGGCCGCCGGCCGTCGGCAGCAAGGAAACCCAGCTGCTGTACCGCACACCACAGGAAGACCAGGTTGGCATAGGCGAGCCAAGGCAGGGTCGCCCGCAGGCAATCCACCGCCACCACCAGGGCAGCGAGCACCCCCAGTGCGAGCCACGGGTTCCGGGCGTGGAAGGCGGCCAAGAGCGGGATGTTCAGCTGGGCTGCCAGGTACGCCGCGAGGAACCAAAGCGGCATGGCGGCTCCGGACGCCATCAGCTGGACCACCTGGGGGTGCACGCCCAGTACGCCGGCCGCCTACAGTCCGAGGAACATGGCCGCCAGCAGCGCGGCACCACCACCAGCACCAGGCAGATGAACCGGACAAGGTCCAGGACCGGGTCGCGGCTGCCTGCCGCGCCGGACTGCGGGCTGGCCCTCTGCTCCCTTACGCCGCTCACCTTGGCACCTACCGGAAGGTTGTCCCTGCTGACAGCACTATTGTGCGCCCGGGTCGCCCTAGCGGGACAGCGTGGCCAGCGTGGTGGCCGCGAACCCGCGGGCGGTGCTGTTCCAGCGACCCAGGAGCGCCTGCAGGTTTTCGCCGTCCGCCCGGTGCGCCGGAAGCTGTTCCTGCAGCGTGGCCAGAACGCCGGTGCGCAGCTCGGTGTTGAAGTTGACCTTGCCCACGTTCATGGACGCGGCCTTCACCAGCTCCTCGGCGGGGATTCCGGAGGCTCCGTGCAGGACCAGCGGAAGGTGCGTGCGCACGGCGATGTCCTGCAGCACGTCCCAGCGCAGCTGCGGCTCGCCCTTGTACTTGCCGTGGACGTTCCCGACGGCGACTGCCAGCAGTTGCGCGCCGGTGCGGGCCACGAAGTCCTCCACCAGGGCGGAGTCCGTCAGGCCGGCCACGGCTGCCCCTGGCGTCTCAGTGCCGGGAATGTCCGTACCGAAGGCGCGGTCTTCATCTCCGGGCAGTCCTCCAAGTTCCGCTTCGAGCACGACGTCGGGACCCAACAGTGCGCGCGCCGAGGCAACGAGCGCAATGTTGTCCTCGTAAGGAAGGGACGAACCGTCGGCGAGGACGGAATCCGCCCCCGTTGCAACGGCGTCGGCCATCACTTCCAGATCAGTTGCGTGGTCCAGCTGCACCGCGACGGGCACCGACGCCGCATCCGCAAGGCCGCGGAGCGCTGCGATGAGACGCAGGCCGCTGGAGGTGGCGGCGGTCTTGGGTGCCACCAGCAGGATGACGCCGCGGCCTGATTCCTCGGCAGCGCCCACTACCGCCAGCGCAGTGGTGAAGTCGTAGCAGGTGAAGGCAGGGACCGCGGACCCGTGCTGCAGGGCGGAGGTAACCAGGTGGTCGAGTCGGGTGCGCATCAGACGCCCAGGCCTCCCACGAGGGCCCAGACCAGGAGCGTCAGCGCGAAGCCGGCCAGGCCCAGGATGGTGGTCAGCACCGTCCAGGTCTTCAGGCCGTCGGCCACCGAGAGGCCGAGGTAGCGGGTGACAATCCAGAAGCCGGAGTCGTTCACGTGGCTGAGGCCGAAGGCACCGAAGCCGATGGCGACGAGGATCAGCGCGGTCTGGATCGGTGAGTACCCGCCGTCAGCCACTGATGCTGCCAGCAGCCCGGAAGTGGTGATGATGGCTACGGTGGCCGAACCCTGTGAGGCACGCAGGATGGCAGCCAGGACGAAGGCCATCACGATGACCGGAAGGCCTGCGGTCTGCAGCCCCTCCGCAAGCGCCTTGCCAATGCCGGATACGGTGAGCACCTTGCCGAAGACGCCGCCGGCGCCGGTAACCAGGATGACGATGGCGGTGGGGGCGAGTGCCGAGTCCATGACTTCACCGGTGTGCTGTGAGGACCAGCCGCGGCGGATACCCAGGAAGTAGTAGGCGAGGCCAAGTGCTGTGAGAAGTGCGATGAGCGGTGCGCCGATGAAGGCAGCGAGCTGGGCCGGGAATGAATCCTTGGGCAGGATGACTGCGCCGACGGTGCCCACCATGATCATCAGGATGGGCAGGACGATCAGTGTGATGATCATGGCCGGGCTGGGTGCGGTCTTGACCTGGTTCTTGACGGCAACCTTGGAGGTGCCCTGGGCGGCTTCCTGTTCCACCTGCGAGTTGCCGGTTCCGAACAGCCGGAACTGCTCGGCGGTGGCGGGCAGCATGGCGATTTCTCGGCGGTTCAGCTTGCGGGCGACGAAGTAGCCGAGGACACCGACCGGGATGCAGAGGACCAGGCCCAGGATCGTAGTCCAACCGATGTCCGCGCTGAGGATTCCGGCACCGCCCACCACGCCTGGGTGCGGCGGCACAACGACGTGGATTGCCAGCATGATGGCGCCCACGGGCAGGCCGATCTTGACGGGATTGACGCCGGCGGCCTTGGCGAAGCCGTAGATGATGGGGATCAGGATGATGAATCCGACGTCAAAGAAGACGGGGATTGCCAACAGGAAGGCGGCAGCGGTGAGGGCGGCGATGACCCGGCGGGGACCGAGCAGTTGGGTGAACTTGCCGGCGAGCGACTGGGCGCCGCCGGAAATCTCGATCATCTTGCCCAGCATGGCGCCCAGGCCAACCAGGATGGCAACGGAACCGAGGGTTCCGCCCATGCCTTCAGTCACGGTCTTGATGACGTCCGGCAAAGGGATGCCCGCCACCAGCGCAACGGTGACGCTGACCACGAGCAGTGCGAGGAAGGCGGGAATCTTGAATTTGATGACGGCCACAAGCAGCAGGGCGACGCCCGCCGCTGCTATGGCAAGAAGAGCTAATGCGCTCATCGTGTGTCTCCTTTGACGTTGCTGGCTAAGCGTAGCGAGCTGGTTTTCATGAGGGGAATGCGCTTGGGGGGAAACGCTGGGAGGTACGGCGACGGCGGAGGGGGGACCGCCGCCGTCGTACCTTTGAGGGGAAGTACTTGCTACTTGGTGCGCTTGGTGGGGGCGACCACCTTGATGACGGCGGAGTCATCGGCGGCGGCGAGGCCCTGCGCCTGGCCCAGGAGGTAAAGCTGCTCAGCGGCGGAGGCAACGGGGGCTGCCAGGCCGGCGGCGCGGGTGGCCTTGCCCACGATGCCCATGTCCTTGACGAAGATGTCCAGGCGGGACAGGACCTCGGCGCCATCCTCGTTGTAGGCCTCGAGGATGCGGGGCCCGCGGTTTGACAGCATGAAGGAGCCTGCGGCGCCAGCCTCAAGGGCGGCGAGGGTCTTGGCCTGGTCCAGTCCGAGCGCGTCGGCCAGGGCGAGGGCCTCGGCTGCCGCAGCGATGTGGACGCCGCAGAGGAGCTGGTTCACGGTCTTGAGTGCCTGGCCGTCGCCGGGCTTGTCGCCCACCACGGTCAGGGTTGAGGCGAGCAGTTCCAGGGCCGGGGCTGCCTTTTCACGGGCTTCCGGGGAAGCGCCGACGACGATCAGCAGGTCGCCTTCGCCGGCGCGCTTGGGCCCGCCGGACAGTGGGGCGTCCACGAGGTCCACGCCGTACTTCGCCAGCTTCTCCACGGTGGCGGGGATGGCTTCAGTGCCCACGGTGCTGCCGAGGATGACGACAGCGCCCGGTTCCAGCACCGGGGCCACGCCGTTTTCGCCGAAGAGAACGTCGTTGAGCTGCTCGCCATTGCGGACAGCGAGGAGCACTGCGTCCGCACCTTTGGCGGCTTCACGGGCTGAGGCGAAGGTGGCGATACCGGCTTCTTCAGCGAGCTTCAGTCGGGGTTCGGCGATGTCAAAGCCGTGGACGTTCAGCTGGGAGGCGAGGCGGGTGGCCATGGGCAGGCCCATGGCGCCAAGGCCCAGGACGGTGACGGTGCAGTTGCTGGTCATGGTGTTCTCCATTGAATTTCCGGGGGATTTCAGAAGGTGTTGCTGAGCTTGCGGGTAACGTCGGCGAGGGACTGGTCATCCCCCACGTTGCCGGCGAAGACGATGTACGGGATGCCTTTGGCCGGGCCGTCCACCGGTTCCCACAGGCTCACGATGCCGGGGAGCATGGGGCCGCGGACAATGGCGTGGCGGATTTCCAAGCCGTGCGCGGCCACGTCGGAGGAGGTGATGCCGCCCTTGGCGATGACGAACCGCGGCGGGAAGGTCTTGAGGGTCCGGTTCACCACGGCGACGACGGCGGCGGACACAGTGCGGGCGATCCGCAGGCTTTCGGCGGCGTCGTCCGTCCTGATGAGCAGGCGGCTGGTATGGACGATGACGTCGCCGCCGCGGAGGGCCTCGACGACGGTGTCCACCGTCTGGTCCAGGTGGGCGTCCGCTTCTTCCCGGGCACCCAGGAGCTTCTCGACGTCGATTTCCACGCTGCGGGCGGCGCTGTGCTGTTCCGTCAGGGCTTTGAGCTGGCGGGTGGTGACGCCAACATGGGATCCGACCACGATGAGCCCGCCGGCCTCGGACGGGGTGTTCCCGGCGTAGGCCTCGGCGCCGGTCAGTTCGGTGCGGATTTCCTGGCCGATGCGGGCACGCCCGAAGGGCGGGCCCACCCGGTAGAGGAGTTTCTTGCCGCGGCGTTCAGCTTCTTCCAGGCCCAGGGACAGGGCACGCAGGTCATTCTCGGTGACAATATCGGCCACGATGGGGGTGGAGTCCGTGGCCTCCCCGATCGCGTCGGCGATCGCGTCTGCATTGATCTTCGCGCTGTCAGCCGGGTTTTGGGCATCCGCGCCGGCGCGGATGATGTTGAGGTCCAGCACTATGACAGAGTCAGCGGCGATCCGGCCATGGGACTTTTCGGCAACGTAGTCGGCCATCACCGAAGTAGTGAAGCCGAAGGTGGCATCCTTGGCGAACTCGGTCTCGGAGACGGGGGTCAGCATGCCGGCAGCTTCGCCCGTGCCGCGCATGTAGTGGACGCCGCCGATGGTGACACGGCCGGCGTCGGGGAAGGCAGGCACCAGGACAACACCGTCGGTCTTTTCTCCGCTGACCTCAGCCACGGTTGCGGCGATGACGTCCGGTTCCAGGGGGTAGTGGCCGCGGAGGGTGGAATCGCTGCGGCTGACAAAGCCGAGGCGAAGGTCACTGGCAGCCCCGGCTGCGGCGAGGGCGTTGCGGACCACCTCTTCGTTCCGCGCAGCGGCTTCGGCAGGATCCAGGCTTCGCGTGTTTGTCAGCACGTAGACAGCGGGCTTGGACTGGCCGAAGGCCCAGATGAAGTCTTCGACATCCCAGCGGGTGAGCACGGGCAGGTCCGCCACGGACTGCGTCCCGGTGGGGTCGTCGTCGAGCACTACCAGGACACGCGGTAACTCCGCGTTGGAAGCGGCCAAGGTGCTGGCCACCAGTTCGGCGGGAATCCGGACTTCGGCCGGGTAGGCGGCCAGAACGTCTGCTTCAAGCGTCACAGTGCACTCCATTGTGAATTGAATCCGAAAGGATCCGGATGTTATAGAAACTGTAAGATGTCTGACATCTTGCATTTGGTTGCTAGTGTGGCACAGGACATAAAGACGCGCAAGTAGACTTGTCAGACATATCCAACGACAGCAGTGACGGGGGCAGCATGGCAAGGCAATCGCTGGTGGGCGAGGTCGCGGATGAACTGCTTGACCGCATCATTTCGGGTGAGTTTCCGCCCGGGGCGACGGTTCCGGGAGAGCATGAGCTGAGCGCCCGGCACGAGGTTAGCCGGATGACCGTGCGCGAAGCCATGAAGACGCTCCAGGCCCAGCGAATCCTCAGTGTTGAGCGCGGCCGCGGCACCTTCGTCAATCCGCTCAGCCGCTGGACGTCGCTGGAAGCGGTACTCAGGGCAGCTTCCGAAGGGCGGAATGAGGCTGAGGCTTCCATTCAGCTCATTGAACTGCGCCGGATGCTCGAAACCGGGGCGTGCGAACTTGCGGCAACACGTATTTCCGGGCAGGACATCGAGACCCTCTTTGCCCATGTGGCCGCCATGAGCACCGCCCGCGAGGTCAACGACGTCGCCGCCTTCGTGGAGGCTGACCTCGCCTTCCACGATGTCATCCTCCACGCATCCGGCAACGTGTTTGTGTCCGTGCTGTTCGAGCCGCTGCACCGGGTCCTGGAGAAGCGGCGCACGGAAACGTCCGCTGTTCCGGCAATCCAGGAACACGCCATCAGGCACCATCGGGCCATCGCGGAGGCACTGCAGTCGAGGGATTCTTCGAGGGCGCGCGAGGCGATGGACGCACATATGCAGCAGACACTGGACGACCTGAAGAACCTGGTGCTCGAGGGAAAGTAACTTCTGTTCCGCCCTCACAGGCCCACACAACATCCGTATAAGGGCTGGTCAAGGCTCCGGGGATGCCACTAGTCTTCAAGGACCGCCCGCAACCGGGAGCACTTTTGATCACGAGGAGCGAAGTTGGCCAATCACACGTACAGCATTTCCGAAATCGTCGGCACATCTGACCAGGGCGTGGACGACGCAGTCCGCAACGGAATCACCAAAGCGTCCCAGACCCTCCGCAACCTTGACTGGTTTGAAGTCAAGGAGATCCGCGGGCACCTGGAAGAGGGCAAGGTTGCTGACTGGCAGGTCACCATGAAAATCGGCTTCCGCCTCGAAGAACAGTGATCTAAGCCAGCCAGACTGGCCCGCAGAAAACGCCGCACCAGACGGGTTGCCGGAACGTTTACTGCGGGCCAGTTTGGTTTTAACTAGTTCGCGGACACCGCACCTGCCGGGCGTCGGCGCCAGACGGTGGGAGCGCCGTCGAACGCGGGAAATACGTTGCCTTCAAAGAAGGACAAAACGGTATGCGGATCATGGTCCGGGCTCCAGAGGCCGGACGCCGGGCAGTGTGAGCCGGTAACGGTGGAGGGAGTGCCGGCGGCGGCAGCCTGGCGTTCCTTCAGCAGGGCGATGCGTTTCATCGTTGAGACCATCCTTGGTGGAGAAAGCGTGTTACTCCAGCCTAGGAACAGCGCGTTTCCGTTCCCAATGGGCTCATGGCCAGAAAGCAGTGCCGCGAATAGCCAAAAGTACAATTTCCCGCCCGAGCTACTCCACTGCCTCCGCGGTTGCCGCAGCGGCACTCGGCCGCTTCGATGCAGGCTCGGCCGCCCCAAGGCTCCCCAACAGTGCAAGAGCGTCGGCCGACGGCGACCCTGCCCGCGCGGAATACACCCTGAGCGTCTGGTCAGGATCATCCGGAAGGGCCAGGTTTTCAAAGTTCAGTTCCAGGTCTCCTACGGCGGGATGATGCAGCCGCACACTGCCCGCCGACCGGGTGGCCACGCGGTGACCTGCCCACCACTGTCTGAACTGCTCGCTGTGGACCGCGAGCTCGCCCACCAACTGGTTGGCCTGGGCGTCGTTGGGGTGCCGGCCGACGTCGAGCCGCAGTGCGCCCGCTGCTTCCGCCGCGACACTTTTCCAGTCCCGGAAAAGCTCGCGGGCAGCAGGATCAAGAATGATCCAGCGCGCCAGGTTCCGTTCGCTTGCCGGCAGGGCAGGGAAATCGGCAAACAGCAGGAAGGCCAACCTGTTTCCCGCCAAAACATCACTTCGCCGTCCCAGCACCAAGGCCGGCACATCGCCCATTGCATCAAGGAGTTGCCGGAGCGCAGGGCGCACGCCCTGCGCTCCGGCAGGGACAGTCGAGCGCGCACTGCCGGCACAGTGCTCCAATAGATCCATCATGTGCTCATGCTCGCTGCTGCTGAGCCGGAGCGCCCGGGACACCGCTTCCAGCACCGTGCGTGAAGGATGGATGTTCCTTCCCTGCTCCAGGCGGACGTAGTAGTCGGTGCTGACCCCTGCCAGCCGGGCTACTTCCTCCCGGCGCAGGCCCGGAACCCTGCGGGCACCGGAAGTAGGCCCCGCGCCGGCGTCCTCGGGACTCAGCCGGGACCGCATTGCCTTGAGGAATTTTCCGAACTCGGCGCTTTGACCCATGGAGAACATTGTGCCCCGCATCGCGGGTCTGTCCTACAACGAAGGTAGGACTGGCAGTCCTAGGAAAAACAGAATCAGGCAGGGTTGCTGACTTGTGGGCCAAATGTGCATAGGCTCGATACCGAGCCAGCGGAAACCGCTTTCTCACGTCGAGCCACCGGCACCCACCATGCACTTATCGAGGAGCCCCTTATGTCAGAGCTGACACTGAACAACGGCGTCACCATCCCCCAGCTTGGATTCGGTGTTTTCCAGGTACCGCCGGAGGACACCCAGCGCGCCGTGGAAGACGCCTTCGAAGCGGGATACCGCCACATCGACACAGCAGCGGCGTACCGCAACGAGGAAGGCGTGGGAGCTGCAATCGCCGCAAGCGGCATTCCCCGCGAGGACATCTTCGTTACCACCAAACTTCGTAACGGCGAACAGGACCGGGCCCAGGAGGCATTCCAGAACAGCCGTAAAGCGCTACGGCTGGACTACGTGGACCTGTACCTCATCCACTGGCCGGTGCCCTCGCAGGACCTGTATGTGCAGGCTTGGAAGGAAATGGAGCGGCTGTACGAGAACAACCAGATCCGGGCCATCGGCGTCTCCAACTTCCTGGCCGAGCACCTGGACAACCTGCTGGAGTCAGCGGAAATCGTGCCGGCAGTGAACCAGATTGAGCTGCACCCCAGCTACCAGCAGGCAGAGCTGGCGGCAAAGTGCCGGGACCTGGGCATCGAGGTGGAGGCGTACAGCCCTCTTGGCCGGGGCGCCGACTTGAACGGCAATGCGGTGACTGCAATCGCTGACGCCCACAACGCCAGCACCGCGCAGGTGGTGCTCGCTTGGCACCTGGCCGCCGGAAACATTGTTATCCCCAAGTCCATCGACGCCGGCCGGATCCGCGAAAACTTCGCAGCCTCATCCCTCACCCTCTCGGACGAGGAGATTGCCGCCATCACCGCACTTGAGTCAGGGTCCCGCCAAGGGTCCGATCCCGCCGTCGCCGCCTTTACCCAGATGTAAGTTCCGGCAGGCCCAACCACGAAAGGATCCAGCAATGCAGTACACCCACCTGGGCCGGTCTGGCCTGAAGGTTTCCCGCCTCTGCCTGGGGACCATGAACTTTGGCCCCCAGACGGACGAAGCCGACGCCCACTCCATCATGGACTCGGCGCACGGGCAGGGCATCAACTTCTTCGATACAGCCAACGTTTACGGCGGCGCAGGCCACCGCGGCTGGACCGAGGAGATTATCGGCCGCTGGTTCGCCAAGGGCGGCGAGCGCCGTGAGCACACGGTGCTGGCCACCAAGCTCTACGGGACCATGACTGACCGGCCGAACGAATCCAAGCTGTCAGCATTGAACATCCGCCGCGCGCTGGATGCGAGCCTGAAGCGCCTGCAGACGGACTACATCGACGTCTACCAGTTCCACCACATCGACCGGGACACCCCCTGGGATGAGATCTGGCAGGCCATTGAGGTGGCCGTGCAGCAGGGCAAGATCCTGTACTCCGGCAGCAGCAACTTCGCCGGCTGGCATATTGCACAGGCGCAGGAGGCGGCGCGGCGGCGCAACTACACCGGACTGGTCAGCGAGCAGTCCATCTACAACCTGTTCATGCGCCAGGTGGAACTGGAAGTGATTCCGGCAGCCCAGCAGTACGGGCTGGGGCTTATCCCGTGGTCGCCGCTCCAGGGCGGACTTCTCGGCGGCGTGCTAAAGAAAGAGCGCGACGGCGTCCGGCGCACCGAGGGCAGGGCGGCGGAGACGCTGAAGAAACACGAAGACCAGATCCGGCAGTACGAGGACTTTGCGGACGAGTTGGGCCACGAGCCCGGCGACGTCGCCCTGGCCTGGCTGCTGCACCAGCCTGCCGTGACGGCGCCCATCGTGGGGCCGCGCACGCAGGAACAGCTCGACGCCGCGGTGCGGGCCTTGGACGTCGCCCTCGACGCCGATGCGCTGAAGCGGCTGGACGACATCTTCCCCGGCCACAAGACGGCACCGGAAGACTACGCCTGGTGAACGCGCTGACCCCCGACGCGGGCACGGTTGCCCCAAGGAGCATCCTTTTCATTGGCGGCACCGGGGTCATCAGCGCGGCGGCGGCAGAACGCGCCGTCGCGTTGGGGCACCGGCTGACCATGCTCAACCGGGGCTGGTCCACAAGGCCGGTCCCGGACGGAGCGGAAGTCCTCACTGCAGACGTGCGGGACCCGTCCGCCGTCCACGCCGCGCTGGCCGGGCGTGAATTCGACGCCGTCACGGACTTCATCACCTACACCCCGGACCAGGCCAAGGCCAGCCTGGACCTCTTCGCCGGCAGAACGGGCCAGTATGTGTTCATCAGCTCCGCCTCCGCCTACCAGAAGCCGCCAACGCGGCTGCCGATCAGGGAATCCACTCCGCTGAAGAACCCGTTCTGGCAGTATTCACGGGACAAGATCGCCTGCGAGGAACTGTTCTATGAGGCATACCGGGAGCAGGACTTCCCCCTCACCGTGGTACGTCCGTCGCACACCTATGACCGCACCAAGATCGCCATGGTGGGCGGCTGGACGGACATTCACCGCATGCGCGCCGGCCTGCCTGTGCTGGTACACGGAGACGGCACGTCCCTCTGGACACTGACACACAGCAAGGACTTCGCCAAAGCCTTCGTGGGGCTGCTCGGAAGGCCCCAGGCGGTGGGTGAAAGCTACACCATCACCTCCGACGAGTACCTGCCGTGGAACCAGATTTATCGGCTGTTTGCGCGGGCAGCCGGTGTCCCCGAACCCGAACTGGTCCACGTGGCATCCGAGACCATAGCAGCCCACAGCGCAGAGCTCGGGGCAAACCTGCTGGGCGACCGCTCCCACTCAGTGGTCTTCGACAACGCGAAGATCAAGTCGCTGGTGCCGGACTACTGCGCAACCATCCCGTTCGCCGACGGTGCCCGCGAAATTGTGCAGTGGTACGACGCCAACCCTGGACTTCAGGTGGTGGACCAGCAGTTCATGCAGCTGAGCGACCGTTTGACGGAGTGGGCCCGCCCCAGCGCCTCCTGAGATTAGCGCCTTCTAAAGATCCACCAGCCCGCCGTGGTGCAGCCGATCAATGGGCTGCCACCGCGGCGGGCTATCGGTGTTTCCCGCCATCTCTAGAACGTTCCAGATACCTTCTTTCCGTCCCGGCCGCAAGGCTTGTCTTCCGCCCCCTCCCCCACTAGGTTGTCTGGGAAGCGTTTTCCCACTTTTGAATTGAAAGGATTCACTGATGAATCCGAGGAGCAATCCCGTACGCCTTCTGTCCGTCGCCGCCGTCGGTATGGCACTTACCGTAGGCTGCCTCGCCGCCCCTGCGACCGCCGTCGAACGTTCTCCCAAACCCGGCGGTGCCGCCGTCCAGCTGGACCACCTGGACCGCGGCCTTGTCGCCGCCAAAACGTCGGAAGGTGTTTTCCTGAGCTGGCGCCTCCTTGGCCACGAAGCGTCCGGCTCTTCCGCCATTGGACTCACGGGCACGGACTTCAACGTGTACCGCGACGGGCAGAAGCTGGCGACCGTCACTGACAGCACCAACTTTTTGGATGCTTCCGGCACCGCCACGTCGCAGTACCAGGTGCGCGCCGTCGTCGAAGGTGCTGAAGTGGACGCAAGTGCCAGCACCACCTCCTGGGGCGGCAACTTCAAGGACATCCCGCTGAAGAAGCCGGCCGACGGCATGACTCCTGCAGGGCAGGCATACACCTATAACGCAAACGACGCATCCGTGGGAGACGTCGACGGCGACGGCCAGTACGAGTTCATCGTCAAGTGGGACCCGAACAACTCCAAGGACGTCTCGCAGGTGGGCTACACGGGCAACACCTACGTGGACACCTACAGGGCTGATGGGACCCTGCTTCATCGCATCGACCTGGGCGTCAACATCCGTTCCGGCGCGCACTACACCCAGCTCCTGGTGAACGATTTCGACGGCGACGGCCGGGCCGAGATGATGATGAAAACCGCTCCGGGGACCAAGAGCACCAGCTACACCCCAGACGGGCAGGTTGCCTCCGAGAACTTCATCTCGCTGCTGCAGTCGGACATCGACGCCGGCTACTCCAACACCGACGATTACCGGATGAGCGCGGCCGACTACCACCAACACATCGTGAAGATGTTCCAGGGCTGGAGCGCTCACCCGGAGGTGAAGGCCGGCAACTGGCCCGCCACCTTGGAGGAAGCCTTCGGGATCGCGCCCCAGTACCAGTACCCGCTGTCCCAGGCTGACGCCGAGGCACTCGCCAACCACTTCATGGACGTGTACGCTCCCTCGCGCAGCGGCCGGAATAACCTGCGCGCCTTCGAGGGCTTCATCCTGTCCGGCCCCGAGTACCTTACGGTGTTTGAAGGCGCCTCCGGCAAGGAACTCCAGACCGTCGCCTACGAGCCAGGCAGGCACGACGACGGCCTCATGTGGGGCGATTACGCGATGGCCCGCATCGAGCCGGGTAACCGCGTGGACAGGTTCCTGGCCGGCGTCGCCTACCTTGACGGCAAGAAGCCCGCCGCGGTCTTCGCCCGCGGCTACTACACCCGCACCGCCATGGCCAGCTATACCTGGGACGGCACCAGCCTCTCCTCCGTCTGGAACATCGATTCCGGCTGGACGCCCATGACCAACCCGTTCAACGACTCTCCCCACGGCCGTGACGGCACCGATCCCGAGTACGGCAAGCTCACGACGCAGGGTTTCCACTCCCTCAGCGCGTCGGACGTGGACGGTGACGGCAAGCAGGAGATCGTCTACGGCTCCGCCACCATCGACGACGACGGATCAGTACTGTACAGCTCGTTCGACACGCTGCCTGCCGGCAGCGCGGCACCCGGCACGGAGGCACGGTTGGGACACGGCGACGCCATGCACGTCACGGACATCGATCCCGCCCGGCCGGGCAAGGAAATCTTCACAGTGCATGAAGGCGGAACCTACGCTCCCTACGGCTACGCCATGCGTGATGCCGCCTCGGGCGAGGTGCTGTTCGGCGCCTACTCCGGCAGGGACACCGGCCGCGGCATGATCGGCGACGTCGATCCTGCGGTTCCCGGCATCGAGAACTGGGCCATTGGCATGCAGTCAGCCGACGGCGACAAGATCTCCACCACCATCCCCGGCACCAACATGAGCATCAAGTGGGCTGCCGACATGACCACGCAGATCATCTACGGCTCCAGGGAGCAGGCGCCCAGCATCGACGACTGGAAGCGCGGCAGGCTCCTCACCGCTACAGGCACCCGCACCAACAACGACACCAAGGGCAACCCCAGCCTGGTGGCAGACGTAGTGGGCGACTGGCGCGAGGAGATGCTGGTGCGCACGGCTGACAGCTCGGCCCTGCGGATGTTCATGAGCACCGAGGTAACCAGCCACAAGCTGTACACCCTTATGCACGATCCGCAGTACCGAGCGGAAGTGGCCCGGCAGAACACCAGCTACAACCAGCCGTCCTACACCGACTTTTACCTGGCGTCGGACATGGACTTCGCTGACGTTCCGTTGCGCGCGGCGTGGCTTCCCGGCAGCGTGAAGGCCCTGGAGCATGTACTGGAAGACCTGGTGGAGTCAGGGGACGTGGCCGGGCCAGTGGCCAGCCAGCTTGGTGCGGGCATCAAGCAGGCCTCGAAGGCGGTTGCCGACGGGGAATCCGAAAAGGCCGCACAGGCCATCCAGCGTTTCGTGGATTTCCTGGGCCAGCAGAAAGGCCCGGACGCCGTCTCCGTCACCGCTCGCGTGGCGCTGGAATACAACGCCGGTAATATTCTGCGGGCATTTGAGGGCTAGGACGGCGCCGCCCTACGGGAGAAACTATTGAGATGACACTTGCACCGCTGATCAAGCTCAATGACGGTTACTCCATCCCCCAAGTGGGCCTCGGCACCTGGCCGCTGGACGACGATCAGGTGGCCACCGCCGTCGTCCAGGCCCTCGAAGCCGGCTACAGGCACATTGATACTGCCGTGAAGTATCGCAACGAGCAGGGGGTGGGCAACGGTATCCGGGCCAGCGGACTGCCGCGTGAAGAGTTGTTCATCACCACCAAGCTTGACGGCGATTTCCAGGGGAACGACAGGGCGGTGGAGGGCCTGCAGGGCTCACTGGAGCGGCTGGGGCTGGACTATGTAGACCTGCTGCTGATCCACTGGCCCCTGCCCGCCCGCGGTGAATACATCTCCACATGGAAAACGTTCGAGCGGCTCCAGGCTGAAGGGAAGGTGCGTTCCATTGGTGTCTCCAACTTCAAGCCAGCGCATCTGGAGCGGCTGATGGCCGAAACAGAGGTGGTCCCGGCCGTCAACCAGATCCAGTTAACCCCTGCCGTTACCCGCCTGGCTGATCGGGAGTTCCACGAGAAGCATGGAATTCTTACGCAGTCCTACAGTCCGTTGGGAGGATCCGGCGCCGCCCTGCTCAGCGCCCCCATCTTGTCCCAATTGGCCGAAAAGCACGGCAAAACACCCGGCCAACTGGTCCTTCGGTGGCACGTACAGAACGGAATTGTAACGATTCCAAAAACGGCCAATGCGGAGCGCATGAGGGAAAATCTGGACATCTTCGATTTCTCCCTGGATCCGCAGGATCTCGCGGAAATGGCGATCCTGGACGAGGGTCCCGGTGCCGGCATTGATTCCGACGTCACTGGGCACTGAAAGAAGCCTGAACTGCACTTTTTGTCTTTCCCGGGGTTGGCAAAAAGATAGTAAGCATGATTACTATTGAGGCAGAAGGATGAAGTGCCGCCGGGATCCGGTGGCCTCCTTTACTTAGGAAGAGGAACGAAAAATGGGATTTATTGCATTTCTGATTCTCGGACTTATTGCTGGTGCGATCGCTAAGGCGATCCTTCCGGGCAGGCAGGGTGGCGGCTGGCTCATCACCCTCGTGCTCGGCGTTGTGGGAGCACTCCTCGGCGGCTGGATCGGAGGAATGATCTTCGGCAGCGGACTGCAGGAGTTCTTCTCGCTGCAGACGTGGCTGCTGGCCATCGGTGGCGCACTTATCGTGCTGCTGGTGTACGGCATGATCACCAAGCGCGGCGTGCGCGGCTAACTCTGCGCGCAAGCCAGGAAACCGGCCTGGGGACATCATCCCCAGGCCGGTTTTCACTTTCCCGGACCACTTGGCCCGGATTGGAAACCTTCTCACGGAGCAGGAGTTCAACGTGAAAAACAAGCTTCTTTTGGGTGTTGGAATTGCCGCAGGGTACGTCCTCGGATCACGGTCCGGCCGAGCTGCGTACGACAAACTCAAGGCACGGGCAGCTGGTATCTGGGACAGCAAACCCGTTCAGGACAAAGTGGCTGTTGCTACGGAAGCCATCAAGGAAAAGGCGCCCGAGGTTGCTGACCAGCTGAGCGAGGCCGCCCGGCGGGCAGGCACCGTCCTGGGCTCAGCGATGCACCGCGAGGGCTCTTCCGGCGGCAGCAAGTCTTCAACGTCCGACGACGACACAACGGGTGGCACCCCCGTCACCAGCACCACGGGCGCGTCCGGCGGTTTCGGCACGACCGGCACCGCCGGCACCACCGATACTCTCGGGACGTCTGCCACGCTGGGTACGCCTGCTGCCGGTACCTCCGCCGCTGGGACGTCAGCTGCAGGGACCTCCGGCACGCTGAACGACGCCGGAGATTTGGGCGAGGATCACATCCCAGCCCACAGCACCCACCCCGAAACGCTGAACCTGGGCACCTCTGACGAACCAGAATCAAAGCCCTAGCAGAGGTAGAACACATGGTGCAGGACGGCTGGGCCGCCGCTTGACAGCGGGAAAACCCTCCGCCTGTGCTACAACTGGATAGTTTTGCTGGCCGTCGCGATCCTTGGGGGACGCGGCGGCCAGCGGCGTTTCCGGCGTTCAAGGCGGAATTCGTCTACACTCAGTGCGCCTGTCATCCCGAAGTGTTGTCGCGGCCTTCACGGTCAACCGGACTTATCCACATAGCCCTTCCTGCCACCAAGTTTTGTCTCCCCCTGCGCCAGAATTGGGTTATGGAAGCCACCGGGGATCAGTTCGGGGAGTACGGCAGATCTACTGCCCTACTCACCCGCGCCGGCTCTCGGGGTGACAATCCCGCACCCGAAGGATTGGCCCGCTACTCCCGCTATCTGCCGGCGGACTCGGATACTGCCGCCTCGGAGGGTGTCGCTTCCGTCTCCCAAGCCGCAGAGTCTCCTGCCAAAGCCGCCGCGGCCCATCCGGAAGCCACAGCATCCCACTCCCAAGCGGCAGCAAGTGCAAATCGGCCGCTCCCAATGAATACCAAGGCCGCTCCCAGCGGAGCCACCAGCCTTGGGGCGATCACCGGGCTCTTGGCCTCAGCTGTTGCTGCCGCGCCGGCGGCCCTTGCTGCCGCCGATTATGTGGAGGCGTCTCATTTCGCCGGACAGGCGGAGGAGTTCTCGCGGGCCGCGGAGTACCTCCAACTGCTCGCTGCCGGAACCGTAGACCGGACCCGTCGCGAGGCGGTTGCCGCCGCGGAGGCGGCGCGTTCCAGCCGTTCCCGCGGCTGGGTTACGGGGTGGGACAACGGGAGCGAACGCCTGGACGAAACAGACACCGACTGGCCGGGGCCGGCCGCAGCGGCAGCCCCTACGGGAGAGGCAGGCAGCGCAGCACCCGTTCCCGCCGGGATTCCGGCAGACAGCACCGGCGCGGTGGTGCCCTCGCCAACTGATGACGGGTGCAGGAACACCGCGGAGTTCCTTCGGCTCCGGCTCCGGATACCTCTGCGTGAAGCCCGCCGCCGTCTGGCCCTGGCCCAACAGGTCCTGCCTGGCACCAGCCTGACTGGCCAGCCCATCCCACCGGCCAGGCCACACCTCGCCGCCGCCCTCACTCCAGCACCCACAGAGACAGCCACAGAAACAGCTACCGGCACGGGCGTCGTAGCGCCGGTGGTGTCCTCGTACGCGGGCACCATCATCACTGCGACACTGGACCGGCTCCAGCACCGCACCAGCGCCGAGAACCTTGACCGGATCGAACAGGACCTCACCACCACCGCTGCCACCGCCGACCCCGACTTCGTCGCCCGCCTCGCCCAGCGCTGGACCGACACCATCGACGCAGACGGCACCGAACCCAGCGAAGAAGCCCTCCGCCACACCCAGGGCGCCTTCATCCGCAAACCCCGCCACGGCCTGCACCACCTGGAAATCTTCGCCACCACAGACCAATACGAACACCTGCTCACCGCCATGAACGCGGCCACCAACCCCCGCACCAAAACCGAAACCACCAACGATGCCAGCAGCCCCGCAAGCGGCGAGGGCAACTATGGCCGCACAGGTGCGCCTGGGGTTTCAACCACTGCTGCCCGGACCACCACCGAGAGCAGGATATGGAGCGAGAAAAACCCGGAACTCGACCGCCGCACCCGGTCCCAAAAACAACTCGACGGCATCATCGGCGCCGTCAAAGCAGCCCTGGCCACCCATACTCTCCCCACCACCGGCGGCAATCGCCCCCAGATCATCGCCACCATCAACCATCGGGACCTCCTCCCCCGCCTCAACCACCACCCCGGAACCGGAAACTTCGTCTTCACCGGACCCGTGGCCGCAGCCACCCTGCGCAAAATCGCCTGCGACGCCGACATCATCCCCGCATTGCTGGGCAGCCACGGCGAAATCCTGGACCTCGGACGCAAAACCCGGCTCTTCACCCCAGCCCAACGCCTCGCCCTCACCGCGCGCGACCAAGGCTGCACCTTCCCCAACTGCACCATCCCCGCGCCCTGGTGCGAAGCCCACCACATCACCTACTGGTCACACGGCGGATTCACCACCACCGACAACGGCGTTCTCCTATGCACCCACCACCATCACCTCATCCACAAAGAACAATGGACCATCACCATCCGCAACCACACCCCCTGGTACACACCACCACCACACATCGACCCGCACCAAAAACCCCAACAAAACCACTACTTCAAAACACCCCCACCACCCGGGAAGTTGGAGTAAGCGCAATACCCGGGGAATCAGCGAGTGTCGGACTACGGCGTGCCGTTCTCAGTGCAGGGACGCCCATCAGATGGTGAACTGGTAACTCGAGAACCGCCTGCGCCGGAGCCAACCGCAGGGAGCGAGAATCACGAGGGGCAACCCCAGATCCCGGTCAGGCGGAAGCCAAAGGTGAGAGGCCTCCAGCCACCGGTGAGCCGCCTAGCGTCCCGGCGAGCCCGCCGGATGAGAGGCGACCACGACAGTGCCGTCCAGCACCCGGCGGTCCACCCACGCATCAAGAGCTGCTTCGGTGCGGCGCCTCAGCCAGCAGGAGGCGTGCCTCATCTTCCGCGAAAACACTGCAGCAACCATAAACACGGAAAAGGGCACGCGGAACGGCCGCTCACAACAGGGTTCCCCCGGCATAGGCGCCCATGTTCCGCACATTCAATCCCCGTGCTGGCGGCGTGAATTCCGATGCTAGTGCGCAGTTCCTCCGCTTAAGGTCACTTTGTTGGCAGGATGGAAACTATGACATCCCCTGGCCAGCAGGCAATTATTTGGACCGGTACCTATACCCCCGATGGAGGGGGCCGCGCCGAGGGCATCGGGGCCCTCGCTGAGCATGAGGACGGAAGCCTTGAATGGCTGGGGACCGCTGTCAAGGCAGATTCGCCGTCGTTCCTCGCCGTCCATCCCACCTTGCCCGTCGTGTACGCGGTGGCCGAGCAGCGCAAAATGGTGCGCGCCTACCGCCGCACTGGCGACTTCGGTCTGGAACCCTTAGGAGAGCCGCAGCCCGCGGGAGATGCAACGTGCCACGTGGCCGTTGACCCGCAGGGCCGCTCCGTCACCGCTGCGTGCTGGGGAGACGGCCAAGTCCTGCTCTACGAACTGGATGCCAACGGCGCCCTGAAGGACCGATTCCCTGCGGCGCCGTCCGTGGACCCGCACGCCATCGTGAACCCCGGCGAGCCGAGGCAGAGCCGGGCGCACGCCAGCCTGATGCTGGCGGACGGCCGAGTGATGACGACCGATCTGGGCCACGACACCCTGCGGATTTGGAACTACGTCCCTGCGACAGGCCTGGTAGCCGACCACGAGGTGGCCCTGCCCTTTGGCAGCGGCCCCCGCCACCTGGTGCAGCACCACAGCGGCCACGTCTTCGTAGTGTCGGAGTACTCCGTTGAAGTGTTCATTGTCAGACCGGAGGCGGGCACCTTCGAACTGGTCTTCCGGGGACCGGCCACATCCGGTGGCAGCACTCCGGACGATTCCGCTGCTGAGATCTGCCTCAATGCCCGGGGCAACTACGCTTACGCGGGTGTCCGCGGGTCCAACATCATCAGTGTGCTGGAGGTCGGCGGCGACGGAACGGAACTGATACCCGTCAAGGACTTCCCCAGCGGCGGTGACTGGCCCCGGCATCACCTGGTAAGGGAGACCTGGCTGCACGTGGCGCACGAGCGGTCAGACAACGTCGCCACTTTTGCCCTCGATCCCGCCACCGGCCTTCCCGGCCCCAGTATCCACAACGTGGAAACACCATCACCTACCGCGCTGGTGCCCGCCCGGTAACGCGCCGGCATGAACAGCGGGCTCGACTGGCAGCCGTCCCGTGCGCCTACCGGTGCAGGGCTCCCTCCACCGCCGCCAACAAGGAGTTGAACCGCGCGTTGGCGGGGAGGTCATCCAGGAACACGGGTATGCCGTCGGGTCCGCCCAGCGGCACCTGCCAGTTCGGATACAAAGCTTCGGTGGTGCCGGGCTGGTTCTGGACCCGCCGCTCCCCCACCGCGTCCACCAGGGCGACACCGAGCAGGACCGACGGCGTCTGGGTGAGCAGGAGGTGCAGGGCCTCGATGGTCTGCTCTTCCGTCTCTGCCGGCCCGCTCGCCGCTTTCCCGGGCAGGTAGCCGCGCTCCCGCACGAGCGCAAGCATCTTCTCCAAAGAGGCGTTGTGCTCGGCCCGCTCCTCTTCCTCGGACCGTTCGAGGAGCCCGAGGCGGCTGCGCAGCGCCACATGGTCGCCGGCGAGGTAGCCCGCGGTGGGCGGGAGGTCATGGGTGTTGACACTCGCGAGGGCCTGCGTCCGGTACTTTTCGGGCGCAAGGGGGGAATCGCCGTCGTACTCGAACCACAGGATGGACGTCCCCAGGATGCCGCGGGCAGCAAGGTAGTCACGCACCCATGGCTCAAATGTGCCCAGGTCCTCGCCGATCACCACCGCCCCGGCACGCTGGGCCTCCAGGGCCAGGATGCCGATCAGGGCTTCGTGGTCGTAGCGCACATAGGCACCATCACCGGGCGCGTTTCCGAGCGGGATCCACCAGAGCCTGAACAGGCCGAGGATGTGGTCGACGCGGATGCCGCCGGCATGCCGGAGAACGGTAGCCAGCATGTTCCGGAAGGGCTGGTAGCCGGCCTCGGCCAGGCGCGCCGGGTGCCACGGCGGCTGTCCCCAGTCCTGGCCCTGCTGGTTGTACATGTCCGGCGGGGCGCCAACGCTGGTCCCGGGGGCCAGAACGCCGCGCAGGGTCCAGGCGTCGGCACTGCTATGGTCCACGCCAACGGCAAGATCGTGCACAACGCCCAGCCGCATGCCGGAACGCAGCGCAACCTTTTGGGCCTCTTCCAGCTGCTCATCGCAGATCCACTGCAGCCACCGGTGAAACCCGATCCGGTCGGCAAGTTTCTTCCTCAGCGACTCCGCTTCCCGACTGCCCAGAGCCCGGGCAGGGTCGGTCCACAGCGGATCGTCCGGCGCCAGGTCCTCCCGGAGCGCGGACCAGAGGGCAAAATCGTCAAGTCCCGGGCCGGAGGCGCGGCAAAATTCCTCGAAGGCCGCCTGGCGGGCCGGGGAACGGCGTGTGTGGTAGAGCATTTCCAGGGCCTCAAGCTTGGCCCCATAGACGGCGTTGCGATCGAGCCGGCCGCCCTCCTTGTTCAGCCCGGAAACCTCCTCGCGAAGCTTTTCCACCGTGGCACGCCGGCGCGGCTTCAGGTACGCCAGCTCAGTGATGGCCTCGACCCGGATGTACAGCGGGTTGAAGAACCGGCGGGTGGAGGGTGAGTACGGCGAGGGCTGCACCGGCGGGACCGGTTCGGCGGCATGCAGCGGGTTCACCAGTACGTAGTCCGCGCCGCGGACTCCGCTGAGGGCGGCAAGGTCAGCCAGATCGGCAAAATCACCGATCCCCCAGGAGCGCTTGGAGCGGACGGAGTAGAGCTGCGTGGCCAACCCCCAGCCGCGGCGCTGTTCGAGGGCTTCCGCAGTGGTCAGCCGGCGCGGGGTCACCACCAGAGTGGCGGACGCGGTCACGCCCCCGGACTCGGCCTGAAGGGTGTGCCAGCCGAGCGGCAGGTCCTCGGGAAGGGGGAAGGTGGCACGGCCGATGGATTTCCCGTCGACCTCCACAGGGTGTTCCCAGACGTCCTGCTGGACCGCATCAACGGTGGCGCCGTCTTCAAGGGCGATGGCCAGGCTTACTGCGGCGCCGTCGGCCACGTGGACCGGAACCAGCGCGGGCTCGCCCTGCATGATCACGACGGCGGGAGGCAGCATCCGCCGCCAGGGAGCCAGCTCCGCTTCCACCAGGGCGGCCTCAATGGCCTGGTTCGTGGCAGCCTGAACGCCCAATGCGGCAAGGACCTTGATCAGGGTCTCCTCGGCCACTGTGTGCGGCAGCCCGTCCCAGCCCTGGAAGGAGGTGCCTACTCCATGGGCGTCCGCCAGTTTCTGGAGCAGGTGCGGATTAACGGCTGCGGAGGCAGCTTGGGAGGCGGCAGGAGCACCCGGCGGATCGGCCGGCATCCCTGCTTGTTGTGGGTGCTGCTGGTCTGAAGCCGTCATGCGTGTCCGCCTCGTCTGGTGTGATGTGCCCCGAACTTACAGTGCTGCCTGTTGTACCGGGCGCCTGCACCCCCGCGCACAACCGTTGGTTCAGATTATTGCAGGGCGGCGCCGGGACGAAACCCGCGCTGTGGCGCGGTCGGTTCAAACACTGCTGGCCTCAGCGATCTTTTGCCCCTTCATGAAGGAGTTCCTTCCCACGGGCAGTGGGTGGCGGGCCGGTGGCAGGACGCCTTGCTGAGCGGGGCCCCCCAGTTCCATTGCATTGTCAGCATGGATGCCGTTGCCCCAATAAGCGGGAACAGCGGACGCGCAGCGCGCCACACTTCGTCATCCCGGGCTCCTGAGTTACTCCATGCGAAGAAAAGAGAAGGACTAAGGCAAGTATCTGCCGCGGCACCGTCAGGCTGTGTAGCCTCAACACGATCAAGGGCATCAGCGGCGAACGCAACGGGAGGAAACCGGCATGAGCCTCAGCGAACTGCGGGTGTTCGGGCGGTCGGGCACCCCCGTCAGCCCTCTCACCTTGGGCACCATGAACTTCGGCGAGGGCAGCGGCAGCCAAGGCGGCGCCCGGCAGGGCGCTCCTACCGGGGCGGAGGAGAGCATCCGCATCATCCACGCGGCGCTGGATGCCGGGATCACCGCCGTCGACACCGCGGACGTCTACTCCCAGGGCGAGTCCGAGCAGGTGGTGGGCAGGGCGCTGCGCGGCCGGCGTGATGACGTCTTCCTTGCCACCAAGTTCCACGGCCAGATGAACTCCAACCCGGCACACTCGGGAAACTCGCGGCGCTGGATTATGCAGGCAGTCGAAGGCAGTTTGCGGCGGCTGCAGACGGACAGGATTGACCTCTACCAGGCGCACCGTCCCGACTACAACACGGACGTACTGGAAACCATCACCACCCTCAATGACCTGATCCGGCAGGGAAAGATCCTTTACTACGGCACCTCGGTGTTCACCCCGGCCCAACTGGTGGAGGCGCAGTGGCTGGCCACCACCAACCACCTGATCCCGCCCCTGGGAAACCAGGTGCCATACTCCATGCTGGTACGCGGCAACGAACGCGATGTGCTGCCCATTGCGCAGCAGTACGGGCTTGGAGTCCTGGCTTACGGGCCGCTGGCCGGCGGCTGGCTGTCCGGCAATTTCACCCTTGAGGCAGGCAAGGCCGCCACCAAAGTTCATTCGCTCCCCGGCCGCTACGACATCTCCGGTCCTTCCAGTGAACGCAAACTCCGGGCCGCGGATGCGCTGGCCAGGCTGGCCGACAAGCTCGAACTGCCGCTGGTGGAACTTGCCATGGGCTTCGCCCTGACCCACCCGGCCATCAGCAGCGTCATTATCGGGCCCCGCAACGAGGAACACCTGCAGGCGTACCTGCGGGCAGCGGATGTCCGGCTCAGCGAGGCCGTCCTCGATGCCATCGATGACGTAGTTCCCCCGGGCACCAACTTCATGGAGCGCGACGCCGGCGCCATCGTCCCTTCCCTCGAGTTCGCAGAACTGCGACGGCGGTAGCCGCCTTCCCCGGGCGGGCGTTCGATAGGAACGGCTGCTTCAGCAGCCACCGCCCGCCTGCCTGCCTATCATGATGAGGGTGAGGTCCCTTCTTACCGTCGGTCACGGCACTGCTTCCCAGGCCGAATTTGCCTCACTGCTGAAAGCTGCCGGCGTCGCCTCGCTGGTGGATGTACGGATCGGGCCGGGCAGCAGGAAGCATCCGCATTTCGGCAAAGACCTGATGGCGCAGTGGCTTCCCGACGCGGGAATCAGCTACCGCTGGGAACAGCGGCTGGGCGGTTTCCGCAAGCTCCCTCCTGATTCCCCGGATACTGCGCTGCGCAATGAATCCTTCAGGGCCTACGCCGCCTACATGCGTTCGGCTGACTTCACCGCGGCCGTGACGGAGCTGATTGCTGCAGCGCAAACCGCCCGGACAGCCATCATGTGCAGTGAAACCCTATGGTGGCGGTGCCACCGCAGACTCGTGGCGGACCACTGCATGCTGATCGCGAAAGTCCCCGTTGAACACCTGATGCCGCCAGCCAAGGCCGTGCCGCACGTTCCCACCCAGGGCGTCCGGGTCCTCGAAAATCAACTGCGCTACGATGTCCGGGAGTGACGCCGCCCCAGGCTCTTGACTCAGGGAAGCTGGACTCCTACGGTCAATACCGATATCCCTTCTCATGAAATTCAGGGGCATCCAATGCCAATGTCCGAAGAGGAGCGGAGACTGCTCAAAGAGCTGGAGCTGGGGCTGATCGCTGACGATCCCCATCTGGCCATGGAGCTGCTCTCCGGCTACCCGGCGCCCCGGTTCAGGGCGGACCTGTTTTTTGGAGCGCTCGCCTCCCTGATGGGGCTGGTGCTGCTTATTGCCGGCGCCAGCGGCCAGATCATCGCCCTGGTGGTCCTGGGTTTTTCACTGGTGGGACTGGGCACCGGACTGCTGCTCGGCAAGCCTTTCCCGGGCCGGGGCAGGCGGCGGGAGCGGCCTGCCGCCTGACTGCCGCGGCGTCAGGATGAACAGGCTTAGGATTACGACGGCGGCGCCAAGCCAGCCGGGCAGCGGCAGCCGCTCACCCACCACGAGGACCGCAAGGACTGCCGCCACGACCGTTTCCAGCAGGGAAATCCCGGTGGCGGTGCTGGCCCGGATCCTCGCCAAGCCCCAGCCGAACAGGACGTACCCGGCGAACATCGGCACCAGCGCCATGTAGGCTCCCACGGAGAAATTGGTCCACGAATCCAGCAGTGGCCGGCCGGTCAGGGCGAGCACGGGCATCAGCAGGAACCCGCCGAGCCCGAAGACAGCCCCCATCGCCGCCCGTGATGAAACCCCGCCCCCAATCAGGCGGTGCGCCGCCCAGGAATAGAGGGCATACGTCGCGCCCGCCACCAGGCCCAGTCCTATTCCCGCCAGGGACAGCCAGGGATTCGCGGCGGAAGCGGAACCTTCGGGTCCGTGGCTGGTGAAGGACAACAGCGCCGCTCCCGTGACCCCCAAAAGAGCTCCTGCCATCCAACGGCGGGTGAGCGGCTTGCCGTCCGCAAAACGCTCGACGAGGGCGGCGGCCACCGGGGCCGAGCCGATGGAAACCACGGTGCCCACGGCCACCCCTGACAAACGCATCGAACTGTAAAAAGCGAGCGGATAGACAGCCACCGCGGCAGCACCGAAGAATACCAGCCGCCAGCGGTCCAGCAGGCCGGGCCACTGCCCGGCAATGGCACTGACCGCATACAACGCCTGAAGCAAACCTCCGATTCCCATCGCAACAGCTCCGATGGCCAGCGGACTCACGGAAGGCGCGAAAGTTGCAGCAGTACCCGTGGTGCCCCACAGCACGGAAGCCGCCACCACGCACAGGGCACCCCAGAGCGGCGCATTCGCGGATCCCCCAGCCACGTTCACAACCCCTCCATCAGCTGTACAGCCATAACCCGGCTATCTTTCAGCCGCTCGTCATTACCCTCAAGGCCGGCCCGGGCCATGGCGCCCTCAAGCAGGAAAGCCAGGTGCCGGGCAAGCCGGGCAGCGCGCTCTTCCTTCCCCGGCAGCAGCTCAGCCACGTGCCCGGCCAGCAGTTCCTCAACCTCTTCCTTGTGCCGGCGCACCACCTGCCGACCCGGTGCGCCGGCGGGGAGTTCCGCCGCAGCGTTAAGCAGGCCGCAGCCCCTGAACCCGTCCTGGTACGCGAGGTGGGCATGGTCGGTATACGCGTCGAAGACTGCCAGCACGCCCTCACGGGGAGTGCGCGCGCTGTCCAGCCGCCGGCGGTACAGTTCCAGCCATTCCTGGTGCCGGGCGTCAAGGCAGGCAGCCACCAGCTCGGCCTTGGAGGCGAAATTGTTGTAGAGGCTCTTCTTCGCCACGCCGGCCTCGGAGGTAATGGTGTCGATGCCCGTTGCCCCTACCCCTTGCGCATAGAAGAGCCGCGCCGCAGCATTAAGCAGCAGCACGCGGGCCCTTGGTTTCGACGGGCCCGGTTCTGGAGAGGACACGGTATCTGCTCCTAGGGACGAAAAAGTAGTTAGACCAGTATACCTAACTCGAAGGGGAATAACCCTTGGGGACTCCGTGTTCCCGCTCTGTTCAGGATGGACAGCACAGCAGCCGACAGGAGAAATGCATCAATGTCAGTTGATTACGACGCTCCGCGGGTGACGCCCGAGGAAGAGCCGAATATCGGCCTCGAGGAGCTGAAGACCGAAAAGTCGGGCCGGAGGGAGGCAATTGCCGACGTCGACGAAACCGAGCTCGCGGACAGCTTCGAACTGCCCGGGGCGGATCTCTCCAACGAGGAACTCCTGATCCAGGTAGTTCCGGTTCAGTCCGACGAGTTCACCTGCATGTCCTGCTTCCTGGTCCACCACCGCAGCCAGCTCGCCAGGGAAAAGGACGGCAAGAAGTACTGCAAGGAGTGCGAGTCCTAGGGCAGGCCCGAGACGGAAGCGGCTCCCCGCCGCTTTCGCCAGCAAGCCAAAGGCGAAAGGTTGCTTGCGGCCGGCCGGTGAAGGCCTGCGGCGGCCGCGCGGCCACCCCTTTCCGCAGCCGCAAAAAAAAATACATTTCTGCACCCATCCACCTGCCGCCCGGCTCCGAATTTGCAACGGAAAGCCGGATCCCAGGGAAGGACGCGACGATGGATGAAGTGGACCAGCAGGCTCTGACCGGTGCCGTCATACAGGAGCACGGCCTGGACCTCGGCCAGCTGTGGCTGGAACACATAGCCTTGGGCGGCGATGCCTCCGAGCAGGACATCAGGAACTACAGCGCCGGGCTTTCAGCCCTCCCGCCCAAGGAACGTGACACTTTGGCCCAGGCGGTCAACGAGCACTGTTCTGCAGCCGGGCTGCCCGGGCGGGCACCGTTCAGCGATTCCCACGTCACCGGGCCCCGTTCAGACTCGCCGGGCACCTCCTCGCCGAGGTGATGCCCGCCGGCCGAGGTGGCATCTACTCGTCGAAGTACGTAAAGGTCTTCGAACTGCCGGACACCGACGCGATCACCGCGGCTGCGACGTCCTTGAGCTTCTTGTTACGGGTGTTGGACGCCAGCAGCAGGACGTTGAAAGCCTCGCGCTGGCTGCACCGGTTTTGGGCCATGATGGCACCAGTGGCCAGGTCGATCACGGTCCTGGATTTCATGGCGGCGCTCATGCCGTCCCTGACATCCTGGAGCTTGTCTATGCGCAGGGCAACCCGGAGGCTTTTCGCAACCTGGGCAGCAAACGCCTGGGCGGCAGCGATGTCCTCGCTGCTGAAACCGTGACGCTGCCCGCAGTACAGGCTCAGGACACCCTTGGCGTCCTCATCCAGCGCGAGCGGCAAACTGACAGCGGAAGAGAACTCTTGCCGGACGAGCGCTGCAGCGTATTCGGGCCACCGTTTCTCCCTGCCGGCATCCGGGACCAGCACAGGGGCGGGCCCGCGCATGGCGGTGAGCTCTGGCCCGTCGCCGTACTTGTCCAAAAGCTGGTGCAGTATTCGAACGGAGGAATCGCTGCCGGCTGCCGCAGTGGGCTTCTTTTTCCTCTCCACTGCCACACCGCAGTAGAGCTGCCTGCCGGGGCTGCTGAGCCTCGCGGCGCAATACAGGGCCAGGTCCCCCAGGAACTGCTCAATATCAGTACTGTCAAGGACCAGGTCCTGAAGATGGAGTGCGACGTCAGCAAAAACTTCGTCACGTGCTGCTTTGGCGTGCATCAAAAGGATCTCCCCCTCCCGGACGGCGCAAAGGCCATAAACGTGCATCAAAGGACGTCCTGGCCGCTCACTGCCGAACGGGTACATTCCAGCCTACCCCCGTGAAGGCATGGTGCCTCAACTATGAACAACGCAATCCGCACGGGAACCATCGAAGTCCTGCCGCTAGGCCTCGACTGCGGGCCGGGGCCGGGCAGGCAGCAGCGCGGCGGCCATTTTGTAGCACAGCCTTCCGCCCAGCTCCTGGGGGCGGATCCACACCTCGTAGCCCTCCGCGGCCGCAAAAAGTGCCCTGCCACCGGCGGCGTCCGCGGCCAGCCAGATGGCCGAGGAGTCCTCCATCGCATCGTCCACCACGCCGGCCCGGACGAGCTCAAAGTCCTTCCGGACCTCCACTGGGGTGCCGACCAGGCGGCTCCAGTCACGGTAACGGTATGCCTCCATCATCGCCTTTCAGTCCTGATGCCGGGCGCCTAGCAGGCCTCGAAGTCCGTCAGGACCTTCACTTTGCCGGCCGACGCCGAGGCCGGATCAAAGGTGTAGCCGATCCATTCCCTGGCCAGCCGGCGGGCGAGTTCGATGCCCACCACACGCTGGCCCATAGTGAGGACCTGGCAGTCGTTGGAGAGGATCGAGCGTTCAACGGAAAAGGAGTCATGGGCGGCGGTGGCACGGATCCCCTCCACCTTGTTCGCGGCGATCGCCACGCCAATTCCGGTGCCGCAGAAGAGGATGGCCCGGTCAGCGGCGCCGTCCCGGATCATCTCTCCGGCAGTGATTCCCACTAGGGGGTAGGGCCTGGTGAAGTCGTCCGGGGCGTCGGAGCGGTTGACTCCAATGTCCATGACCTCGCTGACGCGCGGGTCCTGCCGCAGGTCCTCAAGGACCCGGTCCTTGTAGTCCACTCCGGCTTCATCGGAGCCCACGATGAGTCGCAGTCCCATGATTCGTCTTTTCGTGTTCCTGCCTGTACTGATGTCTGCGGTCATAGCTGCTGAACCCATGCTGATTTCCGGGCTGACGGGGCGGGAGCCGCGAAAGCTCCGGTGACATGGCGACCGATGACAGCGAAGATCATGGCCAGCGAGATGGCCCCGGGGTCCGGCGTGCCCAGGGGACCACCTCTGCCAGGCTGTCACCACGTTCGGCGGCCGCGCCCATGACTTTGAAGACGGTGAAGCCACCGGCGATGCCGCGGCGCTTATCCGTTTCCGACGGCGGAGCGCTGGCGATGTCGTCCGTCACCAGGACGTTCTCCACGGCAATGCCCTCAGCCGCGCCACCAGTGGAAGCCTGGAGGACCGGATCGAGTCGGACCTCGAATTCCACCGCACCCTCTGCCGGCTGACGGGCAACGAAACACTTTTGCACTCCTGGGAATCGCTGGAGGGCTCCATCCGGATGTCCATCATGTTCGCGGGCCTGGAAAAGGGCGTCAGCAACATGAGCGTGGACCGGCACAAGGACATCGTCGCCGCCATCGACACCGGCGACGCCTCCCTGGCCCGGAAGACCATCCTCGAGCATATGGACGCGGCCGCAGCCAACCTCGTAGCGTAGTGGCCGGTGGCGCCTGCAGCGGCCTCCCGCCGTCGCGCCTTTTCCGTCCTCAAAGCCTCTATTCGCGGGAATCCCTGCGACTTTCCGACCGTTAACCTACTGTGCGGTAAACTACTGCACCCGTTAACGAGGGATTGAATGAGCACCAAGTTTGAATCAGTCGAGGACGACGCCGGGAAGGTCACCCGCTATGCCCGCCATCCCAACGGCGGCGGCCTCGTCGCCCCCGGGGCTATCGTTGCCGAAAGCGCCAGGATCGGCCGGATGACGTACGTGGAACACGGCGCCCGGGTCGGATCGGGCTCCCTGATCGGGCACGGCAGCTGGATCGACCGCGATGCGAAGGTTGGAGACCGGACGGTGATCGGCGATGGTGTGCGCATTGGCCGTGGCACCGTCATCGGAAACCGCGTGCACATCGGCAGCCACTCGCGCATCGGCTCCGGCGTCCTGATTGAGCATGGGGTGCAGGTGCATGCGGACAGCACAGTCCATGATGGCGAGCAGGTGGTGTCAAGCTCAAGGGCACCGGGCCGCAGCGTACCCGGCAAGAACCGCCGGCACCGGAAGGTTAAGGGCCGGATCGCGGCCTGACCTGGCTGTGCGTCCGGGCCGCGGCGCGCCCTTTCACCGTCCCGGCCGCCCACACAGCAAGCAGCAGGGCCACCAGGAGCAGGCCGGCCTCACCCAGATCGACAGATCCCAGCCATAGCGTCACAGGGTCCTCCAGTGCAAACGCGGCGTTGAAGAAGCCGCCCAGCGTAATCACAGAGATGAACAGCGCTGACACTGCCGAGATCCCGGTGACCAGGGCATTGAATCCCAGTTTCCGCTGCGGGTCATCCAGGGCCGAGCGGTACATCCGCATCATGGCCATGCCGTTGAGCGAATCGCAAAGCGTCATGGCGGCAGCGAACGCCAGCGGCAGGGCGAGCAGGGCGAACGGCGGCACCCCGGCCAGCGAGGCCGCCGTCGTCATCATCAAAAGGCCGATGGTGGTGGCAGTGTCGAAGCCCAGCCCAAACAGGAAACCGACCACGTAGATGTTGCGGGGCCGCCGCACTTTGGACAGCGGCCTGGCGAGGAGCCGCGCCACGAGTCCCCGGGGTTCCAAGTCCAACGGGTCGACGGCGGCACCAGCCCGGGCCCGTCGGTAGGCGCGGGCCGCGCGGGCGAAGGCGGAACCGTTGAACAGGCCCATGGCCAGCAGGAACAACCCGGACACACCGCTCCCGATCAGACCGAGCGCCAGGTTCCCGGTGGTTCCTTCCTGCATGAACTGGCCCACCACGGCGGCGCCTGCGATCACCAGCACGCCTGCCAAGGCGACCACCGAGCTGTGGCCCAGGCTGAACGCGAACCCAACGCTTACCGGGTCCTGCCGCTGGGCGACGAACTTTCGGGTGGAGTTGTCGATCGCGGCGAGGTGGTCCCAGTCGTAGCTGTGCTTCACCCCGGCAAGGTAGGCGGCGGCAACCAGCCCCCACGTCAGCACCTGCGAACCGCCCGGTGCGGCGTTGCCGGCCAGCAGGAGTACGACGGCGGCTGCATGCAGGGCGGCCACCGCACCGAAGGTGAAGAGCACGCGGGTCCGCAGCGGCAACGTTTCCCGTGTCCGGTACAGCGTGGCGATGTGGGTTACGGCCGTCATCAGTGTTTCCTCAGGTTCAGTGGTCCTTGCCCGTACCAGCGTTCCCGCAGGAGGTTGGCGCAGCCTGTGAGCAGGCTGTTCAGTTCTTCGGTGCTGTTCGAGAGGGCGCGCAGCACAAGCCCGGTGGTTCCCGCCACGGTTTGCGTTAGGGAGATGCCGGTCAAGGCTTCACAGGTCCCTGTGAGCCAATGCAGTTCGTCGGCGAGCGCCTGCTCCACCCGGGAATCCACTACGATCAGCGAGCCCAGGTGGCTGAAGCCCTCCATGAACCCGAGGCCGGTGACATCCCCAGCCGGCGGCCGGATGAGTAGGTTATCCAGCGCCAGCAGTTCCGGCTCGCCGCCGCCGCTGTGCACCTGGATTTCGTTCCGCAGCCGGACTTCCTCGTACCGGAAGTTAGCACCGTCCGGCGACCAGCCCGGCGTCACCACTTCCGCCATCACCAGGCACGACGACGGCCGCATGGTCACGCAGGTCCGCTGCCGGTAGCTGGCCTCCCGGTAGGCGATGAGCTGGTCCGGCACGAGCTCGAGGCGTGCCTCCTCCCCCAGCCGTACAGTCATCCGCTGCTCGGCAAAGGAGCCAGGAGTGCGGTAGACCTTGGTGGCGGACTGGGTGGTCAGCAGCAGGTCAGCGCCGTCCCCCACCTCGACGTCAAGGACAAAGAGGTCCGCCCCCAAATAGGCCCCGCCAGGATTGACGACGACATAGCAAACCTGCCCGGAGTCGTCGAGATAGTGCGGCCGCAGCACCCGAAGAGCGCCTTCGTGGAACTGCCTGGAAGCGATGGACCTGGCGCCGCGCATAACGATGCCCAGCTCCAAGCGCCCTCGCATTGCGCGACCAGCGGTGGCGGATGTGCGGACGGCGAAGTGCTGGACGTCATTGCGCCAGATCAAGCATCAGGACGTCGTGGCGGATCCAGTCGATGATCTTGTCCAGCCCTTCATCTGTTTTCAGGTTGGTGAAGCAGAACGGCTTGGTCCCGCGGAACTCCTTGGAGTCCCGTTCCATAATTGCCAGATCCGCTCCTACGTGGGGTGCGAGGTCGGTTTTGTTGATGATGAAGAGGTCAGACTTGATCATGCCCTGGCCTGCCTTACGCGGGATTTTCTCGCCCTGGGCGACGTCGATGATGTAGATGGAGAAGTCCACGAGTTCGGGGCTGAAGGTGGCGGAGAGGTTGTCGCCGCCCGATTCGACGAAGATGACCTGCAGGTCCGGGTGGCGGGCTTTCAGTTCCTCGATCGCCGCGGTGTTCATGGAGGTGTCTTCGCGGATGGCGGTGTGCGGGCAGCCGCCGGTTTCCACGCCGATGATCCGGTCCACGGGCAGGATGCCGTTGGCGGCGAGAATCTTGGCGTCCTCGATGGTGTAGATGTCGTTGGTGATGGCGGCCATGGAGATTTGTGCACTCATGTGCCGGGTGAGCCGCTCGACGAGCTGGGTCTTGCCGGCGCCGACGGGTCCGCCGATGCCGATCTTGATGGGTTCAGTCATGGTGTCCTCCTAATGAAGTCAAAAACAGTTAGCTCATGAACATCCGGGCACGCTGGCGTTCGTGCCGCATCTGCGAAATTTCGAGTCCTGGGCTGACGGCACCGAAGTCGTCCGGCGTGAGGTGCCTTATCTGCTCGACGGCGGCAGCCACGGCGTCGGCCGCTTGCCGCAGCAGCCGCTGCCCGGCGTTCTGGCCGAGCGGGATGGCGCGGACTGCGTTCTGCGTCAGGGAGGTGACGGCGGCAAACAGGTAGGCGGCGAGCGCCTCCTCAAGCGGTACCCGCAGGGAACGGGCGACGACGGCGAACGCCAAAGGCTGGTGCCCGTCAGCGCGGCCGGTGGCCACCAGGCGCCGGTAGGATGCGAGCTCATCCGAAGGAAACACCTCGTCCCCAATATCCAGCAGCCGCCCGCCCATCTTGACGCTGGCCTCCCGGACCTGGCGTGGCAGGAGGGAAGCAGAAAGCAGCGAATCCAGCTCCCCGACATCCCAGCCGTCGTAAAGAAGCCGAACAACCAGCCCATCGGAGTAAGAAAGCGACTGCGAAATAAAAGCAGACACCCAAACCAGAAAACCAGCCTCATCAGCGATCGCACCGGCGTCGACATAGGTCTCAAACCCGAGAGAGTGCGCAAAAGCCCCGGTAGGAAGAGCAGAATCAACAAGCTGCTGCAAGGCAAGCTGATGTTTAGTGGCTGTGTTCAGCATGGCGGAAAGGCACAGGCATCACGCGTTCCTGGCGGGTATAGGGCACACCCACGTGGACAAGGTAGTCCTCGACCGTGTGGTCGTAGGCGCACACCATGACGTCATCTTCGTACTCGGAGGACGAGTCGAAAAACTGTGCCTGCAGGTGCCGGTTGCCGAGGGAGTGTGCCACAACGCCCATCTCGTGGATGGTGCTGGGAGCGATCACCAGGACGTCGCTGGGCAGCACGGACACCACGATCATGTTCGACTCTTCCACGTGGAGGATGTCGCCGTCACGGAGATCGCCGGAACCGGAGGGCAGGCGGATGCCGATCTCCTTGCCGTGGTCGGTGGTGGCCCGCTGGATCCGCTTGACCAGCTGGGTACTGGGGAGCAGCACCTTTTCCTGGTGCAGGTTGGCGTAGGTGTGGGGGTCGGGCAGTTCGTGCAGGTTGCCGAGGACTTTTTCGATGATCACGACGGGCTCCAGTGGATGTTAGAAGAGGAAGTAGCGCTGGGCCATGGGCAGGACGTCGGACGGCTCGCAGGTGACGTCCTCGCCGTCGACCGTTACCTGGTAGGTTTCGGGGTCGACCTGGATGTCAGGGGTGGCATCGTTGTATTTCAGGTCCGCCTTGGTGAGCGTCCGGATTCCCGAGACGGGCCGAATGACCTTTTGCAGCCCCAGTTCCCCGGGCACACCGGCGTCGATGGCTGCCTGGGACAGGAACGTGATGGACGATTGCTGAACAGCCTTCCCGAAAGCACCGAACATGGGCCGCATGGTCCGCGGCTGAGGGGTGGGGATGGAGGCATTGGCGTCGCCCATCAGTGCGTAGGCAATCTGGCCGCCCTTGAGCACGAGCTCGGGTTTGACGCCGAAGAACGCCGGGTCCCACAGCACCAGGTCTGCGAACTTGCCCACCTCCACCGAGCCTACCGATTCCGCAATGCCTTGGGCTATGGCGGGGTTGATGGTGTATTTGGCGACATAGCGCTTGATCCGGAAGTTGTCGCTGCCCGGACCCAAGCCTGCCTCCGAACCGTGCGTGCCGCCGTCGTCATCCGTCAAAACGCCGCGCTGTTTCTTCATCTTGTCCGCCACCTGCCAGGTGCGGGTAACGACCTCACCCACCCGGCCCATCGCCTGGGAGTCGGAAGAGGTGATGGAGAAGATCCCAAGGTCCTGCAGCACGTCCTCTGCCGCGATGGTCTCGGCCCGGATCCGGGAATCGGCAAAGGCAACGTCCTCGGGGATGTCCGGGTTGAGGTGGTGGCAAACCATCAGCATGTCCAGGTGCTCTTCGATGGTGTTGCTCGTATAGGGCAGCGTGGGGTTGGTGGAGGCCGGCAGGACGTTCGGCATCCCGGCAATTTTGATGATGTCCGGGGCATGCCCGCCGCCGGCCCCCTCCGTATGGAAAGTGTGGATGACACGGCCGCCGATGGCGCGGATGGTGTCCTCGACAAAGCCGCACTCGTTTAACGTGTCGGTGTGGATGGCCACCTGGACGTCGTACTCATCCGCCACCTTGAGCGAGGTGTCAATGGACGAGTGCGTGGAGCCCCAGTCCTCGTGCACTTTAAGTCCGATGGCGCCGGCACGGATCTGTTCGGCCAGGGGTTCGACGGCGGACGCGTGGCCTTTGCCGAACAGGCCGATATTCATGGGGAAGCCTTCAGCCGCCTGCAGCATCCGCTGGATGTGCCACTTCCCAGGCGTCACCGTGGTGGCTTTGGTTCCTTCGGCCGGGCCGGTGCCGCCGCCGATCATGGTGGTCACGCCGCTGGTGAGGGCGGTGGGGATCTGGTCCGGGGAGATGAAGTGGATGTGGGTGTCCACTCCGCCGGCGGTGAGGATCTTGCGCTCGCCGGCAATGATTTCGGTGCTGGCGCCGATCACAATGTCCACGCCGTCGGTGATCTGCGGGTTGCCTGCCTTGCCGATTTTGAAGATGTGGCCGTCTTTCACGGCCACGTCCGCCTTGTAGATGCCGGTGTAGTCCAGGATCACGGCGTTGGTGATGACGGTATCGGGGACGTTCTGGTCCCGCGTCACCTGGCCGTTCTGGCCCATGCCGTCGCGGATCACCTTGCCGCCGCCGAACACCACCTCCTCGCCGTACACCGTGAGGTCCTTCTCGATCTCAAGGAACAGGTCGGTGTCCGCAAGGCGGATGGCGTCACCCGTCGTCGGGCCGTACAGGTCCGCGTACTGGCGGCGGGAAATCTCGAAGCTCACTTGCCGTCCCCTTTCATGGCATACCCGCCCAGGCCGGTGCCGCCGTCGAGCGTTCCGTTGACCGCATTGCTGAGGCCATACACCTCCCGGTTGCCGGCAATTGCAATCAGCCGTACGTTCCGTGAGTCCCCGGGTTCAAACCGCGCCGCAGTCCCGGCCGGGATATCCAGCCGGCGCCCGTGCGCGACCTGCCGGTCGAAGTCCAGCGCGGCGTTCGCCTCGGCAAAGTGGAAGTGCGAGCCCACCTGGACCGGACGGTCACCGGTGTTGATGACAGCGACGTCAATCGCCTCGCGCCCGGCATTCGCCGTCACCGGTTCCGGGCGAAGGACATACTCTCCTGGGATCATTGCCTCGCCTCTTCAGCGGATGGGGTGGTGGACGGTGACGAGCTTGGTGCCGTCGGGGAACGTGGCTTCGATCTGCACGTCGTGGACCATCTCGGGCACGCCCTCCATGACGTCCTCCCGGCGCAACAGGGTGGTCCCGTAGCTCATGAGGTCGGCGACGCTGCGTCCGTCCCGCGCGCCCTCGATGAGCTCATAGCTGATGATGGCCACAGCCTCGGGATAGTTGAGCTTGAGCCCCCGCGCCTGGCGGCGCCGGGCAAGATCGGCGGCCACCACGATCAGAAGTTTTTCCTGCTCACGCGGCATCAGATGCATGTAGGTCCCTTCAACAGGCCGCTTTTCGGCGGCGTGGGACCCACAGTAGGTTGCGGACGTTTCCGCGAAGTTTCAGGTTTGTTATGTTCGGCTCTCCTGGCCGGACGACTCAGCCGGCGAGCCGCGCCAAGATCTCATCAGTGGACTGGACTGGCTGGCGGTAACTGGTGGAGAGGATGCGGAGCATGTCCGCGGCGTCCTGGTTGTCCTCGGAGGCCATCGCCTCCTTGGCATAGGTGGCCCGGATATTGTGGGCGAATGCGTCGGCCCCCGTCTGCGCGATGCAGTTATGCGTGGACACTCCAGCGAGCACCACTTCGTCGGCGCCCCAGTTCCGGAGCCGGGAAAGCAGGTTGGTGCCCACGAAAGCGCTGTCCCGCGTCTTGTTCAGCTGCGGCAGGCCTTCGATGGCGAGGCCGGGGACAGTTTGCGCCTGCTCGCTGCCGCGGAAGATGAACCCCTGGTCGTCGTCGAGCATGTTCAGGCTCCAGGTTGACTTGTCCCGCTCGTGCTCCGTGCCCACGATCAGTGCTTTGTGGCCGCTCTCCTGGAAAGCCTTCAGCAACCTGTTGCACGATGCGACCATCTGCTCCTGCTGCGCGGCAAGTTCCGGCGCCTCGAAAAAGGCGTTCTGCATGTCGATGACAAGAAGTGCAATCACGTGGCACCTTTCCCTCGTTGAGCTTTGGAGAAGAGGTACCCAGTGTTGGCCGGGCGAAACCTACGGGGCCGACTCGCGGACCTGCAGCAGGAAGCCGGCTTCCACCTGCACACCCCCGCCGGAGGTTTCGCGTCCCTCGATCCGGTCAACCAGCAGGCCGATGGAGCGCTCTGCGATCTCCTCCATGCCGGGAGCAACCGTGGTCAGCGAGGGGGAGGCGAACCGGGCCTCGTCGATGTCATCGAAACCGGCTACGGCAACCTCCCGGGGAACCCGGACGCCGCGGATCAGGAGCTCGTGCAGGGCGCCGAGGGCCAGGGCGTCGTTCAGCCCGAACACTGCGTCAAACTCCACTCCCCCTTCCAGGAGCCCGGCCACGGCGGCGGCGCCATTGTCACGGCGCCATTGGCAGGGGGCAACCAACGCGGGATCGAACGGCACTCCCGCCTGGTCCAGCGCCTTCCGGTAGCCGTTAAGCCGCAGGCCGGCGCTGCCCGCGGACTCCCCGGAGTGAGCACCGATCACGGCAATCCGGCGGCGGCCGCCGGACAGCAGGCGGGCAGTCAGGGCAGCGGCGGCTTCCTCGTTCTTCATGGTCACCAGGTCGAAGCGGGAATCAAGGATGTGTTCACCCAGCAACACCAGCGGCTTCCTGCCCAAACGGGCTGCGATGGCATCGGCATCAATCATCAGCGGCGTGAACAGCAGACCGTCGGTGAGCTGGCGGAACGGGCCCTGGAGCGCGTTCAGTTCCACGTCCGCCACGGCGTCCGACTGTTCCACCAGCACCCGGTAGCCGCGCCGGGAGGCCGCCTTCATCAGCCTTGAGGCCAGCTCCGCGTAGTAGGGGGCGGAAAGATCGGACAGGACAAGCCCGAGCATTTTGGATTTACCGGACCGCAGGCTCCGCGCCGTCAGGTTCGCCTCATAGCCCAGTTCCGCGATGGCATCCTGGACTCGCTGCTTGGTGGCGGGACGGATGAACTCATAGTCGTTCAGCACATTGGAAACAGTCTTGAGCGACACCCCCGCCGCCCTCGCAACGTCATTCATGGTGACCGCCATCATGGCTCCTTCGTGTGGTTCCGCAAGTTCCTGCCATACATCGTTGCAGACCCCAGCACCCTCAGGGCAACCAGGAGCGCCACGCCAGAACAGCGGTCACCGCAAGCGGACGGAAGGTCAGGCTTTCGCCGCCTTCACAGCTGCCTTGGCGGCCTGCTTGCTGGCACGTACCTTGGCCAGGGACTCCGGATCCACGATGTCCGCCACTGAGAGGTAGGAGCCTTCTTCCCCGTAGTGCCCGGCAGCTTCACGCCAGCCCGGCGCCTGGAGCCCGCACTGCTTGCCCAACAGTGCCAGGAAGATCTTCGCCTTCTGCTCGCCGAAGCCGGGCAACGCCTTCAGCCGGCGCAGCACTTCAGCACCGTCAGGGTCCCCTTTGGTCCAGATCGCGGTGGCGTCACCGTCCCACTCGTTCTGCACCGCTTCAGCGAGCGCCTGCACGCGGGCCGCCATTGACCCGGGGAAACGATGGACAGCAGGACGTTCCTTGAACACCTCGACAAAGGCCTGCGGATCGTGCCCGGCCACTGCCTCCGGGGTGATGGACCCCAACCTTGCCTTGATCTTTTCCGGCCCGGCAAAGGCGGATTCCATGGTGACCTGCTGGTCCAGCAGCATGCCGGTCAGCAGCGCAAAGGCGTCCTCACTCAACAACTTGTCCGCAGCGGGGTCCCCGGTGATGTGCAGCTCCATGCCGTCCATCCTCCCAGAGGAGGGCCGCCGTCGTCATGCGGCCCTCCCGCCTGGGAGTTTTTGTCCAGGTATGCAGGCCTAACCGCCGTGTATCCCGGCCTATCTGGACAAACGCCCTCCCTGGGGTGCTACTCGCCCACTGCCAGCCGGATCATGGACCAGGACACCGCGGGCAACTGCGCGGTGAGCCGGCGGCCGTCGGCCTGCACTGAAGTGTTCTCCGACGGCAGCACGGACGTCGAATCGTCGGCCGTGGCCTGCCAGTACGGGTCCTTGTTGGCGTAGGTGACCGCCTCCACCACACGCACGTTCCCCAGGCCGGACACCACGGCGTCCAGTCCCAGCTCATCCGTTGCCGACCGGTTGACGGCGAACACCACGGCCTCGCCCTTGTCTACGTCGTAGGTTGCGACGGCGGACACCGCGGCAAAGTCCGTGGTCTTGCCGCCGCTGACCAGAGGGGATTCGACGGCGAGCTGCAGCACGGTGCCTGACGCGTGGCGGGACGTGAGGGCGAAGGGGTGGAAAGTGGTCTGCTTCCAGGCACGGCCGCCCGGCTCGGTCATGATGGGCGCGATCACGTTGACCAGCTGCGCCAAGCTCGCGGAGTGGACGCGGTCGGTGTTCTTGAGCAGGGTGACCAGCAGGTCACCCACCACGACGGCGTCCGCCACCGTGTAAGTGTCCTCCAGCAGGACGGGGGCCACCGGCCAGTCCTTGCCGGTGGGTGCGCGCGACTCGTCCCGGCTCATGTGCCACACGTTCCACTCATCGAAGGAAATGTTGACCTGCTTGGTGGATTTTTTCACCGACTTCACAGAGTCAATGTGGCTCACGATGTCGTGGATGAAGGCTTCCATGCGGTGGCCGGCGGAGAGGTGTTCCTGGAGGTCGCCGAAGTCCTCGAAGTACTGGTGCGCGGAGATCAGGTCCACCAGCTCGTAGGTTTCGGAGAGGACAACGCGTTCCCATTCGCCGAAGGTGCTCATGGTGGGTCCCGAACTGCCGCAGGCCACAAGTTCCAGGTCCGGCTCAATCATCCGCATGCCGCGGGCGGTGTCCGCTGCCAGCCGGCCGTACTCCCGGGCGTTCTTGTGGCCGATCTGCCACGGTCCATCCATCTCGTTGCCCAGGCACCACATTTTGATGCCGTAGCCGTTTTCCGCGCCATTGGCCCTGCGTTGGTCGGAAAAGGCGGTGCCGCCGTCGATGTTGCAGTACTCCAGCAGGTCAAGGGCCTCCTGCGTCCCCCGGGTGCCAAGGTTGACGGCCATCATGGTCTCGATGCCGGCCTTGGCTGACCACTTTGCGAACTCGTCCACGCCCACCAGGTTGGGATCAGTGGAGTGCCAGGCAAGATCCAGCCGGACCGGCCGCTTATCCGCCGGGCCGACGCCGTCCTCCCAGCGGTAGCCGGAGACGAAATTGCCCCCCGGGTAGCGAACGGTGGATACTCCCAGTTCCCGGGTCAGTTCCAGCACATCCGTGCGAAAGCCGTCCTCATCTGCCACGGGGTGGTCCGGCTCAAAGATGCCCGTGTACACGCAACGGCCAAGGTGCTCCACGAAGGCACCGAAAGTGCGCCGCCGGACCGGTCCCACTGAAAAGGCGGGATCCATGGTGATCTTGGCGGCGGCGGGTTCTGCAGTGGTCACGAAAACGTCCTCGTCTCTTTTACAACGTTATAGAAAACATTCTTGATGCAACCTCTGCAGGAGTCAAGCAACCTGGATGGGGGGACTTGCCGGGCAGTGCCCCCGTGGGTCCGCCCTCATATGCTCACGGCAGTGCCGCTTTGACCTGCGGCAACGCTGTCAACGCCCGGATACAGCTGAAATCCAAGTACTACCTAATCTTAAATTCGGGTACTGCTTACCCATTCACCCCCCACTTCAGCCGAATTAGGTTTTTCTCAGAGACAAGACCTTTCCTGGTCGTAGTACTGGCTCACTAGGGGGCGTGAGACTGCAATGCACAGACGAGGGATAGGCTCCGGTTTCCCGGTCCACAGGACCCGGGCAATAGGCGGGGCCGGCGACGAGGAGGCCTTTGAGACCAAGGCCTCTCCCCCAGCCGTCGCCGGCCCTCTTCGTTCCCGGCACAAGCCGGACCACCGGCAGCCGCAGTCAGGCGAGAGTCCTGCGGGGGCCGGAAGCCATGAGGGCATCCTGCTTGACCTGGTAACCGGCACCCACGGCCTGCGTGAATCCCTCGACCGGCTCACTGCAGCCACGGTCCAGGCAGTCTCCCGGGCAACGGGCCTGCAGATCGAGTGTGGAGTGGTGGTCCACCAGCCGAAGCGAAACCCCGCCGTTACCGGCACCTCGGATGAGGTGATCGAGCTTCTGGAGCACGAACAGGACTTTGAGGAAGGCCCCCTCTACGAGGTGTTGGCCGGCGGCCATCCCGTGGCCGTGCTGCAACGGAACGCGGACTTCCGCTGGCCGCGGTACTCCACGCATTTGCAGGAAGCCGGGTTCGGCAGCGCCATGGGACTGCGGCTCCGCGTAGGACATGGTGCTTCAGGAACCCATGGCGCAGGAAACCCGGCGTGCGACAGCGAAGCCGGCGCCAGGGGGACGGCAGCTGGACTGGCACTTTTTGCCCAGGATGCCAAAGCGTTCCCGCTGCAGGTCATAGCGGAGGCACGCACCTTCGCCGGGCTTGCGGCGAAGAGCCTTGACATGGCCATCGATCTCCATGCCGCCAAGTCCATGGCCGCGGACCTGCGCTCGGCCCTGGACAGCCGCACCTCCATCAATGTCGCCTGCGGAGTGATCATGGCCCAGAACAGGTGCTCGTACCAGGAAGCCTTCTCCATTCTGGCCAAGGCCTCAAGCCACCGGAACATCAAGGTGCGGCAGGTGGCGGAGGACATTTTGGAACGGCTGCCGGAGGGTCCCCCGCGGGCCCACTTTGGCCACTAGCCGCGGATTATCCGGCAATCCGTAACCGGACCGGCGACGGGGAGCGCAACAGGATGGTTCACCGCTGGATCCCCCCGGCCAGCCGGTAGTAGGCGGCGTTCCAGTTCAGGTCTTTTTTTGAACTGCCGGATGGTGGTTCCCTCATCGATGGTCAGCAGCTCCGTCCGGGCGATCTCTGCGAAGTCCTCAAACACGTCCAGGCCCACCTGGGTGGAGAGCACAGTATGGTGTGCGGCACCGGCGGTGAGCCAGGCTGCCGCGGAGGTGGCAAAGTCGCGCTTGGGCTGCCAGCGTGCGCGGGCCACGGGCAGGTTGTGCAGTTTGTGGCGTATTGTGAGCGCTAACAACCGGAAGTCAACAAAATCGCGGCATGGGCCGGAAGGTTCTTGGGGGGAAGGCTGTGCGGAAAGTCGCTGTCGGAGAAAACGGCGGCCGCAAAGCCGAAGCGGGTGCGCTGGCGGCGTAAGCCTTCGCTAAACGGGTAAGGGCAGGGGAGACTGGGGAAACAGTGACGGAAGGGGGATGCATGGAAGCTGCACGCGAGGCCTTCGCTGGCCGTAAGAATACACAGGGCATCCGTAGCCTGTCGCCCGTCTGGCTCGCGGGTCCGGTGTCCACTGGACTTGGCCTGGCTGCCCATCTTGCGGCCGGTGGCCAGGCACCCGCCGTACTTATCGTGGTAGCCCTGGCCGCCCTGCTGGGCATGGGCGCATCGATGCTGGGCACGCGGCGGCTGCCAGCGTGGGGCGTGCTCCTCACCGCAGCGCTGGCACAGCAGCTGCTGCACCTGGCCTTCGCCGCTTTTTCCACTGCCGGCGGTTTCTCCCTGGCCGGGCACGGCCACGGCGAAACGGCACTTCAGGAAGCATCAAATCCGGCAGGACCCGCTCCAGACTCAAGTTCCCACGACCTGCACCTGATGCTGCACCTGCACGTGGGGGCGGCCCTGGTGGTCATGGTCCTGGTGACCCAGTGGATGAAAATGGGCTCCATGCTGAAACGATTGCCGTCCCTGCTGAACCGGCCCGGGCGCTGACCGCTCGTCCTGCAGAAACGGCCGTGGCCGGCCGGCAGTCGAGCTACGTGTTAAAGGTGCCCCGGGCGATGCTGACGCTGGAGTGGGCAGGATTGCCGTCAATGGGCTCGTCGGAGACGTCGACGATCGGGTACTCCGGAAGCTGCAGGCCGGCAGGCAGTTCAAACGTTTCCGTTTCGGAATTCACGACGCCCAGGCTCACCAGCCGAGACAGGTCTGGCGCGATCAGCCATACCTCCTGGTACCCCTGCACCTCGTCCTGGCTGAGGCGTACCTCCAAGGAACGGGATCCGTCCGCCGCTTCCACCACCCTGGCGGAACCTGCGGCGGCGGGGTGGCAGGCCGCACCGGAATGACAGGAATCCCGGGAGTCGCAAAGGCGGAGCCAGGGGCTGCGGAGCTTGCCGCCCCTTGACCCGCATCCACTGGACCTGGCGATGCCGAACTGCCCGCTGGCGCGGACCCGCCCTGGGCTGCCGCCTCCCTGACCGGCGTCGCCAGCGGCACCGGGGGTGCGTCCTGCGGTACGGGAGGGGCGGCGCAGGCGGGAAGCAGCATTGCCCCGCCAGCAGCACCGACGCAGCAGGAAAAACGGAAGAACGACGGCGGGACTCCCCTGCCGTCGTCGTGCGTATCTTCATTGTCCGGCCTTTCTCGGCAAGCCTGGGAGGATTCTGCACCCTGGACGTGAATCCGTGCGGAAAAGGGGACGGCCGCCCGGCTTTCACCGGGCGGCCGCGGGCAGTGCTACTCGCCCCGGCGGGCGGCCACAGTGCGGGCTACACCCAATCCTGCGAGGAGCAGGGCAAGGGCAGCGGCACCAAAACCGGCCGTAAGGGCGGCAAGGTCTGCCGGAGCAGCTGCGCTGGAGCCTTCAAGGGCGCCGGGTACCGAGCCCGGAGCGGAGTTCATGCCCTCGATGGTCTGGACCGCCAGCTGCAGGTTGTTGTCCGCCAGGCTGCCCCACGCGTAGACGATCGTGTGGGTCCCCTCGGCAACCGTGACATCGGCAGGGCCAATCACCGGGGTTGTGGTTCCGGCGGCAGCCACTGCGGCCGAAACGGTGCCGGGATCCAGAGTCAGGGTCTGCTCATTCGGGTTAACCAGGTTGGAAACAACGGCGGAACCACCGGCCAGGACGTCCACTGCGGGAGCTGCGGCCGTGTGCCGGACGGTCAGCTTGCCCTTTCCTGCCTCGATCTGGGAGACGTCGTTGGTGAAGAGGTTCGCGGTGGGGTTACCTGCTGCGTCGAGGTTGGCCACGGCCGTGTAGTTGCCGTTGGCCGCCAGCGTGACACTTACGGGGCCGATGACGGCGGCGGAAGCGTCGGCAGCATCGGAAGCCGTAATGGCAAGCTCATAGGCACCTGCCGGAAGTGCCAACGGACCCGCAAGGGTACCGGGGGCAAAATCATCCAGCGTGCGGTCTCCGTTGACCCAGACGTCCACGGTGCCCGGGACGCCGTGGAGGACGGACAGCTGGGCGTCCCCCTCCGCAGCCTGGGCAGGGCCGGCGAGAGCGATGGCAGCTGCGATGGCGGCTGCTCCGGCGCCTGCTGTGAAGATCCTGTTGCGCATGTCCTTCTCCTTACTCGGCCCGCCTTGCGGGCATTTTTTGCTTACACCCCTACTACCGGCGCAGCATCAGAGTTGGATGCACTTGCACAAGAATTTCTTCAGGATTTTTTTACGGCCGTACCGCGGCCTGGTTACCCGGGGCCGGCCGCAGGCGGCGCGGTGCTTGCGCGGAGCACCAGTTCCGGCGTGACCACAGTGGAACTCACGGCGGCGCCCGCCTCGATCTCCTTGAGCATGATGTCCATGCACCGCCGCCCAAGCTCCTCGAAGTCCTGGCGGACCGTGGTCAGCGGCGGGGTGAAGTAGGCCGATTCAGGCTGGTCGTCGAACCCCACCACTGAGACATCGCGGGGCACCCTGACCCCGGCCTCAGTGAACGCACGCAGCAGGCCAAGGGCCATCTGGTCGTTGCCGACGAAGAGGGCTGTGGCATGGCGGTCAGCCGCGAGTTTCCGGCCGAGGTTGTATCCGCTGCCGGCGCTCCAATCGCCTTCGAGCAGGAGGTCGTCGGCCAGGCCTGCATGCCCCAGGGCCTCGCGCCAGCCTTCGGCGCGCTCCGATCCGTCGGTCCAGTCCCGCGGGCCGGCCACATGACCAATCCTGCGGTGCCCCTGGGTGATGAGGTGTTCGACGGCGAGCCGGGCGCCGCGGCGCTGGTCCACCATGGCCCCGCTGACGTTGCTGTTGCCCAGGGATCCGACCGCCACCACCGGCACTGACAGCTGCATCTCATCCAGGGCGGTCAGGGTGTCTGAATGCGGCACCAGGACGGCGATCCCGTCCACGGCCTGGTCCATGAAGTGGCTGACAGCGTCGGAAATGGCCTCCCGGCTGACCTCCCGGAGGGCTGCGATGCTGACAAAGTAGCCCGCGTCCCGGGCCGCCTGCTCAACACCCAGGAGGGTGTTGGCTGGCCCGTACTGGGACAGCTCACTCGCCAGGACGCCGATGGTCTGCGAGCGGCGGGTCACCAGGCTGCGGGCCGCCGTATTCCGGCGGTACCCCAGCTCCGCGATGGCGGCCTCCACCTTGGCCCGCGTTGCCTTGCTGACATTGGGATGGTTGTTGATCACCCGGGAGACGGTCTGGTGGGAAACCCCTGCCCTGTCCGCCACGTCTTCCAGTCGCGGCATCCGCCCCTTGCTGCTTTTAGCCATGTGCCTATTGTGCCTGCCGCCGCCAGCCCACCCCACGACCTACTTGGAATCCGGGGCTTGTTCGCGAATCTGCGCCTTCAAGGTCGGGTTACGCCAACTGGGCTGGGACCGGGCGAAGTCCGGACAAAGAAAACGTCCCCGGACCCTGCTGCCAGGATCCGGGGACGTACCACTCTCCGTAAAGAGTGGGCCCTGTGGGGCTCGAACCCACGACCCACGGATTAAAAGTCCGATGCTCTACCAACTGAGCTAAAGGCCCCTGCCGCGGTGGTTCAGCACCCTGGGGGCTGGCCAGCCGCGGCCCAGTCCATTTCTGGACGTTAATACTCTAACCCATGCTTTCCGGCACGTTCGCACCCAAGCCCTGATCCGCCGTCGGGCGCGGAATCACACGCCCTGGAAGGGAGCAGACGCTCGATTTCCACGTCGGCACAGGAGTAGCGTGGGGGCATGAGTGAGCAAGCAGGATCCAGTCCTTATGGCGGCGCGAACCGGCACCACAAGCCAAAGCCCTTCGCTCCCGTCGACTTCGAGCCCTTTGCCGGCGGCGCGGACCCAGCCCGGGTCTCGGAAGCCGCGCACCTTGCCGCCCAGGCACTGGTCCGCCACGGCCGGGACAGCGACGACCCAGTGGTCACTGAACGCCTGGTGAAGCTCGCCGACGAACAGGGCCTGGAAGCCATCGCCGAGATGTGGGCGGAAAGCCCCGCCCGTTCCCTTCCCGGCGCCTTGTGGCGGCTTTATGCCCTGCGTGCAGCCACCGTCCAGGACCCGGAGCGCATTTCCGTTTACTTCCGCGCGGGCAGGGATACCGCCCAGGTGTCCAACGTGGTGGCAGGTGCAGCCGAGCCGCCGGGCGCCGACGAAATGCGCGCCATGGCAGATGCCATCCTTTCCGGGGCGTTCGACGGCGAGTTCGACGTCGCGCTGGAACGTTCCGCAGCCTTCTGCCGCGTGGTGGCGCTCGGCCAGGCCACCCTCGCGGACGGCGCCGAGCACGGCAACGAAGCGCACGCCAGCAAGCTGACCCGGAACTCGCACCAGCTGGTGAAGACGGCAGAGGACCTGGAGCACGCCGCGAACGCCTGGCGCCTGGGCGAACTCGACTGAAGCGGCAACGCTGCCCCGGCACCGGCCCGTCTGTCAAGATTGACTTGAGCCAAGCAAAGTAGAAAACTGAAATCGGTGCCGAGCTGCGAAACCCCCGGGCTTCAACAATCAGCCGCCTAGAGCGGCCTACCGCCGAGAGGCGTATCCGGTTCGGCACCATTTTCATGCCCTTTCGCCGCGGTTTTCCACCACGCAGCGGTGCTGTTTCCAGGCCCGCAGCCTGGGGCCGGTAGAGTGGGGCTCGGTTGTGCGCCAGGTCAAGTCACAGGGCCCCCAACCACCGCCCTGTACTTTCCCCGGAGACCGGTAAACACGTGAAGCTGCGCCTTTTTCCCCAGGAGCCCGCCGGGCTGATCCTCCTTTCGCAGCTGGCCCAGCAGATCGTGCTGGCCAGCGCCACCATGGCGGAGATCCTCGGCGTCTCGGCCGAAGACCACGGCAAGCTGGTCGAGGATATGCACAACCACGAGGCGAAGTCCGCGGAACTGCACTTTGCGCTCCTGACGCACATGCGCACCAGCTTCGTTAACCCGCTCCCCCGCGAGGACATGTACGCGCTCTCCCGCTACCTGAACGAGGCGATGGAGAAGATGGACGCCGCGGCGGAACTCGTAGGCCTTTACAAGCTGGAGCGGCTGTCCAAACGCGCAGCCGACCAGCTTGAGATCATCAGCCGGCAGGCGGAACTGACGGTGGACGCGATGCGCCGGCTCAACAACCTGGACGATCTTGAGGATTACTGGATCGAAATCCTGCGCCTTGCCAAGCGCGCTGAACGGACGCACCGCGTGTGGGTGGCGGACATGATTGCGGACATGAAATGGGCGCAGTATTCACGCCACCGCGACATCGCCAACCAGTTGGTGGAAGTCACCAAGGACATGCGCCGGATCGCCACCCAGGTTGGCAGCATCATCGTCAAGGAATCCTGAGGTGACGCCGGTCTTCTTCGGCGTAGTGGTCCTGCTGACCGCGGTGTTCGCGTTCGTCAACGGCTTTCGCGACGTCTCCACCTCCGTGGCCCTCGCAGTCCGTACCAGGGCACTTACGCCCAGCGTCGCGGTGCTGCTGGCTGCCTTCTTCAACTTTGTCGGCGCTTTGCTCAGCGCAGGCCTGGCCGTCGCCGCCAGCCGGGCCTGGATCAGCCTGTCCCCCGGGACGGACGGCCTGAGCATCCTGGTGGCCGGCCTGGCGAGCGCATGCGCCTGGGGCCTTCTGTTGTGGTGGCGCGGCATCCCTGCCTCCTCAACCCATGCCCTGGTGGGCGGCCTGGCAGGCGCCGGACTCGCCAGCCTCGCGGTAGGAGGCGACGGCGTCGGAGGCGTGGACCAGTCCCTGCTCTTCCAGGTGGTGCTGCCGCTGGTTCTCTCCCCGCTCGTGGCCTACAGCGGCGCCTTCATGCTCGTCTATCCGGCCACGTGGGCGGCCCGCTATACCCAGGCCAACGTGGTCAACCAGCGCTTCCGGCGAAGCCAGGCGGTTGCGGCAGGAGCCGTGGCTTTTGGACACGGTCTGCAGGACGGGCAACGGGTCAGCGCCGTGCTGCTGCTGGCACTGCTGGCAACAGGCTATCCCGACGACGGCGGCATACCCCTCTGGGTGGCCCTGCTGTCGGCGGTGATGATGACAGCAGGAACCATGTTCGGCGGCTGGCGGATTTCACACACGGTTGGCTACAAGATCACCACGGTTGACCCGTTGCGGGGCTCGGTGGCGCAGATCTTCAGCGCAGTCATGCTGTTCGTGGGCGCCATCGGACTCCACTGGCCGCTGTCCACCACCCACACTGTCACGGCAGCGGTCCTGGGAGCGGGCGAAAACCAGCACTTCTCCGTAACCAACCGGAAGCTGGTGATCAGAATTGTAGGGCTCTGGGCGCTGACGCCGGCAGCCACAGCCGGGCTGGCCTTCATCCTGGCACTGGCGCTAACCCCACTCGCCGGCTGACCTTGCGTGCTGACTCTGTACAGGCGACGGCAGGTGCCGTAAATTCGGAAGTAGGCCCCGCAGATTCGCGCTACTGCGCACTCGCCGGGGCCTGAGATCCGCCGCCGGGTGCAGGGCCGCGGATTGCGCCGCTGCAGCATACCGGCGGCATGGATGCACATCGCGGAAAAGAGCAGGCATCATGTCTTCCTCGAATCCCCGGCACTCCCTGCCCCAGCCACGCCAGCTCCGCTGCGAAACCTGCGGCACGGAACACCAGCTGACCCTCCACGCCGTCAGGGCCATGGGCGCTAACGGCGACGTCGTTACTGTCGCCTACACCTGCAACGACTGCGGCCGCTTCCAGGAACACCTGGCATACGCCGGCGACGTGGCTGCCGCACTGCACCAGGTGCGCTGGATGGCCCAGGTGATCATGTTTGGTGATGACTACATCCACTGCGGTTACCCAATGGAGGAAGCCGAGTTCGAAATTGAACGTTTATGCTACCGCAGCAGCAACAGCGGGGGCGGCCTCAACGTGGTCTCGCTGCCCACCAGGGTCCTGCGCTGCCGGTGCGGATTCCAGCTGGAAGTTCCGGAGTAGCTGCGGGCGAAGCCCGCATCAGCCCGGAAGCTGAACTAGGGCAGGACTAGAAGGCTCCGGGTGAGTCGGGCCCCTCCAGCAGGGCCGTTTCCAGTTCCTCGGACGTCAGGTTTGCGGCCTGGAGCAGCGCGCCATGGTCCACTCCGGAGCTTGCTGCCTGCTGGAGAGCCTGCTGCAGGGACTGATGTGCGTTGTCGAGTTCCCACTGGACGGTTTCGAGGTAGGAACTGGTGCGCCAGACTTCGGCAAGGAGTTCCTCGGTGCCGGCGGTCTCCATACCCGGTTCCGGATCCTGCCCAAGGGTGGTCGCGGAGGCCTGAGGCTTCGGGAACAGGCCCATCTGCGGATTCATGTGCTGAACCGTCGTCGCGATCCCATGTCCGGAAACCGTAAGCTGATGGGCCCTGCGGCCGCTTGCTATCTGCGTCAAGGAAAACTCCTAAGGCTGCTATTTACTAGTTCCCGAAGTATCTAGTTTAGCGTACTAAATGAATTCCGTTTGACAGCACACGTTTTCCTTGGGCCGCCGCTGCCCAGAGCGGAAGCGAAGAGGGCGAAAATTCCAGGGGTAGCCAAGACCCCTGACGGCTATCCAAACCGGCCGGAAACGTAATCCTCGGTGGCTTTCTGGGTGGGGTTGCTGAAGATGGTATGGGTATCGCCCACCTCGATCAGCTTGCCCGGCTTTCCGGTTCCCGCGATGTTGAAGAAAGCGGTCCGGTCCGAGACACGGGCTGCCTGCTGCATGTTGTGGGTCACGATCACCACCGTGTACTGGTCCTTGAGCTCATTGATGAGGTCCTCGATGGCCAGGGTGGAAATGGGGTCCAGCGCGGAGCAGGGCTCGTCCATCAGGATGACCTGCGGCTCCACAGCGATGGCGCGGGCGATGCAGAGGCGCTGCTGCTGCCCGCCCGAAAGGCCTGAGCCCGGCTTCTCCAGCCGGTCCTTGACCTCGTTCCACAGGTTGGCGCCCTTAAGGGAGCGTTCCACCAGTACGTCCGCTTCGCCCTTGGAAATCTTCTTATTGTTCAGCTTCACGCCGGCCAGCACGTTGTCCCGGATGGACATGGTGGGGAACGGGTTGGGCCGCTGGAACACCATGCCGATCTGCGAGCGGACGGTGACGGGATCCACGCCGGGACCGTAGAGGTTGTCGCCGTCGAGCATGACTTCACCCTCCACCCGGGCACCGGGGATCACTTCGTGCATGCGGTTCAGGGTGCGCAGGAAAGTGGATTTTCCGCAGCCCGAGGGGCCAATGAACGCTGTGACGGACTTGGCCTCGATGTTGATGGTCACGTCCTCCACGGCGAGGAAATCGCCGTAGTAGACGTTCAGGTCCTTGACGTCGATGCGCTTAGACATGGTGTTCCTTCACTAACTGGGTATCAATTGAAGTCTGGCATCCGGTTCAGGTAACCGGAAGGGGTGTCTGGCCGGGACGGGTGTCAGCGGCCAGTCTTGGGCGCGAAGACCCTGGCGATGAGCCGGGCTCCAAGGTTGAGGAGCATCACCAGGATGATCAGCACCAGGGCGGCTCCCCAGGCGCGCTGGGAGGACGGGTCCGGGTTGGCCGGCGAGGTGGGGTTCAGGATCTGGGTGTAAATGAACGTCGGCAGCGATGCCATCCAGCCGCTGAACACATTCGAGTTGATGCTGGTGGCGAAGCCGGCGGTGACCAGGATGGGCGCCGTCTCGCCGATGACGCGGGCGATCGCCAAGGTGACGCCGGACGCGATGCCGGAAATCGCCGTCGGAATAACCACCTTTATGATGGTGCGCCACTTGCGCACGCCCAAGGCGTAGGCTGCTTCACGCAGCTCGTTGGGCACGATCTTCAGCATTTCCTCACTGGAGCGCACCACCACCGGGATCATCAGGACGGAGAGGGCGACGGCGGCTACCGCACCGGTCTTGGTGCCTGGACCAACGACGGCGAAGAAGAAGGCGGCCGCAAAGAGGCCGGCCACGATGGAGGGGATGCCGGTCATGACGTCCACGAAGAAGGTGATGGCGCGGGCAATCCGGCCGTCGTTGCCGTATTCCACCAGGTAGATGGCAGTCAGCAGGCCTACCGGCACGGAAATGACGGTGGCCAGCAGCGTGATCTGAATGGTGCCCAACAGGGCGTGATAGATCCCGCCGATGACCGGCGCCCCTTCTTCGGCTGCCCGGTTGTCGTAGACGCCGGTGACGCCGTTCATGGAGGTGCTCAGGAACCCGGGGGCGATCAGGCCCGGGATTCCGTTGACCAGGACCGTCCAGATCACTGAAATGAGCGGCAGCAGCGCGATGAGGAAGGACCCCACCACCAGGCAGGTGGCCAGCTTGTCCTTCGCCTTGCGGGAGCCTTCGACGGCGGCGCTCCAGCTCACCAGGCCAATGGCGAAGAGCAGGGCGGAGACAAGGCCCCAGCCAAAGGCATTGAAGCCGACGAGCGCCAGGATGGCGGCGCCCACGACGAGTGCTGCGGCAAGGACGGCGTACGGAGCGTACTTGGGCAGCTGGCCCTTGGTGAGTGCAGAGCGCTTGCTGCGCACGGGGGTAAGCGTGGAGGTCATTTAGTTGGCTCCCGAGAATTCTTTGTGCCGGCTGATGATCCAGCGCGCGACCATGTTCACGGCCAGGGTGATGATGAACAGGACCAGGCCGGCCGCAACCAGCGTGCTGACCTTGAGGCCGCTTGCCTCAGGGAAGTTGAGGGCGATTTCCGCCGCAATGGTCTGGTTGCCGGACTGGATCAGGCTTGCGGTCAGCGCACCCGAGGACAGCACCAGGGCCACCGCCATGGTCTCGCCGAGGGCGCGGCCCAGGCCCAGCATGACTGCGCTGATGATCCCCGGGCGTGCGAACGGCAGGACGGACATCTTGATCATTTCCCAGCGTGTTGCGCCCAGCGCCAGTGCTGCTTCCTCGTGCAGTTTGGGGGTCTGCAGGAAGATTTCGCGCGACAGGGACGTGATGATGGGCAGCACCATGACGGAGAGGACGATGCCTGCAGTGAGGATGGTCTTGCCGGTGGCCGAGGCCGGCCCCTGGAAAATTGGCAGCCAGCCCATGTTCGCCGCAAGCCAGTTGTAGGCCGGGGAGATTTCCTTGGCCAGGAACGCTGCGCCCCAAGCGCCGTAGATCACGGACGGAATGGCGGCGAGCAGGTCGACCACGTAGCCGAGTCCGGCGGCCAGCCGGCGCGGGGCGAAGTGCGAGATAAAGAGGGCAACGCCGATGGCGATCGGCGTTGCGATCACCAGTGCAATAACCGCGGCGATGAGGGTGCCGATCACGATGGGCCAGATGTAGGCGAAGAAGCCTTCTCCGCCCTGGATCTCTGCAGACGGTGCGGTGAGCGCAGGAATGGCCTGGACCACCAGGAAGAGTGCGACGCCGAAGAGGACGGCGAGGATGAGGCAGCCGGCGGCAAGTGCGGCACCGGAGAATATCTTGTCCCCGGCGCGGCCGGCGCCCTGGGTGCTGGTCAGCGTGGTGGCGGTCATTCGACGGCCCTTCGATCGTGGTGGTACTGAGGCTGGAAAGTGCTGCGTTCAAAGCCAAGTTCCCCGCACTGCCTTTCGGCAGGCGGGGAACCCGGCTTTGGTGCGGATATTAGGACTTGACCTTGATCGACTCGATGGCTGCGGTGGCCTTCTCGGTCAGGGAGGAGGACAACGGTGCCGACTTCGCAGAATCCGCGGCGGCCTGCTGGCCTTCCTCGGAAACTACGTAGTTCTCGAAGGCCTTGACCAGGTCAACAGTCTCCTGGCTGTCGTAAGCGCTGCACACAACGTGGTAGGAAACAAGCACGATGGGGTAGGCGCCCGAAGCGGCGGTCTTGCGGTCCAGCTTGATGGCGACGTCGTTTTCGGAGCGGCCTTCAACCGGGGAACCGGCTTCCACAGCCTTGGCTGCAGCTTCGGCGGAGATCGTGACGAACTCTTCGCCCACCTTGATGGAGGCGGTGCCCAAAGAACCACCCACGGCGGAGTCATCAGCGTAGGTGATGGCGCCGGGGGTGTCGGTGACGGTCTTGACCACGCCGGAGGTGCCCTTGGCGTTTTCGCCCTGCAGGGTTGCAGGCCAAACGCCGGAGGCCTTGTCCGTCCAGACCTCGGGAGCAGCGGCAGCGAGGTATTCCGTGAAGTTGGTGGTGGTGCCGGAGTCGTCCGAGCGGTTCACGGGGGTGACCTTCAGGTCAGGGAGGCTGACGCCCTCGTTCAGGGCGGCAATCGCGGGATCATTCCAGTTGGCGATCTCGCCGCGGAAGATCTTGGCGACAGTAGGTGCGTCGAGCTTCAGCTCGGTGATACCGGGCAGGTTGAACGCCACCGCGATCGGGGAGATGTAGACGGGAATGTTGATGGCGCCGTCGGGACCGCAGACAGCCTTGGAGCTCTCAAGCTCTTCGTCCTTGAGGTAAGCGTCGGAACCGGCGAACTGGGCCGAACCGTCAATGATGGCCTTGCGGCCTGCGCCGGAACCGTCCGGGGAGTACTGCACGGTGGCGCCCTGGTTGGCGGAGGCGAAGCCTGCCTTCCAGGCGTCCATGGCCGCACCGGTGGAGGAAGCGCCGATGCCGGTGAGGGTGCCGGTGACCTTGGGCCCGGAACCACCCTGGGTGCCTGCGGGAGCGGTGCCCGTGGCGTTGTCTGAACCGCAGGAGGTAAGCGCGAGTGCGCCGGCTGCGATAACAGCGATAGCCGCGTGGCGGCCGAAGCGGAGTGCCTTCACTAGATGTACCCCTTCCAGGGTTATTCAGTTGCGGGGACAGGGACGGAGAACCCTGCTGCGCGATGCGTACGGTCTGTACTTTCATCGAAGGTAGGGGCCGCAGGTAACGGGATGGCCTGCCCAAAGTGAACGGAGGATTAACGACGGCGGGATTTTCGCTGACAAATGCCCGGCCACCATTGCGCAGATCACATGTTCCGCCGTAGTGCACCTGCAGGAAAATAATCGCACGGGGCAACAAATAGACTGGACGGCATGGCCCCCGCAGCAGGACTCTCAGCAGGCAGGCGGTTCCTCCGGGGCCGCCTCCGCACCGGCCTGATCCGGAGCCGGAATTCCCTGATCCCCGCCATCCAGATGACGGTCTGCGCCGTGGGTGCCTACGCTTTCGCAGAGTACGTCCTGGGCCACTCGGGCCCCCTGTTCGCTGCCACGTCATCCCTGATCGCCCTTGGCTTCTCCCGGGAGCCCCGGCTGCGGCGGGTCCTGGAGGTGGGCCTGGGCTGCACCATCGGCATCGCGGTAGGCGACCTCCTCCTGCACTGGCTGGGCGCCGGAATCTGGCAGGCCGCCGTCGTCCTTTTGTTTTCCATCCTGCTGGCCCGCTTCCTGGACAGCGGAAACATCTTCACCACCCAGCTGGCCCTGCAGTCGCTGCTGGTAGTGCTGCTGCCGGCGCCGTCCGGCGGGCCGTTCACCCGCAGTATCGACGCCGTCGTCGGCGGCCTGTTCGCCTTGCTGGTAACCATCCTCGCCCCCAAGGACCCTCGCCGCGAGCCTCGAAAGGACGTCCAGAAACTCCTCCATGAACTGGCCGAAGTGCTGCGGGAGTGCGCGGAGGCGCTGGCGGACAGTGATTCAACCAGGGCCTGGCACGCGCTGGTCCGCGGCCGGAACTGCCAGTCCCTGGTGGACGGCATGCGGCACTCACTGCGGGCATCGGGCGAGGTTGCCCGGCTCGCGCCTGCCTACCGCCGGCACCGGGACGAGCTGGACCGGCTGGCACAGTCGCTCGATTTCATCGACCTGGCATTGCGGAACAGCCGCGTCTTCGCGCGGCGGCTGACCAGCGCCATCAACCATGCGGCCTTGTCGGACGAGGCGACGGAGAACATTGCCGAGGTGCTGCAGGAGACCGCTGCTGCGATCGACGAGCTGTCACTAGGCCTGGCGGAAACGCACGACGGCGTCCGCCGCGCCCACCTGCGCACGGCGCGCAACGACCTCAGCGAGATTGCCCTGCGGCTGCACCCGAAGCTGCTGGAGGTGCAGCGGCTTGAGGGCGAAACGGTGGTGATGCTGTTCCGCCCGCTGATGGTGGACCTGCTGGAGGCAACCGGGATGGACGCCAGCGAAGCGCGGGACGTGCTGCCGGCCCTTTAGCTGGCATTCCTGCCCGTTGGAAGTCAGCCGGCCGGAACCTGGCCGCCGTTCCCGTAGTCGTTCGCGTAGCGCAACCCCATCTGGTCCCTCGCCTGGTCCAGCAATTGCATTACCCGGACGGTTTCCGCCCAGGGCATCAGCGGGCTCTCCTGCAGCCCTGACCGGATGCAGCGGGCAGTTTCGCGCAGTTCATGGATGAACCCCTCTGTTTCCTCCGGAAATTCTTCGATCCGGACGTTGCCGTCGAGGCCGCAGATCTCAAGCCTGCGCGGGTTGTACAGCGGGGAACCGGTCCTGATCCAGCCTGCAGTGCCGCCAATGGTGGCCATGCCTGGACCGGAAGCTTGCAGCGACGACGTGAGCTGGGCTGCAGCCCCCTCCGGGTATTCAAGGGTGAGCGTGTTCTGAACGTCAACGCCGTCCTGGTTGAGATGTCCTTTCGCGGTGAGGCCGGCGGGGAAACCGAGGGCGGCAACAGCCCAGGTGAGCGGGTAGACCGCCAGGTCCAGGAGGGCCCCGCCACCGGCGGCAGGGTCCCACAGCCTGTCCGTCGGGTCATACGCGGCTGGAAATCCGAGGTCAGCCTGGACCCAGCGGACCAGGCCGATCTCCCCGTTGCCGATCAGCTCGAGGGCACGGCGGGTGGCCGGGAGGAAACGCGTCCATACCCCCTCCATCAGGAAAAGGCCGCGCGCCTTGGCCAGGTCAACCAGTTCCGTGGCTTCCCTGGCGTTGATGGTAAAGGGCTTTTCACACAGGACGTGCTTTCCGCCTTCGAGTGCCGCCCGGACAACCTCGAAGTGCTGCGCATGGGGAGTGGCGACATAGACCACATCCACGCGCGGATCGGCAAAGAGCTGCCGGTAACCGTCTCCCGCAGGACCATCGTGGTAGCTGAGGGCAAAGCCATGCTCGCTGGCGAACGCCTCTGCGGAGGCCCTGCCACGTGAGCTCACGGCATAGAGCTCAGCGCCCTCCAGTTGGGCGAGGTCCCGGGTGACCTTGTGCGCGATGCGGCCTGTTGCCACAACTCCCCAGCGCAAGGCGCGGGCGTCGGCGGCGGGACGGCTCGATTCTTGCTTCACAGTTATCGCTCCAATAGTGGGCTGGCGCTGGCAGGGAGTTTCAGTCTAAGGGTGGTGTGGGCAACGGCCGCGATGGTCGGGGCACGGAGAATGTCGGGGCCCGCCACTAGGGTTGAACCCATGGCTACAAAGACTTCCCGGGCTTCCAAGGCGCCCGCCTACAAGTGCGCCGAGTGCGGCTGGACCACGGTCAAATGGGTGGGGCGCTGCGGAGAATGCCAGGCGTGGGGCAGCGTTGAGGAAACGGGCACGGCGGTGGCACGCACGACGGCGGCCACAACGGTTGTGGAGCCGGCCCGCCGGATTGCCGAGGTGGATGCCACCACCGCGGCATTCCTGCCAACCGGCGTTGACGAGTTGGACAGGGTGCTGGGCGGCGGCCTGGTGCCCGGTGCCGTCATCCTCCTCGCCGGCGAACCGGGCGTGGGGAAGTCCACGCTGCTGCTGGATGTAGCTGCCAAGTTTGCCCGGACCGCCCAGGGTGTTTTGTACGTGACCGGCGAGGAGTCTGCGGCGCAGGTGAAGCTGCGCGCAGAGCGGATCGACGCCGTCGCCGAGTCCCTGTACCTTTCCGCTGAAACGGACCTGGGCCAGGCACTGGGGCAGGTGGAGAAGATCGAGCCCCGGCTCCTGATTGTGGACTCGGTGCAAACCCTCAGCAGCGCCGACGTCGACGGCAGCGCAGGCGGCGTCTCCCAGGTCCGCGAAGTGGCGGCCTCCATCATCGCCGCCGCGAAACGTCGCAATATGACCACGCTGCTGGTGGGCCACGTGACCAAGGACGGCTCCATAGCCGGTCCCCGCCTGCTGGAGCACCTGGTGGATGTGGTGTGCCAGTTCGAGGGAGAGCGGCACTCCCGGCTGCGGTTGCTCCGTGCCGTCAAAAACCGCTACGGGCCCACCGACGATGTCGGCTGTTTCGACCTGAACGAGAACGGCATTGAAGGACTGGCTGATCCCAGCGGTTTGTTTGTCAGCCGGACCAAGGATCCGGTCTCCGGCACGTGCATCACTGTCACCATGGAAGGCAGGCGTCCACTGTTGGCAGAGGTCCAGTCCCTGCTGGCCGAAAGCCCCAACTCACAGCCGCGCCGGGCCACCAGCGGCCTGGACAGCTCCCGGGTTTCGATGCTGCTGGCTGTGCTGCAGCAGCGCGCCGGAACAATGCTGCACAAGGACGATTCCTATGTGGCAACGGTGGGCGGGGTGAAGCTTAGCGAACCGGCCACAGACCTTGCCGTGGCGCTGGCGGTCGCCTCAGCCAAGGCCCGCAAACCACTGCCCATCCGTTTGATTGCCTTCGGCGAGGTGGGCCTGGCGGGCGAGGTCCGTCCGGTTCCGGGCATCAACCAGCGCATCCAGGAAGCACACCGTTTGGGGTTCACGCATGCTGTGGTTCCGGCAAGCCACACCGGTCCGGGCCCGGTGCCGGCGGGCTTCTCGGTCCGCGAGGTGGAGCACCTGACTGAGGCGCTTAGTTTGCTGATCGGATAGCTTTGTTGTCTGTTGCCCGGATTACTGCGCAGACATGGGGACTTCCTGGGGCTGGAACCCTGCTTATCTGCCCGAAAATCCCAAAGGGAGTCAGGGGTGCTGGGGAAGCTGGTCCGGATCGTCCCGGTGGGCATTGAAAAGCCAGCCGGAAACGTCGCTGCGCAGCACCAGCAGCGGGCCTCCCGTGGCGCTGACGTTCCCGGTGGGAACGTAGTACCCCCGGCCGGAACCGGGCCCGCCCGCGGCACGGTCCAGCGCGTCGGTCAGGTGCCGCGGCAGGTGGCCCTGCGGGCCAAGGCTGTGAAGTTCTTCCAGTTCTTCCGGCGTCAGCCGTCCCATAACTTCAGCAATGTTTGCCATGACGGGTCCCTTCGAGCAAGTGCCTGAAGGAATAACCTAAAGCAGCGCCGTGAACTGCGGGTTAACGCTGTACGGCGGTTTTGAATCAGATACACGGGCAAGCCAGGACGGAGGAGAAGATGCCGGTGCTCAGCGCGGGAATACTCCTGTACAGGAGGCCGGCCGCGGACGGACTGGAGGTCTGGATCGCGCACATGGGCGGTCCGTTCTGGGCCCGCAAGGACGCCCACGCCTGGTCCATCCCGAAGGGTGAATACTCAGGGGACGAGGATCCGCTGGCCGCAGCCCTGCGGGAATTTGCCGAGGAGATGGGGACTCCCGCCCCGGACGCCGGCTATCAACTGCTTGGCGGGTTCCGGCAGCCGTCCGGCAAGATCATCACTGTCTATGCGGCGGAGCACGACTTCAGTCCGGAACGCATCACCAGCAACACCTTTCCTTTGGAATGGCCCAAGGGGTCTGGCCGGGTCCAGCACTATCCGGAAATTGATGACGCCCGCTGGTTCCCTGAGCAGGAAGCCCGGCTCAAGCTGGTGAAGGGCCAACTGCCGGTCCTTGACGCCCTCCTGGCACACCTCGGGAAGCGGAACGGGTGAGGCCGGCAACCCCACAAAGGGGTCGCCGGCCTCACCGAGATTCTCCGTCAGGGCACCACGTCCCTAGGCTGCCGAGCACTCCCGCTGCCGGCCTGGCTGAGCGTTGGCTGCTTTGGTGACCGAGACGTCGTCGCCCAGACACACCATCACCCGCCCGGCGCCGTTGCTGCGGATCAGCCAGAAGACGCTGCGGTCTGCAGCGATCATGTCGATGGTTCCCGACGCCACCGCTCCCTGAGCGAAACGAACCTCCACATGGTCGTTCTTTGCCAGTTTTGACCAGTTGGGCAGAGGCGCAGGCCCGGGAGCAGTGCGCCGCCGCGGATTGTATTGGTACATCTGGTCCCTACTCCCAGGCTAGAAGTGCGTGCCGTTGGCCTTAACGGCCAGTACCGGGCGGTCCGCCTGCATCAGGATCTGCTGCGCATGGCTGCCAAGAATGAACTTACCCACTTGGGTACGGTGCCGCAGGCCGATGACGATCAGCGATGCGTCCTCCTGCCGGGCAACGTCGAGGAACTCGTCAGCGAGGTCGTGCTGGTAGGGCGGTTGGATCACCCGTGCCGTCACGCCGGCATCCGCCGCCCGCTTTGCGGCTCCCGCCAGGACGTCCTCTGCGGCAACCGACTTGTCCACGAGGGCGCCCTGGCGTGCGGAGTTCACAATGACAAGTTCCTGGTTGCGGAGCTTCGCTTCAGAAATCCCTGCTGCGAGGGCTGCTTCGCCTGCCGGGGTGGGAACGAACCCTACGATGATGCTCATACCTTCTCCTCGATTTTGTTGGTGGTGCCGGCGGGCGCGGCGCCTTTGCGCTTGGCCATCAGGCTGCGAATGCCCGGCAGCACGGCCACCAGGACGAAAACCAGCAGCAGGGTGGCTGAGATGGGACGGGTAAGGAATCCGGTGGGGTCGCCGCCGAACACCAGCAGCGAACGCCGCAGCGAGTTTTCCAGCAGTTCACCGAGGACAAAGGCCAGCACAAGCGGCCCGGGCTCGAAGCCGAACTTCTTCATGAGGTAGCCCACCACTCCGAAGACCACCACCAGGGTGACGTCGAACATGCTGTTGTTGATCGTGTAGGCGCCCAGGAGAGTGATCAGTGCGGTGATTGGAGCCAGGATCGCAGCCCTGACCCGGAGGATCCGCACGAAGATTCCCACCAGCGGCAGGCTCATGATCAGGAGCAGGATGTTGCCGATGTACATCGAGTTCACTACACCCCAGAAGAGCTCCGGGTTCTGCTCCACGAGTTGCGGTCCGGGTGTGACGCCCTGGATCAGCAGGGCGCCGAACATCAAAGCCATGGTGGCGTTGGCGGGGATGCCGAGGGTCAGGAGCGGAATGAACGACGACGTCGCTGCCGCGTTGTTCGCAGTTTCCGGTCCGGCAACGCCCTCTGGTGCGCCCTTGCCGAACCGCTCCGGCTGCTTGGCGCGCTTCTTCTCCATGGCGTAAGAGGCCATGGAGGCAATGGTCGCGCCGCCGCCGGGCAGGATGCCCAGGAAGAACCCAAGGACAGAGCCGCGGCCGACTGCTCCGGAGGCCTGCTTCAGGTCGCCCTTTGAGGGCCACACGTTGGAAACCTTCGACGGCGCTTTGGCGGCGCGGTGGCGTTCCTCCAGGTTGTAGAGGATCTCACCCAGGCCAAAGATGCCCATGGCGATCGGAACGAAGTCGATGCCGTCTGCGAGCTGCAGGCTCCCGAAGGTGAACCGGCTTTCACCGGTGAACATGTCCCGGCCCACGGTGGCCAGCAGGAGGCCGATGGCCGCGGCGATCAGGGCCTTGGCCTTGGCGCCGCTGCTGATGGTGGCTACGAGCAGGATGCCCAGCAGGGCCAGTGCCGAGTACTCGGGCGGCCCGAAGTCCAGCGCGAAGCTGGCCACGAGGGGTGCCAGGAAGGTCAGCCCGATGATCGCCGCTGTACCGCCGACGAATGAGCCGATGGCGGCCAGTCCCAGGGCTGTTCCTGCCCGGCCTTGCCTGGCCATCTGGTAGCCGTCGAAGACGGTGACAACGGAGGACGCCTCACCGGGAAGACGCAGCAGGACCGAGGTGATGGTGCCGCCGTACTGGGCCCCGTAGAAGATGCCGGCCAGCATGATGATGGCGGTGACAGGCTCCACGCCGTACGTCAGTGGAAGCAGGATGGCGATGGTTGCCGCCGGCCCCAATCCGGGCAGCACGCCGATCAGCATGCCGATAACGACGCCGACCAGGCAGTAGAGGAGGTTCGTCGGCTCCAGGACGACTGAAAATCCGTTGATCACAGGATTCAGGAAATCCATGGTGGTCTCCTAGAAGAGGTGGGGGATGGAGGTGCCAAGCGCCAGGACGAAGATCCCGTAGAACGAGGCCACGACGAGCGCGCTGACCACGAGGGTGGACCGCCAGGTCTCGCCGCCGAGGAACCGCATCCAGATGATGCAGAGGACAAGCGCCGGGATCTCGAATCCGATCATGGGCATCAGCGCCACCATTGCCGCGAGTGTCGCCAGGCCGGTGAGCGGGGCGAACGACATCCGGGTGAACTTTTCCCCATCCCTGTTGCGCCGGCCCAGGATCAGCTGGAAAAGCCCCAGGGCCACCACGACGCAGCTGATCATAAACGGCCACAGGCCAGGTTGCGGGGCGCCAGGGGTGCCGAGACCCATGGCGACCGAAAGTATGAGGGCGCCGACGCCGACGCCGAGCACCACCAAGGATGAACCGACGTTGGCGAGGGCACCTGCCGCGGGAGGTTTCTCCGCCTCCCATTGGGCGGCCAGCTGCTCCGGGGTCAGGGCTTCGGGCAGGTCATTGCGGGCGTACCCGCCGGACGGGACGGCGGAGCTGCCATCCCGTCCGGCGGACACTGCTGGAGTGGTCTCCATTGCTGCTACTTGTTTCCGCTCAGGCTGATGTCGTACTTCTCCACCAGCTCCTTGTACTTCGCTGCGTAGCCCTTCCACTCCGTGACAACTTCCTCGCCGGAGAGTTCCTTGGGGGTCAGCATGTTCTTTTCGTTGAATTCCTTGTAGGCGTCTGTCTTGAACGTCTCCTGGAATGCGGCGAGCAGCTTGTCCTTGACGTCCTGCGGCGTTCCCTTGGGGGCCGCGACCGCACGGTACTGGGCCACGGGAACGTCGTAGCCGGCCTCCTTGGCGGAGGGTACATCGGGCAGGAAGCTGTTGCGCTCTTCCGAGAAGACGAGCAACGGGGCCACCTTGCCGGCTTCGATCTGGGGCATAGCCTCGCCGAGCTGGATGGTGGCCAGTTCCACCTGGTTGCCCATGACGGCGGTCAGGGCAGGCTTGCCGCTGTCGAACGGGACGTCGGTGCCCTGGACGTTGGCCTGCTTGAAGAGGACAGTCTGTGCCAGCTGGCTGCCAGTGCCGACGCCCGTGGTGCCGAACGTGACGTTGCGGCCGGCGTCGGTGACGTCCTTAAAGCTTTTGAATCCGGAATCCGTGCTGGCAACGAGCACGTAGTCATCCTGCGAGAGTCCTGCAATGACGTCCAGGTCGTCAATGTTGACGGCTTCGTCCTCGCTGACGGCAAGGGGGGTGATGGTAATCAGTGAGGCCGTGAGCAGCACGAGCTCCTGGCCGTCCGCGGGCTTGCCGGCCACTTCCTTGGTGGCCAGGGCGCCGTTGGCACCCGGCTTGTTCACTACGGGCATCGGCGCACCAAGGGTCTTAGTGGCACCCTCGGCCAGGGCACGTGCGATCAGGTCGGTGCTGCCGCCGGCAGCCTGGCCGACCGTAAGGGTAACCGGACCAGTGGGGTACTTGGACGTGTTGGCGGCGGTGCCGCCGGCGACATTGCCGCCGCAGGCAGTGAGCGCCAGCAGGGTGAAGGCCGACGCCGTTCCGAGGACGGCGCGGCGGGTGGGGAAGTGCTTCATTGGAACTCCTCGTTAAGTCTCCGGGCGGGGTCCGGACAGTCTGTGAACCGGGTCACCCCGTTCGCTCTGTCGAGTGTAGGGAGCAGTTATGATGCCTGTCTAAGCCCGAAACTGCATCAAGTGATACCAGGAAGGCATCATGTTTACATTCGACCAACTGGCAGGCTTCATCGCCGTTGCCGAGGAACTGCATTTCGGCCGGGCGGCCGAGCGCCTCAACATGACGCAGCCCCCGCTAAGCCGGCAGATCCAGAAGCTGGAAAAGATCATCGGCGCCGAACTCCTGGAGCGGGACAACCGAAAAGTCCAACTCACCAACGCAGGCAAGACCTTCCTCGAGGAAGCCCGCCGCCTCATGGCGCTGGCCGAACGCGCGCCGGTTTCTGCCCGCCGGATCGCGTCGGGGCGCTCGGGCGTCCTGCGTATCGGCTTCACCGCGGCCAGCGGCTTCAGCATTCTTGGGCCCCTGCTTGAGGAGATCGCCGCCATCATTCCAGATGTGGACGTGGACCTGCAGGAACTTGTCACCGGCGACCAGATCAGCCGGCTGATGACGGGCGAACTGGATCTCGGCCTGGCCCGGCCGCCGTTCGACCGGGAAACCTTTGACTCCCATCTGCTCTACCAGGAGGCACTGGTCCTCGCTGTCCCCGCCGGACACCCCCTGACGCATCTGGCACGGGACATCGGACCGAAGGATTTCAAGGACGAGCCGCTCATCATGCATTCCCCCATCCAGGCCCGCTACTTTTACGACCTGGTAGTGAGGACCCTGCCAATCCAGCATGGCAATGTGGTCCACACCGTGAGCCAGGTGCTGACGATGGTGTCGCTGGTTGCAGCCAAACGCGGGGTTGCCTTCGTGCCGCACTCCGCCACCCTGCTGGGCATCAAAGGCGTGGAGTTCCTGCCCCTTCCGGAAGGCGGCGGTGAGCAGGTGGAACTGCACGCCATCTGGAGCCGCAGGATCACCAACCCCGCCCTGTCACGCCTCCTGCGGGACTTCGAGTTCGCGATGGAGTAATCCGCTCATGCGGGTCATACTTCAAAGGTATCAATGCATTCAAAAGTGCACTTAGACAGGCATAACGTCCTCTGCCTAACCTGAACAGGAACCCACACCAGCCGCCGGCAAAGGCGCTCGAAGCAGAGGACAACATCGTGGCAAAGTACACCCCCCAGGAACTGGCAAACACCCTGAAAGACGGCCTGCTGTCATTCCCGGTGACCTCCTTTGACGCCCAGCTGCAGTTCGATGAAGAGAACTACCGCAAGCACCTCGCCTGGCAGGCGAGCTTTCCCGTGGCCGGCCTCTTCGCCGCCGGCGGCACCGGCGAGGGCTTCTCCCTGACCCCGGCCGAATCCGAGCGCGTCGTCCGGACCGCCGTCGATGAAGTGGGAAGCCAGGTGCCCGTTCTCGCCTCGGCCGGCGGATCCACCGCGCAGGCCATCGAAAATGCCAGGGCCGCCGAGGCTGCAGGCGCCGAGGGCATCCTCCTGCTGCCGCCGTACCTGACGGAAGCCGACCAGGAGGGGCTGATCGAACATGTCAGCGCCGTCTGCAGCGCCACCTCCCTGGGCGTGATTATCTACAACCGTGCCAACGCCATCTACAAGGACACCACTGTTGCGGCCCTGGCCGAGCGCCACGGGAACCTGATCGGCTTTAAGGACGGCGTGGGCGACCTCGAGCACGACGCCCGTGTCTACGCCAGGCTGGGCGACCGCCTGTTCTACCTGGGCGGACTGCCCACCGCCGAGACCTTTGCCCTCCCGCTGTTGCAGCTGGGGATGAGCACCTACTCCAGCGCCATGTACAACTTTGTCCCGCAGTTCGCCTTGGACTTCTACCGGGACGTCCGCAACAACGACCGCGCCGCCGTGAACAAGAAGCTCAACGACTTCGTTATCCCCTATTTGGACATCCGTGACCGTGTGAAGGGATACTCTGTCTCCATCGTCAAGGCCGGCCTGGACGCCGTCGGCCGCTCCGCAGGTCCGGTGCGCCCCCCGCTGCAGAACCTGGCCGAACAGGACTTCGCAGACCTCAAGGCCCTCATCGCCCGCGTTTCCTGACCGTCCCAAGATCCACCACCACCCAGGAGGAACCCACCGTGACCCTCACCGGACACTCCCTGATCGCCGGACAGACCGTCATCGGCGACGGCAAGACAGCCTTCGGCTACAACCCGGCCACCAACGAGCAGCTCGACCCCGCCTACTCACTGATCACGGAGGACCAGCTGAAGGCCGCCACCGAAGCAGCAGCGGCCGCCTACCCGTCGTTTTCCACCCTCGATCCCGAAACCCACGCCGGATTCCTTGAAGCCGTCGCCCACAACATCGATGCCATCGGCGACGAACTTATTGTCCGCGCAAACCAGGAAACCGGTCTGCCGGCAGCGCGGCTCCAGGGCGAACGCGCCCGCACCACCGGCCAGCTCCGGCTCTTCGCCGGCGTCGTCCGCCAGGGCGACTTCCGCGGCGTCCGCATTGACCCGGCCATCCCGGACCGCACGCCGCTGCCCCGCGCCGACATCCGGCAGCGCCAGATCCCGCTCGGCCCGGTTGCGGTATTCGGCGCCAGCAACTTCCCGTTCGCCTTCTCGACGGCGGGCGGGGACACCGCCTCAGCCCTCGCCGCCGGCTGCCCCGTGGTCTTCAAGGCACACAACGCCCACCCCGGCACCAGCGAACTGGTCGGCCAGGCCGTCACCAAGGCCGTTCAGGACTTCGGCCTGCACCCCGGCGTGTTTTCGCTGATCTACGGGCCGGGCGCCAGCATCGGCCAGGCGCTGGTGGCGGACCCGCACATCAAGGCCGTCGGCTTCACCGGCTCCCAGGCTGCAGGCATCGCCCTGATGCGCACCGCCGCCGGGCGCCGTGAACCCATTCCGGTCTACGCCGAAATGTCCTCCCTGAACCCCGTCTTCGTCTTCGAGGGCGCCCTCAAAGGCTCCGACGAACAGATCGACGCACTGGCACAGCGGTACGTCACCGCCGTCACCGGAAGCTCCGGCCAGCTCTGCACCTCCCCCGGCCTGCTGTTCGCGCCAGAAGGCGAGGCAGGAGACAAGCTCGCTGCCGCCGTCGCACGCGCTGTTTCAGCCTGCGCCGGGCAGACCATGCTCACCGAAGGCATCGCAGGCTCCTGGAACCAGGGCACGCAGAACCTGGGCGCCGCCACCGGCGTTGAACTGATCGGCCAAGGTACCGAAGGCCCAACAAAGAACGCCCCGGCCCCCACCATCTTCGGCACCCAGGTCCGTGACTTCGTCAGCAACCACGTCCTCCACGAAGAGATCTTCGGCGCCGCCTCCCTGGTGATCCGCTACGGCTCAGTGAAAGAACTCCTCGAAGCAGCCACCCGGATTGAAGGCCAGCTCACCGCTTCACTCCAGCTCACCGAAGAGGACTACCCGACGGCGGCGCCGCTGATCCCCGTCCTCGAGCAGAAAGTAGGCCGCATCATTGTCAACGGCTGGCCCACCGGCGTGGAGGTAGGCCACGCCATGGTCCATGGCGGACCCTTCCCGGCCACCTCCGACTCCCGCACCACCTCCGTGGGAACCCTGGCCATCAACCGCTTCCTCCGGCCGGTCGCATACCAGAACATCCCCCAGGAGCTCCTCCCCCAGCCGCTGCAGGACACCAATCCCTGGCACCTCAACCGCCGGATCAACGGCGACTTTATTCCCGCCGCGGAGAAAGCAGAGGTCGGCGCATGAGCACCCAGCCCACCATCACCGGCATCGAAGTTGTTCCGGTTGCCGGTTACGACAGCATGCTGATGAACCTCAGTGGCGCCCACGGCCCGTTCTTTACCCGCAACGTGGTGATCATTACGGATTCCGACGGCCGCACTGGCCTTGGCGAGGTTCCCGGCGGCGAGAAGATCCGCACCACCATCGAGGAGGCCGGCACCCTGATCAGCGGCAAGCCGGTCGCCCGGTACCGCTCGCTCCTGCGTGAGGTTGCGGCCGAGTTCGCGGACCGCGACGCCGGTGGCCGCGGCCTGCAGACCTTCGACCTGCGCACCACCGTGCATGCAGTCACCGCCGTCGAATCCGCCCTGCTTGACCTCCACGGCCAGTACCTCGGTGTCCCTGTGGCCGAACTCCTGGGCGACGGGCAGCAGCGCACGTCGGTGCCGATGCTCGGCTACCTCTTCTTCGTTGGCGACCATTCCCGCACGGACCTGCCCTACCTGGTGGAGGACTCCCCTGCTGACCGCTGGGAGCAGCTCCGCCGCCAGGAGGCAATGACTCCGGAGGCCGTCGTCGCGCTGGCCGAGGCGGCGCAGGAGCGGTACGGCTTCAGCGACTTCAAACTCAAGGGCGGAGTGCTTTCCGGCGACGACGAGGTGGACGTTGTCACGGCCCTCGCCAAGCGCTTCCCGGAGGCCAGGGTCACGCTTGATCCCAACGGCGGCTGGCTCCTGGACGAAGCGATCCGGCTGGGCAAGCGGATGCAGGGCGTGGTGGCCTACGCCGAGGATCCGTGCGGCGCCGAAGGCCGGTTCTCCGGCCGCGAGGTGATGGCCGAGTTCCGGCGAGCCACCGGGCTGAAGACGGCCACCAACATGATTGCCACGGACTGGCGGGAGATGTCGCACGCCATCCGCAGCAACGCCGTCGATATTCCCCTGGCCGATCCGCACTTCTGGACCATGCACGGCTCAGTGCGGGTTGCGCAGATGTGCCACGAGTTCGGCCTCACCTGGGGCTCGCACTCCAACAACCACTTCGACATTTCGCTGGCCATGTTCACCCACACCGGCGCTGCTGCTCCGGGCGAGATCACCGCGCTGGATACGCACTGGATTTGGCAGGACGGCCAGGGCCTGACCAAGGAACCGCTGCAGATCAGGAACGGCGCCATCGAGGTTCCGGAAGCCCCCGGCCTGGGCATCGAACTGGACCGGGATGCCTTGGCGAAGGCGCACCAGCTGTACCTGGAGCGCGGCCTGGACGCGCGGGACGACAGCATCGGCATGCAGTACTACATCGAGGGCTGGTCCTTCGATCCGAAGCGGCCCTGCCTGGTGAGGTAAGCGCAGTCCGCTGGCACCCTTCCCCCGGCAGCACGCCGGGCACCAACTTCCGCACGGCCGGACATCCCCCGCAACAGGAGCCGGCCGTGCGGGATTCCAACCCGGAGCACCATCATGAACTCCCCGACTGCCCTGCCCGTCCGCAGAAACACCGAAGTCACGGCCTCGCTGGCACGGCCCCGTTCCCTCCCCCGCAACAACGCGGCACCAGGGAGCAGCGACTGTGATGACGAGTGCCACTTTTGCCAGGGGCCCGAGACAGACTAACGCTGCACCTGTACGCCTCTTCCGCCCTGCAGTCCGGAAGGGGCCTCTGGCGTTCATCCCCCCGTTCCCTGCCGGGACCATGCCCGCAGGACATAAAGCGATGCCGAATGCGTGTTGGACGCGCATAACACAAGCAACCTAAAGTAGTGGGGTCGCTGTGGCGGGCCCCACATTTCCCCCCAAAGCCCCGCAGCCGGCCTGCACTACCTATCCCAAAGGAAACATCCAATGACGTCTGTGGACAATGCTGTCGCGGACGTGGCCTCGGCCACGAAGAAATTTTTCAAGCGCGTACTGCCTATCATGCTGGTGATGCTGGTCTGCAATCAGCTGAACCGTTCCAACATCGGCTACGCCCAGGACCACCTCCAGGCCGACGTCGGCATCGGCGCCGCTGCCTACGGCTTCGGGGCCGGGCTGTTCTTCATCGCCTACGCCATCTTCGAGCTTCCCAGCAACGTGATGATGGAGAAGTACGGTGCCAAGGTGTGGCTGACCAGGATCATGATCAGCTGGGGCACGGTTTCCTTCCTGATGGCCTTCGTGCAGAACGAAACCATGTTCTATATCCTGCGGTTCCTGCTGGGCGCCGCCGAGGCCGGCTTCTTCCCCGCCGTCATCTTCTACTTCGCCCGCTGGGTTCCGGCGGGCCAGCGCGGCAAGGCCACTGCAATCTTCATCGCCGGCTCCTCCATCGCCGCCGCAATTTCCGGCCCCATCGCCGGCATGCTCCTCAGCCTCCACGGCGCGCTGGGCCTGCGCGGCTGGCAATGGCTTTTCGGGTTCGAAGGCGCGCTCTCCGTGGTGGTCGGCTTCGCGGTGTTCTTCGTCCTGGACGCGAAGATCAAAGACGCCAAATGGCTGTCCCCGGCCGAAAAGAACGCCTTGTCCGGCGCCATCGCCGCTGAGGACGCACAGCACAGCACCGCAGACGGCAAGGTCAACCGCTGGAAGATGCTGCTGAACCCGCAGATCCTGCTGCTGTGCGGTATCTATTTCTCCGTGCAGCTGTCCATCTACGCCAACACTTTCTGGCTCCCCAGCATCATCAAGCAGATTCCCGGCACCACGGACCTCACCGTCGGTTTTCTCTCCTCCATCCCGTGGATCTGCGCCGTGTTCGCCATGTACTTCGCGGCGAAGCTGCAGGACAAGGCCAGGTCCAAGAAGCCGCTGCTGGTGGTTGCCCTCCTGGTCGCTGCTGTCGGAACCTTTGCGGCAGCCGTAGCAACCCCGGTCATGGCCCTGGTGTTCCTGGCCATCGCCGCCATGGGCTTCAAGAGCGCATCGCCGCTGTTCTGGACCATTCCGCAGTCCGGGCTGCACCCCATGGTCCTTGCGCCTGCCATCGCCATCATCAATTCGCTGGGAAACCTGGGCGGCTTTGTGGCGCCGTTCGGCTTCGGCATCATCAAGGAGCAGACCGGCAGCGTCATCCCGGGCCTGTTCGCACTGGCCGTGGCCTCCACTATCGCCGCGGGCCTGGTGTACTTCCTCAAGGAGCGCCGCAGCGGCAAGGACGCCGAGCCGGACATGGCGGAACTGGCGGCTGCGGAAGCTGTTCCCGCCCGCGCCTGACAGTACCCCGGCCGGAATCGCCGGAACGGTGCGGGGACGCCGGAGCGCACGGGCGCCCCCGCACCGTTCCGGCGTCCGGGCGGAACCTATGCGCCTGTGATCACGAGGGCAACGCTGTGCCCGCCGAAACCGAAGGCATTAACCAGCCCGGCCGGGGGCGTTTCCGGCTGGAGCGGGCGGACGTCTTCGGTGACGACGTTAAGCTCAACTTCCGGGTCCTGCTCCTGCACATTGAGGGTGCCGGGAAGCATCCCGGCCCGGAGTGCCTCAACCACTACGACGGCGGCCAGCGCCCCGGCGCCGCCCAGCAGGTGACCTGTGTGCCCCTTGGTGGATGTCACGGGAACGCCCGCACCAAAGATGGCGTTGATTGCCTGGCCCTCCAGCCGGTCCCCCACAGGCGTGGAGGTGGCGTGGGCATGGACAAATCCAATGTCGTCAGCAGCCATCCCGGCCGAATCGAGCGCCTTCTGCATCACCCTGCGCTGCATGGCCGGATCTGCCGCCACGATGTCGTTCGCGTCGGAAGTCACCGCTCCGCCCGCAACAGCGCCCAGGACCTCAGCGCCGCGGGAACGGGCGTGCTCTTCGCTTTCCAGCACCACGATGCCGGCGCCCTCTGCGAGCACAAAGCCGTCGCGGCCGCCGTCGAAGGGGCGCGATGCACGCTGCGGATCATCGTTCCGGGTGGACAGCGCGCGGATCTGGGAGAAACCGGTGACCACCAGGTCATTTACCGAGGCATCAACGCCGCCGGCAATCACGACGTCGGCAGCACCTGAGCGGATCATCTCGGCTGCCTGGACAATCGCCTCAGCCCCTGAGGCGCAGGCGCTGACCGGCGTGCGGGCGCCGCCGCGGGCGCCCAGATCGATGGACACCCAGGCCGCAGGCCCGTTCACCATGAGCCGGGTCAGTGTATGCGGCGAAACCTTGCGGGGACCGGATTCAGCAAGCGTCCGGTCCTGCTCCAGGGTGGAGCCGAGCCCGCCGTAGGCAGAGCCGATCACCACCGCGAACCGCTCGGGATCCACCTCCGGGGCGCCGGCCTGCTTCCAGGCTTCGCGGGCGGCAATAAGGGCGAGCTGGCCGCAGCGGTCCATGCGTTTGATCTCACGGGTGTTCAGGTGTTCCGAAAGGTCTGCCCGCACCTGCCCCGCAATCTTCACCGGCAGCTGTTCCGCCCACGCATCTTCAAGCGGGGCGATGCCGGACCTGCCGGCCACCAGGCCGGCCCAGGTCTCAGCGACGGAGGAGCCAAGCGGATTGATGGTGCCGACGCCGGTGACCAGTGCACGGGGTTGGGTTGCAGCCATGTTGACCTACTTTGCGGGGTTGTGGGTGCCGATGGGCACGAGGGTGAGGTCGGGATGGTTTTTTTCGATCCGGCGCAGGGCCCACACGTCGTTGAACAGGGCCAGGTACTCGCCGTCGGACCGCAGCAGCACCTCCGCGCCAGGAACGTTGGCGAGCGCGGGCATGGCGTCCGCCGTCGAAATCCTGGCCAGGGAGTAGGGCAGGCGCTCCAGCCGCATGGGGGCACTGAAGTCGTGCGCCATCCTGTCCTCCACCACTTCGAACTGCATGGGCCCGACGGCGGCAAGCACCGGCGCCTGGTCGCCGCGGACGTCGGAGCGGAGCACCTGGATGACGCCCTCGTGTTCGAGCTGCTCGATCCCGCGGCGGAACTGCTTGAACTTGCTGGGGTCTTTGGACCGGGCCACCTGGAAGTGCTCGGGCGCGAACAGCGGGATGGCAGGGTACTCCACCGGTTCTTCCAGGAAAAGGCTGTCCCCCACGCGCAGCGAGGACGCGTTGACCAGGCCGACGACGTCCCCGGGGTAAGCCTCGTCAATCACTTCGCGTTCCCGGCCGAACACCTGCTGGGCATACTTGGTGGCGAAGGACTTGCCGGTGCGGGTCTGGGTGACGACCATGCCGCGCTCGAAGACGCCGGAGCAGACGCGGATGAAGGCCACGTGGTCCCGGTGGGCCTTGTTCATGCCGGCCTGGACCTTGAAGACGAAGCCGGAGAACGGGGACTCGACCGCCCGGGGGTTGCCGTCGATATCCGGCCTCGGGGATGCCGGCGGGGCGAAGTCCACCAGTGCGTCCAGCAGTTCCTTGACGCCGAAGTTGAGCGCGGCCGAGCTGAACAGGATGGGAGTTGCCTTGCCCGCGTGGAACGCGCCGACGTCGAACTCGAGGTTTGACTCGATCACCAGACCCGCCTCGTCCACTGCGTCGGACCAGTTACTGCCTTGGCTTTCGGCTGCCTCCTCCGGGGTGAAGTATTCGGTGATGGCAATCTGGGCGCCGGCATTGTTGCGCTGGAACCGGGCGAACCGGTCATTGCGGAGGTCCCACACGCCACGGAAGTCGCCGGAGATCCCCACCGCCCACGTCAATGGCATGGGCTGCAGGCCGGTACGCTCGGTGATCTCGTCCATCAGGGCAAGGGCGTCCAGGCCGGGACGGTCCCACTTGTTGATAACGGTGATGATTGGCAGGTTGCGCTGCTTGCAAACCTCGAACAGCTTCATGGTCTGCGTTTCCAGGCCCTTGGCGGCATCCACCAACATCACGGCGCAGTCCACGGCGGCCAGCACCCGGTAGGTGTCCTCGGAGAAGTCCGCGTGGCCGGGGGTGTCCAGCAGGTTGATAACCGTGTCCCGGTAGGAGAACTGCAGCGCGGCCGAGCTGATGGAGATGCCGCGGTCCTTTTCCATCTGCATCCAGTCCGAGACGGTTTCCTTGCGGTTGGCCTTGCCGCTGGAGGCACCGGCGGTGCCGATCACCTTGGCGTGCAGGGCCAGCGCCTCTGTCAGGGTGGACTTGCCGGCGTCGGGGTGGGAGATGACAGCAAAGGTCCTGCGGCGGCCGGCCTCTTTGTGAATACCGGAGATCCGGGCGGGGGTCAGGACATCTTGGGACACGGTGCTACTTTCGCTGCGGTTCGGGGTACCCGGGCGCCGCCTCGTAGGGCACTGCGGACTTTGCCGGGGAACGGGCTGGGCGGACAGCCAAGTTCCCAGTTTATCGCAGGGGACCAAACTGGACGGGCCCCGCTTAACGCCGCTGAAACCCGAAGTTCAAGACCGCGAAATCCTGCCGGGCTAGCGTAGCCGCATGATGACCTATGACAGACCCACGCAGGCTTCCTTCCCGCGCCGGCCGGAAAGGAAGTGACCGGTGATGCAGGGAGTTTCCTTTTCCGGCAACCTGTTCTTCGACCCCCTGGTGCCGGGGCTGTCCGGGGCCGCAGAACGTGGCCCGGCCCGGGCCGCTGCTGACACCCGGCGGCGTGGCACCCAGACTGCCGCGGAACAAAACGCCCTTCGGGCGGCATCACTTGTAAAGGTCCGCAAGGACCTGGAGCACATGATCAGGGACCGCGCACGCTAAAGCCGCCCGCAAACCGCGAACGGGAAGCAGGAAGCGGCATGATGGGGGGATGCACAGCATTGAGCTGACCTTCGAGGATTCAACCGACAAGGCCATCAGGTCTGACTGGACGCGGCTCGCGGCAGCGGGCGTTCCCAGCCTGGCGGGGCACACGTCATCGAGCAACAGCCCCCACATCACGCTCGCGGCGGGCCCGGAACTGCATCTCCCCGTTACGTTGAAGGACCTCTGGCAACGGCTGCCGGTCGGTATCGATTTTTCGGGCGTCCAGGTTTTCGGCGCCCGGACTGGAATGTACGTCCTGGCCAGGTCCATCGTGGTGACCCGACCGCTGCTCGAACTGCACCGGCTCCTCCACGAAGAGATATCCGGAGCGTTGCCGCTCACCCGGCCCGGCGCCTGGACGCCGCACGTAACCCTTGCCCGCCGCGTTTCCGGGCACCAGCTGGGAACAGCGCTCGATCTGCTGGACCTGCGCATGGAAGGGGTTTGTACCCGGGCCCGGTTGTGGGACAGCGGCACCAGGACGCTCACACCCCTCGCGGAACCCACCTGAAGCAGTGGCCGGCAGCGGCAGTCCGCAGGCCAAAATACCTGCCCGGCCACCCGCCGTCGAACGCGTTTCTGCAGCCGTCCGCGCCCGCCCCTGATGGGGCACTTTAGGGCTTGCCCGTGCGGAAGCTGGCACTTCTTACCCCTATCATTGAGCTTGCGGGAAACAGAGCACTTTCTGGTCCGGCCGGCAAACTGTGCAAGCCGGCATTCTTGCGGGCGGCGGTCCGCACCTTTGAAGGGAAAACCTATGGCGCGGAGCCCCGAAGAATCGCTCAGGGCAACTCTGGCCAGGGTTGCACCCGGAACTCCCCTTCGGGACGGCCTCGAGCGCATCCTGCGCGGACGCACCGGCGCTCTGATCGTCCTGGGCTCGGACCGCACCATCGATTCCATCTGCTCCGGCGGGTTTGATATCGGCATTGAGTTCTCGCCCACCCGCCTGCGGGAGCTGGCCAAGATGGACGGCGCGATCATCTGTGACAAGGACGCGGGCAACATCCTGCGGGCAGCGGTGCAGCTGGTTCCGGACTCCAGCATCGAAACCCAGGAATCCGGCACCCGCCACCGCACCGCGGAACGCGTGGCCAAGCAGACCGGCGTACCCGTCATCTCCGTGAGTCAGTCCATGCAGATCATCGCCCTTTACGTCAACGGGCTGCGGCATGTCCTGGAGGGGTCCGAAAACGTCCTGGCCCGCGCCAACCAGGCCCTTGCCACCCTGGAGCGCTACCGGGCACGGCTGGACCAGGTAACCAGCTCGCTGTCCGCCCTGGAAATCGAGGCGATGGTGACGGTCCGGGACGTCGCCGTCACCCTCCAGCGGCAGGAAATGGTCCGCCGCATTTCGGAGGAGATCTCCCAGTACGTCCTGGAGCTCGGCGAGGATGGCCGCCTTCTCTCGCTCCAGCTCGATGAACTTACCGTGGGCCGTGGTCCCGGCAGTGACGTCATCATCCGCGACTACGCGAGCCCGGATGCCTCCGCCGAGGACATTGAAAAGGCCGTCAGCGCACTGGTCAACCTCGGTCCCACCGAGCTGATCGATCTGGGAAAGATCTCGGGAATCGTCGGGTTCGCCGGCGGCGAGGCGAACCTCGACGCCGTGGTCCAGCCCCGCGGCTACCGGCTGCTGTCCGGGCTGAAGGCTGTGCCGAAGGCCGTTGCCGACCGCCTGGTGGACCACTTCGGCGGGCTCCAGTTCCTCATGGCCGCCACCATTGACGACCTGATGACCGTGGACGGTATCGGCGACCAGCGCGCGCGCACTGTCCGCGAAGGCCTCAGCCGGATGGCGGAGGCAAGCCTGCTGGACCGCTTCCTCTAAAACCGCAACCGCAGCAGCACGAACGCACCAGGCAGCCGGCAACTGTCAGTTCAGTTGGAAGACGGCCTTGGGGCTGGCCTTGGATCCGAGCTTTGCCGTGAAAATGTAGTAGGCCCCGCCGCCGCCCGGCTTGGCTTCAACCGGCTGGCAACCCTCCACGCTGCGGTTACGGGACCAGGGAAAATTCGCCGTCTCACTGGCTCCGGCCGGTATGACTTTGACCAGGTCTTCGCTCTTCGCCTGGCAGTCCCGGGATGAAAAGATGCGGTCGGCTCCGCTGGTCACCAGGAACTCCATCTGGGAGGTTCCGATGTTGACTTCGCATGGCGCGGTGCCGCCGTTGGTCACCTTGAGCGTGAGCATCGGTTTTTCCTCCGGCCCGTAGGCAGGCTTGTCCGTGGAAGCGGAAACGGTGATCAGGTTCTGGTTGCAGGTGGGGGTAGCTGACGGGGTGGGTGTCACGGCAGCGGTTGCACTGGGGGAAGCCGAAGACGACGGCCCGCCGGAAGGAGAGGCTGACGCCGTCGCGCTTGAAGCGCCGGCAGTGGGCTCCGTCGACGAAGCCTGCTCGGACGTGCCGTTCAATCCGCCGGCGATGGCGAAACCGCTGAGGATCAGCGCGATGACCAGCAGGAGCGCACCGCCCGCAAAGAGCCGGCGGCGGCGGTACACCGCCGCGCTTGGCTTCCGGACGGCAGTGGAACCGGATGCCGGTGTCCTGCCACGTGCTGATGAATCCCCTTGCCTGCCCATCCTTCTAGGCTAGAGAACTGCCCTGCTTCTGCTGACCCACCACGCCGCCGCAGCACTAACGCTCTGGTCACATCCTGTTTCAGCCCTCACTTGAGCATCCATTACAGTGTTGGCATCGATACTGAAGCTTCTTCCGCCCCCGTTGTGCCAGGCCCAGCAGAACTGGACACGCTGCACGAGCGCATCAATGGGTGGTTCGACGAAACGGCCCGCAAGCTCCCTTGGCGCGAACCCGCCTGTTCCCCCTGGGGAATCCTGGTCAGCGAGGTCATGCTGCAGCAGACGCCGGTGGTCCGGGTACTGCCTGTTTGGCACGAGTGGCTGGAACGCTGGCCCACCCCTGCGGGACTGGCAGGAGAACCAGCCGGCGAAGCGGTCCGGCGATGGGGGCGGCTGGGGTATCCGCGCCGGGCCCTGCGGCTCCATGCCGCCGCGGTGGCCATCACGGAAGACCACAACGGCAAGGTACCCAACACCTATGTGGAACTGCTGGCCCTTCCCGGCGTAGGGAGCTACACCGCCGCTGCCGTGGCCGCCTTCGCCTACGGCCGCCGTGAAACTGTGGTGGACACGAACATCCGGCGCGTGCATGCCCGGCTGGTGTCCGGCACCGCCCTTCCGGCCCAGGCCCTCACGGCAGCTGAGATGCGGCTGGCCACCGGACTCCTGCCTGCCAGCGACAGCTCTTCGGTCCGCTGGAACGCCGCGGTCATGGAACTGGGTGCGCTCCTGTGCACCGCGCGGGCACCCAAGTGCGCTGCCTGCCCGGTAAACGACCTCTGTGCGTGGCGGGCGGCAGGTGGGCCGCCGTCGTCGTACGTCCCGAAAGGCCAGGCCTGGCACGGCACCGACCGCCAGGTCCGCGGTGCCGTGATGGCCGTGCTTAGGCTCGCCGACATGCCGGTGCCGGCCGAAATGTTCCACCGGGAGCCCGCCGACCTGGGCTTCGCGCCGGCAGGCATCGGCCTACCGCTGGCCGCCCTGCACCGGCTCAACTCGGCGCCGGAGCAGCTCGAGCGTGCCTTGGCAGGTTTGCTGGCCGACGGCCTGGCAGAGATGCACGGCGACGGGTACCGGCTCCCAGCCTGACGCCACAGCTAACCAGCCTCAGGTTTGGTGCGGCTTCCCGTCCCGGGTCTCTTTTTGGCGCCCATCCCTTGAGGGCAATAACAATGCGGGCGTCGGTTGATGTGAAGCAGGTTCTTCCCCGCTCCCGGTGCCCTACGCTGAAGCATGCGCAGTCTGCGGCTGCTCCTGGCAGCAATGACGACGGCGGGACTCGCCTCCGCCTGTGGGCCCGGTCCGGGCGCGGCCCCCTGCCCTGCCATAGCGCAGGCTACTGCTGTCGCGGTGACAGTTGCGGCGGGATATGCGCAGGAGGTCCACGTCCTGCGTCTCAAGGCGTGCCAGGACGGCTCCTGCACCGAGGATGATGTTGAACTCCGGCCGGGAAGCGACTCGGTTGACCAGGGCTGCACTGAGGGCGTCTGCTCGGCTACGGCGTCACCCAACGGCACCAAGGTGGGGACTCTGATGCTCCCAACACTGACCGAGTCACCCATGTCCGTCACGGCGTCGGGAACCGCCCCGGACGGAACCGCATTACCGCTTCACACCGTCGATTTCCGCCCCACGCCCGACTATCCATTCGGGCAGCAGTGCGGTCGGTTCCTCAGCGCGGGCGTCCTTCTGGACGGTGAAGGTTTGCACGTACGGACTTGAGGCGTATACCCCCTAGAACAGCGCGGGCTGGCCGAAAAATTCATCCTCTGCCGCTGCGACCGCAGCATCCTGCGTTCCTGAAATGTGCCGCCATTCCAGACCAAGGTCGGCGAGCAGCTCCTCCACGGACGTTTGGCCGTCCAATACTTCAATATCCGCGGTGCTGTCTTCGAGCTGGGGCCGTTCCATGGCATTGAGCATATTCGCAGGAGCGGGCCGGGCATCCTCGAACACACCGCGGGCAGGCGATTTGCCTGCCCGCGGCACCTGCTCTATGGCTCCCCGAACCCAGCCTGCACCAGGCTGCGCACATAATCCACGGCCCGTTCCGCGTCCGCGCCCCAAGCCTCCACATGCAGCACCGACCCCCTGCCGGCAGCGAGCGTCATGAGACCCGTCATGGAGGCGCCGTCCACTCCGTTGACCTTCACCTCCGCATTCAGTGACGACAGGCCGCCCGCAATCTTCGCCGCCGGCCGCGCGTGCATTCCCGCCTGGTTGACGAGCTCAAAATCCCCGGTGGCATCCGGACCGGCTCCTTCCCCTGCTGTCTGCACGGGTGAGCCTTCCGGCCCCTGCCGCGAACCACCAACAGTTTCAGCAGCCAGCTTGACGGCCTGCATATCCGCGCCGCCCTGGGCCGCCACGGCTGCTGCCACCAGCCCCTCCACCAGCGGAGCATCCGCCAGCAGCACACCGCCAGGATTCTCTGCGAACTCAAGCGCGGACTCGGCCGTCATCACAGCAGACCCCAAGTCAGCAATGATTACGGTGCCCGTACCGCCCGCCTTATCCAGCGCAGCCATGACCTTCTCCAGGCTTGTGCCGATCCTCCCGTCGGTGGTACCGCCCGCGGTCAGCACCTCCACGTCCGGTGCCATCTGGGCGGCAAGCTCAGCAGCGCCGTCGGCAATTTTTTCACTGTGGGAGATCACTACTATGCTGACGGTCACGCAGCAGCCCCCACAGCTGCCCGGAGGATCAGGGCAGAAGAGGCAGCACCGGGGTCACGGTGTCCCGCGCTTCGCTCCCCCAGGTAACTGGCACGGCCTTTACGCGCCACCAGGGGATCGGTTGCCACGGCGCCGGCTTCGGCGGCCTCGGCAGCGGCCACCAGGACAGCAAGGACATCCCCGTCCACCGCCGCTTTCCGGGCCGCTTCTGCTGCCGGCGTCCATGCGTCCACCATTGTCTTGTCGCCCGGTTCAGCCTTTCCGCGCGCCACAATCCCGTCGCGGGCGGCGGCCAGGGCGTTGGCCAAGGCTGCAGGATCGATCTCAGCGGATTCACCCAGCGAGGTGGCCGCACGCAGGAAGGCTGTACCGTAGAGCGGCCCGGCAGCCCCACCAACCTTCGACATCAGGGTCATCGCGGTCAGCTTGAGCGCCACTCCAGGCGTCCCGGGCGGGGTCTCGGACAGCTTGTCCAGGACAGCCTGGAACCCACGGTCCATGTTTTCCCCGTGGTCAGAATCCCCAATGGCGCGGTCCAGTTCAATCAGGTAGGCCCGGTGCTCTGCCATTGCCTGGGCGGAGAGCGTCAGCCACTTCACCGCCCAGGTCACGTCCAGCACAGCCATCACACGCCCCAGCGAAGGGCAGCGGTGTGGACCGGGGCGTCCCACAGATCCGTCAGCTCATCGTCCAACCTCAGTACAGAGATGGAGCAACCCTGCATTTCCAGTGACGTGATGTAGTTGCCCACCAGGGAACGTTTCACACTGGCTCCACGCTCAGACAGGACCTGGGCCGCGCGCCGGTAGATGATGTACAGCTCGCTCAACGGTGTTCCGCCCATGCCGTTGACGAACAGCAGCACCCGGTCCCCCGATGCAATTCCCAAATCAGATATAACCGGCTCCAGCAGCCGGTCAGTGATGCCGTCGGCGTTCTCCATGGGAATACGGTGCCTGCCAGGCTCCCCATGGATGCCGATGCCGATCTCGATTTCGTCCTCGGCCAGGTCGAAGCTCGGTGTGCCCGCGTGGGGAACAGTGCAGGCGGACAGTGCCACGCCCATGGTGCACACGTTCGCGTTGACCCGCTCGCCGATGGCGGCCACGGCTTCCAGGTCATCGCCCCTTTCTGCGGCCGCACCTGCAATCTTTTCCACCAACACCGTGCCGCCCACGCCGCGGCGCCCCGCGGTATACAGCGAATCCTCCACGGCCACGTCGTCGTTCACCAGCACCGTGCGGACACTGACGCCCTCGGCTTCCGCAAGTTCGCCCGCCGTCTCGAAGTTCAGTACGTCGCCCGTGTAGTTCTTCACGATATGTACAACGCCGGCGCCGGCGTTGACGGCAAGTGTTGCCGGAAGGATCTGGTCCGGCGTCGGCGAGGTGAACACCGCCCCCGGCACGGCGGCGTCGAGCATGCCCCGCCCCACGAAGCCGGCATGCAGCGGTTCATGGCCGCTGCCCCCTCCGGAAACCAGCCCTACCTTGCCGCTCACCGGCGCGTCGTTGCGGGTGATGAACGTGGGGTCCGTGCTGACGGTTACCAAGTTGGCGTGGGCGAGGCCGAAGCCCTGCACAGATTCTTCGACGACGGCCCGGGGATCATTGATCAGTTTTTTCATCGCGGTGCTCCTGGCTCTGGTTCCTGGAGAATGTCACTTTGACCCTACTACCGGCAGGCTGGACAGCGGTAGGTTCCAGCGGCCGCAATGCCCCTCCCACCAGCGGAGGAACTTCCCCAGGGTGCGCTTTGCACCGGGACGCTACAGCACCTTGATCATGCGGGTGTTGCCCAGCGTATTGGGCTTGACCCTTGCCAGGTCCAGGAACTCGGCGACACCCTCATCATGGGAGCGGAGCAGTTCGGAGTAGACCACAGGATCTACTGCAGACTGGTCGGCCATGACCTCGAAGCCGTGGCGCTTGAAAAAGTCCACCTCGAACGTCAGGCAGAAGACGCGGGCCACGCCCAGTGCGCGGGCCTCTTCCAGAAGGCTCTCCACCAGGACATGCCCCACGCCTTTGCCGCGCCAGTCCTCGGAAGCAGCCAGGGTACGTACTTCCGCCAGGTCTTCCCACATGACGTGCAGCGCCCCGCAGCCAATGACCTCGCCCTCGATGGATTCTGCGATCCGGAACTCCTGGAGGCTTTCGTAGTAGGCCACGGTCTCCTTTGCCATCAGGATCCGTTGCTCTGCCAGCGGGGCCACCAGCTTCTTGATGGCGGAAACATCGCTGGTGCGGGCAGGCCGGATATGGAAGGAGTCAGTCACAGGCCAATCCTAGTTCGGCCTCGCCCTGGCTGAGTTTGTTTCGACCAGGAGACGCCGCGGGGTGACGCTCCTCCTTCGCCACCATCCCCACCGGGCCACGGAGTCACTTAGAGCCAGCTACCGCCCTTTACAATGGGTCTCAGCTAAAGGCTTGCTTATGCTCCACCTCCATATCAGGCTGCTACTACCCAGACTTCCGACGTGTCGTGCGGCCTCGTTTGCGGTGGCGGGACAGGAGCAACCAGTGTTGCGGGTGTTACTTCCATCACCCCTATGGGCAATGACGCCCACCTTGGAGGAAAAATGGCATTGAGCTCCCCCACCCGCACTGACAGCACTGCGGAGCACGGCGACAAACGAGGCCTTCGCAGGTCAATGGAGGCGCGGCATCTCGTGATGATCGCGATGGGTGGCGTGATCGGCTCGGGCCTTTTCCTCAGTTCCGGCTACACGATTGCGCAGGCGGGGCCGCTGGGAGCAATCATTGCGTACCTGATCGGTGCGGCCGTCGTGTACATGGTGATGGCCTGCCTGGGTGAGCTGGCTGTTGCATATCCTGTTTCCGGTGCTTTCCACATCTACGCCGCCAGGTCCATCGGCCCGGCTACCGGTTTCGCCACCGCCTGGCTTTACTGGCTCTGCTGGGCTGTCGCGCTGGGTTCCGAGTTCACGGCGGCCGGGCTTCTGATGCAAAGATGGTTTCCGGACGTCGACGTGTGGATCTGGTGCCTGCTTTTTGCTGCGGTCCTGTTTACCCTGAATGCGATTTCCTCCAGGGTCTTTGGGGAATCGGAATTCTGGTTCGCGCTGATCAAAGTCAGTGCAGTGGTTGGCCTGATAGTCCTTGGCGGCGCGGCCCTGCTGGGTTTTCACCCCCTTGCCCACGACGGTTATCCCGGCCTGGGAGAGAACCTGGTGACATCACAGGGACTCTTCCCCAACGGCATTACCGGAGTCCTTGTCACTACGCTTGCCGTCTTTTATGCCTTTTCCGGTTCAGAGCTCATTGGCGTAGCGGCGGGGGAAACCGCAAATCCTGCCGTCAATATCCCCAAGGCAATGCGCACCACGGTTATTCGGCTCCTGATTTTCTTTGTGGGTGCGATTGCGGTCATTGCCAGCACCGTGCCATACGGGGACGCTTCCCTGCAGGAAAGCCCCTTCGTCACCGTCTTCTCCCAGCTTGGCATTCCCTATGCAGCGGACATCATGAATTTTGTGATCATCACGGCTCTTTTGTCAGCCGGTAACTGTGGTCTTTTCTCCTGTGCCAGGATGCTATTTTCCCTGGCGGATGAAGGGCACGCGCCTAAAGCTCTCGGCAAGCTGACGAAGCGGGGTATTCCTATGCTTGCCCTGTGCGTCAGCATGCTGGGCGGCCTGGCCTCCCTTATCAGCAGCGTCGTTGCTCCCACCACGGTCTACTTGGTGCTCGTCTCCATTGCGGGCTTCGCCACGGTGGGCGTCTGGATGTCAATCACGGCGGCGCACTTTTTCCACCGCCGGAACTTCATCCGGGCAGGCGGCGACACAGCTTCACTCCCGTACTGCGCACCGCTGTTCCCGCTGCTGCCCATCGCGGCTTTCATCCTGTGCGTCATTTCCCTGATCGGCATCGGCTTTGACCCGACCCAGGCTACCGCCCTCTACTTCGGAGTACCGTTCGTGGGCGCCTGCTACGCCTACTTCCACCTAAAATACGCCCGCCAACGCCCCGGTCAGCAAGACGCCTAGCCCGATCAGGGCCCTGCCCCCGGCACAAGGTGAAGAAGGCTGGGACATTTACGTAGCGTGCGTCAAGCGACGAAGGAGCAGCACGCGGTAAATGTCCCAGCCTTCGAACCGACTGTACCGGTGCTACTACAGCCCCAGCTCGGCCGGCAGCGCCACCTCCTCACCCAGGACGTGCCGGGCCAGGAAGGACTCCACGACGCCGTACCAGACCTTGGCATGCTGCGGCTGGAGGATCCAGTGGTTCTCGTCGGGGAAGTACAGGAACCGGTGCAGGGTGCGGCCGTCCTGGTCAGCAGCAAGCTGTGATTTGGACAGGAGCTCGTACCAGAGACGCAGGCCTTCACCGACGGGTACCCTGTAGTCCTTGTCGCCGTGAATCACCAGCATCGGAGTGCTGATCTTTTCGACATGGAGATGCGGGGAGTTCTCCAGCGCCATCTCTTGGGTCATTTCTTTCAGCCAGTACTGGGAAGCGTCAGTGGTGGGACCGAACTGGTCGAGGGCCCAGAGGCTCGCGTGGGTCACAACGGCTCTGAAGCGGTCCGTCTGCCCGGCCACCCAGTTGGCCATGTAGCCGCCGAAGGAGCCGCCCATGGCGGCGGTGCGCTCCGCGTCGATGTCCGGACGATCAACGGCCGCGTCGGTCACGGCCATGAGGTCCGAGAAGGGTGCATTGCCCCAGGCGCCCCAGCCCCGCTGGATGTAGTTCTGGCCGTAGCCGGTGGAGAGCGCCGGGTCGGGCAGGAGTACGGCATAGCCCTTCGCTGTGAGCAGCCACGGGTTCCAGCGCCAGGTCCAGGCGTTCCATGAGCCCAGCGGGCCGCCGTGGATCCAGAGCAGCATCGGCGCCGGAGCCTCCGCGGACGCACCGTCCGGAAGCGCAAGGTAGGCGGGGACCCGGGATCCGTCTGCGGCCGTGGCCGCGATCCGTTCCAGCGTGCCTGTGAAAGAGGGCCGTTCTGCCGGAGCAAGGAGGCGCATCACCTCACTTGTCAGCAGGTCAATGCGGACAGGTTCGGGCGGGAACTCATACGAGCTGCGGAGGGCATAGGCGTGGCGTCCATCGGGAGAAACCACGACGTCGGTGTAAGCCGCGGCATCGCGCGTCACCCGGGTGACGCTCACTTCAGCCGCACCGGCGGGAACGCTGATCCGGAAAACCGGCGACGAGCCGTCGTCGTCCGCTGTTACCAGGAGGCCGGAACCGTCCGGCAGCCAGGCTGCCGGCTTGGCCCAGCGGTCCCAGTCATGGACCAACCGCTGCAGCTGGTCAGCCCCCACGGATTCCTGCGAGACGTCAAGGAGGTGCAGCTTGACCTGGGGCGCCTGGTGCGGGGTGGTGTCGCTCTCGCTGAGCACCACCAGGGTGTTGCCGTCCGGGCTGACGGGGCCAGGGAAATAGCTCATACGCTCACTGTCCAGGAGCACCCTGGTGTCCCCCGAGGCCACGTTCAAGGCCACCAGGACGGAGCGGCTGTCCGCCTTGGCCAACGGCCTGGTGTAGCTCGTGTAGATGGTTTTGCCGTCGGGGCTGACCACCGTTTCCGCCTCCCTAAGCCTGGGCCCGGCGTCCGGGGTGAGGTTTCGGAGAACCAGGGGCGCTGCGGCGTCCACCGTTGACGGCTTGCCCGGTTGCCTCTCCTTTCCGGGCTCCACGGCGAAGATCCGGGGCTGGCCCGGACCCAGGTCCGCGTCCCAGTACCGCACCGGGTACTCGCTGTGCAGGATGGCGGTGACCTTCTTGTCCTTGCGGGATTTGCGGCGCTGGGCGTCGTCCTCCTCGTCGACGGAACCGGCCAGGACCTCTGCCGTCACGAAGGTGGCATCCGCGTTCCTGGCGGTCAGCACTGCCCCCACACCGCCGGCCCGGTTCACCACCACCCGGGCCTCGCCGCCGCCGGCAGGCAGGAGCCACAGGGCGCTGACCGGATCTTCCTCGGGACTGTCGGGGTCCGGCCGGGCGGACGTGAAGTAGACATCCCCGTTGGCAGCAAACGCCGCCCCGGCCTCGCCCTTGGCACTGCGGGTGATGCGCCGCGCCTGCTTCTCCCCGGCGGGATCGAGCTCCCACAGCGCGGTGGCAAACTCCGTGCCCTTGCCGTTCAGGGTGGCAACGGTAGTAACCAGGCGGCTGCCGTCCGGGCTCAGGGCCAGTCCGCTTACCCGTGGGATGGAGAGGTAATGGTCCAGGTCGTGGAAAGGGGTCAAAGGTTGCTCATCCGGGATCACCGGGTCCAAGTTAGCCATGCCCCCGATTCAACCCGACTGTGCCCGGCATCACAAAACGGACGGAACCCGGGCGGAGGCAAGACGAAGGCCCCGCGGGCTCTGGGAGCCGGCGGGGCCTCTCGTGCTGCTGCTTAGACGCTCGGGGCGATTTCCGGGATGCGCGGCTTGGCGTTGCCTGCGAACGTGAACTTGGCGTCGTCGCCTTCGCCTTCCACATCCACCACAACAATGTCGCCTGCGTGGATCTCGCCGAACAGGATCTTCTCGGACAGCTGGTCCTCGATCTCGCGCTGGATGGTCCGGCGCAGCGGCCGGGCACCCATGGCGGGATCGTAACCGCGCGTGGCGAGGAGCACCTTGGCGGCCTTGGTCAGCTCGATGCCCATGTCCTTGTCCTTGAGGCGCTTTTCCAGGCGGGTGACGAACAGGTCCACGATCTCGATGATCTCGTCCTGGGTCAGCTGCGGGAACACCACAACGTCATCCACACGGTTCAGGAACTCGGGGCGGAAGTGCTGCTTAAGTTCCTCCGTCACCCGGGCACGCATGCGGTTGTAGCCGGTCTGCGTGTCGGTTCCGGACTGGAAGCCGGTGGCAACGCTCTTGGAGATGTCCCGGGTACCCAGGTTGGTGGTCATGATGATCACGGTGTTCTTGAAGTCCACCACGCGGCCCTGGGAGTCGGTCAGGCGGCCGTCTTCCAGGATCTGCAGCAGCGAGTTGAAGAGGTCCGCGTGGGCCTTCTCCACCTCGTCGAACAGCACCACGGAGAACGGACGGCGCCGGACCTTCTCAGTCAGCTGGCCACCCTCTTCGTAGCCCACGTAGCCCGGAGGGGCACCGAAGAGCCGCGAAACGGTGTGCTTCTCGGAGTACTCGGACATGTCCAGGGTGATGAGGGCGTCCTCTTCACCGAACAGGAACTCCGCGAGTGCCTTGGCCAGCTCGGTCTTGCCGACGCCGGTGGGGCCGGCGAAGATGAACGAGCCGCCGGGACGCTTGGGGTCCTTGAGTCCTGCACGGGTACGGCGGATGGCCTGTGACAGTGCCTTGATGGCCTCGTCCTGGCCGACGACGCGCTTGTGGAGTTCGTCTTCCATCTTCAGCAGGCGCGAGGATTCTTCCTCGGTCAGCTTGAAGACGGGGATGCCTGTGGAGTTGGCCAGCACCTCGGCGATGAGATCCTCATCCACCTCGGAGATGTCGTCCATGCCGCCGGACTTCCAGTGGCGCTCCTTCTCCGAACGCTCGGAGATCATCTTCTGCTCCTTGTCGCGGAGCGCAGCGGCGCCTTCGAAGTCCTGCGCGTCAATCGCGGATTCCTTCTCCATCTTCAGCTTCGCGATGCGCTCGTCCATGGCCTTGAGCTCCGGCGGAGCGGTCATGCGGCGGATGCGGAGACGTGCGCCTGCCTCGTCGATCAGGTCGATCGCCTTGTCCGGCAGGAAGCGGTCCGAGATGTACCGCTCGGCGAGGCTGGCAGCAGAGGCCAGTGCGCCGTCGGTGATGGTGACGCGGTGGTGTGCCTCGTAGCGGTCACGCAGGCCCTTGAGGATCTCGATGGCGTGCGCCACGGAGGGTTCCTTGACCTGGATCGGCTGAAAGCGGCGCTCCAGCGCGGCGTCCTTCTCGATGTGCTTGCGGTACTCATCCAGCGTGGTGGCGCCGATGGTCTGCAGTTCACCGCGGGCCAGCATGGGCTTCAGGATGGATGCAGCATCAATGGCGCCCTCGGCGGCACCCGCACCCACCAGGGTGTGGATCTCGTCGATGAAGAGGATGATGTCGCCGCGGGTGCGGATCTCCTTGAGGACCTTTTTCAGGCGCTCTTCGAAGTCACCGCGGTAGCGGGAGCCTGCCACCAGGGAACCGAGGTCCAGGGTGTAGAGCTGCTTGTCGCGGATGGTCTCGGGGACGTCGCCGCGGACGATTGCCTGGGCAAGGCCCTCGACGACGGCGGTCTTGCCGACGCCGGGTTCGCCGATCAGGACCGGGTTGTTCTTGGTGCGCCGGGAGAGGACCTGCATGACGCGTTCCATCTCCTGCTCGCGTCCAATGACCGGGTCCAGCTTGTTTTCGCGGGCAGCCTGGGTCAGGTTGCGGCCGAACTGGTCCAGGACCACGGATCCTGCGGGCGCACCCTCGGGCTGGCCGGAACCGACGCCGGCACCCGTGGTTTCCTTGCCCTGGTAACCGGACAGGAGCTGGATGACCTGCTGGCGGACCCGGTTAAGGTCGGCGCCGAGCTTCACCAGCACCTGGGCGGCAACGCCCTCACCCTCACGGATGAGGCCCAGCAGGATGTGCTCCGTGCCGATGTAGTTGTGGCCCAGCTGGAGGGCTTCGCGGAGCGAGAGCTCCAGCACCTTCTTGGCACGGGGGGTGAAGGGGATGTGCCCGGACGGCGCCTGCTGGCCCTGCCCGATGATCTCCTGCACCTGCTCGCGAACGCCGTCGAGCGAAATGCTCAAGGACTCAAGAGCTTTGGCGGCAACGCCCTCACCCTCATGGATCAGACCCAAGAGGATGTGTTCGGTACCGATGTAATTGTGGTTCAGCATGCGTGCCTCTTCTTGGGCAAGCACAACTACGCGACGGGCACGGTCCGTAAATCGCTCAAACATTTCGCCACACTCCTAGCTACGACGTACTTTGATGCTACGTGGCGGGCCCGGACTTGTGGAGCGTGTTCGCCACAGGGGAAACCTGGCCGGTGTGGGAATACGACGGCGGCGGGCCCGGAAGGACCGTCGCGGGTCTTTTTCCGGAGACTGCTGCAGGCGGCTCCGCGGCGGCCAGCCGGGCCGACTGTGCCACCTGCCCCGGCCATGCGGCCGCAAGGGCAGCTGAGCGGATCCAGCCGTGCCGGCCGAGTGAAAGTAGCCGGGCACTTTTCCGGACAGGGGCCGTGCGGGAAATTCCAGTCCATGCACGAAAAAGCCCTGCTTCCCGGCGTCCGGAAGCAGGGCCTAACGAGACCTGGGGCACTTCTAGGAATTTGCCTTTTGGTAGGCTTCCTGGATTTCGGCCTGAATTCGGCCGCGGCTGTTAACCGTGTAGCCGTTTTCGCGGGCCCATTGCCTAATCTGCGCAGAGTCGTGGCTGCGGCCACCCGGTGCTGCCTTAGTGCGGGTGGCGGTGCGGCCGCCGGAAGTTTTCCGTGCTGCTGCAACAAAACGCTCCAGCGAAGAGCGGAGCTCAGCAGCGTTTGCTGCTGACAGATCAATCTCATAGTTGACCCCATCGAGGCCAAACTTAACATTCTCGTCTGCGGATCCCCCATCCAGATCATCAACGAGGATGATGTTTACTTTCTGTGCCATTAAAGGCCTTCCTCTTGGAAAGGGTTCGGTTTTCAGAAAAGCAGGATGTTTCCCTAAAAAGTATGACTCCCTTTATGGCAACGCGTCAAAGCGCCAAATGGTTCCTGTGGATATTAGGGGGAAAGTTGCGGGTTTATCTATTCGGTTCCGAATCCGGGTGCTCTGCCGTTGACGCGGCGCGGGATTCGGCCTCCGCCTGCGCCTGGGCTTCGGCCTGGCGCTCGGCTTTGTCGGCGTTAAAGATCGATTTCATGGCAAACCAGAACAGCAAACCCACCACAATCGAAGGCAGGAGGACAGCTACGTATTCCATGGTCAGTGGCCCTCGGGCTTAAGCAGCGGGAAGAGGATGGTTTCACGGATTCCGGCGCCGGTGAAGAGCATCACCAGCCTGTCAATCCCCAGGCCGATTCCGCCCATCGGAGGAGCGCCGTATTCGAGGGCGCGCAGGAAGTCCTCATCCAGCTGCATCGCTTCGTCGTCACCAGCAGCGGCGTGGCGTGACTGCTCGGTGAGCCGCTCGCGCTGGATGACGGGGTCGATCAGTTCGGAGAAGGCGGTGCCGCGTTCCATGCCACCGATGATTAGGTCCCAGGCCTCGATGAGCCGGCCGTCCTCGCGGTGCGGGCGGGCCAGCGGCTGCGCGGACGGCGGGTAGTCGTAGACAAACGTGGGGTTCAGCAGCGTTGGTTCCACAATCTCGCCGAACAGCTCGACAACCAGCTTCTCAGCGTCCCACTTCGGGTCCACCTTGACCTCGTGCTTTTCGGCAATTCCGCGAAGCACCTCCAGCGGAGTATCCGGGGTGACTTCGTGGCCAACGGCGTCGGAAAGCCCCGGGTAAACGGCAAGCCATGCCCACTCGCCGTCGAGGTTGATCTCCCCTGCCTCGGTCTGAAGGACACGCCCGGCACCCACTGCGTCAGCGGCGTCGAGGATGATCTCCTTGATCCGCTCGGCCATGACAAACTGGTCGGCCCATGCCTCGTAGCACTCAAGGGTGGTGAACTCGGGGCTGTGGGTGGAGTCCACGCCCTCGTTGCGGAACACGCGGCCCATGTCGTAGACGCGGTCGATGCCGCCCACCACAGCACGCTTGAGGTACAGCTCCGTGGCGATACGCAGGGTCATCTTCTGGTCGAAGGCGTTCATGTGGGTCTCGAACGGGCGCGCCAGGGCGCCGCCGTGAACCAGCTGCAGGATGGGGGTCTCCACCTCAACGTAGTTGTGGCGGAAGAGTGTCTCGCGGATGGAGCGGGTGATGGCCGCGCGGGTGTACACCATTTCGCGGGCTTCGTCCCTGACCATCAGGTCCACGTAGCGCTGGCGGACGCGGGTCTCCTCGTTCAGCTCCGCGTGCAGCACCGGCAGCGGGCGCAGCGCCTTGGAAGCCATGGACCAGGAGTCAGCCATGATGGACAGTTCACCGCGGCGGGAGGAGAGGACCTCACCCTTGATGAACACGTGGTCACCAAGGTCCACCAGTGCCTTCCAGTCGGCGAGCGCCTCCTCGCCGATGTTGGCCAGGCTAAGCATGGCCTGCAGGCGGGTGCCCTTGCCATCCGTGCCGCCCTCCTGGAGCGTGGCGAAGCACAGCTTTCCGGTGTTGCGGATGAACACCACGCGGCCGGTGACGCCTACGATGTCACCCGTGGTGTCGTCTGCCTGCAGGTGGGCGTACTTCTCACGGATCTCCGCGAGCGAGTGCGTCCGCTCCACGCCCACCGGGTACGCCTCTACGCCGCGCTCGATGAGTTTGGCGCGCTTCTCCATGCGGATCCGCATCTGCTCGCTGGCATCCAGCGGCTCCGGGGCGTTTTTGGGCGAGGGGGTGTTTTGGGAAGTCACAATCCACAAGTTTACCGGGCGGGGAGGTCGCACCGCTCCTGCCTGGGACGGGGTGGTGAAAGAACAGGCACTTCCAACGCACGACGGCGGCCGGCTGGCCTTGTACAGCTACGGCACCGGCGATGCGCCGGGGGAACGCCGCGTACTGCTGATCGGCGGGGCGTTCCTCACCGCCCTGATCTACCGGCCGTTTTCGATGGCGCTGGCCGAGGGCCTTGGGGCTGGCTGGGCGGTGGACGTCTACGACCGCCGCGGGCGCGGAAGCTCCTCGAAGCAGCCCGAGGACTATTCCATGGTGACCGAGATCGCGGACGTCCGCACAGTCCTGGACGCCACCGGCGCGCGAAACATCCTGGGCGACAGCCAAAATCCCTGAACCGGTCCTGGCCGGGCTGATGGCCCTGCTGTCCCGCACCAAGGTGAACCGGAGCGGCTGCACGCCGCGGTCCCCGGCAGCACCTACGAGCTCTCGCCCAAGGGTTTCCACGGCTCCATCCCGGCAGCCATTGACGAACTGGTCACCGACATCTCCGAGTACTTCAAGGGCTGACTTCCTTTAGGAGTTCTTGTCCAGATATGCCGATTTAAACCGCGTGCAGTCTGCGTATCTGGACAAGAACGCAGGGGGGTTAGGTGCGCTCGCCCCTGCTGAACCCGGCCAGGGCAACGTCCCCGAGGTTCTGCCACAGGCTTTTGGGCTGGGGCAGGTGGTCCTTGGCTGCCAGCCAGTCGCCGTAGCGCGTGATGTCCTCCCCTCCTGATGCTGCGACGGCGTCGCAGGCGAAGCCGACGGCCCGGGAACCGTCGGCCAGTTCGATCGCCCCCAGCAGCATGGGTTCGGGCAGGGCGGCCAGGAACCTGCCCAGCCCCGCCTGTGACAGGAGCCACCGCTCCCCCACCAGCTCCGCGCCGTCGTCCGAACGGTACACGCCCGGCTTGGGCGGCACCGTGTCCAGGGAAACCATGCGGTAGCGCGCCGCGGTCCGCACCTCCCCGTCCCAGGCGGCGCCGAGTTCCTCGAGCTGGTGGGCCAGCGGCTGCCCCTTGCGGTGTGCGCCCACCACCACCAGTGAAGCAGCGGTGGCGCCTGCAGCGATTGGCCAGGGAGCGGACGACGACGGGCCGGCACCAGCGCGGGCCGCTGCCGGCGCCGCGCCCTGGGCAAAGAGTGCCGGGGCTTCCGGAGTTGCCTCCAGGAGGCGGGCGATGTCGGCGGCAACAGCGTCCTCAAACGTCCGGCCCACCACGGTCAGCCCGAACTGGGACCCGTCCACCTCTCCGGCCGGCACGGCAACGGCGCACAGGTCGAACAGGTTGCAGAAGTTCGTGTAGGTGCCCATCAGGGAGTTCACGCCCACCGGATCCGCGGCCACCTCGGCAAAAGTGGGATGGAACGGCGCCGTGGGAATCAGCAGGGCATCAAAACCTGCAAGCCCCGCCATCGCCTTCTGCTTCAACGCCTCGAGGCGCCCGGTGTCAGCGACGTACCGGTGGGCGGGCACTGCGCCTGCCGCCCGGATGATGCGCTCCACGGTAGGGTCCAGGCCCGCCTGGCTCTCCACACCGCCGTCGGCATTTTCCAGGAACTCTCCGACGGCGGCGTAACGCTCCGCTACCAGCGCGCCGTCGTACAGCAGCCGGGCCGCTTCGAGGAAGGAATTGAAGTCAATGGGTTCCGCCTCCACGCCGGCGTCCTTGAGCCTGTCAACGTTGCGCCGGAATTCAGCAGCCCAGGCCTCCGGCAGTGCCGGCAGGGTTGCGGGGTAGGCGACGCGCGGCTTCTCCGGCGCTGCCAGCCGGATGTCTGCAGGCCATGCCCGGGCTCCTCCAGCCATCACGCCCATGGCAAGCTCCGCTGTGGAGAGCTGACGGGCGAAGATGGTGACCGCGTCCCAGGACCTGCACGCCGGCACCACACCGGCGGTGGACACGACATTGAGGGTGGGCTTGATGCCCACGATGCCCTGCAGCCCGGCAGGCACGCGGCCCGAACCGGCGGTATCCGTCCCAATGGCGATGTCCACGAGCCCCAGGGCCACCGCCACGGCCGAGCCGGAACTGGAGCCGCCGGAAATGAAGTCCGGACGGCGGGAGTCCCGGACCGCACCGTACGGGCTGCGCGTTCCCACCAGGCCGGTGGCGAACTGGTCCAGGTTGGCGGCGCCCAGGACCAGGGCGCCGGCGGCGCGCAGCCGGGCCACCGCCGCGGCGTCCTTGTCCGGGACATAGGCAAAGCCGGGGCACGCCGCCGTGGTCGGGATGCCTGCCACGTCGACGTTGTTCTTGACGGCGAGCAGGAGCCCGGCCAGCGGCAGGCCGGCGCCGCCGGCAACTGCCGTGTCAATAGCCGCGGCCTCGGTCAGCAGCCCGTCAGCATCGCGGAGGGTGATCCAGATTTCCGGGCGGTCGATGGCCTCCAGGGCGGCGAGCGCAGCCTGGACCCGCTTGGTGGCGGCACCCTGGGTCTCCATGTTCATACTGCCGCCTCCTCGAGTTCCGCTGCTTCCAGCCCGTCCCCCGCTCCTGTATTTTCCAGCTCTGCGCCGGCGCCGAGGACCACCACGGCCTCTCCGGAAACAACCTGCGAGCCGGCGGCCGGCAGGACCCGCAGCACCACGCCATCGCAGGGCGCCTCCAGCACGGTTTCCATCTTCATCGCCTCCAGTGACACCAGCGGCTGGCCCTTGACCACCCGGTCGCCTTCCGCCACGTCCACCTTCCAGACGCTCGCGGCGAAGGGTGCCGAGACGAGGGACCCGCCGTCCGGAACCGTTACCTCGTCTGCCGGGGGCGCCACGACGGCGGCCAGCGCGTCGGCACGGTCAAACTCGCCGGCGTCCGCCCATGCCTGCCGTTCAGTGGCGAAGGCAGCCCCCTGCTTTTCCCGGAAGGCCGCAATCGACTCGCGGTTTTCCTCGAGGAATACCTCGTGTTCGGCAAGCGAGAAGATGCCGTCCTCGATCTCAACGCCGCGGCCACGTCCAGCGGCCATGTCAGCCCGGAGGTCCAGGAGTTCCTCTGGGCTGACGGGGTACCAGGAGATCCGGTCGAAGAAACGGAGCAGCCACGGCGAACCGGGCTCGAACGGGGCCGAGTCAGCGTAGCGGGACCAGACCTGGGTGGTGCGCCCAACGAACTGGTAACCCCCGGGGCCTTCCATGCCGTAAATGCACATGTATGCACCGCCGATGCCCACGGCGTTCTCGGGCGTCCAGGTGCGGGCCGGGTTGTACTTAGTGGTGACCAGGCGGTGGCGCGGATCCAGCGGCGTGGCCACCGGGGCGCCGAGGTAAACATCGCCCAGTCCCAGGACCAGGTATTCGGCGTTAAAAACGGTGTCGAACACGTCAATAACCGAGTCCAAACCATTGATCCTGCGGATGAATTCGATGTTCCAGGGGCACCAGGGGGCGTCGTCACGGACACCTGCCATGTAGCGTTCGATGGCCTCGCGGGTAGCGGGGTCGTCCCAGGACAGCGGCAGCCGGACGGTGCGGCTGGGAACCACCAGCTCGGAACTTGCCGGCAGCGCTGCCTCGACTTCCTGTACCAGGTCCAGGAGCCGGTTCGTGGACAAGACCGACGGATCCACCTTGATCTGCAGGGACCGGATGCCCGGGGTGAGGTCCACGATGCCCGGCACCCGGAGCTGCTCGATGTGCTGGTGCAGGGCGTGAACGCGCGCGCGGAGCCCAAGGTCCAGGACCATCTCGCCGTACTCCACCAGCAGGTTGTCGTCGCCGGAGCGGCGGTAGGTGACCGCAGGCCGCCCGGAACCTTCCGGCACCCGGCCCAGGACGCCGTCGTCGCCATCTCCGCGGCGGGCGGTACGGAGCGCAGGCGCCGAGGCGGTGACGGCGGAAAGGTCCCCGGACCAGCCGGCGTCGCCAGGCAGAACCAGCTGCCGGCCCGGCCCCAGATCCTTGGCCGACGGCGCCCGGCTGGCTGTGATGGGCACGAACCGCACCTTGTCCCCCGGCCGGAGCTGGCCCAGCTTCCAGCGGTCGGCCGTCACCACGGTGACGGGGCAGACAAAGCCTCCCAGGCTGGGGCCGTCCGGACCAAGCAGGATGGGAGTGTCTCCGGTGAAGTCCAGGGCTCCCACTGAGTAGGCGGTGTCGTGGATGTTGGAGGGGTGCAGGCCGGCCTCGCCGCCGTCGGTCCGGGCCCAGCGCGGCTTGGGGCCGATGAGCCGGACGCCGGTGCGGGCCGAGTTGAAGTGGACCTCGTACTCTGCGCCGTACAGCTCTTCGATGTCCTCCCGCTGGAAGAACTCCGGGGCGCCGTGCGGCCCTTCCACCACGGTCAGTTCCCAGGCCGAGGTCAGGGCGGGGCGGCTGTCCAGTGGCACTGCTGCCGTGGGTGCCTCCCCAGTTTGGGTGACTGCACGGAGCACGTCGCCGGCGCGCAGGACGCGCCCGGCGTGGCCGCCGAACTGCCCCAGGGTGAAGGTGGAGGCGCTGCCAAGGTACGCCGGAATGTCCAGGCCGCCCTGGAACAGGATGTAACCGCGCAGGCCCTTGCCGCCGGCCGTGCCGACGTCGAGCGTTCCGCCCGCGGGGACCGTGACAGGCGCCCAGCTGGGCACCTCAGTCCCGTCAACTGTCACGGTTGCCTCGGCACCGGTGACGCAGACGGTGGTGGGGTGGGTGAACGTCAGGCTTGGGCCGGTCATGGTGAATTCCAGGCCCGGGGCACCTTCCGGGTTGCCAAGGACGGTGTTGCCGAGCCGGAAGGACAGATCATCCATGGGTCCGCTCGGCGGGACACCGATCTGCCACAGTCCCGTTCGGCCGGGCCAGTCCTGCACGCTGGTCTGCAGGCCCGGGCGGCCCACGGTGATCCGCGGCTCTGGATCCCCCACATTGTCCAGCGTGCCGGTGGAGTGCCGGACGCCGCGGACCGCATCCAGCGTGGTGGCTGCGCGGAGCATGCCGAGGTTGGTTTCGATCCCGTCGATCCGGGTGCCGGCGAGCGCTGCGGACAGCCGGTCAAATGCTTCTGTGCGGTTGGCGCCGGAGGTGATGATCTTGCCCAGGAGGGGGTCGTAGTTGGTGGACACCTCGGTACCGGTTTCGGCCCAGGCGTCCACGCGGACGTCCGCCGTGGCCGGATAGGCGGCATTGGTCACGGTGCCGGCGCTGGGCTGGAAGTTCCGGGCGGGATCCTCAGCGTAGACCCGGGCTTCCACGGCATGGCCGGAAACCGGCAGGCTGTCCGGCACGCCTTTGAGGACGGTTTCGGCGCCGCTCCCGCCTTGGGCCAGCCGGAGCATCCACTCCACCAGGTCCACGCCGGTGACGGCTTCGGTGACCGGGTGCTCCACCTGGAGACGCGCGTTGACTTCCAGGAAGGATGCCTCGCGGCGGGCCGGATCATAGACAAACTCGACCGTACCGGCCGAGCGGTAGTTAAGGGAGGCGCAGAGGGCACGGGAGCTGCGGTGCAGCTCTTCGCGCAGTTCATCCGGCAGGTCCGGAGCCGGGGCCTCTTCCAGGACCTTCTGGTGGCGGCGCTGCAGGGAGCAGTCCCGGTCACCGAGGCTGACCACCCGGCCCCCGCCGTCGCCGAACACCTGGACCTCAACGTGCCGCGCGTTTTCCACGTAGCGCTCTGCGAAAACGCCTGCGGTGCCGAAGCTGGCACCGGCCAGGCGGGCAACGCGGGGAAAGCTTTCCACGAGTTCGGCCTCGTTGCGGCAGACCGTCATGCCGATCCCACCGCCACCGCCGGTGGCCTTGAGCATCAACGGGAAGCCAATGGCTTTGCCGGCCGCGACGGCAGCGTCCACGTCCTCAAGCAGCCCTGATCCGGCGATCATCGGCACTCCGGCCGCGCGTGCGGCATCGCGCGCTGTGTGCTTGGTGCCAAAGGTGCGCAGCTGTTCGGGGGTGGGGCCAACAAAGACCAGCCCGGCTGCTTCAACGGCTTCGGCGAAGTCCGCGTCCTCGGACAGGAATCCGTAGCCGGGGTGGATGGCGCCGGCCCCGGTGGACCTGGCGGCTTCGAGCAGCGCCTCCACGCGGAGGTAGGACTCCTTCGCCGGAGCCGGCCCCAGGAGCACCGCTTCGTCTGCGAGCCGGACGTGCTTGGCGCCCCGGTCCGCTTCGGAGAAGACGGCCACCGTGCGGAGTCCCAGCTTCCGGGCGGATTCGATGATGCGGCAGGCGATCTCGCCGCGGTTTGCGATCAGCAGGGTGTCAAAGGTGTTCACAGCGCAGCCTCCGGCCGGGTGACGATCATGCGGACGGGGGTGGGGTTGAAGCCGTTGCACGGGTTGTTGATCTGCGGGCAGTTGGACACCAGCACCAGGGTGTCCAACTCGGCGCGCAGCGCCACCCGCTTGCCGGGAGCGGACAGGCCGTCAACGATCCCCAGGGCGCCGTCCGGGTCAACCGGCACGTTCATGAACCAGTTGATGTTGGACACCAGGTCCCGCTTCCCGAGGCCCCAGCGCGAACCCTCAATCAGGAAATTCTCCACGCAGGCGTGCTGTTCCCGGGTGTGCTGGCCGTAGCGGAGCGTGTTGGACTCCTGCGAGCAGGCGCCGCCGATGGTGTCGTGCACCCCCACCTCGTCGGCCACGACTGTCATCAGCGGCGCTCCCGTTTCCGCCCGCAGGACCGAGCCCGTTGTCAGGACGATCGACTGCTGGCTGGCGATGGTGGCGGCTGCTGAGTAACGGACGGAGGTGTCACCCGCAGCGTACAGCAGGCAATCCACGGCCTGGTTGCCCTCAAGGTCAACGATGGTCAGCACGTCGCCGGCGGAGACGACGGCGGACCAGGGGCCGCGTGCCTCGACGAACTCATCCAGGACCACCTCGCCTGCGGTGAGGGCAATGGCGCGGGCGTCTGCGGCAGGGTTGGTGTAAACGGCAGTGTTCATCGGGCGTTCCTTGCGGTCAGGTCGTGTTCGGTGTTGTGCAGTGCCTGCAGGTGTTCTGGAGCCAGGGGGCTCGTGAGGGTGCCCGCTTCCAGCGCTGCCAGATCCTGCGGCGCATGCCAGGAGAGGATGTCGGCAGCGGTGCCGGTGAAGTCCGGGCGAGGGTCCAACGGGTGTGCTGTATTGGCGAGGACCAGGACCGCGTCCATCTGGAGGAGAAGGTCGACGGCGGCGCCCGGGCCTGCACTTCCGGTGAAGGTGATGCTGCCGGCAGGGTCAACGGTGATGCCCTTGAAGAAGGACAGCGACGGCGCGACGTCGGACGGGCCAAGACCGGTCTTAAGGGCGCCGAGGGTGAGCAGTTCCCGCGCAGCGGGAGAAGCACTGTGGACGGACCCTGCACCGTAGCGTGCCGTGTTGCCGGCGAGCGTAGTGGCGCCGGTGAGTGGATCGTGGCGGGATGAGGTGTCGGCCACGATGGTGGCCATCAGGCGGCCGGCGTCGGAAAGCAGCGGGTGGCCGGCCGCGGGGTAGGCCTGCCAGGGGACCTTGACCGTGTCGGCAATGTTGAGCCGCTCGTACGGTGCACCGGCCCGGTACAACAACGCATGGACGCAGGCGTCACCGGAGGTGTCCGTGAGCCTGACCCTGGTGCCACGGGCCAGGGTCATGACGGCGTAGCGGCCGAAGGCCAGCGATTCCGCCCAGCTGACGGAAGCTGCGGCGCCGTCGGGAAGTCCTGCCAGAAGGGGCGCCGGGGCCGAAGCGGCCGGAACGTACCGCATGGTATTCGCGGTCCTGCCGTGCTGTTCCCTTGCGTGGGCACGGGCACCGGCGGTGGTGGCGGTCCCGGCTGCTGCTGGAGTTTCGGTTACTTGTGTCATGTCGGTCCTGTACTGGTCTTGAAGCGTGTGTTGGTTCGGAAGGGTGTTGGAAAACTTTCTGGGCAGGTGTGCTCAGGCCTGGGCGGCCAGGTTCCGGCGGCGCACCCAGAGGCCGAGGAGCAGGACCACGGTCACCATGAGCGGCGCGGAGTAGAGGAGGATGCCGTTCTCACCGGAGGGGTCGTAGACCTCCGGCCGTGGCCACGCCAGGTTGACCACCATCAGGGCCCCGTAAAGAACGGCCAGGACGTTGACGGGCAGTCCCCAGCGCCCCAGTGAGAAGAGCCCGGCAGGCATTGTCTGTCCTACCCGGTCCCAGTCGCCCCGGAGGCGGTTGACCAGCTGCGGCACAGTGACCAGGAGGTAGGCAAGGTAGACCATGACGATGCAGACGCTGCAGAGAGTGGTGAACAGGGCTGCGTTGCCCACGTTGATGGCCAGCACACCCACTGCGAGGGCGCCGATGACGATTGACGGCCACATCGGAGTGCCGCGGGTAGGGTGGACTGAGGAAAGCAGTGCCGAGGCGGGGAGCTTGCCGTCCCGGGCCATGGAGAACACCAGCCGTGAACCGGCGGTCTGGATGGCCAGCGTGCAGACGAAGATGGCAATGGCGACGTCCACCAGCAGGACCTTGCCCCAGAAGGTGCCCAGGACTGCGGTGAGGACGTAGGGCAGGCCCTCGGTGGCGAGCCGGCCGTCATCGAGGCTGGGCGCGGCCATCAGGGCGGTGATGATCATGAGCGCTCCGCCAACGCCGGAGATGAGCAGGGCGGAAAGGATGGTGCGGGGGGCCGTGCGGCGTGGGTCCTTGGTTTCCTCCGAGAGTTCGCCGGCGGAGTTGAAGCCGACCATGACGTAGGCGGCCATGAGCCCGGAGACCAGGAACGCTCCCACGGCACCCAGTTCCGAAGTCTGGAGCACGGCGGTGTCCGCTACGACGTCCGGACCCCGCTGGGCCGCGCTGACGAGTGCCAGGATGACGGCCACAACGCCCACGATTTCGCAGGTGACGCCGACGGAGTTGACGTGCGCCATGAGTTTGACGCCTAGTGAGTTGATGATGGTGGTGGCCACCAGGAGCACGGCGCCGAGGATCACCGCGTTGGCAGCGCCGGTCACTGTGTTCAGCGCGGGGTCGCCGCCCACCAGCTGGAAACCGTCCCACAGCTGGGGCAGCACCACCTGCAGGGCTATGGCGGCAGCCGCGGCGGTGACCACCTGGGCGATCGCCATGAACCAGCCGGCAAACCAGCCCACGCCTTCTCCGCCCACCCGCCGCGCCCACTGGTAGACGGCACCGGACAGCGGGTAGCGGGCGGCGAGCTCAGCGAAGTTCAGCGCCACCAGCAACTGGCCCACGAGGACCACCGGCCAGGTCCAGAAGAAGGCCGGCCCCGCGAAGGAGTAGCCGAACGCGAACAGCTGGAAGATGGTGGTGAGGATGGAGACGAAGGAAAAGCCTGCGGCAAAGGAAGCGTAGCGGCCAAGCTTGCGGTGCAGGGTGGGCTCGTAGCCAAGGGACGTCAGGTCCGCATCGTCCGCATGGACGGTGGGAAGAACGGTTGAAGTCATCGGATTCTCCGGGGGCTGGAACGGCGTGAGGGGTGGAGCCATCCGGTACGCAGCACTCGGCCGAAAGCTGTTGAATACCGGTCACTTGATAGTTTTCCAGCGTGATGTCCCCGGGGAGTTTCGCTTCTGTAAAAGGCGTATGGACATCTTGTTTCCGGATTATTTCCGTCCCCTCACCTCTTGTGAGGGGCTCGGGAGAGGCCGGCAGGAATGCAAGAATGATGCGGTGAATTCAGGACCGGGACGACCCCGCACCCATCAGCCCTCCAGGCCCGGGGCCACCGCCCGTGATGAAATCCTGGATGCCGCGGCTGAGCTTTTCACCACCCAGGGCTTCGCCAACACCTCAACCAGGTCCATTGCCGACGCCGTAGGAATCCGGCAGTCGTCCCTCTACCACCACTTCAAGACCAAGGACGATATCCTTGAGGACCTCCTCGAAGGCACCGTAGCCGGCGGGCTGGAATTTGCCCGCACCGTGGCGGCCCTCCCGCCAGCGGCTGGACCAGCGGAAGAACCGTCCGGAAGCCGGCTTCATGCCGTCGCGGTTTACGACGGGACGCAACTGTGCAGCGCGCGCTGGAACCTCGGAATCCTCTACCACCTGCCCGAGGTCCGCAGCGCGCGGTTCGCGGGATTCCTGGCCAGCCGGCAGGAACTGCGCGGCCTCTACGGAAGACTGGGGGCCGGACTGCCTTCGGCCAGCGTGGGATCCGCTGCTGACGGCAACGGTGCTGACTTCACCTTCCGGCTGGTCGAATCCCTGATTAATCTTCGCGCCGACGGCCTGATGACACCCGAATCGCCGCTGCAGGCCGCGGACGCCGGACTTATCCTGTGTGGGCTTGCCGAGGGATTGCCCGCCATCCGAGAGCACAGCGCCGCACTCATTGCCCGCCTCAGCTGACAGACTGCGTGGATGTGGCCCGCCGCCACCGCGGTGTCCATGGAGACTGTGTTCAGGTTGCTCGGCTAGGCTCGGAACATGACGCGTGAGAACATCAGGACCCCCGACGGCGGCACGCTGGAGCTCTTCTCCACCGGCACGGAACTCGCTTTTGCCGGTTCGGGCGTTGTCATTGTCCCGCCCTCCATGGTGACCGCCGCCGACTACACCAAGTTCGCACAAAAACTCAGCGCGGCACTGGGCCGTCCAGTGCACACGTTCAACCGCCGCGGCCGAGGTTCCTCATCCCCGCAGCCGGAGGATTACACGCTGGACGTGGACATCCGGGACCTGAAGACCGTAATGAAGCACACCGCCAGCACGGACGTGTTCGGCCACAGCTTCGGCGGCGCCGTGGCACTTCATGCGGCGCGCACCCTCCCCGTGGAGCGGCTTGCCGTCTACGACCCCGCCGTCTCCGTCAACCACAGCGTGAAAGCTGACTGGATCGCCGAGTACGAGCACGCCGCAGCAGCCGGGGACGACGACCGCGCCCTCGCCGTCCTGCAGCGCGGACTGGAAGCTGGCGGCTCCTTCTCGTCTCGGATGCCGCTGTCCATGCTGACCCTGGCCAACAAGCTCACGGCAGGCACCCATGAGGGCAAACAGCAGCGCGAGATGATGCGGACCGGCGTCCGTGAAATCAAGGCGATCATCGCAGCCGACATGCCGGCCGAACCGTTCCTGGAACTGCCGCTGGAGACGCTGATTGTGGTGGGCGAAAAAAGCCCGGCGTACTTTGGCGTGGCCTGCGGCCAGATCCACGACGTCCTTTCCGGCTCCAGCTACACCATCCTGCCCGGTTACGGCCACGACGGTGTCATCAAGGCCCCGGACCGGCTCATCAAGGAGCTCGCGGACTTCTTCGCCGGCTGACCCAACTAGGTAGCAGCAAATGTCGTTTTGAGGGCTCATTCCGACACCTGCTGCTACCTAGTTGGGCTAGTGCGCGGCGTGACCCGGCCCGGTACCTTCGGTCTTGCGCATCATCGCTGAAAGCACGACGGCGGCAAGGGCTATGACGGTTGCCGTCAGGAAGGCGGCGCTCATCCCGGCGACGAGGCCCGACGTCGTGGAGACCACGGCGAAGATGGACACCAGCAGCGCCGTTCCCGCAGCTCCCGCCACCTGTTGCGTGGTGCTCATGATTGCGGAGCCGTGCGAGTACAGGTGCGGCGGAAGCGGGTTCAGGCCGGTGGTGAAGGCAGGCGTGAACAGCAGCGCCAGGCCGAAGCTCAGCCCCACGTGCAAGGTGACGATCCACGCCACGGAGGTGCCGTCGTCGAGCATTGAGAACTGCCAGAGGGCGGCGACCATCAGGATGGAACCCGTGACGGTGAGCGGCAGCGGCCCCACCTTGTCGAACAGCCGGCCGATGACCGGCCCAAGCAGGCCCATGGCCAGGCCGCCGGGAAGCAGTACCAGGCCGGTCTCAAGCGAGCCGAGACCACGAATCTCCTGCAGGTAGAGCGGCAGCAGGATGACTCCGCCGAAGAGTGCCATCATGGCCACCACCATCAGCAGGACCGAGACGGTGAACATGCGGAAGTTGAAGGCGCGCAGGTCCAGCAGCGGAGCTTCCGCCTTCTGCAGCCGGACCTGGCGGAGGACGAACACTGCGAGGCTGACAACGCCGATCACCAGGGCGGCCATAGCGCCGGCACCCGGACCGGACTGGCCGCCATGGCCGCCGCCGATCTGGCTAAGGCCATAGACGAGTCCGCCGAACGCCGGAACGGTAAGCAGGACTGAGGGGAAGTCGAGCCTGGTCTTCTCGACCTCACCGATATTGGTGAGGTATTTGGCGCCGATCGCCAGGGCCGCGAGGGCCACAGGCAGGACGAACACGAACATGAAGCGCCAGGTGAAGTGCTGCAGGATCAGACCGGAAACAGTAGGGCCCATGGCCGGGGCCACGGAGATGGCGATGCTGACGTTGCCCATCACCGCCCCGCGCTTGGCGAGCGGAACCAAGGTGAGGATGGTGGTCATCAGCAGCGGCAGCATGATGGCCGTGCCGCCCGCCTGAACGATGCGGGCCAGGAGCAGCAGTTCGAAACCGGGAGCAACTGCCGCCATTGCCGTTCCGCCGGCGAAAAGCCCCATCGCCAGCATGAAGACAGCCCGGGTGGAGAGGCTCTGCAGGATGAACCCCGTGGTGGGGATGACCACGGCCATGGTGAGCATAAAGCCGGTGGACAGCCACTGCACGGTGGGTGCATCCACCTGGAGTTCGACCATGAGCCGCTGCAGGGCGACGTTCATGATGGTCTCGTTGAGGATCACCACGAACGTCGCCACCAGCAGCGTGGCGATGACGGTCACCGATTCACGGGAGATCTTCTCCGGCGGGGCGGGCTTGGCTCCTTGGGTCTGGACGGACTGGCCGTTCGCGGTCGGAGAGACTTCGGTAGACATGGGTGTTCCCTCAGGGAGTGTACGGATGGTGCGCGGACAAGGCCGTTGCAGATGCCAACACTCTACCGTGTGGAGTAATTCCTCCTCGCCGGAACTTTTCTTAAGCCTGAGGGAACAACAGGGGTGGTTCCAGGAACTAGGCGGTCTGGCCCGCGTGCTGGCCCTCCGAGATTTCCTCGACCAGCTTGCCGTTGAAGGCAGGCAGATCGTGGGGGTTGCGGCTGGTCACCAGGCCCTGGTCCACCACCACTTCCTGGTCCGTCCAGCTGGCACCGGCGTTTTCCAGGTCCGTGCGCAGGGTGTGGTAGGAGGTGACGCTGCGGCCGCGCACCACCCCGGCATCGATGAGCAGCCATGGCCCGTGGCAGATAGAGGCCACCGGCTTGTGCTGTTCAAAGAAGTTCCGGGTAAAGGCCTGCGCGTCCTTGTCAACGCGCAGGTGGTCTGCGTTGACAACGCCGCCGGGAATGACCAGCGCATCGAAATCCGAGGCGTTGGCTTCCGCTGCAGTGAGGTCCACGTCGAAAGTATCGCCCTTCTCCGTGCCTTCGAATCCCTGGACCTTCCCGCCGGAGGGAGCGACCAGGGTTGGCACTCCGCCGGCGTCCTTCACGGCCTGCCACGGGCTGGTGAGCTCAATTTGCTCCACGCCGTCTGTCAGCAGGAACGCTACCTTCTTGCCGGAGATGTTGTTTTCTGACATTGTTCCTCCTCGCATGAAGCGGGCCGTGCGGGGGCGCAGAGCTTCCGCTTCGAGAGTTGTTTGCCTGACAGTTCCAGCCTAGGAAGACAGGAATTGATAAGCAAGCTGAGCATCGACACTAGGCCGGGCCTCCCCTGCTACTTGACCGAACCGGCAGTGAGCCCGTCCACGATGAACTTCTGCAGGTAGAGGAAAAGCAGGAGCACCAGGGTGGCGTGGCGCCAGCCGGGTTCCCGCCACCAGCGCCGGCCGCGCGGCCTCTCAACGCCGCTGAAGATCAAGGCAAGTTGTGCCGAACGGAAACGGTGAGACAAGTCACAACTGTAAGCGATTCCATTCTCCACGTTCAAGCCGTCCATGACTTTCGCGGTTCTTTGTGTTTGCTCGGTGGAAGCCGTTCCAATTTTCCCGCTGCGACGGCTACGATGACCTGATGACTACGACGCTTACCCCTGCTGGATCCGACGTATCCGACCTTCGGCTTGTGCCGGTCCACCCGGCCGACAGCGGCACCGAATGGTGGCGGTCCTCGGTGATCTACCAGATCTATCCCCGCTCGTTCCGTGACCTGAATGGCGACGGCAATGGCGATCTTCCTGGCATCACCGCGGAGCTGCACCAACTAGCCGCGCTCGATGTAGACGCCGTATGGCTGTCCCCGTTCTACGTCTCCCCGCAGCGGGACGGTGGCTACGACGTCGCTGACTACTGCGACGTCGATCCGGTCTTCGGCACCTTGGGTGACTTTGACGCGCTGGTTGCCCGGGCAGACTCGCTGGGCATCCGGGTAATCATCGACCTCGTGCCCAACCACTGCTCATCGGATCACGCACTGTTCCAGGCGGCGCTTCAGGCAGGACCGGGAAGCCCAGAGCGGGACATGTTCGTATTCCGGGACGGACGCGGCGAGGACGGCGAACTCCCGCCGAACAACTGGCAGTCCCACTTCGGCGGCCCGGCCTGGACGCGTATTACGGAGCCCTCCGGCGAGCCCGGTCAGTGGTACGTGCATCTCTTCGACTCCTCCCAGCCTGACTTCAACTGGGACAACCCGGCAGTGCATGCCGAATTCGAGCGCATCCTGCGGTTCTGGCTCAGCCGCGGTGTGGCCGGCTTCCGGGTGGACGTGGCCCACGCCCTGGTCAAGGCGGACGGCCTGCCGGACTGGCACGGACGGCCCGACGGCGGCAGCACCGATGACTACCCGGGCCACCTGGCGCCCATGTTCGGACAGCCCGGCATCCATGACATTTACCGCCAGTGGCGCAACGTCCTGGCCGAGTTCGACGGCGACCGCATCCTGTGTGCCGAAGCGAGCATCGACCCCCTGTCCCGCCTGACGAACTGGGTCATGCCGGACCAGATGCACCAGGCGTTCAACTTCGCCTACCTCGGCACGCCCTGGGATCCGGACCAGTTGCGGGCAGTCATCGAGAATTCACTCCGGATGTTCGATTCTGTGGGCGCACCCACCACCTGGGTGCTTTCAAACCATGACGTCGTCCGGCACGCCACACGCTTCGGCATCATTGAGCCTCCTACCCGCCCCGGTGACGGCCTGGGCGCCGGAGACGTCCAGCCAAATGCTGAGCTTGGCCTGCGGCGGGCCCTTGCGGCCTCCATGCTCATGCTTTCGCTGCCTGGCGGGGTTTACCTCTACCAGGGTGAAGAACTGGGCCTTCCCGATCACACCACCATGGATCACAGCTTCCGCCAGGACCCTTCGTTCCGGCGGACGGCTGGCGAACGGATTGGCCGTGACGGGTGCCGGGTGCCCCTCCCTTGGGAGGCGGACGCGCCGGCTTTCGGTTTTAACAGCACCGGCGAGTCCTGGCTGCCGCAGCCAGATGGCTGGGCCGCGCTGTCCCGGGATGCCCAGCGCCAGGACGAGTCCTCCGTTCTTTCAACGTACCGCCGGGCCCTGGTCCTCCGCCGTACCCTGAAGCTGGGTGCCGGATCCTTGGAATGGGCAGAAGGTACAGCTCCGCGCGATTGTGTGGCGTTTGTGAACAACGGCGTCCTGGTGATGCTGAACATGGGAGAGGCGACGATTGACCTCCCCCACCTGGAGATCCTCCTTGCCACGGACCCTGCGGCCGCTGACCAGCGTAAACTGGGTCCTGCGCAGTGCATCTGGCTGCGCATGGCGCCAAGCGGAGCATCAGAGGGTCAGTGGCAGGAATCAAGGATGTAGCCCGTTTGGCGGGGGTTTCACAGGCGACGGCGTCGCGGGCGTTAAGCGGCAAGGGCAGCGTTTCCTCCAAGGCGCGGGAGGCCGTAACCGCCGCAGCCAGCGAGCTGGGCTTCGTCATGTCCTACCATGCCTCGAGCCTGGCGAGCGGACGCAGCCACAACATTGGTGTGGTGCTGCCCTTCGTTAACAGGTGGTACTTTGCCACCCTGCTCGAGGGAGCCAATTCCGCCCTGATGGACGCCGGTTACGATCTCACGCTCTATGACTTCCAGGGCGACCGCTACCGGGAATCGGTGCTCGGGGACTTCCTGCTGCGCAAACGGCTCGACGGCGTCCTGGCGGTTTCCCTTCAGCTCAACTCCCACGAGACGGAGCAGATTCTTGCCGCCGGCATACCCGTGGTGGGCGTGGGCGGGCCGCTTCCCGGCATTCCCACCCTCCGCATCGACGATGTGGAGGTGGGCCGGCGGGCCACGAACCATCTGCTCAGCCTCGGCCACACCCGGGTGGCGCACGTGGGCGGCGAGCATGAGTACGGGAGGAACTTCCAGATCTCCAGCGGACGGCGTGCCGGCTACGAAGAAGCCATGGCAGCGGCTGGCCTGCCGGTCCGCGAGGCGTGGTCCCTGATCTCGGATTACTCGGCGAATGATGCCTACCGGGAGACGAAACAGCTGCTGGCGGACCCTGCCGAGCGGCCCACGGCCATCTTTTGCGCCTCTGACGAAATGGCGTTCGGCGCCATCCTGGCGGCCCGCGACCTGGGGCTGCGGATCCCTGACGAACTGTCCGTCATCGGTGTGGACGGGCACGAGATGGGCGAAATCCTGGGGCTCACCACCATTGACCAGATTCCGCGCAACCAGGGCATGCGGGCAGTGGAGCGCCTGCTTGCCCTGGTACAGGAGGACGGCAAGGCAGCGGGGCCGGCGGACGAGCTTATGCAGACCCGGCTTGTGGTCCGCTCAAGCACCTCCGCTCCCCGCACCCTCGACAGCAAGACCGCCTCCTAACCAGTCTGCGGCGTCGTCCTGCGGGACATTCACGCGGCGGATAGTGGCGGCAACGGGGGCCTTGTGCCGGTCCCCCTGTCCTGCTTTGATTCTCAAGCCCGATGGTGCTCGACCAGCCAACCCGCCATCTGCTGTGCGCGCCCGGCCGCCAGCATGTCACCTTCTGCGGCCTGAACGACGGAACCCTTCATGAGTACCAGCAAGGAACGGGCAAACTCATCCGGCCTCACCAGCCCGGCCTCTTCCGCCACCGCCTGGACGTGGCCGCGGATCTTGTCCAGATAAGCAATGCTGGCCTGTCCCAGGGGGTGTGCGGGTCCCATCTCCAACAGGACCCTAACGAACGAACAGGCCTCGAAGTCCTCCCGCAGGAACCATTCCCCGAACACGTCAAAAACGGCCAGCAGTTGTGCTGTGGGGGTGCTGCCCCGTCGGCGCGCCTCCGACAGGATCATATCCATCGTCCACTGCCTGTCCCGCTGTTCCAGGAACGCGAGGACCAGGGAATCCTTGGACGGGAAATGCCGGTAAAACGTGGCCTTGGCTACCCCGGAACGCTCGATCAGCTCGTTCACACCCACATCCCGCACGCCACGTTGGGAGAAGAGCTCATAGGCCACCGCCATAATCCGGTCAGCCGAACCGGCAGGAGCCATCAACGAGTCCGCCAAAGACTCGGAAGGCTGTGGGACTTTCGCCTCTGGACTCATAGCCCCCTCATTCTAACGCGGGGGGAAGACAGACTGGTCTTCCCCGCGGTAAAGTTTTTCCTGGCGCAGTGCTTTGGACGCCGTGCTTTAGACGCCGTAGAGGTCCCACCGGCCGCTTCGGACTGGTGCAAGGAGGCCCCGATGTCAGCAGAGCGGATGCTCAAAAGCGTCCCCTCGGACCCTGATCCGTGGATGCCCGCCGACACCCCTGACGACATCCGGCAGTTCGCCCTCGAGTCGCTCCGATGGCAAGCGCAGGAGATCATCGACGAAATACTCTGTGGCAAAGAACCCGGCGAAGAGCTTGCCAGGGCCAGGCTTCGCCGCTGCGTGGCAAGAAACCCCGGCCGCCCTGAACGTGCTCTACTGGAACAGCTCGTCACGAACCGGGACAGGACCGGCGTCTAGCGCGGTGACGCGCCGGGAAGCCTGCCCTCCAGCCCAAGCGTCAGGAACTGAGCGGCGTGTTGTCGATCAACCGCACAGGACCCACTTTGGCCGCAATGAGCGCTAGGCCTTCACCCCGGAAGGGTGTCTCCCGGCAGTTTTCCGCCAGCGGCTCCAGGGTGGCCGGATCCACTACGTCGAAGTAGTCGAGGGCCACCAGCGGCTGGGACTCCACCAGCGCCTGGGCTGACTCGAGGTCCAGGGGTTCCCGGGCGTGTGCCCGCTCCTCGAGCAGGCGAAGGGCCCGCGACAGCACCAAGGCCGCCTCCCGCTCCTCGGGCGACAGGAAGCGGTTGCGGCTGGACAGCGCCAGCCCGTCCGCCGCACGCACCGTGGGCACCCCGACAATCTCCACCGGAAAGTTCAGGTCAGCCACCATGCGCCGGACCAGTGCCAACTGCTGCGCGTCCTTTTGGCCGAAGTAGGCGCGGTAGGCGGGCAGCCCGCCGCCCGTCCCGTCACCTGCAGCCAGCCCGGCAGCGGGCAGGCCGTAGTGCAGGAGCTTGGCCACCACGGTCAGGGCACCGTCGAAGTGACCTGGCCGGGAGGCCCCCTCCCACTTCTCCCCCAAGCGCCCGGAGGTCACCCGCACCAGCGGCTCGCCGCCCGGATACACCTCATCAACGGACGGCGCAAAAACCAGGTCCACCCCTTCCCCGTCAAGCAGCGCCAGGTCGGCCTCCAGCGTGCGGGGATACCGGTCCAGGTCCACGGCGTCGCCAAACTGCAGGGGGTTTACGAAGATGGTGGCCACCACCACGTCGTTCTGTTCGACGGCGGCACGGGCCAGGGCGGCATGGCCCTCGTGGAGAGCGCCCATGGTGGGCACCAGCCCCTGCGACGTTCCACGCTTGCCAGCCAGTAGCCGTGCACCCTCAGAGTGAAGCTCCTGCACCGTGGTGACGAGTTTGACGGCCATCTTCAGTCCTCCTTGGGTTCCAGGGCGTGGCGCAGCCCCTCAAGCTGGCCGGCCTTCAGCAGTCCGCGCCCTTCAGCCCGCAAGGCTGTCGCCCGCGCCATGGCAAAATACGCCGCAAGCACGTCGCCGCGCCCGCCGCCGTCGAACTCCCGCAATGCCTCGGCATGCGCGGCAACGGTTCCCACGTCACCCCTCGCAACCGGACCGGTCAGCGCCGACTCCCCGGACGCCAGCGCGTTCTCCAGGGTGGCCCGCAGCAGCGGACCCAGCATGCGTGCCGGCAGCTCCACGCCTACCGAGCCGAGCAGCTCCGCAGCCTGCGCCACGAGCGTGACCAGGTGGTTGGACCCGTGTGCCAGGGCAGCATGGTAGAGCGTCCGGTCCGCCTCGGCGATAGCCACGGGTTCGGCGCCCATCTCCACCACCAGCGCCTGGGCGATGGGGAGCATCGCCGCGTCCGCCGTCACCCCGAACGTGCAGTCCAGCAGCCGCGTGAGGTCCAGGCTCATCCCCGTGAAGGTCATGGCCGGATGCAGTGCCAGCGGAACGGCGCCGGCGGCGCGGACCGGATGCAGGACGCCGACGCCGAAACGGCCCGACGTATGGGCCACCAGCTGGCCCGGCTGCCAGGCTCCCAGCTTGGCGAGCCCCTCCACCAGGCCAGGCAGGGCGTCGTCGGGCACGGCGAGCAGGACGAGTTCGGCGCGTTCCACAATGTCCTGCACTTCAAGGACGGGAACGCCGGGAAGGAGCGCTTCCGCCCGGTCCCGGCTTGCCTCGGAAACCGCGGACACCCCGATCACCGCGTGTTCGGCGGCGCGCAGGGCGGCACCAAGCACTGCCCCGACTTTTCCCGCGCCAATGATTCCGACGCCGAGGCGTCCGGGCTTAGCCATGCTGCCCGCCTTCCTGTTGGTGGGTGGTCGGGGCCGGCTCGGCCACCGGTACGGCTTCAGCTGCCGCCGGTGCTACCTGCCGGAGCCATTGTTCGGTGGTCTGCCGCTTCCTGGCCAGCCGGGCCCGTGCGGACTGTTCGTTGAAGAGCGTCCTGGCCTCGTCCACTCCGGCCTGGGTGAGGCGGGGCAGGACCGGCCCGGCCGTGGTGTGCAGGACGAGGTCCGCAACCCGGAACAGCCGTGCCAGCGGGCCCTGGTGCAGGGCCATGGACTGGGTGCGCTGGTGCGGCACCACCACGAGCTGCCGCCACCAGCGACCGGACCGCAGAAGCAGGGCAGTGTCCGTGGCGGCGAACCCGTTCCGGCGCCAGCTTAGCGGGGCCAGCCAGCGGGCCCGGCGCGGAGTGGTGACGAAGCCGCCGGCGGCATCCTGTCCGGTTAGCCCGGCACCAAAAACGACGGCGGGTTGCGGCGTGCCGGGGTCCGGGAGCACGAGGGAAAGCATGTTCATCACATCCGGAAGCGTTCCCACGGGCAGCAGGGTGGTGCGGGCCGATCCTTCCCCGGCGTTCTCCACCAGTCCGTACCCGGCCACGTTCACCTGTATCCGGTACCAGCCCAGCGGCCGCCAGAGCGGTGGCTGGGTGATCTTCACGGCCTGGATACGCCCGGGCGGCAGCGTCTGCGCCTGCGTGTCGAGCAGTCCGTACCGCAGCCGGATGCCGTCCGGCGAGATGGCGGCGGTGAAGTTGTATCCCTTGTTGAACAGGTTCCAGTAAGTGGCGGCCAGACCCAGCACTGCAGGGACGAGATACAGGTAGAAGGCGCTGCTTTCCGTGACCGCGGAAAGCAGCACCGATGCCACAGTGGCCGCCACCACGAAGACGCTCTGCCCGCTCAGCAGCAGCGAGCCGACAAGGCGCGACGGCGGCACCGCAAGTACCGGATATTCCGGCGCCTCGGGAGCGGCCACGCCTGGGTCTTCCGTTCCGGTGGTGACGCCGGCGGCGCGGGCGAGGATGGTGGCGCGGAGCTGCCGGGCGTCGTCCATTTTCAGGTAGGCCAGCCGCACCGCGGACTCGCCGGCGTCGGCCACCTCGAACTTGAGTTCTGCCAGCCCGAAGATCCTGGCCAACAGCGGCTGGACGATGTCGATGGCCTGGACCCGGTCCAGCCTGGCCTGGCGCTGCTGCCGGAAGAGGAACCCGGTATTGACGCGGACGTAGCCGCCCGCCACCTGGTACTTCGTGAAGTACCAGGTCAGGATGAAGCCCAGCACGGTGACCAGCAGGACAGCTCCGCCGCCGGCGAGCAACAGGGGCGCCCGGCCCGCGAGCTCCTCCTCGAAGACAGGCCGCCCTTGCAGGGAGCGCTCAAAGATGTCCCGGCCGAAAAAGAAGGCGATGGCTGCCAGGGCAACCCAGCCCCGCACGAACGGCGACGCCGGATGCACGCGCAGCCATTCGCCGTCGGACACTGTACCTTGTGCAGCAGGGGCCGGCGCGGGGTTTTCTGCAGCAGGGGCGGGCGCGGCTGGATGGGACTGGCCCGGCTGTGTCCCGGGATCCGGAAACCGCCCGTCTGCCGTCACAGCCCTGCCAGCCTGGCTTCGCCCCGGGCCGCAAGCTGCTCGCGAAGCCGGGCCCCCTCGGCGGCGGGAAGGCCGGGAATCTGGGCGTTGGTGCCGGGTGATGCCGTATGCAGTTTAAGGGTGCACAGGCCCAGTCCGCGCTCCACCGGCCCCACGCTGATGTCGACGTACTGCATGCGTCCATAGGGAACGGCCATGGTGCGCTGGAAGAAGATGCCGGTCCTGATCAGGAGGTCATCGTCCCGCTCGGCATAGCCGATGGCACGGACCTGCCGCGGTATCAGCACCAGCCGCCAGAGGGCAACCACCAGCATTACGGCAGGTACGGTGACGGCCAGCCAGAGCGGCGGCCATACCCACACATCTGCCAGGACAAGCATCAGCGGCAGGGAGAGAACCAGAACGGATACCAGGTTTCCCAGCACCCACTGCACCAACCTCACAGTGATGTACTTGGGCGAAACCCGCTCCCAGTCGATGCCGGGAGGATCAATCGCCTCGGTACGCATATTCGCCCTCCCCAGCGGCCTCACCGGGCACAGCGCGGCCGGACGTCCCGTCAATACCCTTGGTGTCGCCGTCTTCGGGCGGGATTTTGCAGAACCGTTCCACCAGCAGGCCCACCACGATCATTACCAGCCCCCCACCGGCCATGGCCAGTGCAAGCCAGGTGATGCCCTGGTCGCTGCGCAGGCTCCAGATGCGCAGCTGGTCCAGGAAGATGCCCACATGCCACCCCAGCAGCACCGTCCCGGCATAGGCACAGGCCTGGGCAAGCACCAATGTCCGGGCGGCAAGCAGCGGGTCAAGCACGGTCTTCTTTTTGGTGCTGTCTTTGAGGCTGTTCCGCCACCGCAGGACCCTGATGCCAAGGATCAGGGTAATGGTGACTATCACGCCCATGGTGGCCAGGGCCGTCGCCGGAAGGACCGGGGTGGCCATGCTGTACCGGCTGGTGACGACAGTGGCGGACCAGCCCGCCACGGCCAGGATGAAACCGATCAGCAGGAGGCGCAACGGATTGATGGGCTTCATCGCTCCTCCACTGCCCCGGCCGTGGGCATTCCGTCGAAGTCGCCGAAGCCGTCGAAGGGAACAAGATCACCGAAATCATCTGCCCTGGCCGCCAGTATGCTGACGCGTTCCCCGTCCAGCGTGGCGGCAGGTTCAATGAGCGACCATGGGTAGAGCACGAAGGCGCGGCCGGCGGCCCGGGGATGCGGAAGGGTGAGGACCGGATCATCGCTGCGGAGGTCGCCGTAGGTGATGATGTCCACGTCCAGGGTGCGCGGTCCCCAGCGCACCTCCCGCACGCGGTGGTGCTTGTTCTCCACCACCTGGCAGTGTTCCAGGAGCTCCCGCGGGGACAGGCTGGTTTCCACGGTGATGACCATGTTCAGGAAGTCCGGCTGGCCGGGGGGCCCGCCCACGGCTTTGGTCTGCACGACGGGAGAGACAGCCAGCAACCGCACCTCGGGCGGATCCACGAGGTCTGCCACGGCCTCGGTCAGGGTGTCATTGCGTTCACCCAGGTTGCTGCCGAGGGCAAGGACCGCCTTGGTATAGCCGGTGTTCATGGCCCCTCCCTCTCAGCTGGTTCCTCCGCGTTGCTGCGTGCACGGTGGACGGTGACGGCCACATCGCCGAAGGGAACCTCGATGGGCGCCTGCGGCTTGTGCACGGTGATGTCCACGGCCTGGAGCCGGAATTCGCTGAGCAGGCTGTTCGCGATCCGCACGGCCAGCGCCTCGATGAGGTTCAGCGGCTCGCCGGAGATCCATTGGGTTATACGCTGTGCCACCTCGCCGTAGTGCGCAGTGTCCCGGACGTCGTCGGACTCCGCCGCCTTGGTGAAGTCGAGGTAAAGCACAGCGTCCACAACAAAAGGCTGGCCCTCGCGGCGCTCGAAATCAAACACGCCGTGATGGCCGACGGCGGTCACACCGCTCAGCGTAATCCTGTCCATGGGTCCCCCGGCCCTACTGGTTTTTGGGTAATGCAGCCATGCGCGCGGCAACCTTGACGGCATCAAGGCTGAACCCGACGTCGTGCACGCGGACGGCCCAGGCACCGCGGTAGGCGCTGATGGCAGTGACGGCGGCGGTGGCCGCGTCTCGCTCCTCAGGGGCAGCGGATTTCCCGGCCACCGCCAGCAGGGTGCCGAGGAAGCGCTTGCGTGAGGCGCCCACCAGAATCCGGTGGCCGAGGCTGTCCAGCTGGTCAAGGTTCTGCAGGAGCTCCCAGTTCTGGGCGTCGTTCTTGGCGAACCCCAAACCGGGGTCCACGATGATCTGCTCCTGGCTGACGCCCGCTGCGTACAGCTTGTCCCGGACGCCGGCGAGCTCCGCCACCACTTCCGCCGCCACATCCTTGTATTCGGCGAGCGAGTTCATGGTGCGCGCGTCCCCCCGGCGGTGCGTGAGGACGTACGGGACCTCGGCGGACGCCACGAGCTCAGCCATCTCCGGCTCCATGCTGAGGCCCGAAATGTCGTTGATGATGGCGGCACCGGCTTTCAGGGCGGCGGCGGCCGTGGAGGCATGGGTGGTGTCAATGCTGACCAACGCACCGGCTTTCACCAGTGCCTCGATCACGGGAAGGACCCGCCGCTGTTCCTCTTCCGGGCTGACGTCCTCGGCGCCGGGGCGGGTGGATTCACCGCCGACGTCGATGATGTCCGCACCGGCGTAGAACATCCGCAGCCCTGCCGCGATTGCTGAATCCGCCGTCGAGTGCTTGCCACCGTCGCTGAACGAATCGGGGGTGACGTTCAGGATGCCCATGACCAGGGTGCGGCCAGTGGGAAGGTCTTCGAAGCGGGCCGCCGGGCGCGGCTTGCGCAGGACGGGCAACGGTGAGGTTGCCGGTCCGGTTCCCGGGGCTGCAGCTAGTGAATCCATGGTCTGATGGTTACCTTCCGAGGATGAGGCTCATGGCTTCGGCACGGGTGGCCGGGTCATGAAGCTGCCCGCGGACCGCGCTGGTGACGGTCTTCGCTCCGGGCTTGCGGATACCGCGCATTGACATGCACATGTGTTCGCATTCGATAACGACGATCGCGCCACGCGGCTTGAGGTGGCGGACCAGCGCTTCGACAATTTCCGTGGTGAGCCGCTCCTGGACCTGGGGGCGGCGCGCGTAGATGTCCACGAGCCGGGCCAGCTTGCTCAGCCCGGTGACCTTTCCGTCATGCGAAGGGATGTAGCCCACGTGGGCGGTCCCGTGGAACGGCACCAGGTGGTGCTCGCAGGTGGAGTAGAACGGGATGTCCTTGACCAGGACCAGTTCCTCGTGGTCCAGGTCGAAGGTGGTGGACAGGACATCTGCGGGGTCGTGGTGCAGCCCGGCAAACACCTCTGCGTAGGCCTTGGCCACCCGCTTGGGGGTATCGATGAGGCCGCCCCGGTCCGGGTCCTCGCCGATGGCCAGGAGGATTTCACGGACGGCTGCCTCAATCCGGGGCCGGTCCACTTTCTGGTGCTTTGTATGGTGGGCGCCGCCCTCCGCCGGGTATACGGCGGAGGCGGGAACGTCGTCGTCGTCGAAGTGGGTCACGTATGAAAGCTTAGCCGCGGAGGGCGTCGGGCCCCGAGTCGGTGACCCCGCCCTTGAAAGGTACGTCCTCCGGAACTCCCTGCGGGTGTGGCGGGTTCGCGTCCAGCGGCTCGTCCAGCCGGGCCTGCTTGGCCTCTTCCTGGGCTTCGCGTTCCGCGCGTTCGCGGCGAGTTTCCACAGGACCGGTCATCTGCACTGGGCGGGTCTCCTTGGACAGCCACACTTCACGGAAGTCGCGCTTGCGGATGTCCCTGAAGATGTCAGCGATCTCAGCCTGGTTCAGGGTTTCGCGTTCCAGCAGCTCCAGTGCAAGACGGTCCAGCACGTCCCGGTTCTCGGTGAGGATGGCGTAGGCCTCGTCATGGGCCTGGTCGATGAGGCGGCGCACTTCCTCGTCCACCACATAGGCAATCTGGTCCGAGTAGTTGCGCTCGTGCCCGGCGTCGCGGCCCAGGAACGGCTCGCCGCCGCCCTGGCCCAGGCGGACAGCACCCACCCGCTCGCTCATGCCGTATTCAGTGACCATTTTGCGTGCGGTGCCGGTGGCCTTCTCGATGTCGTTGGAGGCACCGGTGGACGGGTCATGGAAGACGATCTCTTCGGCGACGCGGCCGCCCATGGCGTAGGCCATCTGGTCCAGGAGTTCGTTACGGGTCACCGAGTACTTGTCGTTGTCCGGGACCACCATGGTGTAGCCCAGGGCCCGGCCGCGGGGCAAGATGGTGATTTTGGTGACCGGGGCCGAGTTCCGCAGCGCTGCCGCCACCAGGGCGTGGCCGCCTTCGTGGTAGGCGGTGATCTTGCGCTCGTGCTCCTTCATGACGCGGCTGCGCTTCTGGGGGCCGGCCATGACGCGGTCGATGGCTTCGTCCAGCGCCCGGTCGTCGATGAGGTTTGCGTTGGAGCGTGCGGTCAGCAGTGCGGCCTCGTTCAGGACGTTGGCAAGGTCGGCGCCCGTGTACCCGGGCGTCTTCTTGGCCACGGCCTTCAGGTCCACGCCGGGTGCCATCGGCTTGCCCTTGGCATGCACCTGCAGAATCTGGTCGCGGCCGATCATGTCCGGCGCTTCCACGCCGATCTGGCGGTCAAAGCGGCCGGGACGCAGCAGCGCGGGGTCCAGCACGTCGGGACGGTTGGTGGCTGCGATGAGGATGACGTTGGTCTTGACGTCGAAGCCGTCCATCTCCACCAGGAGCTGGTTCAGCGTTTGCTCGCGCTCGTCATTACCACCGCCGATGCCGGCACCGCGGTGGCGGCCGACAGCGTCGATTTCATCAACGAAGATGATGGCCGGGGAGTTGGCCTTGGCCTGCTCGAAGAGGTCGCGGACGCGGGAGGCGCCGACGCCGACGAACATTTCCACGAAGTCCGAGCCGGAGATGGAGAAGAAGGGAACGCCGGCTTCACCCGCAACGGCGCGGGCCAGGAGGGTCTTACCGGTGCCGGGAGGGCCGTACAGCAGCACACCCTTGGGGATTTTGGCGCCCACGGCCTGGAACTTGGCCGGCTCCTGGAGGAACTCCTTGATCTCCTGCAGCTCTTCCACGGCTTCGTCGGATCCTGCGACGTCGGCAAACGTCACCTGCGGCATGTCCTTGCTGACCATTTTGGCCTTGGACTTGCCGAACTGCATGATTTTGGACCCGCCGCCCTGCATGCGGGTCATGAGGAACCAGAACAGGGCGCCGAGGAGGATGACGGGGATCAGGAGGGAGAGCAGGCCGGAGAACCAGTTGCTTTCGATGGGCTGGTCGGTGTAGCCCTGGGCAGGCTTGGCGTCGGTGACGGCCTTAACCACGTCCTCGGCGCGGGCGTCAACGAAGAAGAACTGGACGCTCTTGCCCTTGTCCTGGCCGTCCAGCTGCAGGTTTTCCCTCAGGGTGAGGTCAACGCGGTTCTCGCCGTCGAAGATCTTTGCCTGTTCGACGTTGTTGCCGGCAAGCAGTTCAAGGCCCTTGTCAGTATCGATCCGGGCCGCACCACCCGGGGCCAGCGTTGCAAAGGCCACCAGGAGCAGACCGACCACGACGACGATCCAGATGCCTGGGCCTTTGAAAAAGTTCTTAGCTTTCATCTGTTCGGGGGCTGGCCCCGTCCCTTCTGGTAGTGCTGCACGGCGAGTAGTCTGCGCGCGTGATGGTGCTGCGTCAGCTTCTAGCTATACACCGTCCGGAGTAGATCACGCATGATGGAAGGCAAAAGTTCCCTGTGGGCGTAGCCCTGCCTCCCGGGTGCCGGCGGCGGACGGCCTGCCTCGCGCAGCAGGTTCTATGCCATCAATTTTAGTCCCGCGGCCCGGCGACGGATGCCCTGCTCACGACCGGACATGGCAAGAGCATGGCCTCCGGTCCCGTGTGCTCTGCGGGAAGCTTTCCTTCGACCATGTCCACCAGCCTTTCAGCTGCCCAGGCTCCCATCCCGTAGTGCGGCAGCGCCACGGTTGTGAGGCCTGGGTAAAGGCCGGCGGCAATGAGTTCCTGGTCGTCGAACCCCACCACGGAGAGGTCCGCCGGGATGGACAGGCCCAGCTCTGCCGCCGCCCGGTAGGCCCCCATGGCCATCCTGTCGTTGTAGCAGAACAGGCCCGACGGCGGGTTGCTACCGGCGAGGATCCGGCAGGCCGCTTCGTAGCCGCCCCGTGCGTCCGGCGCCGCTGCCTCCACAGGCGCTGCGCCGCCGTCGAGCCCGGCGTTGGTGAGGGCGTCCCGGAAACCCCGCAGCCGCCCGTGGGTGGACGGCACATCCTCTGTGTTGTTCAGGTAAGCAATGCGCGTGTGCCCGGCGCTAAGGAGGATGTCGACGGCGGCGCGGGCGCCTCCGTACTGGTCCGGCACCACGGAGGCCAGGCCATGGCCGGGGCTGACGGCGTCCACCAGGATTGCCGGGACCTTGGCCAGGCCTGCGGGGGCGTGCACGGTGCGGTGGTACATCGTGGCGTAGAGGATGCCGTCCACCTGCCGCTCCAGGAGCGCTCGAACGTCCGCCTCCCGGGACGTGCTGCTTGCCGTCCCGAAGGTGTTGATGACCATGAGCGTGTAGCCCCGGGCCCGGGCAGCCTCGTCGGCGCCCAGAATGATGCGGCCGGCGTGCGGGGTGGTGGCAATATCCTCACTCACCAGTCCGAGGATTCCGCTGCGCCGGCTCCGCAGCGCCTGCGCCAGCCGGTTGGGGCCGTACCCCAGCTCCTCTGCAGCAGTTCTGACCTTGCTGCGCGTCTCGGGGCTGACCCGCGCGTATGCGGCGTCGTTCAGGACATGCGAGACGGTGGTGACGGAAACTCCGGCCGCCAGTGCCACATCCTTGATGCCAATGTTCCTGCCCAAGGCGGGTGGGAGGCAGCCTACTCGTAAACGTGCGGCGCCAGGGTGCCCACGAAGTCCAGGTTGCGGTACTTCTCGGCGTAGTCCAGGCCGTAACCCACCACGAACTCGTTGGGAATGTCGTAGCCCACGTACTTAACGTCGATCTCCACCTTGGCGGCGGTGGGCTTGCGGAAGGCGGTGCAGATCTCCACCGACGCCGTGCCGCGGGATTCCAGGTTGGTCTTGAGCCAGGACAGGGTAAGGCCGGAATCGATGATGTCCTCGACGATCAGCACGTCCTTGCCCATCAGGTCCGTGTCCAGGTCCTTCAGGATGCGGACAACCCCGGAGGACTGGGTGCCGGAGCCGTAGGAGGACACCGCCATCCAGTCCATGGAAATGTGGCTGTGGAGCGCCCGGGCCAGGTCGGCCATGACCATCACCGCACCCTTTAGCACGCCCACGATCAGGATTTCGCGGCCCTCGTAGTCCTTGTCGATCTGGGCAGCAAGTTCGGTAATCCGCTGCTGGATCTGTTCCTTGGTGTAGAGAACGTGCTTGAGGTCTGCCTGGACGTCGTTTGAATCCACCAATGGCTCCTGTGTAGATGCGGGGTGCGACTATTTTGCGGACGGCTTTTGAGGCCGGAATACTAGCTTCCCACAGCGCGCCCCTTCGCGGGGAACGGGCTCTGCTTCATCAGCCGCCGCCGGGCGGCCTGTGGCCCCGGCTGCTTCGAGCTCTGCCAGCGAGAGCCGGTAGACGCTCACCCCGCCCGGCAGTTGAACGGGACCTGCGGATCCCTGCCGCAGCAGCAGCGCCTCCGCCGCCAGAAGGCGCTGGTAAGTGGGCTGCTGGCCTCCGACGTCGGCCGCCGCCTTGGCGATGACCCGGAACCTGATGGCAGGGGCAAGGGCGCGCAACGATTCCTCGGGAAGGCTTAGTTCCCGGCCGTTCCGCTCCACCAGCGCAGCGAAGGTGCTTTCCGCCACGTCCTCGAGGTAATCGGCGTCCAGTTGCAGGATGGAAGCGGTCCGGGCAAGCGATTCGGCGACCCCGGGCCCCAGTTTTTCCTCCAAGTGCGGAAGCACTTCGACGCGCGTGCGCGAACGTGCGAAGGACGGGTCCGAGTTGGTGGGATCGTGCCAGGGATTCAGCTCCTCCACCGCGCAGATCTCTTCCGTGTCCGCCCTGCGGAGCCCGAGGAAGGGCCGCAACAGCTTTCCGCGGGCGGGCCTCATTCCGGCGAGGGAGCGGGTGCCGGAGCCGCGTGCGAGGCCCAGCAGCACCTGCTCAGCCTGGTCGTCCAGGGTATGCCCCAGCAAAATGGCATCGGCACCCTGCGCGGCGGCGGCTGCTTCCAGCGCTTCGTGCCGGACTTGCCGGGCGGCTGCCTCCGGACCCATGCCGACGCTTGCCACGGTGACGGACCGGACCTCCACGGGGGCCAGGCCCAGGTCGCGCAGGACCTCCGCGGTTTTCGCCGCTACCCGGGCAGACCCTTCCTGCAGCTGGTGGTCCACCACCACCGCGCCCACTGATACGGGATGCCCGTCAACGTGGCCGCGCCGGGCGAAGTATGCGGCCACCGCGGCCAGGGCCAGGGAATCCGGGCCGCCGCTGCAGGCAACCACGACGTGTCGCGGATAGCCTCCCTTGGCCAGGGCGTCCTGCACTGCTTTGCGCGCCGTGCCAACGACGGGTGCCAGCCTTCCGGGCCGCCGCCGGCCGCTGGGAACACTGCTGTCCTTGCCACCGTGACCGCCACCGCGACCGACGCTAAGAGCAGTGCCAGTTACGCCGGAGGCCGCGTCAGGTGATGTGCTGTGCGGCAATCAGTGTCCCATCCGCTCAAGCCACAGCTTGGCGTCGTGGATCTCCGGCTCCGTCGGCAGGTTGTCTGCCGACTCCCAGACCTTGTTGAAGCCTTCCATGCCCGCCACATCCACCACCGCACGCACGAACCTGGCGCCGTCCGAGTACTGCCGCATTTTTGCGTCCAGGCCCAGCAGGCTGCGGATGAACTTCTCAATCACGCCGCGGTCCTTGCCACGGTCATTGAACCGCTGCCGGATGGTTTTCACCGACGAGATGATGCTGGCATCCACGGCGTCCATCACCACGTTGGCGTGGCCTTCGAGGAGGCTCATCACGGCAGTGAGATGGGAGATGGCGGCTTTCTCCTCGGGATCCTGGAGGAGGTCCAGGATGGCGCCGCGGCCGGGGGTGGTTCCGGAGGCGGTCCGGTCCTTCAGTGAGCGGGCGGCCGCGGTGGCACGCTCCATCAGCGAATCGACGTTCCCCAGGAGGTGGACGCTGAGCTGGTCGATCTGTTCGAGCATGTGCTGCCGCAGCCAGGGTGCCGCAGCGAACTGCACGCGGTGGGTCTGCTCGTGCAGGCATACCCAGAGTCGGAAGTCCTCGGGGGTGACGTTGAGTTCGCGCTCGACGGCTAAGATGTTGGGCGCCACAAGCAGGAGCCTGCCGCCGGATGGGGCGTTGGAGCCTTCAGCGAGCGCAGCGAAGGGGTCGTACTGGCCCAGGACCTTGCTGGCCAGGAATGCCAGGACGGCGCCGAGCTGGCTGCCGGTGATGGCCCCGCTGACGCTGGCGGCGGTGGGGCTGAGGGTGCCGTGCCTGTTTTCCACCATCTTTTCCATGGCGGGCTTGAGCATGACTGCGAAGCTCTGGGTGTTGGCCTTGGCCCAGGACGCCCGGTCCACTACCAGCACGGTGGAGTCGCGAAGGTCGCGCGCCGCTTCCAGTCCCGTGATGTGGTGCACGTGCTCCACAGAGACATCGGCGAGCCGACGCAGGCTGTCCACGGCCTCGCTGATGGCGGCCTGATTGAGTGCCGGCCCGGCAGGAGCCAGGCGCGCGGCGGTGGAGGCGGCGAGGTCCCAGTTGATCAGGGACTGCGCCGAGGCGGACAACGTCTGGGCTGACGACTCGCGTGTGGGCTCCATGGTCCCATCAGAACACAGAGAGCTGGGGATAGTCCTTAAGTTCGCTGACCGGCGAACCACTACTGCCAACGGTGGTCAGGACCGGGGACACCTAGCGGCAGCCGCAGCCGGCGAGCACGGTGGCGGCCCGGTCCAGCGCTTCCTTGTTTCCTGCCGCTCCGGGAGTGAGTCCGTTGCCGATGAACGAAAAGACCAGGAGCCTGCCGTCGGCATCCACCACGTAGCCGCTGAGCGCAAGCACACTGTTCAGCGTGCCGGTCTTGGCTCGCACCAGCCCTGCTCCCGCTGCAGTGGCCTCGCCCGCATACCTCGTGTCCAGGGTGCCGGTGAGGCCGGCCACCGGGAACCCGTCCAGGGCAGCGCGGAGCCTGGTGTCCGTACCGGTGGTGATGAGTCGGACCACCTCGGAGAACAGACGCGCCGGGACGCGGTTGCCCATGGCCAGCCCGCACACGTCCACCAGCTGCACAGCGTCTCCACTGAGGCCGGCTTCGGTAAGCTGCGCCCGGACAGCGGCCGTTGCGCCATCGTTGCTGCCCGGCAGGCCCTCAGCGAGGGCCGTGAGCCGGCCCAGGGCTTCCGCAAGGTAGTTGTCGGAGTCCCGCAGCATCAGGTTCACCTGCTCCGCGACGGTGGCGGACTGCACTTCCGCGAGCACTGGCACCTCGGCGGAGCCCTCCCCTTGGCGGCTGTCTGTTGCCGGACTTCCAGCCGCGGCAGGCTCCGGTGAACGTTCGACGGCGGCTGCCACAGTGAGTCCCGCAGCGGCGCCCGCGTCCCGCAGCCGGGCAGCGAATTCCCCCGCAACGGTCATCGCCGAATCCTGGGGACGGGGCCCGGTGGTGACGGCGGAGTGGTACCGGCCTGAGTTCAGCGCCAGCGGGAACACCGGCGCCACCTCGCCCGCTGCCACATCACCGCTCTCCCACGCCGGGTTCAGCGCGGGGCCGGAAAAGAGGGAGTCATCCACTAGGACTCTGATCTCCCCCGACGTTCCCTCTGCCTGCAGGGCGGCCACTGTTTCCGCAGCCAGGGTGGCCAGCCCGGCGTGGCCCAGCACCTGCTCCCGGTTCGACCCGCCTGCACCAAGGAGGACGTCGCCGCCGCCCACCAGCACCACCTGTCCCGGGGCCGGTCCCGTAACCACGCTGGTGGTGAAGCGGTGCTCGGGACCCAGGGTCCGCAGGGCCGCAACTGCCGTCAGCAGCTTCATGTTGGACGCTGGAACCCGGTGCTCGGAACCGCCGCGGTCGAACAGGACCTGGCCGCTCAGTGCATCCTGCACCGTCCCGGTAAAGTCTCCGCCGCCGTCGGCCTTCAAGAGCGGGTCCAGCTGAGCAGTGACGGCTGCGTGCGCTGGAAGGTTAGCGGCAGCACTGAGTGCGGGGAGGCCTTCATGGGCGGAGAGCGTGGCGGGGGCCTGCTGCCAGGCAGGTGCAGGCGGGGCGGGGGCGGGAGGTTCGGGGCCGAGGAAACCCGGGGCCACCAGCAACGCCGCCGGCACGGCAAGGATGAGCAGGAGCGCCGTCAGCACGACGTTCGGCCAGACCCTCCACAGGCTGGCGCCTGCGCTCGCCGCCGCCTGCCGCGCACGGGCAAGCCACTGATCCTTGCCGCTTGTTGTGGTCATGCCGGTGCCGGTCCTCAAGTCCTGAAATATCCCCACAAGTTCCTGATTCCAGGGCCTCTCGCTATATCCTCAATAATAGTCGGCGGCACTGACAGTCCTTTTTGTTGCCCGTCCAAGGTGCCGCGAACCCCTGCAAATTGCCGAGGAGCATTCCATGAAGCATGACGTGACCATCGAGATCCCCAAGGGATCGCGCGTCAAGTACGAAGTTGACCACGAGACCGGCCGCGTCCGCCTGGACCGCGTCCTCTTCACCGCCATGCAGTACCCGACGCACTACGGATACTTCGAGAACACCCTCGGCGAGGACGGCGACCCGTTGGACGCGCTGGTGCTGCTGCAGGACTTCGACCTGCACCCCGGCGTTATCGTCGAGTCCCGCCCCATCGGCGTCTTCAACATGACCGACGACGGCGGCGGAGACGCCAAGATCCTTTGCGTCCCCGTGGATGCACGCTTTGACCACATCCAGGAGGTCAGCGACGTCAACGAGTTCCTGATCAAGGAAATCGAGCACTTCTTCACCCGCTACAAGGACCTGGAGCCGGGCAAGTGGGTCAAGGCCGAGGGCTGGGGCGACCGCGCTGCCGCGGAAGCCGAACTGGAAGCTTCCATCAAGCGTTACGTGCCCACGGGCCACTAAATCCCCGCCGTCCCCCTAGCCTCGCTTCGCTCGGCCAGGGAACCCTTACGGCGTGGGCCCTTTTTGTCGACGGCGGGTGCCTGGTTCGCAAGAGCCGGGCATCCGCCGTCGTGCTTATTGGGTTTTTGTCCACGTATGCGGGCTTTGCCGCCCGCCCTCCAACCCTGCATACCTGGACAAAAACCCCTAAGCGGGATGTGAAAAGGTGGTGCTGTGAAATCCGTGCCTGATACCTCCCGCCTGTTCAACCCGCCCTGCGGGCCAGTCACCGGTTGGCGGGATGGGGCGGTTATCCGGGCAACCGGCATCCCCTATGCAACCGCTGCACGTTTCCAGCCTCCCGTCCCTGCACCGGACTGGATAACGCCATTTGCGGCTGACTCACCCGCTCCCGCCTGCCCGCAGGGACCCGTTCCCTTCCTCGACGACGTCCTGGGCACCCGCTATGGCGAACTTCCCGGCAGTGAGGGCTGCCAGAACCTGTCCATCACCAGGCCGGCCGACCTTGCCGACGGCGAGCAGCTCGCCGTCATGGTGTGGATCCACGGCGGCTCCTACACCACAGGTTCCGGTGACCTCGCCATCTTTGATCCGGCCGTGCTGGTGGCCGAGAACCGAGTCATCGTTGTTTCCGTGACCTATCGTCTGGGACTGTTCGGGTTCCTGGCCACCCGGACCGGCAGGCCCGGAAACCTGGGCCTCCTGGACCAACTGGCGGCATTCCGCTGGGTGCAGCGGAACATCGCCGCGTTTGGCGGCGACCCAGGCAGGGTGACCGCCTTTGGCCAGTCTGCCGGCGGTGACGCAATTGCCCACCTGATGGCGACCCCGGACGCACCCTCGCTCTTTCAGCGGGCGATCATCCAAAGCGCGCCGCTGGGCATCTCGCGGGGCAGGGCCCGGATGAACCATGCCATGGGCATCGCGGCCGAGGGCGTCACGGAGGAAACTCCTGCCATGGAAGTGGTGGAGCTGGAGGACCACGTGGCGCAGGTGGCCCGGAAGTTCGGCATGCTGGCAGCCATGCCCTTCGGAACGCAGTACGGACATGCGCCGCTGCCGGAGGAATCAGACATCGAAGCGGCATGGAACCGCTCCGCACCCGGCATCGAGGTGCTGATCGGGCACACATCCGAAGAGGCCCGGCTGTTCCTGCCCCGGAGCCCGCACCTGATGCGGCTCGGGCAAATTCCCGTGGTGGGCGACGCGGCGCTGCGGGCCATTAACTGGGTGGTCACGGAGACCGTCTACGGCAGGGCAGCCCGGAAATTTGCCCGCCGGCATGCCCAGGCCGGAGGGAAAGCCCACCGCTACGTCCTGCACTGGCATGCCCCGGGAAACTTCTTCGGCGCTGCCCACACCATCGATCTGGCCCTTCTCTTCGGCAACAGGAACACCTGGGACGGTGTAGGCCTGATTTCCGGCGCGCCGTGGGAGGACGTGGACGCGGCCGGGCGGCAGCTGCGGCGGCTCTGGGCAGGTTTCGCGCGGGGAGACTCGCTCGGCGACAAGGGCGGGGTTCCGGGTGCGCTCACGTACAGCACCGTCTGACCCCTTGGAGTTTTTGTCCGGAGATGCAGGCTTCGAGTGTGGAAGCGGCTGCATATCCGGACAAAAACTCTCCTCCGGCGGAATGGAAAAGCCATGAGGACTTTGGGCGTTGACCTTGCCGCAGCTACCAAGAAGACTGCCGTTGCAATGATTGAGTGGGGCCAGGGCTCGGCCCGGCTGGCGCACCTCGCACTCGGCGTCGATGACCAGGAAATCGTGGACCTGTTCGGCACTGCCGGCATGACGGGCATCGACTGCCCGGTGGGCTGGCCGGACGCGCTGCTCCCCTTCCTCACCGCGCACCTGAACTTCGACGCGGGACCAGTCCTGGCGCAGGACGGGATAGCCGGGCGTCGCCTCCTGGCCTACCGCGACACGGACCGGTTCACCACCGCACAAACAGGGCTCATTCCCCTGAGCGTGTCCGCCGACCGCCTGGCGCATCCGGCCATGAGGTGCGCAGTGATCCAGGCCAGGATCGCATCGCTCCACGGACCCCAACCGCGGGACGGCTCCGGACGCCTGGCGGAGGTCTACCCCGCTGCGTCCCTGAAAATCTGGGGACTCAGCGGCCGGGGCTACAAGGGCCGCGGCAGCGCTGAAACCGGGCGGCTCGGCCTGCTCCTTACGGACTTCAAGGCGCAGGCACCCTAGCTGGACCTGGCGGGGCACGAGGACGAACTCGCAGCTTTGGACGATCTCTTTGACGCCGTCGTGGCTTCCCTTACCGCCCGGGCCGCCGCCCGCCGTCGAACGCTCCTGCCCGATGAGGCGCAGGCAGGTGCGGCCCGCAGCGAAGGCTGGATTCACCTGCCGTCATGCCGGCTGGACGAACTGCCCAGCGAGGAGGGCTAGGAGGTTAACCGCCCAGCTTCCAGTTCCGGATCTCCTCCAGGTCCTCACCGTGCGTCCTGGTGTGCTCCCGCGCCCGCATCCGCCGGTCCTGCAGGTCCTGGCGCAGGAGTGAGTGCTTTTCCGCCAGACCGGGCACGCGGTCGATCGCGTCGATGGCCAGCTGGAACCGGTCGATGCCGTTCAGCATGGCCATGTCGAAGGGAGTGGTGGTTGTTCCTTCTTCCTTGTAACCGCGAACGTGCAGGCCCTCCTGGTTGGTGCGGCGGTAGGCAAGCCGGTGGATCAGGGAAGGGTAGCCGTGATAGGCGAAGATGATGGGCTTGTCGTTGGTGAAGATCCCGTCGAAGTCCCGGGACGGCAGCCCGTGCGGGTGCTCGCCCTCATCCTGCAGCCGCATCAGGTCCACTACGTTCACCACCCTGACTTTGAGCCCCGGCACGCCCCCGCGCAGCAGTTCAGCGGCGGCCACAGTCTCCACGGTGGGAACATCGCCCGCGCAGGCCAGGACGACGTCCGGCTCCTCCCCCGGCACCTCGGACCCGGCGAACTCCCAGATCCCCAAGCCGCGGCGGCAGTGGTTGGCGGCGTCGGCAGGCCCAAGCCAGGTGGGTGAGGGCTGCTTCCCGCTGACCACGATGTTCACGTAATCCGTGGATTCCAGGCAGTGCTCCATCACGGACAGCAGCGTGTTGGCATCCGGCGGCAAATACACCCGGATGACCTCGGCCTTCTTGTTCACGGCATGGTCGATAAACCCCGGGTCCTGGTGGGAAAACCCGTTGTGGTCCTGCTGCCACACATGCGAGGACAGCAGGTAGTTCAAGGACGCCACCGGCTGCCGCCAGGGCAGCTTGCGGTGCACTTTCAGCCATTTGGCGTGCTGGTTGAACATGGAATCGACAATATGGATGAAGGCCTCGTAGCAGCTGAACACACCATGCCGGCCTGTCAGGAGGTAGCCTTCCAGCCAGCCCTGGCACAGGTGTTCGCTGAGCACCTCCATGACCCGGCCGGACCGCGCGAGGTGCTCGTCGGCGTCGTCAATCCTGTACTGCCACACCTTGTCGGTGACCTCATAGACGTCCTGCAGGCGGTTGGACGCAGTTTCGTCCGGGCCGAAGAGCCGGAAGGTCTCCATGTTCAGCGAGATGACGTCGCGCATCCACGAGCCCAAGGTAATCATCGGGCTCACCCGTTCGGTCCCGGTCTCCTTAACCTCGACGGCGTGGTCCCGGTAGGCGGGCAGCTTCAGTGCCTTGCGCAGCAGTCCGCCGTTGGCGTGCGGGGTGGCACTCATGCGGAAGTCTCCCGTGGGTGCTGCCTCGGCGACCTCGGGCCGGAGCCTGCCGTCGCCGTCGAACAGCTCCTCCGGACGGTAGGACTGCAGCCACTCTTCCAGCTGCCGCAGGTGGTCCGCGTTGGTGCGCACCTCGGACAGCGGCACCTGATGGCTCCGCCAGGTCCCCTCCACCTGCAGCCCGTCCACCTCACGGGGGCCGGTCCAGCCCTTCGGGGAGCGCAGGACGATCATGGGCCAGCGCGGCGCCTCCACAGCCGCATCCTCCGTGCCGGGGGCCCTGCGCGAATCCTGGATGGCGCGGATGCCCGCCAAGCTCCGCTCGAGCGCACCGGCAAAGTCCTGGTGGGCCTGCGCGGTGTTGTCCGGGTCCTTGACGGTGACGAAGTACGGCTCATGCCCGTAGCCGCGCAGCAGCTGCTCCAGCTGGGCCTCAGGCATGCGGGCCAGGACCGTGGGGTTGGCGATCTTGTAGCCGTTGAGGTGCAGGATGGGCAGCACGGCGCCGTCCGTGGCCGGGTCCAGGAAGTTGTGGGAGTGCCAGCTGGCGGCCAGCGGCCCGGTTTCGGCCTCGCCGTCGCCAATCACGACGGCGGTGACCAGCTGCGGGTTGTCCAGCACCGCTCCGTACGCGTGGGCCAGGGAGTACCCGAGCTCGCCGCCTTCATTGATGGAGCCGGGGCTTTCGGGCGCGGCGTGGCTGGGGATGCCGCCCGGATAGGAGAACTGGCGGAACAGCTCAGCCAGTCCGGCCTCGTCGTTGCCCACGTTTCCGTAAATTTCCGAGTAGGTGCCCTCCAGCCAGGAATTGGCGACGACGGCGGGACCGCCATGGCCGGGACCGGCCACAAAGAGCATCTCGGCGGAGTCGCGGCGGATTAGGCGATTAAGGTGCGCGTACACGAAGTTCAGGCCGGGCGTGGTGCCCCAGTGTCCGAGCAGGCGGGACTTGGTGTCCTCTGCCTTCAGCGGCTCGCGCAGCAGCGGATTGAAACGGAGATAGATCTGCCCGACCGAAAGATAGTTGGCGGCGCGCCACCAGCGGTCAACAAGTTCGAGTTCGTCCTGCCCCATGCTGCTGGTCATAACCATCCTCGCGTCGCGTTCGCCGCCCCTTCGTCATCCGTCAGGCGGGGCCGTTCCCCCATCGCATCAGATGGGCCAGCCAGAGGCAACCCCGCTTGCCTGCAGTCAGCTACCTGCAGGTAGTCTTTGGATCAATGTTCACGTTGACCATCAACCAGACGGACAGCCGGCGCGACGGCGACCGCGTGCCCCAGCTGCTGAAAGACCTGCGGCACATCCCTGCGCGCCTGGACTTCGACCGGTCGGTCGAAGACGAGGTCCAGGGCATCGTGGACGTCCCGCATCAGGCCGTGGAGGCTGCGCTGGTCGCACTCCGGTGCGGGTCCTGGTACGTGGGGATTGGCGTGGGGCCGGTCAACGAGCCGTTGCCCAACCAGATCAAGGACGCCTCCGGCCATGGGCTGGTGTACGCGCGCCGGGCCGTGGACCGGATGCGGAGCAGCAAGGAGCGGATTCCAGTCGCCGTGGAGGGTCCGCTGGCCGACGTTGCCCACGACGCGGAAGCGGTGCTCCGGCTGCTGGGCCACATTGTCCGCGACCGTTCCGATGCCGAATGGCGTGTGCTTGACCTGCTGACCCCCGGCGTCCGTGGACAGCAGAAAGCCGTGGCGCAGGAGCTGGGCATCACCACGCAGGCCGTCAGCAAGGCGGTTGCCCGGGCCCAGTGGAATGAGGAACATGCGGCCCGGCCGGCGGCAGCCCGGCTTTTGGCGCTGATTCTCGAGGTGCGGTAGCGGCTGCTGCCTGATCATCCACGGGTGGCCAGATTTGCATGTTCAGCTTTGGTTTTTCAGGCCTGCTTGTTCAGCTCTGGGTCGCCGCCATCACCGGTTCGCCGTTGAAGTACTCGAGCTGCCAGCCGTCAATGGCGTGGTGGTGCGCCAGGTTGAGCACGGCGTTGTCGATGCTTGTGAGTGTGCTTCCCACGGCGCGGCTGAGGGTTACCCGCAGGAGTGTTCCGTGCGCGACGACGAGAAGCCTGCGCCCGCGGAACTCCTCGGCAAGTGCCTCCAGCGCTGCCAGTCCGCGGTCAGCTGCCTCGTCCTCGCTCTCGGCACCGCGGAAACCTCCCGGAATGCGCAGGGCATCCAGCTCTGGCCCCGCCTGCATCCCCTCAGCTGGCCCGAAACTCCGTTCGGTCAGCTCCGGAACCCGGCGCACGTCGCTGAGTCCGAGGCCTGCGGCGATCAGGTCGGCGGTCTCGGCGGCCCGGCTCAGCGGCGACGAGACAATGGCGTCCCATTCGTAGGCGGAAAGAACGGCGACGGCGTCGCGCGCCTGGCCGCGGCCCACCTCGTTCAGGGGAATGTCTGTGGATCCCTGGAGCCGCCGCTGGGCGTTCCAGTCTGTCTGGCCGTGGCGGATCAGGGCAAAGGTCGTGAGGGTCATGCTGTCTATTCTGCCTTGTACTGCTCAGAGCAGACTGCGCAGCACATGGGCAGCGCCGTCGTCGAGCACTGAGTGGGTGACCTCATCCGCTGCGGCGATGACTTCCTCCGGCGCCTGGCCCATGGCCACCCCCCGTCCGGCCCAGCTGAGCATCTCGATGTCATTGCGGCCGTCGCCGATGGCCACCGTCAGGTGCTGCTCGATGCCCAGCCTGGTCCGGAGGTTCTCCAAGGCGCTGGCCTTGGTCACGCCCGCCGCTGCAATGTCCAGCCATGCCGTCCAGCCCACGGAGTAGGTGACGCCGGCAAGGCCGACGTGCTCAATCGCCTCGGTGAACTCTTCCGACGTGTTCTCGGTGCTGAACACCACCACGCGAACGGCGGTTGCCTCAAGCATGGTATGGAAATCCACGCCCACGGCCTCGACGCCAAAGCTGGGATCCTGGAAGCGCTCGGTGGAAAGGAAATTGCCGTCGGCGTCCTCCAGCGCATATTTCGCCGAAGGAAGCCGCTCACGCAGCGCGCGGAGGGCGGGTCCGGGATCGAACGTGGCCTTGTGGATTACTTCGTAGCCGCCATCCAGCTCGGGATGCAGCCGAAGGGTGACGCCGCCGTTGCAGCAGACGGCGTAGCCCCGCTCAATCCCGATCTTTTCGATGATGGGCAGCGTAGCGTTGAGGGAGCGGCCCGTAGCGATCATGACCTCGTGCCCGGCAGCCACCACCGCCTGCGCGGATTCCCTGACGCCTGGGGACATGTGGCCATCGTGGTTCACCAGCGTGCCGTCCACGTCCAGTGCGATCATCAGCTTCTGGTCTACGTTGTTGTTTTCGTTGTCTCGCCGGTCATCGTTGCCGGCGACTGGGGTTTCAGTCAGCGTTGTCATCCACACAGTGAACCAGACGTAACTGATCTGCGCTAGGATTCACGCCACACATTTGTTGAACACCGCATAAAGGCTCACATGGCCTCCCGGTGGGTGAGCGTTCCGCTGCCGGTGCTGACCTTTCCCAAGCTTGTTCGCGAATGCGAACTGTCAAGGTTCGGATCCGCGAACAAGCTTGGGAGCCGGGGCGTGAGCCCAGCCGCAAGGAGCTTTCTCCTCAGGCGATCCGGGTCCTCTGCGTCCGCCCAGCCCCAACGTACGGTGCTGAACCCCAGCCGGCGGGACTCGTACATCTGAATTCGCCGTAACGCACAGGCTCAATGGCGGGCTTTAGGCAATACCGAAGGGGGTACGAGCGTTGCTCCCGGACCTGGCGGGAGGCCTTATCCTCGCCCAAGACCATCAGCGGGGACCGCCGGAGACCGCTGCGCCCGGGGAGTGTGGTGGCAAGTTGAACGCAGGCTGGCGTCCTTAAAACAGGCAGCCCGGCGGCCAGGGCGGCCGTTTCCCCGCACAGCACCGCACCCTTGACCGATCTGGCGATTGCCGCCGTCGACCATGCGAAGCGGTCTGAGGGCCGGGCTTTGAGCCACTCATCGGTGCGGACATAGAAGCCGCGGCGGATCCTGACAAGCTTTCCCGCCCGGAACTCACGGTGGATGGTGTCCGTAGTGCCCTGCGCGCGCAGTACGGCAGCGGAATCTATAAGTCCAGGCAGAATTTCCATTCCCCAAGACTGGCTGAATGAGGCCCCGGCGTCAGTACGCCCCGCGCCGTATGTGGACAGCGGCGCACCTGTCCAGGGCTTGTTCGCGGATCCGGACCGTCAAGGTTCGGATCTGCGAACAAGCCCGGGAGCGGCGGAAATTACAGGACCGGGAGGACCTCGAGGCCGCCCAGGTACTTCTGCAGGGCCTTCGGCACGTTGACCGAGCCGTCCGCGTTCTGGTGGTGCTCGAGCAGCGCAACGATCCAGCGGGTGGTGGCCAGGGTTCCGTTCAAGGTGGCGACGGACCGGGTGCCCTTGGCAACGCCCTCTGCGTTGACCGCACGCTCACGGATATTCAGACGGCGGGCCTGGAACGTCGTGCAGTTGGAGGTGGAGGTCAGCTCACGGTAGGCGCCCTGGGTGGGAACCCAGGCTTCACAGTCGTACTTGCGGGCTGCGGACGTGCCGAGGTCGCCGGCGGCGGTGTCAATCACCCGGTACGGCAGCTCGCACTTGGCCAGCATCTCCTCTTCCCACGCCAGCAGGCGCTGGTGCTCGGCGGCGGCCTCTTCAACGGTGGTGTAGATGAACATCTCCACCTTGTTGAACTGGTGGACCCGGATGATGCCTCGGGTGTCCTTGCCGTGCGAACCGGCTTCGCGGCGGTAGCAGGAGCTCTGGCCGGCGTAGCGGATGGGGCCCTTGGAGAAGTCCAGGATCTCGTCCGCGTGGTATCCCGCGAGCGCCACCTCGGAGGTGCCCACCAGGTAAAGGTCGTCTTCGGCGAGGCGGTAGATCTCGGCGTCGTGCTTTACGTCGAAGCCCGTGCCCTGCATGGTCTCCGGACGCACCAGGGTGGGGGTGATCATCGGGATGAAGCCGGCCTCGATGGCCTGTTCCATGGCCATCTGCAGCAGCGCCATTTCCAGCCGGGCACCCACGCCGCGGAGGAAGTAGAAGCGGGCGCCGGACACCTTGGCGCCGCGCTCCATGTCGATGGCACCGATCAGCTCGCCGATTTCCAGGTGGTCCTTCGGCTCGAAGTCCGGAAACTCCCGCGGCGTGCCGACGGTCTTGACCACCACGTAGTCGTCCTCGCCGCCCTCCGGGACGCCGTCCTCAATGAGGTTGGGAATGGTGCGCAGCAGTTCTTCCTGCTTTGTCTGTGCAGCATCGGCTTCCGCGGAAGCCGCCTTGACCGAGTTGGCCAGTTCCTTGACCTCGGCCAGCAGCGCCTTCTTCTCGTCACCCTTGGCCTGTGCCACCTTCTTGCCGAAGGCATTCTGCTCGGCACGGAGGTTCTCGAAGCGGATCAGCGCCGCCCGGCGGGCGGAATCCGCGGAGATGATCGCGTCCACCACTGATTCATCCGCGCGGCGGGCACGCTGGCTGGCACGGTATTTATCCGGGTTTTCGCTAAGGTCTTTTACGTCGATCACCAGACAAGGGTATCCAATCCCGCGCACGACGGCGGGCGGCAGCGGCCGTGCCGGATCCTCCCGCTTCGGCCGGGCTACTGTTGAAGCACCATGAGCGACTGGATCCTGTACCTGCTGATCGGGGTGGCCCTCGCGTTTGCCATCTCCAGCTGGTGGGGCGTGCGCAGGCTCAAGGCACTGCACGTGCGCAGCGCCGTGGGCGGAGAAGCGCAGGATTCCGGGCTCGGCCGGCAGCGCGTGGCGGTGGTCCTGAACCCGGTCAAGGCCCGCTCGGAAGAGGCGAGGGGCAAGATTCAGCGGGGCTGCCTCGCGGCAGGCTGGGAGAATCCGGTCTTCTTCGAGACGACGGCGGATGATCCGGGCTATTCGCAGGTGCGTGCCGCCCTGGCGCACCAGCCCGACGTCGTCCTCGTGGGCGGCGGTGATGGCACGGTCCGTGTGGTGGCAGAGACCCTCGTTCATACCGACGTGGCCATGGGCCTTATACCGTTGGGCACCGGCAATCTCCTGGCCCGGAACCTGGAGCTTGAGGTCACCGACCTGCATGCGAATGTCAATACCGCGCTTTTTGGCCGGCAGCGTCACATTGACACTGCTCGGATGGGAATCGAAAACTCCCGTACCGGATATTCGGCCGAGCATGTCTTCCTGGTGATCGCGGGCATCGGCATGGACGCAGAGGTCCTGGCGGACACGAATGCGGGCCTGAAGAAGGTTGTTGGCTGGCTGGCATACACCGAGGCCGGGATGCGGCACCTTCCGGGGCGCCGGAAAAAGGTCTCCATTTCGCTGGACGGCAGCGGGGAACAGGTCCGGAACATCCGCAGCGTGCTCTTTGCCAACTGCGGCCTGGTTCCCGGCGGCATCGATTTCATCCCGCAGGCGATGATTGACGACGGCATGCTCGACGTGGTGGTGATGAGTCCCCGCAGCGCCCTTGGCTGGCTGCTGATGTACGTCAAGATCATTTTCAAGCACAGCGGGAAACTGCCCATCATGACCGTTTACCGGTCGGGCAGGATCGTCATCAAATGCCCGGAACCGATGCCTACCCAACTGGACGGCGACACAGCGGGCGAGGCAACCAGACTCACCGTCCAGGTGGACCCGAAGTCGCTTTTGGTGAGGGTGAAGGATTGAACTGCTAGTTGCTGGGGTTTTTCCGCGGGACTGGCAGGGATGCCGTCAGTGGCGGGATTCCTTGTTCTCCTGCGCAGCCTTGGCCGCAGCGTGGGCCTCAGACTGCTCACGGATCATCGCCTGCTCTTCCTCGAAGCGCAGGCGGTCCGCCCGGTCGGCCTCGTCCCCGTCCCAGTCCTGGTTGTCCGCGGTAGGCCGGGGGTTGATGATCATCCCCTGGCCATCGTTATCAGTGCTGCTCGTAGTCATGGCGCGCTCCCTTCAGTAGGGGCCATCCCCCGTGTGGATCAAGCAAGCATACGCATTGTCCACAGCCCGGGGAAGTACCTCGAGAGGCATTTACCTACGCTTTGGGCGAAGCGCCGCAACCGCTGTGAGCACCTCTTATGCATGCCCGAGAATGTCTTCAACCCAAGCCCTTGCAGCCCGGAATGCAGGGTCGCTGGTGTGCGCTTCAGCAACAGTGGCCTGCCTGTCTGCCCGGGGATAGGAACCCAGGAAACGGGTGGCTGGACTGATGCGGTGCAGCCCTGCCAGGGCGTCGGCCACCCGCTCGTCGGCCACATGCCCGTCGGCGTCGATACTGAAGAAGTAGTGGCCCAGATACTGTCCGGTGGGCCGGGACTCAATCCGGCTGAGGTTCACCCCGCGGCTGGCGAACTGGTCGAGGATCTCCATCAGTGCGCCGGGCCGGTCTTGGGGAAGCGGGACCACCACCGTGGTCTTGTCAGCGCCGGTCCGGACCGGCAGGACGCCGGGTTGGCTGACCAGGACAAAGCGGGTGACGGCCCCGGGGTTGTCCCCGATGTTCTCCGCGAGCACGGTCAGGCCGGGCTGCTCCTGGGCTACCAGGGGAGCACAAATGGCGGCGTCATAATGGCAGCCGGTCTCCAAGAGCGCCATCGCCGCCGCGGCCGTTGACGACGCCGGCACGTATTCTGCTGACGGAATGTGCGCGTCCATCCAAAGCCTGCACTGTGCCCAGGCGTGCCCGTGCGTGGATATTCGCCGAACGTCCTCCAACCGCGCTCCGGGCCTGGCTACCAGAACGAAGCTGATGGGCACCAGGACCTCGCGGATGATACGGAGTTCCGTGCCTGCGGCGATTGCGTCGAGGGTGGCGGTGACGCCGCCTTCCACGGAATTTTCCATCGGCACCATCGCCGCGTGCGCCAAACCGTCGCGTACCTGGTCGAGCGCGGCATTGACGTTCGATGCCGGAACCCGCTTGGCCTGCCAGGCGTCAGGCACCTGCATCAGGGCTGCCTCAGTGAAGGTGCCCTCCGGTCCCAGAAAAGCGTAGGTGGACAGGTTGGCCACTACAGGACCATAGGCTTCAGGCCATTGTCAGAGACGAGCGGCCGGCCGGCTTCCAGCCACTGATCCATCCCGCCGGCGACGTTGATGGCGGTATAGCCCTGGCCGGTGAGCCACTGCGCCACACGGAAGGAGCGCCCTCCGGTACGGCAGATGATGTAGAGGTCCTCGTCCGGGTCGAGTTCGTCCAGGCGGGCTGGAATCTGGTCCATGGGAATGTGGAGTGCGCCCTCTGCATGGCCGGCCACCCATTCGTAGTCCTCACGCACATCGAGAATGACGGCGTCGTCGGGAATGTCGTTGACGGGGACATTGTCGAATTCGCTCATGGGGTTCCTGCCTTCGCGGATGGGGGGTGGCATTAAGCCTAGTGCTTCACCCGCTGCGGGAGCCCTGGAACCGGCCACGTTAAGCTTCTGAATGATCCAAGGAGGAAACTATGCCCCCTAGCTATGCTGCCCCCGCCGCCCGGGACAGCCGAAGCTTCCGGGACCCGTGCTGCCGCTGCAAGGGTGGGAGGCCGGTTGGCTGAACTCCATGAGCTGCCGGCCGTCGCCCTGCAGGACCAGCTGCGGCAAGGAAAGGTGTCGGCAACGGAAGCCACGGCCCATTTCCTGGCCCGGATTGAGCAGCAGAACCCGCTGCTAGGGGCGTTCATCAGGGTGACGGCGGACCAGGCAATGGACCAGGCCCGGGCCGCCGACGGCCGGCTGTCCAACACCCCGGCGGAAGAACTGCCGTTGCTTCACGGCATGCCCCTGGCATTCAAGGACCTTACCGACATGGCCGGAGTGGTGACAACGCACGGGAGCGCGGCGCTGGACCACAAACCTGCGCCCAGCGACGGCCCCTTGGTTGCCCTGCTCAGGGAAAGGGGCGTGGTCCCGCTGGGCAAGACGCAGGTTCCCGAATTCGGACTGACTGCCTACAGCGAGAACCGGATCGCGCCGCCGTCGCGCAATCCATACGCGCTGAGCAGGAGCTCAGGCGGCTCCTCCGGCGGCACCGCCGCTGCCGTCGCCGCCCGGCTGCTTCCTTTCGCACCGGGAACGGACGGCGGTGGGTCCATCCGTATTCCTGCAGCCGCCTGCGGCCTGGTGGGACTCAAGCCCGGGCGTGGCCTGGTTCCCGCCGGCGAAAGCCTGGGAGACCCGGCCCGGCTGGTGGTGGCAGGCCCGATCGCCAGGACCTCGGCCGACGCTGCACTCATGATGGACGCTTTGGTGCCGGTTCCCGAAAGTGCCAGCCGCGGGCGCGGTAAAGGGGAGGCGGGCTACCTCGCCGGCGTGAAGGAGGAACCGCCAAAGCTTCGCATCGGCGTCACGCTGGACAGCCCGTGGTCCGGAACTTTTCCCTTCAGCCCGGGGCAGGAAGCGCTGGACGCGCTCGAGGCGGGGCGGAAGCTTCTGGAACACGCGGGCCACGCCGTCGCTGAAGCAGGCATCCGCTACGACAATAGGTATCCGGACGCCTTCACCACCGCCTGGACTGCCGCGGTGGGCAGCGCCCGGATCAGCCCGCACCGCGAACTTCTCCTGGCCCCGCTGACCCGCACCTTCCGGCGGCGTGCACAGCAGCGCATCCCGGCCAAGCTCACTGACGCCCTCGCGTTCCTCCGCAAATTCCAGCAGGACACGCTGACCCAGTACGCACAGTGGGACCTGATGCTCATGCCGGCGCTGGCGCAGACACCCCGCCCGGTTGGCTGGTTCACCGGCACCATGCACGGCGCAGACCGCTGGCCGGCAGCCCAATGGCCAGGGGATGCCGATGGCGACTACCGCAAGCAGTGCGAATACGCACCGTGGTCCTCCATGGTCAATGTTTGCGGGCTGCCCGCCATTACCCTCCCTGTCCACTGGACTGGTGGACAGGTTGGGCAGGGGCTGCCGATGGGCATCCAACTGGTGGGACCTATGGGGTCGGAAGCCCTGCTGCTGCGGGTGGGCAACCAGTTGGGGTACTGATTCCGGGATGAGGGGCCTGGAATTGTTGACCTCCGCCTAACCCGGGCTTAACTTACATGTAATCCGGCAGGAGCAATATAGAGGTGCGTCGTTCTCGCGCACCCTCGCAAGGGGCCAGCGCTCAATGAGGAGTTGCCCTATGAATGCTGAAAGTTCCCCATTCACGACCGGCCAGGCACCGCATCGGGCCGGTGATGCCCGGCGGGACCTGAGCAATCCCAATGTCCGCGAAGACCTGGCGGAGAAGGGACGGTGCGGCCTGGTCCACCTGCCCACCGGGCGCACTTGCCTCCTCCCCCTCCGGCACCACGGGCCGTGCGAGTTCCACCGCCCCCAGGAAGCGGAGGACATGGCCAGGGGAACTTAGTTCCTCCCGCTCCAGCCACCGCGGACCGGCCGCATCGCGGCATGCCGCACGCCGTACCAAAAGCTGCCGCACAGGTGTCGACTCCGCCGCCAAACCGGAGGACGATTAAAGGGCAGTCACTGTTAGGAGGTCTGTGATGTGCTATTCATCCAGCAAGGACTTCGGCTGGGGCATCAGGAAAGAAGCTGATCCCAAGCGCGAAGCACAGCAGGAAACCCCGGTGGAAACTCCGGAGAAGCCGGTCAAGTCGCAGGACTTCACGTTCTGGGCTTTCCCGAACTGGCCCAGGACGCCGAAGCCCCGTACCCCCTCGGCCGAGCGGAGCACGGAGAGGGTTTGACACTGTCCCGGCAAAGTCAACGGAAGGGTCTTCACTGAAGGCCCTTCCGCGCGTTGTGCTGAAGTACCCCTCGCACTATGGTGGAAACATAAGCATGCTTAGTATTGGCACGCGTTGATCAGCACCTGACGAAGGGAACCAGCATGAGTACCGGAAACTACCCATCTGCCGGACAGCCGGAGCCGGGCCGGGAAACGCCATCAGCTGACCGGACTCCGGGCAGCTACGGCAATGCCCCCTCCTACTCATCGGATGCGGCAGGGGTTCCGGCCGGGGGCCCTGCTGCGGAGCAGTCCGGCGGTGCAGCTGAGCGCCGTGTCACCCGCACCGGGGTCATCTGGGCAGCCGTGGTCGCCGCCCTGGTGCTCCTGATCCTCCTGATCATCTTCATACTGCAGAACCAGGAGCTGGTGCTGGTGAAGTTCCTGGGATTCGAAGGCGCCGTCCCGCTGGGCATGGCTCTGTTCATCGCCAGTGTTACCGGGGGCGTGCTGGTTGCCGCCGCCGGCGGCGCCCGGATTCTCCAGCTCCGTGCCAGTGCACACCGGGCGCGCGCGCGGCAGCGGCGCTAGCCGTAGGCAGGTCCGGCGCGGGGGCAAGCTCCCGTGCCGGACCTTTTTTGTGTCAGGACGACTGTTGACCCCGCCATCCGGCGAACTTAAAATTCTGGGCACTGGACTTGCATCACTGCACGGGCCTCCGACGGGACTGTCCCGCCCGGCAGCCCCGATCGTGCGGGCGCCGGGCGCCCCTCACATCTTTCCCATACCGGGGTTCCAACCCTTCACGTCGGGAGCACTGACGGTGTCTACAGTTCACAACATTAACCGGGAACAGGAATTACAGCAGGTCCTGCACGGGTTGCGCGGGAGGCTGGCAGGATCCCTGATCGAACCCCCGGATCCCACCTATGACGACGCGCGTGCGGTATGGAACGGGATGGTCGATCTCCGGCCCCGCGCCATTGCCCGGGCAGGGAGCACAGCCGACATCGACGTCGTGCTCGATGCTGTCCGGCGCACCGGTCTGGCTTTAGCGGTCCGGGGCGGCGGCCACAATGTAGCAGGGCACGGCACCGTTGACGGCGGACTGGTGCTGGATCTCGGAGCGCTGAAGCGCGTGCAGGTGGAGGCGGCTACCAGGCTTGTGACGGTGGAACCTGGAGCCACCCTTGCCGATGTGGACCGGGCCACGGCCCATCACAACCTGGCCGTGCCGCTGGGAGTGATCAGCGGCACCGGCGTTGCCGGGCTGACTCTGGGTGGTGGCGTTGGCTGGCTGACCAGGTCAAACGGCCTCAGCCTCGACAACCTGGAGTCGGTGGACGTCGTCACCGCCACGGGCGAGCACCTGCACGCCAGCGGTCAGGAGAATGCGGAACTCTTCTGGGGCCTGCGCGGCGGCGGCGGAAACTTCGGCGTGGCCTCCTCCTTTACCTTCCGGGCCCGGTCCCTGCCGCCGTCCCCGCTGGGCGGCAACCTGTTCTACCGGCCTGGCCACTGGCGCGGTGCCCTGCTCGCCTTCGCCCGCTGGACCCGGGACTTGCCGGACGAAATGAACCCGATCATGTCCTTCCTGGTGTTCCCGCCCGAGTTCGGGATGGGCAGCGATCCCTGGATGATCATCGGCTTCGCCTGGGTTGCCGGGGACCACCAGGCCGGTCTCGCACTTGTGGACCAGCTGCGGGCAGACGCTCCGCCGGACGAGCAGGAGGTAGGACCGACGTCCTGGCTGGACTGGCAGAGCGCGATGGACTCCGTGTTCCCCAAAGGCTCCCGCGGCTACTGGAAAAACTTGTCCTTCTCCCGGCTGGACGAGGAGGCCGTGGACGTCCTGCTTGGATTCGCGTCCGAGCTGGCGTGGGAGGGAACCGGCATCGACATCCACCACATGGAAGGCGCGTTTGGACGGGTTCCGGAGGACGCCACGGCCTTCCCCAACCGGTCTGCCCGCTACTGGTTGAACGTCTACGGGTTCTGGCGGGACCCGGCGGAGGACGAACGGCTGACCGCTTTTGCCCGGAAAGCGTACGGGCTCATGCAGCCGTTCGCCGAGCATGGCGTGTACATCAACTTCCTGGGCGCCGAGGTTGGGCTAAAGGAAACGGATGCCGCGCGTGCAGCCTACGGACCGGAGACATACCAGCGGCTCGTAGCCCTCAAGGACCGCTATGATCCCGGCAACATCTTCCGCCTGAACCACAACATCCCGCCCACCCCGGCAGCGTGAGGGACTATTCAGCCTGGTCTAGAACGTGTAGGTGGAATTGCTGGAACTGGCAATGGAGAGCCCGATAATGGCCAGCAGCCAGAACGCGCCGTAGCCCAGCAGGCACAAATATCCCAGGACCAGCCCGGCAATGGCCATGCCCTTGCCCGCCGGCTCCCGCTTGAGCGCCATGTGCCCGGTGATGATCGCAGCGACCTGCGGGAGCAGGAGCCAGCCCATGATCACCGAAGCAATGCCGCACACCATGCTCGCGATGCTCAATGTCTTCGGCTCGGCAGGCATCCCGTAGTACGCCTGCTGGCCGTACGGGCCGGGGGCGTAAGGGCTCGCCTGCTGGCCGTACGGGCCGGGGGCGTAAGGGCTGCTTTCCCCGTACTGCGCGCCATACTGCGGGCCGGTCTGCTGCCCGTACTGCTGGCCGCGGTACTGGTTGCCGAACTGGTCTCCCTGCCTTGGCGAGCGCGGAAAATCGGGTCCCTGGTGTTCCGGGTGCTGGGTCGGCTGGTTGGTCATTGTTTCCCCCTGGATTCTTGGATTCAAGCCTACCGCGGCAGCCAGCGGCTAGCGCCCCCAGTACGGCAGCACGTACACGGCAAAAGCGGCGAAAGCCGCCAGCATCGCCAGGCCCCCGGCTCCCGTTTTGCGCTGATGCCGGGCTTTGGCGTTCCTGCCGGGCCGCGGCGCACCCCGCCCTATACCCTCCGCGGCGACGTGGCGGCCCGCGGGATGCCTGGCGTAGCTCCCGGCACGGCCCCTTCCGTTGGTGGCGGTTCCAGCACCGTCTCCGTTGACCGCCGAATTTCCGGGCTCCCTGGCCTTACCGGGCGGAAGGCCTGCTGCAGGCCGGACCACTGTCTCCGGCCGGACGCTCCGGAACGCCGTGATGCCCGGCTCCTGTTCGCGCGTGAGTTCGCGCCCGAGGTATTCATACAGCCCTGCCACCCCCTCTGGGTCGAGCACGGCCGGCAGGGCTTCGATGGCCGCGACCACCCGCTCGGTGCCGGCGACGGCGACGTCAGAGCTGGTCACGCCGAAAAGGTCCGGCTGCGCCGCCATGCAAATCACCGGGCGCACGAATCTCCGGTGCGGCGGAGCCACTATCGAGGCCACGGCCGCGCACTGCGCCAGGGCGCCCTCCACGGCTTGGGTCCGCGCATAGCGCCCCTGCCACAGCACTCCGGACGAGACGCGGACCTCGCCGATCCAGTTCTTGCGGTTCACCACCAGGACGCCGGCAGGCCCCACCAGGACATGGTCCAGGTTTGCCTTGGGCCGGCCGGGCCAGTGGACATCATGCAGCACATACCAGCCGCGGGGGACCAGCTCGTCCAGTTTGTTCCCCACTGCCTTTTCATCCACGGCGCCGGCGTCGTCCCAGGAAGTCGTGGGGCGCTCGGACCCCTCAAGCTGGCGCTTGAGCCTGGCGACCCTTTCAGCGGCCAGCCTGGACTGCTCTGCTGGCCCGTCTGCTGCCCCCATGGCTTCCCTGCTTCCCTGCCGTAAGGACGACGGCGGCCGGCCGCCGTCGTGCCTTGCTTCCGGATGGTTCCTGCGGATTTTCCGAAGGTAACAGGGCGTGCAGGCGCCGGTATATAAGTACTTTTGGTGCGCTGTACTCAGGTTGGCTACTCGCTTGATGACGTTCTTCCGTCATAGGCCGGACACAGGAGTCCGGATACCGGGCCGGTCGTTTTGACTCCGGCCGCCGTCTGGCATGCTGGTGGCATGGCTAGCCGAGCGGGCACAATCGCCCAACCCCAGGACCTTGTTGACATCTCTGCGCTCCTCGATGCGTACTACGACATCAGCCCGGACCTGGGTGATCCGGGCCAGCGGGTGGTATTCGGAACCTCGGGACACCGCGGATCCAGCCTTAAGGCGTCGTTCAACGAAAAGCACATCGTCGCCATCACCCAGGCAATCGTGGAGTATCGCGCTGCGCAGGGCGTCACAGGACCGCTGTTCCTCGCCAAGGATACGCATGCCCTGAGCGAGCCTGCTCAGAACTCGGCGCTTGAGGTGCTGGCCGCCAACGGAATCCAGGTCCTCATCGACGCCCGCCACGGCTACACCCCCACCCCGGCCCTGAGCCACGCCATCCTGACCTATAACCGGAACGCCGGTCCCGGTGCGCCGCAGGCAGACGGCATTGTTGTCACGCCCAGCCACAACCCGCCGGCGGACGGCGGCTTCAAATACAACCCGCCGCACGGCGGACCTGCCGACTCCGATGCCACGGGCTGGATCGCCAACCGCGCCAATGAGCTGCTCGAAAATGGCCTGCGCGGGGTGAAGCGCATCCCACTGGCTGATGCCCAGGCCGCGGACAGCACCGGCAAGTTCGACTTCCTCAGCAGCTACGTGGATGACCTTCCCTCAGTCCTGGACCTGGACGCCATCCGTGAGGCGGGCGTCCGCATCGGGGCGGACCCAATGGGCGGTGCCTCCGTTGACTACTGGGGCGAAATCGCGGAACGGCACCACCTGGACCTCACCGTGGTCAATCCCACCGTGGACCCGCAGTGGGCCTTCATGACCCTGGACTGGGACGAGAAGATCCGCATGGACTGCTCGTCGCCGTCGGCCATGGCTTCGCTGATCCAGCGGATGTCTGACGCAGCGGCATCAGGCCAGCCGGCCTTCGATGTAGCCACCGGAAACGATGCCGACGCTGACCGGCACGGCATTGTTACCCCTGACGGCGGCCTAATGAACCCTAACCACTACCTCGCCGTCGCCATCGACTACCTCTACCGGAACCGCAGCGGCTGGAACCCTGCCTCCGTGGTGGGCAAGACCCTGGTGTCCTCCTCCATCATTGACCGGGTGGCCGGGAGCCTGGGCCGCAAGCTCGTGGAAGTACCCGTTGGCTTCAAGTGGTTCGTGCCCGGCCTGCTGTCCGGCGAAGGGGCGTTCGGCGGCGAGGAATCCGCCGGGGCTTCCTTCAACAAGAAGGACGGCAGCGTCTGGACCACGGACAAGGACGGCATCCTGCTGGCCCTGCTCGCCTCGGAAATCACCGCTGTGACGGGCAAGTCACCCTCCCAGCTGTACAAGGGCCTGACCGACCAGTTCGGCGCTCCCGTCTACGCCAGGATCGATGCCGCCGCCAGCCGTGACCAGAAGGCCAAGCTGGGCAAGCTCTCCGCAGCCGACGTCACCGCCACGTCCCTGGCAGGCGAGGAGATCACCGCCAAGCTCACGAAGGCCCCCGGCAACGGCGCGTCCATCGGGGGACTGAAGGTGGTCACCGAGAACGCGTGGTTCGCTGCCCGCCCGTCCGGCACGGAGGACGTCTACAAGATCTACGCCGAGTCCTTCAAGGGCGAGGAGCACCTCAAGCAGGTCCAGGCCGAAGCCAAAGCGCTGGTGGACAGCGTCATCGCCTAGGCTTCTGCTTCGGCTCGGGTCCACAGATTCAAAACGCGCCGGACGGTGCGGTCACCGTCCGGCGCCATGTCCACCAGGGCGATCCGGTCAAGCACGACGGCGTCGCCAGGGTTCAGCCGCTTGTCACCATGATGGGAGACGTGGGGCCGGTAGCCGGACCTTGTGTGGGCAGGTGTCAGGACCCTGCCGCCGAGGGCTTCAACTGCGGTAACCAATTGCTCGTGCAGGGTCTGCAGGTCCGGGTGCGGATAAACCAGGCTCACCGGCACGGAGCCGTTCCGGCCGAACCCCGCGTCCTCCCCCACCGCTAGTTGTGTACCCAGGGCTGCCAGCGCTGGAGGCGCGGCCAGCCCGGCTACGCGGCCGGCGGGGTCGGCACCTGCAGGACTGCCGACGTCGAACCTCACCAGGGTGATGTGCAGCGGCCATTCCGTCCGCGGGAAAACCCCGCCTTCGGCCACCGGCTCGACGAACGCCACGAAGATCAGGTTCCGCATCGGCATAGCCCCAGTCTCCCACTCCCCCACGGGCGCCCCATCACTCAATGCCGTTTGAAAAACGACGCTCTCTCACTTAACGCGGTTTAACCTCTGACGCTCTTTCACGGGTGAGAGAGCGTCAGGAAAAAAGGCGCATCAAGTGAGAGAGCGTCGGAGGGGGTTAGACGGTGCGGACGACGTCCTCGTAGGCGAACTTGGGCTTGGCTTCGCCCCAGGCGCCCTCTGCGGGGAGACCAATGTTGACCACCAGGAAGCTCTTCTGGTCGCCGGCCGGGAAGAATGCCTCGTCGATGGCGCCGAAGTCTGCGCCGGTCATGGGTCCGGCGGCAAATCCGAGCGAGCGGACGGCGAGGATGAAGTAGCCGGCCTGCAGGTGGGCGTTGTTGTTGCCCGTGGCGGCGGTCAACTCAGGGTTGGCGTCGTACATGGCCTTGGGGGCGTTGTAGCCGGGGAGGAAGTTGTCCCACTGCCCGGCCCAGTCCGTGTCGTAGCTGAGGATGGCCACCAGCGGGGCCGACGCAGTCTTGGCGCGGTTGCCCGGCATGAGAGCGTCCACCAGCTTGGCGCGGGCCTCATCCGAGCGGACGTAGGTCACGCGCAGGGGCTGCGAGTTGAAGGCAGTGGGGCCGAACTTGGCCAGTTCGTAGATGGCCTGTGCCTGCTCGTCGGTGACCTCTCCGGTGAAGGAGTTGGCGGTGCGGGCCTGGGTGAAAATGGCGTCGACGGCGGCCGGATCGATGACTGCTTCTTCGTGGGCGATGGTCATGGGGTTACCTTTCGCTGCGCCTCCCCGCTTGGCCGGGGTGGCCTCGTTGCTTTCGATACTTGCAACTTCAACCAGGTTCTGGCTCTTCCCATGACGCCGGGTGACGTTGGCCACAGCAGGCAGCGGCAGGAGCCGGGCGGTATTCTGGTCCCAGATAATTTTCGCCCGCAGCGGCATCCCCCTTGAAAGGCCTCCGCCCATGAGCATGCTCGGAATTAAATGGAAGCTGCACGGCACCGGCAAGTCCATCAAGCCAGGCCACGTGGTGGCTCCAGATGAGCGGCTCGCCTGGCCGCTGACCGTCGGCGTGGGCATGCAGCACGTCGTGGCCATGTTCGGCGCGACCTTCCTGGTGCCCATCATCACCGGGATGCCGCCGGCCACCACACTGTTCTTCTCCGGCATCGGCACGCTGCTCTTCCTGGTGATCACCAAGGGCAGGGTCCCCAGCTACCTCGGCTCCAGCTTCGCGTTCATCGCTCCCATCATGGCCTCGCAGCAGCAGTTCGGCGTGCCGGGGGCGCTCGGCGGCGTGGTGCTGGCCGGCGCGGTCCTCGCGCTGGTGGGCGCGATTGTGCAAAAGTTCGGTGCCGAATGGATCAACCGGCTCATGCCGCCCATTGTCACCGGCGCCATCGTGGCACTCATCGGCCTGAACCTGGCCCCCGCGGCAAAACAGAACTTCGACGCCGCGCCCATCACCGCCGTCGTCACCCTCGCCACCATCATCCTGGTCAGCGTCCTGTTCCGCGGGATCCTGGGCCGGCTCAGCATCCTGGTAGGTGTGGTGGTTGGCTATCTGGTGGCCATGCTTCGCGGCGAGGTGAGCTACGAAAAGATGGAGGCCGCCGCCTGGGTGGGCCTGCCGCAGTTCCAGACCCCCGAGTTCCATATCGGCGTTCTGGGCCTGTTCGTGCCCGTGGTCCTGGTGCTGGTGGCTGAGAACATTGGCCACGTGAAGTCTGTTGCGGCCATGACCGGGCAAAACCTCGACGGCGTCTCCGGGCGTGCGCTGATGGCCGACGGCGCCGCTACCGTCCTGGCCGGTGTCGGCGGTGGTTCCGGCACTACCACCTATGCAGAGAACATCGGCGTCATGGCGGCCACCAAGGTGTACTCGACGGCGGCGTATTGGGTGGCAGGAATATTCGCCATTCTGCTCAGCTTCTCACCCAAGTTCGGCGAGCTGATTGCCACAGTTCCGCCGGGCGTGCTGGGCGGCGCCGCCACCATGCTCTACGGGATGATCGGCATTCTGGGTGTGAAGATCTGGGTCCAGAACAAGGTGAACTTTTCGAACCCGGTGAACCTGACCACCGCGGCCGTGGCCCTGATCATCGGCATCGCCGACTACACCTGGACCATTGGCGACCTCAAGTTCACCGGCATCGCGCTGGGCTCTGCCGCCGCCCTGGTGATCTACCACGGCATGAAGGCCATCGCGAAGGCACGCGGTACGGTAGCCGAGCCGGAGACGGAGCAGGCCGGCCTTCCGCCGGCGGTTAAGGCAGCAGTCAATGCAGCCGCCAGGCGGTCACCGAAAAAGCGGTAACCCCCGGCTCAGGCCACCTTGCCAGGGTTCTCCCGCCGGCGTTCGGAACGCGCTGCCTGGCCCGGCTTTTCCACATGGACAGATGGGAACTGTTCCCTTCCCTGCAGCCTCCCGGCGGGATGGCCGGGAGGGAACGGTCCCGGCCGGCCCAGTCCGAACACCGGGGAGGGCTGCGGCCGCTTTGCCACCAATGCGTCCTCATCCACGCTGTGCGGCCGGAGGCGCTTTAACACCCACGGAACAAAATACTGCCGCGCCCACACCAGGTCCTCGGCCCTGGCCTGTTTCCATCCGTGCGCGGGAAGCGGCCGCGGTTGCAGGGGGTGGAGGGGATGGTCCACGCCGAGGGCGTTGAGGGTGGCGACGGCTACGCTGTGGTGACCCAGCGGCGAGAGGTGCAGCCGGTCCGGGTCCCACATCAGGGCATGCTGGAGTTCCGGCAGGCACCACAGATCCACCATGATGGCGTGCCGCCGCGCTGCGATGGCGTGGAGGTGTTCGTTGTAGACAGCCATGCGCCCGCGGATCTTGCTGAACACCGGCGTATTGCCCCAGTCAGGCCCGGCAAAGAGGAGCACGGTAGCCCCGGTCCCGGCCAGTACCTGCACCGCGTGGTCCATTTTGTCGGCAAGCTTGTCCGGGTCACCGCGCCGGAAGATGATGTCATTTCCGCCGCCGGACATAGCCACGAGGTCCGGCCGCAGGGCCAGCGCCGAATCCAGCTGCCGGTCCAGAATCTGCTGGAGCAGCATTCCCCGGACCGCAAGATTGGCATAGGCGAAGTCCGGCTGGCCGGCGCTCAGTTCCTCCGCCACCCGGTCGGCCCAGCCCCGGAGCCCGCCCAGGCTGCGCGGTTCCGGGTCGCCCACGCCTTCGGTATACGAATCCCCCAGCGCCACAAAACGGCGCCACGGATGCTGCCAGGTTCCAAACTCCGGATCCGCACGCCGCACCTCCGGATCCCCACATTGCCCGTGCAGCTGCACGCGAACTTCTTCCGGCCGCTGCTCCTGCTTCTCCGCAGTCATGCCGTCCTCCCTTCCGCCGTCGGCGGCAGGTCCGTGTCCGCTCCGCCTCCTGCGCGGCGCAGCTCGTCCGCCTCGTGGTCCAGTTCGGCAGGAGGCACCACGCGGAAGTCCGCCACTCCCTCGGGGCTTCCTGGCCCCAGCCCGGAGGGCTCACTGCCCGCATCCGCGGCCCGGGCCCGCTGCTCACGCCCGGGACCGGGCGCGACGATGTTCAGGGCAGCACCCCGAAGGTCAAGCTCGTGGTGCAGTGCCTGGGTCTGCAGGAACCGGAGGGCGCCTTCGCGGCTGAGCCCGTACTCATCCATAAGGCTGCGCACCGCCAGGTCCACCAGGACCAGGGAACTTTGCACGACGGCGATTCCCGCCGTCGCCTCGGCCCGCTCGGCAACCCGGACCACCACGCGCAGCGCACGTGCCACCTGCCGCGCATAACTGCGGCTACGGAGCAGGTCGTCACTGGAAAAGGCGTGCGGAAAGGCTGCATACAGGTTGATGGCGGCACTGGTTCCACCTTCGGACGCGATGGGCACCGACAGGAGCGACTGGACACCGTGGCCGGCGGCCGCATTGGCGTAGCCGGGCCAGCGGCGGTCCCGGCTGACGTCGGACAACAGTACGAATTCGCCGCTGCGGAGGGCCTCCATCACGGGCCCGTCAGCGAAGGAGCACTGCTCCCGGTCCGCCTCGCGTGCCTTTTCCGTACCGGCGGCAACGGTGCGTGCCTGTCCCAGCCGGAAGAGAGTGGCGGCCCAGCTGATGCCGCGCTGGTCACCCTTGATGTCCGCCATGAAGTCGCGCGTGACCTCCCAGAGGTAGGTTTCGACATCCTTGCTGTCGAACACCTGCTCCGGGGGTACTGGAAGGGGTTTCCAGCCGAGCTGCCCTGCGGGTTCAGCGGCCATGTTCCACGCCTTGTTGGGAGCGCCGCGGCCTACTGCAAAACCTTGTATTTACAGAATACGTCCCGTGCGCCCTTCAAGGGAGGGGCAGTGCGGAATCAGCCCGCCTGCTCCCGGTTCAGCACGATGTCGTACGCCTCCACCCGCCGGTCCGTCACCGTGGTGGGCGCCTCGAGGTGGACGGCGCCGGACGGCAGGATCCCGGCGCCGCCGAACCTTTCCATCACCTGCCACTGCGCCACGACATCTTCGCCTGCGTGGTTCGCAGGCAGCATGGTCCAGAAGCTGAATCCGCCGGCGGCGTTGAGCGCGTCCCGCCGGTACATGGCGCAGCCACCCAGCCAGGCCACCCGGTAGGGAACCCACTCGCCGGGCTGCAGGGACAGGTCGGCGCCCAGGTGGCTGAGGTTCGCCGCGCTGTGAAGTGGCCAGCGGTCAAAGCCCGGTTCACCGGGGCGGATGCGTTCCGGCGTAACAGGGCCGTCCCAGGCTTCGAAGACCGCCGTCTGCTCCGGCCTCCTGTCGTCCAGGTAGGACAGGCCCTGGGGTGCCATTCCCACGAAACCGCAGTCCAGCTTGTCCAAGGCGATGCTGAGCCGGTCCAGCGCTCCGGGTTCCAGCCAGACGTCGTCGTCCAGGAACAGGCATTTCTCCGCGGTTGACTGCTCCAGCAGGAACTGGCGGTGTTCCGCCAGCCCCCGCCGCGGCAGGTGGCGGAGAAGGGTGACCGGACGGCCCTGGGCTTCGAGGACCCGCACCATGGCGGCAGCAGCAGGGTGTTCCCAGCCTGGTGCGCCGGTTGACTGGTCACTGATAACGACGGCGAAGGCCGGCTCGGTCTGTCCGGCAAGTCCCGCCAGGGTCACGGCGAGTTCCGCCGGACGGTTGCAGGTGGGCAGCAGCACGTCCACGTCTACCTGGCCCGGCACGCCACTACGGCGCGCCCATTGTTCTGAAGATCTTGCGCTCACGCCCACCCTCCTGGCGCCTGCATCGGCATAGCTAGCGAATGTGTTCGTCGTTCCTGTACCCACGTGGCCCGGATGTATGCCCGGCACGCCGAAGGCCTCCGCCCTGGGATTCCTAACGGATCGGGACGGAGGCCTCCTGGTGTGCAGTTCAGCAGGCGCGCTGGCAGCCCGGCTCCTGCTTAGCCGGCGTCAAAGCTTTCACCGCCGTCGTCGTTCGGTGACTTCTCCTCAGGGAGGTCATTGCCGCTGCCGTCAGGAATCCCCGCAGCTTCCTGCCCTGGTTCAGAGGACACCGGAGCAGATCCCTGGGAGTCGTCGTTGGACTCGTCGAGGTCGGCTTCACCGGAGGGAAGGTCCACGTCGCGGGGCACCGGGTCCCCGCTGGTTTCCTGCTGCGGCTCGTTGGTTCCCACGCTGTCCGAGTCACTGGCGCCGCCCGCCTGTGTGCTGTCTGCCGAGTCCTGGATTCCGCCCATTTCCTGCTCGGCGGTGGGAGTGCCGTAACCGCCCGAGTCCGTTTCCGGCTGTGCGTGCTGGTTTTCCTGCGTCATAATTCCTCCTGTTGTGCGTTGGATTGAGCTGAACTGGGAGCTGGCCTGTCAGAGCGCCTTGCCGCCGGTGACCGGCAGCACTGCCCCGGAGATGTAGGAGCCGTCCTCCGAGGCCAGCAGCACGTATGCCGCGGCCAGTTCGGCGGGCTGGCCCGCGCGCTCCAGCGGCGTGTCCTGGCCGAACTTGGGAAGTTTTTCCGGCCATTCCGTGGCGGGAATCAACGGTGTCCAAATGGGCCCCGGAGCCACCGCGTTGACCCTGATCCCCTGGGGACCAAGTTCCTGTGCCAGTGCCTTGGTGAACGCCACCTGCGCGGCCTTGGTCATTGCGTAGTCGATCAGGCCCGGGGAGGGATTGAAGGCCTGGACCGATGACGTGGTGATGATCGAGGCGCCTGGCTTGAGGTGCGGAACAGCGGCCCGCGCCGTCCAGAGCAGCGAGTACAGGTTCGTCTTGAAAACCCGGTCGAACTCCTCGGTGGGCAGGGTCTCCAGGCTTTCACGGTTCTTTTGGTATGCGGCGTTCAGCACCACGACGTCAAGCCGGCCGAACTCGGACACGGTTTCCTCGACGATGCGCGTGCTGAATTCCTCCTCACGCCCGTCCCCGGCGAACAGGAGGGCACGCTGGCCGGCCTTCCGGATCCAGTCGGCGGTGTCCTGGGCGTCCTCCTCTTCTTCAGGGAGGTAGGAGATGGCGACGTCGGCCCCCTCGCGTGCAAAGGCTATGGCTGCGGCCTTGCCAATGCCGGAATCACCGCCGGTAATAAGCGCGGCCTTGCCCTGCAGCTTTCCGTGGCCCTCGTAGCTGAGTTCTCCATGGTCAGGCTTGGGTTCCATCGGCGCCGTGAGGCCGGGCTGCTTCTGTTCCTGTTCCGGGAACGGGCCCGAGTGGTAGCCGCCCCGCGGGTCCTTTGGCTGGTCTGTTTGCTTCTGTGTGTCGCTCATAGTCCGCCTGCTCACTGTGTCGGTTTTTCGAAGAGCTCCGCCATGCACCGGCTCCTCGAAGCTATCCCGGCCGGAGGAGCAAAGTCCACCGCCCAGTTCGAATAATCAGTAAACTTATCAAATGTTGGCTTTGGCGCAACGTCAACCTTGCTTCTGGGTAGGGAAAGAGTAGAAAGAAACCCCCCGGGGGCGGCAGCGGAAGGAGATGCAATGTCCGAGGTGGAGGATTACACGGGCCGAACGGGCAGGAACGAAACCCGTGAGGAACAGCTGGACCGCAACTGGGCTGAGCTGCTCCAGGAGATGCGGGTCCTGCAGATGGGCGTGCAGATCCTGGCCGGCTTCCTGCTGACCCTGCCCTTCCAGGAGCGGTTTGAAGACCTGGATGAATTCCAGGTGAACCTTTACCTGACGAACGTCGTCATCGCCGCGCTGACTACGGCACTCATCCTCCTGCCGGTCAGCGTGCACCGGCGGCTCTTCCGCAAGCGACTCAAGGAAACACTGGTTTCCAGCGGAGACACCATCGCCAAGTTGACCCTTGCCGGCATTGCACTGCTGAGCGCGGGAACGGCAGCCCTGGTCTTTGACGTCACCGCCGGACGTTCGGCAGGGCTCACCGCCGGCGGAGCGCTGATGGCAGTGATGGTGATTCTCCTCGTTTACGTCCCCATCCACCTGAACAGGCGCGCTGCAGCAGAGGCGGCACCAGCCAATTTCAAACAGAAGTGACCCCGGTCAGTTCCGGGTCTGCTCCCAACGAAAGGAAAACTGTATGAGAAACATCCTGAGAAGTGCTCTTTTTGCCCTGCTGGTCATCTCGGCGCCGGCACTGCCGCTGGGGGCGGCACACGCGTCGCCGGCCGGGGGCTCCGCAACGGCCGCTGTGCAGACGGGTTCGGGATCCTCCGGAGGGGCGTGGGCGATGACTGCTTCATCTCCCACGCCTTCTCCCGGGGATACCGCCTCCACGGGCCCCGCGAACCCGGGAACCGGCGAATCGGCACAGAATGAGTCCACCCGGCTCGACTTCGCCCCGTGGGTCATCGGCGGGATAGCCCTGGCAACGCTGATCGTGGTGCTGATCTGGCGGCGCCGCCGCAACACCACCATCGTTTAGCTGCTTACGCGCCCTCAAGTACCTGGCTTGTTGCCCAGGCCAGGTACTTGGCGGCGTTGGCCAAGGCGTCCTGAGGGCTGGGTGCCACGTCCAGCAGCTGCGCGGCAGCCACTACCCCATGCCCCGCGAGGTCTTCGGGCGTGACCAGGATCCGGCCGGCCACCACAATCACTGGAATTCCGCGCTCCCGGGCGGCGTCAGCCAGGGCGATGGGAGCTTTCCCGGTCAGGGACTGAGAGTCCATGGAGCCCTCACCGGTGATCACCAGGTCCGCCGCGCCCAGCTGCGAGGCCAAGCCGGTAAGCCCGGCCACCAGCGCGAAGCCGCCTTCCAGCGTGGCACCGGTAAAGGCAAGGAACGACGCCGGGAAGCCGCCGGCGGCGCCGGCCCCCGGGACGTTCACGTCCCGGCCCGTAGCTTGGCGCAGGACGGACGCCCAGTTACGCAGCCCCGCGTCGAGCAATTCTGCTGCGTCCGGGTCCGCACCCTTCTGCGGAGAGAAGACGTGCGCCGCGCCCGTTGGCCCGTACAGGGGATTGCGGACGTCGACGGCAATCCGGAAGGTGGTGGCTGCAAGCCGGGGGTCCAGGGCGCTGGCGTCAAGCGCGACGACGTCGGCCAGTGAGCCGCCGCCCAGCGGAACCACGTTGCCGGCGGAGTCCAGCGGCTTCAGGCCCAGGGCGCGCAGGGCACCGCTGCCGCCGTCGGTCATCGCTGATCCGCCGAGTCCCAGCACAATTTCCGTGGCCCCGGCGTCCAGGGCAGCTGCGATCAACTGTCCGCAGCCATAGCTGTGTGCGCGGAGGGCGTTCTCCGGGGTGGGCTCCATGCCTGCAAGGCCGGAGGCCTGCGCCGTCTCGATGACGGCGGTGACCTTTCCGCCGTTATCCTTCCGCAGGGCCCACGCGGCACCAAGGGGCGCCAGGATCGGGCCCACGACGGCGTTCAGCCGCTCCTCGTAGCCGGCAGCCACTGCCGCTTCGAGTGTACCTTCGCCGCCGTCGGCTATGGGGAACTGCGTGGCTACGGCGTCCGGGTAAACCCGCAGCGCGCCCTCGGCGATGGCCGCAGCCGCCTCAGCTGCCGTCAGGGAACCCTTGAACTTGTCCGGAGCAATAAGAATGCGCATGCGACCATCATGCCAGCAGCCGCGTGGAAAGCGCTTGCCAAATCCGTAATCCGGACAGGAAGTGAGCCGACTGCTGGATAGCTCCTAGCCCTCGCGCCACTCGTGGCTGGTGATGTGTGATCCTGCCTGCGGCCCCATTTGGAGCATGCCGCCGTCCACAGGCCAGGAGGCGCCGTTGACGTAGCTGGAACCGGGCGAGGCCAGGAACGCGATCACGGCGGCAATTTCCCGGGCATCACCGGGCCTGCCGACCGGGACGCCCGGCCTGTCCTTGGACGTTGGATCCTCATCCTCCTGCCCGGTCATGGGGGTGGCGATCTCGCCGGGGGCAACCGTATTGGCAGTAATCCCATATTGGGCAAGCTCGAGGGCCAGCGTCTTCATGAGTCCACCCAGGCCGTGCTTTGAGGCGTCGTAGGCGGACGATCCCACCCGGGGCTGGAATTCATGCACGCTGGTGACCGCGATAAGCCGCCCGCCCCTGCCGGCCCGGACCATCCGGCGGGCAGCCGCCTGCAGGCAGACGAAGGCCCCGTTGAGGTTGGTATCCAAGGTTTCCATCCAGCGGTCAATGTCCATGTCCAGGAACTTGGTGCTCTCGCCGGTGCCCGCGTTATTGACGAAAACGTCAACGCCGCCCAGCTCGGCAGCCAGTTCTTCGATCACGCTGCCAGCGGAGCGGAGTTCGGTGGTGTCCAGCTGCCGCACCACGGCCTTGCGTCCCAGCCCACGGATTTCTTCGGCCGTGTTTTCCGCCCCGGCCTTGTCCGAGTGCCAGGTGACGCCCACGTCCATCCCTGCCCGGGCGAGGGCCACGGCGGTGGCCTTGCCGATACCGGAGTCCGACGCGGTGACGATGGCGGTGCTGGGGGTGAATCCTGCGGTGTCCTGCATGGTGTCAACCTTTCCTTGGAACAAGCGGGGCAGTCGGTGATGCGTACGGGTTCGTGGCAGCGCCGGTTAGGGTGCGTGGTGATGGCAGCGTCAGGCAGCGCCGCGTGTCACGCAGGACGGCGGAGCTCCGGCGGCGGGTAGCCGCCATCCTGCGAAGGCTGCAGTTCGCTCGGCACGGCCCTCAGCGGGACGGCGAAGGTTACTACCTGCCGCCCACTCGGATCATCGGCCGACCTCACCGTCAGGCTCCTGGTTCCAGGCGGCACCGAGGGAGTGAACACCTGCAGGTTCCGGGATCCCAGGGTGGCGGAATCCCGGAATGAATACTCTGTGCCGAAGTGGTCCTGGAGGATGATTCGTGGTTCCGGACCGCCGCCGGACGCCAAGTGGATGTTAACCACCAGGCCGGTGGCCCAGATTTCGACTGAGAGGACGGTGAACTCCGTGGACCGGGTGACATGCCGCCCGTAGGTGGGTGGCAGCAGCATCTCGCGGAGGTCGCCGGAGGGGATGAGTTCGCGCATGGCAGTTCCTGTATGTTCTGCGTCCGCCGTCACTGGACCGGCGCCGGCGGGTGGGTCGGTGCTGGACTGGGGCGGTTGGACGGTTGCGGCTTAGGCGTCTTCCCGGCCGGGGTTTTCGAGCCGGAAAAAGTTTGACTGTTGGCCGTCGCTGCGTTGTTCCTGGTAGATGAAATTCAGCTGGCGGGCGTCGAAGGTTTTGAACCATTCCTCCCAGCTGATGTGGCGGAGCTTGTCATCATCGCCCCCGAAGTCGATCCGCAGCACTCCCAGGTGGTCACCGTGCTCGGTGCCTTCCACCGTGGCCGGAACGCCGTCGCGCTCTTCAGCCCACTGCCGGATCACTTCGTGGTGCGTGGTGACCAGGCTCCGGCCCTCGCGCTCGGGTTCGTCCTCCGTTGAGGTGACCTCCTGTGAGTACTTAAGGGACTTGGATGACTCCGGCCCGGTCCGCACCTTGCCCTCGTCGGGTCCGGCGCCCAGGTCTTCTTCATCCCGGTCCGCTTCAGCTTCGCGGCTCTTGTTGCCCTTGTCCTGCGCCATGGATGGCCGTCCTTTCCCCTGGGGCTCCAACTAGTAAGTCTACTTACTATGTAGCCTCCCGGCCGGGCTCCCTGTCAAGGGCCCGCGGGGCTTCCGGCGGCTTCCCGCAGGCGCGACACAGGCGGAGCGGCGGATCAGGCCCGCGGGCGCAGCACCGCGAAGTATCCCGGCACCCGGCTTTGCCCGTCAACGCCGGTCAAGGGATTTGTTTCAATAGCGACCTCACCGTCCACCAGGAGTTCCCAGGTTTCCGGCGGAAGTGCCCGCGAGCGCTCTTCCGGTCCGAAATGGCCGGGCATGGGCAGCCCGCGGATGGCCCGCTCCAGCGGTGCCGGGATCTTCCGTGCGGTGGCACCAAGGTGGGAAACGTACTCCACCGGGTTGCCCTGGAAATTGGTCTCGGCCAGGAAGACTGTGCCCCGGCTGCCGGTCAGCAGCCGCAGGTTCTCCACCAGCGCAGCCTGGTCGGCCGGGTCCAGGACATGGAGCACACCCCGGATGAAGACGTTGGCGCCGCCGTCGCCGGCCAGTCCCTCCGCCGCACCCGTCCGGGTCATGTCCCGGGCCTCGAAACGGATACAGCCCGCGCTCCCACCGGCCGGCGTAATGTCCGCCGCAGCCTGGGCACTGGCATGGGCAACAGCGTTCGCGGAGACATCCACTCCAATGACCTCGGGAAAGACTTCCGCCAACGCCCTGGTGAAACTGCCGTGTCCGCAGCCTACGTCCACCACGGGCAGTTCCGGGTCCAGGTACCGCAGCAGCACATCCTTGTAGCCAAGGAACTCATGGTCCGTGCCCGAGTCCCACAGGACTTCATCACCGGAGCCGGTTCCCCGTATCCCCGCCCAGTAGGTGTCCCACGCCAGTGGCCGGTTCTTGGGGGCAGAGCGGGCCAACCGCATGAGTTTGGGGATCATCAGGTACTTCGGCAGGGCGGAAAAGGCTGATTTTGCGGGGGAAGGCTTCGCTGGGGAGGGCACAGATCAAATATAAGTGCCTGATCAAGCGGGAAGCGGATGGCCGCCCTTTATTGCAGGCGGCGTGCCTGCCTGCCGCTTCGTGAAGCCGACCACACTGTATCCCCCTAGAATGTAGTCAACTGGGAGGGAAGGGGGGATTGTGACAGCTGACATGCCTGGTGGCTTGTCCGCGCCCCGCACCGCCGTCGTGGCAGACCCCGACGGCGCACGGCTGGCAACGAACGCCCAGGCACTGCGGGATGCCGGCTACCGGGTGCTGTGCGCGGAAGATGCCGAGGCCCTTGCTGCCGGGCTGGAAGCCGCGGAGCCTTCCGTCGTCGTGGTTGACTCGTCCCTGGCCACGGTTGAAACCGCCGCGCCGGTGCTGGTGGTGGTGGACCTCGACGACCCCGCGGAGCTGGCGGCCATGAAGCCTTCCGGCATTCATGACTGCATCGCCAAGCCGCCGCCGCCCAGGGAGCTTGTCCACCGCGCTGGTGCCCTGATAGATATGGTGGCCCGCCGCAAGGCGGCACGGCAGGAGACCGAGGCACTCCGCGAGCAGCTGCGGCAGGTTTCGGCTGCGGTTCGGGCAACGAATGATCCGCAGGAAATAGCCCGGCACGTGGTGGCGGGCTTCGGCCGCACGTTCAAGGCGGACTATGTCTGGCTGGCGACCTTTGAGGATGACCGGGTTCCGCGCATCAATGCCTCCTGGAGCAGGCCCGGACTTAAACCGCTTGCTCCCGCTTCACTGCCGGACGAGCAGCATGCCCGGCAGATGGCCGACCTGCTGTGGGCCGGGGCGGAGACGTCCTCATCCGCCGCAGCCGAGGAGTCGACGGCCGGGGGGCCGACGGCGGGACAGGCCCCTTCAGCCGGCATCGCGGACGCCGCCTCGTCTCTGGCGGTGCCCATGGGCGAGGGGAATTCCTCGCTGGGCATCATAGTGATCGCGATGCTGGAGCAGCAGCGAAGCTGGACGGGCGCAGAGCTGGGTCTTATGCAGCACGTAGCAGGCAATACCGCCTATGGCCTTATCCAGAGCCACCTGATCAGCAGCCAGCAGCAGGTGGTGAAGCAGCTTCAGCAGCTGGACAAGGCCAAGACCGACTTCCTGGCCACCGTGAACCATGAGTTGAGGACTCCGCTGACGTCCATCATGGCGTACCTGGACATGATCCAGGAGAACACTGAGCAACCGGTCTCCCCAGAGGTCCACCAGATGCTGGACATCGTGGTGAGGAACACGGAGCGGCTCCGGATCCTCATCGAGGACATGCTGAGCGTTTCGCGCAGCGGCCTTGACGACAGCCTGATGCACCTTACACCGGTGCGGCTGGGACAAACCCTGGACCTGGTGGCGGCAGCGCTTCGGCCCTTGGCTACGCTGCAGAACGTCACGATCGCCGTGGACCCCGTCCCGGAGGACCCTGAGATCCTTGCCGACGAGGTGCAGCTGCAGCAGGTGTTCACCAACCTGGTTTCCAATGCCATCAAGTTCACCCCGAGCGGCGGCCGGATTGAGGTGGGCAGCGAGTCCCATGCCGCCGCCGACGGTACGCGATGGGCCACCGTCAGCGTGGCGGACACCGGAATAGGCATTTCGAGCGACGAAATCGACCACGTCTTCACCCGGTTCTACCGTGCCTCCAACGCCATGTCCGGGGCCATTCCGGGGACCGGCCTGGGGCTGGCAATCACCAAGGACATCGTGTCCCGCCACGGCGGCCGCATAGATGTGTCCTCCACGCTGGGTGCGGGCACCACCGTCAAAGTAAGCCTTCCCCTGGGCGCCGACCGCAGCCAGGAGAACTGAACGCATGCCGGAACCCGATGTTTGCGGATAACGACCCGCGGCTCTCCCAGCTCCTCGAAGGCATCGTGCGCCTGGCATCCGGAGACCTCAGCTCCCGGATCGAGGTGTCCCCGGCACGCGATGAACTCGATGCCATCATCATGGGCACTAACCTACTGGCAGAGGACCTGCAAATTATCTACGAAGAGCTGGAGCAGCGGGTCCAGGTCCGAACCCAGCTGCTGCATGAAGCCCATCTGGAAATGCAGAAGATGGCCATGCAGGATCCGCTGACCGGCCTGGCCAACCGCTCCGCCCTCCTTGAGGCGCTGAAGGATGCGCTGGACGCCGACGGCGGGTCCGGGGACAGCCCCGCCCTCCTGCTGATGGATCTGGATGCCTTCAAATCCATCAACGACAGCCTTGGCCACACGGCAGGGGACCATGTCCTGTCCATCGTGGGGCAGAAGATCCGCAGCGCAGTCCGCACCTCCGACGTCGTGGCGCGCCTGGGCGGTGACGAATTCGCGATCGTCCTGCCTGGCGCTTCTGCGGACCAGGCCGGCATTGTGGGGCACCGCATCCTGGCGGCCTTGGGCGAGCCCATTGACGTGCCGGGACGCAGCGTCCGCTGCGGGGCCAGTATGGGGCTTAGTTGCGGCGGCGCGGGGAAGACACCCGAGGACATGCTGATGGAGGCCGACGTCGCCATGTATGCCTCCAAAGCGGAAGGCCAAAACAGGCTTCACCGCTTCGAACCCGGGCTCCTGCTGGTGCGGAGGCTCCGCAGCCAGCTGGTGGAGGATCTCCGCAGCGCCATCAAATCCGGCGGCCTGATGCTCCATTACCAGCCGGTGGTGGAGCTCGGCACCGGCCGCATCGAAGGCGTGGAAGCCCTAATCCGCTGGAACCACCCCACCCGGGGCTTCATCATGCCCGATGAGTTCATTCCGCTCGCCGAAGAGGCCGGCCTGATTTCCGAGCTCGGAAACTGGGTACTCAGGACGGCTGTGCACCGGCTCCGGGACTGGCTTGATGCTTCCGTGGTGGACAGCAGCTTTTCCGTCAGGATCAATATCTCGGCCACGGACCTGCAGAGCCTCCAGTTCATCGAGGATGTCAGGGCTGTCCTCAAGGAGACGGGCGTGCGCCCGGAGCAGGTGGTCCTGGAACTGACCGAGGTGGCCATCGTCAAGGGCAACGAGCTGGACCGGTATTCACTGGGCGGGCTGCGCGGACTGGGCGTGGGCATCGAGATCGACGACTTCGGCACCGGATACTCGTCCATCAGCTACCTTCGCAGGCTCCCTGTGGACCGGGTCAAGGTGGACCGGTCGCTGATCACGGGACTGGGGTCAGATCCCAGCCAACCGGCACTGGTGGCAGCTGTCCTGCAACTCGTCAGGGCCTGCGGGCTGGAAGCGGTGTGGGAAGGGGTGGAAACTGCTGAGCAGGCCGAGATCCTTCGCGGCTTGGGCTGCCTCAGCGCGCAGGGTTACTTCTTCAGCAAGCCCGTTCCGCCGGAACAAATACCGGAACTGCTGGCTGCCAGGCCGGAAAGCGCCATTGAGCAGGGCTGAAACTACTGCGCTTTTGTTTCCTGCGATATACGATCATCGTGCGGTGTCTGGTTTTCGTCGCCGCGAAAACAGGTTTCAGCAGGGACACCGGATTTTAGAGGCATTTAGAAATTGAACAGCTATGGGCCATTGGGTCATTACTTCGTCAACTGGGGGCGTAGTTAATGTTGGTTCGGACACAGGCATGGGGAATAATCGCCGCTGTGCTGGCGGACACGGATCCGTCCGGAGCGGCGGTGCGGCAGCGCCTGAGCAACAGGCTGGATGAAAATCCGGGTGTTCCGGAGCGGGCCTTGCTGGAATACCTGCTGGAGACCCGGCAAAGCGACGCCAATACGGTGGAGACGCTCGAAAGCGCCAGGCAGATGCGCCTCACCCCTGCAGCCCTTCCGCCCCAACTGGCCGAACAAATTGACGCCATCCGCAGCGTGTCACGTATCAGCGCGCTTCTCGAGAACAACATGCTCATGACTGCCTTCCAGCCCATCTACGGCCTGGAAGAAAAAACAGTGGTGGGAGTCGAGGCATTGTCCCGGTTTGTCAGCGATGACGGCGCCGCCGCGGAGCTTTGGTTCGCCGAGGCAGCTGCAGTGGGGCTGGGTGCCAACCTTGAATTCTCGGCCTTGGGGTCCGCCGCAGCAGCCGCGAAGAATCTTCCGGGAAACCTGTTCGTCTCCCTGAACATCTCCCCGGCGTCGTGCCTGGACCCGCGGCTGCCGGAATTGTTCGAGCACATCGACCTTCCCATCAGCCGTGTGGTGCTCGAACTGACGGAGACGGTCAAGGACGAGGAATATGCGCAGTTTATCTCCGCCATCAACCCCCTGCGCGACAGGGGCCTGCGGATCGCCGTCGATGACACCCACTCAGGCGCCGGCGCAGTGAGCCGTATGGTCCACCTGCGGCCGGACTTCCTGAAGGTGGGCAGGAACATTATTGGTGACGTGGACAATGACGGGATCCAGCGCGCCCTGGCGGCCTGCCTGGTGGATTTTGCCGAACAGATCGGAACCACCCTGGTGGCAGAGGGCATCGAGACCGTGGGCGAGCTCAAAGTCCTCACCGAACTGGGGATCAGTGCCGGGCAGGGCTACCTGCTGGGCAGGCCCTCCGTCATGCCCAAGGACTGGACCAACTGGAACACCCGGCTGGACGTGGACGGGCTCCAGCGGCATCTCCCGGGACCTGGGCAGGCCGGCACAGCCGCCCAAGCGGGTGCATCGCACTCGGCCACCGCTTTGCACAGGAACGACCAGAGCTGACGCGGTCCGGCCGGCAGCAGTGCGCCCTAGCCGGGCCGCTTATTCGCTGTGGCCCTGGTCCCCGCTCATCTGGTCTTCCGCTGGCGGGGTTTCCCCGGGAGGCACTCCCCCGCCCGGCTCCAGCCCTGTGACGTTGCCTTCGGCAGGGTCCGGATTTGGCGAACCCGCAGAGTCCTTGCCAGCCGGCCTGGCGTCAGCTGGGTCCTTGCCCGGCTGGTCGGGGTTGGCCGGATCATTTTCCGGATGGTAGCTGCTCATGATGAGTTGGTCCTTCCCGTCCGGCCGCGGTCCCATGCCCCGGCTCTGGACTAATTGTAAGCATGCTGATAATTCTGGAAGGGTAATGTTCCGGGGGTCCGCTGCGGGCGCCCGGCACACAATGTCGGAAGGAGCAGTCACATGGGTATCGGCGACAGCATCGGCAAGGCAGCAGAAAACGCCATGGAAGACCTGGCAGGGACATCCAAACCCACAGAGAAAATGAATGTTCCTGACCCCACGGATCCCCAAGACGACGTAGAGGTCCACTCCTCCCTCAGCGAGGGATCCAACGCCATGGAGGCGGAGAAGCAAAAGGCTCCGGGGCTCAAGACCGGCGCGGCCCCCGGCCCGGTGTCCGAAAATCCCTTTGGCGGGGACCAGGACGCTGATGAGTCAGACGGTGGCAGCGGCACGGAAGGCCGCGGCGCTGGAGAGGGCAGTGCTGGACGGGGCAGTGCCGGACGGGACGACGACGGCGGCCTGGCCGGGAGCGCTTCCGCCCCTGCCGGCGGGGCAGGGGCGGATCCGGGCGGGGTATCGGGCTCGGCGGGCCTGCCCGACAGCAACCCGGATGAACTGCGCGCGGACCCCACCGAGGGCGACCAGGACCCTTCCACCAGCACGGGCCGGGGCTAGAAAGGGCTGGCCGGCCGCAGTCAGCCGTGCGGCCACTCTCCCCGCTCAACGAGCACTTCGCGGAGGAGGTCCGCACGGTCTGTCACGAGCCCGTCAACGCCCAGCCCGAGGAGCCGGCGCATCTCCTCGGGTTCGTTGACGGTCCATACGTGGACCACCAGGCCCAGCGCATGCGCACGCCGGATGGATGCGGGGGTCACCACTTTGACGATGCCGCGGCGGACCGGAACCTGAAGCGCCTGGACGTCCCGGAGGATCTTCCGCATCAGCCACTGGAAGACAGAGCGCGGAAGCACCGGACCCAGCAGGGTAAAGAGTGCGATTGACCCCACCCCGGCCGACGCCGCGACCGGCTGGCTCAGCCGCTTCAGCACCGCGCGCCGCCGCCGGTCCGAAAAGCTGGTCACCAGGACCCGGTGATGCACCTGGCGCTCCTCGATGACCGCGGCGATGCTTGCAACGGAGTTCCAGTCCTTGACATCCAGGTTCAGCCGGACGTCGGGCAGTTCCGCGAGCAGCTCATCGAGCCGCGGGATGGGCTCGCTGCCGCCGATGCGGGCCTTTGCCGCCTCGGCTGCGGGCAGGCCGGATACCTTGCCGCGGCCGTCCGTAACCCGGTCAAGGGTGTCATCGTGGAAGAGGAGCACCACGCCGTCCGACGTGGTGTGGACGTCCGTCTCGAGATACCGGTAGCCCAGGCCAACGGCGGCGCGGAACGCGGCCATGGAGTTTTCCAGCCCCTCGCCGGAAAATCCGCGGTGGGCCATCGCTATGGGCAGCGGAGACCCGCCACCGGCTGAATTGTCGAAAAACGGCAGGCTCACAGTGTGAGCGTACCCGAGGCTGCCGGCGGGCCCGGGAGTATCAGCTGTCCTCAGGAAGGATGTCCACGCCGTCGCTGCAGTGGAGCAGCGTACGTCCGCGGCCGCCGTCGAAATTAATCCACACAGCCGCATGGTCCGCGGTGAGGGCGTCCACCAGTCCGTTGGCCTCGAACTTTGGCGCGAGGAGGACGCGGACGCGGTCGCCCTGCCGCAGTTTCTTCCAGTGCGGAGCGGGTGTTGCCTGCCGGAGCGGCGCTTCGGTTCCAAGCTTCACTTTTCTTGCCATCATCTACCCCTTGAGCCGGAAAGGAGAGGTTGGCCTCTCCGCCTCCAAAGCTAGGAAGCGAAAGTGAACGCCAGGTGAGCGCAAGCTGTGTAAATGGAGCGACTTTCCCAGGCCGCCGGCCGGTGTCAGGGAAGAGTGACTCCCAGCGAAGCCAGCCTGGCCTCCAGAACCTGGGCCACGCCGTCGTCATCAAAGTGCGGCGCCTGCTGTCCCGCGGCACGGATCGCGTCCGGATGGCCGCTGGCCATCGCATAACCGTGGCCGGCCCAGCGGAGCATTTCAATGTCGTTTGGCATATCCCCAAATGCCACCACGTCCTCGGCGCCGATTCCCAGGGTGCCGGCGTATTCGGCCAGCGTGACGGCCTTGTTGACACCGGGCAGGGCAAGTTCGAGCATGGGGACTCCGGGCGAGGAGTGGGTGGCCGCCGCGAGGTGTCCGACGGCGGGAGCCACCTCTGCGAGGAAGTCGTCCGGAGTGCCCTCACGGACGATGGCGAGGAACTTCACCACAGCGTCGTCGCCGGGGAGTGTATCGGCGAGCGCGGCGGGAGTGAACTCGGACAGCAGTTCGCTGGATTCGTTTTCGATGAAGCCGGGCTCGAGGTGGAACCTCGTTAGTGTTTCGGCGGCAAACAGGGCTGCCGGACGCAGCTGCTTGATTACGCGGCGGACTTCGAGCACCGCGTCCAGGCTCAGTGTCCGGGCGGACACCAGCTGGTCTGTTTCCAGGTCCCAGACTACGGCGCCGTTGGAGCAGATGACCGTCCCCCTGTGCCCCAGCTGGTCCTGCAGCGGGTGCAGCCAGCGCGGCGGCCGGCCGGTCACGAAGACCAGTTCGACGCCGGCGTCCCGGCAGGCGTGGAAGGCGCGGACGGTGCGGTCGCTGATTTTTCCGTCGTGTCCGAGGATCGTCCCGTCGATGTCACTCGCTACCAAACGCATCCTGCCAGTCTACGTGGCGACGTGCCGGAAGCTGGAGGCCGGCTGAGCAGGTGCCTCTCCGCCGGGGCAATGCACAGCGGCAGTGCGCCCTGCCGCAACGTCAAAGTGCACCTGGCCAGGTCCCTGCGCGACGTAGTACTTGCCCCCGCTATTGACACTCCACTGTGACGGCTGACATATTTCCAGTACGCGCTCTATGCACCGTGTTGTGTAATACGCAATAACAAACAACCCAGCACACGCCGCCGCGGCCCGGGCGTCGGCATGAGATCGTTGAACGGGCAGCAGGATTGCCTCAGGTACCGCCGCCACGATTCCCGGGTTTTAGGAAAGGAACACCAGTTCATGGTTCACCAAGTCAAGGCAGTCATTGCCAAGGAAAAAAACGCTCCGGCGTCAGTGGAGACCATCCTGGTGCCGGACCCGGGGCCGGGCGAGGCCCTGGTGGACATCCTTACCTGCGGCGTCTGCCACACAGACCTGCACTACAAGCAGGGCGGGATCAACGATGATTTCCCCTTCCTGCTGGGCCACGAAGCAACCGGTGTTGTCTCCGCCGTGGGTGACGGTGTCACCTCCATCACCCCCGGCGACCGGGTCATCCTGAACTGGCGTGCTGTCTGCGGTGAGTGCCGGGCCTGCGCCAAGGGCCAGCCGCAGTACTGCTTCAACACCGCCAACGCCACCCAGAAAATGACCCTGGAGGACGGCACCGAACTTTCCCCCGCATTGGGCATCGGGGCCTTCGCCGAGAAAACCCTTGTCGCTGCCGGGCAGTGCACCAAGGTGGACCCCGGGGTGGACGCTGCTGCCGTCGGGCTGCTGGGCTGCGGTGTCATGGCCGGCATCGGCGCCGCGATCAACACCGGCGAGGTCAAGCGTGGCGAGTCCGTGGCCGTGATCGGCTGCGGCGGCGTGGGCATCGCCGCGATCGCCGGGGCCAAGCTCGCCGGGGCCACCACCATCATCGCGGTGGACATCGACGCCAACAAGGTGGAGATGGCCAGGTCCCTGGGTGCCACGCACGGCATCGACTCCAGCAACGAGGACCCGATCGAGGCCATCCGGGCCCTCACGGGAGGGAACGGGGCCGATGTGGTGATTGACGCCGTTGGCCGTCCCGAAACCTACAAGCAAGCCTTCTACGCCCGCGATCTCGCCGGCCGCGTGGTCCTGGTGGGAGTCCCGACGCCGGAAATGCAGCTTGACCTGCCGCTGCTGGACGTCTTTGGCCGCGGCGGGTCCCTGAAGTCCTCCTGGTACGGGGACTGCCTGCCCTCCCGCGACTTCCCCATGCTGGTCTCGCACTACAAGCAGGGCAACCTGGACCTGGACGCCTTCGTCTCCGAACGCATCACCATTGAGCAGGTGGAGGAAGCCTTCGACAAGATGCACGAGGGCAAGGTCCTGCGTTCGGTGGTGGAGCTCTAATGGCGGTCACCATCGAGAACCTGGTCACCTCCGGCACGTTTTCGCTCGACGGCGGCACCTGGGATGTGGACAACAACGTGTGGATCGTGGGCGATGACAAGGAATGCGTGATCATCGATTCCCCGCACGACGCCACCGCGATCATCAACCAGATCGGTGACCGGAAGGTGCTGGCCATCCTCCAGACCCACGCGCACAACGACCACATCGGCGCCGCGCGAGAGGTTGCAGAGGCCGTGGGCGCCCCGATCTACCTGAACCCCGAGGACCTGGTCCTGTGGGAGCAGGTCTACCCGGATGCAAAGCCGGACCGGGAACTAACCGACGGTGACGTCTTCGAGGTGGCTGGGGCCACCCTGCGGGCCATCCACACTCCCGGCCACTCCCCCGGTTCCACCTGCTTCTACCTTGAGAGCGAAGGAACGGTGTTCACCGGGGACACGCTGTTCAACGGCGGTCCCGGCGCCACGGGCCGCTCCTACAGCGACTACCCCACCATCCTCACCTCCATCCGGGAACGGTTGCTCACCCTCCCGCCGGAGACTGTGGTCCGCACCGGGCACGGAGACAACACCACCATCGCGGCCGAGCAGGAAACCCTGGCCAAGGTCGCCCAGTAGCAGGTCCTGCGGCAGGCTCAGCCGCAGGGGACAGAGTGCCAGCAGGGGCGCGCCGGGAGAGCCCGGCGCGCCTTTGCCGGGAATCGATCAATTTATGCCGGTAAGGAAGTTGGAACAATGAAGTTCGGGAAACAGCCCGCCCCCGTGGAGGACATCAACGAGAACAACCTCGAAGTCCACAAACCCAAGACCGAGGCTGCCGGCGTCAAGGCCGTCATGGTCGCGCTCGAGCGCGCCGTGGCGCAGGCGGGCGTGACCCGCACCGCCCAGTCGCTGCTGCGGCTGAACCAGCGCGGCGGATTTGACTGCCCGGGCTGCGCCTGGCCGGAATCGGACAAGAAGCGCAAGGCCGCCGAATTCTGCGAAAACGGCGCCAAGGCAGTGGCCGAGGAAAACACCCTCCGCACCGTGGGCGCCGAGTTCTGGGCCAAGCACTCCATCGCCGAACTTTCCACCAAGACCGAGTACTGGCTGGGCAACCAGGGCCGCCTGAGCGAACCGGTGGTGATCCGCCCCGGCGACACCCACTACTCACCCATTTCCTGGGCCGAGGCATTCGAGCTGATCGGCGAGCACGTCCGGGCCACCACGGCAGACCGGTGCGTGTTCTACACCTCCGGGCGGACCGCGAACGAGACCGCGTTCATGTACCAGCTCTACGCCCGGGCCATCGGCACCAACAACCTGCCGGACTGCTCCAACATGTGCCACGAGTCCTCAGGTTCTGCCCTGAACCCCACGATCGGGATCGGCAAGGGCACCGTGTCCCTGGACGACATCCACGATTCCGAACTGATCTTCGTGGTGGGCCAGAACCCCGGAACCAACCACCCCCGCATGCTGTCCGCGCTTAAGGAATGCAAGGACAAGGGCGGCAAGGTGGTGGCCGTGAACCCGCTGCCCGAGGCCGGGCTGTTCAACTTCAAGGACCCGCAGACCGTCTCCGGCGTCGTCGGCGGCGGCACCCCGCTCGCTGACGAATACCTGCAGATCAAGGTCGGCGGGGACCTGGCGCTGTTCCAGGCCCTGGGCCACCTGCTCCTGGAAGCCGAAGAAGCCAACCCGGGGACCGTCGTCGACCACGCCTTCATCGCCGCGCAGACCGACGGGTTCGAGGCCTACCGCGAAGCCCGCCAGGAGCTGGACTGGGCCGAGACCGAAAAGGCCACCGGCCTCACCCGCGCCCAGATCGAGACCGTGGCCGGGATGCTCATCAAGTCCAAGGCCTCTATTTTCTGCTGGGCGCTGGGTGTCACGCAGCAGCCGCACTCGGTGGACACCATCAAGGAAATGGTCAATGTCCTGCTGCTGCAGGGCAACTTCGGCAAGCCCGGCGCCGGCGCCTGCCCCGTCCGCGGGCACTCCAACGTCCAGGGCGACCGGACCATGGGCATCTGGGAAAAGCCCAAGGAAGGGCTCCTGGCAGCCCTGGACAACGAGTTCGGCATTACGTCACCGCGGCACCACGGCTACGACGCCGTGGAGGCCATGGAGGCCTTCGAACGCGACGAGGTGGACGTCTTCGTGTCCATGGGCGGGAACTTCTCCCTGGCCTGCTCAGACACCGAGATGCTCGAGGCGGGGATGCAGCGGATCGGGCTGACCGTGCACATCTCCACCAAACCTAACCGCTCCCACATCGTCCACGGCCGCACCTCCCTGATCCTGCCCACCCTCGGCCGTACCGACAAGGACGACAAACACCCCAAGGGCGCCCAGTTCCTCTCCGTTGAGGACTCCATGTCCGTGGTCCACTCCACCCAGGGCCGCCTCACCCCGGTCTCCGAGCACCTGCTCGCCGAGCCGGTCATCGTCGCCCGCATGGCCGACGCCACCTTCGGCCCGGACCACCCGGTCAACTGGAAGGCCATGGCCGAGGACTACGACGTCATCCGGGACCACATCGAACGTGTCCTGCCCGGTTTCGAGGACTTCAACACCCGGGTCCGGACCAAAAACGGGTTCGTGCTGCCCAACCCGCCACGGGACACCCGCTCCTTCGCCACGGACATCGGCCGCGGCCGGTTCACCGTCAGCCCGCTGGAATACCTCACCCCGCCCGCCGGGCACCTGGTGCTCCAGACCATCCGCAGCCACGACCAGTACAACACCACCTACTACGGCCTGGACGACCGCTACCGTGGCATCTCCGGGGGCCGCCGCGTCATCCTCATCCACCCCGAAGACCTCGAAGAACTCGGGTACCAGGACCGCGACCTGGTGGACGTCATCAGCACCTTCGGCGGCCACGACCGCAAAGCCGACAAGTTCCGCCTCGTGGCCTACCCCACCGCCAAGGGCTGCGCCGCCGCCTACTTCCCTGAAGCCAACGTCCTGGTCCACAAAGACAACGTCGCCCGCGAATCCAACACCCCCGGCTTCAAAGCAATGTTTGTCCGCTTCGTCCCGCACGTTGCCGAAACGTCGGGCGAGGTTGCATCCGAAGAACTGGAGCCTGCCGCAGCCAGGTAGAGACAGCCGTTCAGGCCCCTAGAGGACGGCATGACGACGGCGACATTCGGCAGGTGCCGGATGTCGCCGTCGTCATTTGTTCCTTGGCGCGCGCTGTGCCCGAGGTCCGCTGCCTAGATGGGGTTGTTCCCGTCCGGCTGCGCCTCGGGATCCAGGTCCTTGCCGTAACCGGTGGCCGACGCGAGGCCTGACACCTGCTGGCCGGCGTTAGTTTGTCCAGGCGTAAAACCGGGGTCGGGGCTGCCCTGGGGCTCACCCTCGGTCTCGGGCGCCACATCCTGCCTCAGGTGCTCGTCGGACGGAATGTTCTTGTAAACCTCTTCATCAGCCATTCCAACAGCCAACCACTGAGCGAAGCCAAGGACAAGGGGCAGTCGCGGCACCGGCAAGGCTGTCAGATAAGCACCGTGGGCGCAGGGGCGCAGGAGTGAGGCCGGTCTGGTCCGGCTCTTGGATATTGCGCAGCGCCCATCATGCCGGCGAGGCGTGCAGGAACCGGGCGTCGCTGTCACCTGCTTCGCTACCGTTGCCTGGTCTGTCTGTATGGAGGGTTGCACTGGTTCCGCTGGTGAGGATCGCTTCGGCGAATTTGTCGGTCCGGAGTTGGGTGAGGGTGCGGGCTTCGTTGGGTCCTTGTGCGGCCCGCGCAAGGGCGTTAAGGCGGTTCCAGCCTGCCAGCGCCTGGTCAGCGGGAAGGTAGGCCGAGAGCCATGCCATGCCGTCCTGGTCCGGCCGGCATTCCACCCTCCGGTCAGCGACCCCCTTGGCATGGCGCTTTTCAATGGATTCGGCGTGGTGGCTTCCCGCCAGGACCTGGCTTTGGCCTTGAACCGGTACGCCGGCATGTCCCCAATCGTCGCCGCCGCGGGCGGTTCAGGGGTGGCCGGGTCCAGGAAGTGGGCTTCCAGAGCGACGACCCCGGCCGGGTCCAGGGTTGCGGCCTCGTCCACCATGACCAGGGCGTGCTGCGAGGAGATCGTCCCGGACTGCAGTGCCGATAATGTCCGCGGCAACTCCTTGGTCAGCGCGTGTGACGCGGCCAGGAAGGAACCCGCTGCCCGCGGCCCCATGGCCAGGAGACAGCCGATTTCCGCCGCGACAGCCATCTCCTGCGCCTGCACCGGCATATCCGGCGCTTTGGTTTGGACGCTGTCCGCATACTTCGCGGCAGCACGGGCCTTTAGGCCTGCAAAACCGGCCTCCATCTCCCGCATGCCGGCAAGGATGTCCAGGCACCCATCCGCCAGCCCCGCCAGTGAATCAGCAGCCGAGAAGGGCTCCAACCCACACCCATCCACCTCGGCATCAAGCACAGTAAGGGCAGCCTTGATTTCCTCAAAAGCCTTCGCCACCGCTGCCTGTCCCATAAACCCATCATGACAAGGGGGTACGACATTTAGGGTGCCGGACCGTTCAGCTTCGCGGGATGGCCTGCACACATGAAAAACCGGGGGCCCCCTGTTCGGCGACCCCCGGTTTTTGGTTGGACAGGCTCGGCACTAGCCGCGGAGGCGCTCCATGCCCGGGTCGAAGAGCGGTTCAGGTGTCACGGTGGCGGCGATGCGCTTGCCGAAGTACTCCACTTCCACGGCGTCGCCTTCGGAAACCGAAGCGGGCAGCCAGGCGTACGCGATCGGCTTGCGGACGGTGTAGCCGTAGGCGGCACTGGTGACATAGCCAACGGCTTCGCCAGCCACGTACACCGGTTCCTTGCCCAGCACGATGGAAGTGCCGTCGTCGACCGTCAGGCAGCGCAGCGCACGCGTGGCGGGCTGCTCCTTGCGCTCAGCCAGGGCCTCGGCGCCCACGAAGCCAGTCTTGTCCTTGGCCACGGAGAAGCCCAGGCCGGATTCGTACGGGTGGTGCTCTGACGTCATGTCCGTGCCCCACAGCCGGTAGCCCTTCTCCAGCCGCATGCTGTTGAACGCGCCGCGGCCGGCAGCGATGATGCCGTGCTCCTGGCCCGCCTCGAACAGCAGGTCCCACAGCTTCAGCCCGTACTCGGCGGTGGTGTACAGCTCCCAGCCGAGCTCGCCGACGTAGGAGAGCCGCATGGCGGTGACCGGGATGCCGCCCACGGAGATTTCCTTGGTGCGGAAGTACTTGAGTCCGTCATTGGTGAGGTCGTCGGCGCTGACCTTGCCGATCACCTCACGCGCCAGCGGCCCCCACAAGCCGATGCAGCAGGTGCTGCCGGTGATGTCGGAGACATGCACCCACTGGGCGGGATCGGCGGCCGACTGCTTCCGGGCCTCCACCCGGAGGTAGTCGAAGTCCACGTTGCTGTTGACGCCCAGCTGGAAGTCCTCCTCGGCCAGCCTTGCGACGGTCACGTCGCTGCGGATGCCGCCGTCGTGCTCCAGCAGCAGGCAGTAGGTTACGGCACCCGGCTTCTTCGCGATGTTGCCCGTGCTGAGCCGGTGCAGCAGCGCCTGCGCGCCGGGACCCACCACGGAGAGCCGCTTCAGCGGCGTCATGTCGAACAGCCCGACGGCGGTCCGGGTCCTCCATGCCTCGGCCGCCGAGATGGGGGACGAAAACATGGCGGACCAGTCGTCCCGCTCCGGCGTCTGCCACTCGGCAGGGAGCTCCTCGAGCAGGCCGCGGTTGGCCTCGAACCAGTGCGGCCGCTCCCAGCCGGCGGACTCCAGGAAGAACGCCCCCAGTTCCTTCTGGCGGACGTTGAACGGGCTGACGCGCAGGTCCCGCGGGGATTCCCTGGGCTGCAGCGGGTGCATCACGTCGTAAATTTCCACGAAGTTCTGCTGCGACGTCTCGCTGACGTAGGCGTCGGAGGTCTGGACCTTTTCGAAGCGGGTCAGCTCGCAGCCGTGCAGGTCCGTGCGGGAACGGCCTTCCACCAGCAGCTCCGCCATTGCCTTGGCCACGCCGGCCGAGTGCGTGACCCAGACAGCTTCGGCCACGAACAGGCCTTCGAGGTCGGGCGCCTCGCCCATGAGCGGGCCGCCGTCGGGGGTGAAGGAGAAAATGCCGTTAAAGCAGTCCTGGATTGCGGAGCTGCGCAGTGCCGGCAGCAGGTCCTGGCTGTCCTCCCAGGCAGGCAGGAAGTCTTCCAGGGTGAACTCCAGGCGGGAGGGCATGCGGTGGTCCGACATTTCCTCTGCGGAGACCTTCGGCAGGGCGGACATGTCAACCGGCATGGGCCGGTGGGCGTAGCTGCCGATGCCGATGCGGTCGCCCCATTCGCGGTAGTACAGGTCCCTGTCCTGGTAGCGCAGGATGGGCTTGCTGGCGCCCTTCGGGAGTTCGTTGACGCCCTCGAGTTCGGGCAGCGGGGTGCTGATGGCGTACTGGTGGGCCAGCGGCAGCAGCGGGACTTCCAGCCCCACCATCTTGCCGAGTTCACGGCCCCAGAAACCTGCGCACGACACCACGATGTCCGCAGGGATCAGTCCGTTGTCGGTTTCGACGCCGGTCACCTTGCCGCCCTCCTGGGCGATGCCGGTCACCGTGGTGGAGCCGAGGAAGGTCACGCCACGCTCGCTGGAGCGCTCGATCAGCAGCTGCACCGCACGGGCGGCCAGGGCCAAACCGTCGGTGGGGATGAGCAGGCCGCCCAGGACTTCGCGGCCGCCGGTGAGCTTGCCGGTGTTCAGGAGAGGGTAGATCTTTTCGCATTCGTCTGCGTCGACGATCCGGCTCTCGACGCCCCAGGACGTCATCACGCCCATCTTGCGCTTGAGGTCGGCGAGGCGCTCGGGGGTGGTTGCCAGCTCCAGGCCGCCCACCTGGTTGAAGCAGGACTCGCCGTCCTTGCTCAGGGCGAGCAGCTTGTTCACCGTATAGGTGGCGAATTCGGTCATGGTCCGTGACGGGTTGTTCTGGAACACCAGGCCCGGCGCGTGCGAGGTGGAGCCGCCGGCGAGTTCCAGCGGGCCCTGTTCCACCACCGTGATGTTGGTCCAGCCCCGGGTGGCGAGTTCGTCGGCAAGGTTGGTTCCGACAATGCCGGCGCCGATAATGACAACGCGTGGTGATGCGCTCATGGGTGTTTCTCCTGTTTAGCTTTGCGGGCGTTGGCGTTAGCGGAAGACGACGGTGCGGGTGTTGTTGAGCAGGACCCGGTGCTGGCAGTGCCACCTGACTGCGCGGGACAGTGCCTGCGATTCGGCGTCCCGGCCGACAGTGACCAGTGCATTCGGGTCCAGGCTGTGGTCCACCCGGAACACTTCCTGCTCGATGATCGGGCCCTCGTCCAGGTCTGCGGTGACATAGTGCGCGGTGGCGCCGATAAGCTTCACGCCGCGGTCATAGGCCTGGTGGTAAGGCTTGGCCCCCTTGAACCCGGGCAGGAAGGAATGGTGGATGTTGATGGCGCGGCCGCGGAGGGTCTGGCTGAGGCCGTCCGAGAGTACCTGCATGTAGCGGGCCAGGACCACCAGGTCTGCCTGGTACTCCTCCACCAGTTCCAGCAGGCGCGCCTCGGCCTGCGGCTTGGTGTCCGCTGTAACCGGGACGTGGATGAACGGCAGGCCGGCGGCTTCCGCCATGGGGCGGAGGTCCTCGTGGTTGGACACCACGACGGCGATCTCCGCACCCAGGCTGCCGGCGCGCCAGCGGAAGATAAGGTCGTTGAGGCAGTGTCCGAACTTCGAGACCATCACCAGCACGCGCTGGGGGCGTCCGTCGTGGATGGCGAACTCCATGTCGAATTCATCGGCAATGGCGGCGAACTCGGCGCTGAGGCCTTCCGCGGAAACTTCCTTGTCTCCGGGAGTGAAGGCCGTGCGCAGGTAGAGCTTGCCGCTCATGTGGTCATCGAACTGCTGGTGTTCAACGATGTCGAAGCCGCGGTCAGCGAGGAATGCGGTGATGGCCCGGACGATTCCGGGGCGCTCCGGGCACGCAAGGGTGAGGACGTACTGTGCGGTGCCGGTACTGCGGACGCTGGGGACGGCGCCGGCTTCCGCCGTCGCGTTGCCGGCGGGACGGCCTTCGAGGACTGTGGTCATGGTTTGCTCCTAGGGTGCTGGGGTGGGCTTGGTAGCGACGGCGGAATCCGCCGACATGGAATCAACTGCGGTGGAGCCGGTCGTACTGGAACCGCCAGGGCACGGCGTGTCCTCTGAACAGCGTTCACCGCATTCATGCTTGGTCACGAGGTCGAACTGGGCGCCGCCGTGCTGGTCCACGCCCGTGCGGATGGCGCGCTCCACCACCGAGTCCGCCAGCCGCCGTCGCAGGGACAGCGGATCCCGGCGCAGGTCCCTGACCAAGGCGAAACACAGCAGCAGCATGACCAGCACAAACGGCAGGGCCGCCACGATGGTGATGCGCTGGAGTCCCGACAGGGCTTCGGAGGGCTTGTCACCGCCGGCAAGCAGCATCACGGCGGCTACCGCTCCGGTGAGGAGGCCCCAGAAGATGACCAGGCCGCGCTTCGGCTCGGCGGAACCGTTGGAGCTCAGGGAGGACATCACCAGGGATGCCGAGTCTGCGCCCGTGACAAAGAAGATCGCCACGAGGACCATGGCCAGGACAATGACCGCTCCGGTTAACCAGCCCGGCATGGACAGGTTGTTCACGAGGTCGAACAGTGCGCCGTCGAAGTCGATGGACGGTGTTCCGTCGGTCATGGCCACCAGTCCGGGCTGGTTGGCCGCGTCGGCGTCCTGCTGGACCTTGAAGGCGGTTCCGCCGAAGATGCCGAACCAGAGGACGCTGACGATGCTGGGAACCAGCAGGACGCCGGTCACGAACTGGCGGATGGTGCGGCCGCGGCTGATCCGGGCAATGAACATGCCCACGAAGGGCGTCCATGATACCCACCAGGCCCAGTAGAAGATGGTCCAGCCGGACATCCAGGTGCGCAGGGCTTCGTCCCCCACGGCCTCGGTGCGGGATGCCATCGCGGCCAGGTCCCCGGCGTAGTCGCCCACGGCTGCCGGGATGAGGTTGAGGATGAAGAGCGTGGGCCCGGCGATGAAGACAATGAGCGCAAGGACCACTGCCAGGACCATGTTGATGTTGGACAGCCATTGGATGCCGCGGCTGATGCCGGACACCGCCGAGGCCACAAAGCAGGCGGTCAGGATGGCCACGATGGACACCAGGACAGGGGTGCCGATCTCACCGACCCAGCCGTTCGAAGTCAGGCCGCTGCCGATCTGGAGGGCACCCAGGCCGAGCGAGGCCGCCGTGCCGAAGAGCGTGGCGAAGATTGCCAGGATGTTGATGAACTTCCCCACCGGCCCTTCGACGGTCCTGATGCCGAAGAGTGACGTGAATGCTGCCGAAATCAGCTGCCTGCGGCCCAGGCGGTAGGTACCGTAGGCCATGGCGATTCCCACGACGGCGTACATGGCCCAAGGGTGAAGTGTCCAGTGGAAGATCGAGGTGGCCATGGCAGTCTGGATGGCCGCCGGCGTCCGTCCGTCAACGGTTCCCGGCGGCGGGGAGATGAAGTGGTAGAGCGGCTCGGCGACGCCGTAGAACATCAGGCCGATGCCCATGCCGGCCGCGAACATCATGGCAATCCATGAGACGGTCCGGAACTCGGGCTTTTCTCCGTCCTTGCCCAGCGGGATGTTGCCCCACTTGCCCAAGGCGAGCCACAGGACAAAAACGACAAACAATGAGGCCAGGACCATAAAGAGCCAGCCGGTGTACTCCATGACCCAGTCGAGGGCGAGCGTTGAGGTGGCGGACAGGCTGTCCCGGCCCAGGAAGCCCCAGGCAACAAAGGCCACGGCGAGGATGCCGGTGATGCCGAAGGTGACCTTGTCCAGGGTGAGCTTTCGGTTCCGGCGTTCCGCCACAGCCTGCTCAGCGCGGGTCTGGCGGAGTTCCTGCATAATCTGTTCGGTGTTCTCCACCTCGGCCTCCGCGTTGTGGTTGGCGGGCTGGAGATCTGGTTCGGCCCGGACGTCATTGTCCGGGCGGATATCGCTGTTCAAAGCCATGTCAAGTCCTTTGGTTTGAATTCATGGGCGTTGTACTCCGGCGTCCCCAGACCGGGCGGAAGGTTGAACTTCCTTGGATTCAGTTCTTAGAGTCGGCTTCGCTTTGAGCGGTTTCGGCTGCGCCTTGACAGTGGGCCGGAACAGGGGTCAGGCATCAATCACCAGGTCCGTCTGCGCGGTGGAGCAGCAGGGCAGGAACTTGCCTGCAGAAATCTCCCGTGCCCGGATCCCGCCCTGGTGGTTCATCTCGACGTCCCCTGAAAGCTTGACGACCTTGCAGGAGCCGCACATGCCTTCCTTGCAGTTCGCGCCAATTCTGACGCCCGCGCGCTGGGCCGCCTCGAGGATATGCTCGGTAGGTTCGATCCGCACATTGATGCCCGTACGCATGAAGGACATGGTGAGGCTGCCTGTTCCCACCGTGTCGAAGCTCGAGGCATCAGGGGAAGCCGCGTCCGGCTCTTCGCCCGGGATGTCGGCAGAGGGGTCGGAGCCCGGTGCCTCCGGCTGGACGATTTCCAGCGGCAGCCCTGAGGCCTGCAGGGTTCCGTCCGCGTCGTAACCAGGCTCGTAGAGGCCGAACGCGGCGGGCTGGCTTTCAAAGTAGTCCTCGGCGGATTCGGCGATCTCCTCCGCCATCTCCTCCGCGAAGTCGGCGGCAAGTGCCACCTCCGCCTGGTATTCAAGGAGCGTTTGGCGGTCTCCCGAGAAGAACTCCATGTAGATGGAAGTGTCGTCGACACCGACCTTCTGGAGGAGCTCGGTGGCGGTGTTCAGGTAACCCTCAGGTCCACAGGCGTACACCTGGCGGCCGTTGGCGTCCGGGGCCACCTCCTCGAGCATGGCCGCCGTCAGCCTTCCGCTGAGCCCTTCCCACCCCTCCGGTATGCTGCGGTCGCCCAGGGAGTAGTAGACCTTGATGCGTGAGTCCACGGAGGCGATATAGGCCAGTTCCCGGTGGAATGCAAAACCTCCAGCGTCCGAGCCGTGGTAGAGCACCACGACATCGGCGTGTCCTGGCAGGGAGTGGATGGTCCGCACCATGGACATGATGGGTGTGATCCCTGCACCGGCGGCCAGCAAGAGATACCGTGCCCGCCGGTCGGCATCGGGCAGGTGGAATGCTCCCACCGGTCCCAGCATCTCAAGAACCGTGCCGGGCTTGACGTTCTCGTGCACCCATGGCGAGACCAGTCCCGTGGAGTCGCACTTGACGGTGATGCTGAAGGTCCACGGCTCGGTGGGCGAACTGGACAGCGAGTAGCTGCGGTCCACCGGTTCCTGGTCCTCGCCATTGACGGGAAATGCGACGTTCACGTACTGGCCCGCACGAAACGCCAGGGGCGCACGGTCGCAGCGGCGGAACACGAAGGTCATCATGGCGCCGGCCTCGGGAACGGTCTCGACACATTCGGCCATGAACTCCTGCGGATGCCATGGGTTCAAGGCACGGGCTGCCCGGGCGGGTGTCTCGGTGCTTCCCATCACCCTGTTCCACGGCATCTCAAGTCCGCGGATACGCTGTGGTTCCTGGATTGCCGTTTCAGTGAGGAGTTCAATCATGCCAAGTGCTCCTGCACGCGCTGCACGTACCAGTTGATGAAGGCTTCGACCTGGTATTCGCTCTTCATGTAGGGACCGGGCTCGTAGGCGGGGCTGCCGGCACCCTGCTGGCAAAGCTCCACGAACGCCTTGTCCTGCAGGTTCGTCTGCTTCCAGGTGTAGGTGAGCTTCTCGAGGTCGTAGTCGACGCCTTCCACGGCGTCGTCGGCCACCAGCCAGGTGGTGCGTACGAGGCTCTGGTGTTCGTTGATGGGGAAGACAGCGAATGTGATGACGTGGTCGCCCAGGAAATGGAACCAGCTGTTGGGCTGCAGGTGCATGGAGCAGCGGCCAAGGCGGAAGTCGCGCAAGTCACCGAGCAGCTTCTTGGACAGCCTGCGCCCGTCGGCGGAGAACGATTCGCCCTCTCCATCGAGTGATTCCCGTGAGATGCGGATTCCCGCGATACGGGTGTCAAGCTGCTCCACCACCTCGTAGGGAAGTCCATAACGGCGGCAACGCTCCTCGAGGGAGGACTGGGCCTGCTTGTTCCGGTCCCAGACTTCCTCAAGATGCGGCGGGATCAGGCCCTCCGTCAGGCCCCAGGTGGGGAAGAGGGAGCAAGCGAGCTCGGGGTGGCCGTCACAGTGGTAGCACTCACGGTTGTTCTCCATGACGAGCTTCCAGTTGCCCTCTTCGATGATGTTCTGCTGGTAAGCGATCTTCGTCTTCGAAAGATCGTGGGGCGCGAGGTAGGGCTCAAAGATCTTTGCGGTTTCGTCGAAATCCGTCGGCGGTTCGTCCGCGATGCAGACGAAGATGAGGCCGGCAACCTCGCGGCCATGGGCGCGCTTGAGGGCAAAGCAGTTCTTGTCGAACTTGGCTTCGCCAGGAGCGGAGGCGTGGATCAGGTTGCCCTCGGGGGAATAGGTCCAGGAGTGGTAGCCGCAGACGAGGTTACCGGTGGAGCCAGCGGACTCGGTCAGAACGCGGGCACCGCGGTGGCGGCACACGTTGTGCAGGACGTTGACGCCGCCGTCGTCGTTGCGCAGCACAATCAGGGAGTAGGGCCCGTAGTCCACCGTGACGTAGTCGCCCGGTTCCGGCAGTTCGGCGGTGCTGGCAGCGAAGATCCAGTGCTGGCCGAAAATGGCCTCCATGTCGATTTTGAAGATCGCGGGGTCGGTGTAGAAGGGGGCGTCGAGGGAGTAGCCCGTGCGCCGGAACTGAAACAAGGCGGTGATTTCTGCCAGCTGCTCGTCAGGCAACGATGCAGCGAGTTTTCCGCGTGTATTGAGGGGCGCGTTCACTGAAGCGGTCATGGGTTTCCTCCCGGGAGGCATGGGTAGTGGGTGCTGCGTGAGACCACGGGTGCAGGGGCGTGGTGGAAGAACTTGTAGTGATGAGATTAGGGTCACAAGAGCTGCAAAAAAAGCGCAAAATAGTGAAGATAACCATGCACAATAGGTGCATGATCGATCCGAGGCTCATCACACTGCGCGTGTTCGGCCGGTGCGGCACCATAGGCGCGACCGCCGAACTCACCGGGTATTCTCCTTCTGCCGTTTCCGCGCAATTGCGGGAGCTCCAGCGAGTGCTTGGAATGCAGCTGCTGACGAAAGACGGCCGGGGCGTGCGGCTTACCGCCACCGGGCGCTTCCTGGTGGCAGGTTCGGATCCCCTCATTGCCCAGTGGGAGAGCCTGCGCGCCGCAGCCATGGAGGCCGGTGACCAGGTGCAGTCCCACTTTGGCCTCGGCGGCTTCTCCTCTGCGGCTGCCCAGTTGCTCGCGCCGCTCGCCGCCACCCTGCGCTCAACACACCCCCTGCTCGAGGTGCAGGTTCTTGAGGCTGATCCGGCCCGCTGCTTCGACTTGTTGATTGCGGAACGAATCGATCTTGCAGTCATCGTCGCCATGCAGTCCGACAGTTACGGTGAGGACGATCCGCGCTTCGAGCAGAAAGTCCTGCTCGACGATCCACTGGACGTGATCATTCCCGGTGACCACCCGCTGGCATCAAGGGAAACAGCGACGCTTGAAGAGCTGGCATCGGAACCCTGGATCACGGAGGCCGCCGGTTCCACCTACCATTCCCTCTTCACCGCGGCGTTCACGGCGGTAGGGGTGACACCGCGGATCGCCCATGAAGCCGTTGAATGGGAAACCCACATCGCATTCGTGGGTGCGGGGCTGGGCGTCGGCCTGCTGCCCCGGCTGGCGCCTTTGCATGGTGCCGAAAACGTGGTTCGGTTACGCATCACCGGCAGGACGAGACCCACCCGCCGCATTGTCGCAGCGGTCCGCAGGGGCAGCATCGCCTCACCCCTGATCCAGGAGTCGCTGAACATCCTGCAGGTCAACGCCAACCGGATCCTCACCGAGCGGCTGGAGGAAGAGGACCTTTGAGGGCTGCGGTCGTGGGGCGTCCTGGTGTTCAGCGGCTTCCTTATCCTCCCCACGGAAGCTGATGCCTTAGCGGCCGCGGGTGTAGCCCATCCTGGCGCTGACCTGCAGCCCCGCATCTTTGAGGGCTTCGATCAGTCCCGGTGTCTTCTCCGGGTCAAAGCGGAAGGCCGGGCCGGAGATGCTGATGGCCCCGATCACGGCACTAAGGTGGTTGTAGACCGGGACGGCAACAGCAGTCAGCCCGATCTCGAACTCCTCCCGCACCAGGCCGTAACCCTCGCGGGCGACGTCGATCAGCTGGGTTTCAAGCTCTTTGCGGTTGGTGATGGTCCGCGGAGTCCTGGGCGGCAGGCCGGTCTCCTTCAAAATGCGGTCCCGCTCCTCGGCCGGCAGTGCAGCCAGCAGGACCTTGCCGCTTGAGGTGGCATGCAGCGGGGTCAGGTTGCCCACCCAGTCATAGGTGGCCAAGGTGGACGGGCCCATCGCCTGGTCCACGTTCACTGCGTAATTGGAGCGGAGGACGGCAAGGTTCACCGTCTCCTTGAATTCCTCCGCCAGCGCTTCCAGCACGGGCCGGGCCTCGCGCACCAGGCTGAGCCGCCCGGGAATGGAGCTCGCCAGGCGCAGGATGCCGAAGCCCAGCTGGTACTTGCCGCGGTCGCTGTTCTGTTGGACCATCTCGCGACTGACCAGGGAACCGAGCAACCGGGACACGGTGGACTTGTGAATCCCTATTTCTTCTGCGATCTCGCTGACGCCGGCATGGCCGTCCCGCGCCAGGATCTCCAGTACTGTGAGGGCACGGTCAACAGACTGGACGCCGCCGGACTGACCCGGTTCAGCATCGATCTCGGGTTCGCGCTCATCGTTTGAAGCCATGATTCATACTCTCAAGTAGGTTGCGGCCCGCGCTCCCGCAACTAGGTACCGAGGGAGCCTCCGGTTACTCCACGGTTCCGATCCTAGACCGCGGACTGTGACGGAGCCGACATTGCACTCAGCGCGCGTCAGCGCAGGCCGTTGCTGTGGGCGAGCGCCATGGCTTCCGTGCGGGACGACGCACCAATCTTTCGGTAGAGGTTGCGGAGGTGGAACTTCACGGTGTTCTCGCTGATGTGCAGTTTGGCGGCAATGCCGCGGTTCCGCTGGCCCGCCGCCAGCAGCTGCAGCACCTCCAGCTCCCGCTCCCCAAGGTTCCAGTCCGCCGCTTCGGCTAGCGGGCGGCCCGGCGGGTCCAGCGCCGTCACCGCCGTCAAGACCGCCCACCCGGACAAGATCGTGTTCGCGGACATGAAGACCATGGATGCCGGCGAACTGGAGGCCGACATCGCCTTCACCGCCGGCGCGGACCTGGTCTCTGTCCTGGGCAGCGCCGACGACTCCACCATCGCCGGTGCCGTCAAGGCCGCAAAGGCACACAACAAGGGCATTGTGGTGGACCTGATCGGCTTTGAGGACAAGGTGGGCCGCGCCAACAAAGCCCGCGCCCTGGGCGCGAAGTTTGTCGAAATGCACGCCGGCCTGGACGAGCAGGCGAAGCCCGGCTACAACCTGGACGTGCTCCTGAGCGCCGGCGAAAAAGCCCGCGTCCCGTTCTCCGTCGCCGGCGGCGTGAACCTCTCCACCATCGAGGCCGTACAGCGCTCAGGTGCCGACGTGGCCGTCGTCGGCGGTTCCATCTACAGCGCCGACGATCCCGCCGTTGCCGCCAAGGAACTGAAGGCCGCGATCGTCTAGCCCCAGGGCCCTATATGTCCCGCAACCGCAGCGGCCCCCACTTTCTGGTGGGGGCCGCCGTCGCACCTGAAACCCTCTCTCACTTGCTGCGGCCTTTTGGCGATCCCTTTATCACTTGCTGCGGCTTCTAAGGAAACCCTCTTTCACATCCCGCGGCAGTCTTAGACCCGCCTCCTGTCGACTGAGAGAGGGTTTTGGATTTTGCGGCGGTAAGTGATAGAGCGTTTCGGCTGAAGCCCCGGTAAGTGATGGAGCGCCCTGGCGTCTAGAGGATCTTGCGGATGGTTTCCTCGAAGCTCGTGACGTGGTGCAGGGCAAGTTCCCCTGCCTTGTCCGCGTCGCCGGCCGCCACCGCTTTGAGCAGGTCCACGTGTTCAGTGATGTGGCCGGTCACGGAGGGAACCTTGTCCAGCACCACGCACCAGATGCGGGTGGCGAGGTTGTCGTAGCGGATCAGGGTGTCTTCCAGGTGCGGGTTGGCTGCCGCCTTGTAGATCAGCCGGTGCACCATGAGGTCATAGCGCATCAGGTCCCGGGACTCGCCCGTGCCCGGATCGATGCCGGCAATAGCGTCCGCCACTTTCAGTAGTTCCCGGCGCATGCTCTCATTGGCACGGTCTGCAGCCCGGCGGGCGGCGAGGGGCTCCAGCAGTTCCCGGATTTCCGACACGTCCGCCAGCTCCGTGAAGTCCACATTGGTGGCAAACGTGCCCCGGCGGGGATAGGAAACCACCAGGTGGTCCACCTCAAGCCGCTTGATCGCCTCGCGCACCGGAGTGCGGCTGAAGCCGAGCTCCACCGCCAGCCGGCCGTCATTGATGGGCTCACCCGGGCGGATCTCCAGCATAATCAGTTTGTCACGCAGCTGCCGGTATGCGGCCTCCGCCTGCGAGGGGGCCTCCTCCTCCGCAGGGGCCAGGGCAAGAAGTGCATTCAAGGCATCGCTCCATTCTTCGAAACCCGCTGAGATCCAAGCGGTAGCTTCCAGCCGCTTTCGGTCCAGCTATTGACTCTGCTGTGATCGCAATCATACCATTGTTCCCACACTGATATATCAGTGATTGAACAAGTGGTATTTCAAAGGAGCATCCGTGGTTGAGCAGTTGAACGAGCGACTTTCCGCAGTCGATCCCGAGGTCCAGCAGGCCATCGCCCAGGAGCTGGTGCGCCAGCAGTCCACGCTGGAAATGATTGCCTCCGAGAATTTCGCCCCGTCCGCCGTCATGGAGGCGCAGGGTTCGGTCCTCACCAACAAGTACGCCGAGGGCTACCCAGGCAAGCGCTACTACGGCGGCTGCGAACACGTTGACGTGGTGGAGCAGCTGGCCATCGACCGCGTGAAGTCACTGTTCGGCGCCGAGTTCGCCAACGTCCAGCCGCACTCCGGCGCCCAGGCCAACGCCGCCGCCATGTTCGCCCTGCTGAACCCGGGCGACACCATCATGGGCCTGGACCTGGCCCACGGCGGCCACCTCACCCACGGCATGCGCATCAACTTCTCCGGCAAGCTCTACAACGTGGTTCCCTACCACGTCCGCGAATCGGACCTGCGGATCGATATGGCCGAGGTTGAAGCCCTGGCCCTCGAGCACCGCCCCCGCCTGATCGTGGCCGGCTGGTCCGCCTACTCCCGCCAGCTGGACTTCGCCGAATTCCGCCGCATCGCGGACCTGGTCGACGCCTACCTCATGGTGGACATGGCACACTTCGCCGGCCTCGTGGCAGCAGGCCTGCACCCTAACCCGGTCCCGTACGCCGATGTTGTCACCACCACCACGCACAAGACCCTAGGCGGCCCGCGCGGCGGCGTGATCCTGGCCAAGGAGCAGTACGGCAAGAAGATCAACAGCGCCGTTTTCCCCGGCCAGCAGGGCGGCCCGCTGGAGCACGTCATCGCCGCCAAGGCCGTAGCCTTCAAGCTTGCCGGCAGCCCGGAGTTCAAGGAACGCCAGGAACGCGTCCTTCAGGGGTCCAAGCTCCTGGCGGAGCGGCTCCTCCAGGACGACGTTGCCGCGGCAGGAATTTCCGTGGTCAACGGCGGCACCGACGTCCACCTGGTCCTGGTGGACCTTCGGAACTCCGAACTGGACGGGCAGCAGGCCGAAGACGCCCTGCACAAGATCGGCATCACCGTGAACCGCAACGCCGTTCCCTTCGACCCCCGCCCGCCGATGGTCTCCTCCGGACTCCGGATCGGCACCCCGGCCCTTGCCACCCGCGGTTTCGGCGCCACGGAATTTGCGGAGGTTGCGGACATTATTGCGACGGCGCTCATCGCCGCTGCCGGCAACGGCACCGACGGCACGGGCACCCTGGCCGGGGACACCGCCGTCGAACTCCGCGCCCGGGTGGCGGCCCTTGCCGAACAGTTCCCCCTCTACCCCCACCTCAACGGCGACGCCGAGGTTGCCGCCTTTGAAGCAGACATGATTGGAGCGGCCCAGTGAGTGCAGATCTCCTCCCCGAGCACCCGGACTTCCTCTGGCGCAACCCCGAGCCCAAGTCCTCTTATGACGCTGTGGTCGTGGGTGGCGGCGGGCACGGCCTGGCCACCGCGTACTTCCTGGCCAAGAACCACGGCATGACCAACATCGCCGTGCTGGAAAAGGGCTGGCTGGCCGGCGGCAACATGGCCCGGAACACCACCATCATCCGCTCCAACTACCTTTGGGACGAGAGCGCGGCCATCTACGAGCACGCACTCAAGCTCTGGGAAATCCTGCCGGAAGAGCTCGAATACGATTTCCTCTTCAGCCAGCGCGGCGTGATGAACCTCGCCCATACCCTGGGTGACGTGCGCGAAAGCATGCGGCGCGTGGGGGCGAACAAGCTCAACGGCGTTGACGCGGAATGGCTGGACCCGAAGCAGGTCAAGGAACTCTGCCCCATCCTGAACATCAGCGACAACATCCGCTACCCCGTCATGGGCGCCACCTACCAGCCCCGCGCCGGGATCGCCAAGCACGACCACGTGGCCTGGGCCTTCGCCCGCAAGTGCGACGAGATGGGCGTGGACATCATCCAGAACTGCGAAGTCACCGGCTTCGTCAAGGACGGCAACCGCGTGGTGGGCGTCAAGACCAACCGCGGCACCATCAACACCGAAAAGGTGGGCCTCGCCGCCGCTGGCCACAGCTCCGTCCTGGCCGAAATGGCCGGCTTCCGCCTCCCCATCCAGTCCCACCCGCTGCAGGCCCTGGTTTCAGAACTGCACGAGCCCGTCCACCCCACCGTGGTGATGTCCAACCACGTGCACGTGTACGTCTCCCAAGCCCACAAGGGCGAACTGGTGATGGGCGCCGGCGTGGACTCCTACAACGGCTACGGCCAGCGCGGCTCCTTCCACGTGATCGAGCACCAGATGGCCGCCGCCGTCGAGCTGTTCCCGATCTTTGCCCGGGCCCACGTGCTCCGGACCTGGGGCGGCATCGTGGACACCACCCTGGACGCCTCCCCGATCGTGGGCAACACCCCGGTGGAGAACATGTTCGTCAACTGCGGCTGGGGTACCGGCGGCTTCAAAGCCACTCCGGCTGCCGGCATGACCTTCGCCCACAACATTGCCACGGGCTCCCCGCACAGGCTGAACCAGCCGTTCGCCCTGGAGCGCTTCGAAACCGGTGCCCTGATCGACGAACACGGCGCTGCCGCCGTCGCCCACTAGCTGCCCGAGCACTTTAGAAAGAAGACGCACACATGCTGCTCATCTCCTGCCCCAACTGCGGCTCCCGGGACGAGACCGAGTTCCACTACGGCGGCCAGGCCCACGTAGCCTACCCCGAAAACCCGAACGAACTCACGGACCGCGAATGGGCCGAGTACCTGTTCTACCGCGACAACACCAAGGGCGCCTTTGCCGAACGCTGGCTGCACAGCACCGGCTGCCGCCAGTGGTTTAACATGCTCCGGGACACCGTCACGTATGAGATCCAGGCGGTCTACCCGATGGGTTCACCCCGTCCCGATGCCGCCGGCAAGGTCACCGCCGACACCGGCACTGCCAGCACCGCCGCTGACAGCACCACCACGGGAAACGCTTCTCCGGATATCTCGGGCACCAGCACCTCCCCCACCAGCATCTCCAGCACCACCGCCCCGGAAGGAGCAACCCCGTGACTTCCCAGAATCCCGCGACTTCCCAGAACGCCCGCCTCGCCGCCGGCGGACGCATCGACCGCACCATCTCCTGGCGTTTCACGGTGGACGGCGAAGAATTCTCCGGCCACCCGGGCGACACCGTCGCCTCCGCCCTGCTGGCCAACGGCCGCGTGGCCGCCGGCAACTCCCTTTATGAGGACCGTCCTCGCGGCATCATGTCCGCCGGTGTGGAGGAAGCCAATGCACTGGTCAAGGTGCAGCCACGCTTTCCCGGCCACGTGGCCGAGTCCATGCTCCCCGCCACCACCGTCACCCTGGTGGACGGCCTGAAGGCGGATTTCCTGAGCGGCCTGGGCAAGCTGGACCCGGCCGATGACCAGGCCGAGTACGACAAAAAGTACGTCCACACCGATGTTCTGGTGATCGGCGGCGGCCCCGCCGGCCTGGCCGCAGCCCGCGAGGCTGTCCGCACCGGCGCCCGTGTGATGCTCCTGGATGACCAGCCCGAACTGGGCGGATCCCTCCTCTCCGGTTCCACGTCCCCTGAAATGGCGGAGACCATCGAAGGCAAGCCGGCCCTGGAATGGGTGGCTGACGTCGAGGCGGAGCTCGTTTCGGGCGCTGAGTCCACCGTCCTGAACCGCACCACGGCCTTCGGTGCCTACGACGCCAACTACGTCATCGCCGTCCAGAACCGCACCGACCACCTGTCCTCGCCCGCAGCTCCGGGAGTTTCGCGGCAGCGTATTTGGCACATCCGTGCCAACCAGGTGGTCCTGGCTCCCGGCGCCCACGAACGCCCGCTGGTGTTCGAGAACAACGACCGCCCCGGCATCATGCTCGCCTCGGCCGTCCGCAGCTACCTGAACCGCTATGCCGTGGCCGCGGGCAAGCGCGTGGTCATCAGCACCACCAACGACAGTGCCTACGCCCTGGCGGCTGACCTTCGCGCTGCCGGCGTCAAGATCGCTGCGGTGGTGGACGCCCGACCGCAGCTCACCGAAGTCGCTGCCGCCGCCGTCGAGGCCGGCACGCGGGTGCTGATCGGCAGCGCGGTGGCCAACACTTCCGGTGGAAGCGACGGCCGCGTGGACGGCGTCACCGTCCGCAGCATCAACGACGACGGTGAACTCACCTCGGGCATCGAGCAGTTCGCCTGCGACCTGCTGGCTGTGTCCGGCGGTTGGAGCCCGCTGGTGCACCTCCACTCCCAGCGGCAGGGCAAGCTGCGCTGGGACGATGAACTGGCCGCTTTTGTGCCCAGCACCGTGGTCCCCAACCAGCAAATCGTGGGTTCGGGGCGCGGCAGCTTTGAGTTGGCCGTCTGCCTCGCCGAGGGCGTCTCCGCGGGCCTTACGGCGGCCCGCGCTGCCGGCTTCAGCACCGCCGTCGAACCTTCCCCGCTGGGCGAGCCGAAGGCCGCCGCCCCCACCCGCCAGCTGTGGCTGGTTCCCGGCGAGCAGGGCACCCCGGACGGCTGGCACCACCACTTCGTGGACTTCCAGCGCGACCAGTCCGTGGCTGACGTGCTGCGCTCCACGGGAGCCGGCATGCGGTCGGTGGAGCACATCAAGCGGTACACCTCCATCAGCACCGCCAACGACCAGGGCAAGACCTCCGGCGTAAATGCCATCGGCGTTATTGCTGCTGCGCTCCGGACCGCCGGCGAGGCCTCCCGCGGCATCGGTGACATCGGCACCACCACCTACCGCGCCCCGTTCACCCCGGTGGCGTTCGCGGCACTGGCCGGCCGCCAGCGCGGCGAACTGTTCGACCCCGCCCGCAAAACCTCCATCCACCCGTGGCATGTTGCCAAGGGTGCCCTGTTCGAGGACGTCGGGCAGTGGAAGCGGCCGTGGTACTACCCGCAGGACGGGGAAGACATGGACACGGCTGTGCTGCGCGAGTGCGCCGCCGTCCGCGAATTCGTGGGCTTCATGGACGCCACTACCCTGGGCAAGATCGAGATCCGCGGCAAGGATGCCGGTGAGTTCCTGAACCGGATCTACACCAACGCGTTCAAGAAGCTCGCCCCGGGCTCGGCCCGCTACGGCGTGATGTGCACCCCTGACGGCATGATCTTCGACGACGGCGTGACCCTGCGCCTGGACGAGGAAACCTACTTTATGACCACCACCACCGGCGGCGCCGCGAAGGTGCTCGACTGGCTGGAGGAATGGCTGCAGACCGAGTGGCCGGAACTGGACGTGCACTGCACCTCGGTGACGGAGCAGTGGAGCACCATCGCCGTCGTCGGACCCAAGTCCCGCGAAGTCATCGCCAAGGTGGCGCCGGAACTGGCCGCCAATGGCGGGCTGGAAGCCGAAGCCTTCCCCTTCATGACCTTCCGCGAAACCACCCTGGCCTCCGGCGTCCGCGCCCGGGTCTGCCGGATCTCCTTCTCCGGCGAACTCGCCTACGAGATCAACGTGCCGTCCTGGTACGGGTTGAACACGTGGGAAGCCGTGGCAGCTGCCGGGGCCGAGTTCAACATCACCCCCTACGGCACGGAAACCATGCACGTGCTCCGCGCCGAAAAGGGCTACCCGATTGTCGGGCAGGACACGGACGGCACCGTCACCCCGCAGGACGCGGGCATGGAATGGATTGTCTCCAAGGCCAAGGACTTCATCGGCAAGCGCTCCTACTCCCGCAGCGACGCACAGCGCGAGGACCGCAAGCACCTGGTGAGCGTCCTGCCGGTAGATGGCGGATTCAGGCTTCCCGAAGGCACCCAGCTCGTGGAGAAGGGCCGTTCCACCAACCCGGCCTACGGCCCGGTTCCGATGGAGGGCTTTGTCACCTCCAGCTACCACAGCGCCGCGCTTGGCCGGTCGTTCGGCCTGGCATTGATCAAGAACGGCCGCAACCGGATCGGTGAAACCCTGGTGGCCGCTGCCGGCGATCAGCTCGTGGACGTCGTCGTCGCCGAAACCGTACTTTTTGACCCCGAAGGGACCCGCAAAGATGGCTGAAACAGCAGCACCCGCAACTTCCGCCCAGAAGAACCTCTCCCTGCGCGTGAGCCCGGCAGCCCCGCTGGGCGCAGCTTTTGAAGCCGGCTCCGTCCAGGGCGTTGTGGAACTTCGTGAAGTACCGTTCCTGACCATGGTGGGCCTGCGGGTCAACCGGAACAGCGGGGCCGGGGAGCGCGTGGCTTCCGTCACCGGCGGCCTGCCCGCAGGCTGCGGCAGCGTCAGCGGGACCGGAAACACTTCGGTCCTCTGGCTCGGACCCGAGGAGTTCCTGGTGGTGGCGCCCACCGAGGCCCACGAATCCCTGGGCGGTGACCTGATCCAGGCACTGCGCGAGGCACTGGGCGGCGAGGCTGGGCAGGTGGTGGATCTCTCCGCCAACCGCACCACGTTTGAGCTCACCGGCCCGCGGGCCCGGGCCGTCCTCGAAAAGGGCTGCTCGCTGGACCTGCACTCCCGTGTCCTGCAGGCCGGTACGGCCCTGTCCACGGAGATCGGCAACATCCCGGCAGTGCTGTGGAAGACCGGCGACGAGTCGTTCCGGATCTTCCCCCGCGCCTCCTTCGCCGATTTCCTGGGCCGCTGGCTCCTGGACTCAATGCGGGAGTACGCCTCCCCCGAGGTCCCCTGACATGGCGCTCAGCGTCCTGGACCTGTTCTCCGTTGGCATCGGGCCGTCGTCGTCACACACGGTTGGCCCGATGCGGGCAGCAAAGCTGTTCGCCGACGGGCTGAAGGGCGACGGACACCTGAGCTCCACCACCCGGGTCCAGGCCGAACTGTTCGGCTCGCTGGGAGCCACCGGTCGGGGCCACGGCTCGGACAAGGCCGTGGTCCTGGGTTTCAAGGGCCTCGACCCCGAAACGGTGGACACCTCCACAGCCGATGACCAGGTTGCAGCCGCCGCGCTCGACGCCGAACTGTGGATCTGCGGCGACCACCGGGTGGACTTCAACTGGGACGAGGACGTGGTGCTGCACCGGCGCAAATCCCTCCCGGCCCACCCGAACGGCATGACCTTCCGGGCGCTGAACCACACCGGCACGGTCCTCAGCGAACGGAGCTTCTATTCAATTGGGGGCGGCTTCGTGGTTGATGGGGACGCCGACGCCGGCGACCGCGTGGTGGCTGACTCCACTGCCCTGCCGTACCCGTTCAACACTGCCGACGAGCTCCTGGCCATCTGCAGCCGCGAGGGCATGTCCATCTCGGATGTGATGCTGGCCAACGAGCTGTCCTGGCGGTCCGAGGCGGAACTGCGCGAGGAACTCCTGAAGCTGTGGGCCGTTATGCGCGAATGCGTACACAACGGCTGCACCGCGGAAGGAATCCTTCCGGGCGGACTCAACGTCCGCCGCCGCGCGCCGTCGTTATTCCAGACCCTGGCCGCGGATACCGGCGAGACCGACCCGCTGCGGGCCATGGAATGGGTGAACCTGTTCGCGCTGGCCGTGAACGAGGAGAACGCCGCCGGCGGGCGGATCGTCACCGCCCCCACCAACGGCGCGGCGGGGATCGTCCCGGCGGTGCTGCACTACTACGTGAAGTTTGTCCCCGGCGCCAACGACGACGGCGTGGTCCGCTTCCTGCTGGCCGCGGCCGCCGTCGGAATCCTCTTCAAGATCAACGCCTCCATCTCCGGTGCCGAGGTTGGCTGCCAGGGCGAGGTGGGCTCCGCCTGCTCCATGGCCGCCGCAGGACTTTGCGAGGTGTTGGGCGGGACGCCGGCGCAGGTGGAAAACGCCGCCGAGGTGGGCATTGAACACAACCTGGGCCTGACGTGCGACCCGGTGGGCGGGCTGGTGCAGATTCCCTGCATCGAGCGTAACGCCATCGCCAGCGTCAAGGCCATCAACGCCGCCCGCCTTGCCCTGCACGGCGACGGCAGCCACAAGGTATCCCTCGACAAAGCCATCAAGACGATGCGCGAAACAGGGGCTGACATGAAAACCAAGTACAAGGAAACCTCCCGCGGAGGCCTTGCCGTCAACGTGATCGAGTGCTGAGCCATGACTGCAATTGAGACTGAAACCGCTGTTTCCCAGCCGCTGACCACCGTGGAGCATGTCCTGACCCTGGACTGCTCCGAGTCGCCCGGCATTGTCCACGCCGTGTCCGGCTTCCTGCTGGAGCACGGCTGCGACATCATCGACAACCAGCAGTTCGGTGAGCGTTCCGAAGGGCATTTCTTCATGCGGGTGCATTTCGCGTCCGACGGCGATGCCTCCACAGTGGACACGCTGCGGGCCGCTTTCGGTCCGGTCGCGGAGCGCTTCGGGATGCGCTGGCGGCTGGAGCGGCAGGGTTCCAAGCGGCGGGTGCTGATTATGGTATCCAAGTTCGGGCACTGCCTGAACGACCTGCTGTTCCGGGCGCGGATTGGTGAACTGCCCGTGGACGTGGTGGCCGTGGTGTCAAACCACACCGACCACCAGGCCCTGGTGGAATGGCACGGGATTCCGTTCTTCCACGTGCCGGTGACGCCGGAGACCAAGCCGGCGGCTGAGGCGCGGCTGCTGGAACTGGTGGACGAGTTCGACGTGGAGCTTGTGGTGCTGGCCCGCTACATGCAGGTCCTCAGCGACAACCTGACCCGGAAGCTGGACGGGAAGGCGATCAACATCCACCACTCGTTCCTGCCCAGCTTCAAGGGGGCCAAGCCGTACCACCAGGCTTACGCGCGCGGCGTGAAGACTGTTGGTGCCACTGCGCACTACGTCAACGCGGAACTCGACGAAGGGCCAATTATCGCCCAGCAGGTGGTGGAAGTGGACCACACCTACGGACCCGAGGAGCTGGTGGCTGCCGGCCGCGACACCGAGTGCAAGGCCCTGTCCAACGCGGTCCGCTGGCACTGTGAGGGCCGGGTGATCCTGCAGGGCAACCGCACGGTGGTCCTCCGCTGATTCCGCCCTCCCCACGGGCCCTCTCTCACTCGATGTGGCTTTTGGCCTGACGCTCTCTCACTCGATGTGGCTTTTGGCCTGACGCTCTCTCACTTAACGTGGCCTTTCCAGTGACGCTCTCTCACCCCGGTGGCCAGTTCAACGGCGAGGGAGCGTCACGGCTTTAAGGGGCTACTGAACGAAATTTCTGCCGCCGCTTAACCGCTGGCAAACCCTGATGCCTGCGGATGGTCTAGCCAGCCGTTCCGCAGTGCCCGTTTTATTCGTTGCACCGCACGCTGAAAATCGTCGGCAAGGTCTTCCTTATCAAATACAAGCACCGTCCAGCCAGCTGATTCGAAGGCCTTATTCCGGCTCCTGTCACTAAAGATCTGCGCCTCAGCGAGGTGATGTCCGCCGTCGTACTGGATTGCAAGGTGGCGATGACGATAGCCGAGATCGGCTGACGGCGACCTCGTGTCGCCGGCGCGCAACGGCACCTGAAGTTCCGGTTCGGGTAAGCCCGCGCTGACGATAGCCAGCCGGAGCAGCGATTCCGGGGCAGAATCGGCACCCACCCGCATCAGCTCCAACGCTTCGCGGGCCCTGACGATGCCTTGGAGATTCGGGTGGCGCCCCACCAGGACGCGCAGTCCCGGCAAGGTGTCATAGGGCTGCGTCCTTCCCTCGAAATCCACCCGCGGGATGCGGATCAGTTCGTCACCCATGCTCACCAGATCATTGAGCGGCAGCATCCGTGCCAGATCGAGCCAGGTGCGGGACCGTGTGCTCAGGCTGATCCCGTCAACCTCTTCAACCTCATCTTCAAGGGCCAGGACGGTATGCCCGAATATCCCCTTTCGGCGGACCGACGGCAGCACACGCGGCTTGCTGAGATGCAGCTCTGTGGAATCTGCCAGCCACGGCGGCAGCACTTGGCACCGGAGCCGCGCCGCGGTCACGTGTGAGATCCAGGCTCCGGGAGACGCAGCGGACAACGCCCTGGCGGCGCCTTCCAGATCGAAGTCCCAGTCCGCCGGGCGGTAAAGACCTCGGCCCACGTTGACCACATCCTTGCGGCGGAGTCTATCCAGTGTGAGGCCGGAAGCCCTGGCAGAGCTGAACGTGAACGGATCCTTCGCCAAGGGCGGGGGCAGGACTTGCTTTCGCATGCTGGCATTGTGCCCCGGGACGGTAGGAAGTTGCAGAAGTTATCCACAGGTCTGCCGCTGGGCGTTCAGAGGTGTAAGAGGGATGCCGGAAAACCCGCGTTAAGTGAGAGAGGATCGCCGGAAAACCGACGTCAAGTGAGAGAGCGTGGGAGGGGGACGATTGCCCACCGCGTGCCGGCTGGTGCTGCGGTCCGGGGCGTGGCAGTACCGGTTGTCGGAGGGCGGGGCTACACTGAAGTAATCGAACATATTTTCGAATAAGGGTGTGTTGTGGGCGTTATTGTCGGTCCCCGCGTGATAGATGCGGGCGCCTCGTTGTTCTCCGTGCCGATCTCCCCTGTGGCCGTTGCCGCGGGGTTCCCATCACCGGCACAGGACTACTTCGACGGCCGGATTGACCTGAATGCCCACCTGATCAAGGACATCACCAGTACTTTCGTGGTCCGGGTTACCGGAGATTCCATGGAAGGGGCCGGAATCAGCGACGGCGACGAACTGATCGTCAACCGCGCCCTCGAGCCCAAGGACGGATCCGTGGTGATCGCCGTGCTGGACGGCGAACTGACGGTCAAGCGCCTGCGCATCACCGCAGCCGGAGTAGTGCTGCAGGCGGAAAACCCCAAGTATCCGGACATCAGGGTTTCTGCCCTGTCCGACCTCACCGTGTGGGGTGTGGCCACGAGGTGCCTCCATCATGTCTAAACCGGTCCTGATGCGGCAGATGCCGCAGATCGCCCATGTGGACGTGAACTGTTTTTATGCCTCAGCCGAGCGGGCGTTCGATCCCTCGCTTGAGGGGCGGCCGCTGGTGGTCCTTTCCAACAACGACGGCTGTGCCGTCACCCGCTCCCCCGAGGCCAAAGCCCTGGGAATCCCTACCGGTGAGCCCTGGTTCAAGCTTGCGCCCAGGGCAAAGGAATGGGGCCTGGTGGCGAAATCGAGCAACTACGAACTCTACGGGGACATCAGTGCCAGGGTCATGGAACTGCTGGGCAGGCATTCCGCCTGGATGGAGGTCTACAGCATCGACGAGGCCTTCCTGGGCGTGAAAGGCGAACCGGAACAGCTGCTGGCCTTGGGCCGCAGAATCAAAGACGCAGTGCGGCGGCACGTGGGAGTACCTGTCTGTGTGGGAATTGCCCCCACCAAAACTTTGGCGAAGCTGTGCAACAAATGGGCCAAGAACAACCCGGCGTTCCGCGGAGTGTGCCACTGGGACGGTGTTCCGGGCCCGGCGCGCGAAGCGCTGCTGGCCCGGCTGTCCGTGGAGGAGGTCTGGGGCATCGCCGGCAGGCTCACCAGGCGCCTGAACCTCCTGGGCATCTTCACGGTCCTGGACCTTCTCCGCGCCGACCCCGTGGCCATCCGGGACAAGTTTTCGGTGGTTCTCATGCGCACCGTCCTGGAACTGCGCGGCACTCCGTGCATCCCCATGGAGGAGGAGCGCATTGGCCGGGACCAGCTCATCTTCTCGCGATCCTTCTCCACTCCGGTCACCAGCGTGGAAGGCCTCCGGCAGGTGCTGGGCATCTATGGCCAGCAGGCGAGTGCGAGGCTCTCCAAACACGGGCTCCAGGCGAAGGTCCTTACCGCTTTCGCGGCCACTTCCCCGTTCCGGCAGCATGAACAGGCCTATCCCTCAGTGTGCGTGTCGTTGCCGATGCCCACGGCGGATCCACTCCTGTTGACCAAAGCCGCGCATGCGCTGCTGCCCCACATCCGGGATGGACTCAGGTACGCCAAGGCCGGGCTCATGCTCACGGACCTTCGTCCCACGGGCAACCAGCCGCCGCTGAAACCGTTCGAGAACCGTCATGAGGAGCGGGGCATCGGGCCCCTGCTGGAGGATGTCAGCCGCCGCTTCGGCCGCGGCTCCATCGGTCTGGGCCATGCCGGCATCAAGACCGGGCTGGACTGGACCATGAAACGGGACATGCGCTCGCCGCGGTACACCACCCACTGGGACGAGCTCCCCCTGGTCAGAGCTGCATGAGATCCCGCCAAGGACCTCGGCTAAGAGATGAACGACGACGGGCATCCCTTCGCCCGGGAGGGTTGGCGAAGGGATGCCCGTCCAGGGTGGCTGCGGGTTGGGCCTACCTGGCCACGTCCACCACCGACTTCGACACCGCGGCAGGGACAGATGCCGGTACCGGAGCGGTGGGAGCCTCAGTCTGCGCCGGGGCGGAGGGCACCTCGGGATCTCCCGGAACGGCCGTGGCTGCATGCTCGGCCAGGACGCCCGTCTGGTGCCTGATCTTCAGGCGGTACAGGAGGGCGCCGCCCACGGTGACTGCGGTGACGAAGAGGACCCCGCCCCACTGCAGGTACCACTCGAACGGCGGCACCGAGTTGTAGATCTCCGGCCGGGGCCAGACCAGGTTCAGCGTCATCGCTCCGCCCCACAGGACCGCGAGGATATTCACCGGGACACCCCACTTGCCGAGGCTGAACCCGGATTCTCCGTGGCTTTCGTCGGACAGCGGCCATTTCTTCAGGAAGCGCCGCCGCAGCAGCGGGACGGTGACCAGCAGGTAGGACAGGTAGATCAGGACGATGCTGATGCTGGACAGGATGGTGAAGATCGCCGGCTGGGATACGTTGACGATCAGCGGAATGATGGCGATGAGTCCGATGACGATGGCCGCCACCGTGGGCGTCTTCCGCTCGGGATGCACTTTGCTCAGCTGGCGGCTGAAGGGCAGGTTGTTGTCCCGGGCCATGGCGAACATCATGCGGATGGCGGCAGCGTGGACGGCGAGGGTGCAGACGAATACAGCCACCACGATGCACACCAGGAAGGCCTTGCCGAACGGGCCTCCCAGCACCGACAGCACGATGTACTGCAGCCCGCCGTCGGCACTTCCCAGCTTGGGGTCGTTCAGGTCCGGGGCGGCCAGGAGCCCGCCGAGGAGAATCAGTCCGCCGAGGATAAAGGACGCGGTGATTGCCCGAAGGATGGCCCTGGGAGCGGTCTTCTTCGGGTCCTTCGTCTCCTCGCCCAGGGAACTGGCGGTGTCAAAGCCGTACATCACGTACCCCGATGCCATGGCGCCGATGAGGAACACCCCGAAGAAGCCGAGGTCATGGTCCATGCCGTAGCCTGCGGTGCTGAAAAGGACCTCCGGGCCCCGCACCACATGCCAGGCCAGGGCCAGAATGAGGAGCACGGCGGCAGCGAGTTCCACGAAGACGCCGATGCTGTTGATTTTGGTCATCAGCTTCACGCCGAAGGCGTTGATAAGGGTGGAAATGGAAATCATGATGCTGGCGAGCAGGACGCCGTTGAGGGCGAAATCGTAGGTGCCGGTGCCGTCACCGATGATCTGGAAACCGGACCAGATCTGGGGGAGAGTGAGCTGCAGCGCCAGGGCCACGGCCCCGAGCGCCACGATCGAGGAAATGAGCAGCAGCCAGCCGGCCAGCCAGGCGAACGTACCTGAGGAGAGCTGTTTGGCCCAGTTGTAGACGGACCCGGCCACGGGATAGCGCCCGGCGAGCTCGGCGAAGCAGAGCGCCACCATGAGCTGGCCGGCGAAGACGATCGGCCAGGACCAGGCGTAGGCCGGTCCGGCCATGGAGAAGCCAAAGTAGAACAGCTGAAAAACGCCGGTAAGGATGGAGATATAGCTGACACCTGCCGCGAAACTGGCAAACTTGCCGATGCTGCGGTCCAGGGTCTGGGCATAGCCGAACTCGTCCATGCCACTTGAATCAGTACTCTTGCTGGGTTCCAACATCCGAACTCCTAGATGAGAAAAGCACGATGGTGATGCCCCGCGGCCGCCATTGGACGCGGGTGATATCGGCGGCCGGGCGCCACGCCTGCGGCGCCCGGCCGTTTCCCCCAAATGCTGCTAGCCGGCGGCCCCCACCCCGGCGTCACCGGCAGGTGAACCAAACCAGCCGCTGGATGCGGGCTGGATGTTCTGCCAGATATGTTTTGCCTCGCGGTACTCGTTGAGGCCCGCGCTGCCAAGCTCCCGGCCAATGCCGGACTTCCCGAAGCCGCCCCACTCCGCCTGCGGGACGTACGGGTGATAGTCGTTGATCCATACTGTTCCGTGCCGGAGGGCGCCCGCAACACGCTGCGCTTTGGACGCGTCCGACGTCCAGACCGCACCCGCCAGGCCGTACTCCGTGTCGTTGGCGATGGTCACGGCCTCGTCCTCGGTCCGGAACGTCTCGACCGTCAGTACAGGCCCGAAGGACTCCTCCTGCAGCACGCTCATGCCCGAGCGGCAGTTGGCGAGGACCGTGGGCGGGTAGAAGTAGCCGTCCGCGAGCGGCCCCTCGTCCGGGATGAACCCCCCGCACAGCAGCTCGGCGCCCTCGGCAATCCCGGCCTGGACGTAGGCGTGGACCTGGTCACGGTGCTTCGCGGAGATCAGAGGCCCCGTCTCCGCTTCCGGATCGAACGGTCCGCCCATCCGGATTTTCCTTGCCCGTTCCACCACTTCGGCCACGAAGCGTTCCGCGATGGACTCTTCGACGACGAGCCGCGCCCCCGCCGAGCAGACTTGGCCGGAGTGCAGGAACACGGCAGTCAGGGCATTGTCGACGGCGGCGTCCCAGTCCGCGTCCGCGAAGACGACGTTGGGGTTCTTTCCGCCGAGTTCGAAGGCGACGCGCTTCACCGTCTCTGCGGCAGCGGCCATGATCGTCTGGCCGGTGGCCAGGCTCCCGGTCAGGGAAACGAGGTCGACGCGCGGGTCCGAGCTGAGCGGTCCGCCCACCCTGGAGCCAGGTCCGGTAACGAGGTTCGCCACACCGGCAGGAACGCCGGCTTCTGCGAGGGTCTCCATGAGCAGGATGGAGGTCGACGGCGTGAGTTCGCTGGGCTTGAGTACGAACGAGTTTCCCGCAACGAGTGCCGGGGCCACCTTCCACGCTGCCTGCAGGAGCGGGTAGTTCCAGGGCGCGATGAGGGCGCACACGCCGAGCGGTTCGTAGACCACGCGGCTGATGGCGTTCGGCCTGCCGGTGTCGATCACCCTGCCGGCATCGAGGCCTGCGATCTTCCCGTAGTAACGGAAGCAGGCGGCAATGTCGTCAATGTCGTACTCGGCCTCGACGATTCGCTTGCCCGTATCGAGCGCCTCCGCACGGGCGTATTCGGCTTTGTCCCGTTCAAGCAGGTCGGCTACCCGGAGCAGGACAGCTCCCCTTTCCAGGTCGCTGAGCCGCCGCCATGGACCGCTGTCGAAAGCTGAGCGTGCGGCCGCGATCGCCCGCTCGGCGTCGCCCGCCGTGGCGGATACCACCACCGCCACCTCACGCCCGTCCGCAGGGCAGCGCACAACTGTTGTTCCGCCGTCGGACGCTTCCTGCCAGGTGCCGTCAATGTAAAGGCCCTTGATCACGTCCCCGGTTTTACCGGCCTGGTGAAGCCGCTCAGCGGTGGCGGTCATCGTATCTCCTACACGTTGTGATGCACTGTCCAGGGAGTCCTTTATACCCAGCATGCCTAGGCCTGCACTGCCGCGGCTGCTGTTTCCCTGCCACTGTTACGCTCGAGCGGGCTGACACCGTGCCGGTAGAACTCTGCCTGCTGCGGCGCCAGGGGGGCTTTTCCGGCGATGAGGTCGGCGGCCTTTTCGGCGAGCATCATGACGGGGGCGTAGATGTTGCCGTTAGTGACGTACGGCATGGCGGAGGCATCCACCACGCGGAGGCCGCTGGTGCCGTGGACTGTCATGTCCAGCGGGTTGACCACGGCCATGGGGTCGGAGTCCGGGCCCATCTTCGCCGTGCAGGACGGGTGAAGTGCCGTTTCGGCGTCACGGGCAACCCAGTCAAGGATCTCGGCGTCCGTTTGTACGGACCGGCCCGGGGAAAGCTCCCCTCCGTTGAACGGCGACATGGCGGATTGGCCCAGAATGTCGCGGGCAACATGGACTGCCTCGACCCATTCGCGCCGGTCCTGGTCCGTGGACAGGTAGTTGAACACCATGGACGGGTGGACCGTTGGGTCCGTGGACTTGATCTTCAGGGTGCCGCGGGCGTCGGAGTACATGGGGCCGATGTGCACCTGGTAGCCGTGCTTCGCGTCGGCCTTCTGGCCGTCGTAGCGGACGGCAACCGGCAGGAAGTGGAACATCAGGTTGGGGTAGGCAACGTCCTCGTTGGAGCGGACAAAACCGCCTCCCTCGAAGTGGTTGGTGGCTGCAGGGCCCTTGCGGCCGAAGAGCCACTGCATGCCGATCCACGGCATGCGCCAGACGTCCAGGGCCGGCTGCATGGAGACCGGCTGGGTGCAGGCATGCTGGATGTAGACCTCGAGGTGGTCCTGGAGGTTTTCGCCGACGCCGGGCAGGTTGGCCACGGTGTTGATGCCCAAGGTGTTCAGGTGTGCTGCGTCGCCGATGCCGCTGAGCTGCAGCAGCTGCGGGGTGTTGATGGCGCCGCCGGCCAGGATCACCTCACCCGCGTTCACCTGGTGGGTCTGGCCATTGCGCCGGTAGGTGACACCCGTTGCCACGTTGCCCTTGAAGTTGACCTTGGTGGCGAGCGCCCGGGTCAGGACCGTGAGGTTCTTGCGGGAGGAGTTGGGGCGGATGTGTGCCCTGGAGGCCGAGAGCCGCTGGCCCTTGTGGACGTTGCGGTCAAAGGGTGCGAAGCCTTCCTGGCGGTAGCCGTTGACGTCGTCGGTCATTGGGTAGCCGGCCTGCTGGGCGGCCATGAAGAATGCCTGGAAGAGCGGGTTGGTGGCCGGACCCCGCTCAAGGACCAGGGGGCCGTCGTGCCCGCGGAGCTCGTCGTCGGGATCCGCTGCCAGCGCGTTTTCCATCTTGTTGAAGTACGGAAGGCAGTGGGCGAAGTCCCAGGTCTCCATGCCGGCATCGGCGCCCCAGCGCTCGTAGTCGAGGGGGTTTCCGCGCTGGAAGATCATGCCGTTGATCGAGCTGGAGCCGCCCAGGACCTTGCCGCGGGCATGGGCAACGCGGCGGCCGCCCATATACGGCTCGGGATCCGACTGGTAGCGCCAGTCGTAGAGCGGGTTACCGCTGGGAAAGGTCAGCGCGGCGGGCATCTGGATGAACAGGTCCCAGGGGTAGTCGCTCCGTCCCGCCTCGAGAACCAGGACGCTGCTCTGGCCTCCTTCGCTCAGCCGGTTGGCGAGTACCGAACCCGCGCTGCCGCCGCCGACGATGACGTAGTCGTAATGGGTTTTAGACATGCTGCAAACTCTCCTTCTACCTGGTGCCCGTCACTGGCCCAGGGCGGGGCGTCGTTCTTTCGGAAGCGAAAGGGTTGACCGTGTTAGCCGGAGAATCCGCGGTATTCCCTGGTGTGGCGTAGGTCATATTCAAGGAGAGTAGTGCAAGTTGAACGAGTGTTCAATAGGAAAACTGGACAAACGTTCAAAATTTACGACGGCGAAACATGAGTCCCGTGATGAGCCGCAGGAATGTGCCCCCGGCCTTAGAAAGATGTCACGCTTCCGCCCGAATGTGACAGGGAGTTGGGCCACAGGGCGGGCCTTGTGAGAAGGGCGGTGCACTGCCGCCGCCCCGGAGTAGTGGCCACGCCCGGCCGCTACGCGGCGAAGGCGATCTCTTCGGTGCGGGCGATGCTCCGCCGGATGGATTCCTTGTCCACGCCAAGGAGCGCGGTCAGCCACATGCCGTTCTGTACGACGACGATATCGGCCGCCCGCTCCCTGCATTCCTTAGCCGACAGTTCCGGCCTGGCGTTCCCGATCAGGGCCGCAAGCCCGTCCAGGTAGCGGTCGAACGCCGCCGCATTGATCAGGGCGAAATCCTCATCCGCCCGCGCGAGCGCCCAAAGATGCAGGCGAAGGGACAGGTACCGCGTGGTCAGGAGTTCCGGACCCGCAACCCGGCGAAGGGCATTCCGCAACTGCTCCTCCGGGGACAGGCCGGGATCCTGCGCAACCAATGCGAGGTCGTGTTTGTCAACGCTGTGCAGTGCCGCACGGATCAGGCTCGATTTGTCCTCGTAGTAGTAGTTCACCAGGCCGAGGGCGACTCCCGCCTCACGGGCCACCGCACGCATGCTGACACCCGAGATCCCATGGCGCGACAGCAGTTCCAGCGCTGCTTCAAGAATGCGCGACTGCCTGTCAACCTGCTCGCCCTGTTCACGGGTGTTCACGGTGCCTGTATCCACTCCGCCAGCCTATGGTGAAAGCGGTGCCGGTGCATCCCGCCCCGCCCGCCGGTGAGCGTAGGGGCTGCGCCGCTAATGTGCGTGGCTGGCTCCGATCTCGACGATGAGTACTCCCGCGGAAATGAGCAGGATCCCGCCTGCCATCGTCTTCGTCAGGGGTTCCTGGAACAGGACCCTGCTGGCGATTGCTGTCGCAGGAACAAGACGTCCTGCGACGTTTCTTGACGCTCCGCTACGCCGCGTTGAGCCTTCGCGTCGTCCCGTGAACCCCTGCTACACGGATGATTGTCCGGCTGCCGGCGGCTCCGTACTCTCGACTCAGCATCCGCCCCAACAAAGGAATCCCCATGGCAGAACCACAGGACAAGAGTCCGCAGAGCCAGGCAAGCTCAACCCGCATCGTTGCCGGCCAGTCCGGCAAACCCAGGCGCTCCCTGGGCCAGAAGATCGGCATCACGGCCGCCCTGCTTGCCCTCCTGGGAGGCGGCGGCACCCTGGCCTCTGCCGTCAACGCGGCTAACCCGGGCACGGCACCTGCCGGCGGAAGCGCACCTGCCGGCAATCCCGCCGTCGAACTCAAGCTCGGCTACTTTGGCAACGTCACGCACGCGCCCGCCCTGGTGGGGGTAAGCCAGAACTACATCGCCGATGCACTTGGCGGCACCAAGCTCAGCACCCAGGTGTTCAACGCCGGCCCGGCCGCCATCGAGGCACTCAACGCCGGCGCTATCGACGCCACCTACATCGGCCCCAACCCCGCCATCAACTCGTTCGTCAAGAGCAAGGGTGAGTCCGTCAACATCATCGCGGGTGCGGCCGCCGGTGGCGCCCAGCTGGTGGTGAAGCCGGAGATCAGCTCCGCGGCGGACCTCAGGGGCAAGACGCTCGCCTCGCCGCAACTCGGCGGCACACAAGACGTTGCGCTCCGCGCCTGGCTCGCCTCGCAGGGTTACAAAACCAACGTTGACGGCAGTGGTGATGTCGCCATCAACCCGACCGAGAACGCCCAGACCCTGAAGCTGTTTCAGGATGGAAAGCTCGACGGCGCGTGGTTGCCTGAGCCTTGGGCCTCGCGCCTGGTGCTGACGGCCGGAGCCAGGGTGCTGGTGGACGAAAAGGACCTGTGGGACGGCTCGCTGTCCGGGAAGCCGGGCGAGTTCCCCACCACCATCCTGATCGTGAACCAGAAGTTCGCCGCCGAGCACCCGGACACTGTGAAGGCGTTGCTGAAGGGCCATGTGAAGTCGGTGGAATGGCTCAAGAGCGCATCGGACTCCGAGAAAGCCACCGTCATTAACGCCGCCCTCAAGGAAGCAGCAGGTGCGGAACTGAAGGCGGACGTCATCGACCGCTCCCTGAAAAACATCGTCTTCACCGTGGACCCCCTGGCCGGCACCTACAACAAGCTCCTGGAGGACGGCGTCACTGCCGGCACCACCCAGCAGGCAGACATCACCGGCATTTTCGATCTGCGCGCCCTCAACAGTGTTTCCGGCGAAAAGACCTCGGCCGCGGGGCTGGGCCAAGAGTAACCCGCCCAGCACGCTCTCTCAGTTGATGCGCCATTTTGGCCATCGCTCTCTCACTTTCCACAAGGAAGTGAGAGAGCGATGGCGTGAAACACGCTTTAACTGAGAGAGGGTCGAAGGGCAAGGGATGGGCTACTCCTCCAGATGCCCGTTCAGCTCAGCCCGAGTGGGCGGGTTTGCGCCAGGCCGGGAAACCGTCACCGCAGCAGCCCGTGCAGCGTGGGCGAGGAGCTCCCCCAAACCCTCGGCTGGAAGCTCGCGCAGGTCCTTGCGGTTTTGTGCCCCATCCAGGCCACGGTCCACCAAGCCTGAGAGCAGGGCTGCCATGAACGAATCTCCGGCGCCGACAGTATCCGCCACTTCAACCCTCGGCGCAGGCACCTTCGCTTCACCGGCCCGGCAGACTCCCCACGGCCCTTCTGCTCCGCGGGTAACCACCACCATGGCCGGCCCCTCGTTGCCGCCCAGCTCCAGCCACCGCCGGGCAGCATCAAGGATGTCCACGTCAGGGTAGAGCCATGCCAGGTCCTCGTCGGAGGCCTTCACCACGTCGGACAGCGAGACGAACTTCTCCGCATGCCGCCGCGCATACGCAACGTCGGAGATGATGCTGGGCCGGCAGTTGGGGTCGAAGCTGATGGTGGCGCGCGGGTGGGCATATTCGACGGCGGCGAGCACCTCGGTGGCGCCCGGTGCCAGCATGGTGGCGATGGAGCCGGTGTGCAGCAGGGTGGTGCCCTGCAGCATGAAGGCGAGCCTGTCGGCGATACCGGGAAGCTCCCAGGCGAGGTCGAAGGTGTAGGTGGCGGCGCCGTCGTCGTCAATCAGTGCGGTGGCCACGCTGGTGGGAAGGTCGTCCGGGCCGATCGGAAGCATCACGGAACTGGCACGGAGGTGCGCGGCCACGGACTCGCCGTAGGCGTCCCGGCCGTAGCGTCCGATGAACTGCACCGGGTGGTCCAGGCGGGCCAGCCCCACCGCAACGTTCAGCGGGCTGCCGCCCACGTGGGCCTCGACGCCGGAAGCGCGCTGGACAACGTCAACAAGACCTTCGCCAATAACAGTGAGCATGGTCATACTCTGCCAGAAGAGGCCCGGTCAGGCGGAGCCGTTGCGCTGTCGCGGGCACTGGATGACGCTAGTGCAGGGCGCGGTCAGGCTCTACCACGCGCCAGGCATGGAAGGGAACTGTCAAGCCAGCCCTGGTTGGAGCGCAGGTGAACGGACCCGCGTAAGCGTCAGCGGCAGGATGCAGCGGGATCAGGCGGACCAGTTGCAGCCTGCCGTCATCTGCCCTTGCCCGGATGGTGAGCGCATCGCCGGCACGACTGATCCGGATGAGCACGCGGCTGCCCTTCCATCCGGGGACGGGGGCGACGGACCAGTCGGAGTGCCCGTTGGTGACTACGGCCCCAAGCTGGCATGCTCCGTCCGCGAACTCGACGCCCGCCTTGACCCACTTGTCCGCAGCGAGTCGAACAAAGATTCCGGCCTGGTCAAACTGTTCCGAGAACTCCGCCGTAAACTCCACCTCCATGGCGGAGCCCTCGGGAAACGGGACCAGAAGTGCGTGCTCACTGTCGTGCACAAAGCCGTACGACGTGTGGCGCCACGCATCGCTGCCTTCCCGGGCCGTCACCAGCAGGTCAGCGCCGAGTTCAACGGCAGAAACAGGGGGATGTGTCCAGGTGCCGCTCGACCAAGGGATGTCCATGGGCGCCATGCTACGACAGGGTGGGTCTGCGCCGTCGTGGGCACCGTTTTCAGGCCAGCAGTCCCAGCACCAGGTCGCGGCACTTCCGGTAGGCCTCGGCTCCAGGATCAATCAGGGCGAAGTGGTCACCCGGCACCATGACCAGCTGTGCGGGCACGGAACCACACCTGCTGGCGTCCACATAGGACGTGGACATGCTGAGCGGAACGTCTTCGTCTCCCTCCGCGTGAACCGCGTAGACGGGAACACCCAGAGGCAGCGCGGCCATGGGGTCCGCGTACCGGTACCTCCCCGGGAATTCCGACGACGGTCCGCCCAGCAGGTTGGCCACCGCACCGTTGCTGAGGTTGAGCCTTTCAGCTTCGCCCAGGTCCAGGACGCCCGACTGGCTGACCACCCCGGCAAGCCGAACGCCGCCGGCATTGGGTTCCAACTCACGGTGCTCCGCCTGCAGCCCCAGTCCGCCCAGCCGGTCCCGGCCGGCTGCCCAGACGGCGAGTTGCCCGCCTGCGGAATGTCCCAGTGCCACTACCCTGGTCAGGTCCAGTGCATGCAGGGGAGCAATCTCCCGCAGTTTGTCGATCCCCGCCAGGACGTCGGAAAAGGTATGGGGCCAGCCCCCGCCGTTTCCCGCGCGCCGGTACTCAAGGTTCCACGCCGCGACGCCGTGGGCAGCCAGGTCCGATGCCAGCGGCTCCCCCAGCTCCGCGCCGTACCGCGGGCGCCAGTAGCCCCCGTGGATGACCACTGCAACGCCCTGGTGCGTCCCGCCGTCGGGCAGTTCCGGCAGGAAAAGCTCGCCCCACTGGCTGGAATCTTCGCCGTACTGATACCGGTGCCGCATGTGCCGAGACTACAGCGACCAGGCAAGCCACGTCCTTGCCGGACAGCCGGCAGCTAGGCGGCTTCGAGTTCCAGGTCAGGCGTTGGCCGGCGGAACCCGCGCGTCAGGACGGCCAGGTACACGAGCCCAAGCGCCGCCCAGGAGAGGCCAAGCGAGAAGGACAATCCGCTCAGGCTCGTCCAAAGCCAAACTGTCAGGATAAGGCCGGCGCCGGGCAGCAGAAGGTTGTTGACCACGCCCTTGGGCCCTCGCTGGTTCTCATCGATGAAGTGATGCTTGATGACGGATACGTTGACCACCGAGAAGGCAACGAGGGCGCCGAAGCTGATGAGCGAAGTGACGGTTGTCAGGTCAAGGACCAGGGCAAGCAGCGCCACCGCTGAAGTCAGGATGATCGGCACCGCCGGGGTGCCAAGCCGGGGGTGGAGCCGCCCCAGGACCGCGGGAAGGACCCGGCCTCGGCCCATGGAATGGATGATGCGCGACACAGAGGCTTGGGAGGTCAGGGCGGAGCCGAGGCTTCCTGCGATATAGGCGGCGGTAAAGAATGCGACAAGGAGGTTCCCGCCTGCGGCGCCGACGACCTCGATCGCGGCGGAATCCGGGCTGGCGAAAGTCCCCACCGGCAGCAGCTGGTGGCTTATGTAGGCGAGTGCCAGGAAAATGAGGCCGGCAAGGACAGTGGTGAGCATGATGGCCTTGGGAATGGTCCGCCTCGGGTCTTTCGCCTCCTCCGCGAAGGTGGAAACGGCGTCGAAACCGAGGTAGGACAGGCAGAGGATGGCAGCGCCGGCCATGATCGGAGGTAAGCCTTCGGCGCCATCTGCTCCCCTGAAGGGAGCCAGGAGATCCACAGCGCCCGAGCCGCTGATCGATACGCAGGCGAGGACGACGAACAGCACGATGAACAAACCCTGGAGTCCCACCACCACATAATTCGCCCTGGCTACGGCCGTGATGCCGACGAGGTTCAGCACAGTCACTGCCACGATGGAAACGACAATGAACAGCCATGCAGGAACGGCCGGGAATGCCGCGTTGAGGTAGATGCCAATCAGCAGATAATTGATCATCGGCAGGAGCAGATAGTCGAGCAGCAACGACCAGCCCGCCAGGAAGCCGAAACCGGCGCCGAACGAACGTGTCGCGTAGGTATAGGCCGAGCCTCCAAACGGGAACGCCTTGGCCATCCGCCCATAGGACCGGGCAGTGAAGAGCATGACGACCAGGGCGGCGGCGTAGGCTGCCGAGAGCCGGCCGCCGGTGAGTTCAACCACAATCCCGTAGGTGCTGAAGATGGTGAGGGGCACCATGTAGACGAGGCCCAGCAGGACCAGTGACGGAACCCCCAGGACTCGGCGCCAGCCGCTGCCAGCAGCTTCAGGACTTTGGCGGTTTCCCTCAAGCGGGGCTCGGGTGTCAGATGCGGAGCTCATGGTGGTTCCTAGGAGTTCGGGCCTCCGGTGCGGGGGCGGCACAGGCAGGTGAAACGGATTGGTGACGGTGGCGAAAAGGCGGCCACGCCGTTGTTGGCCGCTCCCTTGCTGATGGCCCGATGCTTGCTTAGGCCCAACCGCCGGTTCCGATAAATGAATGGGGTTCATTTAGTAAAGCAGTGACGGCGCTCACGGTCAAGGGCCGTTGTTGTGTTACGCCGGGCAGCAAAAAGCCCCGGCTGCGTGCAGCAGCCGGGGCTTTTGGTACAGGAATTCAGCTGGCGTTGCGGACCCCGGAAGAGCCAGGGGTTCGCCGCAAAACCGCTTCCCGCCTGGCCCACGCAGCCGCAGCAGCCCCGGGCAGCCACCGGCACAAAGCCCAGTAACCGACACCGAGCACCAGCGAACCCGCCACCGCCAGGAGCGGATTGATCGGCAGCAGGACCGGGTAAATCAGCCAGTGCGTCAGGTAGATGTACAGCGACGCCGCGGCAAGCCAGCCTGTGACCTTGCGCAGGACGGCGGGCACGGGCAGCGCCGGCACCCAGACCAGCAGCAGGATGCCCGCGGCCACGGTGGTCTCCCGCACGGTGCTGTTGAAGAAACCGGGCAGGGTCAGCAGGGTGATGGCGGAAACGGTCAACCGGTGCACGTTGGTGCGGGCGCGGGCTAGCGCCCAGCCCAGCGCGAAGATCCAGAACACCGGCGGAGGCTTGGGCAGGCCGGGGTCCACGATGTCGTAACGGGCCAGCAGGGCGATGGCTACCAGGCCCAGGGCGAAGGCGAACGGCGCACGGCGCTCCCACCGGTCAACCCACGGCACGGCCATGAACGCTGCCATGGCCAGCAGGATGTACACCAGCAGTTCCACGAACCAGAAGTGCCACTGGGTGGTCACCTCCTGCGGCCCCACCATGGCATTGAGCAGGAAGATGTTGGCAAGCGTGTAATGGTCCGTGAGCAGGTAGGCCAGGGCAATGAACGCCACCGACGGCACTACGATCCGGGCTGCGCCGCGAAGCTGGCGGCGCAGCCTGGGGCGACGCGCTTCTGCAAGCTGGAACCGGGCGAAGTTGTAGCCCGCCACCGCGAAAAGCAGGTGGGCGGTCTGGAACATGAACAGCTCAACGTGGGTGGCCACAATGCACACGATGGCCGCTGCACGCACCACGATCGAGGTCTCCAGGAAGGAGACGAACCGGCGCTGCTTCGGCTTCCGGCGGCGTTCCAGTTCCTGCACCGGAATGAGGTGCCAGTCCGGCGGCAGCTGCCCCAGGACCTGTTCCAGCCGCACGGACACCGCCACGTAGGACAAAGAATCCCCGTCCAGGGAGACGAACGTGTCATCGTCAGCAACGGAGGAACATTCCAGGGCATCCATGAAGATGCGCCGGATGTCTGTGTCCGCGGCAGCGCGGCCGGCAGGAGCGGGGCCGTCGGCAGTATCCGCGGGCGCAGCCGGGCCGGCACGCCCGGCGGCGGGGGCGGCAGCGGAAGCGTCCGTTACGGCGAGCAGAAGCACTGCGGGATAGTCCACCTTGCCGGTGGCCAGGCGCGGCAGGGCCTCCACCGTGTGGATTACGACGGCGGCGCGGGGCAGCCCAATCATGCCGGCGAGGGCTTTGGCGAGCATTCCGCCGTCGTGGTCGCCTTCAACGGCGACCACCAGCCCGTCGTCGGATCCTGCCGCGGCGGCGGTGATGCCCATCTCGGCGAGGATCTTCTCCACCTGCCCGAGGTCCACGCGCAGACCCACGATCTTCACGAACCTGCTGCGCCGGCCCACCACCTGGTACAGCCCGTTGGCACGCTGCCGGGCGAGATCGCCGGTGCGCAGTTCGTGGACTTCCCGGCCCAGCGCCAGGTCCGCCGGCTGCTCCGCGTAGCCCAGCATGACGTTGGGGCCGGTGTACACCAGTTCGCCGTCCGCCAGGTCCTCCACGGGTTCAATCCGGAACATCCCGCCCGGCACCGGCACGCCGATGCTTTCCGGGTGGTCCACGGCGAGGTCCGGCGGCAGGTAGGCCATCCGGGCAGTGGCCTCGGTTGCCCCGTACATGACGAAGAAGTCCCAGCCGCGGCGCTGACCCGTTTCCGCCCAGGAGCGTACCTTTTCCGGCGCAAGCCGCCCGCCGGCCTGGGTGACATAGCGCAGGTGCGGCAGGTCCTTGCCGGCGAAACCCACCCGCTCCAGGAGGTCGAACGTGTAAGGCACGGCCGCGAAGGAAGTGGCCCGGCGTTCCTGGAAGAGGTCCCAGAAGCAGGGGTCCACCACCGAAAGGTCGGTGAGCACCAATCCTGCCCCCCGGGCCAGGTGGCTGTTGATGACGGACAGGCCGTAGCAGTAGTGCAGCGGGAGCGTGGTGGCGGCCCGGTCTTCGGGTCCGATGTGCAGGTATTCGGCTATCGCCTCGGCGTTGGCCGTGAGGTTGGCCTGCGAGAGCCGGACCAGTTTCGGGGAGCCGGTGGAACCCGAGGTGCTCAGCAGCAGCGCCAGTTCGGGATGCAGTTCGTGCCTGGTCCCACGGCGGCGCTCCTCCAGCAGCGGGGTCCCGCCGCCGTCGCCCGGGCGCAGGAGCACGTCCGGGTCGTAGGCGTCCAGCAGGGATGCCAGGGCGTCGGGCTTGTCCGCCGGTGCCAGCAGCAGGGGATGCCCCGCCGAGAGCGCCGCAAGGTAGCCCACCAGCGAGTCCAGGTCATTGCGCGCGGCCAGCACCACCAGCCGGCGCTCCGTGCCGAGCCGTGCGGCGACGTGGTCCACGAGGGAGGCAAGTTCCCGGTAGGAGAGGACGCCGTCGGGGGTGTAGACCGCGGGGCGGTCTCCGTGGCGGGCCAGGTCCGCGAACGCGACGCGGGCCAGCCCGGGCTGCGCGGTCAAAGCGCCACCAGGGTGGGAAGGATAAGCATGGGGTGCCTAACTGAGCTGAAGGGGTACTGAAGGGCGGGGCGCCAAGGAGCTGCCCGGCGGCGGTGAGGTGATGGCGCGGTCGCCAAGCAGCAGGGTGGGGGTGGTCCCTGCCGCTACCGTCACGGCGACAGGCGTTCCGATGGGGTGGCGCACGGTGTGCGGCTGCCAGGACCGCACCGTCCGCCCTGATGCGAGCGTGACGTAGTGCAGCACGAACGCGCCGTGGTATTCGACGGCGGACACGCGCGCCGGAGAGTTTGGGTCCGGCTGCAGTGCCACCTCGTGGGGGCGCAGCACCACGTCCACGTCCGCTTCGCTGTTGGCCCAGCCGGGGACGGTGGAGACGACGCCGATCTCGCAGGTGAGCAGGGCCCGGTGCACGTGGGCGGGAAGGAAGTCGGCGTCGCCCATGAAGGAGGCAACGAACCGGGTGGCCGGCTGTTCGAAGACCTTCTCCGGGGTGTCCGCCTGTTCGATCACGCCGCGCCGCATGACCACCACGCGGGTGCCCACGGACAGCGCCTCGGTCTGGTCGTGGGTGACCAGCACCCCGGTGGTTCCGGCCTCCTTGAGCGTTGCCACGGTGTCCCGGCGCACCTGCGCGCGCAGGGATTCATCCAGGCTGGAGAACGGTTCGTCAAGGAGTACGACGGCGGGGCGGGGCGCCAGGGCACGGGCCAGGGCCACGCGCTGCTGCTCGCCGCCGGAGAGTTCGTGCGGATACCGGCCGGCGAGATGGCCCAGCCGGACGAGGTCGAGCACTTCCCCGGTCCGCGCCCGGCGGTCACCGCGGGCCAGGCGGTCCAGGCCGAACTCCACGTTCTGCGCCACGGTCATGTGCGGGAACAGGGCGTAGTCCTGGAACACCAGCCCCACGCGGCGCTTCTCGGGTTCCACAAAGCGGCGTCTGTCCGCCACCACGTCCCCCGCAACCCGGATGGCGCCCTGGTCCGGCCGTTCCAGGCCGGCGGCGAGGCGCAGTGTGGTGGACTTTCCGCAGCCCGAGGGGCCGATCAGGGTCACCAGCTCGCCGGCCGGAATGTCGAGGTCCAGGCTGCGAGCGCCCACGGTTGATCCGTAGTGCTTGCTCACGCTTTCAAATACCAGTGCCGCCGGAGCGCCACCGTTCCCGCCGGGATGCTGCCCGTGTGCCCTTATGCTCATGCCGGGACCTTTCCAGAGGTTTCAACACTTCGGGCCTGCCGGACCAGGACCAGGACGGGGAGGATGGCCGCTGCCACGATCACCAGCGCAGGCAGCGACGCCTTCTCCCAGAAGTTCTCGCGTGCCAGCTCATAGACCCACACGGACGCCGTCGTAAACCCGAAGGGCCGCAGCAGCAGCACGATGGGCAGCTCCTTGACGGCGTCGATCGCCACCAGCATCAGGGCCACCGCGATCCCGGACCTGGCCAGGGGTACGTGCACCCGTGCGAGGATCCGGCGGGGCGCGGCGCCCAGGCTCAGGGCGGAGAAGGTTAGGGTCATCGGAATTTTCGCGAAGCTGGAGTCCACTGCCTGGTAGGCCGGCGCCAGGAACCGGATGACGTAGGCGTACAGAATGCCGAGCACCGAACCGGTGATGAGCAGTCCGGTGCCGCCGGGAACACCTGCCGCTTCCAAGGCGTCATCCAGGGCAGCAAAGGAGATCAGCACGCCGATGCCCACCACGGCACCCGGCACGGCGTAACCGAACGTGGTCAGTTGTGCCGCAGAGGACACGAACCTTCCCCCGCTCAGCCGGACTCCGTGTCCCACCGCCACGGCGATGAGCACGCAGGCAGCGGCGGTGACTGCCGCCACCAGGAGCGTGTTGACGATGTACTCGCCAAAGCGGGGGTCGGCGAGGAACCCGGGGTTCCTGGCAGCTCCCCCGGCCGCCCATGCCAGCAGCTGGATTACGGGAATAAGGAAGCCCGTGCTGACAGCCGCCGCACAAAGAGCGGCAGCTCCCCAGCCGCGGCCGCCGTCGAGCCGTTGCGGCTGCAGGCCCTGCCCCCGGCCGCCTTGCCGATGGTAGCGGGCCCGGCCGCGGAGGGCCCGCTCGCCCGCCAGCACGGCGACGGCGAACAGCAGCACCAGCACGGCCAGCTGGGTTGCGGCATGGAAGTTGAAGGTGCCCTTCCAGACCAGGTAGACGCCCACGGAAACGGTCTGGACGTTGAAGTATTGCACCGTGGCGAAGTCGGTCAGAGTTTCCATCATCACCAGGGACATGCCCGCGGCCAGGGACGGCCGGGCCAGCGGCAGCAGGACGCGGCGCAATGCCCGGCCCCTTCCCGCGCCCAGGGTCCGTGCGGCGTCGTAGGTGCCGGCCGTGTGCTCAATCAGCGCGGTTCGTGCCAGGAGGTAAACGTAGGGGTAGAGGGACAGCGACATCACCAGGATCGCGCCTGGCAGCGAACGGACTTCGGGCACCCACACATCGGCGCCGAAGGCCGTGCGCAGGACTGACTGCACCGGCCCGGAGACGTCGAACACGGAGAGGAAAACGAACCCCAGAATATAGGCGGGTACGGCCAGGGGAAGGACCAGCAGCCAGACGAAGACATTGCGCAGGGGAAAGCGGTAGGCGGTCACCAGCCAGGCCAGGCCGCCCCCCACCAGCAGCGAGCCCGCGGCCACGCCGAGCATCAGCAGCAGGGTGGTGAGCACCATCCCGGGAAGATCCCGCGGCGGGGCCGTGCTGCCCAGGCTGCCAAGCCCGTCAAGGATCACCGCCAGCACGGGCATGGCAACCACCACGGCCACCAGGACAACGAGGGCGGACCAGGCGGGGCGGCCGGCACCGGCCGACCGGCGGGGACGGCGGTCCGGCGTCCCCGCTTCAGCGAGGACGGCCGTTTCGGTCACTTGTATCCGGCCTCGGCGAGCAGGTCGACGGCCTCGGCGTTGAGGTCACCATAGGCTTCAGCGTTCAGCGGCATCCGTTTGAACTCACCGAAGCCCGCAATGACCGGCTCGGGTTGTGCGGCCGGGTTGACCGGGAACTCGTGGTTGGCGTCAACGAAGGCGTTCTGCCCCTTGGTGGCCAGCCATTCGACGAGCTGCTGCGCTTCCCCGGCGTTGTCCGAGCCTGCCACCACACCGGCGCCGGAGATGTTGACGTGTGTCCCGGCGCCTTCCTGGCTGGCCCAGTAAAGGTCCACCTTGAAGTCCGGCTTCTCCTCGAGGGTACGGGCCAGGTAGTAGTGGTTGTTGATTCCGACGTCGCAGGTTCCTGCGTCGATGGCTTCGAGCAGCAGCACATCGTTGCTCATGATCTGCACGTCATTGGCCACCCAGCCCTTGGCGATTTCCAGAGCTTTCTCCCGGCCGTGAAGGTCGATCAGGCTCGCAACGAGGGACTGGGTGTAGGAAGAGGTGGCGTCGCGCATGCAGAGACGGCCCTTCCACTTGGGGTCGGCCAGGCCGGCATAGGTGTCCGCAGCGTCAAACTCGGCGGGGTCAACCTTGTCCGGGTTGTAGGTGATGGTGCGGGCACGCATGGCCAGGCCGTACCAGCGGCCTTCCGCGTCACGCAGGTCCTCCGGTACTGCTTCCTTGAGGACTGACGAATCGACGGCGGCAAGTTCGTCCTGGCGCGCGGCGTTCCACAGATTGCCGGCGTCCACGGTCATGAAGACATCCGCAGGGGTGTCCTCTCCCTCCGCCTTGAGCCGTTCGAGGAGCTCGGCGTCATCCCCGCTGATGAACTCCACCGTAATGCCGGTCTCGTCCGTGAACTGGCCGAAGGCGCCCTCCAGGTCGTAATGGCGTGCTGAATAGATCTGCAGGTCGGCGGGCTGTCCACCGATGATGCCGCAGCCGGTCAGGGCGGCCGTAAGGGCGGTCAGGCCTGCAGCGGCAGCAATCAAGGGACGAGGGCGCACAGGGGGCTCTTCTCACACGGGCGGTACTGCGACCGCATGCTAATTTGGCAAGGAAAGCCTAACTTAATTACCGGCGACGCCTGAAACTATGAACCGGCGTGACAGCGCCTTCGTGAGCACGCCTACAGATACTGCCGGATAGGCTCGGAAGTGTAACGGCGTTCAGAGGGGGTCACGATGACCAGCACCACCCGGCCAGGACCGATGCCGGCAACACAACCGCCATGGCCCCTGGCTCCGTCGCATCTTTCCGGCCTGGTGGCCAGCGCACCCGGACGGCCCCTGCAGGCATCCTTTTCTCCGGTGGACCGCGGCCTCATTGGCGAAGTCCCTGTCTGCACCCCCGAAGATGTCGCCGCCGCCACTGCCACTGCCCGGGCAGCCCAGCGGCAGTGGGCCGCCGTTCCGCTCCGGCAGCGCCGCGCCGTCGTCGGACGGTTCCACGCACTGCTCCTGCAGCGCGAGGAGGACATCCTAAACCTGGTGCAGGCCGAGAGCGGCAAGTCGCGGCTCAACGCGTTCGAGGAACTGGCGGACGCCGCCCTGACCGCGGCCTACTACCGGCGCACCGCCGAACGCTTCCTGCGCCCTGTCCGCCGCACGGGGGCCGCGCCCGGCCTCACCAGGACCACGGAGCACCGGCTCCCCAAGGGCGTGGTGGGAATCATCAGCCCGTGGAACTACCCCCTGACCCTTGCCGTCTCGGACGCGATCCCCGCGCTGCTGGCGGGCAACGCCGTGGTCCTGAAACCCGATTCGCAGACGCCCTTCACCGCGCTGATGGCCCTGGAACTGCTGCGGGAGGCCGGACTGCCGCAGGACGTGTTCCAGATTGTCACCGGGGACGGGCCCGTGCTGGGTCCGGCGATGGTTGCCGGCGTGGATTTCCTGATGTTCACCGGCTCCTCCGAGACGGGAAAGATCGTGGCGCGGCAGTGCGCCGAGCGGCTGATCGGTTTTTCGGGTGAGCTTGGCGGCAAGAACGCCACCGTGGTCCTGGCGGACGCGGACCTGGCGAAGGCTGCACGGGGTGCTGCGCAGGGCTGTTTCTCCAACTCCGGGCAGCTCTGCATCAGCATGGAACGGATCTACGTGCACGGCGACGTCTTCGAGGATTTCCTGGCCGCATTCACCGCACGCGTGAATGCCCTGCGCCTCGGTACCGGTCCAGGCTGGGAGGTCGACATGGGATCGCTCACGGGCCAAAGGCAGCTGGCACGGGTGTCCGAGCACGTCGAGGACGCGTTGTCGAAGGGGGCAACCCTTATTGCAGGCGGCCGCCACCGGCCGGACCTGGGCCCGTACTTCTACGAACCCACCGTCCTCACCGGCGTGACCGAGGAAATGCTCGTGGCCCGGGAGGAAACGTTCGGCCCCGTGGTGTCCGTCTACCGGGTGGAGGACGACGAGGAAGCCGTGGAACGTGCCAACGACTCCCGCTACGGACTCAATGCCAGCGTCTGGTCAGCCCGGCGCGGGGAATCGGTGGCCCGCCGCCTGATGGCCGGGACGGTCAACATCAATGATGGCTACTCCGCTGCCTGGGCATCCCATGATGCCCCGATGGGCGGAATGAAGGACTCCGGGGTGGGGCGGCGCCACGGCAGGGAGGGCATCCTCAAGTACACCGAAACCCAAACAGTGGCCGTGCAGCGGCTCGTCCCGGTGGGGCCACCGCCCGGCATGGCCAACGAGAGGTACACCAGGCTGGTCAAGGGAGCGCTCAGGCTGGTCAAGGGAGCGCTCAGGCTGATCGGGCGGCGGACCGGTTCCTAGGCCCGCAGGCGCCGTTCGACGTCGGCCGCTTCCGGATAGGCGGCCTGGGTGCCCTTCCGGGTAGTGGCCAGTGCCGCCGCCACCGACGCGAAGGCGGCAGCGTCCGCCAGGGCGTCCCCGGCGGCAAGGCGGACGGCAACGGCTCCGGTGAAGGCGTCACCTGCCCCGGTGGTGTCCACCGCTTTAACCTGGCTGGGTGCAATCCGGGTGATCCGGGAACCCGCCGGAGCCAGCGAATCCAGCACCACTGAGCCCTGTGACCCCAGCGTCACCAGGACCTGCCGGATCCCCCGCTCCGCAAACCGCACCCGGACCTGCTCCCACTCCTCGTCAGGCGCACCGGAGACGGGAACGGCCGCCCCTTCACCGAGGAACAGCGCTGCCTCGTGCGCATTGACCAGCAGGACGTCGGTGAGGACGGTGAGTTCCTCCGGCACCTCCGCATACGGCGAGAGGTTCAGCAGAACTGTGGCGCCGGCGTCGTGCCCTCCGCGGGCGGCGGCCAGCACGGTCTGCATGCCCACCTCCAGGCAGAGGCACACGACGGCGGCATGCTCCATCACGTCCGACGCCTCCGCCACGTCCGCCGGGGACAGGGTCCCGTTGGCGCCGGCGGAAATGATGATGTTGTTCTCGCCGTTGGCGTCCACGGCGATGACGGCCACGCCCGTTGGCTCATGCGACTCCCGGACGTGCCCCACGTCCACCCCGGCCCGTGCCGCGGAGGAGAGCAGCATGTCGCCGTTGGGGTCGTCGCCCACGGCGCCCACCAGGCTGACCTTCCCGCCGAGCAGGCTGGCGGCCACGGCCTGGTTGGCGCTCTTGCCGCCGGGGTTCACGGCGAACCCGTTGCCGTGCACCGTCTCACCGGGCAGCGGGAGTCGTTCGCAGTAGATGGTGAGGTCCGCGTTCAGGGAGCCGACGACGACGATCCGGCCCGGCCGCTCCTGCCCGCCTTGGAGCATGGCGGCATTCACCCGGCCACCTCGGCTTCGACAGGCTTGGGGATCAGCAGTGAGGCGGCGAACGCTGCCACGGTGAGGGCAAGGCCGACGACCACGACGGTCAGGTAGGAGGCCTTCGCGTCGCCGAGGGATGCCGTCGCCACCAGCACGGCGGGCAGGACCAGGAAGCTCAGTCCGGCACCCAGGTTGAACGCCCCGGCATTCATGCCGGGCAGGAAGCCGGGGTTTCCCGCCGGCGAGAGGACAACGCCGAGTCCGTTGAGCATGATGTTGACCGTACCGGCGTACATGATGCCCAGCAAGACCGTGCCGGCAACCATCATGGGCAGGCTGTCCAGGCCGAAGGCTGCGATGACGGCGAGTGCGGCGACGCTGCCCAGGAGGCCGATCCGCAGCACCTTCGTGTAGCCGAGGACGGGGGCGAGCCTGCCGCTCAGCGGTCCCACCAGCCAGCCGAGCAGGGCGTACGGGGTGAGGATGATCAACGACATTTCGGTGGGGCCCACGCCGAAGCCGTCGGCTGCCTGGACATAGGCGGGAACGATGCCGTTGATCACGGCGAAGATGCCGGTCATGGTCAGGGTGGTGGTCAGCAGCGGCGCCCAGGTGGAGCGCTGGCGCAGGTGCACGATTTCCACCATCGGCTGCGCGGCGCGCTTTTCCGTCCGCCAGAAGGCGGCGAAGGCTACGGCGGACACGGCCACCAGGACGAGGCTCAGCATGAGGGTCCGGGAGGAGAATCCGCCCACCAGCTTGGCCCCTTCATTGAGCGCGGTCAGGAGGGCTCCGACGGCCACGACAATGAAGAACACGCCGGTCCAGTCCATGCGGGTGCCGGCACCCGGCTTGCTCTCGGCGGCCAGGAAGCCAATCAGGGCGGTGGCGACGGCGGCGAAAACCACCATGAGCCAGAAGATGCTGCGGAAGCCGAAGTGCTCGGCAAGGTAGCCGCCCACGAAGGAATCGACGCCTGCCACCCCGCCGTTGACGGCGGTGATGAGGCCCATCAGCGTGCCGTACTTGCGCGGGTTGCTGACCGCGGAGCGCAGCATGATCAGGCAGAGCGGAACGGTGGGGCCGCTGACGCCCTGGATGATGCGCCCCACGAAGAGCCAGGTGACGTCCGGGGCAAGGGCGGCAATCACCGAGCCGGCGCCCATTAGCACCATCATGCCCACGAGGACCTTCTTCCGGCCGATGATGTCGCTTAGGCGGGGCAGGAACAGGGAGAACAGGGCGGCCGCGGTGAAGAACCAGGTCTGGGACAGTCCGATGACGGCCTGGTCGGTCTTCAGTTCCTCACCCATGGTGACCAGGGCGGGGCTGAGCATGGAGGCATTGAGCTGGAAGGCCACGCAGGCTGCCAGCAGGGCGGTCATCAGGGCGGTGACATTGCCCCGGCCGGCCTTGGTTTCAGTAGCGGTGGCAGACATTACTTGACCCCTCCCACGGTGAGGTGGGCACTGTGCCGGCGCTCGACGTCGCCCGCGTTGCCGCTGTTGTTTGTGTCACCGCTGCCCGGCTCGCCGATCCGGACCAGCGCGTCGGTGACGAGGCTCCAGAACTTCTCGTGGTCAAGGTCCACGGCGACGCTGGTGTGGCAGTCCTCCGGTGCGGGGGCGCGGAAGTCGGCCACGGTCATGCCCAGGGTCAGTGCGCCCCGCAGTTCGATGTTGACGGGCACTTTTCGGGTGCTGACGATGCTGGGGTCGATCACGTAGGCCACGGCGCAGGGATCGTGGACCGGCGGATGGTCAAAGCCCTGGGCGTCCTTGTAGGTGTGGGCGAAGAAGTCCATCAGTTCGGTGACGAACTTCGCCGGACCGGTGCCGATTGCGGCGATCTTTTCCACCACGTCCGGGGTGGCGAGCGCCTGGTGTGTCAGGTCCAGGCCCACCATGACCACGGGCCACTTTTCGTTGAAGACGATGTGGGCGGCCTCGGGGTCGATGATGATGTTGAACTCGGCCACGGCGCTCCAGTTGCCCACGTGGTAGCCGCCGCCCATCAGGACCACTTCCTTGACCCGCTCCACAATACGCGGCTCCTTGCGTGCGGCCAGGGCGATGTTGGTGAGGCCGGCGGTGGGAACCAGGGTGACGGTGCCGGGCTCGTGGGCCATCACGGTGTCGATGATGAGGTCGACGGCGTGGCGCGGGTCCAGCCCGATGGTGGACGCGGGCAGGGGCGGACCGTCCATGCCGCTGTCGCCATGGATGTCCGGCGCGGTTTCGATATTGCGGACCAGGGGCCGGGGGCAGCCGGCGGCGAAGGGGACGCCGGTAATGCCGGCAATGGTGCCTACGGCCAGGGCGTTGCGGGTGACTTTTTCGAGGGTCTGGTTGCCCACCACGGTTGTAACTGCCAGCAGATCGATAGTGGGGTTGCCGTGTGCGAGCAGCAGCGCCACGGCGTCGTCGTGCCCGGGGTCGCAGTCCAAAATGATCTTCCTGCGTTCAGCCGGCCGGCTGTTCTTGGGCTGGTGGTTTGGTTCCACGATGGTTCTCCACGTCATTGGGGCCTGCGCGGGGGCAGGGGCTCAGTATTCCGGAAGTGATCTTGGCAGGGTTTTGTGGCCTACGTCAAACGCTTGACGCCGCCTCGGCAGTCTCCCCACGTCAAACGCTTGATGCCTTGCCCTCGCTGGCAGCTCGGGGCGGCGGCTAGGATCGAAGTATGGATTCCGGAGAACAGCTGCAGCACCGGGCACGCCCGCGGCGCGTCACGGCAGCCATGGTTGCTGACCGCGCCGGCGTTTCGGTGGCAACCGTCTCGCTGGTGGCCAACGGCAAGACGGCCGGCCGCGTCTCCGAGGACAACATCTTGCGGGTGCGCGAGGCCATCGCCGAGCTGGGCTATGTGGTGGACAGCATCGGCAGTTCGCTGGCCAGGGGCGTGAGCTCGATTGTGGTCATGGTGGCCCCGGACATCTCCAACCCGTTCTTCGCGAAGGTGATCGCCGGGGTGCGCGAGTCCCTGGGCCCCCAGTACCAGCTCCTGCTGTCAGTGACGGACGCAGGCGAGTTTCCCCAGGCCGACGACGTCCGGCGGCTGATGTCGCTGCGTCCGGCCGGGCTCCTGGTGGACGCACCCAACGCAGGCTTCCTCGAAGACCTTGCGTCGCCGTCACCCCTGGTGCTGCTGGATGCGCCCGGGCTGGAAGCGTATGCACCTTCGGTGAACCTGGACGTGGCAAGCGGCGCGCGCCAGCTGGCCGCGCACCTGGCGGAGGCCGGGCACCGGGAGGCGGCGTACGTGGACAGCGTCACCGGCACCGAAACCTTCGCCCTCCGCCGCCAAGCCTTCCTGGCGGAGGCCGCCGCCCGGGGCCTCAACGTGGGGGCGGACCGCATCATCAGCACCACGGTCGACGTCGGTTCGGCAGCTTCCGCCTTCGCCGGAACGTGGCCTGGGTGGCAGCGCGAGGGGGTGACCGCCGTCGTCTGCTGCACCGATACACATGCCTACGGCGTGCTCCAGGAAGCGCGCGTGGCCGGAGTGAAGATCCCGGACGAACTGGCGGTGGCCGGCTTCGATGACCTCCCCTACTCGGCCACCAGCAACCCCGGCCTCACCAGCGTCCACCTGCCCGCCACCCCGCTTGGCCTGAGGGCCGGTGAACAGCTGCGCCGCCTGATGGAGGGGAAACCGCTGGACAAGACGGCGGTCACGCTGGAGAGCTCACTGGTGGTGCGTGCCTCAACCGCTGCCGCCGCGGAATGAAGGCCCCGCCCGCCGTCGTTCTGTCAGTGCCCGGCCGTAAGCTGGGAGCATGCCGAGTAACTGGGACAGCCTGGACGCGAAGCTCCGCGAGTCCGTGGAGCACAACGTGGAGATCTACGCGCGCGTCCGCCCTGCCCTGAAGCTGGTCACGCGCGATGTCCTGCTGATCCTGCGGGACATGCTCAAGGACACCGAGGTGACGCCGCTGTTCGTCACCGGGCGGACCAAAACGGTGGAATCATTCAAGGAAAAGATTTCCCGGACCGAAGAACCGCTGGAACCGGGAGGACCGCGGCTGCTGAAGTTCCCGGACCCGTTCCGGACCCTGAACGACATGGTGGGCATCCGCGTCATCACCAAGCTGCCGGCCGAAAACGCCGCCGTGGCCAACATCATCAAGCGCCAGCGCCAGCTCTTCGACTGCCGCGGGGACCGGGAAAAAGACATCGGCTCCATCGAGTCCGGCACGTACGGCTACTCCAGCCGGCACCTGATCCTGCGGACCATCCAGAACGAGGCCGTCAAGGAGTACCAGCAGGTCTTCAACCCGGATGCTGTGCCCAACGGCAGCTACTTTTTTGAATGCCAGATCCGCACCATCTTTGCGCATGCCTGGAGCGAGATCGAGCATGACATCCGGTTCAAGGCCGAGGACCCCCGGGCCTGGACGCCGCATTTCGACCGCCAGTTCACGGCCACCGCGGCCATGCTGGAAACAGTGGAGACCGCCTTCGCCGGCCTCCACGAACGCTACGAGGAAGTGCGCAGCTTTTGGGACGCCGACGGCGAAGGAGCAGCACCGCTGACCCCCAACCGTGTGCGGGACGTCTGGCGCACCCTGCTCCCGCATGTAGACCGCAAGGTGGACGATGATTGGGGCTGGGCCGCCGAACTCCTCGCCGCCCACGGCCTCAAGCAGACCATGCAGCTGGCCGGTCTCCTGAGCGCCAACCGCATCACCGAGGTGCGCAAGGCCCTGGATCACCGCTACTCCCCCGGCCCGGACCGGCTACTGGATGACCTGCTGCTGTGGCAGTACGGCACCAAGCACATCGACCTCACCGCGGAACCGGCCGACGCCGTCCCGCACCCCCGGCGCGACAGCCTGATGCGGCGGCTGAAGCAAATCGAGCGGTACCGGCTGACGAAGAAGTAGGGTGCTGGGCGCGCGGCCCTAGACGAGGTTCTCCACCAGCGAGACGTCCCGCACCGCGCCCTTGTCCGCGGACAGGGCCATGGCAGCGTAGGCACGCAGGGCCGGCGATACCTGGCGGTCCCGGTTCTTGGGCCTGTAGCCGCCGTTGACCAGGAGTTTCTCACGGCGCTCGGCGAGGATCTCGTCGGAAACCTGCAGCTGGAGGGAGCGCCCCGTGATGTCGATGCTGATGATGTCGCCGTTTTCCACCAGGGCGATGGTGCCGCCTGAGGCAGCCTCCGGGGAGATGTGCCCGATGGACAGGCCGGAGGTACCGCCGGAGAAGCGGCCGTCCGTGATGAGGGCGCACTTCTTGCCCAGGCCGCGGCCCTTGAGGAACGACGTCGGGTAAAGCATTTCCTGCATGCCTGGACCGCCCCTGGGGCCTTCGTAGCGAATGACCACCACGTCGCCTTCCTTGATGGTCTTGTTCAGGATCTTCTCCACGGCTTCGTCCTGGGACTCGCACACCACGGCCGGGCCTTCGAAGGTCCAGATGGACTCGTCCACACCGGCGGTCTTCACCACGGCGCCGTCGATGGCCACGTTGCCGCGGAGCACGGCCAGTCCGCCGTCCTTGGAGTAGGCATGCTCTACAGAACGGATGCAGCCTTCCGCAGCATCGGTGTCCAGGGAGGTCCACTCGTTCGACTGGGAGAACGCGGTGGAGGAGCGGACGCCGCCGGGAGCGGCGTGCCACAGGGCCTTCGCTTCTTCGGTAGCCTTGCCGCCGCGGATGTCCCAGTCATCCAGCCAGCCGTCAAGGTCGGCGGAGTGCACGGAGTGGACGTCCTTGTGCAGGAGCCCGCCCCGGTTCAGCTCGCCCAGCAGGGCGGGGATGCCGCCGGCTCGGTGCACATCCTCCATGTAGTAGGTCTTGTCCTTCGCGACGTTCGGGGCCACCTTGGCCAGGCAGGGCACCTGGCGGGACTTGGCGTCCATCTCGGCCAGGCCGTAGTCCACGCCCGCCTCCTGGGCAGCGGCCAGCAGGTGCAGGATGGTGTTGGTGGAACCACCCATGGAGATATCCAGGGCCATCGCGTTGTCGAAGGCGTTGGCGGTGGCGATGGAGCGCGGCAGCACGGAGGCGTCGTCGCCGTCGTAATAGCGCTTTACCAGCTCGACGACGGTGGAGCCGGCCTTCTCGTACAGCGCCTTGCGTGCGGTGTGCGTGGCAAGTACCGAGCCGTTGCCCGGCAGGGACAGGCCGATGGCCTCGGTGAGGCAGTTCATGGAGTTGGCGGTGAACATGCCGGAGCAGGAACCGCAGGTGGGGCAGGCGTTCTCTTCGATGAGGTTGATGTCTTCATCGGAGATGGACTCGTCCACGGCGTCGGCAATCGCGTTCACCAGATCCAGGGAGCGCACGGAGCCGTCGGTCAGGGTTACGCGGCCGGCCTCCATGGGGCCGCCGGAAACGAACACGGTGGGGATGTTCAGGCGCAGCGCGGCCATGAGCATGCCGGGGGTGATCTTGTCGCAGTTGGAGATGCAGACCAGGGCGTCGGCGCAGTGCGCGTTGACCATGTACTCCACGGAGTCGGCGATCAGGTCCCGGGACGGAAGAGAGTAGAGCATGCCGGCGTGGCCCATCGCGATGCCGTCGTCCACGGCAATGGTGTTGAACTCGCGCGGCACGGCGCCGGCGGCGAGGATCGCGTCGGAGACAATCCGGCCCACGGGGGCGAGGTGGGTGTGGCCGGGGACGAATTCGGTGAAGGAGTTGGCCACGGCGATGATCGGCTTGCCGATGTCCGTGTTGGCGACGCCGGAGGCGCGCAGCAGTGCGCGGGCGCCGGCCATGTTGCGGCCGTGGGTGACAGTGCGTGAACGAAGAGGAGGCATGATACCGATCCTGCCGCCCCTGCCCGGCCAGCGGAAGACAGTGCTGATACTAGTAGTAGCAGTACCAGAGTACTAGTGTTAGTTGCCGTGAAAGAGGCTGGGGAGAAGCGCAGGGAACTTGGCCTTTTCCTGCGGGCACGCCGCGACCAGGCGCTTCGGTCCGAGTACGGACTGCCGCCGGTGGCGCGCCGCCGTGAACGCGGACTGCGGCGGGAGGAAGTGGCCTTCCTGTCCGGGGTCAGTGTCACCTGGTACACCTGGCTTGAGCAGGGACGGGACATCAGGCCTTCCCGGGAAGTGCTCGAGGCTGTGGCCCGGACACTGCACCTTTCAGAGACCGGCCGCTCCTACGTCCTGTCACTGGGCGGTTATTCGGCGCCTGTGTCGGCCGGTCCGGAGGCTGCCGATGCTCCGGCACATATCCAGCGCCTCCTCGATGCCTTGGGTCCCAACCCGGCCTTCGCCTTGGCCCCGGACTGGAGCGTTATGGGCTGGAACCGGGCCTACGCCGCTCTGTATCCCAACATCGCCAACGTGGCCGCACCAGAGCGGAACCTGCTGTGGCTCGTCTTTACCGACCCCTATGTGAAGGAACTGCTGCCCGACTGGGACGTCACCAGCAGGAGGTTCCTGGCCGAGTTCCGGGCAGAAGCCGGGCAGCGGCTGGGCGATCCGGACTTGTCGTACCAGGTGGAGCGGCTCAAGGAAACGAGCGCAGAGTTCAAGGAAGGCTGGGACCGGTACGACATCCTGGGCTTCGAATCCCGGGAACGGTTGTTCCGCCACCCCTCGGTGGGCGTCCTGAGGCTTGAGCACCACCAGGTCTCACCCTCCGACCGCCCCGACCTGCATATCGTGATCTACACACCCGTTCAGGACAGTGACGCCGCGCAGCAAATCCAGCTGCTGCTTGCTGCCGGCAGTTAGCCCCGCACGGGCTCGAGGTTGAAGTAGGAGCGGGCGTCCGGCGGGCGGATGTCGGCGACGGCGTCTGTGAAGATCCGCATGGGATGGGCCGTGAATGGGTGCTCGGCCATCGCGTCAAAATCGAGCTCGATGCCCAGGCCTGGACCTTGAGGGATGAGCACCTCGCCGTCCTCCGTCAGCTGGAGGCGCTCGTTCGAAATTGCGCTGCGCCACGGCACGTCGGTGGCCATGATTTCGAGATACCGGAAGTTGGGCAGCGCGGCGCCAAGCTGCAAGGTTGCGGCAGTACTAAGGGGGCCGCTGGGGTTGTGGGGTGCGAACGGAATGTAGTGGGCGGCTGCCAGCGTGGAGATGAAGGACAGTTCCAGCAGGCCGCCGGCGTGGGTGACGTCCGGCTGGATGTAGTCAACGGCGTTCCTGGCGAGGACGGGGACGAAAGTGCTCCGCCCGAACCACCGCTCCCCCGCCGCAATCGGCACGGGAGACTTGGAGCGGACCTCGATCAGCGCGTCGATGCCGTCCGGAGGGCACGGCTCTTCGAAGAACACCGGCTGGAACTGTTCAAGTTCCCGGGCCACACGGATGGCAGTGGGGACGTCGAACCTGCCGTGCCCTTCGATGAACAGCTCCACATCATCACCAACAGCGTCCCGGACGGCGGCAACAGGCTCGAGCATTCGACGAAGGTCGCGCGGCCCGAGCGTAAGATCCGCCGCTTCAAAAGGGTCCCACTTGAGTCCGCGGAAACCTTGGGCAACCGTCTGCACAGCGGCCTCGGCAAAGTCCTCAGGGGATGTGGCCCCTGAGAACCAGCCGTTGGCGTAGGCGCGGACCCTGTCCCGGACCTGCCCGCCCAGCATGCGGTGGACCGGCACACCGAGGGCTCGTGCGGACACATCCCACATCGCCATTTCAAGGGAGCTGAGCGCTGTCATCGTCACAGGCCCACCGCGCCAGTAGGCATCGCGGTTGAGTTCGTAAATGGTCTGGGAAATGCGCGTGGGGTCCTTGCCGCGCACGGCGTCGGCAAGGATCGCGACGGCGCCGAGGACGGCGTGTTCCTGCCCCTCAAGGGTTGCCTCGGCGACGCCGGTGATGCCGGCATCGGTGTTCAGTCGGACGAAGATGAGGTTTGTCCGGTAGAAGTCGACGACGACGGTGTCGAGACTGGTGATTTTCATCGTTGCGGCTTCATTCCTGCTCAGCGGTTGCGGGAGCGGCGGTGGAGTCGCGGACGATGAGGTGGGTGGCAAGTTCCACCCGGTGGGAATCGGGGAATTCGCCGTCGGCCTGGCGCAGCACCGATCGCAGCGCCGCCCGCCCCATCTCCTCCAGCGGCTGGGCTACGGAGCTGAGCGAAGGGATGGATTCGGCGCCCTGCTTGGTGCCGTCAAAGCCGATGAGGCTGATGTCCTCAGGAACCTTGACACCGTGGCGGCCCGCTTCGCTGAGGACGCCCAGTGCAATGGTGTCGCTGCCTGCAAAAATCGCTGTAGGGAGCTGGTCGAGCTTGAGCAGCTCCTGGAACCCTTCAACACCGCTCTCCCGCCTGAACCTGCCGCCCGAAACGATGTACCGCGGATCCACCGTGACACCGCGGGCCATCAGGGCCGCCATGTAGCCATGCAGCCGCGCCTGGTTGCACTCGGCGTTCTCGATTCCGCCGATGTAGGCGATACGGCGGTGCCCCAGGTCCAGCAGGTGTTCCGTGGCGGCCTTCCCACCGGCCCAGTTGGTGGCTCCCACGCTGACCACATCAGCCGAGGGCGGGTTGAGCGGATCGATGACGACGACGGGAATCTTGCGGCGCCGGAACGCTTGCAGCTGCGCCTCGCTGAAAGCGGAAGTAACGACGATCATCCCTGCCCTGCCCTCGTCCAGCATGCGCTGGGCGCGCCGCTCCGGGCTGGGCAGGCTGGGGTTTCCACGGCCGGTGACGCTGACCAGGATCTCCACGTCGGCGCCCGCTGCAAACTGCAGTATCCCGTTGAGGACCTCAATCATGTAGGCCGAGTCGAGCACGTCGATTACCACTTCAACAACGGTGCCGGTATCCGCCGTCGGCCGCCGCAGCTGTGGTGACTGGTAGCCGGACTGCTCCAGCGCGGCCAGGATGCGGGCCCGGGTCTCGGGGGCAACATCGTCCCTGCCGTTCACCACCTTGGAAACTGTGGGCGCCGAGACGCCGGCCTGGCGCGCCACCGAGGCGAGCGTGGGCTTGGTCCGATGTGGCGTTTTGGTTGTCATTGGCGATCGCAATCTTTCGAATCTTTCGGAAATCTCATTCTGTACACGCCTGCTTCAAGCGTCAAGAGGGGTCCGTTCGGCCGAAAGGTTGACCAAAAATTGTGCCAGCTTCCTCTTGACTGGGGCGGATAAAGGGGCTTTAGTTTAGAGAGTGATCTAAACCACAGGTTCGAAACATTTCGAAAAGTGGAGCGGAGCCACGGCTCCGATACTTGCAAAGAAGCAAATTCCAGATGGAGAAGCAATGAAGCAGCCCCAGACCTCCCGCCGCTCTTTCCTCGCACTTGCCGCCCTCACCCCCTTCGCCGTAGCGGCCACCAGTGCCTGCGGGACATCCGGACCGGGTACGGCCAGTGGCGGCGGGGGCGCCAGCATGTGGTACCTCTCCGGCGAGCCGAACCAGACCACCATGCAGAAGGCCGTGGACACCTTCAATTCGGCAAACCCGGACAACAAGATCGCGGTGACGTACTTCCAGAACGACGCGTACAAGACCAAGATCAAGACCGCCATCGGCGCCGGCCAGGCCCCCACCATTATCTACGGCTGGGGCGGCGGCACCTTGAAGACCTACGCCGAGGCAAACCAGGTGGAGGACCTCACCAGCTGGTTTGAGGAGAACAAGGACCTGAAGGAAAAGTTCTTCCCCTCCTCCTTCGGCGCAGCAACCGTGGACGGGAAGATTTACGCACTGCCCAACCAGTACGTCGCCCCCATTGTCCTGTTCTACAACAAGGAACTGTTCGAAAAGGCCGGCGCACAGCCGCCCAAGACCTGGGACGATGTCATGTCGCTGGTCAAGACCTTCAACGACATGGGCGTGGCCCCCTTCTCACTCGGCGGCCAGTCACGCTGGACCTCCATGATGTGGCTTGAATACCTGCTGGACCGCATCGGCGGCCACGAGGTCTTTAACGCCATCTTCGAAGGCAAGCCGGATGCCTGGCTGGACCCGGCCGTCATCGAGACCGGCACCAAGATCCAGGAACTGGTCTCGGCAGAAGGCTTCATCAAGGGCTTTTCCTCGATTGCCGCCGACTCCAACGCGGACCAGGCCCTGCTCTTCACGGGCAAGGCAGCCATGATGCTTCACGGCTCCTGGACCTACGGCGCCATGAAGAAGGGCGGCCAGAACTTCGTCCAGAGCGGAAAACTGGGCTTCGTCCACTTCCCCACCGTTGCCGGCGGCAAGGGCGACCCCAAGAACGGGGTAGGAAACCCTGCCCAGTACATGTCGATCTCCTCCAAGGCCACGGACCAGGAGAAGGAGTCTGCGAAGAAGTTCTTCAAGGACGGGATCCTGACCGAGACGGTCATTGACACCTACATCGCCTCCGGGTCCGTTCCCATCGTCAACGGCATCGAGGACAAGCTGGACACGTCCGAGGACAAGGACTTCCTGAACTTCGTCTACGACCTGGCCAAGAACGCACCGAACTTCCAGCAGTCCTGGGACCAGGCGCTGAGCCCCACCGCAGCCGAGGCCCTGCTGAACAACATCGACCAGCTGTTCCTGAAGTCGATCACGCCGCAGCAGTTCGCCGAGAACATGAATGCCACCCTCGGAAAATGAGTAACACCGTCTCCACTTCGCCCCGCACTGCTGTCACCAGGGGCGAATCCCTACAGACTGAAAAGCGCAAGGCCGCGCTTGCGTGGCTGACCGTGCCTGCCTTGTTCTTCTTCCTGGTCTTCGCCGTGGTGCCGCTGGCAGGGGTATTCATCCTCAGCTTCGCCAACTGGGACGGCATCGGCTCCATCGGGGTGGCAGGAATGGACAACTGGCTCGCCGTCCTCGCGGACCCGGGGCTGTACAACGCCCTGGGGCTGACCTTCCTGATTATGATCGCCTCCTGGCTCGTCCAGACTCCGATCAGCCTCCTCCTGGGGGTCTTTACCGCAGGAAGCCAGCGGTACCGGGCCGCCCTGGCGGTGCTGTACTTCCTGCCCCTGCTGCTCTCCTCGGCTGCGGTAGCCATTGCCTTCAAGGCGCTGCTGGATCCGAACTTCGGCCTTGCCACCGGCCTTGGACTGCCGTTCCTGGCACAGGACTGGCTGGGGGTTCCGCACCTCGCCCTGGGCCTGGTCATCTTTGTGATCGCCTGGCAGTTCGTGCCGTTCCATACGCTGATTTACCAAGGCGGCGTGCGGCAAATCCCGAAGTCCCTGTACGAGGCGGCGGAGATCGACGGCGCGGGTACCATCAAGCAGTTCTTCCACATCACCCTGCCCCAGTTGAAGTACACCATCATCACCTCGTCCACGCTGATGGTGGTGGGGTCGCTGACGTACTTCGACCTGATCTTCGTCCTCACCGGCGGCGGACCGGGCAACTCCACCCGGATCCTGGCCCTGGACATGTACCTGCGGGGCTTCCGGGCCAACCTGATGGGCCCGGCGAGCGTCATCGCCGTCATTCTCGTAGTCATCGGCCTTGCCCTTGCCTTGCTCCTCCAGCGCCTTGGAGGCAAGGACAAGCACGGCAGCCAGTTGGAAGGTCTGTAGCGTGAGTACCGTCTTGAACACCAACACGGAGGAAGCCAGGGCCGGCTCCCCCACCAGCTCAGCAGCCCGCACGCGGGGCTTCGGGTCCCGGCTGCGGCGGCTCAACATCCCTGCAGGGATGGGCGGCTGGCTCTGGCTGGCCATCATCATCATCCCGGTGTACTACGTGGTGATCACCAGCCTGAAGACCCAGGAAGGCTATTTCGGCCAGAACCCGCTGGCGCTTCCCACCTCGCCCACGCTGGAGAATTACCAGCTGGTTATTGAGGCGAATTTCGCCAGGTACTTCATGAACAGTGCCATCGTCACCATCGGTGCTGTCGCCCCGGCAGTGTTGATTTCCTTCATGGCCTCCTTCGCCATCGTCCGGGGCAGCGGCAGGTTCCTCAAACTGGTCAACGGGATGTTCCTGATGGGCCTGGCGATCCCGCTCCAGGCGACGATCATCCCGATCTATCTGATGATCATCCGGCTAAACCTGTACGACAGCCTGCTGGCACTGATCCTGCCGTCCATTGCCTTTGCCATCCCGCTGACGGTGCTGATCCTGTCCAACTTCATCCGCGACGTGCCGAACGAACTGTTCGAGTCCATGCGGCTGGACGGCTGCAGCGAGTGGCAGATCATGTGGCGGCTGGCCCTCCCGCTGACCCGTCCGGCCATCGTGACGGTCGCCATCTACAACGGCCTGCACGTCTGGAACGGGTTCCTGCTTCCGCTGGTCCTCACCCAGAGCCCCGACCTGCGCGTCCTGCCCCTGGCTTTGTGGACCTTCCAGGGCGAGTACAGCGTCAACATCCCGGCCGTTCTCGCCTCGGTGATGCTGAGCACGCTGCCCATCCTGGTGCTCTACGTCGTCGGCCGCCGCCAGCTGCTCAGCGGCCTCACCGCCGGCTTCAGCAAATAGAAAGGACAATCATATGACCACCGCAAAGCCCCTGCGGGTTGGCATGGTGGGCTATGCCTTCATGGGTGCAGCCCACTCCCACGCCTGGCGCACGGCGCCCCGGTTCTTCGACCTGCCGCTGCAGCCGGAACTCACCGCCGTCGCTGGCAGGAACGCCGAGGGCGTACGCGCCGCAGCAGACAAGCTGGGCTGGGAGTCAGTCGAGACGGACTGGCGCCGCCTGATCGAGCGGGACGACATCGACCTCATCGACATCTGCACGCCGGGCGACACCCATGCCGAGATCGCCATCGCAGCCCTTGAAGCCGGCAAGCACGTTTTGTGCGAAAAGCCGCTGGCGAACACTGTGGCGGAAGCGGAGAGGATGACACTGGCCGCGGAGACCGCCGCCAAGCAGGGGATCATGTCAATGTGCGGCTTCAGCTACCGCCGGACCCCTGCCCTGGCATTGGCCAAGCGGTTCGTGGAACAGGGCCGGCTCGGCGACATCCGCCACGTCCGGGCCCAGTATCTGCAGGACTGGCTGTCGGACGCAGACGCCCCCATGACCTGGCGGCTGGACAAGAGCAAGTCCGGGTCCGGGTCGCTGGGAGACATCGGAGCGCACAGCATCGATGCGGCTCAGTGGGTTACGGGCCAGAACATCAGCGGCGTGTCCGCGCTGCTTGAAACGTTTGTTACGGAGCGTCCGCTTGCCGGCGAAATGGTGGGCCTTGGCGGCCACGGTGACATCAGCAGCGACACGCCCCGGGGACCCGTCACCGTTGACGACGCGGCGATCTTCAGCGCAAAGTTCGACGGCGGCGCTGGCGCCACGGGCACGATAGGCGTCTTTGAAGCAACGCGCTACGCGCTGGGCCGGAAGAACGCGATGCGCCTGGAGGTCAACGGAACCAAGGGCTCCCTCACCTTCGACTTTGAGGACATGAACGTCCTGAACTTCTACGACGCCGCTGAATCCCCCGACGCCGGCTTCCGCCGGATCTTCGTCACCGAGCCGGAGCACCCCTACGTGGGGAACTGGTGGCCCACGGGCCACGGACTGGGCTACGAGCATGGCTTCACGCACCAGGTGGTAGACCTCGTCGGCGCCATCGGTGAAGGCCGGCAGCCTGAACCGTCCTTTGCGGACGCACTGCAGGTCCAGCGGGTCCTCGCCGCGGTGGAGTCCAGTGCCGCGAACTCCAGCCAGTGGCAGAAGGTCTGACGTGAGTACAGGAGAAGGAACACCCATGACACGACCCATCACGCTTTTCACCGGCCAGTGGGCCGACCTGCCCTTCGAGGAAGTGGCCCGGCTCGCCGGCGAGTGGGGCTTCGATGGACTGGAAATCGCCTGCTGGGGTGACCACCTGGACCCGCACCGGGCAGCCGAGGACGACAACTACCTCCAGGGCAGGCTGGACATCCTCGAGAAAAACAACCTGAAGGTTTACGCGATCGCCAACCACCTCACCGGGCAGGCAGTGTGCGACGACCCCATTGACGAACGCCACCAGGGCATCCTGTCCCCGGAAATCTGGGGCGACGGAGACCCCGAAGGAGTACGCCGCCGGGCCGCGGAGTCGATGAAGGACACCGCCCGGGCAGCTGCCCGGCTGGGGGTTAAGACGGTGACCGGATTCACCGGCTCCGCCATCTGGAAAGCCGTAGCCATGTTCCCGCCCGCCTCCCAGGCAATGATCGACGCCGGCTACCAGGACTTCGCGGACCGCTGGAACCCGATTTTGGACGTCTTCGAGGAGGAGGGTGTCCGCTTCGCACTGGAGGTCCACCCGTCCGAAATCGCGTACGACTACTGGACCGCGAAGCGCACCCTGGAGGCCATCGGCCACCGGAAGAGCTTCGGGCTGAACTTTGACCCGTCCCACTTCATCTGGCAGGACCTGGATCCGGTGATGTTCCTGCAGGACTTCGCGGAACACATCCTCCATGTCCACGTGAAGGAATCCGTCCGGCAGCTCGACGGCCGCAACGGGCGGCTGGGCTCCCACCTCGCTTGGGCGGATCCGCGCCGCGGCTGGGACTTTGTCACCGCCGGGCACGGCGATGTGCAGTGGAACCGGATCTTCCGGACCCTGAACGCCATCGGCTACAGCGGCCCCACCAGCATCGAGTGGGAAGACGCCGGCATGGACCGCCTCATCGGTGCACCGCAGGCACTGGCTATGGTGCAGGAACTCGCCCGAATCGCCCCGCCTGCAGCTGCCTTTGATGCCGCCTTTGCCAGCCGCTGACCCGGACCACCCGCTTCACCGGCACATCTTCGCCGGTCCTCAAACAAAGGAATCCCCATGACAGAATCCAAGAGCGCCCTGGTGGTGCGCGGCGGCTGGGACGGACACCAGCCAGTCGAAGCCACTGAAGAGTTCATCCCCTACCTCAAGGAGCAGGGCTACGAGGTCAGGGTGGAGGAATCCCCCAAAATCTACGCCGACGCTGACTACATGGCCGGGGTGGACCTGATCATGCAGTGCATGACCATGAGCACCATTGAAAAGGACGAGTTCGCCGGGCTGCGGGCTGCCGTGGAAAACGGCACCGGCCTGGCCGGGTGGCACGGCGGCATTGCCGACTCCTACCGCAACACCTCCGACTACCTGCACCTGATTGGTGGCCAGTTCGCCTGCCACCCGGGCAAGCACCCGGACGAGTGCACCGGCGAGCAGTCGGACAACTACGTGCCCTACACGGTGAACATGCTGCCGGCAGCGGCCGAGCACCCCATCACCAAGGGCATCGAGGACTTTGACCTGGTGACCGAGCAGTACTGGGTCCTCTCCGACGACTACATCGACGTCCTGGCCACCACCACCCAGAAGGTCCGGGAGTGGGACCCCTGGAACCGCGAGGTCACCTCCCCCGCCATCTGGACCCGGCAGTGGGGCAAGGGCCGCATCTTCGTGGCCACCCCCGGCCACAGGGTCGAAATCCTCCAGGACCGGAACGTCCGCACCATCATTGAAAGGGGCCTGCTGTGGGCAAGCCGTTGAAAGTAGGAATCATTGGTTGCGGCGCCATCATCGCGCAGTACCTTGCCAACTTCCGGAAGCTCAATGACGTCGATCTCGTGGCGGTCGCGGACCTGGATCCGGCACGCGCCCACGCCGTGGCGGAGCAGTACGAGGGCGTCCGTGCCGTGTCCGTGGACGACCTCCTGGCCGCGGACGACGTCGAACTGGTCCTGAACCTGACCATCCCGGCGGCGCACGCCGAGGTGGCGCTGAAGGCGATCGCGGCGGGCAAGAGCGTGTACGGCGAGAAGCCTCTCGCCGCCACCACTGAGGAGGCGCGGCAGGTGCTGGACGCAGCGCGGGAGGCGGGCGTCGTCGTCGGCTGCGCTCCTGACACGGTCCTTGGCACCGGCATCCAGACGGCACGCAAGGCGATCGACGACGGGCTCATCGGCGCACCGGTCTCTGCGAGCGCCACCATGGTGACCCCCGGCCACGAGCGCTGGCACCCGAACCCGGATTTCTACTACCAGCCCGGCGGCGGACCCTTGCTGGACATGGGCCCGTACTACGTGACCGCCCTGGTGACCCTGCTGGGGCCGGTGGTCTCGGTGGTGGGCGCCGCGAGCCACACCCGCAATGAGCGGACCATCGGCTCCGGCCCGCGGCAGGGTGAAAAGATCCCCGTGACCATCGATTCCCATGTCACCGGTGTCCTGACCCATGCCTCCGGCGCGCTGTCCACCCTGTTCATGAGCTTCGACGCCGTAAAGTCCAAGTCGCCGAACATCGAGATCCACGGTGAGCGCGGATCGCTGGTGGTTCCGGATCCCAACCACTTTGACGGTGAGGTGGAGCTGTTCTCGCTGGGTGCCGATGCGTGGGAGACCCTTCCGGTGTCGGCCGGGTACGTTGATGCGGGACGCGGGTTCGGCATTGCGGATCTTGCCGCAACCGCGCCTGGGGCGGAACCCCGCGCCGGCGGTGCCCTCGCCTACCACGCCCTGGAGGTCATGGAGTCGGTGCTCGAATCAGCGCACAGCGGTGCGGCCGTCCGCATCAACAGCACGGTGGAGCGGCCGGTAAGCGTGGAACTGACCGTCCTAACAGAGGACGTGGACGCGCTGCAGGCCCAGGAAGCTTCCTAGTCATGGCCTACACAGCGGACAACTGGCCCATCGCCGCGGCCATGCTGCCGTTCCCTGCTACCGGCACCGGAGGAGTCAACGCCAATGACGCGGATGCGGGCGTCTGGGCTGAAGCATTCAGGGAGGTGAAGGACGCCGGGTTTGCCAACGCGGACCTGACGGACAGCTGGGTCCGCCCCGGAGACCTCGGCCGGGAGCGCCTGGCCGAGTTCAAGCAGACAGCGGCGGACGCGGGCGTCGGCCTCCCCGCCATCTCCGCCATCCGGCGCAGCGTCATCGAGGAAGGCAACTGGGAAGCCAACCTGGCTTACAGCCACCGCACTATCGACGCCGCCGCGGAACTGGGCTGCGAGGTGGTCTCGGTCGGACTCCACCAAGCCATCACCCCGGAACAGCAGCAGCAGCTGTGGTTCTGGACGGTGGAAGGCCACAAGGACCCGGCGGGAGACAGGGAAACCTGGGGCAACGCCGTCGTCCGCCTCCGGGAACTGGGCCGGCACGCGGCCGAGGTGGGTGTCCTGCTCTCGCTCGAGATGTACGAGGACACATACCTCGGCACAGCGGACTCCTCCGTGCGCCTCGTCCAGGACATCGGGCTGGCGAACGTGGGCCTCAACCCGGACCTGGGCAACCTGGTCCGGCTGCACCGGCCGGTTGAGGACTGGCGGGAGCTGGTGGCCAAAACGCTGCCCTACGCCAACTACTGGCACATGAAGAACTACTACCGCGACGAGGACGTTGCCCGCGGAACGTACGTGACCATGCCGGCTCCGATGGAAAGCGGTCTCATCAACTACCGCGAGGCCTTCAAGGTCGCCCTGTCCGTCGGCTTCCAGGGCATCCTCTGCACCGAACACTACGGCGGGGACGGCCTGAGCGTGTCAGCCGGCAACCAGGAATACCTGCGCCGGCATGTCCTTCCCAAGCGGGACGGCTATGCACTCGGCGGGAGCCAGGTGTCACAGGGGCGGCAGCAGCCGACGGCGGACCTCGCCAAGGTGTAGGCCTTACCTGCACGCAGCACCGCCTTTCCAGCAAGGATTCATTGAGGGAACCATGACGCAGATTTACGACAACCCCGCCGACTTTGTGGACGAGGCGCTGACCGGTTTCGTCGCCGCCAACCGCGCCTACGTGGCCCGCGTGGACGGAGGCGTGGTCCGCTCCACCGAGATGCCCACGGGCCAGGTGGCCGTGGTGGTGGGCGGCGGCTCCGGCCACTACCCCGCCTTCGCCGGACTGGTGGGGCCGGGCCTGGCCGCAGGCGCGGTGTGCGGGAACATCTTCACCTCGCCGTCGGCAGGCCAGGTATACCGCGTGGCCAAGGCCGCGAACGCCGGCGGCGGTGTGCTGCTGAGTTACGGGAACTACGCCGGGGACGTGATCCACTTCGGCGAGGCGCAGCAGCGGCTCAATGCGGAGGGCATCGAGACCCGCACCGTCCTGGCCACGGATGACATCGCCAGCGCCCCGATCGACCAGATCGACAAACGCCGCGGTATTGCCGGCGACCTGACAGTGTTCAAGGTCGCCGGTGCCGCTGCGGAAGCGGGACTCGACCTGGACGCCGTCGAGCAGCTCGCCCTCCGCGCCAACCACCGCACCCGTACCCTCGGCGTGGCCTTTGACGGCTGCACCCTGCCGGGGGCTGCAGAACCGCTGTTCCACGTGCCCGCCGGGCAGATGTCACTGGGGCTCGGCATCCACGGCGAACCCGGGATCTCGGAACACCCCTTCCCCACGGCCTCCGAACTCGCGGAACTGCTCGTCTCCCGGCTGCTCAAGGACAAGCCCGACGACGCAGGCGACCGGGTGGTGGCCATCCTTAACGGCCTTGGCAGGGTCAAGTACGAGGAGCTGTTCCTGCTCTACGGCAAGATCGAAAAGCTCCTCACGGCCGCCGGGCTGACCATCGTGGAGCCGGAATGCGGCGAACTGGTAACCAGCCTGGACATGTCCGGGCTGTCCCTCACGCTGCTCTGGCTGGACGATGATCTGGAGCGCTACTGGTCCGCCCCAGCTGACACCCCCGGATACCGCAAGGGCAGCATGGCTCCGCGGGAGCGACGGGAACGGCGGGAAACGGCCGGGCCAGCGCACCCTGCGGCCGTGGAAACGGAAGAGACGACGGTGGCAGCGGCTGAGCTGGGCAGGCTTGCAGCCGCCCTGCTCGCGCAGGTGCGGGACGCCGTCGCGGACCATGAATCGGAACTGGGCAGGCTTGATGCCATCGCCGGCGACGGCGACCACGGCATCGGCATGCGCCGCGGCGCCGAGGCGGCGGCCGCTGCGGCCCGGGACGTCTCGGTCGCCGGCGCATCGGTACAGCGGGTCCTCACCGCCGCTGGAGAAGCTTGGAGCGAACGCGCCGGCGGAACTTCCGGGGCGCTGTGGGGCTCTGCCCTGCAGGCCGCCGGAAGGACCTTCGGCAACAAGGCCTCCTACCGGCGCCAGGACGCGGACGTCGTCGTGACCGCCTTCACCGACGCCGTCACCGCCCTGGGCAAGGCCGTCCCCGGGGACAAAACAATGGTGGACGCATTGCTGCCCTTCCGCGGCGCCTTCCAGTCGGCGTTCAACGGCGGCGCTCCCGTTGCTTCCGCCCTGGCCGCCGGGGCGGCAGCCGCGCGTGCCGCCGCCGACTCCACCGCCTCACTCCGCCCGCGGCTGGGCAGGGCCCGCCCGCTGGCCGAAAAGAGCCTGGGCCACCCCGACCCCGGCGCGGTGTCCTTCGCCCTCATTGCGGGCAGGGTCGCCGACTGCCTCGGAGCTTTTGATTCTTCCCTTGATGGTTCCCGGTCGGCCTCGGTGGCCGGAGATGGAGCAAACGCATGAGTACGGACCAGCAGGCAGCGGCAGGATGGCGCATTGTCATCGGCAACGATGAGGCCGGCGTCGAATACAAGGAAGCGTTGAAGGCGCTGCTGGAGTCGGACAGCCGCGTCGCATCCGTTGTGGATGTGGGCGTCGGTGCTGACGACCCCACGGCCTACCCGCACGTTGCCGTAAATGCCGCCCGCAAAGTTGCTGGCGGCGAAGCGGACCGCGCGCTGCTGATCTGCGGAACAGGACTGGGCGTGGCCATTGCGGCGAACAAGGTGCCGGGCGTCCGTGCCGTCACCGCCCATGACGCCTACTCCGTTGAGCGCTCGGTGCTGAGCAACAACGCGCAGGTGCTCACCATGGGCCAGCGCGTCATCGGCCTTGAGCTGGCCAAGAAACTCGTGGGCGACTGGCTCGGCTACCGCTTCGACGAATCCTCCCCCTCCGCCGCCAAGGTGGACGCCATCTGCTCCTATGAGCCCGAATCCCCGAAGGCAGTCTGACCATGACCGAACCAGCCACCAACACCACCACGCCGGGCGGCACCGCCAGGCGCATTGCCATTGTCGGCTCCGGGTACATGGGCGGCGGAATCGCCCAGGTCCTCGCCCTGGGCGGCGCCCGCGTGGCACTGTCCGATGTGTCCGCCGAGGTGGCACAGGACAACTACGACAGGCTCCTGCGGGAGTCCGATCAGTTCGTGGCGGACGGCCTCTTTCCTGCCGGCGCCACGGAAACCCTGAAGCAGAACCTGTGGGCCGCGAAGGACATCGAGGAGGCAGTGGCGGACGCGGACTTCATCGAGGAAGCCGTCCCCGAAGTCATCGCCATCAAGCACCAGACCCTCGCGCGGATCAGCGGGGCAGCGCGGCCGGATGCCATCATCGGCTCCAACACGTCCACCATCTCCATCGCGGAGTTGTCCGTGCCGGTCGCGCAGCCGGAACGGTTCCTCGGAGTGCACTTCTCCAATCCGTCACCCTTCATCCCGGGCGTGGAAATCATCCCGCATGCCGGTACCTCTGCAGCCACCGTGGCCGCTGTCCGGGAGCTGGTGCATGCGGCCGGCAAGCAAACCGCCGTGGTTAAGGACGTCACCGGTTTCGTGCTGAACCGCCTGCAGTACGCCCTGTTCCACGAGGCAGCGCAGCTGGTGGAGCAGGGCATTGCTACGGCGGATGACGTCGACACCCTGGTCCGAACCACCTTCGGCTTCCGGCTGCCGTTCTTCGGCCCCTTTGCCATCGCGGACATGGCCGGCCTGGACGTGTACAGCTTCTGCTACCAGTCACTGCAACAGGATTTCCCGGACCGGTTCGCCACCCCGAAAATCCTTTCCGACCTGGTGGACGCCGGGAAGCTGGGCACCAAGACCGGGGCAGGGTTCCTCAACGTCCCGGCGGAGCGCATCCCTGAACTGATCGCCTACCGGAACAGGGCGTACGTGGCCATGCAGAAACTGCTGGAGGACCTCGGGCCTGCCCCGCTTGCCTGACAGCCTCTCCTAGTGGTGCAGCTGCATCCGCTGGAGGACGGTGGCTGAAATTTCCTCAACCGACATCGACGCCGAGTTCACGTAGGGCACATTGTTGGCCCGGTACATGTCCTCGGCGTTGCGCAACTCGAAGCTGCATTGGTTCAGCGATGCGTAGGCGCTGCCAGGACGGCGTTCCTGGCGGATCTGGCTGAGCCGGACAGGCTGGGACGTAAGCCCGAAGCATTTGTTGGCGAAGGGCAGCAGGGGTTGTGGCAGGGACAGGCTGGCGAAGTCTTCCTCCACCAGGGGGAAATTCGCGGCGAGGATGCCGTGCTGCAGCGCCAGGTACATGGTGGTGGGGGTTTTGCCGCAGCGCGACGGGGCGATGAGGATCAGTTCAGCGCGCTCCAGCGCACGCAGCGACTGGCCGTCGTCGTGCTCGATGGCATACTCGACGGCGGCCATCCGCGACTGGTAGCGGACGGCGTCGCCCACTCCGTGGGCCTGGCCAGGCTGGCCGCTGGCGGAGGAGCCCAAGGCATCTTCCAGCTGGCCGAGGTGGGCGCCGATCAGGTCGAAAAAGTGGCCTCGACTGCGGGCCAGGACGGAGCGGACGTCCTGGCTGACGGCGGTCGAAAAGACGATCGGCCGAGGCCCGGCCGCGGCGAGCTGGTTGATGACCGCCACCACCTCCTGGGCCTGCTCCACGGTGGTGATGAACGGGATGGTCCGGCGCTCCAGGGGCTGGCCGGGGAACTGGGTGAGCAACGTGTTGCCGAGCGTTTCGGCCGTGATGCCGGTGCTGTCCGAGAGAAAGAACACCGTGGGGGCGGACGGGTTTCCCGCCCCCACGGTGTTCTTTTGGCTTTCGGTCATTCAGACGGCGGAACGGTTGCTGGAGCGGGTGCTTGTGCGCGCCAGGCGGAGCCAGGTTTCGGTGACGGCGTCCGGGTTAAGCGAGATGGAGCTGATGCCCTGCTCCAGCAGCCACTCGGCGAAGTCCGGGTGGTCGCTGGGGCCTTGGCCGCAGATACCCACGTACCTGCCCTTGGCGCGGCAGGCGGCGATGGCCATTTCGAGGAGCCTGGTGACGGCGGGGTTGCGTTCATCGAACCCTTCGGCCACCAGGGCCGAGTCACGGTCCAGTCCCAGGGTGAGCTGGGTCAGGTCGTTGGAGCCGATGGAGAAGCCGTCGAAGTACTCCAGGAACTCGTCGGCGAGCAGGGCGTTGGCGGGCAGTTCGCACATCATCACGATTTCCAGCCCGTTTTCACCCCGGCTCAGCCCATTGGCAGCAAGGAGCTCGGTGACGCCGCGGGCCTCGTCCAGGGTGCGGACGAACGGAACCATGATCTTGATGTTGGTCAGGCCCATCTCGTTGCGGACATATTTCAGGGCTTCGCACTCGAGTTCGAAGGCCTTGCGGAATGATTCCGAGAGGTACCGGGACGCGCCCCGGTACCCGATCATCGGGTTCTCCTCGGAGGGCTCGAAGGCGGGACCGCCCACCAGGTTGGCGTACTCGTTTGACTTGAAGTCCGAGAGCCGGATGATCACCGGTTCCGGCGCGAACGCCGCGGCGATGGTGGAAATGCCCTCCGCGAGGCGCTTGACGTAGTAGTCCCGCGGGCCGTCGTAGGCAGCGGTCTTTTCCCGGATCTGCCGAATTGTGTAGTCGGACAGCGAGTCCGGCCGCTCGATCTCTCCCGCCACGGCCAGCAGGGCGTTGGGGTGGATGCCGATCTGCCGGTTGATGATGAATTCGAGCCGGGCCAGGCCGACGCCGTGGTTCGGAAGCTTGGCGAAGCTGAAGGCCTGCTCGGGGGTGCCGACGTTCATCATGATCTTGACCGGCGCCGGCGGCATGGTGTCCAGGCTGGTTTCCTGCAGCGTGTAGTCGAGCAGTCCTTCGTAGACGAAGCCGGCCTCACCCTCGGCGCAGGAGACGGTGACGGGTGCGCCGTCGGCCAGGACCCGGGAGGCGTTGCCGGTACCGACGACGGCCGGGATACCAAGTTCGCGCGCAATGATGGCTGCGTGGCAGGTGCGCCCGCCGCGGTCCGTGACGATCGCGGCAGCCTTCTTCATGATCGGTTCCCAGTCGGGGTCGGTCATGTTCGCCACCAGGACGTCACCCGTCTGAAAGGAGGCCATCTGGTCGATGGAGGTGAGCACCCGCACCTGGCCGGCGCCGATGCGCTGGCCGATGGCCCGGCCCTCGGCCAGGACAGCGGAGTGTTCGGTGAGGGTGTAGCGGGAGATGGTGCCGGAGGCCTTGCGGGATTCGACGGTCTCGGGCCGGGCCTGGAGGATGTACAGCTCCCCGTCCACCCCGTCCTTGCCCCACTCGATGTCCATCGGGCGGCCGTAGTGCGCCTCGATGGCGAGCGCGTGCCGGGCCAACTGCTCCACCTCTTCATCCGTGAGGCTGAAGCGGCGGCGCTGGTCCGGCTGTACGGGCACGAAGTCCACGGTCTTTCCGAACTCCTCGGACTCCGTGTAGATCATCTGGACGGCCTTTTCGCCCAGGCCGCGCTTGAGCACGGCCGGCCGGCCGGCTGCGAGCGCCGGCTTGTGCACGTAGAACTCGTCAGGGTTCACGGCGCCCTGGACGACGGCCTCACCGAGGCCGTAGGAGGAGGTGATGAAGACCGCGTCGGTGAAGCCCGTCTCGGTGTCCATGGTGAACATCACGCCGGATGCGCCGACGTCGGAGCGGACCATGCGCTGCACGCCCGCCGAGAGTGCCACTTCCGAGTGGATGAACCCGTGGTGTACGCGGTACGCAATGGCGCGGTCGTTGTAGAGCGAGGCGAAGACGTCCTTGATGGCGAACAGGACGTTGTCCACGCCCCGGATGTTTAGGAAGGTCTCCTGCTGCCCGGCGAAGGAAGCATCGGGCAGGTCCTCCGCCGTGGCGCTGGAGCGCACCGCCCAGGACACGTCTCCTCCGTGCTTGCCCGTCAGCCGGTGGTAGGCGGCACGGATCTGCTCCTCGAAACCAGGAGCGAAAGGGGTGCTGCGGATTAGGTCGCGGATCTGCTTTCCGGCCAGGGTCAACGCGGCCACATCGCCGCTGTCCAGGCCCTCCAGGATGTCCTCGATCCGGCTGTCCAGCCCGGATTCGGCCAGGAAACGCCGGTAGGCGTCAACCGTGGTAGCGAAACCGTCCGGAACCTTGACCCCTGCCGAGGCAAGGTTCCGGACCATCTCTCCGAGCGAGGCGTTCTTGCCGCCGACTTGGTCGAGATCGGACAGGCCAAGGTCAGAAAACCAAAGAACGTCAGTCATAGGTGGTGCTCCTTCGTTGGGCACGCGCCGACAAGCGCTAAAAATGAGGTGATGCAAGGGTTGTCGGAAGAGCCGCACGGAAGCAACCGGATGTGATGCGGGACACATTTGGTTCGAGTAATGAAAAGTCACTTTGGTGGTGCCCAAGGAGAGCGAGGGGCGCGAAACCCTCCCATTTTGGCGTAGCGCAGGTACTGTCCGGTTGGGCTTAAAGCCTGTTCCAGAACATCGGGCTTATTTGCCGAGATGGGGTGTGCCGCGGGTGTCGAGGTAGTGCAAAATCGCCCGGGCCGTTTCCTCCGGAGCGCTGACGTGGGGGCAGTGCCCGGTGGCCTGCAACTGCACCAGGGTGCTGTGTTCCAGATTCTGGTGCAGGTAGGCGCCCACCTCAGGCGGAGCAAGCCGATCGTCGGAGCACTGCAGAATCAGGCACTTGGTGCGCAACTTTTCCAGTTCAGGGCGGGTGTCGGAAAAGAAAGTCACCCCAGCGAAGTGCCGTGCGATGGACGGATTTGTCCGGCAGAAGCTAAGACGCAGGTCCTCCGCCAGTTCCGGCTCCTGCGGGTTGCCCATGACCAAGGGCGCCAGGGCCGCGGCCCAGGCGAAATAGTTACTGTCCAGGGCTGCCAGCAGACCCTCGATGTCTTCCCGCGAAAACCCGCCCACGTAGCCGTCGTACGGGTCATCGGTATGACGGGGTGAAGGAGCAAGCAGGACAAGGTGGGAGAAACGGTTGGGGTCCTGCACTGCGGCGATCACGGCGATCATTGTGCTGACGCTGTGGCCAACAAGGATGACGTCCTCAAGTTCAAGGGCTGCGCAAATTTCCAGCAGGTCCGACGCGTACCCATCCAGGGACCCGTATTTCTCCCAGTCATAGGCGCTGATGTCGGAGTGTCCCGCACCAACATGATCAAAAAGCACCAGCCGGTAATCATCAACAAAATATGGCAGCAGCTTCCGCCACATGGCCTGATCGCAGCCAAAACCGTGGGCAAACATCATCACAGGCCCACCATCCCGGCCGAGTATGGTGACATTGTTCCGGCGGCCGATCACCGCAGCAACTGCTTTAATCACGTTCTCACTGGCCCTCGCGTAGGGTGGCGTCCTCTCCCAGACTATCCACGGGAAATAGAGAATCCTAGGGATCCTCCCACTATGACCTTGAAGGCGACGCCGATTCAGCCCATTACATGGGATGGAGCGCCGAAGAACCTTTACATGTCATGGCCCGAAAAGATGGGCTGGGTTTACAACTACCCCAACCCTTCGTTGCCCCTAGGATGAGCCTCATGAGTTCTGATGATGAGAAGGATCCTCCTGTACCCGCCAATGTGGTCGGTGCTCCAAAGCGCGTCCACCGCGATCGCGTTAGGTACGAGTACGACCGGTCCGACCACGAGGCCCCTGCAGAGGCGCCCAACGGCTAAGACAGACAAGCCGATCCGCCTTGAGGCCAGCGCTCCAAAAATGGGCGCCGGAGCTCGCGGCAGTTGTGTCCGAAAATATTTATTTTTTTGTAGTCGTTGTCGATCCGGTGCTTGCCCGTTCGACGCCATAGTAGAAGGACGCATTAGGCGTTCTCATCAAAAGGAGAAGAACCGTGAAGTTCATGCTGATTATGCGCGCTACGGCAGAGGCCAAGAAGGCCTACGAAGCTGCGGACATCGAACAGATCATCAATGCCATGGGCGCCTATAACGAATCGCTCATGAAGGCCGGGGTGCTGCTGGCCGGTGAGGGGCTCGCCGATGACATGAGCGACGCGTTCGTTGTCGACTTTTCCGCGGAGGAGCCCATCGTTACCGACGGCCCGTACGGGGAAACCCATGAACTGTTCAACGGGTTCTGGATCATCCAGACCGCCAGCAAGGAAGAAGCGGTCCAGTGGGCAAGCCGCTGCCCCCTGGGCCCGGGAAGCAAACTCGAAGTCCGCCGCGTGACCGATATGAGTGACTTTGAAGACTTCGCCGACAACGAGTTCCTCCAAAAGGAAGCCGGCTGGCGCGAGGAACTCAACCAGCCCTAGCGATATGGTTGACAAGCACCTCGCCGCCGTGCCGGCGATCCAGCGAACCCTGGACGCCGTGTGGCGGATCGAAAGCGCGCGGATCATCGCAACGCTTGCCAAAGTGACCGGCGACGTGGGTTTGGCGGAAGATCTCGCCCAGGAAGCCCTGATCGATGCCCTCACGCAATGGCCCGAGTCAGGCGTCCCGAATAATCCGGGCGCCTGGCTCACGGCCGTGGCGAAACGCAAGGCCATCGACGCCTGGCGCCGCCGCGAGCGGCTCGACGAACGCTACCGCGCGATGGCCCACGACCTCACGGAAATGACCGAGGACCAGTGGCAGCCGATCCCCGACGACGTGCTTCGGCTCATCTTCACCGCCTGCCACCCCGTGCTCTCGCGCGAGGGCCAGGTCGCGTTGACGCTGCGAACCGTCGGTGGCCTGACCAGCGAGGAAATCGCACGCATGCTGCTCGTTCCCGTCGCCACCGTCCAGCAGCGCATCGTCCGGGCAAAGAAGACTCTCTCGGCCGCCCGCGTACCCTTCGAACCCCCCGAACCAAACGAGTGGAACGGGCGGCTGAACGCGGTACTGGCGGTGCTGTACCTCATCTTCACCGAAGGCTACGCCGCCACAACCGGAGAACGGTGGATCCGCACAGACATCGCCAACGAAGCCCTGCGCCTGGCCCGGGTGCTCGCCGGCCTGCTCCCCCGGGAGCCCGAAGTCCATGGACTCGTCGCACTCATGGAATTCCAGGCATCCCGGTTCCCAGCGCGCGTGAACCACGACGGCAGCCCGGTCCTGCTCGCCGACCAGGATAGATCACGCTGGGACAGGACACAAATCGGCCGTGGCCTGACGGCACTGGCACGTACCGACGCCCTGGGCCGCGGACGGGGAAACTACACCCTGCAGGCTGCCATCGCCCAATGCCATGCCACCGCCCCCAGTTTCGAAGATACCGACTGGCACAAAATTGTCCTGCTCTACGAGGCCCTCGGACGCCTCGCACCCAACCCCATCGTCGAACTCAACCACGCCGTAGCGGTCTCCATGGCCACCGGACCCGCCGCCGCCCTGAAAATCGTGGACCGCCTCGTCGCCGGGGGCGCCCTCCGCCGCTCACACCTGCTGCCCAGCATCCGCGGTGAACTGCTCTCCAAGCTCGGAAGAACCGCCGAAGCTAAGAAAGATCTGCAGCAGGCAGCCGCTCTAACCACCAACGAACAACAAAAAGCCGTCCTCCTCGCCAAAGCAGCCACACTCTGAGACTTTCCGACGGGACGGGAAAAGCCCGCAATCGCTCACGCAGTGTCCCGCCGAACGGTGGAGCGGGCAGGCAGGCGTTGCCAGGGCCGCCACGCGGCAAAAAAACTTGAGCCCATCTTGAGACTTTGTTCCCTTCGTGGTCTTTAGGATCAGGACAGTGCCGACCGGCGCTGAACGGGCGGCTGCTGGGGCAGCCTTTGACGATTGCGGGGACCGATCGCCGTGTTCAAACTGATGAAGCTCCTTACTGTCACCATGACCGTCGCTCTCGGACTGATATTCGCTGGACTGCAGCCAGTACTGGCAGCACCGGCCGCGAGTATCTCCCTCAGCCCGGCCAGCGGACCCGCCGGATCTGCAGTGACGGTGAGCGGCACCGGTTTCAAGGCCTCCGTGTCCGGAACTGTCGCTGCTGGCCCGACGGCCTTCACTTTCCGGACCACGGCGACTGGGGCGTTCAGCACCTCGATCACCATCCCGTCGTCCGCTGCCGGGACTGTCACCGTCACGGCCAAAACCTCATCCGTCAAAGCCTCTTCGGTGTTCACCGTGATGCAGGCCGCTCCAGAGCTGCCGCCGGTCAGCACGGCCGCCTTGCGGTTCGGGGTTGGGGTTCCGGGTGGGCCCTTGGCAGCCGGGGAACTGGACGAGGTCTCACGGCTGGCGGGTGAGAGCCCGTCCAGTGTTTTGTTTTACAAGGATTTCCTGCAGGTGCCCCCGATTGCTGAAATGAATGCTGCGCGGGCGCGCGGTGCTGTTCCGCTGGTGACCTGGGAGCCGTGGGCCTGGGGAGGAGGGGTGGACCAGCCCGTTTATGCGCTGGACCGCATAGCTGCCGGGGACTTCGACGCCCACCTCAGCCGGTGGGGACAGGCGCTGGCTGCCTGGGGTTATCCGGTCCAGCTGCGGTTCGCGCATGAGATGAACGGCGACTGGTACCCCTGGGCTGAGGGGGTCAACGGCAATGGTGCCGGCGACTACGTGCAGGCGTGGCGGCACGTGCATGACGTTGTGGCCGCCGCCGGGGCGTCCAACGTGTCGTGGGTGTGGAGCCCGAACGTTCCCTATTGGGGATCCACCGACCTGGCCGGGCTGTACCCGGGGGCCGGTTACGTCGATGTTGTGGCGCTTGACGGGTACAACTGGGGCACGTCCGCTTCGTGGAGCGGGTGGATTTCGCCGCAGGATCTCTTCGCACCGGGAATCGCCGAACTGCGGTCGTTGGCCCCGGGGCTTCCGATCCTCATCGCCGAAACGTCTTCCAGTGAGCTGGGCGGCTCCAAGGCTGCCTGGAACAGCGATCTGGTCTCCTACCTGGCGGCGCAACCGGACGTGGTCGGTTTCGTCTGGTTCCACATTCGAAAGGAAGCAGACTGGCGCATCAACAGCAGTGACGCCTCGGCGGCCGCCTTCAAATCTGCTTTGGCGGCACGCCGGGCGTCATAGACCGTCAGGCGGTTACGGCCGGGCTGCCGGGTTGCGGCGGACCAGGGCGATCAGGGCCGCGCCGATCAGCATGATGCCCAGCGCGGTCAATAGCCCTGCACCAACGTTCAGCCCGGTGTAGGCCAGGGCGGCGCCGGAAGCGGGGAGGGTGGTGTTCATTCCATACATCGTTAGTTGATTTCCTCTGCTGTGTATTGGGCTTCCCAGCGGTCGATCCGCCGCCGGGTGATCTTGGTGGTCAGGACTGCGCACCAGGAGGCCATGAACCACCCGGAGCGAAGCCACATGAACAGTTCCTGCGGGAAGAAGGAGGCGGCAATGACGATGTCCTTCCAGTCGCGGTGGGGTATCCGCAGCGCGCGCTTGATGTCCAGCGCGACGAACAGAATTGGCACCAGCCACCAGAACAGGACGACATGGAACACTCCCAGGGACACGGAGAGGATCATGACGCCGATCCACAGCAGCTTCAGGAAGACACCGAGCAGGCCCATCGCCTGCTGGGCCCAGTCCCGGAGTGTCAGCCGGTTCACCCCCAGGTCCAGCAGGTCCTCCACGGTGCCAACCTGCCATTTCATCCGCTGTCCCCAGAGGGCCTTGAGTGTTTTCATCGAATCGGTGTAGGCACGCACGTCGGGCGAGACCTGGCAGATGAAGCCGAGTTCCCGGATCCGGTACGTCAGTTCGAAGTCTTCAACCTGGGAGGTGTAAACCCACGGGCCTTCCCTGTCGTCCCGTGCAGCCACTTGGCGGAGAACGGCGTTGTTGATGGCGCAGCCAGTCCCGGCCAGCACGCTCGTCCTTCCCCGGCGCAGCGCAGTGTCCGTCCAGGTAGCGAACTCAGCTTTTTGAAGCCGGCTCAGCAGCCCGGGGTCCTGCATGGTGAACTTCGACGACGAGCCCCCCAGAAGCGCGCCCGCTTCGCCACTGAATTCGCTTTCCCATGCTGCCAGCGCATTGGGCGGCAGCACGGTGTCCGCATCAAGGCATACCACTACGTCCGCGTCATGGGCGTATGCCGCCCATGCACGGTTCAGCGCCTCGGACTTGCGGTGTTCCAGACGGGGCAGCTCCATCACCGTCACCGGATATGCGCGGGCAACCGCAGCCGTTGAGTCCGTGCAGCCATTGGGAACAACGACGACCAGGTCCGCGGGCCGGCTCTGGTGCATCAGCCCATCCAGTGTCGCCCCTATCGAGGCGGCCTCGTTATAAGCCGGAACCAGCACCACCACACGCAGGCTCGCGCAGTCAGGGCCCCCCGCCGGTCCTGCGGCCGAATACGTCAGTTTGCCGCAGTCGGCAGGGGCGCCGTGGCGGACCTTCTCTTCAACCGCCGAGGGCAAAGCAACGGACACGGGAGCCTCCTTCTGGATTTCGAAAGCCCAGCGGGCCTTCGAAATCCAGCTAATAACCCTTGTCTCAGAATTCGCCCCTTGGCGGCATCAAGGTTCAGTCAATCACCGCAATTCCTGATCAACGGCCCTTGATCATTTATTGAGCTGAATAAAAAAATCAATCAAACACGCATTGGCGCGTGACGGTTCTCACTAATTTGTAGGTTCTCGGCGAATTGGTTCAGGCAGGAAAGCTGCCTTGTTGTTGTGGCGAGAAGGCGCTGACCAGCATCGTTACCTGTCCGGGTGAGGTTGCCATGGTGTACGTAATCGGCGGGGGCCAAATTCGCATAAGGGCATTTGCCCTCTTTGCCTGCGCCGCCAAAGAGATAGGAACCGTTTATGCCGCCAGCGGAGTTCAGCCAAATAACGCCACCGGGTTTGCATCCGTCCCGGAGTGTCAGGTGCTGCTCATTTTGAGGAACTCTTGCGGGTATTTGTGGCACTTCTTGAGTGACGCTCTGCAGTATGTATATCTGCCAGGAAGAGCCGTTGACTAACCCGCTAGTCCAACTCGGTTCTGGCAGCCATTGAATAAACAGGTCCAGGGCATCAGCTCGAAACCACCAGTCCGGAAGCTCCCCGTGCTCGCTCAGCGGAAGCACCGTTCACCTGCAGGAAAGGTCCGTGCTGCCCCTCATGACACCGGGTGCTCCCAGAGAACGGGAAAAGCCAACAGCTTTGGGAACAATGCCCCTATCCAAGGCAGCCCCAACCACTGTGATCGAGCTTCAAAGCATTAGGGAACTGACCGATGAAACGGACAGTCCTGACATCGCCCTGCAGTTCCTAATTGAGTATCTGAATATGCTGCCACGCAGGCTTCAGCGAATCCTGCATGGGCTGCGCGGGAGCGACAGCGAAGCCTCAATGGACGCCCTCAGGAGCCTCAAGATCACTTCCGCCATGGCCGGGACACATGCTATTGAGGCTGAATGCCGCGCCCTTGAAGCGCTGGTCCGGGCGGGAAACTTCGACGCTGCCAACCACGAGGCAGCAACCCTGAGCGCCAGCGTGCTCGACTTGTTCGAGGGCCGGGACCAGGTGTATGAACACGCCCGGCAAGACCTGCTGCAAGTAGAAGACACAGCAAGCTGACCTCCGTGTGCTGGCAGGCTTCTCGCCCGACATTGCCCTGTGGCCTCGCTAACCGAAACCGGCACCCCGGTCAGAGACTTCTAACCAGGACGAAAGCTCCATCCTTGCAGCTCACCGCCTACATCATCAGGAAGCTCGGCGGTCAGTCCGCGGGGAAGCTGACCGCGACCGTGGTTCCCCCGCCAGGAGTTTCTGAAAGCGTGAGCTCCCCGCCGTGGGCCTTGGCAATGCTGCTGCATGTGGCAAGGCCCAGGCCTGTGCCGGCGCCGTCGCCTTCACGGTGAAGCCGAACGAGGGGTTCCAGTACTTTTGCCCGGTCTTCGGCTGCAATACCCTTGCCGTTGTCCGCTACAAAAACAGAAGCGCCGTGATAGTTGGAGGCTCCGCTGATACGGATTCGAAGGTCGCGGTTAGGGCTGCGGTAGTTCATCGCATTGGACAGCAGATTCTGCAGCAAGGTCCGCAGCTGGCCCTTGTCCGCGTAAACACGCAGGTCCTGCACCTCCACCATGTTCTCTTCGTTGATGCCCAGGTCCCACATCGCCTCATCGACAGCAGTCCGGAGAGACACGTACTCCGGCTGGATGCCGCCACCGACACGGGAGTAGCTCAAAACGTCTTCGAGCATCCCGAGCATGCGCCGCCCGCACGCGTCGATCTTGTCCAGGTCATCGGCGGCACCGGGGACAGCCTGGATGTTGGGGTCGTCCTGCAGCATCTCCAGATAGCCCAGCATTGTGGTCAACGGAGTCCGCAGGTCATGACTGACTCGGCCGGCGAACCCAGCGAGCCGGGCGTTGCTTTCCGTCAGCTCGGCATAGGCCCGGTCCAGCTGGGCCGTCCGGTGCTGCAGCTCCAACAGCTCCACTACCTGTTTGGCGAGGACTTCCAACATGTCCACCTGCCCCGGGCTCAGCTCATGGGCAGCTTCCGAGAAGACACACAACGTGCCCGGCACGAATCCGGATTCCGTCTCCAAGGGAATTGAGGCGTAGAAACGGACTCTGCCGATCTCACCGGTGACAAAAGGACTGTCCGCAAAACGGGGATCGCGGGAAGCGTCCGGAACTACGGTCTTCTCACGGGACAGGAAGACTTTGGCGCACATCGAATCCTCGCGGGAGCACACTCCGGGGTCCACGCCCCACGCCCCGATCTGATGCTGGTGCCCGGCACTGATGATGTTCACCACGCCAAACGGTGCGTCGGACAACTGGGTCGCCAGCCGCACCAGGTTCTGCAGCCCATTCATCACTGCCGCGTTGGGCAACAACGGTGAATCCAGGGATGGGTCCAGCCCGTACTCCAGCAACTCAAGGTCGCGATCGATGTCATTGCTGAAAGCCAGCCGTCCAGCTGCACCTGCCATTAGAAAACCCCCAGTCCACTATCCGCCCCCCCGCGAAGCATACCCGCCCGCACTTCCAGTACGTAGCGGCCGTGCCGGGCCAGCTCAGGATCAACCTATTCACCACTCACCACTCACCACTCACCACTGTCAGGCAACCTTCACTGGGACCGGCTCTCCAGTCGTCAGGGCCGCCCGCACAAGTGGAAAGCGACGCGCGGATAGATATCGGTTGGAGGCATGCACAAGTAGCACCGTCTGACGTAGTCAATCGGTCCATTGAGCCGGATGGCGTCGTGGCGTCTTATTGCTTATGACGCCTCCGATGCCGTCGCATAACCGTGGAAGGAAACTCAGTGACCTGGAAACCCGAAAATCACAAGCCGGTACTCTGGCACGACGCCGAAGTGGGTGAAAAGGTTTCCTTGACCCGAGCTGGCCGCACGGAATATACGGGGGTGGTTGATGCTAAAACCGCAGAAGGAGAGGTGGTCTGGGTCCACAATCCCGTAGGCGGTCGCCGACTCTTCCATATCCGGGACGGCTTTGACCTAAAGCTGAATGCTGACTGAGGAAGAGGGGTAGCTCCACCGCCTCCCCGGGCGGCGGAGTTGTGCAACAGACCAGGACCCTAAGTCCCCGTGACGTTGAACAGCGTCTGTAACATGCAGCGGCCTCAGCGCAACGTTTTGCCATGGCACGGGGAGCTTCAGATACCCAGGTTGGTCATCCTTTCGGTGTGGCATGTAGTAGGTCGAAGGAGACCTGTTCGCCGTCCTTTGTTCCGGGACCACGAGGTCGTCCCGGAACCTCATCTCATAAAGCTACTTTGCTGCTGGCCATTGCCCCTGGTCATGCCGGGCGCATGCAACTATGGGACATGATCGACGAGAGGCTCCGAGCGAGGCCCGGAGTTGTGGGACGCTATTCGGAAATTACAGGCTGAAGTGGACTGTGTGCCTGACCCGGGCGGGCCACTCGGTAACAATATTGACGCGCTCAACGCTTGGGCAGCCACCCATCCAGAGGTAGACCCCAGCGAAATGCGCGCAATAACCTATCCGCCGATTGGGGATCACCGGTAGCGGCCGCCCTATTTCGACCATGTAGGGCTGGATGATGTCGTGTATGGACGGAGAATAGTGGCGGTTGGACGATCGCGCTCGGCGGGTGCCTCGCCTAATTGACCGCAACCCCTGGATGCGCCCCAGGAGCCGACTCTCCTGGGGCGCTGCACAAAGCCGAAACCGCAGACCAACGGGCATGGTACCCCTATTCGTCCTTCCAGCCGGGGCCGAGCATCCATCGGCACGGGAACCTGCCACCGGTCGCCCGTTCCCAGCCACTCCAGGACCAAGGATCAGGACGGAAGCCGATCCGCCGTACCCGAGTGTCTGCACCCTGCCGGCTCCGACGCCGAGCGGGAGCCGGTCTGTGAAGGTTTGTCCGCGAATCTCCAATCGGATAGAAGCCGCAAAGCCTGAGGCGCGAGTAGGATCTGGAAATGGCAAAAAAATCCAGATCCGCGTTACTACCTTTGCTCGCCCTCGCAGTGCTGGCAGTCCTGGGCGGCCTCGTCTTCCAGAAGGTTAAGGCAGGTCGCGCCGATGTGTCGGGCAACGCCGCCCCGCCGCTGGATGACAAGGCCAAGGAATACATCGAAGAGGTCGTCGCAACGCCCCGCCCGCCGGCGACCGAGTTGTAATAGCACTCCTCTCCAGGGCCTCTCCCCGAGCCTGAACCGAGAGTCGATGTTGACGTTATGTATGGCTAGGGTCTTCGTATCTTCTCATCAGGTGCATCAAGTGCGGGGCGTAGCCATCAGGAACTACGCCCTGCATCCGCTCAGAGAACGTCCTCCTGCACCGCAGGATCCTTCACCAGGTCAGGGTGCCAAGGAGGATGGCGACGGGCGGTCACCGGTGCCTGGTCTGGCGCTGAAGCGGGCAGAGTTCTACTCACAAGTAATGAAGCTTCGACGTAGGTTTAGCGAAGGATTCAGTGGGATGACCCGCGCTTCCCCGCCCGAGCTTTACCCCCAACCGTCCGGAACGCAGCCCGATGCCGCGCTGCCGTTCAGTCGGCACGCACAGGGCCGTCGCATCAGCCGTACCCGGAGGAGACCTTAGGGCGGTGACGACGACGACTCGAACTTCCGATTCAGAATTGCCGCTCCGGACGGAACAGTGATGGCAACGTCACGGCCGTTCCCCGACAAGCAGTCCGCAGTTGCGGCATCGCCGATATCCTTGAATATGCTGGTATGGGCCATATCACCGACCTTTGCCTGACACCGGCGGACATGCCGCCTCCGCGGCCGACGACGACCCGGCAGCGCTTCACCCCGGTGTCAATCTACAGTGCCCGAGTACCCGGCTGGCGCCCTATCTCTGTTTCATCACACCCCCACCATCCTCTCGCCCAACTAATGGGCACCACGCCGTGTTCCTGATATCTCGCTGGATCAGTGGCAGTATTACAGCTCCAACGTGGAGCCAGCCGTCCGGAAGTTGATGAATCTAACTCAGGGTGGTGACTGTGACCCGGCTCCAAGAGCGGGGTTGCTCGGGGACGAGCCCGAGGCGGGGAGCCACTGGCATCCGCTCTGGAGGGACGGGCCGATCGCTACTCCATGGTTCGCTCCCATGAGGTTGCGGTCCTCTCGTGGATAGCCAGCCGGGTGAGGGCCGCGGCGCCGGCACGTTAAGCGATCTTCGTCGCTTATCAGGTGGCCTCCTGGGAGTTCTGAACTCTTACGGCATAATTTATGGGCGTGTCCGACACTTTCCCTGGAGCGGTACCACCAGGCTCCGAAGTCCGGACCTTGAGGAGCTGACATGGAAGATCAAGGCCACAACGGCACGACCGGCACGCTTAAGCTTTCCGGGCAGATCCTGCATTTGAAGTGGGAACCCGGGTCGGTGGTCAGGGAAAGTGACGCAAGAGCGCTCATGCAGCGTGCCAGGGCTCTCAGTGCAGGGCAAACCCTGCCCCTGCTGGTAGAGATGACAGGCATGACATGGATCGACCAAAGGGCGCAGGAGGCCTTCGCCGCACCTTGGCCCCTTCTGCGGGCGGCCATCGTCGGGTCTTCCCCGGTCGATGAAACCATCGCCAACTTTTACACGGCACGTCATCAACCGGGGCATCCGACACGGTTCTTCACGAACCTGCACGAGGCGATGGCTTGGTTGGTGAAAGACCCCTCGCTGCCCTAGCGCCGTCGTAACAGGTACCCCGCCTGCAGGTCTTCAAGCAGGGCTGATGCGATTTTGCCGTGTGAGTCTTTTATCGAGATGTGTCTTCAAAAGGGCAAGCTGTCGCGAACCGTGAGGCACAATTGTCGGCAGCAGCCGCCCCCGCCTTTTGACAGCCAGCAGGCAGAACCAAGGCGGGATGTCGGCAGAAGCTCATCAGGGCAGTCACAGTCAAAAGCGCTACGTCCTGTCAGTGCTGGTTCAGCTCCCGCTGTGCAGAGGCCATGTCCGCGGCAAGCGGTGTAATGGGTGCGGGCTCCTGATGTACTGACGTCAGGAGCCAGCCCGTCCCGTGGCAGCTACCCCTGAGGGAGAAACGTCGGTCTTCCCGGACAAGGACGAGATGCCCCTGAGTAATTTTCCGGCATGCCAAAAGCTGGTGCCATGGCCGGGCGAGGAATTCGACGAAAACAGTACGCCCTGCGGCGCACAGCCCCCTTGGCTGGAAATGCCACCATAGAGCACCCAAAAGGGGCATTACGAAACGGGTGAAAATCGCTTCCGCCCATGACGCGACGGGGGGTTGGTGAGGGAGCCGATATAGCCGATGTGGAAGATCCACGATGGGCTGCTGGCCCCGCGATCATGGGTTCCGGCCCGAAGCGAGGTGGATGTTTACGATGTTGCCATGGGCATGAGGATGGCGCGGAGGGCTGTAAGTGCCTCTGGGAGTTCGGCGAGATGGGGGTGCCAGGCTTTTTCCCATTTGGGGCAGGCCCAGAACGTTTCATCGCCCTGGTTTTTGCTGATCTTTTCAGCCATACCTGCGATAGCGGAGATCGGTATGGCGCCTTGGCCCGGAAGGGTGAGAGTGACGCTGTCTGGGCCGGCCCCAATGATGGCATCTATGAACTGGCAGTAGGCCAAGGATCCCCGCACTGCGTTTGCAGTGTTCTCGGGCTGTTCCCCGTGCCGCCAGGGATGGAGGACGTCCCAGATGGCCTTTGTGGTCCCGCTGGGTTCGACGAGGCGCAGGATCCGGGCGATGTCTGTCCCGGTGGGGTGGGAGTCATGGGTTTCGAGCAGCAATTGAACGTTCAGGGATGACGCAACCTCTGCTGCGGCTGACAGCCGCCGGCCGGCGGTTTCGTCCCAGTCCTTGGCCTTACCATTGCCAGGGTCAGCGCTGGGGAAGTTTCTGACGCCGCCGACCCCAAGGGCGGCGGCGAGTTCGAGCCTTTCGTGAAGGTCGCGGATAACGTTCGCGTTTGTGCCCTTCTACCCGACACCCCCAGCCTCTGAGGGGATACTAAGTCCACGCGTACACGCGACCGGCAGGGGACCTGTCCGGGGACTTTTACGACTGGCAAGTGCATGGCAATGCTTTGCGGATCACCGTGGCCGACGCCATGGGCAAAGGGACCGGTCCGGCGCTTCTGGCCGCCGCCGTACACACCCACCTGCGCTGGTCTGGACAAACCCTCCCCGGCGACGCCCTTGCTGCGGTCTCAACCTACCTGGAAAAGGACCTAGCCCTTGATGACCTATTCGTCACCGCATTTAGCGCAGACCTCCGACACCGGGACCATCCGCTACTCGAACGCCGGATACGGACTCGCTCACCACCTCACAGCCGAAGGGAAAATGAATCAGCTCTCCCCCAGCGGCCCGCCCTTGGGAATCGTGTCCGGGCAACACTGGGCAACAGAGGAGCTGCATCTGGAACCGGGCGATTCCCTGATCACCCCCAGCGATGGTGTCCTCGAAGTCGCCCATGACAACCTGGCCGAACTTCAGACCGAGCTGACGGCAATCGCCGCCGCAGTTAACCCAATCGCAGCCATCAAGGCGCTCATCAACGGACTATCACAAGCCACTGCCGACCTGACACTCCTCATGGTCCGCCGTTTTCCCCAGAAAGGGGACCCTCTCGGTTAGCCGCAAACCGAGGGTTGGGGCACAACCAGCCGCCGGGGCTCGTTGGAGGGAGGATTAGGCGATGCCGTCATTGGGGTTTTGCCAGCCTTCACGCTTCTTCAGCAGCTCAATGTCTTCTTCCTCCAGTTGCCCCGGGTCGATGTCGGCGGTGCAGTACTTGCACTTTATGGCGTCAATTGCCACGAATTCCTTGCAGTAGGGGCATTCCTGTTGGCCCTGGGCGCGGAAGTTGCCCATGCCAAAGCGCTTGAGGAGCTTAACGATCCCGAACAGCACCAGGGCCAGCAGCAGGAACCTGATTAGCACGGTGATGAAGCTGCCGTATCTGATCTCGGCGTCGTTGACAGTGAAGCTCATCTGACTGAAGTCCGGAGCCCCGAAGATCGCCGCAACGAACTGCAGCAGAATGTCGTTGGCCAGGCTGTCAACGAGAGCGGCGAAGGCCGTGCCGATGATGAAGCCGAGGGCGAGATCAAACATGTTGCCGCCCATGGCAAAGGCTTTGAATTCTTTCCACATATTCGACATGTCATGATGCTAAACCCGTTGACGCCTAGGTCCGAGTGCGGCCGCCTCTAACGCGCCGGGCCCGGCCGCAGGCTCCCTGGTAAGCAGAGGAATAGGAGGCGGCCTCCCGTGCGTCCCGGATCTTCAGGGGCGCCCGATGACCTGACAAAGCGGCCTTTCTCCCCGTCGAGCGACACCGCTGAACAACTCGCTGCGCTTGCGAACAAGGGCGCGGTGAGCCGCGCGACCCGAGCCGACGCCCTACTGCCCCAAGCAGGCCTGCGTCATCAACCGACTCAACACTTTCCGGTATCCAGCGCCTGCGCGGCTGCGTAGATGCTGCATCCGGGACTTCCCCCGCACATCGACGTGAGTGGTTCGCCAGTGAATGCTCAGTCCGAGCGGTTAGATGCTGTTGACCGAGTTTCGTTAAGCGAGTGTTGAAGGAGCTCGCGCAGCGCGCTGCGGTCCACGGTGGTCAGCCGGGTGAGGTACAGGCATGCCTTGCTGGCGCGGTGCTTGCCAATTCGGCCCATGAGGTCAGGCCAGCGCTCTGAGAAGTCGTTGATGAGGTAGATCGTATGCTTCGCTGGCCCGGACGCGAAGGCGAGCAAAGGAGCGCGGCCCCCGTGGCCGCTCTCGTATCGGTATACGTACTCGCCGAAGCCGATGATGCGGCCGGCCCATACTACAGGCCGTTCACCGCTGACCTCGGCCAGGAGTGCGAGCAGTTCGTCGGCCTCGACACGTCGGGGGCCCTGGAGCCGGTCGAGTACCTCCTAAACCGGTTGATCGGACGGCGACATTGCCGGCGGCTTCGCTGCCATGGATCTCCTCGCTAAAGGGCTGCACATGGCCACAGTAGTACGGGCGCAGGCTACGAAACACAGACCTGCCGCTACCCGTGCAGTAACCCTGGACCCATGGTATTCCGCCAGGCAACCGCCGGCCTTCAGAGGCGGGGCTGGCAGGTGTCGGGGCCGTAGCGCAGCCAGTCCGGCAGGGCGGCGGTGAAAGCGTCACGGACATCTGGGGTGTTGGTGACCGTCCAGTCCACTCTCCCTTTGACTTCCACTTCTTCTTTGTCCCATTCAAACCAATTGATCATTTTCAGCTGCGGGAACCGCGTGGCGGTGGCGGGGTCGAAAAGCTGTTCCCACCAGGCCTGCTTGATTGGAAGTTCCCCTTCACCGCCGGCTCCGGGGGCGAAGAGCGCTGCTGTTTCCGGTACGGCTACGGGCTTGCCGTGCGCTTCTCCGTAGACCTGGTAGAAGTCGGGAAGCAGGCTGTCATCACCGTTCGCGCCGACGTAGTTGCCTGTGAGCTGGTCAGCGAATTTGCCCGGCTCCGGAAGCTCGTTTTCTCCCCACGGGTACTCTAATCCCCAGTGGTAAAGGGACATCCCGACCCAGTCCACCGCGTCATTGCCCGGGTAGTACGGGGCGTAGGCGTCGTCGTTCATGGTCAACGCACCGTCGGCGTCGGTGTCCAGGGCAGTGAAGTCCCCGGTGCCGGGTTTGGTTTCGTACTGGCCTCCGGCGAACGGGTAGCCGCCGCCGTAGTTCGGCGCCCACATCATCGCCGAGCCCGGGGCGTGGGTGTGCACCGCCTCGGCTAGGGTCCGGAACGCCATAATGTAGAGGGCAGGCTGCTGGGACCACGGGTACCAGGAGCCGTTCATTTCATGGGCGAACCGGACAATCACCGGGACGCCGTCGGCATTGAACTGCGCCAGGTCCCTGGCCAACGCCTCGGCGGAGTCGGGGGTGACCGCAGCCAGCCCGTTCACGGGTTCGAGGGTCAGCAGCATCATCTGGCCGTCAGCCCGGATCTGCTGCACAGCCCGTTGCAGATCAACCTTTTCCTGCCCCGTGTACGGGAATCCGGTGAAGGACACGCTCACGGCCGGTTTGCGGCCCAGGTCCGCAGCGTAAGCCGCCAAGGGTTTGGCCTGCCAATCGAGGTTCACTCCAAACAGCGTCCCGGTCTCCGGGACCATCTCGGCCCGGTCAAGGACCTCGCAGACAGAGGCCGCCGGCGCGGTCCCTAGAGTCTGGGTCTGCTGCCGTTGCTGCTCATGCGCCCTGGCCGACAGGCTGCCGTAGATCCCGGCAGCACCTACTCCCCCGGCCACCAGCACCACTACCCCGGCCAGCGCCACAACCTGTCGCGTCTCCGACAAACCCTTCCGCCCGGACCGGTTCTTTTTCTGAGTCCTTCCGGACATGCCTGTATAACCCCCATTTGACCTGCAATTTCTCCCATCCTAGGCACTGACTGGGCTCTGCGGGGCCGGGTAGGGCAGGATGCTGGGCATGACGAATCGTGCAACCGAAACGTCAAGCGCCGGGGACACCCTGCGGGTGCCATTCTGGATCGTCCGTGCCGGGGTCGTCGTGGGCGCCTTCTGGGCACTGGCCGGTGTAGCCGTTGGCGTATGGGCCCGGCAAAACACCAAGCCTGACAGGGCCGGCCCCTGCGACACCACAGCGGTTCCTCACCCCCGTACTGCCGGTAAGCATCCAACAACGACCTCACCCGGGCACGGGCGCCGATGGAGGAAGGCATGGCTGAGCATTCCATCTCAATAGCCATGGCGCGGGTCAAGTCGATCATGAACCCGTGAATGGTCACGACCTTGCCCGCCACGTCCCGGTCCGCCTCGGCCACGGTCAGCACGCGGTGTTCCCGGCCCTTACTGTCGAGGATGCGGTGAAAGTTGGAGCCCTGGCCGCCCTCCGTGGACAGGATTTGAATGAGCTGGCGTGCCGCTTCCCGGTCATCAGGGTGCTGTGGGCGAGCACGAGCTCAACGGTGGGAACCACCTCGCCCCGGCTGTATCCGTGAATTCGGTACAAGCCCTCGGACCACTCCAGCATCGGGCTCCCATCGTGGTGTCGCATCTAACTGAGCCTTTCGTTGCCCCTAGGATGAGCCTCATGACAGCTGATGATGACAAGGATCCTCCCGTACCCGCCGATCTGGTCGGCGCTCCAAAGCGAATCCATCGGGATCAGGTCGCCGAAAAGTCTGACCGATCCGACCACCATGGCCCGGCTGACGGGCCGAACGACCAAGACTGACAAGCCGATCAGGCTATCGTCGTCAGGCATTTTGAAAATATTTCTAGTCCTTGTCGATCCGGCGCTTGCCCGTTCGACGCGATAGTAGAAGGACGCATCAGGCGTTCTCATTATGAAGGAGAAGAACAGTGAAGTTCATGCTGATTATGCGCGCTACGGACCAGGCCAAAAAGGCCTACGAAGCTGCGGACATCGAACAGATCATCAATGCCATGGGCGCCTACAACGAATCCCTTATGAAGGCGGGGGTGCTGCTGGCCGGTGAGGGGCTCGCCGATGACATGAGCGACGCGTTCGTTGTCGACTTTTCCGCGGAGGAGCCCATCGTTACCGACGGCCCGTACGGGGAAACCCACGAACTGTTCAACGGATTCTGGATCATCCAGACCGCCAGCAAGGAAGAAGCGGTCCAGTGGGCAAGCCGCTGCCCCCTGGGCCCGGGAAGCAAACTCGAAGTCCGTCGCGTGACCGATATGAGTGACTTTGAAGACTTCTCAGACAACGAATTCCTCCAAAAGGAAGCCGGCTGGCGCGAAGAACTCAACCAGCCCTAGCGACATGGCCGACAAACCCCTGGGCACCTCCACACTAGAGGTCCAGCGCACCCTGGATGCAGTGTGGCGGATCGAAAGCGCCCGGATCATCGCAACACTGGCCAAGGTGACCGGGGACGTCGGCCTGACCCTCGGGATAACGCGTACTCTGGCTATGTCGTAAGTCGTTTCAAAAACCCGGCCATAAATTTGTGTACATAGGGGCAGCTGTCGGAACGGTCCAGCAGCGATAAGCCCGATTTCCAGGGAGGTGTAGTGAATCGGACCAGCAACGAAGACATCGCTAAGGCTTTCAACAAAAATGCGCGCCTCTATGACCGGTGGATGAACTTTTTTGAGCGCTTCATTGCCAATGGGGCCCGGGCCTGGGCTGTATCGAGGGCCCAGGGGGCGGTAGTCGAGATAGGTGTGGGTTCGGGTCTGAACCTTCCGCTGTACGGCCCTGAAGTCAAGCATCTGAGAGGGTTTGACCTCTCCGAGAAGATGCTCGCTATCGCCCGCAGACGAGTAACTGAAAATTGTATCGCTCGAGTCGAGTTACATCACGGGGACGCGCAAACCCTGGACTTACCATCGGGAAGCGCGGATACCTTCATTTCCACCTTCACGTTCTGCGCCATACCAGATCCCCTCGCCGCCAGCCGTGAGGCGTATCGTGTACTCCGTCCAGGGGGAGTGTTCGTCCTGGCCGAACACGGGCGCTCCACGCGGGCCTTGGCGCGCGCCCTCATGCGGGCGATCGAACCCCTCATCATCCGTGTGAGCGCCGAGCACATCACCCGCGATCCTGTCCCATACCTGGCAAGCGCGGGCTTCAGCATCACCGAGGTCCAGCGCAGCGGACCAGGCGGCATCGTCTTTCAAATACTTGCCTACAAGCACGATACCTCCGGAAACAACTGAGGACGGTCCTGCGCTGAACTGCCTCGGTGAGTCCTGGACGCTCTGGCCCCGGCTGCCGCCGATGGTGGACGTGGACGCATCCGATAGCGTGCAGAGCATCGCAACTATTCCGCTTCTCATCTCAGTTGGATGTCCTCTTGAAACTTACCCTTTGTTCCCGGGCATGCTGCTTCTATAGTCAGCCCTGTGTGGCGGTCGTTCTTTGCCGTTAGCTGTGCAAAACCGTTGAGAGGACATTTTCGATGACACATCCCACGACCACCCGAGACTTCCCCGAGGGCCGCACTACTTCCCCGCAGCCGGCCGGGAACCGTCAGACACAGGCATCTCCAGTCCCTGCTCCTGCCCGGCCGGTAGAGCAACCACCGCGCAGTGTTGCCTTGGACATGCTGCTGGGTGCAGTAGCGGGTGCCGTCGGCGTCTGGGCGATGGACCGGGTCGGGTGGTTCCTTTACAACCATGAAGCCAAGGACGCGGTGGCCCGCGAACTGCAGGCGCGCCAGGGCGGAGACGACGTCGAGTACACCGATGCGGAGCAGGAGGCGCTGGACCGGCAGCCGCAGGCACAATCGGCAGGCAAAGACGTCGCCCACGTCGGAGCTGAGAAAATAGCCGCTATGACCGGCATCAACGTGCACACCGGCCAACCGAATCCTTCAGGTGTTGCCCTGCATTACGCGCTGGGAATCCTGCCCGGGGCACTGCACGCTGTTATCCGCAGACAGGTGCCGATGATGCAGGCAGGTGGCGGTGCTCTCTATGGTCTGGGATTGTTCGTGGTTAATGATGAGGTGGTTGCCCCTGCGCTGGGGCTGGCCTCCGGGCCAACGGAATACCCCTGGCAGGCACACGCACGGGGTGCAGTGGCACACATGGTTCTCGGTGTCGTCACCGAAAGCGTGCTGCAGCTCTTTGACCGTGTCCGGTGAGTGTTGCCGGCTGCTGCGAGGAACACTGCCACGCCAGTTACCAGGAAGGACCGGGACAGGAGCAGGACGCCGCGTGCGGTAGCTATTGTCCCCCTCTTCTCCTGAATCCATTGGTAACGATAAGTGTCAGCTGACACATCTTCGCCGGGCTTCTGCCCGCCCGCGCTTTACAGTCCAGTGGACGCATTCCGGCATGGACCGTACCGATGGGCGGGCTTGGATGTCCCGGGGTCCTATTTGATGGTGAGGGTGCCTTTCATGTTGCCGTGGAAGATGCAATGGTAGGGGTAGGTGCCGGGTTCGGTCGGTGCGGTGAAGGTGCCGGTGCCGGGTTTCGGTCGGTGGGGTGAAGGTGCCGGCGCCGGTTTGGATGACGGCGTCGAACGCGCTGCCGGTGTCGGCGGTGAGGCTGTGCGCTTCAATGTCTTCGTTGGTGACGGTGATTTCTTCTCCGGGGCCAGGTGCCTTCAGGATGGAAGTGATCAGCGTCAAATGTCATGGTCGGTGACTCTCTTCGAGTGCCGTACCGGCTGACTGCTCAACCACGAGCATGAACAAGTTACTCAAACTGCGTCCCGAAATCACGCTGCCGTTCCCGGGTTTTTGCCGAGCAGCTGGGCCACTTCCTAATCCGACGGGCTTTCACCCACTCAAACGAATTTTTACTTCCTGACACACGCAAAGCCGGCGCCCGGGAGCGGCAGTGCAACGCAGGTAGGGCTTGGGTTCCTGCAGGTTCAATCAGAGGCTTCAGGAACATAATCAGATGCGGGATGGGTGACACATTGTCGGAGAGGAGTAGCCATGACCTTGCTCTGCTGTGCAGGCTCGATGCTGGGCATCAACGGCTGGCAGAACCCGATTCCGAAGGGGGCTTTCGCGGACGCTGTACTAGATGCTACGGGTACGACCGCCACATTGTGAAAGGGTCCGGGCAGCGGTCCGCTGGCGACATACCCGGGCAGCCCATGGGGTGAGGTTCCCTGGGGAACAGGCACGTGCTGTACTGACCCTGGTTCTGGTGCTTGCCGGCTGCACATTCGGCACTCCTGATGAAACGGCCACCTCGTCGGTTGCGGAACTTGCCCGCGAGCTGGAAGCTTTCGCCGAGGACGCACAGGCCAACGGAGCGCCTGCCGTGGTTTTCCATGTCCGGAACGGAGACCAGGAAGAGCTAAAGGCCGCCGGGGTGAATGAACTGGAGTCCAACAACCAGGCCTCCCCGCGGACAAAACGTGGATCATCGGGGCGGGGACGCCGATGGTGGCCGTGTCCGTGTTGAAGCTGAGCCTTCTGGGACCATTGGGTAGCTCCTCCCCTGGCAGCAGGAGCGGCGGATAACCCATAGAAATGGTCCCCGGTTGTGGCAGTGGTGACCAAGCGGTCACCGGCTGCGGGAACGAATGTGATGCGGCACTGCCCGGGCCGCCGCCGGAAGATGCGGGCAGAGCCTGCCGGGACAGCGGGAAGCGCAGACGGGCCGGACGGCCCCTTGCGGGAGTGGATTCGGGTGGCTTTGTGTGCTGAGATGAGGTAGAGACGCAACTGGTTCTTAGGGCCGGAAGGCTGGGATTGGAGCGGTCATGGATACTGAATTGCCGCTGGCCGATGAGCTGGCCGCAGTCTTTGCGCGGTTTTCCAACGTGCTCCTGACCGAGGAGACTGTCGCCAACGCCCTGACGCTCATCACGGAGGCGGCGGTCCTGGCCGTCGGCGACGCCGCGGGCGCGGGGGTATCTCTTCTGGACGCTAAGGGCAGCCGCAGTAGTGCAGCGTCCACGAGCAGCATCGTGGCACGGGCAGATAGCCTGCAATACGAGCTTGGGCAGGGGCCCTGCCTTAGCGCATGGGCTTCCGGGCATCCGGTTGATATTGCTGATGTACGTACGGACTTGCGGTGGCCGGAATGGGGAGCAGCGGCAGACGAGCTGGGCTTGCGTTCTTGCGTAAGTGTTCCTCTGCTCTCGGGGAACTTGGCTTTTGGCGCCATCAAGATTTACTGGGACAAACCCAAGGCGGCTTCGCACCGGCTGATCCGGCTGCTGGAACTGTTCGCAGCGCAAGCCTCGATCTTCCTGGTGAACGTTCAGGCCCGTGACAAGGGCCGGATGTTGAGTGAACAGCTGAAGTCGACGCTTGCCCAGCGCGACGTCCTCAGCACCGCCAAGGGAATCGTCATGTCCAATCGTCGCATCGGGGACCACGATGCGATGCTGCACCTCATGGCCAGGGCTCTGAACGAGGACCGGACGTTGCAGGAAGTGGCAGAAGACGTGATTGGGTCCACGCCGGGACTTGATACTTGACCGGGGGTGAACGATGGCGGTCCCTGGGGGCGAGGACGAACAGCGCCACGATTTCCGGTTAGCGTTCGAGGCTGCACCGCTGGCTCTTGAGCAGGTGTGGATGAAGTACTTCAGTATAGGAGGAAAAGTCGGGCTGACCGAAGTCCAGGCCTACGTCTATGCTGCCCTCAGCATTCCACCCATGGAACGGGATATGTTGGCGCATGCGCTGAATGAGTCCCTCAATAGCCTTGGCGTCAATGGAAGGCGTGCCAGCTACAGCCGGGCAATCCACCCACGGGCAGACGAGGGTCAGGCAGGCGTGAACTAGCGCATGCCGCGATGGCGTCACTGGTGTAGCCGCGATTAGTAAAGCCGGAGGGGTTGGGATCGGAAAGGGGCAGGAACCACACTGTTCCTGCCCCTTCCCGGCCATACGCGGCCCCAAAATACGAACCGACCGCAGCATCCCCTGTCCCGCCATTACCAGCCCTCTGAGCACTTTGATCAGAAGGCCCCCAAAAGGGAGGATTGAAAAGTGATGAATTGATCAATTCCTCTTTTAAGAGTGTGGGACGGTCGAAGCACAGGGTCAAGGGCTAAGGCCAATCGGTTTCACCGCTGGCAACGGCGTCACGTGCCACCTCGGCGAGGGGAACGCGACGTTCCACGGACTCAGCCAGAAGTGCGTTTCGAGCTGCGTCAGAGCTTAGGCCTGTCCGGGAACTGACCGATTCAACAGCTTTAGCAATCAAGGCGCGCGTCTGCAGGGATTCTTCCAGGACGGGAACAAACTCCTCCACCACGGAGGCCAGGTTCTCATTCACCGGGTCCTGTGCGCTTGGTTCCGAGGCGCCGATGGTGTCCAATCCGTTCAGTTGAGCAGCAGCCCGGGCAGACAAAACGACATCAGCGGCAGCCAGTACCCGGGCAATCTCAGGAAAAGACAAGCCGTACAGCAGCCTGCCGCCCGAACGGGTCCCGGTCACCAGGTGCTGGGCACGGAGCTGTGTCAGATGGCCCGCCAAATGAGAAGGCTTCATGCCTGTGGCAGTGCACAACTCGGGCACAGAAGCCAAACCGTTGGCCAGGACTCCAAGCACCCTGGCGCGGGCGGGATGAGCCAGCGCCTTGAAAAGCTCCGCTTCCGCAACCGCACGGGCATTGACCGCGTTCGCTTGTCCAACCACCATGGCTCCCTACCTGCAGGCATAAACGTTCTCCTATCGCTGATTATCCTCTCTCAGGATCACCGGGGTACTGGTTAAGCAAAGGCGCCGGAGCCTGGACGCGGAACCCCCGCAAAGCGTCATCGCCGCGGTCCAATGCCAGCAGCCGGACCAACCCCGGTGAGGAAACTGCCCGCTCCTCACAGTTTTCGCAGGGACACGGACTTTATGCAGCGGAGCGACCGCTAAAGGCCGTTTTCGTGTTCGTATGCCCTATGCGGGGCGAACGGCGGTGGGCACGAGGGGTGGCCTGCAGGGCCGAGCAGTACGCGCCAGCGTCCAGGAGCCGGCTGGTGCTTGGCGGGCCTGCCCCGAAGGCCATGGCAGTCTCCGTTGCCGGGTCGAACTCCTCCACAGCGGTGTCGAGATTAAGCTGCTGGTACTGGGTCCTTCCGGCCAGGAGGGGCCGACGTATTGCTCAACCCACATCAGGGTAAGTAAGCATGGGACCAGCCTTTGCCAGGGCTACAACGACCCGGTCCGAAGGCACCAGGAGCCTTCCGCTTAGCGCAAGCCCGCCGGCGTTGAAAGTGCGGGCAGTCCGTCCGGGCAAGGGTGACGAATAGCGGGTGTGGGGTAGTTTCCTGATGGCCGCGCCAGCCCGGTGTGTGCAGGACTGTATCCCTTGAAGGGGATTGTCATGAAAAGAATCAATCGCAGCCTAACCGTAGCCGCAACTGTTTCACTTGCGGCCGTCACTGGGTGCGCGGTCCAGGGTGGGGATGCCTCGGCCCCACCCGCGGCCAGCTCCACCGCCATACCAGCTGATGGATCGGCCCAGGCTGGTGAAGCGGTCATTACGATCAGGGACTTTAAGTATGAGGTTCCCGCTTCCGTAAAGCCCGGCGCGATGCTGACGGTAACGAACGCGGACAGCGCTCCGCACACTGTCACGGCAAGGGACGAGGGCGGGTTCGATATTGAAGTCCCGGGCGGTGGAACAGTAATTTTCCAGGCACCAAAGGCTTTGGGCGAGTACGGGATTATCTGCAGCTTTCATCCGCAGATGACCGGGACGCTGGTCGTGAGATGAACCGCGCAGACAGAAACCAGCAGGGAGGCGCTCTTTGGGTGTTGCGGGTTGGTGTCGCGGCGGCCCTGGTGGGCAGCGGGGTGGTCCATGTCCAGCTGGCCTCGGGATATCAGCAGGCAGCGCCGGGCGGTGTCGGCCAGGGCACCCTGTTTTCGGTTCAGGCCAGCGCGGCCGTCGTTGCAGCGGCGTTCGTCCTGGTCAAGGGTTCCCGGACGGCTTTCGCTGCCGCTGCGCTGGTGGCGTTGTCGTCCCTGGCCGCGGTCATCCTTTACCGCTATCTCCAGGTCCCCGCTATCGGGCCGCTGCCGTCGATGTATGAACCGGTCTGGTACACGGCCAAAGTCATCACTGCCCTCGCTGAGGCCGCCGCAGGCGCCCTGGCGGTGGCCGGGTACGCCCTGCTGCACAAGCACCAGCCTGAATCAGGGCGGGTTGTCCGGAGACGGCACGGCGGCACCTCATCTGCCTGACCCCTTCCTCTGGTGACCTCCCGGTACGGCGCCTCTCGGACGGCCGCACGGAGACGGCCTGCAAAAATATGTGAACCCGGCCAAATCCGTACCCATCCTTTGCTGGAGCGGTTGCGAAGTACTGTTGTCCCCTCCCGGGGATACCAACATCACGCGCGTGTATGAGGAGATTTTTCTGATGAATAAGACACTCCGCTTTATGGCTGTTCCCACCCTCGCTTTGGGCGCCCTTGCCCTTTCCGGTTCCCCGGCCATGGCCGCCGACCAGTCCTACCAGACCACCCTGGGCCAGCTGAACGGCAGCTCAGCGTCCGGCACCGTCACCGTTGACGTCACGGGCAACCAGGCCCATGTTGTTCTGAACGTTTCCGGCCTGGCCGCGACATTCATGGACGCACCCTACCCGCACGTCCAGCACATCCACGGCGGCGCGAAGGGCATGTGCCCGGACCCCTCAGCCGATACCAACGGCGACCAGGTCATCAACACCACCGAAGGCGCACCGGCCTACGGCGGCATCGTCACCACCCTGTCCACCAGCGGGGACACTAGCCCCGCAGCAGGCCTTGACCTCAAGGTCGCCGGCCAGGGCGCCGCATACACCATTGACCGCACCTTCGAGCTGAATGCCGAGACCAAGGCCGCCCTTCAGGCAGGCACCGCAGTGGTGGTTGTCCACGGCCTTGACCCGGCCACGCTGAGCCCTGCCGCGCAGGCGGCCAAGAGCGATCTTGTCCCTGAGCTTCCGCTTGCCGCCACCTCCCCCGCCCTGTGCGGGACCCTGACGGCCGGACAAATGAAAATGCCCGCAGGCGGGGCAGCAACCGGCGTCCCCACCGAAACCGGCACCGACACCGGAGCCCTCGCCATCGGTTCCGGCCTGGCACTGATCGCCCTCGCCGGCGGAGCGTACGTCGTCCGCCGCCGCAACGCAGCAGCCTAAGCACCAGCTGAACGGATCAATACAGTGACACCCAGGAACCCCGGCCACCGCACAGGCCCCCTAGCCTCCACGGCGGCCGGGGTTCTGCTCCTGCTCACCCTCACCGGCTGCGCCGCCGGACCCACCACCCCGGATCCGGGAACGTCACCTGCAGCCTCGGTCTCAGCCCCTGCTGCGCCCGGCACCCCCAGCGCTCCCCCGCCTGTTTCCGCGCCGACACCCGCCGCCCCTGCTGTGGCCCCGCCCGCACAGCAGCTCCCGCCGGTCATGGCCGCTTCGGCCCCGGTCACCCTGACCATTCCCTCGATCTCGGTCCGGACGGACCTGATCCACCTGGGACTGGAAGAGAACGGCTCCCTGAAAGTACCGCAGGACACCGGCAACGGAGCCCCTGCCAGCTGGTACGACGGCTCCCCCACCCCCGGAGAACGCGGACCTTCAGTGCTGCTGGGCCACGTCAACGCCCTGGGCGGCAACAAGGGTGTCTTCGCAGACCTGCGCAAGCTCACCCCCGGCGCCGAAATCACCGTTTCCCGGGCCGATGGCAGCGCCGCCGTCTTCACCGTTGACCGCGGCGCGCTCTACCCCAAAGACAGGTTCCCCACCCTTGAGGTCTACGGGAACACTCCCGGGTCAGAACTGCGGCTCATCACCTGCGACGGCTACGACCCCGCCACCGGGGAGTTTGACGACAACTACGTCATCTACGCCACCCTCAAAGCCTGACAACGGCCGCCACCGGCAGACGGTGTGGCCAGGATGGAAAACCGATGAAACAGCACACGCCCTTGCTGGCCTCCCTGGCACTCTCGGCCCTGCTGCTCACCGGCTGTGCAACAGCGGCCGGATCCGTCACCGCACCATCGGGCCCCTCGGCACCAGCAGCTTCCACCGAAACCGGGCACTCTGAGGGCCACGGCGGCGGACACCACGGTGCCGGTTCCTCATCACCGGGTGCCCCCAAGGCCGACGGCCCCAGTGAAGCCGCCCTCATGGTCTGCGGGGACCAGCCAAAGGACCGGCTCACCGCCATCCTGGACCTCGGGCAGGACCCGCACACCATCAACGACTGGGCCGACAGCACATTTACGTGCACCTACCACCTGGACGAAGGGGACCTGGTCATCTCCGTCAAGGAAGCCAAGGACAAGGCCGCGGCACTGACCTACTTCGACGCGATGCAGTCCCTCGCAAAAGACGCCACACCCATCGAAGGCCTCGCCAACCTGGGATTTCCTGCCTACGAAACCGCCGACGGGTCAGCGGTCTTCCAAAAGGACAGCTTCGTCCTCCAAGTAGACGCTTCTGACCTGCCCACCACGTTGGGGCCGGACGACATCACCAGGAATGCGCTGGCCTACCAGCTCTCCACCACCATCCTCGCCTGCTGGATCGAACACCCCTGACCAATTTCTGCAGCAACAACACTCATTTGCGGTTCCTCATGAAAGGTCCAGCCATGAAGACAAGCACCAGAACGAGCAGCGCCCTTGGACTCGCAGCAGCAGTGATGCTGGCCCTGTCCGGCTGCGGGGGCATGTCAGGGTCCGGCACCACAGCGGCGCCCACCGTGACGGAACAATTCCCCTCAGCTTCTGCCGCCACCACCGAGCCCGCTCCCTCAGCCCCCGGTACGGGCTCCTCGTCGGCGACCCCCGCGAGCATATTGATTAAGGGATTCCAATACCAGGGAGCCGGCACCGTGAGCCCAGGAGCGGAAATTACGGTCACCAACGAAGACATCGAAGCGCACACCATAACCGCTGACACCGGCGACGCGTTCGACGTCAACGTCCAGATCGGCACCACCAGCTTTACCGCCCCCACAGAACCAGGGACCTACCCGTACCACTGCAACTTCCACGGAAACATGAAAGGCACCCTCACGGTGAAATAGTCACTGGGGAAACACCTCACGGCTACTCTTATCTGGCATCTGCCGGCCTCTGCGCAGAATCAATTTTTTGACAGTAGCCTGGCCCAGCGCCGTTGTCTCTCGGTCATGCCGGGAATCACGTTCATGACAAGTTTGCTCCCGCCGGACAACCTCGACGGCGGAGCGGTGGGTCAGCGTGAACAGCCACACCCGGGGCTCACCCCGGGAAGGATCAAACCGGCCCGCCGATAACCACACCTGAACGAGGACTTCCTGCACAACCTCCTCAGCCAGCTCCGACCTTTTAACTACCTGCACTGCCAGACGCCGTACAGCCGCCGCACCGTGCGGACATACAGGTCCCTGGAGGCCTCCACGTCGCTTTGGGAAATCCTGCACAGAAGCCCCTGCAGCGAATCCGGGCCCCTCAGGACGCTGCCCTTGTTCCCAGCTACTGACGCGTTTACCTGCGAGGTTGAGCCTGCGGCCCCACTGGACCAATGAGAAAGGTTACTTCAATTGCCGGGGTATCCACGTTTTCAACTGCGTACTGTTAAAATAGGGAAAGCACTCCACATCCTCCTGAATATATCCCGGGAACCCACCGAATTACTAAACTGACAATGAAGTCTTCAGCCGATGACACATAATATGAAAAGTTGTCACAGTTGAAGCACGAAAAACTGCCTTCTTACCCCGAGGCCAATCGGACAGGTAGGGCGTAGCGTGCGCTCATGCGCAGGAAGGTCAGGGACTGCTGTTGAGGGAGGTGAACCTTGAGCCAGCGCCCCGAAGCTTGATGGAAAAGGTTTACGAGCTGGGTAGCCTGCATGTCCGATCGGGCCTTGCCAACGCCAGCGGACGTAGAGAGTGAATTTTCTGTCTATACTTCAGCGGCTCTCACACTGGTGAGGTATCGGCCCAGGGAGGGCTTGGCTGGGGGTCGGCGGTGACTGGGCGACCCCTCAATGTCGTCTTTCAAGGTTATCACTGCCCTCAGTGCCACTTGGTAACGTACGTAAAATAACTACTCTTTCGACGGGTCATGCCCCCAATTCATGAGCGAATACCGCCACCTAGAATGCTCAATATCTTCTTTTGATGGTCTCTGGGCCTTATGCCGCCTAATATATGCATTAACCTTTTTTATATGCGCGACATCATCATCAGTAAGGGCGCTTTCTTTCTTGGACATGATATCCAAGATCTTCCTTCCCGACTCATGTCCGATAGATTCGGCCCCGCCCACGTCAGTCTTCTTGTCACTCGACGTGCCTTTTGCAATGCCAACGGATTGAGACTCATCTGTTTGTAGCCACTTTTCGAGCTCTTTCGAGGTCATATTCACTAGCGATTTGAAATCGCTATACGCCTAATCCGTCATGATCTACTCCTTCTGAGTGCGCAAAATTGTTGTTCAGTCCACCCCGAAGTGGGCCAGGGGCGGGCGATGCGGTAAGGGCCAGTCGGAGGGCTGGAACCTTATCAATGATGGCGTGCTCCGGGATGTCCGGGAGAAGCGAAGGTGGGTGTTCTGTCTCGGGAGTATCCGTTGCAGGCAGACAAGCATCAGTCTCTGAATCCTCGATAGTTCCCATACATCCCCTTACTACCTGCTGAAATTTTTCAGCGTAGGTGGCGGAGGTGTCAATGCTCCCAGAAGGTTGACCTCTTCAAGGCAGGCTCCTTGCTTATAGAGAAGCTGGACTGGAGCAGACTGCCCCTTGGCCACATAGTGCTGCCAATTTTCACTGTCGGGCCAGAGGATGGACACCATATGGTATTCGTTGTTCCCCGGACCCGGGCCGCCCGGACTTCCCACTGGGTCGCCACCGGGAACGCCACGAGGACACCTTGAAGGTCCTGAATTACTTCGACGGAGTCCATCTCATTCGCAGGGCAACCACGCCGGCGCTGTTTTCCGTCGCACTGCTCGATGACGTGTGCCCGCCATCGACCGTCTTCGCGTCCTACAACAGCTACGGAATCAAAAGCTCTGGCTCAACACGCCACGCGACGGCCCAGTCGATCGATATCTACCACTTCAACGGTCACGAGGGAGGCCAGGAACACCACTGGGTCCGTCAACTCAAGTACGTACACAAACGGTTTAGCGATCCCTTTGGGCGCCTGTCCCCTGCTCGCTAAGCGCCGATAATAAATATTCCGTCAATCTAGCTAGGCTCGGCAAGCTCGCTCCCGTGACTAGCTCGCTGAACTCTGGCCTCCTCCAGTTTCCATCCACCCTTGCTCGCTTCCAACCATAGGTAGTAGCTAACCAGCTGGATCAGTGCTCATGCGTGCCGGGGCATGCCGTCATGACCAAGCCGTTCCGTCCCCGGGCGCTGATGGCGTAGCAGAAGCAGCGCTCTGCCTCCACCAACGTGGATTAAGTAACGTCCGCACCTGAAGGGGTTCGTTTACCACGGCTGCGGATCCTCACGCCCTCTTACTGCTTCGAAACTCAGCAGTTACGAAACATCGAACGACAACACAGGAGTGCAGCCCTTACAACCAAGAGATGTGGGACCCGTTCGGGCTCCAATGAATGACTCCGCCCTGATAGTTCTGGGCCATGCTTCCGTCATCACCTGTCGAGTATTCGTCACTTGTGGGGTATCCGAGGCGACCTGATTCATAACCTGTGGAGGCCCAGATCGTGCGAATACCGCCAACGGAGATGTGGGCACCTGTTGCCGGTGACCAGATGATCGTGCCGCCCTGGTAGTTCTGATACACCCCGCCGTCCCGGAGCCCGGCCACTTCGTCCGTGACCGGGTATCCCAGCCTGCCATTTTCAAACCCTGTAGCGGCCCACAGGCCACGAATCGCCCCTAGGGAGATGTGGGCACCTGTTGCCGGTGACCAGATGATCGCGCCGCCCTGGTAGTTCTGATACACCCCGCCGTCCCGGAGCCCGGCCACTTCATCGGTAACCGGGTATCCCAGCCTGCCATTTTCAAACCCTGTAGCCGCCCACAGGCCACGAATCGCCCCTAGGGAGATGTGGGCACCTGTTGCTGGCGAGTAGAGGATGCATCCGCGTTCGAAACACTGGTACCCGCCGTTGTCCTTCAGGCCGTACACCTCTGGAGTGGTGGCTGCGCCAAGAGCACCATTCAGTGAAGTTGCTTTGGCTGCAATGGGAGTCTGCGCGGCCGGAGGCGGGACCGTGGTGAAGGTCCATGTCTTGTCCGCGGCCAAGGCGTTACCGGCAACATCCTTCACACCGCTGGTACCGCCCTTGATCGTTGCAGTGTATTCAGTACCCGCTGCCAGGTCCGCGGCAGGGTCCAACGTTGCAATGTTGCCAGCGGAGTCGTACGCCACAGTGGCCGCCACGGAAGTCGTCCCTGCGGTCAACGTGAAGGTGTCCGCCGTGACCGTGGACGGGTCCAGGGCCTCCGAGAACGTCCCTGTCACACTGGCAGTCACTGCCACGGCTGTGGTACCGGCATCGGGAGACACGGCCGTCACGGTCGGAACCGTGGTGTCAGTGCTGCCACCGCTGCTGCTGGGATCATAGTAGTACCAGTACATGCTCGTGGCGTTCGCATCGGCGAGCAGCAGCAGACCGCTGTTGGTTGTGCCCCGCGTCGTACTGTTGAGGTTCTGCTTGGTTGAGGTCACGTTGTGGACATACTGGTCGGCGTCAACAATGCGGGGCGTCTTGGTCGCTGCGCTGAAGTCGATGTTGTCCAGTGGCGTGGACTTTTCGTAGATCGCGCCCCCCGAACTGGTGCAGACACCGGCGTTCGTTGTGCCACCCGGCTTCGGGTAGGTAGCGAAGGTGCGCAGCATCCGGGTGCTCTCGTCAATCAGGACGATCACGCGGTTTGGACACTCCGCAACAGTCGCGATCGTGTGGGCCGACCACGTCGACGTAGTGCTATTGAACCCCAATAGCTGGATCAGCGGCTGGGACGCCGATGTGAACGATGTTTTAACAGCAGCGAAAACCTGGTCACCCGAGGAGTCCAGCCACTTCAGGTTCATGTGGTCATCACCGCTGCGCTGTCCCTTCACGGCTGCGACAGGAGTCGTCCAGGCGGTGTCGTCTGCTCCATCGACGTGGTAGCTCCAGTACATGCCGTCGGTGGCGTCACCGGCCTGCCGGCTCCACATCACACCCATCTTCCCGTCGAACGCGATCAGAGCAGACGTGTCGTCCACCGACACGTTGCTCAACGACGAAGGATGCGGGAACGGTGTCCCCCAGGTCTTGCCGTCCGTGCCGGTGACATTGAGATAAATCCGGTTTGCCTGCTGCCAGGTGGCCCACACCCGGCCAGTCGAGTCTTTATCAATGGTCAGGGCCTCAACGCGGTGGTTGTTGATGTTTGTAGAGCTCAGGAGCGAGTACTTCTTCGTACCCGTGTCGTAGCTGTAACGGCGCATCGTCGTCGGGTAGTTCGGCTCAGCCGGCAGACCGTCATTGGCGAACCGATAGCTCGCCACATGCAACGTCTTACCGTCCCACAGCACGTCATGGTGGGTATTCGCGCGCGTGTCCGTCGCGACGCCTGTGTCGACCCAGGAACTCGTCCCGGTATCGAATTTGAAGATATGAAAATTCGAACTGGCACTGTCCCAGAGGTTTCCCCACCAGAACCCGTCGTGAAACCACAACCCGCTCGTTGGCCGCTTCGTACCCGTCGGCGTTCCGGTCCCCGAATGAGACGGACCCTCAACCCCAACGTCATCCGCAGCAGCGGACGCCGAAACCGGCACTACCAGAACGCACAACGCAAGCAGCGACGCTGTCAGCAGTGCAGAAAGCCATAGATACCGTGCCCGGCCTGGGCCGGGGCCAGCCTGGCGTCCGCCTCTTCGCCTTTCCCAGTGCCGGGAAGTCCAGCGATCTCTTCCACCCACGTCCAAGTCAGCAGATGCATAAGCTCGCAACGTTGCTCCCCCGAGTTGAATAATGACTTCCAGCGTAAGGAGCACGTGCCACGCCATGGTACCTGTCCCTTGCCGCTGCGGATTCCCCACCGTACCAACCGCTATTCCAGCCTTCACCAGTAGCGCGTACTCATGTGAAAAGTCGCGGAATACCTGCACAACAAACACCGGCCGCACGGCAGCCCGGAGGCAACCACGCTAGCCGACGACGCAGCAACACCGGTCACTTCGAACACCAGTTATGAAGTGACGTTAAGCGCGTCAGCTCTGCACGGCGAGATCGGCGGCGCCCTCCCGCTTGCCATCAACGGCACGAGCAGCGACGGTGCCGACTTCGGCTTAAAAGAGACTACGACCACACCCAAACTCGTGCTCCAATTGCAATGACCGTGGGTGATCAAACCGCGAACCAGCTTCAGGCCTAGGGTACGAACAATCGTCCCACCTACGGTCGCTCAGCCGAGACGATGTTGGTTTGCTCAAAAAAGTTCCGCTGTGCCAAGGCGCATCCTGATGGCTGCGTATTCGAGGGTGGCGTTCCTATTGAAGAGTAAAGCCGCGGACACCAGTAAGGCCGCGTAGTACGGTTGGCGAGCTCGCCGAGGCAACCAGGGCACCACTTGGGAGAACAAGGCGAAACAGGAACAACTTGCCGGCCGTGACGAGACTCCAGGCTGTGTAGCTGTGGTCGAGGCCGACCGAGAAGATCTAGACCATGAACGAAGCGAACCAACGCCCTGAAGCGCTGCGCGAAGAGGCCAGCATCAAGTACACAACCGAACGGCGCAGTAGCTAGCGGCCAGGCTGGAAGGCGTAGCCGACCGCGAGGCCCGTGCAGGCCGGACAAGGCTTGGTGCAGCACTCTGGAATTTGCTGCGCCAGTTGTGCCGTGGACGGCAGCAATATGGTTCCGTCACCAAAAACGGGCGGTACCTGTTGGGTCGAGGAGGCTCGGAATCAGGGGGCCTTGCCGCCTGGGGTACTGCGCTTGAGGTTCTCGTCGGCGGGCGGCACGCGGGCAGTGGCCGGTTCCGTACTAAGGGCCGCAGGGGCCTCTAGACTGGGTGGTTTTTCGGGGGTGAACAACCATTCATCGAAGAGCGCGTTCAAGTCTTCGCCGGACACTTTCTCGGCGAGGGTGATGAACTCATCTGTGGAGACGTTGCCGCCGGCGTTGAGTTGCGCCCAGTCGCGCAGGATACGGAAGAAGTCCTCGTCGCCGACCGCTTTCCTCAGTGCGTGCAGGGTCATGGCGCCCCGCTCATAAACGGCGGAGTCAAATAAGGCTTCCGGCCCAGGATCGCCGATCCTGATGCTCCAGAAAGGCGCATCTGTCGGGATCGAGCCAACGGCGTCGAAGCGCTCTTGGACGGTGTCCAAGCCCTCCCGTTCGCTCCATAGCCAGTGGGCATAAGTGGCAAATCCCTCGTTTAGCCAGATATGTTGCCAAGCTGCCAGGGAGACGCTGTTCCCGCTCCACTGGTGCGCCAATTCGTGAACTACGAATGAGTCACCTTCAACCCGGTCGTAGAAAATTTCCTTGCCGTAGATGGGCCGTGTCTGGTTCTCCAGGGCGAAGCCCAGCCCTGGGAGGTCGTCCACGGTGCCACCGGCGTCTCGGAACGGATACCGGCCAAAGTAGCCTTCGAGGAATTCGATGATTTCGGGTTGCCTGGCAAATGAAGCTTGTATGTTTTCTCCGACGCCCGGGGGAGACTCGGCCGTTACGATCCAGTCGCTCTCGTTGTCCGGACTGCCTGGCGGTGGACCCAAAGTTGTCCAGCCGTCCATAGTGTCGCCGTCCTCCTCGAAGGAGGTACTGCCCTCGCCCGTGGAGACCACAACATCGTCGACAAACACGCCGGGTTGCGGGTGGATGTCATCACTGACATAGCTGATGGAGATTTCGACCTCACTGCCGGCAAAATCGGTCAGGTCGGCCGACCACTGTTCCCAGCCGTCACTGGTGCCGCTGGCCGCCCACCACGCGCCGGAGCTGCCCGTCGCCGTGCAGCCGCCCGCGCCGTCATCCGTCTGGTAGTGGGTAAGGAATGGGTGCAGGTCGTGCCACCCGGGGCAGGAAAAGCCTGTCTCCCTGGAGGTATGTCCGTTAGCATCCGGTAGGGTCGTCCAGTTATCGGCGCCTGCGGTGCGAGCCTCAACGAAGGTGAAATCCCAGTTGGTTTCGGTATCACGGCTCAGCCAGAAGGACAGCTGCGCTCCGCCGGCCGGGACGCTGATGGTCTGCGTGAGCCGTTCGTACGAACTGTTCGCTGCCTGTGACCAGGCGAAGTTGGTGCCGGTGCGCGGTTCCGCCACCGGCTCAAAGAGGTCGGGGTCCAGCGCATCGAGGTACTTGACTCGCCCTGCCTGGTACTGGTTGAAGTCCCACTGCCCGACACTGGCCGTGGCAAGATAGGACGCCATCGGTTCGCGTGCCTCCCATATCCAGCTGGTCCTGCCGTCCTGGACCCGGCTACCCAGCAGGCGCCCGTTGGCTACTGCTTCTAGCCCTTCGGGGACCGTGATCCGGAACGTGTAGGCGGCCTTGTCCAGGGGATGGTCGTTAACCGGGAACCAGGTCGCGGCTACATGCGGCTCGCCGATGATCAGGGAGCCGTCGTCGGTGTGGAAGAACCCGGACTGCCCGTACTGATCGCTGATGGTTTTAGGGATGCCGTCGTAGCGTACCTGGGCAGTGAAGTGACTGCCCTTCCTGATGCCCCGCTGCGGGGTGACAGTCAGCTCGCCAGCGTCGTGCGTGAATTGGGCAGAACGGTCGTTGACCGTTATCTCACGGACCGTAAAGTTATCCAGGTCGAGGTTGAATGCCGAGAGGTCCTGCGTGGCCTCGGCGGTGATGGTCGCGGTCCCGCCCAAGATGTCGGTCAGCGGATCATAGCTGAGGTCCAGCACATACCGGCCGACGTCATAGCCGCCGTTGCCGTCCAGCGGAAAGTAGGGATCACCCAGCCCCGGCGCCCCGGGCCGGTAATTGACGTCCCCTCGTGAAGACTCATCCGCGGCTAAGAGCGCTGTGGTTTCCGTCGCGGCGGCGGGTACAGGCAAGGCGGTTGCCAACAGCAACAATGCTGCAGACACGGCTGTAAGCCGACGGCCGTCGCTAACTCTAGGTACTGTTCCCAGGGCAGTGGGCTGGGGCGACATGACAACTCCCTGCTTCCCTCGTTTACTGAGCCGCTCTTGTTCACGGTTGCGCGGTAGGCACCGTCCCGGGCCATGCATCATCACTGACATCGACTATCAGCGTCTGCATAGCGGGAGAAGTGGTTGACACCGTCCAGCAACGCTGTCTTCAAGAGCGTGTAGGACAAGATGCCGGACCAGCGGCCGACACGATGAGTGACTTAGTAGCGTCGAGACCTCGGCGAAGTTGCCGTCAGAGCCCCGGAACGAATGGAAGGCGTACCGCCGCCTTCGGGCCATTCCCGTCCGTAGCTGCGAATTTGGTGAGTTCGGGAATTATCCCTGACTGCGGACAGATGCGCCGCATGTGTGGGCCAGTCGAGGTGACCGGGTGTGGAAATTTTATGTCGCTGCCATACGTCATTTGCCACAACACCTCTACCTAACTGCAGAAAGGGGGCAGGGCAAGGATGTGCACTACGCGCTGCAGTAGTGGGCCTCAGCGAGCGTCCAATACGACCAGAACGCGGAAGTAACCGCAGCTACCTCTCCCCCGCTACTAAAACGCCGATAATTCAGATTATGTAAAGTAACGGGCCGAGCGGCCCCTCCAGCCCCGCGCTCATGCACCGTGGATCCTGCACGATTGTCAGACCCTGCAGTTAGCGTCCTAAGCGGAAGCATCGTGCTGCCATCAAGGGATGAAGGGGACATACTTATGAAGCAGGAACAAAGCGTACGGGCAATTTTCCGCTGCCGCACGGGTCATGAACACGAGCTCTGCGTCGACGTTCATCGCGGCGTATCGCCCGAACTTCGCTGCCCACCGTCGCAGCCTCAGGGCTACGGCCCCGGCAATGGAACGGGCTGCCAGGTTCCGGCGGACCTCGACGAGCAAGTGCAGCGAGAGCTTCGGTACTCATTCCAAGAAAGCAAGCGTCGGGGGTATGTCCTAGTCCACGGCTAAGGCGCCAAGCTGGGCTGCGGTAGAGAGTCGCTTCCGTGGAGTAGCCGGGAATGAATCATAGAGCGCGGGGGCCGTCGGCGGATGTTTCCCCGCGCTCCCTTGCGCTGCTCCGGCACAAGCAATTCGCTGATAGCCGGCGTTATGTAAAGCTGAAGACTGCGTATTGCATCAGATGCATTTTTTCGGGGCTAGCCGGCCGGGTCATCTAAATTGGGGCTCCCGTATTCCGGCGGCTCTTGACGTGGTCCCTGAGCGGGCTAACACTCGTTCTCAATACCGTCGAACGGAGGCCGGCGTGAAAGGTCAGCGCATCGGGTACGTAAGGGTCAGCACCCTTGACCAGAATGAGCAGCGCCAGCTCGAAGGCCAGGGCCTGGACCGGGTTTTCACGGACAAGGCCTCCGGCCGGGACACCGCACGGCCGCAGCTGACCGAATTGCTCCGGTTCGTCCGGGACGGGGACGCCGTCGTTGTGCACAGCATGGACCGGCTCGCCCGCAACCTCGATGACCTGCGCGCCCTGGTCCAAGGGCTCACCCGACGTGGGGTGCGGGTGGAGTTCCTCAAGGAGCAGCTCGTCTTCACCGGTGAGGACTCCCCCCTGGCTAACCTCATGCTCTCCGTCATGGGTGCCTTCGCCGAATTCGAACGCTCACTGATCAGGGAACGCCAGCGCGAGGGCATCGCTCTGGCCCAGCAGCGCGGCGCCTACAAAGGACGGAAAAAGACGCTGACACCCGAGCGTGCAGCAGAACTGGTTGAACGCGCCGGCAGCGGTATCCCGAAAGTCGTCTTAGCCCGCGATTACGGAATCAGCAGGGAAACGGTCTACCAGTACCTCCGCCACGCAGCGTTGAAGTAGGCCCCTCCCCCGCGTTCCCAGTTAACCCCGCGGTTTACCCTGCAGGGTCGTCGATCGAACTTTGGCGCTGACCTTGGCAGGAGTTTCGCCAAGGTCAGGCCGTCCGCCGGCATCGCCTCACAAACGCCAGGGGTGGTGTCCATGTGCGAACGGGCGGGAGGGAGGCACCGTTACCCCGCCGCGAAGTAAGCGGCGGGGTTGGAGTCGCATGCTTTACCGTTCGGGCAACGTGTTGTCCCAGTGGTCGCGCCAGTTTCCGTATAGTTCATCGTTCAGGTCTGCAGAGGGGTGACGCCAACGCCGACCGCTGGTGGGCAGAGGCGGGAGTCGGTCGGGGTCCTGGCTAGGCGAGCAGGTGCCCGGGCGCTGGTAGGCCGAAGGGGTTGGTGTCTTCCTGTGCGCTGAAGTCGGCCTTGTAGGTTGTTGCTGGTGTGGGAGCTGCACAGGAGTTGGCCGCTGTGGAAGCTCCTCCCTCTGCCGTTTAATGTCCTCAAGGAGCCTGCCGACATCTTTGAATCCCGCTGTGCCTTTGTGAATCTGGGAAAGGTCCAGCAGGTCGGTCTCACCCCAGTACCTCTTCAGCAATGTCTCTTCTCCGGGGTATCCCATGCCTTCTGCCATGATGAGCGCGTGGCCGCCTTCGTCGAGAAGTAGTAGTCTGGCCACTTCTTGGGCGGCCGGGGTAGCTGCCCTGCCGTAGACATCCGCCAGGGAGCTCCACGTATGGAGCAGCGCATCGAGCACGTATTCGTCTTTCAGCGTTTGGCGGACCTTTGAGTGGCTGAGCTCCAGAATGTCCATGACCAGCCCGTTGGGCATCGTCGAGGAGTGCTGCCCGCTAAGCCGCAAGAACGCATCGACCCTTGCGGCTGTAATGCCATAGGCCCTTAGCCAAGTGAGTACCGCCTGAGACTGCCGAGTGCCCGGCCGCCGCTCCTTGATGTAAGTCGCCGCGGTCCAGTTGATGAAGCGTGCATAGGGATGTGACTTCAAGGTTAACCTCCTGTGTCTGAGGGCGTCAGCGGCGCCCGGAATGTTCGGATGAGGGCAAAAGAAAAGGACCGTCCAAGGGACGGTCCTTCGAGGGAGGGGTCACGATTTTGAGGTTGACTTAGGGTGTGAAGGTTGGCTCCTTTCTGTGCTTAAAAGAGAAGAACCCCTGCTGTTGCAGAGGTTCGAAGGTTATTGAGCAGTATGCGCCGTATGCCGTTACCAATTCAACGGCGATGATCACATGGACTGAAGGTTTGCTATTTGACTGCCCATACGAATCATGATGGAGGGTGGTATCAATAGGATTTTGGTTACGCGTAACAGCGCACCTTGTATCTACTTTCTACGTTAGCAGTCGCTCCAAATTTAACTGTCCACGAAGATCATCAGCAGTGTTTTCTGGCCTTCGCAGTGAGAATACCCATACGGCAGGCAGGGGTTCTTCTTGAGCTATGCCCCATGTTCCCGGGACTTCCGTGTCACCTGCAAGTCGAGGGTTCGGTGACTATCGCCAGGCAAATTCAGCGCCACGGGGTCGGCTTGCAGCTCCAGTCTTCGATGCTGCAGAATCGGATCTTGCGCTGGGAGGAGGGGCAGCTCCTTTTAACTTTGACTGTACTGGATAGTGTCAAGTTTCTTGCGTACGCGCCTCGGGCCTTGGGCTGATGATCGCTCATTTCCCATGGGAGCATAGCCAGAAAAATGAAGGTGCGGACGGTCGCCTTGCATGCCTTTGGGATAGCTTGAATGTGGACCGATGCCGTGACATTGGCAAGGTCACACACAAGAAATGTCTCCTACTTCTAAACCTAGAAGGGGCTCACCAAATCCGTGTGCGTACGGACAATTTCGCCGGGGGTCCATTAGCCCCTTCTACTGGCCTCTTCGCAGCTCGTTAAGGGCCTGCACGATCTCCCGCATCTTATGCAATTCTTCCGTTGGTTCCTTGAGCTTCACGCCGGCAGCGGGCTGCGGCGTTAGGCCGAGAACAGAAGGATTGAGATGAAAAGTCTCCACGTACTGGTGAGGATTGGGACCACTGCCGAAATAGTTGACCGTGAGGTCCACGGGGATATCAAAGCCCGCTGCCCCGCTCGAGCCGGCCTGGTCGCGCGGCCCCAGGAACCAATATGTCCTGATGCTGGTATCGGGCGGCAAGATTTGCGGGTGCTCAAACATGGTCCGCAGGGCCTCGGTCAGCGTGTCCGAATCCGGCCACTCCGAAACTGTGATGGTCAGGTTACTTGCGGATGAGCGCCCGGAATTTCGGACAACGAGGTCCCAAGCGTTAAATCCTCCGATACTGGGAACGATCCTTGCGTAAACATAGGGCCGGGTCTGCTCTACGCTGTCCTTCTCCATCTGCTCGTGGGCCCGCTTGCTTTGATCTAGGGTGTCCCTGGCTACTCGCCAAGCAAGCACGGCGCCGACCAGAAGACCGAAGGACAAGATGGCGGTGGCGAGAGTTGCGTAGGCCGACAACCACGCAGCATCTGCGGCTGACTGGGCTATATCAGCCGAACGCCGGGCGAGCTCTTCGGGATCCGTATCAGTGATAATTTGCACGGGCCCAGCCTAGACCGGGCCGCGTCAGTCTCACGGGCAGCAGCAACGCGCCGCGGCCTATCCTGTACCCCTGATCGGACTCCAGGTCGGCAGGGCTTTCCCCTAGGCGACCCATGGACGAGATCCTGGACACTTTCACGTCCCGCGACGACAGCCCATAAGCGCGACAGGTACTCTGAGCAGCAAACACTTCGAGATGGGGACGAATGATGGCTGATTTTGAGCTTGCATGCACGGTGGACGGCTGTGACTATGCCGGCGCATTCCGCTTGGGCGCGGGAGACAGCAGTACCTACCTTGGCTGGATGCGGGAAGAGCACCCGAATCATCCGCGCAACCACTCCGCAGGCCCGCGAAATGTGAAGCCGAAGGAACAGGATTTGGAGATGGAGCTCGGCCGGGACGGCGAGCTGAACTTCTAATCCGGCTGCTTGAATATCGACTGGGGATTCCTTGAGTAACTCATCTGACAGCTTTTCCAACAGCCTGGAAAATCTCGGCCGGGCCGCAAGAGCGGCCTCGCCTGCCGCATATAGCTTTGGCCGCCTACGCTCCGAAGCTAGCGGCGGGGTGCCCCTCAACGGTGCTAGTTACCAGGCGGCTCCCCCGCCGCCGGCGCCCACGCGTTATCAAGCTGCGGAACAGCTCCAACATTTGGAGGAGACCAAGGTTCTACTCGCTGCACTAAACCAGACCATCCAAAACGCTGAGGAAGACCGAAAGCGCGTCGACCAAGATCGCACGCAACAGTCACTCTTCAACAAACGGATGACAATTGTGGCTATTACCTTGTCCCTTGCAGCGGTCGTGGCTCCGTTCCTGATCTACTTCCTGGAGCACGGCTGGTGGTGGGAGGCTTACCGCCCGTAGCGAAGGCAGACTTGAGGTCAGCTCGCCGTTGAAAGCCGCTGCATCCTTCGGTAATTACTTCGACGGGATTACTGGGTGAGCGCAATGGCCGTCCCCAATGCTGACATCTGACAGGCCTGATGCTATGACCACGAGTAGAGATTCGCGATGCATGAGCGGATCACCGTTCCAGAGTCGGGGATGAACAAGGCGGTCGACGAATTTATCCATGTCAGCTTTACAGAATCTCCATTATCGGCGTTTCAAAATTGCCGGGGGAGTGCCTGCAAAATGCGCTTGTGCTGCCCACCGTTGCTCGGATTTTTGCCCTGACAGACACACCGGTTAGGCAAAGCGCCGGGAACCGTCGGGAGTGACCCCTAGGCCGATGATGATGCCCAGGCCAGTCTGCCGGTCGCAGGGCGTTGCCCAGTCGGCGAAGAAGCAGCCGTCCAGGTGGACAAGGATGATGGGCTGGCCAGGCAAAGGAGTGATCATAGGCTGCTATGTGTGCGGCGCCACCGATAGGCGTCGCCTTGTCCAGTTTGTCGGACTCCTGTGACTGGACACGCCTTCGCAACTGTCCTACTGTCAACGCCGCAGCTATCGGCCAATCCTGTTCGCGCCGCGGACGAGGTGGGCCAACTACCAGGGGGCAGGCTTATACATGGTCGGGAACGGTTTTGACGAGATAGTGGGCCCGTACACTGCGGCGCGGGAGACTGCCATTGTTCGATCCGTCGGCCTCGCAACAGGCATTGCCTCGCTGGTCTGGGCCGTCGTGGTGTCTGACCTGGCGTGGTCCTTCGATTACGCAGGCATGGGGTGGGCTACTCTATTCCGGCTACTGACGATTCTTGTTGCCCTTGTCGTCTACTTCACCTGCCGAAGGAAGCTGGGCTTCAGATCGCAGGACTCGGTAGGGATGATTCTTGGAGCTGTCGTAGCATTTCTCGTCGACACGGCGCTGAGTTTCTACTACAGCGGCTATTTTGGGCTTCTTTGCCTGGCATGGGGTATTTCGCTTCGGAAGCCATACCTTGCTGCGGCCGGTGCCCTTGCGGCCGGAGCTGCTGTGGTCAGCCGATTCATGCCCAGTGTTGAGATCTTGGCCGTCGTAGCGGCTGGCGTCCTCATCCTCGCGGCCACGTACATGACTGTGGCCCGCAGCCGGTCAGCCACGGGCCACAATCTTTGACCTAGTAGTTAGTTACCCAGGCGTTGCCTGCCGTTCCTACACGCAGTGACAGCTGGACGGTCTCGCTGTAGCTGTTTGCCCAGTTCTTCACAGTGGACGAGTACTGTACTACGGCTTGGCCGTAAGTCCCCGAGCTCCGCACGTAGTAAGTAACGTGTGGGGAGTCAACGGCGACTACACCTCCGTAGGTCTGTATGTACCCACCCCAGTGATTGGTGATCTGGGCGTAAGCGCCCTGGTACTTCTCATAGGTGGCCCTGAACTCGATATAGATCGTGTCTGTCCGGTGATTGATCAGGCAGCCCTGGTAGCTGGCCCAGCCGGCACCTCCATATGTGGTGCAGGAGCTGATGGAAGCCATCGGCGTGACCTGCCCCTCCGCGGCAGGAACGGCTTCTGTCGGAAGCTCCAGCGAGGTAACCGCGATGGATCCATCAGCGAAGGTCTTCACAGTTGACCGGAACCCGTCCCGGTCAACTGTCTCCTCATTGACTGGTTCCGCAGCGGACTTGTTGGCCTCGGTCATCTCGCCGGCATTGATCTTCTTCAGCAGCTTTACCTGCACGTCGCGGGGAACGTTGTAGGAGGACCAGAAGGACTCGATCTCCGCGGTGTCTGCCTGCTTCGCGACCGCAGGGGCGCTCACGCCCAGGAGTGACAAGGACAGGCAGAGCATGACGAGGGCTGCCCGCAGGGGCTTGGTTGAGAGTGCTGTCTTCATCCCTATCCCTCGTTGTAGATGTTGGTGAAAGCTGAGTTGTTCATAACCCACAGTCGCATTGTGTAACCGGTGGAATTTCCGCTGTTGGCCGGGGTGAAGCGGACTGTAGATGCAGCGCGGGCGCCGCTGTTCCAGGCTTCATTTTTCTGTTCGATGCGCAGGTTCGGGGTGCTGTTGGTACCGCCCCAGGCATACTGGTAGGCGCCCCAGACGTTGTTGATTTGGTCATAGCCACTGGTCAGCGTAGGTGGCCCGGAATGCCAGATGAACCGTGGAGTTGGAATGCTCAGCCAGGCAATCGTAGTAGACCGCGTAGCCGCTGCCGCCGGAGTAGCCCTGGCACTGACCAACGCTGAGGAGTGAGATCTCATCCTTGCTGGATTTGATGATTACCGGCTTTTCCACCTTGGACACGGTGATGGACCCGTCGTTGAAACGGTTGACCGTCACGTCAGCGTTGGCCTCGGTCACCTTCTCCGAGGTTGACGGCGTTGTGCCGGGACGATCGGATTCCACGACACCTCCGTTGCTGATGTGGTTAAGCAGATCCTTCTTCTGCTTGTCTGGCACGCCGTGCTCGGTGTACCACGCCGCCAGCCTTTCAAGTGTTTCTTTGTCTGTTGCGGACTTGGTGTTTCCGGCCTTTGCTTGGTCCGGCGCAGCCTGCGCCGGCGGAGATGCCAGGGTCAGCAAAAGCAGTGCGGAAGCGCCGGCCGACGCGATTAAAGACTTGAATTTCAATGTCCCCCCAAGGGTGTGATCCGGCACAGAGCCGGGAGTGGTTTGCCGCAGCAAAACGCCACGGCAAGCGAACAACAACTGTCCTGTACCACCTCCCCCAAAGTGTCCCGCCAGCTGCCTCTTCGCTGAGACTGCCGGTCGCCGATGAAGTGACTATTCGCTGGGGGCTGGAGGAAGTCGAGTCAACCAATCCGTATCTTTGGCTATCACTCGATGGGTCTGGATAGGGGTGGTCATAAGGGCTATCTTGTGGTCATGGGGGAAAACGAAGTGCAGTGGCTCCGTCGTGAGCAAATTTCAACACCTGTGGTAAAAAACGAAGACTGGCTGTCGATGTACCTGTCGGGCAAATCAGCAAGGGAAATCGCTTCTGAAATCGGAGTCCATCCGAATGCTGTCCACAACAGGCTTCGCAAACTTGTGAGACAGGACCAGGACCTGGCTGTCACGCATAGTGCCAACCGCGCCCAGCTGGCAGAGCATTGTGTGATCCCGGGTCGCACCTTCTGGCTGCGCCGCCTCGAAGAAGTGCACGTCTACCTCCTGGAAAAAGGGTCCCTGCCTCATCCGCATCTTGAAGATCCTGACCATGCGCGAATGGGCAGGTGGCTCGATGAGCAACGTCGTCGCTGGCAGCGCGGCGGCCTGTGCGGTTACCGGGTCAACATGCTGGACAGGATCGGGGAATGGCGCAGAACTTACCGCCAGGTCAAAGAGTCAGCTTTATTCAGGACCAGACTGAGCCAGCTGGAGGATTTCGTTTCCCGTCATCGCAGGTTCCCCAGTTACCGCCCGGGCCGGGAACAGGGCGAGCGGGAACTCGGAATATGGCTTCACGGGCGGAGGATAGCGGCAAACAAAGGGACGCTAGTGCCGCAGGATAAGCAGCAGCTGGACGCAACAGCTCCTGGGTGGAGAAAAACCAGCGAGTCTAAGTCTTCGGGGCACCTTGTGACTATGGCAGTTTGATTCAGGACCGCCAGGACGGCTTTATTCAGGTCCACTTTGGTTCCGAGCTGAGCGTCCCGCGAAGGTAACAAGCCCCCGCCGACAGCGACGTCGGTCATGCCGACTGCTGCATCCAGCCTTCCCGCTTACTGGTAAAGTCCGTATTTGCGCAGGCCAAAGGTGACACTGAGCGGAGGGCAGCTTGACGGAATATCCGTTATCGGCGTTTTCTCCCGGATGGGGGGAGGAGCCTAAGGGGCCTGTATCTGCCTGCCTATCAGTGCCCTGTCGGCCGGCGGCCGGTGACTGCGAGCCCGGGCTTTCTAGGTGCAGTAACCAAGCTCCCTGAAGAGGGGTCGATTGCGAGTGCGGCGCCCTTCTGCTGCAGGGTGGCTTCACGCTTTCGCAGGCCGATCTGGCGCCGTCAACGTTTGCTTGGAAGTCCCACCGCTCCGTGCTGGACCAGATCTCTTCTTCGCCGGTGACCTTCCCCGGGGCCACTTCGTCGAGCAGTTCCTAGGCAAGGCCGTCCTGGACTGGTTTTGCGCATCGCTAAGTTCGGGGCTTATTGCGTGGCCGCGACGAAGTTGGCAGACACTCCAGGGTTCCTTCTGGGCACCTTGGCCGATAGGCAGGCTGACTCTCCACCTCAGGACGGCAATCGTAGAGACCTCGGTTCACGGCTGATGAAACATCGTCAGGTCCGGGTTTCGCCGTCAAAACCTGCTCGTTACGGAATTACTGCGACCACATCGATCTCCACCAGGAAGTCGCCCAGGAATGAACCCACGGTGGTTCGTGCCGGGTACGGGGCTTCCATGTATTTTGAGTAAATGGTGTTGAAGCCGTCGAAGTCGCGGCCGGGGTGGTGCAGGTGAACGGTGGCTTTGACCACGTGGGAGAAGTCCAGGCCGTGCGCGGCCAGGACTTCGCCGAGGTTCGTCATGGCCTGGATTGTTTGTTCCTCAATGGTGATGCCCACGAGCTCATCGGTCACCGGGTCATGGGGCGTCTGGCCTGCGGTGAAGAGAAATCCGTTGGCTACGATGGCTTGGGAGTAGGGACCGGCCGGGCTCGGGGCGAGGCTGGTGACGACTTGCTGGCGGGACATGTAATGCCTTTCGTTGCGATCGATGGGAATTGCTAGAGGACCTTGGAGAGGAACGCCTTGGTGCGCTCCTGTTGCGGGTTGTCCAGGACGTCCTCCGGGGGGCCACTTTCGACGACCACGCCGCCATCCATGAACACCACTTGGTCGGCCACTTGCCGGGCGAAGCCGAGCTCATGCGTCACGACGACCATGGTCATTCCTGCCTCTGCCAGGGACTTCATGACGTCCAGGACTTCACCCACCAGTTCTGGGTCAAGCGCTGATGTGGGCTCATCGAAGAGCATGAGCTTGGGCTTCATCGCCAGTGCCCTTGCGATCGCGATGCGCTGCTGCTGCCCGCCGGAAAGTTCCTGGGGGTAGGAGTGGCCACGGTTGCCCAGGCCAACCCTGTCCAGCAGCGCCTGTGCTTCCACAATCACTTCGTGCCGGGACCGGCCGAGCACGTGGACGGGTGCCTCGATGATGTTCTCCAGCACGGTCATGTGTGGAAAGAGGTTGAAGCGTTGGAACACCATTCCCGCGTTGAGCCGGGAGCGGGCGGTTTGGCGTTCCTTCATTTCATAGAGCTTCCCGTTGCGCTCGGCGTAGCCCACCAGGTGCTCATTCACGTAGAGCCGGCCGGCGTCGACCTTCTCCAGGTGGTTGATGCAGCGCAGGAAGGTGGTCTTGCCGGAACCGGACGGGCCGATCAAGCAGGTCACCGATCCCTTCTCAACCCTGAGGTCGATGCCTTTGAGGATTTCGATAACGCCGAAGTTCTTCCGGACTCCCCGGGCTTCCACCATGGCGGTAGTCATCATGCTGTCCTTGTCTTAGGCTGGCGGATCCGTCGCGGCGCTGAGTCGAAACCTCGGCCGTATCGGCGTTCGAGTTTGTTTTGGAAGAAGCTCAGGACGGTGGTCATGAGCAGGTACCAGAGGCTTGCCACGATCAGCAGCGGAATGGTCTGGTAGTTGTCCGCGTAAATGATCTGGGCTGAATAGAGCAGGTCCGAGATCGCCAGGACGCTGACTAGGGACGTGCCTTTGAGCATTGAGATGACCTGGTTGCCGGTGGGAGGCAGCACCACACGCATGGCCTGTGGCAGGATCACCCTGTTCATGAGCTTGCCGCCGCTCATTCCCAGGGCTCGGGCGGCGTCGTACTGGCCCTTGTCCACGGACCTGATGCCGCCGCGGATGATCTCGGCCATGTACGCGGCTTCGTTTAAGGACAGGCCCAGGAGTGCTGCGCCCAGCGGGGAGATCAGCACGTTCGCTGATCCCAGGACCACGGACGGTCCACCAAACGGCAGCCCGAACGCGATCACAGGGTAGAGCGCAGCAATGTTGTACCAAAAGATCAATTGGACCAGGAGCGGCGTTCCGCGGAAGAACCAGATGTAGGCACGGCTGATGGTGCTCAGGATCGGGTTGTCGGAGAGCCGCATTATTGCCAACAGCGTGCCCAGCGCGATGCCCACCGTCATGGAAACCACGGTCAACATGAGCGTCAAACCTGCTCCGGCGAGGATTTGCGGCGCGAACAGGTAAGACGCCACAACATCCCAGCGGTACCGTTCGTTCACGGCCACATCCCACGCCGCGCTGAGCGTCACCAGGATCAGTACGGCGGCAAGGACCAAACGGACAGGGTGCTTCAGCGGCACCACGGGAATTGAGTCTCCGGAAGCTGTCGCTGGCTCCCTGGTGCCGGGGACTGAGGGTTGCTTATGCACAGCCGTCACCTCTCTACTCGAATTCATTACTGGGCGAAGTTGACGCGCGCGTCGGTGATGGCGCTGCTCTCAAGGCCGTACTTCCCAAGGACCTTGGTGTAGGACTCACTCTTGATCACGGTGTCCAGGGCAGCGGAGACCGACTTCACCAGGCCGGACTCCTTCGGCACGCCCACACCAACAGGCGTGAACTCGTAGGTCCGCGCAACCTCGATGCCGGGGTTTTGGGTTGCGGCGAAGTTCAGGATGGGAGAATCCGCCAGCACTGCGTCCAACCGCCCGCTTGTGAGCGCGGAGATGGCCTGCCGGGTGTCCTGGAATTCACTCTTCTGGATGGCATCCTTTCCGGCTGCAGCGCAGGCTTCATCATAGGAAGGAACGTTCACTGTCAGCTGGTACGAGCCCGTGAGGAGCCCTATGTTCTTGCCGCAAAGCGTGTTCTCATCCTTGATGCCGCCAGGGTTACCCTTAGGGACGGCTATGGCGTTGCCGATCTGCATGTAGTCCACAAAGTCCAGGACTTCCATGCGCTTTTCGGTGGGGGTCATGGATGAAACGGTCATGTCATAGCGGTTGGCGGCCAGACCGGGAATGATGGAATCGAAGTTGGCCACCTGGATGTCCACTTTGACCCCCAATGCCTCGCCGATGAGACGGGCCACGTCCGGGTTGGTTCCAGTCATTTCCTGCGTACCTTCGCGGTAAAACTGCGTTGGGGGTTCGTTGGTGGGGATGGCCACGCGCAGGACTTTGGAGGCCTTGATGGACTCCGGGAGAAGGTCGACGGCGGCCTGGTTGACTTCCAGCGCGGGGACGCCGGTGCCGGCTGCGGCAGCCTCGCGGGAGGGGTTCGACGCTGATGGGCCAGTGCTGCACCCCGTGACGGCCAGCGTCAGGACGGCAGTGGCCAAGATAGCCGACAGGCCGGGTTTGGCGCGGAGAGCCGCTGTTGGATTTTTCATGTCGGGTTCCTCATTTCTGCAAGGCCAAAGGGGCCTCGGGGACATAGGTAGGTTGGGTGCGGGCGAACGCTTCGTTGCGGTGCCGGATCAAGTCCCGGCCTTCCGTCCGCAGTTCTTTGATGGTGGACACTCCGAGGAGCAACATGGTGCGGGTCATTTCGGCCGTAAACATTTTCAGGACGTGCTCCACACCGGCTTGGCCGGCGGCAGCCAAGCCGTATAGGTACGGGCGCCCGATGGAGCAGGCGCCCGCACCGAGGGCCAGAGCCTTGACCACGTCCGAACCCCGGCGGATGCCGCCGTCGACGATGATTTCCATCCGGCCGGCAGTCTTGGCAACGATCTCCGGCAGGACATCCAGGGGTGCCGCCATGTGGTCCAACTGCCGTCCGCCGTGGTTGCTGACCTGAATGGCATCGATTCCCATGGAAGCGGCCAGCGCGGCGTCGTTCGCGTTCACTACGCCCTTCAGCACGATTGGACCGTTCCAGCGTTCCCGCAGGTCCCGGATGTCGTCCCAATCGGTGGGTTCATAGGAACCGGCCAGCAGCGTACGCCACATGTCAGGCGAACTGGCAAGTGGACCCTCAGGAACTTCAGCATCCAGGTTGGGAAAGGCGATCGCGTCGTTGGCCAGAAATCCCAGCGCCCACGCCGGGTGCAGCATCCCCTCCACAACCGTCTTCGGCTTAATGGACGGCGGAGCGGTGAACCCATTGCGGTAATCACGCTCGCGATGCCCGATCGCCCGGCAGTCGACGTTGACCAGCAGTGCTTCATAGCCGGCGCTGGACACCCGGTCCAGGACCGCCTGCAGCAGCCCTTTGTCCGAGGTCGGTTCCAGGTTGAACCACCGGCGAAGCCTCGGGGCAGCGGCACTGACATTTTCCATGGTGGTGGTGCTCAGGTGCGCCAACCCATACGGGATACCGGCGTTGAGCGCTGCACGGGCGACGGCCGACTCACCCTTGGGGTGGAATAGCCGGGTACCGCCTGTGGGCGCGAGAGTCACCGGCATCGACGTGGGGCCACCGAGGATGGTGGTGCTGAGGTCCAAGTTGCCCACTGATCCCCATTTGGGAAGGAAAGACCAGTCATCGAACGAGGACCGGTTACGGCGGAGTGAGACCTCGTCCTCCCCTCCGCCTTCGATGTATTCGAAGATGCTCTTGGGCAGCCGCTTGGCAGCCAACTTCCGCATGTCCTCAACGCTGTAGCATTTCCGGGACAGGCGCTCCGCGACAGATCCGGCCGGCCCTTGCAGCGAGGCAAGTGCCCTGATGTCCTTGATTTTCATGATGTGTCCTCTGCATTCCTGACGGGCTCACCTGCCTGCGTCCTTCCCAATAGTGACCGAGATCTCCCCGGCTCTATATGTGGAATCCTCCACAAGATCCCTTTTGCCTCTGTGATAACGTCCAAGCATGGAGATAGTGGCACCGTCAGGGATGCAGCAATCAGCAGTCCGCCTCTCAGACTGCATCCAGTTGATGCAGGCGCATCTCGTGCATGCTAATCCCACCCCCGAGAACCTCGGACATCCCGTTTCGGACGTCCTCATGTACGACCCCCTCGATACCTGGTCAAGCGTGGACGATCGCATCATCCTGGCGGTCGGCTGCACCTACGGTTCACCGGATTTCGATCAGCTCCTCCACCGGGCGGCGAACAGCAACGCGGCAGCGGTGATCGTCAAAGCCCACGGCGCCCGGATGGAACAACTGCGCTCCGCGGCGGTCCGGCATACCCTCTCGGTCCTCGTGGCCCCAGATGACGCGGACTGGACTCAACTAGTGGCCTTGGCACGGGCGTCAGTCATGGGCGCCGCTGCGGACTCCGCCTCAGGGGTTCGGCTGGGCGACCTTTACGCGTTTGCCAACGCAGCGGCTTCCATCACCAACGGCGCCGCCAGCATCGTGGACCCACTGGGGCGCATCCTCGGCTATTCCACGCTGCCGGGCCAACCCATCGACGAACTCCGACGCATCACCACGCTGACCCTGCAGGAAACCATCCAACCGGCGTTCGACCAAGACTTCAAAGCCGTTTACGCCGCGCCGGGTGCTGTGCTGGTTCCGGCGGCCGACGAAGGCATGGCCCGCCTCGCACTGGCCGTAAGGGCAGGAGGTGAGCTGCTCGGGTCCATCTGGATCATCGACCCCGGAGAAGAAAAACGCGCCACAGCATTAGGCGCGCTGGATCGGATGGCACCCCTGGCAGGACTGCACATGCTCCATGCCCGCTCGGCCTCCGACTTTGGAGAGCGGCGAAATGCCGACCTCATCCGGACGCTCATGGATGACACCCCCCACGCTTCCTTCGCCGCAGCGCAACTGGGCCTCAACACCGCCAACGGGCTGGCCGTGGCAGCGTTCTCGATTGTCCGCCCGGAGACCGGAAGCCTGGAATCCGTACGCGAAATCCACCGGCTGCTGCACCTGGTGACCACCGTATGCAACGTCCAGTTCGGCACCGGCCACAGTGCACTGATCGGATCAGTGGTCTACGCACTCCTGCCCTGCAATGGCACCACCCCCCGGACACTGCATAGTCGGATCATCCAGGAGATCGAAGCCTATTCGCACACCATCAGTTCGTTCCCGGTCATTGCGACAGTGGGCGGAATCGCGGCCACCATCGAGGACCTGCCCCGGTCCCGATCCGAAGCCGTGCAAACCCTGCACCACCTAATTAGTCTCCAGGGCCGTGGAGCAAACGCACCCAGCGTCGCGCTCTATGAAGACTTCCAGATCCCGCTGAACCTGATGAAAATCGGAAAGTTCATCGAAGACAACGAACTTGCCGGCGCGGACGAGATCACCAGAATTCAGGCCCACGACGCAGCGCAGCAGACCGACTACCTGGCCACGCTCCGGGCCTATCTCGCCTTCGCCGGAAACATTTCAGCCATGGCCGCCGAACTCCATGTGCACAACAACACCATCCGGTACCGCGTGGGCCGCCTGGCCGAAGACTTCAAGCTCGACCTGACGGACCAGCAAAAACGGCTCTGGCTATGGTTACGGCTGACCACCATGGACCTCGCCTCCAAATAGCCTGTGCCCAGCCAAGGCATGGGGTATGCAACAACTACAACACCCAGTTCAGAACGAACGAAACTCGGCGGCCAATTTGAAAGCCGCCGAAGGTAGGCACACGCATAGAAAGTTAGCCTCGGTGCAGGACCGTTACTTAAGAGACGGAAAGCCCTGGCGTAATTTCTTCGTCCGCTGGGGTGCTGCCTAAACGCCAGACACCACTCCGGGAGTAGAGCTGGTCTTCGAAACCCACCCACTACTGGTAGGTTCACAGCAGACCTGTTGCGAGGTTCATGAGAAACCGCCCGCCATTAGAGCGCCACAGACAATTTGGCAGCTCTACCTAGCGGGTGAGAATTGCCAGTCGCTCGCTTTGGTCTATGTTCTTGATGGAGAGCCAGCTCCCGGTTAGGAGCGCCGCCTGCACAGGGTCTGCCTTAGGGAACGGCGAGAAAGGACAGCTCTTGCCAGGGAAGGATCACAGAGCGCCCCTGCCCTTAAAGGCCCCGCGTCAGTGACGGGTAGAACAATCCCCCATCGTCAGTTTGTCAAAATATCCATTATCGGCGCATTTGATCGGCGGTGGGTGGAGCAGCTGTTCGCACGTCCCTTCGAATGGCGTCGGGCCTTGCAGGTCACATTGTCTGCTTCCTGCAACAGCGCATTCAAGTCCGCAACAGCAGGTAGTCCGGCCGTCAATGCTCCTCTGCCACTTCCCGTCCGTTACGTTCCTGAGCCGGGCCATTCTGTCATCGGCGGTCTACTTCTATGGTTTGTCCGAAGGGAACCTTCGGGTCCAGCGCCAGGGTGAATTTGTTGTGTGAGTGCCGAGTGACGAGAATGCCTCCATTCCGGTGGGCAAATGCACGTTCCACGAGGACGGCCAAATTTGTCTCAAGCTGCGTGTCCACGTCGGAGCGGCTTTTTACAGTAATTTCAACTTCATTATCGTTTTGGGCGCAGGCTTGCATCGTTTATCCCTTCTTTACTGTTTGTGCTTTGCATCGAATGCCGAGAGCCGCTACTGGTCAGATGTCACCCGCGGCACCCTGCTCGGTCAGCTGGTTGACCTATAGCTAGGCCCCATGCGACCACGGCGACTGGATGCCATGTCATCCATGTCATCCTGCTGGGGGTGGCGAGTCATTGGTGCTGCGCATGGTGCATGTTTTCCTGCTCCACGTGGTGTCCGTGGACTTATGCGGTGGAGTCAGAACGCCTTATCGGAATTGGGCGACGATGAGAGCCCGGAAACACGCCGGAGGCTTTGCTCGTTAAGCATCCTTAAGTCCTGCTCAATCGCTGCGATTGCAGCGGCTCGTGCGGCTGCTCTCTGGTAAGCGCTCTGCTTTCCGCGCTTGCGGGTGCCATTTGTGCTGGAACTCGTTCTGGACCGCAGGGCACTCTGTGGCTGACTCGTCGCGAACGGGTCGTAGAAGTGGACCGTTGCTCCAACGCCCAGGTTTTGATTGTTCAATTTCTGTCCTGTTTACGGGTTTCTCAGCAGAGGCCCTTCTGCTCAGCCTGATCGTCCACGGTTACCATGAGCCTGGCTGGTCCGCAGTGGAAGGTCTACCACCTTGAACGCCGGCAGCCACCGTTCTGGTCTGCGGACCTCGGAAACGGTGGCAGCCGGAGCTGCTATCCGAACTGGATCCATGTGGTCTTCGGGGCTGTGTAGTTGTCAAAAGCGTGGAGAGACAAGTCCCTGCCGAATCCGGATTGCCGGAATCCTCCGAACGGAGTCGTGTTCCCGAGTGCATCTACCGTATTTACGGAAACCGTTCCGGCGATAAGTTTCGCTGCAACGCGATGGGCCCGTGCAAGATTGGACGTCCAAAGCGAAGCGGCTAGCCCGAATTCGGTTGCGTTGGCCAGGGTAGTGGCTTCCTCTTCAGCATCAAAGGGATGCACGACCGCGACCGGTCCGAAAATTTCTTCTCGGTGTACTGGGTGCTCCGCGGGCAACCCGCCGAGCAGTGTTGGTTCAAGGAATGCATTGGACCCGGAAATTTCTACCCGGTTTCCTCCGAAGATGATCTCACCTTGCCCGCCGTTGCGGCCGTTGCCGGGAATCCACTCAGCGACGGCATCAGTGTGAGAAGAAGAGATCAGAGCACCGTTACCGCCGTCGTCGACAAGGGGATTGATCGGGCGATAGTTGGCAGCTGCATCTGCCAAGAGACCGATAAATTCATCGTAGACGGGCCGCTGAACCAGGATGCGGGAGTTCGCGGAGCAGACCTGTCCGTTGTTGTAGTAGGCGCCGAATGCAGCTTTGGCTGCTGCCAGTTTGAGGTCATCAGCATCAGCGAAAATGACATTCGAGCTCTTGCCCCCTGCTTCAAGGCTCAACCGCTTAAGATTGCTTCGGCCTGATGCTTCCAGCAGCGTGCGGCTGACGTTGGTCGAGCCCGTGAAAGCAAGGGCATCCACATCCATGTGGTGGGCAAGCGTGGTTCCGACTTCACGGCCTGAGCCAGTGACGACATTCAGTACACCTGCCGGCAGGCCGGCCTGCACCGCAAGGTCAGCGATTCGGACGGCACTGAGGGAGGTCTGCTCGGCAGGTTTGAGCACGACCGTGTTTCCGGACGCAAGCGCCGGGCCCAGTTTCCATGCAGCGATTTCAAGTGGGAAGTTCCACGGTACGATGGCGGCCACAACACCGAGGGGCTCCCGCGTGACCTGGGCGACTGCTCCCGGGGTCACCGCTGGCAACTCTCCAGCGAGCTTGTCGATTGCTTCTGCATACCAGCGGAGGCAGGAGATAGTGCCGGGTACGTCCACTGTGCTGGTTTCGCGCACTGGGCGTCCACTGTCGATGCTCTCGATGAGTGCCAGTTCCCGAGCGTTTGACTCGAGCAGGGCAGCCCATGCCAGCAAGATCTCTTTGCGGCCTTCAGCACCGAGCGCCGCCCATGCAGGCTGGGCGCGCCGTGCTGCAGCCACGGCTACTTCCACGTCTTTCGCCCCACAGGCTGCAAGCTCGGCAATAGCAGAGCCTGTGGCCGGATTCACCGTTTGCCGCGTCTTTCCCGAGAGGGCGTCTTTTCGCTCCCCGTCAATGAAGGCGCGACCGTCAAGGGTAAGGCGCGCAGCCCTTTGCTCCCAGGTTGCTGATGCGTGTGTATCCGTCGTCAAGATTGGTTCTCCTTGAAGTCATAATGGTGGCGGTCCAGGAAGACCGGTAGAACATATTCGCTATTCACTACGCGCCTGTTCCTGTGGGTCGTCATTGGCGACCGCTGGAACCATCCTGTTATGCCCGGTCAGTTTATGCCCGGTCGGTTGTGCAACCTTGCACGTCTTTCCTGAATCAGCCCGGTCCGGTCCTACGACCACAGTTCAAGCTTAGAGCGTCGGACCGATCAAGGAAAAGCGTTGAATTACTATAGGTTGCATCTGTAAATAAGATTTACTTGCGCGACACAACCCGCGGGCCGTGGCGGTTCAGCTGTAGTCGTGCTCGGCCAAGTTCCTATGGTTCGTCTGGCTCGCCATGCATCGGCGTCGAGGAATCACTCGGTTCCGGTCGCCGAACCAGCAAGTTCTTCAGGCGTGCACTCATCGGCTTCTGATGCAGTTTCCGGTATCGGGAGGAAACCATGCCGGCGGGGGTACCTTTTCATGAGGATGTAGAAGAGAGCGGCCGAAACGACCAAACCTACAACCCAGGAAACGTCGACGCCGTCGAAGGATTCAGCAAGTGGACCCGTGAACAGTGGCGTGACCAGGAAGGGCACCTCACTGACAACGGCGACTGCATATGCGGTCATGGCCCTCCAGTCCACACCCCGATAGCGGCCTGCCGGATCGTAAATGGCAGGAATGTCGTATTTTTCCTTGCGCACCAGGTAGAAATCGATGAGGTTAATGGAAGTCCAGGGAACCAGGAAGACTGCGAGCAGGACGATGAAGTTCATCAGAGTGTTCAGGAAGTCACCACGCCCGGCGATGGCAAGAACGGTTCCAACTGCAGAGATGCCGAGCACGGTGATCACGCGTGTCGAAGGGCGGACGCCGGTTGAAGCTTTCAGGGCTCCGGTGATTGTCACTACCGACATGAATCCGCCGTAGAGGTCGACGCCAAGAATGACGATGTTGCCGAGCAGAATCAGCACCAGGAACAGCCATGGGGCAAATCCTGCTTGCGCGGCAATGAAGGAGACGGAGCCGCCGGCGAATGCGTCAGCCGCTACCGCCGTGGCGATGGCACCGAAGGCGAACATCCAAGTCGAGGACGCCGCGCTACCTGCATAGGTCCACCAAAATGACGCGCGTACAGAGGTGTGTGCGGGTAGATACCTGCTGTAGTCCGCTACGTAGGGGGCGTAAGTCAATTGCCATGTTGCGGCAAGAGTAACCGCGAGGAAGAACAGCCCCCACGTAAACTCCCCCTGCGGAAGGGCGCCTGCGAGGTCATTGCGGGTAACGAGACCCATGGTGAGGATAACGAATGCTATGCCGGTGACCCAAGAGACCACCGTGACCGAGGCGCGGATCAAGCGGTAGCCGTAGATGGTGACGACAGTAGCCAGAGCATTTGCGATAGCGATGCTGATGTTGACGTCCCATCCCAGCCATTCGGCCAGTGCGTTGCCGGTAAGGACGCCGCCGACGGCAAAATATCCTATGTACATAATGACAACCAGCACCAGTGGCAGGATGGATCCGAGATACCCGAACTGCGCACGGCTTTGAATCATTTGGGGTATGCCGAGGATAGGTCCCTGGGCTGAATGGAGCGCCATGAAGACGGCTCCGACTGCGTGCCCAACGATCGCGGCCACAACGGCCCAGACCACAGGCAGCCCGAGCGCCACCGGGATGGCTCCAGTAGCGACCGTCAGGACATTCATGTTGGTGGCAAACCACAAGGAAAAGAGGTTTCGGGCCTTGCCGTACCGTTCTGAGTGAGGAACGAAGTCTGTGGAGTACTTCTCTACCTCAAGCTTGCTTTGGGCCATTGCTGCCTTTCAAAGTTCCGTTCGCTGTTATGCGCATCACTACACTCTGAGCGCGAAGCGAACATTTGTAAAAGACAAAAAATCGAGCTAGTTCATCAGCGATCCAGATGCAGAACGCCGCCCGCGCCAGTCGTGTGGCGCCTGGTCTTCCCCTGCCTGCGCTAACGTAGGTTCGCATTGACGGCCGTGCCCTGCACATACTTTCCAAATGTTGGGTGCTCGGTTACGACGAGATCGATGGAACGCGCGTACATCCAAAGAGTTTGGCGTTCGTGTTCGCTGAGGAAGGTTCCCCGACTGTCATGAAAGCCAAGTGGGCATCTGCCTGCCGACAGATAACCGGGAGGGACGAAGGGCTGCACGTGGGGTGGTTGCCGGGATTCAATCCCTTAATGCCGCGTGGAAACTTCCAGCTTCCCGCTTCTCGTCACGAAAGACGGGGAAACGGCTGTGGCGCGCAAGACCTACTAGGGGCGGAGGGTGCTGAGCATCGCTTGGCCCTTTCATAAGCTTCCGCCAAAACAGACCCAACAGCCCCGAAGGTTTCGCGCGGGAGCCGTCCTACTGCACCCTTCCAGCCGGTCAGCCACGAATCGAAGCAAGGAAATCATTGTCGTCCACCCGATCTGAAGCCCGGCACGTCGCCTTTAGCTCGGCTAGTCCGTTATCCCGGTGTACGTTCCCCTGCAGGAGGCGCCCGGCCGGGTTTTGACCAGCCCGGTCAACGCAATTCAGCCTCTCCCCCACTACGTGTCATCCGCGATGGACGGCTGGGCCGTGAACGGTACAGGTTCATGGTTGCTGATCGAAGCAGGCCGGACCCTCACGCATGGCCCGGCGAGCGTAATCGCCACCGGAGGTATGGCTCCAGAGGGCGCCCAAGCGGTGTTACGGAAGGAATCTGGACGAGTCGTTGAAGACGCTAATGGGAAGCCAGCCCTGACCCTTCAAACCCTGCACCGCGGCGAGCCTTGTCCCGGCCAGCATCTGAGATCTGCCGGCTACGGAGGCGCTGGCGGGTGAGTTGCTTATCCCGGCAGGAACAGCGCTCAACCCCCGGCGCACATCGCGTTGGCGGTTGCAGTCGGATACGACCATCTGGAGGTCCAGGCAAAACCCGCGGTCGCTGTCATTCTCACAGGATCTAAGGTAGCGGCCCATGGTGTTCCTCCTCCTGGAACAGTTAGGGACGCCTTGGAACCACAACTAGCCACAGTGATTAGCCTGCTCCGCGGTACTCCTGGCCCGTCCCGCAGAATAGGCGATTCGCTCGCCAAATGCGTTACCGCTCTTGACGAAACCAGTGCCGTCGGAAGTTCCAGCGCCGATGTTGTGATCACCACCGGTGGAACAGGGAAATCCGGAACGGACCACTTCCGCGAAGCCGTTAGCCGGTTAGGCGGGCGCCTCTTGGTGTATGGCATAGCCATGCGTCCTGGCCACCCTGCCGTCCTGGCCAAACGGCCGAAGCCGGAGACTGGCCCAGGACCTCCACGGAGCATAACAGCGGCGACCACCAGCAAAAGGATGTCGAAGCGGCCAAGGACTTCTGCAGATGCTGGCTTTGCTCCTGGGCAAGGTGCGTTGTGCCTATCGGTTGAGTCATCTTGATCCTTTGCGCAGCTACCTGTGGGCTATTGCCCGAAAAGGGCCGGAAGGGCGCTGTCGTTGCTGCGGCTGAAAACAACCTGTCCGCCGGCGAATGTTAGGTCCACGCCGATTTCCCCGAGCGCGGAGGCCTCCACGGCGTAAGGATCCGCATCAAGCACGACCAGGTCTGCAGTCATACCGACCTGTAAAGAGCCGCGCTCCTTATCGAGACGGTTGGCGCGCGCGGAGCCGGTGGTGTAGGCGGCCAATGCGGTGTCCAGCGTCATCGCTTCGGCCGGCAGCAGCGGTTCGGTCCGGGAGCGAGCGTCGCTCGCGTGAGGGTCGGCGGGTGGGGCGGTTCGGTTGACTGCCGTGTGTATCCCCCACAGTGGGTCCGGGCTGGACACGGGCCAGTCGCTGCCGATGGCAAGTTGAACACCTGCACGGCGTAACGTGTCAAAAGCAAAGTGCACGAGCTGGTGCGCGTCATCCAGATAGGGAAGCTTGGTTTCCACCAATACGGGGTCCAGGCGTGCCCACAAGGGCTGGATATTCGCGATCGCTCCTGTCGCCGCGAACATCTCGACGTCGGCAGGGTCGACGAGGTCAAGGTGGGCAATCTGGTGGCGGGGGTCCCAGCCAGGCCTGCGGGGCAGGTTGAGCGCGCTGACGCAATCGTGCACGGCCTGGTCTCCGACGGCATGCAGATGCAGGTCGAAAGCTGCCTTGTCAATTGCCCTGGCTATGTGGGCCAACTCCTCCGGCTCGATCAGCGTCATCCCGAATTCATGTGGATGTCCTTTGTAGGGACGGGACAGGGCGGCGGTCAGATTTTCGCAAACACCATCGACCATGATTTTGACAGCTGTTGCTTGGAAACGTCCCTTCGCCTGTGCCCTCCGGTCCTTGAACAGGTCCAGCTGTCCCAATCCCTGGTCCCGGTGCCACCAAAGCGCTCCTGTGACAGTCGCCGTCAGCAGCCCGTCGGATTCCAGGGCCAGATAATGTTCGAACGCATCAGGCATCCCTAGCGCGAGGCCCACTGCTGCGTCCTGCCAGGCCGTAACACCCAAAGAGTGAAGGTAGGTCTGGGCCGTGAGGAGCGCCCGGCGGATATGCTCCTCGTCGGGATCCGGTATCAGGGACGAGACCAGATCAGCGGCGTGCTCAATGAGCATTCCTGTAGCCTTGCCGTGAGCGTCACGTGCGATGATTCCGCCGTCAGGGTTCGGCGTATCGTCGGTGATCCCCGCCAGATCAAGGGCGTAGGAATTCGTCCATGCACCGTGGGCGTCATGGCTTATAAGAAATACCGGTCGGTCTGGGACGATTTCATCGAGCAGGGCCCGGTGCGGAAAGCCGCCATCAAAAACATCCCCATACCAGCCCGCGCCCTTAATCCACTCGTTCCCGGGGTTTGCATTGGCGTAATCGGTGATCAGCTCGCGGTAACCAGCCAGAGAGTGGACGCCGGATAAATCGCAGCCCAGCATCTGTAGTCCTCCCGCCAGAGGGTGAACATGGGCATCTTGAAAAGCGGGGATTAGGGATTTGCCGCGAAGGTCGATGCATTCCGTGCCGGGCCCACGCCAAGCGTCGGCCTCAGCGCCTATGGCCACAACTTTGCCGCCTGCCACCGCGAGGGCGTCCGCGCTCCGACGCGTTGGATCCATCGTGTGGATAGGTCCGCCGCTAAAAATCCAGTCCGCCTGGTTCATGGCCTACTCTCAGCTAAGTCGATGTGCGGGACAGGTCTCCGGTGCCGCGCGGATGCAGGAGCCTCAGGGCCACTGTGATTGCGCGGCCACAGGCGCTCCACCCTCGTGCAGGTTGGCCCGAGGCCGAACTCAAGTGCTTGTAACGATTGGGTGATCCACCTCAGGGTACGGCCGTGAGTGCATCACGTAAAGCAGTCATTTCTGATGGAGGGCATCTATTTTTTCGACGGCGTGCTTTCGCCGCATCGGAATCATCAGGGTCCCGAGCCTGTCCAATGCCGCGGGACTAGTTTTGTTCCTGCACTGACCGTCTTGAGGCGGGCGGTCCGGTCTTTCAAGCTGAGGCCGCGGAAACGGCTGCGCCGATATCAGCCCGGGACAGCCGGAGCGCGGCGGAAGCGACCATGAGGCACAGAATCTCCACTGCTATCAAGGCCAGCATGGCGGTCTCGTGGGTCATGAATGCCGCGCTGGCGTCGCTTGCAGCCGCTCCGTGGTGGTGGCTAGCTGAATCCGGAAGTGTCAAGACGAGCAGGTGAATCAGGATCATGACGCCGCTCATGGCGAAAAGGTGCCCGGCAGCTTTACCGGCCCGGGGTGCCCGGCTCGATGTCGGGGCAGCAGCCTTGGTTCGGCCTGCCAGGGGCGCGGCGCAGGTCAGGCAGAGGATAGCCATGACCGCCATCCACCAACCCATCGGCCCGGCGGGGCCAGTTGCTGCCGCGATCGCGTGGGCGGACGCGCTGACCGTGACTGCGATGCTGACAAGCCAATAAGGAGTTCGGGAGCCTGAAGGGGGGAATCGAGCGTTCATGGTTCTCCTTGGCTTTTTCAGCTATCGAAATAGAGCTTTACGCAGGCTTGTGAGATGAGTAACATCCTTGTTGATGGAACAGTTGTACCATCAAAAATCGACTTCAGGAAGTGCAATGACTCTCGGGACGACCCCACTGGCTGCCGTAAAGCAGCACCCCCTCGAACAGCTCAACTCCCAGGAAATCTCAACTGCCCGCCGCATCCTGGCCGATGCCGGGCTGGTGGCCGACACCACCCGCTTCGCCTACCTTGGCCTCATCGAGCCTCCGAAGTCCGCCTTCGCTGAGCAGGACGGCGCTGAGGCAGATCGCAGGGTCCGGGCAATGCTGTGGGATGCGGCCAGGTCCCTCTCCCTGGACATCCAGCTGTCCCTTACAACCGGGACCATCTTGGATCAGCGGGAACTTGACCCTGCGGTCGACGGCCAGCTCCCCGTCCTGATCGAAGAGTTCGAAATTATTGAGGTAATTTTGGCTGAAGACCCGCAATGGAAAGCCGCCCTGGCCTCACGCGGACTGACGCCTGCGCAGGTTCGGGTCGCCCCGCTCTCGGCTGGTGTCTTCGAGTATGAGAATGAAGAAGGAAAGCGGCTCCTGCGTGGACTTGGATTCCGTCAGGACCACCCCGCCGACCACGCTTGGGCGCACCCAATAGACGGCCTGGTCGCCTTCGTAGACGTCGAGAAGCGGTGCGTGAACCACCTGATCGATGACGGACCGGTTCCCGTCCCGGAAGTCAACGGCAACTACACAGAGCCGGCGATCCACGGAGAACTGCGCACGGACCTAAAGCCCATTGAGATCACGCAGCCCGAAGGACCCAGCTTCACCCTGGAAGGTAACCTCCTGTCCTGGGCAGGCTGGGACCTGCGCGTGGGCTTCGATGCCCGCGAAGGACTTGTCCTCCACCAGCTCCACCACTCCCACAACGGCCGCAGGCGACCCCTCATCCACCGCGCATCAATCTCGGAAATGGTCGTTCCCTATGGTGACCCCTCCCCGTACCGCAGCTGGCAAAACTACTTCGACTCCGGCGAGTACCTGGTCGGGCGGGACGCCAACTCCCTGAAACTTGGCTGCGACTGCCTGGGCGACATCACCTACATGTCCCCGGTAGTAGCCGATGACTTCGGTAACCCGCGCACTATCGAGAACGGCATCTGCATCCATGAAGAGGACGCCGGCATCCTGTGGAAGCACACCGATGAGTGGGCCGGCTCGAACGAGGTGCGCCGCAACCGCCGGCTGGTGGTGTCCTTCTTCACCACGGTGGGCAACTACGACTACGGCTTCTACTGGTACCTCTACCTGGACGGCACCATTGAGTTTGAAGCCAAGGCAACCGGCATCGTGTTCACTGCAGCGCTCCCGGACAAGACCTACGCTTACGCCTCGGAAATTGCTCCCGGGCTTGGCGCCCCCTTCCACCAGCACCTGTTCAGCGCCCGTCTGGACATGATGATTGACGGACCTTCGAACCGTGTCGAGGAACTGGACCTTGTCCGGCTGCCGAAGGGACCGGCAAATCCGCACGGCAACGCGTTCACCCAAAAACGCACTCTTCTCGCTCGGGAATCCGAAGCTGTGCGCGACGCCGACGGCGCAAAGGGGCGCGTGTGGCACATCAGCAACCCTGACTCCCTAAACCAACTGGGCCACCCCGTCGGCTACACCCTGTTCCCCGAAGGAAGCCCCACCCTTGCCATGGCCGACGACTCCTCAATCGCAGCCCGGGCCGCGTTCGCCAAGCACCACTTGTGGGTAACCCAGTACGGGGAAGGCGAGCTCTACGCCGCGGGGGACTTCGTCAACCAGCACCCGGGAGATGCCGGACTTCCGGCCTACATCGCCCAGGACCGGGACATTGACGGTCAAGACCTCGTGGTGTGGCACTCCTTCGGCCTCACCCACTTCCCCCGCCCGGAGGACTGGCCCATCATGCCCGTAGACACCACCGGCTTTACGCTCAAGCCCCACGGCTTCTTCGACAGCAACCCAACGCTGAACGTTCCGTCTTCGGCGGGAGGACACTGCACATCAGGCGCCGGAGCAGACGGCGCCAGCGGCAACGCAGGTTCCGGTACCTGCAGTCACTGACAACCCCATCAACCGCGGGAGCGCGCAAGCGCTCCCGCGGTGGTAGGGTGCACAGGCGCGAACGGTTACCGCACACGGATAAAGGAGCATCATGCCCCGCTTGGTAGATCACAGCGAACGACGCCGTTCCATCATCGTAACGACGTGGCGGATCATCGCAGAGCAGGGCATTGAAAATGCCAGCATGAGGGACATCGCCCGGGAATGCGGCTACGCCGCGCCAGGAGTCCTTGCCCATTACTTTCCCAACAAGGACTCACTCCTGCTTGCAGCCTACGAACTGATCTGCGAGCGGACAAATGAGCGGGTAGCTGCCTGCACGAAGGACCGGCGGGGACTCTCCGGGCTGCAAGGTCTTTGCCTGGAAATCATCCCCGCAAACCCGCTCACCGTCGTCGAAGCGCGAGTGGCGGTGTCTTTCTGGCAGCGCGCCCAAACGGAGGCTTCCCTCCGCGCTGTGGGCCGGCAAGCGCTGATGCATTGGCGGGACCTGATGCTCGAATTCCTTGCCCAGGCAGAACACGACGGCGAATGTGCGCCACTCACGGACCCCGACTCCGTAGCGGACGAGCTTCTGAACATCATGATGGGTCTCCATGTGACGTCCATGCTGGACCCGGACGCCGTCACCGGCTCCCGGCAGCGCTACCTGATGGAGCGGGCCCTGTCCCGCCTGATCCCCATCAATGCCAGGAAACCCGACAAACTAACGGCGTGAATCGTCCCCCGCGGCCGTCGGCGTAAAAACGCCGACGGCCTTTTCGGCATGCCCGAACGGCGCCCAAGATCCGAGCACAGCGCAAAAACGCACGCTTCGCCCCCAAGGGGCAGGGCGCACACGCCCGCGAGCTTTCACTAGAAATTCCATTTTATGATGCATCGAAGAGTGCATCATAAGGAAAACCGATGCGGTTGTGCGAGAACGGATGTTTGAATGGCCGCCGAAAATACGGTTTCGTGAAGACATCGAGATGGACGAAGCAACCTCCGATAAGAGGTTCCAACAGAGCACTTTGATAGTGCATCGTCGCATCGCATAAGACTACCTAAAGTATTGGAGGTTGGTATGTCCAGCCATGAGACTGAAGTTCTAGTCGTCGGCGCAGGCCAGGCCGGGGTCGCCATGAGCCAGCACCTGACGGAGCGCGGAATTCCGCACCTCGTCCTGGAGCGTGACCGCATCGCCGAACGCTGGCGCACCGGACGCTGGGACTCCCTGGTGGCCAACGGCCCCGCCTGGCACGACCGTTTTCCGGGTCTGGAGTTCGACGACGTCGACCCCAACGCATTTGCCCCCAAGGAAAGGGTTGCAGACTACTTTGAAGCGTACGCGAAAAAGTTCAACGCACCCATCCGCACAGGGGTAGAGGTCACCTCGGTACGCCGCAAGGCCGGCGAAACCGGCTTCCGCGTAGAAACGTCTGACGGAGCCGTCGAGGCCCGTTACGTCGTCGCCGCTACCGGCCCCTTCCAGCGACCGGTCATCCCCGCCGTCGTCCCCGACACCCCGGGACTGCTGCAGATGCACTCCAGTTCCTACCGCAACCCGCAGCAGTTGCCCGACGGTGCCGTCCTGGTCGTCGGCGCCGGTTCCTCCGGCGTGCAAATTGCTGAAGAACTGCAGAGGTCGGGGCGCCAGGTCTTCCTTTCAGTGGGACCCCATGACCGTCCGCCGCGGCAGTACCGTGGAAAAGACTTCTGCTGGTGGCTTGGAGTCCTCGGCAAGTGGGAAATGGCAGCCCCACCCAAGGGAGCAGAGCACGTCACCATCGCCGTCAGCGGGGCCAACGGCGGCCACACCGTCGACTTCCGCGCTCTTGCCGCAGGGGGCATCACGCTCGTCGGGCGAACGAATTCCTTCGACAGCGGAACCATGCACTTCGCGCCGGACCTCGCCCGCAATATCGCCGCCGGGGACGCCAACTACCTGTCCGTTCTGGACGAAGCCGATCTTTACATCGCACGCAACGGCCTCGACTTTCCTGAGGAGCCCGAAGCCCGGATCCTCGGGGAAGACCCTGAATGCGTGGCCAACCCCCTTCTCGAGCTCGACCTCGCCGCGGCCGGTGTTACATCGATTGTGTGGGCGACGGGTTTTGCCGTCGAATACAGCTGGCTGCAGGTTGAGAATGCCGTGGACGAAGCGGGGAAGCCAAAACACCAGCGCGGTGTGGCAGCCGAGCCTGGAATCTACTTCCTGGGCCTGCCCTGGCAGTCACGCCGGGGATCAAGCTTCATCTGGGGTGTATGGCACGATGCCGGCTACATCGCAGACCAGATCATGATCCAGCGCGGCTACGCGGCCCATGTGGCCGATAAGCCACTCCAGCACGCCGTAACGCCCCAATCCCCCGCCGGTGTGTTGGAACAGGAAATCGCAGTGCCTCAGAGCGTCTGACGCCGATAAGCGTTTCGCTCACCAGTGCCAGGGAAGCAGGGGCGCTACATGAGATCGGACTCGTTATGATCCGGGATAAATGTGGCGCCCTTGGCCTGGCTAACCAGGCGGGACTTGAACTGAGCGAAGCACCAGATCTTGGAGTAGCACCAGCCAGTAAAACGTGAACAACGGACGCCACAGATTCCAAGACAAGCCCTTCGGCCCGCTCCTTGGACAGCCGGAACCTCCTTACGCGACGAGGAGGTTCCGGCTGCGAACAGGGGAAAACCACGGCACTTAACGTGCCCAGACTATAGATCCAAGATCAACGGTGACAGGCGTCTCCAAGTCGGCCCTTTTACGGAAGACTCACGCCTCGGCTTCGGCTAACCCTCAAGGCCTGGAAATCGCAGTCTCCTGCGACAACCTGTCAGACGAAGCCGGTTTGGCCGGTGTGCCGCCTCCTGGGTTCTGCAGTTGCAGCTGTGTCACCTGCCCTGGCTGGTTAACCTACACAGGGGGTCGGTTCACCCGGTGAAGCGGATGAACGGGCGCATCTGGTTGTTCCTCGCTCTGCGGACCATATGCTGGACCTGAAGACCTTCGTCAGCACAGGCCAGGGGGGTTGGTGCTTGAGGGCGCTGAGGAAGGTGTGAAGCTGGTGGTCGGCTGCCAGGACTTCGCCGGCCGCTGTAACCCGAACCTGGACGTCTTCGACGAACGCGGGGTCCGGTTCGCCTACGAGGTGCACCCGCCGAAATCACCTACGACTACGGACCACCGTCCGCACCCTCGAAGCGATCGGCCACCGCGAAGCGTTGGGCCTAAACTGGGACCCCTCCCACATGATGTGGCAGGGCATCGACCCCGTCTCCTTTATCTGGGACTTCAAGGACCGGATCTACGTGGACTGCAAGGACACCAAGATCCGCCAGACCGGCCGCAATACCGTACTAACTCCCACCTGGTCTGGGCACCCCCCCGGCGCGGCTGGGACTTCGTTTCCGCAGCGCGGCGACGTCCCCTGGGAAGCGTTCTTCCGCGCCCTGGCCGCGATCGGCTATGAAGGCCCTATCAGCATCGAATGGGAAGACGCCGAGATGGACCGTCCCCACGGTGCCCCCGGTAGCCCTCGCCGCCCTCGAAAAAATATGACTCCCCCGCCTCCCGCATCGGCCTCGACGCCGCATTCAAACACAACTGAGCGGACGTCGTGGGCGGTATCGCTTAAACTGATTGCCCGGTCCTAACCCGGCTCCTCGTGCTAACGGGCGTGGCAGAGACCATGACAGTTCACGAAGCCTGAGATGGCTTCTGCTTGCGCTCTCACGGTTCACCGTCAGAGCCTGGCCGAATGCGCGGAAAAGCCTTCTTTGCCGTGAGTACACCTGTTCACGTTCGTCGCGTGCTTTGAAGGGGCGGTGGTTCGTCCGCACCGAATAACCACGTCATTGCTCCTGGCGGCTGCAGCAGCTGCTTGTCGGGCCGTTGGGGGCGCATCTTCCCGGCAAAGCGGGTCGCCGGCCCGACTGTCCCCTGCGGTAGTGGTGCCGCTTAGGGATTTTAGACGGGTCTCTATGCCGCTGGGGGCGGGGATGGTTGCTGCGCTCCCAGCGGCTAAGCCCACGTCACAAGGGCAGGTATCAGTCCTGTGCGCGGGTAAACCTGACGAACATGGCTTTATACCCTGGTGTGTTGGATTCCCTGGAGACGTTTTCCTTGTGGACGAGCACATTTGCTTCCGGCATGTAGGCAGCGGCACATCCCTTGGTGGTTGGGTAGGCGACGAGCGTGAAGTTTTCTGCGCGGCGTTCCTGGCCGCGGAAGACACTGATCACGTCGACCAGTTCCAGATTTTGAAAGCCGAGTTCGCGGAGGTCTTCTTCGTCAATGAGGATAACCCGTCGACCATTGGAGATTCCGCGGTAGCGGTCATCTACCCCGTAGGACGTGGTGTTGTATTGGTCGTGGCTGCGCACCGTTTGGAGGACCAGGTGTCCGGCGGGGGCAGTCAGGTATTCGATGGGGCTCACCGAAAATTGTCCGCGTCCCAGAGGCGTATCGAAGGAGCGGTTGTCCCTGGCCTGGTTCGGCAGCACGAAACCGTTCTTGGTTCGGATCCGGCTATTAAAATCATCGAATCCCGGGATGACCCGCTCGATGTGGTCGCGGATGACGTCGTAGTCCTCAGCCATCGCCTTCCAATTCACTGGGTGGGCGGCACCCAGGGCTGCTTCTGCCATGCGGGCCACGATAACCGGTTCGGCTAACAGGTGCTCAGAGACGGGCTTCAGTCTGCCTTTGGTCGAGTGTACGCAGGACATGGAGTCTTCAACGGAGAGGAACTGTGACCCTCCGGGATGCTTGTCGTCCAGGTCAGTGCGCCCAAGTGTTGGCAGTATGAGGGATGTGCGGCCATGAACTATATGTGAGCGGTTTGGTTTGGTGGAGATGTGTACGGTAAGGCCTATGCGTTTCATCGCAACTTCCAGTTGGCCCGTGTCGGAGCAGGCGAGTGAAAAGTTGCCGCCCATGGAAACGAAGACGTCCACTTCGTCGTCAATGAACGCTTCCATTGCCTCTACGGCGTCGTAGCCGTGATGGCGGGGGGATTTGATACCGAATTCTTCGTCAATGGCTTGAAGGAAGGATTCCTTTGGCTTCTCCCAGATGCCCATCGTCCTGTCCCCTTGAACGTTGGAGTGGCCTCGTACGGGGCAGGCTCCGGCCCCGGGTTTACCGAAGTTGCCTTGCATGAGAAGGAGGTTGACGATCTCCTTGATGGTATTCACGGAGTGGGGTTGCTGGGTGATCCCCAGTGCCCAGCAGAAGATGGTTGCCTTGGACCGGATGAGCATCTCGGCAACAGTAGTTATTTGTTCCCGGCTAAGGCCCGTTGCCCTGGTCGTTTCGTTCCAGTCCAGGGTCTGTCTGGCCTGCTGGTAGGCATCGAAGCCATCAGTGTTCTTGGTGACGAATTCTTCGTCGACGACGGTTCCTGGCTTCCGCTCCTCTTCTGCGAGGAGTAGGTGACCGAGAGCTTGGAAAAGGGCAAGGTCGCCCCCGACTTTTATTTGCAGGTATTCGTCGGTGAGCGGGGAGCCGGAACCTACTACTCCGGAGACGGTCTGAGGGTCCTTGAAATTGAACAGACCAGCTTCAGGAAGTGGATTGATGGCTACGATATTGCCGCCGTTGAGCTTGCATTCCCGCAGGGCAGAGAGCATGCGGGGATGGTTGGTGCCTGGGTTCTGTCCCACCACAAAAATCAGTTCTGAATTGTGCAGGTCCTCAAGGGAGACCGTGCCTTTGCCAACACCGATGGTGGGGTTGAGGGCCGACCCTGACGACTCGTGGCACATGTTTGAACAATCAGGAAGGTTGTTCGTTCCCAGCGACCGCGCGAAAAGTTGGTACATGAATGCTGTTTCGTTGGCCGTCCTGCCGGAGGTGTAAAAGACACACTTGTCGGCAGCGGTGGACCGCATGTGTTCGCCGATTAGGTCGAAAGCTTCCGCCCAAGGAATAGGCGAGTAGTGAGTCTGGCCTTCCCGGATAATCATGGGCTCACTGATCCTGCCCTGGTTTCCCAGCCAGTACTCTGTCTTTTCCGAGAGCTCGGCGATCGAGTGCGCTGCCCAGAACTCCGGCCCGGCAACGCGAAGGGTATTTTCTTCCGCTACTGCTTTGGCGCCGTTCTCACAGAACTCAGCTGCTTTGCGTTTGCCATCGGATTCGGGCCAGGCGCAGCCGGGACAGTCGAAACCGCCACGTTGGTTCAACCTAAGGAGAGAACGGGCTGTACGCGTCACGCCTGCTTGCGCGATCCCGCGCTCCAAGGCCACTGTCACGGCTTTGACGCCAGCTGCTGCCTTTTTCGGGGGATGTATTTCAAGGCTGTTTTCATCGATGTCTTCGACGGGGGCGCCTTGGATGAGGAAGTCCACGCTCTCTCCTGGCTCGTTTGTTCGGTTCTTCACCTTGCAGCAGGGCGCCGGATCCGGCCCCTGCTGGAAAGGTCTACTGTTGCAGGCTCTGTTTGCCGCTGCCGCCGGAGACCATAGCTTTGGCCGGGGCAACGTCCTCGCCGGTAAGCAATTCGATGCCCTTGGTTTCCTTCATGCTCAGCACGGCCGCGAGGCCGATGACTCCAACGAGGATAAGGTAGAAGGCGGGCACCAGGTCATTGCCCGTTTGGGCGATAAGCCAGGTCAGCACGTAGGGGACGGTGCCGGCGAATATTGCGGCCGTGACGCTGTACGCCACGGAAAGCCCGGTCTGCCGGGTGCGGGTGGGGAAGAGTTCTGCAGCTGCAGCCGCGTGGACCCCAAGAATGAGAGCAAGGATGATGCCGAGCCCGAGCGTTCCGACAGTTCCGGCCCAGGGTGTTCCGGAGCCCATGACCAGGAAGAGGGGAACCGACAGGACAATCAGGGAGATCGCCGCCACGATCAGCAGCGGACGCCGTCCGATGCGATCGGAGACAGCCCCGCAAATAGGCACGAGGATCAAGCCTGCGATTGAGGCGACCGTGGACAGCAAGGCGGCGGTGCCGGCGTCGAAGCCCAAGACCTTTTCCTGATACGTGAGCAGGTAAACGAGTACGACGTAGAACGTCACGTGCATCATGATCTCCAGCCCGCTCATCTGCAGCAACTGCTTGCGGTGTAGCCGGAAGACTTCCTTCACCGGACTCTGGGGCACGTTTTCCAGCTGTTCAAGCGACCGGAATTCCGGAGTGTCCTCGATCTTTGTACGGATGTAGAAACCGATGAGCCCCATCGGTACGGCAAGCAGGAACGGGATGCGCCAGGCACCATTTTCAATGGCTCGAGCGTCCACGAGGGTGGTCAGCACGAGGACAACGAGGGACGCTGCGAGGAAGCCAAGAAGACTGCCAAATTCGAGCCAGCTGACTCCAAAGCCGCGGTGCTTGCGGGGTGAGTATTCTGCGAGGAATGCTGCCGCGCTGCCGAATTCGCCACCCGCCGCCAGCCCCTGTACCACGCGTGCGGCGACGAGGAGTACCGGGGCCCAGATACCGATGGCGTCGTAAGTGGGAAGGAGGCCCACGACCAACGTCGCGCCCGACATGGAGAGGATGACAATGGACAGCGTCTTCTTTCGCCCGATGCGGTCACCAAGCGTGCCAAAAATCACCGCGCCAAGAGGTCGAACACCGAATGAAATTGCGAATACAGCAAAAACGGACAGCAGGGCGGCTGTTGAATCTTGCTGCGGAAAGAAGATAACGGCGATAGTTGAAGCCAAGTAGGCGTAGACCGCCCACTCGAACCAGTGGACAAAAACACCGATAGAGCCTGCCATGACGCTTTTGCGCAGGCCTTTCTGGCTGACCGGTGTCTCCGGATGATTGATGGTCACGGTTTTCTCCTGGGGAAGTCCTAAAACTGGTGCCAAGTGGAAGCAGCGGCTGACGTCTTCGTCTGGCCGCGCCTCAAATCGGTGGTGTTCCCTCATCACTTCTGATGAAGCAGTATTCATTCCACGCTTCCGGCCCGCATCTGTCCAATTCTTTTATCGCGTGCATTGCATCTAAAAATCAGATGCGTCGCTGTGGAAGGTTTTCAGCTGCGAGGCACAAGACATCCCCGGATTCTTCGGCTATTCCTTCAGAGGAAGACTGGGGCTGCGCCGTCAAAGCCAAAGTGTTAAGACCTTCAAGAACGTGTGGATTGAGGTGCTACCGGGGTCGCCCGTGCTCGCTAGCCGAAAACACGGGGCCGGCTGAAAGCCCCCGCGGAGGGCCGGCGCAAGGGGAGGTAGGGTCCGGTTCCGTTATTTTGGTGCTTCATCTACTGCCGTCTACTCCTGCGTAGAAGGGGGCGAGTCGCCAGTGCGGCTATCTAGTTCATGAACGGGAATGACGGCGGCAGCAAAAAACCCTGTCCGCAACGCCCACTCGGCTGGCCCGCCGGAGCAGGTCCGACGCTGGCCGCCAGCACCAAACGACGGCTCCCTCCCTCGCCACTGGCATCGTGCCGACGCCGCCGTCTTTCTGCAGCTTTAGCTTTAGTCGCAGCTGGCGTGAGCCGCGACGATTTGCTGCCTCACGGCCTGTCCCACCGCGCGCAACCTGGCAGTCGGGCGTTGGGCCTCGAGATGCGCGAGGACAGTTCGCAGTTGGGGAACATCGTCCTTGATTTCCACCATCGCGATCTGCCCGCCGTCATAAGTCATGGCGTGGTGGGGGCGTTGATGGAGGATTGAATAGCCGTGACCGTGCGCGACAAATGTTCGCACCGTTTCATAACTTGCCGAACGAAATCTAACCTGCGGGTCGTGGCCCCCCTTCCGCACCAAGGAAAGCATGAGATCGCGGGTGTAAGGCAAATCCAGGAGTACAAACGGTTCGTCCCGGAGCTGGGCGAAAGCCACGCTTTCACGGTCGGCGAGCTCGTGCTGAGGAGGGAGCGCAAGGTACGGCCTGGATCTGTCAACGACGGTGGTAGCGATACCCTCCGGCAGGCCCATGTCATAACACAGGGCCAGTTCCACTTGACCCGTCAGCAGTGCAGTTGCGCATCCGGCGGTATCTGCCTCCATAACTTCCAGCTCCAGTCCAGGATGCTCTTCGCTCAAGCGCGTCAGCAGACCGGGCAGCAAAAACGGCGCCAAGGTGCTGAAGCACGCCATCCGGATGCGTCCGGTAACGCTCTTCTGCTCACCGCGGGCATGGTCAAGGCTCTCCTCGACGTGCGCCAGAATCGATTGGGCATCCCGGAGGAAAAGCTCGCCGGCCGACGTCAGGACCAGGCCTTTAGAGCGTTGGCGGATGAAAAACTGGGCGCCGACCGTACGCTCCAGCTGCGCTATTGCCGCTGACACGGCGGACTGCGCCACGTTGAGGCGGCCTGCTGCGGCGGTCATTGAGAGCTGCGCGGCCGCTTCCTTGAAGTACCTCAGCTGAGTAAGCGTTACATCCATGCACCACATCCTACTTGTGCATCGAAAAAAGCGATCCGAAAGACCAAAAATGACTGTTGGACAGATGATTCTGCGGGCGGGAAGCTAGAAAAAAGCCCGTTCAAAGACGAGTTAGGAAACGCAAAGTGAAGCACCAGCGCCTTCGTACCTTCAACACCAAGGAAACCTACCCGGAGCAGGATCTGGACAACGACCTCTGCCAGGCAGTCATCGCAAATGGGGTCGTGTACCTCCGGGGACAAATTGGACAGGATCTGGAGACCCGCGAATCAGTCGGCATCGGTGACGTCGAGGCTCAGACCGAAAAGGCGATGGCCAACATCGACATGCTTCTGAAGGAAGCCGGCAGCAGCCTTGAAGACATCGTAAAGGTGACGGTCTACATCATCGACCCCCGGTACCGCGAGATTGTTTACCGGACGATGGGTCGATGGCTGAAGGGCGTTTTCCCTGTCTCCACAGGAATCGTCGTCCAAGCCTTGGCGCGTCCGGAATGGCTTGTTGAAATTGACGCGACCGCTGTGCTTTCCTCTGGAGCGCAGCGGTGACTTTCAGCATCGCCGCCACCGACCAGCACGGCCGGTTCGGTATCGCGGTTAGCTCGTCCTCGCCGGCTGTAGCAGCGAGGTGCGCCCATTTGCGGGACGGCGTCGGCGCCGTCAGCTCGCAGAACATCACTGATCCCAGGCTGGGCACCGCCCTGCTGGACCGGCTCCAGACCGGTGCGTCCGCGCAGGAAGCTCTCGACAGCGTCGTGCTTGAGGCTCCGTCCGTGGATTACCGTCAGCTGGTGGTCCTGGACGCCCACGGTCGCTCGGCGGTATTCAGCGGTGCACATACTCTTGGTAACTACGCTGACGGGCGAGGTCCTAATAGCGTTGCTGCCGGAAACATGCTTGCCAACGCACAGGTACCCCAAGCGCTTTGCGATGCCTTTGAGGCATCGACGGGTGAGCTGGAAACTAGGCTTTTGGCAGCATTGCAGGCGGCACTGGATGCCGGCGGGGAGGAGGGGCCTATCCGCTCGGCCGGAATCTCAGTCGTTTCCGGCCACGGCTGGCGGGATACCGACTTGCGCGTTGACTGGCATGAAGATCCCATCGCGGAGCTGAAGAGGCTGCTGCAGGTGTGGCTTCCTCAGCGTGAAGACTACGTCGTCCGTGGCCTTGATCCCGCGGCCTCCGTTGGATATGGGGTCCCAGGCGATGACCGCTGAACCGATGACTGCCGGAACGTTCGTGGAGCTTACCGAAGAACGGACGCGGGTGCTCGCTTCGGTTGCCTACAATCGGCCGGCCTTGGTGCGGTTGTCTGAACAGCTGCACGCAAACCCCGAGCTCGGCTGGCAGGAGCATCAGGCCGCGGCCCTGACCGCAGGGTACCTGGAAGCCAGCGGTTTTACCGTTGAACGCGGGTACCTTGGCTTTCCCACGGCGATCAGGGCCATTTACGGCAGCGGAAAGCGGCGCATTGGCCTCATGGCCGAGTACGACGCGCTTCCAGGGCTCGGCCACGCCTGCGGGCACAACATCATTACTGCGATCTCGTGTGGTGCTGCCTTGGCGCTCAAGGAATTCGCTAAGGAATGGGACCTTACGGTAGAGCTCTACGGGACACCTGCAGAGGAAGGCGGCGGAGGCAAAATCGAATTGCTTAAGCGGGGAGCCTTCGCAGGTTTGGGTTTGGCTATGATGGTACACCCGAGCCCCGTCGATTCCGCCGAAGCCCGGCCGTACGCTGTAGCCCACAGCCATATCGAGTACAAAGGCAAGTCCGCCCACGCAGCTGCCTACCCAGAACAGGGAGTCAATGCCAACGACGCTTTCGTCGTCGCTCAGGTGGCACTCGGTCTGCTCCGCCAGCAGCTGCCGGCGGGAACCCGCGTTCACGGCATTCAAACCCGGGGAGGGGAAGCACCGAATGCAATCCCCGAAAAAACCGAAGGCCGCTGGTACATCCGAGCAGAAACGCTGGCCGCCCTCGAACCCCTTGAACAGCGTGTCTACCAGTGCTTCGAAGCCGGCGCCCTTGCCTCAGGCTGCGAAGTGTCCATAACTCCGGAATCCGAGCCATATTCCGAGTTCCGAACCGAAACGCGCGCACTTGAACTCTACAAGCGCCACGCGATGGCATTGGGACGAAAGTTCGATGCACCTGCTGAACAAGCCACCATGAATCGTGCATCCACTGACATGGGAAACGTCTCACAGATCGTCCCAGCCATCCACCCCTACATCGGGCTGGGGTGCTTTCCCGCGGCGAATCACCAACCAGAGTTTGCAGCATTCTGCGTGGGCGACGCGGCCAACCTCGCAATCCAGGATGGTGCGGCGGCGTTGGCAATGACCGCGCTCGACTATTTCGGACCGCCTCACTAGCAGCCTTACACCAAGGACAACACAAATGACGTACGAACCGACCCTTCCTGCCCCCAGCGTCCTACCCCGGTCAGAACGCGACAGTTTAGGGGAAAAGGAGGTTCCCGGGGACGCCTATTGGGGCATCAGCACTATGCGCGCCATCGACAACTTCCCGGTAAGCGGCCGCACTATCGGCAGCTTTCGGTCGCTGGTGTGGGCTCTAGGCTCGATCAAGTATGCTGCCGCCCGGGCCAACGAGACGCTGGGCCTTCTTCCTCCGGACAAATCCGAAGCTATCCAGAAGGCCTCCCTCGAAGTGATGGAGGGACGGTTCGACCCCGACTTTCTCGTTGACAGGATTCAGGGCGGTGCGGGCACCAGCACCAACATGAACGCCAACGAAGTTATTGCCAACCGCGCGCTGGAAATCCTCGGTTTCAGCAAAGGTGATTACACTCAGCTCCACCCTATCGATCACGTAAACCGCAGCCAAAGCACAAACGATGTGTACCCCACCGCAGTTAAGCTGGCGCTGCAGCGGGATCTCATAGAGCTCTGCTCCGAGCATTCGAAGCTCAGTGATGCGTTCGATGACAAAGCAGAAGAATTTGCAGGCATCGTAAAGGTCGGCCGCACGCAACTTCAGGATGCTGTGCCGATGACCCTCGGCCAGGAATTCGGTGCTTTCGCTGACACACTGCGGGAGGACAGGTACAGGCTCCAGGAGATGCTGACCCATCTTCGCGAGTCGAATCTCGGCGCGACGGCTATCGGCACTGGCATCACGGCTCCCCCGGGGTACCGCGAGGCTGTCATTGCCGAACTTGCTGACGTGACCGGGTTGGAAGTGGTCTCTGCCACGAATCTCGTAGAAGCAACCGGAGACACGGGTGTTTTCCTCCTCGTTTCAGGAGTCATGAAGCGGGCAGCGGTAAAGCTCTCTAAAGTCTGCAACGACCTTCGACTGCTGTCCTCCGGCCCGCAGTCAGGGTTCGGTGAAATATCGCTACCTGCTGTTCAGGCCGGGTCCTCAATTATGCCGGGAAAGGTGAACCCGGTCATCCCGGAGATGGTGAATCAGGTGGCGTTCCGCATAGTCGGCGCGGACGCAACGGTGACCATGGCCGTAGAGGCAGGGCAACTGCAGCTCAACGCTTTTGAACCGGTCATGGCGGATGCGCTGCTTGAGTCACTTGCCTGGCTCACCGCCGCATGTAGACAGCTGCGTACACATTGCGTGAAGGGCATCGCCGCGAACACGCCCCTTCTCGCACAGCGTATGGCGGAATCCATCAGCGTGGTCACGGGCCTGTCTCCCCTGCTTGGTTACACGACCGCTGCCGAGCTGGCCAAGGAAGCCCTCATCTACAACCGCAGCATTGCCGAACTCGTCTTATCCCGCGGCCTATTGAACGAACAAGAACTCGCAGAAGCACTTTCGCCGGCTGTCCTCGCCGGGCTCAAATGACCGCCGAGTTTGAAAATCCGCGTTGTGAACCCGGAAGTGGACTGATGCACCGGCGTGCAACTAGTAAGCATCCGGACGGAAAGAGCTGCTGCCATTTCACGACAGCAGGCGAAGGGACAGGGGAGGTTGCCCGCCTCCCCTTTCCCTTCTCGTCGAAACACTGTCCACTCGCAAATATCCCCTAAATCCCTTACAGGAGAGCCGATGTCAACCTCAACCAGTGCCTTGAGAAGGAATCGGATAGCAAAGGCCACCACAAAACCTCGACTCCCACACTATGAGGATGACCAGATGAACATGCTCCTGCCCCAGGGCGAGTACATCAGGGACTGGACCAGGCTCTCCCCCGGCGACCGCGTCGAACTGGTGCAAGACACAAGTTTGTCTTACGCGTCCGTCGACACCGTTGCAGAGTCCGGAGAAATAGTCTGGTTACTAAGCGAAGCGACCGGACAACGAACGCTTCACTTGGCTGAGGACCCAATAGAGCTGTACCAGCGGTAACCACACCAGGACCCGCAGCTGGCATGTAGGAGCTAATCGAAACCTTGATGCCGCAGCGTTGCAGCTACTCCCCTGACTCTTAGTGGTGAGCGTGCGCATTCGGTTTCAACTCATCGTGCCGTTTAAGGCGGAGATGTCCCCTTAAGGCACACCTCAAGCTGACACACGGCGCCTCGGCCTGCGGTCACTGGCGAGCGGTGAACATTCGCCGCTACTGCACCGTCGTCCAGACCCGGAGGCTTGGGTCTATTGCAGTCAAGAAATTCGGCGTTGCTCGGGAGGTAAAGCGTGGTGCCCTCCAGGGCAGCGCCGACTTCAACTGTAAGGAGCGAATTCCGCTCTTAGTAGATGTTGCCGTTGGCTCTGAAGTCTCTCCATACGTTCTCGAAGAATTCGTCGTCCTGCGGGATTGGCCGCCGGCGCCGCCAGTTGAACTCAACTTTGCTGGGTAATGGCTTCGCGCCACGATCAGTGGTTGTGCCCGAGGTCTCGAGTGCTTGGAGGGGCAGAGGACTCGTTAGGGTCGTTTCTTGCACTTCGTCATCGAGGGCACCGTTATCGAGGCTGAATTTGAAGATGTCCGGCAATGCGAGTTCTTTGCCTGGTTCAGAACCGTATCCCCTGCGCGGGAGCGAGCCTGAGGGGTCGGAATAGATAACTGACCCCCGTGATTTGCCGTCGTGGGCAATGTAGTCGGCCATGGCGGACAGGTAGACGTGTGCGGTCGTGAGAATGTCCCTGACGAGGAAAGTTCGGTTGATGGAGCGCCTTGACTCTCGGTCCGCTGATACAACTTCCGAATATTCATCCGCCCATAGGGAGACTTGTTGTAGAGCTTCGAGAATCGAGTGTCTAGAACGTACTGGCCCGGCTTTTTCGCTCATGAGTTCTTGGACTCGTGAGAGCATCTCTCCTGTGTTATCAGGGGTGCCCTGTTCTGCGCGATTAGTCGCGCTGGCCAGGAGGTCAAGGGCCGCACGGAGTATCGGAGTTCCCGCTTCGATGAATTCTTTCTCGCTGTGAGCAGGGGTGGCATCGCTGGCAGCTATGAATTGAGCGGCTCTGGTTGCACCTACCTGCCCACTGTTGAGTGCGGCACCTCCAGGGCGATAGACGCCGTGGGAACCTGCCGCTTCACCTACTGGAAAAAACCCGCGTACGTTGGACTGCCACCAGGCATCGACCGTAAGTCCCCCATTGTTGTGCTGGGCACAGACGTCAACTTCGAGCATTTGCTTTTCGAGATCGATGTAGGGGTTTCTGTCGAGGTAGAAGCGATACGCCGGTTCATTCATGTGACGCAGGCGTTCGATGGGCGTTCCGAAGAGCGCGCCGGCCCGGTTGAGGTATTCATGGGCTTCGGGTTGCAGTTCTGCGTGGTCGAAGGACGTGCGGACGGGGTTGCTCCTGAAGTCGAGGAATACACGGCGGCCCCGCAGCGCGGTTTCCTGGTAGACGAGGAGATCTATCAGTGATGATCCGTCAGCTGCTTTCCTCGCGTCAAAGGGCCACTGGTAGCCCTTGAGGAAGACCAGCGATATCAGTCTTCCGTAGTCCTCAATCGCTTCTGTGAGGAATTCGCGTTCGTCATTCCCCTCGGCATCTGTTGAGACAAAGCGAGGAATGGCCTGCATGTAGGTACCCGAGACATTCCATCGCGGCTTGATAGAGCCCAGCCCGAATTGCCATTCGGTCAGGTTCTTGCCTATTACTCCTGCACGGAGGGCCGCCCCGGATGCTCCCCATTGGCCGTTGGGAAAGACTCTCTTCGCGTAGATGCCTGCCGGTCCGCCTGTTGCGTAGACGATGTTTTGGCACCTAAAGAAGAGGAACGGGCTTTCGCTGGAGCCGCTGGAGATGTTGGTGCGCAGGACCAGGAGCCCGGCTACCCGGCTTCCTCCGTGACCATCAGGGTGCACGACGATGTCGACGACGCGGCACTCGTCAAGGACCTGGGTACCGTTCCGGCGAACCTTTTTTTCAAGCTGTTCCACCATAGTCCGGCTGGTGTAGGGGCCGACGGACGTCGCCCGCTGCCGGGGATCGTGGTCTGTTTTGTAGCCGACGAATTCCCCGTAGCGGTTCTGCGGGAATGGCACGCCCAGATCGCAGAGCCGGATGAAGCCCCTGGCGCTGAGTGCTGCCTCTGCCAGGGCGTTATCGCCGTCCATTGCCCCACCGGAAAAGAGCGTTTCGGCCATCTCTCGGACAGAGTCTGGTTCACTTCCTGAGAGTGTGAGTTTGTAGTAGGTCTGCTTGTCCGAGCCAGCGTTACGGGAGGCACCTGCCCGAACTTTGTCGGCCACCATCACGATGTCGTCGTGGCCTAGTTCCCACAGCCGGTCTGCTGCGCAGTAGCCGGCCGACCCCGTTCCCACGACGACGGTAGATACGGCCACTACCGGCACCTGCTCGTTGCCGAAGGTCATTGGTGGGGGCGTTGAGGTTGTCACTACTGCAGCACCTGCTTGTCAGCTGTCGTTCCTGTGGTGGTCAGGAATTGTTGAACGGCAAGGGTGCCTTCGTCTGAGGCGAAGTCAGAGCTCAGTCCTACGACGCTGATTCCCGATGCCAAGTAGCCGGGCGCGGTCGTGACCTGCATGCCTCCCGTTGCCACGAAGTGGACGTCGGGGAAGGGGCCTTTCATGGCTTTGGCCCAGTCCGGACCAAGCACAGATGCGGGGAAGGCCTTGAGCCATGTCAGGCCGAGCGCCTTGGCCCGGAGGATTTCGCTGGCGGTGGCAACTCCGGGAAGGTGGGGCAGGTTGCGCTTGATGCTTTCGGCAATGATGTTTTCGTCCAGGCCTGGCGAGACCGTAAATGAGGCGTTGGCGGCCGTGGCCGCGTCGAGTTGTTCGCTGCTGATGACGGTGCCGCCACCGACGGCTACGCCGCGTTCGGCTGCGGCGCTGGCGACGGCGGCGAGTGAACTTACTGCCTGGGGCGTTTCGATGGTGACCTCGACGTGTTCTACTCCCGCGTCCCACGCCCGGGTCGCTCGTTTGACGGCTTCGTCAGGGGTGAGTCCGCGAAGGACGGCGATGACCGGGATCCGGAAGAAGTCTTCGCGGAACCAGTCGAGGGGTAGGTCGTGTGTCAAGGTGGTGTCTTTCTCAGGTTGATGGTGTGGATGCTTTGGCGGCGAGCTGTCCGTTAGCCAGACGCGGCGTACGTGGTGGGGGGTCGTAGGTGCGGGGCCGGGTGCCATGGCCGGGCCGGAAATCTCCCCGGGTACCGAGGGTCCAGGCCGCGTAGGAGTGACCGAGAGCGAGCCGGTCCTCTGGTTTGTCTCCGCGCAGGAGCGCTGCAAGGTAGCCGGCGGCGAACGCGTCGCCGGCGCCCACGGGCTCGATCACTTCGACCTTATTGGCTGGGACGCGGGCGGTGTGCTCGCCTGTTACGTCGCGGACGAATTCCACCGCTTCCAGTGATGCGTCTTTGACAACCAGGTGCCGGGGGCTCGGAAGAATGGCGGCGACGTCTTCTGCGGTCGTACAGCCCCACAGGGTTTCTGCTTCGTCCAGACCGACTAACACGACGGTGGCCATGTCTGCCAGGGCGAGCAGCCGGGGGCCGGCGATCTCCGGGGTCCACAGCGCGGGGCGGTAGTTGACGTCGAACGAAACTTTATAGCCCTTGGTATTGGCTTGAGTGAGCAGGTACTTGGTCAGGGCCGCGCAGGTTTCGGACAGCGCAGGGTTGATCCCGCTGGTGTGGACCCAGCCCGTCTGCTCCATGGACCATGCCCCGAAGTCCCAGGGTGACATGCGGGAAGCGGCGGACCCGGACCGGTAGTAAAGAGTCTTGGCTCCCTGGCCCAGGTCCGGGTCCTTGAAGTAGACCCCTGTGGGATTTTTTTCGTCACGGATGACGAGGCTGACGTCAACCCCACGCGAGGCCAGGCCGTCGGTTATCCGGTTGCCGAAGGGGTCTTGGCCGAGGCGGCTTGCCCAGGCGACACGGTAGCCGAACTCGGCCAGGTGGGCAGCAACGTTGGATTCCGCTCCTCCGTAGCCGAGGATGCATTCCTCGGCTGTGGTGAGGGACTGGGCGCGCGTGGGGGTAACGACGGCCATCGTTTCCCCCACGCACAGGACATCGGTGGATGTCATTTCACTGCTCCTGCGGTCAGGCCGCTGACGAAGAACTTGCCCAGGACGAGGTACAGCAGGACGGTGGGTGCCGCGACAAGCACCGCCCCGGCCATCAGCTCGGAGTAGTCGACGGTTGTTGTCCCGATGAGGTTGTTCAGGGTCACTGTCGCCGGCCATGCTGCCGGGGAGGCAAGAATGAATCCGAAGAGGAAGTCGTTCCAGATGTTGGTGCACTGGAAGATTCCTGCAACGACAAAGCCTGGCACTGACAGGGGCAGCATTACCCGGGTGTACGTGGTCCAGATTCCTGCGCCGTCGATGGCCGCCGCTTCGATGATCGCGCTGGGGATGCCCTCGTAGTAGTTACGGAAGACCAAAGTGGTGATCGGAATGCCGTAAATAATGTGCACCACGATCAGGCCTATAAGACTGCCCTGCAGGTTGAGCATGTTTAGGAACTGGAAAACGGGAATGATGACGGCCTGGAACGGGATGAACATACCAACCAACAGCACCGTGAAGAGGGCGTTGGATCCGCGGAACGGGAACTTGGAGAGCAAGTAGCCGTTGAGGGAACCGAGCAGGCAGGAGATAACTGCGGCGGGGATGGTGATCTGGAGCGAGTTGGCCAATGAGCCGTGCAACTTAGTCCAGGCTCCCTTGAACGCTTCAAGGCTGGGTGCGTCCGGGAAGGCCAGGAAGAAGTTGGGTGCTCCGCTGCTTCCGGAGAGAGCTGTCGCGATGATGACGTACACGGGTACGAGCATGCCGAGGGTTGCGATGGCACACACGGCCAGAACAAGCCATCCGCCTAGTGTCTTGGGCAGGTTCCAGGACCGGGGTTTGCGGGTTACGTCGCCGGTTTTCCGGCGGCCCGATTCCGTGGGGCGGGAAGGTGTCGCTTCTAGAGTTTCGACGGCCATGTCTATGCCTTTCGCTCTTTGCGGTATCCGCGAATCAGGTACGGGACGATTACCGCGAGGGTCAGCAGGAGCAGGACTATTGCCATGGCTGATGCTTTGTCGTACCGGCTGGTGAGGTAGTTGTAGATGTAAATGCCCGGCACGTCGGTGACGAATCCCGGTCCGGAGCCTGACATAGCGACGACCAGGTCGAAAATTTTCAGGGCAACGTGAAGCAGGAGCACAAAGCAGGTGATGGTGGAGGGCCATAGCTGGGGCAGCACGATGTGGCGCAACCGCTGCCAGGTGTTGGCGCCGTCGACGTTCGCGGCTTCGAGGTGCTCTTCAGGGATGGATGCCAGGCCGGCCAGGTACATCGCCATAGCGAAACCGACGAGCTGCCAGGCGGCTGCAAAAATGATCGGCAACAGCGCAACGGGTATACCAAACTGAATCTTGAGAAAGTCGGTCCCTGAAGGATCATTCAGGGCACCAAGAATGGTCGTATCGGTGGTCCATCCCGGGGGGTTTTCAATACCGATGCTCCGCAGGATTTCGTTCACTCCGGTAGACGGAGCGAAGATCCAGCGCCACGCCACGCCAGTGACGATGAAGGAAAGTGCGTAGGGAAGAAGAAAAACCGTCCGAAAGAGGCCCTTGCCGACGGTGACGTGGTGGATGAACAGCGCCGCGACGAGTCCGCCCACGATGGCCAGGACCAGGAAGATGATCGTGAAGATTACGACGTTTCGGATGTCCGCCTGGAAGCGCTGTTCCTGGAAAAGTTCTGCGTAGGTCCCACCAAAGGGCTGGCGAAGTGTCAGGTCCGGGCTTGTGCCGAGCTTCCAGTTCGAGAGGGAGATGTAGACCGTGATGCCGATGAAGACGTACACGAAGATGAAGCTGACCAGCAGGCTGGGGGCAAACATCCATGCTGCGCGGCGGGACGTCTTGACGTTATGGGGGACTTGTTTTTTGAACCGGGGGCCGACCGGCGCCGGCGGCTGTGCTGTTGACGTTGTCATGTGAACTGATCCTGTCCGGGGGTGGTGGCTGCAGGAACCTGCAGCCACACCCTTTTGCGGCTTGGTTTGTATGACCGGCTGCTACAGCTGGGTCTTCTGCGCCTGGGTCATGCTGGCGAGGAAGGCCTCGACGTTGCCGCTGCCGTTGAAGGTGGACACGGCGTCGGCGTAGGTCTGGGCGAATTCAGCCGTGGTGACCTGTCCGTGAGCCAAGGATGAAACAACCGATGCTTCGGCGAAGCTCTTGGCCGCTTCCTGCTGGTATTCGGACAACGTGGAGATGTCAGCATTTGTGACTGCAGGGATGGAGCCCTTCTTGGCGGCGAACTCCGTCTGAACCTTCGGGTCCATGAGAGTCTTCAGCCAAGCGTTGGCAGCCTCCGGGTTCGGGGTGTTCTTGGCGGCAATGGAGAATCCGTCACCCACGTAGTCAAAGATGTCTTCCTTTCCGGGGAAGGTCACCCAGGCAAAGTCAGTGCCGGGCTTCTTGTCCGCGTTCAGGAGCTCGCCGTAAGCCCAGTCACCCATGAGGCTGACAGCGCAGTCACCGTTGGCCATCTTCTTTACTGCTTCATCCCAGGTGATGGCGGAGTGGTCCTTGTTCGAGAGGGCGAGGATCGTCTTGTAGTCCTCCAGGGCCTGCTTCACTTCCGGGGCATCAAACGAATACTCGTTGGTGAAAAGCTTCTTCCAGTTATCCGCACCAACCCGGGACATGATGATGGATTCGAGCAGCTGGGCGGAAGCGAAGATGTCCTTATCGCCCAAGCAGACCGGTGTGGTGCCCGAGGCCTCGACCTGCTTGAGCGTGCTGATCAGGCCATCCACGCCAGCGGCAGGGTCAATGGCCGCATTGGCCTTGGACAGAACTGCGGGGTTGGTCCACAGGACGTTACCGCGGTGGACCCCAATCGGCACGGTGTAGTACTTGCCGTCTACCTGCTGCGCTTCAGCCACGTCCTTGGGCAGCTTGGACGCCCAGTCATTTTGGGTCCACAACTCGGTGAGATCGGCGACCTGGCCGCCGTCGACATAGCTTTTCAGCTGTCCGGCCGGGTGCAGCTGCCAGGCGTCCGGGGGGCTGCCGGCCTGAAGCCGGGCCGCCAGTGCCTGACGGGCGTTCGCGCCGCCACCGCCGGAGACTGCCGCATTATCAACAGACAGTCCCGGGGATGAGCTCTTGACACCGTCGATCAGCACATTCAGCGCCTCCGCCTCGGACCCGGAGGTCCACCACGACGTGATTTCCAGCTTGTTGGTCCCGTCTCCCCCACCGCCGCCGGCGGGCTGGTTGGCGGAGCACCCGGTAACAGCGATGAGGCTGACTGCGGCCGTGACTGCCATTGAGACCTTGAGTTTGTTCTGTACACGCATGACTACTCTCCTTTGGGTTATGAGACGCCGCCGCACAGGGTCAGCGTCAGCCTGCGTTGTGGTCCAGATTACATAATCCAGTAGATCGATGCAACAACTTCTTGTAGATATTGCTGTAACGCCCGGCCGGTGACTAGCAAATTCCGCGCCTGACGCGTCTAGCGTCGTCTTCCTGCGGTTATCTCGCTCTTGAAACGTTAGTAGATCGGTGTAGCATTGTGACCTGCGACATGTTAGAGACATCGCGAAAGCGGCCCCAAGGAGGTGGAAACTAGTGAAAAAGGTAACCCTTGATGATGTCAGCAGGGCAGCGGGAGTATCTCGATCTACCGCTTCGCTAGTCCTCCGAGGGAGCTCCCGCATCCCGGAAGCCACCGCAGACCGGGTACGGCTGGCGATGGCTGAACTGGGATACGTGTACAACCGTCACGCCGCTAACATGCGGCGCAACGAATCGATGACACTTGGCCTCATAGTCACGGACATCCGCAACCCCTACTTCGCGGGACTGACCATGGCCATCGAGGAAGCAGCACACGATGCCGGGTACACCCTGTTCGTGGGCTACAGCCGCGACGATGTCGAACGCCAGTACGTGCAGATCGAAACCATGGTGCAGCAGCAGGTGGACGGCATTTTTCTTCTGCCGGCCACCGGGTCCGAACTGACGCCAGTTTGCGGCATCGTCGACCGGTCCGATGTTCCGGTCCTTCAGCTGGCTCGTTATTTTTCGGAAGAACTGGACTACGTCGGGACCGACAACCTTGGCGCAGGACAACAACTCGCTCAACATCTGGGGTTTCTCGGCGTCACCTCCGCAGTGCTCGTCGGCGGGCCCGAGCACTCCTCGGCTAGGAAGGAACGCGTCAAAGGTCTGGAAACGGGATTTACCGGGACCGGAGTCGATTTTGACGCGACGGTCAACGCGGCCACGACCAACAATGCTGCCGGTGGGTCTCTGGGCGTCGCCCGCATCCTTGATCAGGGGATGTGGCCTGACTGCATCGTCGCCTACAGTGACGCGGTCGCGTTGGGCATCTACGCCGAACTGCGCCGCCGAAACCTTGAACCGGGCCGTGACGTCGCAGTGGCGAGTTTTGACGACATCGCCATGGCCGAACTTCTTTTGCCTCCGCTGACATCCGTGTCCACCTACCCCGAACTGATCGGCCGGGAGGCGGCGGAGCTGTTGCTGAACCGGATCCGTGATTCTTCCTTGCCACCTCAGCGATCCCTCATAGAACCGGCGCTGAAGGTCCGCGCCTCCACCGCCCAATGGCGACCACGAACTTAGGAGAAAGACCATGTCAACACTGAAATGGGGCCTGATCGGCGCCAGCGACATCGCCGCAACACGCGTCATCGACGCTATCCGCTCCAGCGGCGGACACGTCGAGGGGGTCGTCAGCGGATCCGCAGGAAGGGCTGACGAGTTCGCTGCAGTCCACGGCCTGCACTACGCAACGACTGACCTTGACGAGCTGCTGGGCTGGGACATCGACGCCGTCTACATCTCCTCCACCAATGACAAGCACTTCGACCAGGCATGTCGGGCCCTGCGCGCCGGCAAACACGTGCTGTGCGAAAAGCCGCTGGCATTGACTGCAGACGAAGCGGAAACAATGGTGAAGCTGGCTGAGGAACTGGGCCTGGTCCTGGCGGCCAACCATCACCTTCCGGGCAGTCCCCTGCACGCCAAGGTCCGCGAGCTTGTCACCGACGGTGCCATTGGGACTGTCCTGTCGGCGAAGGTAGCCCACGCCGTCCTGTTGCCCCAACGGCTTCGCGGCTGGAGGCTCGGACAAAGCACCCCGGGCAGCGGCGTGATCCTGGACATCACCTGCCACGACGCATCCGTGCTGAACCCCCTGTTGGGAAACCCGGTCGCCGTCACCGCTGTCGCCGTGCAGCAGGCCGAGTGGAACACCGGAGGTCAGGCGGACGCGGCCATGACCGTCATCCGCTACGAGCAGGACGGCAAGCCTCCTGTCCTGGCGCAGACCCATGACTCCTTCACCGTGGGTTACGCCGAAACCTGCCTGGAAGTCCACGGCACCGACGGCACTATCAAAGTCATCGACGCCATGACCCAGGACACCAAAGGACAGGTCCTGCTGACCACCAAGACCGGCATCCGCGACGTCGAAGTCGACTGCTCCGATGACCTCTATGTGATCGGCCTGCGCGCCTTCACCGCTGCGGTCGAAGGCACCGGGACCCCTACCGCCACCGGCCGGGACGGCCTGGTGGCTCTCAAGGTTGCCCTCGCCGCCGAGGAATCAGCCACTACCGGACGCACAGTCCACATCAACTAAGACCAGGAAGAACACCATGCAGAAGGTACAGCTCCTCTCGGCCCGCGAAGCAGCGGACCTCATCAATGACGACGACGTCATCACCGTCAGCTCCTCCAGCGCCCTGGGCTGCCCGGACAGCGTCCTGGCAGGGATCGGTCAGCGGTTCGAAGAGACCAGCCACCCGTCCAACCTCACCTCCATCCACCCGATCGCCGCAGGGGACATGTACGGGGTCAAAGGAATCGACCACATCGCAAAGCCAGGGCTGCTGCACAAAGTCATTGCCGGGTCCTACCCGTCCGGCCCCTCCAGCGCCGAGCCGCCCCGAATCTGGCAGATGATCGAGGGTGAACAGGTGGAGGCCTACAACTTCCCCTCCGGCGTCATCTACCAGATGCACCGCACCGCCGCGGCACGCCAGCCGGGCGTCTTCACCCAAGTAGGGGTGGACACCTTTATCGATCCGCGCCTTCAGGGCGGACGAATGAACACCACAACCCCGGCCGCGCACGTCGAAACGGCCACCGTCGCCGGACAGGAATGGCTGTTCTTCCCGGCAGTCGTCCCCAACGTGGCCATCATCCGTGCCACCACAGCCGACGAATACGGCAACCTGACCTTTGAAGACGAAGGATCCCCGCTGGGAGCACTGGATCTCGCCTACGCCGCCCACAACAACGACGGAATCGTGATCGCCCAGGTCAAGCGCGTGGCCGAAGCCGGCAGCCTGCACCCGCAGCAGGTAAAGGTTCCCGGCATCCTCGTCGACGCCATCGTGATCGCCGAAGATCAGCTGCAGACCACCCTTACCTTCAACGACCCGGCCATCTCCGGACAACTCCGTAAGCCGCTGAGTTCACTGCCGCACGTCGGCTTCTCGATTGAAAAGATCACCGCCCGCCGGGCCGCGCAGGAGCTCAAAGCAGGCGAAATCGTCAACCTTGGGTTCGGTGTTTCCGCTCTCGTCCCGCACATCCTGGTCGAGGAAAACCAGGGCCGGGAAGTCAGCTGGGTCATCGAGCAAGGCGCCGTCGGCGGCGTCCCGCTGCTGGACTTCGCGTTCGGCTGCGCACAGAACCCGGACGCGATCATGCCCAGCATCGACCAGTTCACCCTCCTCCAGGGCGGAGGTTTCAACCGTTCACTGCTTTCCTTCCTGGAAATCGACCGCCACGGAAACGTCAACGTCCACCACCTGCCGAAAAAGCGGCACGTCACTGCCGGAGTCGGGGGCTTCGCCGACATCACTTCATCGGCCCCCGAAATTGTCTTCATGGGAGCCTTTACCGCGGGGCGGCGGGACATCGCCGCCGGCCCGAACGGCCTGGACATCCGGGCCGACGGGCCCTTCACGAAGCTTGTCAACGACGTCTCGGCCGTAACGTTCTCCGGCCCCCGGGCCCTGGCCCGGGGCCAAAAGGTCACATACATCACCGAACGCGCCGTCTTGAAACTGACAGAAGCCGGGCTTGTCGTCACTGAGATCGCCCCCGGTGTGGACCTCCAAAAGGACGTCCTGGACCGCAGCGAGTTCCCACTCATCGTCGCGGATGACCTGCGCACCATGGACCTCGCCCTCTTCGCCGACGCCCCCGCCGGCATCCATCTTCCGACGCTGCCGCTGCACGAGCGGATCGAACAGCGCGCCTCGTCACTGGCCGTGCACTGACGCCCGGCACCCCTGAAAGGACCTACCGCGATGAGAAGCTTCCGCATCCTGACCCCCTACGAAACCGAACTCGCCGATGCCCTGTTCGAGGCCATGTTCCCCTCCGACGGGAACAGCCCGGACGTCCGCGACGCAGGAGTCACCGAATACCTCGACCTGACCCTGGAAGGCTACGGCCGAAAGGAGCTGCCCAAGTACCAGTGGCTCTTCGGCGCGCTGGACCGCTATGCCGAGGACAAGCACGGGCGGAACTTCGCCTCCCTGACCCTCGAGGAACGTACCGACATGCTGGCTTTGCTGGAACAGGGCGAGCTCAGCGACCAGCTGCCGGTGAAGGAACAGCGGGATCTCTTCGGACTGGTGATCGCCCACACTCAGGAAGGCCTGTTCGCCGACCCCGCCCACGGCGGTAACAAGGACGCCGCGGGCTGGAAGTTCCTCAAGCACCCTGGCGTGTGGCTTGAAAACTCTGCCGAGGAAAATCTCAGCACCGAACATGTCACCAAGGGCGGGGTCATCAAAACCCTCGCCGACGCGATGAAGGAAATTCCCCGCGACACCGAAGGGCACAAGCTCAAGCAGCTGGGTTATGAGAACGCGGTCAACCCGCAGATGACCGACGAGGTTGATGTCCTCCTCGTCGGCGTGGGCGCCATGGGCGGACTCAGCGCCCAGGTCTTCGCCGAAGCCGGGCTCAGCGTTGTCGGCCTGGAAGCGGGCCCCTTCCGGCCCCTGGACGAATTCCTCCCCGACGAGCTCGAGCACGCCTACTACACGCGCGGCGGTCTCGGGCCGAAATTCCAGCAGGAAACCCCCCGCTGGCGCGAAAGCGCAGAAGAAGAGGACAGCCGCGAAGCTACCTTCTCCCTGGGCCGCATGGTCAACGGGGTCGGGGGGTCCGCAGGGCACTACGGGTCCTGGCTGCGCCGCTTCCACCCTTGGCAGTTCGCGCCCAAGAGCCACTACGACGGCCTCTACGGGCCCGGCGCCCTGCCCGAAGACTGCACCCTGGCGGACTGGCCGGTCAGCTATGACGACCTCGAACCCTTCTACACCAAGCTCGAGCACCTGATCGGTATCGCCGGAGACGAATCCAACCCCTTCATCAAACGCAGCAAGCCGCTGCCGCTGCCGGCGACCCGGCCGTTCATCCTCGGCAACAAGTTCACCGACGCCACCCGCGCCGCGGGACTCCACCCGCATCCCGTTCCCGTCGGCTACACCACCGAATCCTACGGAGGCCACCCTGCCACCGGTTACAGCGCCTGGAACAACGGGCTCGGATCCTTCCGCGGCGACCGCTGGCACCCCGGCCTTGGGCCCGTGCCCGCCGCCATCACCACCGGCAACTTCGAGCTGCGCACCCACTCCCGGGTCACCCGCATCATCATGGACGAATCCGGCGCCGCCCGCGGCGTCGAATGGGTCGATCCCCTGGGGAGGGTGCGCCGGCAGTACGCGCGCGCCGTCATACTCTCCGCCTACACCTACGAGAATCTGCGCCTCATGTACCTCTCGGCAGACTCCCGACATGAAAACGGCCTCGGCAACAACAGCGGACAGCTGGGCATGCACTACATGACCAAAATGTTCGGCCACGTCGACGCCCTCTTCCCCGGCACCGAGTTCAACCGCCACACCGGCCCGGCCGCCCAAGGCGTCGTACTCGATGACTTCCTCTCCCCCGAGTTCCGGTCCCTGAACCACGGCTTCATCGGAGGGGCCACCCTGGGCGCCGAACAGCAGGCCCTGCCCCTGCAGATCTCCCGCGAAACCCTGCCCCAGGACGTCCCCCGCTGGGGCGCGAAGTACCGCGACCACCTCAAGCTCTGGTCACAGCAGGGAGTGATCCGGATCCAGCCTGACGCGCTGCCCTACGCCTCACACCGGCTCGAGCTTGACCCGCGGCACCGGGACTCATCCGGTCTGGGCATGCCACTGGTCAGGGTGACCTACCGGCTGCGTGAGAACGAGCGCCGGCTGGCGTCCTGGATGGCTGACAAGGCCACCGGGCTCCTGAAGGACATGGGCGCCACTAAGACCTGGCAGGGGCCGTACTTCACCGGTGTGGGCTCCAGCCACGACCTCGGCGGCGCACGCTTCGGCAATGACCCCGCAGGCTCGGTCCTGGACGAGCACCTCGCCGTGCACGACACCCCCAACCTGTTCATGTATTCCGGTGCCGCTTTCCCCAGCTGCCCCGGAATCAACCCGACCCTGACCATCTGGGCCGTGGTGATGCGGGCCGCCGAACACCTCGCCGGTGAACTCGGCGGCAAGCGAAAGGACCAGTCATGAGCACCACCACCGCAACCACTGCCGGCCCGAACCTCGGCCAGGTCACCGTCGAATACTCCCCTGACGGAAACACCGCCACGATCTTGATCGACCGGGCGTCCAAATTGAACGCCCTCACCCTGCAACTCCTGAACGACCTCGACACGGCCGTCCGTGAAGTGGGCGCCTCAAAAGCCCGGCTGGTCATCGTCCGTACCGCTGGGGACAAGGTCTTCTGCGTCGGCGCCGACATCAACCATTTCGCCGACCTGTCAGCGGCCGGGATGTGGCGGGACTGGATCGCCACCGGGCACAGGGCATTTGATGCCCTGGCCCGCCTGCGCCAGCCCAGCATCGCAGTCATTGATGGTCTTGCCTTCGGCGGGGGCCTGGAACTTGCTCTGGCCTGCGACTTCCGCGTCATCGCCGCAGAAGCGAAGGTCGCACTTCCCGAAACGGGCCTGGGCACTGTCCCCGGATGGGGCGGCACCGAACGGGCCACCGAGCTGACCGGCAGGGCACGGGCCAAGGAGCTCGTCCTGACCCGGCGGCAACTCACCGGCGACGAGGCAGTCTCCTGGGGACTGGCCACGGCGGCGGCCCCCAAGGCCGAACTCGAGGACACCGTTGCACGCCTGAGCGAGGAGTTGCTCACCGGCGCGCCCTTGGCGGTGCAGCTGGGTAAGCAGCTGATTGACGCTGCGGCCGACGGCGCCCCCTCCCGCGTGCTGGAAGCCCTGGCCGGAGGCCTGGCCGCGGCAACACAGGACCTCGCAGAGGGCGTTGCGGCATTCCGCGACAAGCGCCCCGCACAGTTCACCGATAACTAGAACAACGGACTAAGGACACACCGACATGGAAACCAAGAACTACACCCTCGCGGACGTGGAACCCACCTACCGTCCCATGATCATCAACGGCGAGGACGCCCAGGCAAGCTCCGGTGAGACGTTCACCCGCCTCAGCCCCGCCCATGAAATCGAAGTCACTTCCTTCCCGAAGGGCACCCAGGAGGACGTCGACCGCGCCGTCACCTCCGCCCGGCAGGCCCTAGATCACGGATGGCGCCAGTCCACCGGAGCCCAGCGCTCCAAGCTGCTGCTGAAGGTCGCCGACCTGGTCCGCCGTGACGCCGAACAGCTCGCCCTGGCCGAAACCCTCGAAACCGGCAAGCCCATCACCCAGTCCCGCAATGAGGTCGCCAGCACAGCTGAGCTGTGGGAATACGCCGCCAGTCTGGCCCGCAACACCCAGGGAGACGCGCACAACGCCCTGGGACCGGACACCCTGGCCCTGGTCGTCCACGAACCCATCGGTGTGATCGGCATGATCACACCGTGGAACTTCCCGCTGCTCATCATCAGCCAGAAGCTGCCCTTCGCACTCGCCGCCGGCAACACTGCAGTGATCAAGCCCAGCGAAAGCACCTCCGCAACCACCGTCATGCTCGGCCAGCTCATTCGGGAAGCCGGGTTCCCGGCAGGCGTGGTCAACATTGTGACCGGCAACCGGGTCGTCGGTGCTGCCATCGCGGAGCACCCCGGAATCGACATGATCAGCTTCACCGGCTCCACGGGTGTCGGCAAAGGCATCGCCGCGGCCGCCGGCCGCGACCTGAAAAAGGTCGAACTGGAACTGGGCGGCAAGAACCCGCAGATCGTCACGGCCAACGCGGACTTCAACGCCGCGGTCGACGCGGGCGTTTTCGGCGGCTACTTCAACGTCGGGCAGTGCTGCAACTCCGGCAGCCGCCTGATCGTGCACCGGTCGATCGCCGATGAATTCGCCGCTGCCGTGGTCGACCGTGCCCAGCACATGCGGGTGGGAGACCCCCTCAAGTCCGACACCCTGGTTGGATCCCTCGTCAACGACGCCCAGCTGGCTGTCGTCGAACGTTACGTTGCCGAGGGCCGCGAAGCAGGAGCAAACCTGCTCACCGGCGGTGGACGCCTCGACAACGGACTGGGTGGTGGGCGCTTCTACCAGCCGACGGTCTTCACCGACGTCACTGCCAAAATGTCCATTGCCACTGACGAGATCTTCGGCCCTGTACTGTCCGTCCTTCCCTTTGACACCCTCGAAGAAGCCATTGGCATCGCCAACTCCACATCCTTCGGCCTGTCCGCAGGAATCTGGAGCAACGACATCAATGAAGCCCTCACCGCCGCCCGGGACCTGCGCGCAGGTACCGTTTGGGTCAACCGCTGGATGGACGGCTACCCCGAGGTGCCGTTCGGCGGGTACGGGCAGAGCGGCATCGGGCGTGAACTGGGGCGCCAGGCGCTGGCCGAATTCAGTGAACTGAAAACCATTCAGCTTCAGGTCGGTGCCCGGGACAGCCGCTGGGTAGACGCACCGGACGCTCCCCGCCGGTAAAACTCCCACTTCGCGTATCACAGGACAATGACATGACCGCGATTGCCGCATCCTCCACCGCGCAAGCCGGTACCGTCCTGCCTGCCATGCTGCCGCTGATCCTGCCGACAGGATATGGAGTGCCCGCGGAGTTTCGAAGCTCCGCGGGCCGGGCATGGAAGACCGCTTCGGCCAAACTCGCCGGCCTGACCGCTAAGCATCCCGACCGGTTCCCCCTCTACACCGAAGCCGGAAAATGGGTAGTGGACGGAGAAGCGTGGACAAACTGGTGCGAAGGGTTCCTCGGAGGCCAGCTGTGGATGCTTTCACGCCGGGCCGACGCCAGCGAACAGGGCCGCTTCCGCGCTGCTGCTGAACACTACTCGGAACTGATCGAACACCGAAAGACCGATGACACCGTCCATGACTTGGGCTTCCTGTTCTGGTCCACCTACCGGCGCTGGTTCGAAGCCACCGGCGACACCACCAAGAGCGATGTTGTCGTCGAGGCAGGACGCACCACGGCCAGCCGCTACCGTGAGGTCGGGCGCTACATGCCCAGCTTCCGGCAGCCGGACAGTCTGTTTATTGACATCATGATGAACATTCACATGGCCCTCTACGCCGCACAGCAGACCGGCGACCAGGACATGGCCCGTAAGGCCGTGAACCACTGCCTTACGACCCGCAGGTACCTGATCCGCGGTGACGGATCCGCCTCGCACGAAGGCATGTTCGACCTCCAGACCGGGGCATTCCTCAAACAGACCACCCAGCAGGGGTTCTCGGACGACGGATCCTGGGCCCGCGGGCAAGCCTGGGCGCTTTACGGCTTCGGTACCGTCTACCGCTTCACCGGGGACCGCCGCTTCCTCCAAACGGCCGTCGCCGCCGCCGACTTTTACATCGATAAAACCGGCGACCGCCTCATTCCACCAAACGATTGGGAAGAGCCGGCGCCAGATCGGCCGTACGAAACGTCGGCCGCGGCAGCCGCAGCCGGCGGTATGTGGCAACTCGCCGGCCTCGTCCAGGACCGTACGAAAGCCACGCACTACGCCGATTACGCCATCCGCATCCTCCACCGCCTGACCGGGGAGGACTTCCTGGCCTCTCCCGAGGAGGAATGGGAAGGCGTCCTCAAACACGGCAGCTACCACGAGGGTAAAAACCTCGGCGTCGACGAATCGGTCATGTGGGGTGACTACTGGTTCCTCGACGCCATTGACCAGATACAGCAGTTCGATGAAACACACAGGAGCCCGTGATTGCTATGGGATACACAACTATTGATGAGGCGCCGATGCCTCAACCTCCGGCAGAACCGGTTACCCCTAACGAGGTAATTCGCACCGATGTCGCCATCATCGGTTCCGGAATGGGCGGAGGAACGATGGCCTACGCCCTGAAGGATTCCGGGGCTAAGATCCTCGTCATCGAACGCGGCCACCGGCTTCCATCCGAACCGGAAAACTCCGACCTGAACGAGGTCTACCTCAAGGGCCGCTACAAGAACGCCGACACCTGGTACAACGGGCGCACAGGAGCCGGATTCAAGCCGGGCGTCTACTACTGGGTCGGCGGAAACACGAAAGTGTACGGAGCCTGCCTGCCCAGGTTTCGAGCCAGCGACTTCGAAGAAACGCAGCACCAGGACGGGACATCCCCAGCCTGGCCCTTCAGCTACGCGGACCTCGAGCCCTACTACACCCGTGCAGAGGAACTGTTCCAGGTTCACGGGCAGATCGGCGAAGACCCCACTGAGCCGCCGCATTCAAAGGCCTACCCCTACCCCGCCCTGGATCACGAACCGGCAATCCAGGACCTCGCGGACTCCTTCCGAAGGCAGGGCCTGCACCCGTTCCGGATGGCCAACGGCCTGGACGCCGACACACCCGAAAAGCGTGCCCTATGCGCCACGAGCGACGGTGCACCCAACGAGGCCGGGCTAAAAGCTGACGCCGAGAAGGTCACCGTTGATCCGGCTCTCGCAAGCGGCAATGTCACCTTGATGACCGACACCAAGGTCACCCGCCTGGTCGCTTCACCCGACGGACAGACAATTCTCGCTGCGCTGGCCGAGAACAACGGCCGGGTCATCCGCATCGAAGCCGACAAGTTCATCCTCGCCGCTGGAGCCGTGAATTCGGCCGCCCTGCTGCTGCGCTCAGCAACCCCGGAGAACCCGCGCGGGCTGGCCAATTCGTCCGGGCTGGTGGGCCGGAACTACATGGTGCACAACAGCACCTTCTTTATCGGCATCAACCCTTTTAAAGTCAACCGCACACTGTGGCAGAAAACCCTGGGGCTGAACGACTGGTACGAAGCAGGCCCGTCCAACAAGTACCCCCTGGGAAACCTGCAAATGCTCGGTAAACTCCGGGCCAGCATGCTCAAGATGGCCCGCAGCTGGGCGCCCAATCCCATCCTGAAGGCGATGTCGGACCGCAGCATAGATATCTACCTCACCACCGAGGACCTGCCGCGACGGGACAACGGAATCAGCGTCATCGACGGCAAAATCCATGTCTGGTGGGAACCAAACAACCTCGGGCCACACAAAGAACTGGTGAAAAGAATCAGCAAGGCCGTCAGGAAGGCCGGCTATCCGGTGATCTTCACAGAGCGGATGGGCATCGAAACCAACTCCCACCAGTGCGGCACTGCCGTGGCCGGGCACGACCCCCACACCAGTGTCCTCACCCCGGACTGCCGCGCCCATGACCTGAACAACCTATGGATCGTGGACAGCTCCTTCTTCCCCTCCTCAGCAGCTTTGAACCCCGCCTTGACCATCGCAGCCAACGCTCTCCGAGTCGCCGACAGCCTCCTCGCCACCGGCACGACCTCCCCCACAACGATGACCGCCGACAACAGGCAGCCAACAACCAACGACAGGTAATACGCGTGACCCCCCAACACCAACAAACACTCGCCCAAGCGGACGAATCACCCCAAGTCTCAAACCGCGACCTTGCCAGAGCCGCCTGGGCAAGCTCGCTCGGCAGCGCCCTCGAATACTACGACTTCGCCCTCTACAGCCTCGCATCAGCCTTGGTATTCAGCCCCCTGTTCTTTCCCGGCAGCAACCCGGCCACCGGTCTGATCCTCAGCTTCGGCACCTACTTCCTCGGCTTCGCGGTCCGCCCGCTGGGCGGAATCATCTTCGGCCGACTGGGCGACCGGCTCGGCCGCAAATTCGTCCTGCTGACCACCATCCTGCTCATGGGCGGAGCCAGCACCCTCATCGGGGTGCTGCCGACCTACAACGGCTCCCCCGGTGACTGGTACAGCGGCGGCGTAGGGATCCTCGCGCCCGTCCTCCTCATCGTCCTGCGCCTGCTGCAGGGACTCGGAGCAGGCGCAGAAATGGCGGGCGCCTCAATCCTGATGACCGAATATGCTCCCGTCCGGCGCCGCGGATTCATCGCCTCCCTACCCTTCCTCGGTGTCCAAATGGGAACAGTCACCGCCGCTCTGGTCTACTTCCTGCTGCTCAATACAAACCAGGCAGTCAAAATCACTGACACCTGGCTCTGGCGCGTACCCTTCCTGGCCAGCGTCGTCATCCTTGTCGTCGCCATCTACATCCGACTGCGGCTCAAGGAATCTCCCACCTTTGCGAAGCTCGAACCCCACGAACAGGTCACCGACAAACCCCTCCGGAACCTCCTGAAACGTTCAGGCAAGTCGGTGCTGCTGGGCATCGGGCTCCGCATGGCCGAAAACGGAGGTTCCTCCATCTACCAAGCCCTCGCCGTCGCCTTTGTTTCCAGCGCAGCCATCGGTATCAAGGGACCCATTGGAGCCCTCTCGTTGGTCTTCGCTGCAGCCGTCGGCGCAGCAGTCGTGCCTCTGGCAGGCTGGCTCACCGACAGGTACGGGCGCGTGCGCACCTACCGGGCGTTCGCCATCTTCCAACTGCTTGCTGCGTTTCCCATCTGGTACGCGCTCAGCTTCGGCGACACTTTGCTGACAATTGTCGTCGTCTCCATCGGGCTGGGTGTGGGCACCTGGGGCATGTTTGGATCCCAAAGCGCCCTCATGTGTGAACTCTTCGGATCTCGCCAGCGCTACCTGGGCGTATCTGTCGCAAGGGAAGGCTCAGCAGTTATAGCTGGCGGCATTGCTCCCATGATCGGAGCCTGGCTGATGTCATTCGCTGTCACCGCCGAAGGCGGATCGGCTGTCCCGCACGCCGGGTCCGGCGCATGGCTCCCCATTGCCGGGTACCTCTCACTGCTGACGGTAATCACCATCATCGCGACCTTCTTCACCCCGGAGACCGGCGGACGGAACCTCGAAGACCCACGTGACGCCCTCCACTCCGAAATAGCAGCACCGGCGGCAAGGTAAAACTTCAACCGGCCGCACGGTTGATAATGTCGATAGGCGGAGACTTCCTCCTCCGCCTATCGACATTCACGGCAGGAACAGCATGGCCCCGCGCATCACCCTCGAAGACGTGAGCAAAGCCGCCGGCGTCTCCCGTTCAACCGCATCGCTCGTCCTGCGCGGCAGCTCCCGGATCCCCGAATCAACTGCGGAAAAGGTCCGCGAAGCCATGCATGAGCTCGGATACGTGTACAACCGGCAAGCAGCAAACCTTCGCCAGAGCAGGACAATGACGATCGGCCTGATCGTCACCGAAATCATCAACCCCTACTTCGCTGAACTGGCCATGGCCGTAGACCAGATCACCCACGATGCCGGCTACACGATTTTCATCGGCTACAGCCGCGACCTTCAGGAACGGCAGCACGAAATAGTGGCCTCCATGATTGAACGCCAAGTCGACGGCCTCCTGATCCTTCCCGCCCTGGATACCGACCCTGACCGCCTCCGCAAGCAAGTCAACGCTGCCAACGTTCCCATCGTCCTTCTCGCCCGCCACTTCACAGGGTTCGACTACGTTGGCAGCGACAACGTCAAGGGAGCGGGAATACTCGGAGATCACCTCGCTGCCCTGGGCAGCAAAACCGTGGCATTCCTGGGCGGGCGCTTGGCTCCCTCCTTCATTGAACGGGAAAAAGGCCTTCGCACTTCGCTCGAAGAGCGCGGAGTCCAACTATGGAGCACCGAGGAGCTTCGCAGTACGGTCAGCCCCGAAGGCGGCGCCGCAGCCCTTGGCCGACTCTTTGACCAGGGAAGCCTGCCCGACGCCGTCGTTGCCTACAGCGATATCGTCGCCCAAGGCGTTTACGACGAGATGCGGCGCAGAGGTCTCGAACCCGGCCGTGACATCGCGGTCGCATCCTTCGACGACACCCGGATTGCTGCCGGTCAGGTGCCGCCCATGACGTCCGTGGCAGGGTTCCCCCAGCAGGTCGGAACGAAAGGTACCGAAATGCTCCTGACCCGGTTGGCGGACGGCAACGCCGACATCCCCGCGCAGCTGGCACTCATCGAACCGCAACTTAAAATCCGATCCTCCACAGCAACCTGGCGCCCCCGAAGTTAGCCCCTGCCCAGTCAGGGCAATAGTGGGCGCCCTGACATTAAAGGACAGCCCATGAACACACAGGTCAGCACCACCTCAGAGCCGACACCGACGCCCGCATTTGATCCCGACTTCCCGGGCGAACAGCCAGAGGCGGCGCTCCGTGGCCTCATTAAACAGATAGAAATTGAAAAGCAGATGCTGCGTTTCAGCAAATTTGGCCAGGGCGAAGCCCTTGCCTTGGGCCTGCTGCTTGTTAATCTGGCCACATCACGGGCGCTGCCCGTTGCCATCGACATCCGCAAACCCCAGCACATCCTCTTTCACGTCTCTCTTCCCGGAGCGACACCGGACAACGACGCGTGGATCGAGCGGAAAAGCAGAACAACGGAACGCTACTGCGAACCGTCCCTGCTGGTAGGACTCCGCGGTCGCCTTGGCGGTGGGCGGTTGGAAGACCATGGCTGGTTCAACCAGACGCTCTTCGCCTCCCATGGCGGTGCCTTCCCGATTCACGTGAACGGAACCGGGTTTGTCGCAACGGTCACGGTCTCCGGCCTGCCACAGCAAGAAGACCACGATCTCGTCGTGGAGGCGCTGCGGGTCTTCCTGAACCAAAACCCTTAGGCCAGCGCGGTCACATGCTGCGCAGCAGCCACCGCGCAGGCCGTTAGGACAATGTTATTTCCCACCCGTGCGCCCCTCGTCGGAGGTCAGCAACCTGCGAAACTGTTTCCCCCGGGGGGACCTGGACCAAGGCCCGGGCCAGAGGATTGACCAAGGTTGTCTCCACCGCTGAGCTGACCCCCCGGCCTCCAAAATCCAGGTTGGCTACCGCCGCCTCCGTGACGGTCTGAGCAACGGCCGGGGCCACGGAAAGCCGGTGCCCGAACCGTGCATCCATCGTATTCATGACCGCCTCTACGTACTTCGCGGCAAGCGTCCGGGCAACAGGTTCGGAAATGAAGTCGAAAACGACGATGTTGTTCCCGATCCGGTTGAGGATCTCCGGGCGCTGCAGTTCCTCCGTGAAGTGATGCGTGATGGCTTCATGCACCCGGTCCTGGGTGACTTCGTAGGGGTCGCCGCGGCGTGCGACACGTGCATGAGTGGCCGGTTCGGCCCCGGCCGCCCGGTAGGTGCCGAGATTGGACGTAAAGATAATCACCGTCTCGCTGAAATACACGGTATCCCCGGCGCCATCGGTCAAGCGGCCGTCTTCAAGAATCTGCAGGAACTTATCCAGGATCCGCGGATGCGCCTTTTCGATCTCGTCGAACAGGAGGATCGAAAAGGGCTTCTGCCGGACCGCGTTCGTCAGCTCGCCACCGGCACCAAACCCCACATAGCCCGGCGGTGCACCGATAAGCCGTGCCTCCGAATGCTCGGCCGAGAACTCACTCATATCAAAGCGCGTATAGGCATCCTCCACGCCGAACAGCAGTTCGGCCAGAGCCTTAGCCAGCTCCGTCTTACCGACACCGGTAGGTCCAGCGAAGAACAAGATGCCTTGAGGCCGATTTACCGTCGCCCCGCCGGTATGGGCGCCAGTCAGCCCCGTCGCGGCCCGGACGAGCACGTCCAGTGACCGTCGCACCGCGGCGGGCTGGCCCAAGACCCGCGAACTGACCAAAGCCTCCCCATCGGCAATGCGCCGCAACAGATCCGGATCCCTCCAGGGGCTTTCGGAGACTCCGAAGCGGAGACTTCGAATAGATTCCTCGATGTTCGCCGCGGGCACGTCAGCGTCAACAGCAAGCCGGACAATATGGTTCAAGTCCCTGAGCCTCATACCGTCAGTGAGCCTGGCGAAGGTATTCGCCGCCGCGGCGACCTGTTCCGGCGGGAGCTCTCCGAAGCCCCTCAGGTTGGGAAGGAGGGCAAGTGCGGCTGCGCGCCGGAGGCCAAGTTCGGGTTTGGGTACGCTGACGGTTTGCACCTGGTCGCCCTCGGTCAGCCACCGTGGGGCCGGCACGTCCTGTCCCGCAAGCCAAAAGACAGTGCCGGCGACACTCTCGGGCCGGCACAGCGGCGGCTGCACCTCCGGCTCAGCATGGGCCAGCTTTTCGGCCAAGGTCAAGAGCACACGAAGATCAGGGCCGGCGTGCTGCTCGTCCCGCCACGTCCTGGCGGCGAAACGCATCAGAATCGCCACCCGCTGTTCATTGCCGAGCATGGCCTTTCGCATCAAATCGGCCATTTTTCCCAGGGTGGCTGAAGTCGAGCGTTCCAGGTGGGTCGGGCTGAAAAACTTCTCCGCTGTTCCTTCGGATCGTTCGAATTCCAAGGCAATGCCGTCGACCGGGTCGTAAGAGTAGATCAGGTCGAAACCGTTGGCCTTACAGCAATCGATGACGAGGGCTGCAGCGGGTTGCAACTGGGTTTGCCCGGCCGAGGTGACGACATGGAAGTCCTCAATGTTCCCGGTCAGGATGAACTGCCGCGTCACGGGAAGCAGGACCCTCACCTCGCGCACCCACGGGGGAAGGGCGTCACGGATACCGCGCCCGGTCTTACCGTGCCGAGAGGGCGTCAGAGGCAATTCCATGTCGTCTTCTTTCAAAACCCGAATGCACGCCGGGCCAACCGGTGCGCCTCAAAGCCAGCTCCGTCGAGTGGAGCGAAACTTCCCGTGGTCACTTCAACGGGGCTAATGACCAACCTGGCGACCTGCGCTTCGATGAGCTTTGGAACGGCCTTTTGCTTGGTCAGGGGACCGCCCAGCACCACTGCCCGGGGATTGAGCAGAGTGACGATGTTGGCCACGTGGTGGGCGACCCTTTGCATTGCCAGCTCCAGGTCAGCGCTGGGACGAGACGCGGGAGGTCCGGTTACAGCCCTGGAATCCAAGCCGTAGGAGGCCCCCCGCCCGAATCCGTGTGCTGCCAGCCCCTGGGTCAGGTCCAGTCCATCCAGGTCGCGCAGGTAGCCGATTTCACCAGCCAGTCCGCGGTGTCCGCGCTGTAGAGCGCCACCCAGGAACAGACCAGCACCCAGGCCGTCGCCCATATAGATGTACACAAAGTTGTCTTCCCCCGCCATTGCACCCAGGTGGCGCTCAGCAAGGGTGGCCCAATTAACATCGTTGTCCACAACGATGCTGGGAGCTCGAATACCAAGTTCCTGGACGGCATTGAAGCGCCCGGCCGCGAATGCCGAATTCTCCAGCGACACCGTATCTCCGGTCCTGGGATCGACCGGGTTGGCGACTGATACACAAATGGCCTCCAACGGTGAGTCGGCCGCCTCAGACGCTTTCGCCAGCAGATCCTTGGCGATGGCGATGACATCAGAACGGGCGATGTCCAGATTCACTTCGTGTTCGGCATCGAATACGGGCTTGTTGTCCATTCCGACGGCACGGACCGAGATTTTACTCGGTGCCAGCGCCAACGCGACCGAGTGTGCACGGCGGCCGTTGATCTCGAAGAGCGTCGCTACCCCTCCCCTGCCACCTCTGCGCGTTCCGGTAGTCGAAATGATTCCGTGTTCGGTCAGCCTCTTGGCAGCCTCGGAAATCGCAGGCTTGGAGATACGCGTCTGCTCTGCAATCTCCGCCCGGGACAGCGGTTCGGGGGCGCTGGCAAGAGCGGAAAGAAACTGCCCCTCGGTGATAGAGGCAAGCACCCCGTGCCGTGGCAACTCTTGAACTGTGACCATCAGAAATTCTCTCAGTTAGGGACCTTTACTGAATCATACCTTTGGGGTTACAGTTGATCCATAGTCTTTCAGTAATCAATCCTTACTGATCCCACGCAAGCACTAGAGGAAGAAAAAGACATGACTGAGACGGAGCAGACCAGCTGGGTAAATCCACCGGCGGACTACCCTGCAGCTATCAAGGCAGTCAAGAAAAAACTCCGCGCGCAGATCGGCGACGTTGACGCGCTGTTCGCGAAAATCGAAACCTTTGTCCGCGCCGAAGTCGAGGACATCGTGAAGACCAGGGCCCGCGGCGAGAGCGTCTGGCCCATCGTCCAGTACTCGGACATCGAAAACGGCACAGTCCCGCAGGAAACACTCGACCTCATTCACCGCCGTGGCTGTGCCGTGATCCGCGGCCAGGTATCCGAGGAGACTGCTACCGGATGGGACCAGTCCCTGGTGGACTACGTAGACAGCAACGACTTCGACAAGAAGTACCGCGGGCCGGCCGACAATTTCTTCGGCAACCTCAAGGCCTCGAAGCCGGAGATCTATCCCATCTACTGGTCCCCTGCGCAGATGGAAGCACGCCAGCACGAACACACCGCCAAAGTGCAGAGCTTCATGAACGCCCAGTGGAAGAGCGAATCCCAGGGCGTGACCTGGTTCGACCCGGACCAGGACGCCATGTACCCGGACCGGATCCGCCGACGCCCGCCGGGAGCCAACTCCAACGGACTCGGCGCCCACACCGACTCCGGCTCGGTGGAGCGTTGGCTCACGCCGGCCTACCAGCAGGTGTTCTCCAGCCTCTTCCACGGCGACTTTGAGTCCTACGATCCGTGGGACGCCGCCTACCGCACCGAAGTGGACGAGTACCCCTCATCCACCATGTGCAGCGTGTTCCGCAGCTTCCAGGGCTGGCTGGCAATGTCTGAAATGCAACACGACCAGGGCGTACTCCACGTGGTACCCATTCCCGCGGCCATGGCGTACATGCTCATCCGCCCGCTGCTCTCCGACGTTCCGGAAGACTCCCTCTGTGGGGCCGAACAAGGCAAGGCCCTGGGTGTTGACGAGAAGTGGCACCCGCTGCTCATGGACGCCGTCTCGGGCATTCCGGACGTGAAGCCCGGCGACTCCGTCTGGTGGCACTCCGACGTCATCCACAGCGTCGAGCCCGTAACCAACCAGAAGGGCTGGGGAAATGTCATTTACATTCCCGCCGCCCCAATGTGCGAAAAGAATGCCAAGTACGCCGCCGATGTTGCTGAGCGGTTCCGCCTCGGCGAAAGCCCGACGGACTTTCCGAAGGAAGACTACGAGGTTGAGTGGGCCAACCGGTTCAAAGAAGAAGACCTTAATGAAATTGGCGCCCGTGGCCTTGGAATTACCCGGAAGGCCCGCCAGTCTGAGCAGGCAGCGTCCGTCCGCCCGTAGCAGCAGGCTTGACTGAGCACTAACGGAGCGTCCAGCCAAACCCCGGCTGGACGCTCCAGGCTTCACCAGCACCTCGTTCTGGCGCAGCGGTCCCAGGAAGGTCTCGTCCGTCCGCTGCACAGGACACCAAAGTAAAAGAAGGTTTTGAAGATGACGAACGACATGCTCATCGCAGACTTCGTTGTGACGACTGTTCGAGAGCGGGACTACGAACTGGACCGGGCACTGACCACAGCAAAGTTCCGGGCGTCAATGGACCGAAAACTAGGCATTGTCCTCACACGACATGACTTCTGCCGTTTCTCGGTCGCACTCACTGCCGATGTCCCGTACGGCACGATTCAGGAACGGGACCAGGCTCATCACACACAGACACTTTCGCATGAGGGGCAACTCGCAGCCTGAGTGTCGGGCGGAATGACCGACCGGGAGGGTTGCACGACCCCCTTAGAAAAGAGTTCTCGATGGAACTGGCACTGATTATTGCCCTCACTGCCGCAACCGGCCTCGTCTTCAGGCGTTCAATCGCCCGGCTGCAGGCCAAAAGCTTTATGATCCGCCAGATAGCGGTTATCCGACGGGTCCTGCCGGATACATTGCCCACTGAGCGCCACATGACTCTGGTGTTCGAGCAAATTGGACTCGCCGTATGGTGCATCATGGCGCTTGGATCAGTCATCATTGCCCTCGACAGCGCATTCGCCTGATCTACAACCCGACGAGCACCACGACTGCGCTGGTTAGCCCCCTGTGTACGGGAATGAACGCCACTCCCGTCGCGCCTTTGAGGATCAAGCTGCCTCAGCATGATCACGATGAGTGCACCTCAACCGGTGCATCAGGGGCTGCTCCGACCGGGAGGCAGGCTGCAACCGCCCCCACCCGCTCTCTTAACCACTAACGGGGCGGTCCTGCATCTGGCTGCGAGACTCTTCCATAAATTGGCCTGGCAGGCCGCCAGACGGCCTCCGTGATTTGCTGAGAGCTCTTTATGGGACGATCACGGCTGATGCGGCTCGTCGGACTTCGATGCTCAATCCGCTGATCTCATCGTCCGAGACATCTTCGCTTGCCGCGCCGATGGTGATTGCGGCAACCACGGCGCCGCTTTGACTGCTGCGGACTGGTGCCGAAACGGAAAGCGATCCGAGCTGCCGTTCGTTAACTGCGACCTGAAACCCCTGGTGTTTGATGTTTCCCAAGTCTGCAAGGAAGGCTTCTGGGCTGATGGTTCTCCCTTCCGCGTCCGTCATTGGACCTACCTGGTCCAAAAGGTGTGTCAGTTCTGCCGGAGTTAGGTCAGCTGCGAGTGTTTTCCCGGCACCGAGATGAAGAGGAAGTTTGGCTCCGATAGGTAGTTCGTAGCGCAAGGGACGTAATCCGTGCACCCGTGCCACAACAGCGCGGTGCGCCCCTGTCCGGACAAAGAGCGAGGCGGTTAATCCCGTTCTCTCGGCTAGTTCCTGGAGCACCGGCCGGGAAGCGGCAACAAGGGGGCTTGTCGTTAGATAAGCGTGGGCTCCGAAGATGAGGTTTACGCCTGCGCGATAGTTTTTGCCGTCTCTCTCGACGCGGCCACGTCCTTCAAGAACCCCAAGCAGCCGCTGTGTTGTGGCGACGTGGAGGCCAGCGCGGTCAGCTATATCCACCAGCCGAAGAGCCCTGCCTGCGTCTTCGAGGACTTCAAGCACGTCAATGGCCCGTTCCAAGGACCTCATTGTTACCGGCTCTTTTTGCTCGCTCATCCCTTAACCTTCTGCTCCCTGCGTCAAGAGTAGATCACCCGCCCACCGACTCACGTTGACAGTGAGACGAGTCACTCATACTCTTGTTTAGTCATTCTTTGAGAAGTTATATCATCCTATGAGAATTCAGGAAGCGCGTCAATGACGATTGCAGGAAGTGCTTTATGTCTATAACCCAGAACTCTGAAAGCGCTTTGCGGACGCCGACAGGTCAGGCCTTGCCCCGGCTGCTGTTTCCCGCTGTCCTGGCGGCATTGGGCGCCTGGGTGGTTGTCAGCTCCACGGGGATGGGATTCTGGGTGCGCCTGGGGCCCGGCCCTGGCTTCTTCCCACTCGTCCTGGGCAGCCTGCTCGTGTTGTTGTCGCTTCTCTGGATCGGTCAGGAAATTCGCGGTGGGCGGCACGGGGCTACCTCGGAAGAGCCGGACACGTCCTCGGTTGCTGACCTGATCATCCCTGAAGAGCCTCACGAGCCTCTGCGCCCGAAGAACATCGCGGCCATCGTTGTCAGCCTCGCGGTGCTGGCCGCGCTGATGCCCCTTGTCGGTTTTCAGTTGAGCATGCTGTTCTTCCTCGTCTTTCACCTTCGGGTCATGGGCCGCAGGCGGTGGTTGCTGACCGCCCTGGTGTCAGTCGTCGGAAGCTTCGGCGTATTTGTTCTCTTCACCCGAGTTCTGACAGTGAACCTGCCGGCGGCCTCCATCGGCTTCCTGCAGTCCCTGGGCTTCTAGGAGCAGCCGTGAATACTTTCGACTCCCTCATGCAGGGCTTCAGTTTTGCAATGACGCCGGAAAATTTGCTCTACGCACTGATCGGGTGTCTGATCGGCACGGCACTGGGGATCCTGCCCGGCATTGGCGCCACCGCAGGTATCGCCATCCTGCTGCCCTTGACCGTAGGCATGGAGCCAGCTTCGGCGATTATCATGCTCGCTGCGATCTTCTATGGCACGGCCTACGGTGGAACGATCACCAGCGTCCTGCTGAACATTCCGGGTGAAGGGGAGTCGGCGATCACCTGCATCGACGGCTACCAGATGACCCGGCAGGGCCGGGCAGGCGTCGCGCTGACCACAGCAGGCATCGGATCATTCATCGGCGGTACGGCCGCGACCCTCGCCTTGGTGATTGCCGCCGCGCCCCTGTCACAGCTCGGCCTGATGATCGGCCCACCGGAGTTCTTCTGCCTCATCCTCGTCGGCATCGCGTTGCTGGCCGGTTTAGTTGGACGGTCACTGGTCAAGGGACTGATCTCCGCCGTTCTGGGCCTCCTCATTGCCATGATCGGCATCGACCCGGTGGCCGGTGCCCCCAGGTTCACCTTCGGCAGTGAACACCTGCTGGACGGCATCAGCATCGTTCCTGTTCTCGTCGGGATTTTCGGGCTAGGAGAAATGCTCTATAACGCCGGCGGAACCGCTGCACGGCCAGCCGCGCCCCGCCTCCGTCAACTTGTCCCTACAGGAACAGACATCCGCCGAGCTGCGCCGGCAATTGGCAGGGGCACTCTCATCGGCTCGGTTATCGGGCTCGTCCCGGGAGTGACATCGGCGATCTCATCGTTGCTGGCCTACAGTACGGAACGCAAAGTTTCCCGCTTCCGCCACGAACTGGGCACTGGTGCCATTGAAGGTGTGGCAGCGCCGGAAACGGCGAACAACTCACACTCCAACGCAGCATTCGTTCCCTTGTTCACGCTCGGCATCCCCGCATCCCCGGCCATTGCAGTTCTCGCCGGTGCCTTTCTGCAGAACGGAATCACCCCCGGGCCCCGGCTGTTCGTGGACAACTCGGCCCTCATTTGGACCGTGATCGCCAGCCTGTTCATCGGCAATGCTCTCCTGCTGCTCCTGAACGTACCGCTGGTAGGCCTGTGGACCAGGCTGCTGGCCATTCCCTACTCGGTACTGAGCGCATTGATTTTTGGCTTCATCGTGATCGGCTCGTACGCGGTAAACAACAGCATCATCGACGTCTTCATCATGATCTTCTTCGGCATTGTCGGACTCATATTCCGCCGCCTGGACATACCACTTGCACCCCTGGTCCTGACACTCGTCCTTGGCCCGGTCATGGAAAGCGCCCTGAGGGAGTCCCTGCAGATATCCGGCGGCGATTTCTCGGTCTTCACCACCCGTCCCATCGCCCTGATCTTCCTCATCATTGCCGCGGTCATCCTCACCGGATCGATCTTCGGCTCGAAGTTCAAACGCAAAGCACATCTGCCCATGGACGCAGCAGCATAAGCCACCCTGTCCGCCCTCTCCACCTCAAAGCACACCTCAGTACAACCAGCAAAGGAAACCCTCCCATGAAGAAAAAGATCGCAGCGGCAGCAACGGCGCTCGTCGCAGCACTGCTCGTGAGCTCCTGCGCACAGCCCCAGACAACCACCACAGGGGCCAGCGAGTTCCCCACTAAGCCGATGAACATGGTCATCAGCTTCGCCGCAGGCGGCTCCACCGACGTCGGCGCCCGTCTGATCGCTAAAGGACTGGAAGACAAGCTCGGGCAACCGGTCGTCGCCGAAAACAAGGCAGGTGCCAGTGGGCAGGTCGGGAACTCCGCACTGGTGTCCGCAAAGGCCGACGGCTACACCGTCGGAACGGTCAGCCTTGCCGGCACCCTCCTTTCCTACCTCGACCCGGACCGCGGAGCCTCCTACAAGGGCGACAGCTTCAAACCCGTAGCCCTTTACGTCCAGGACCCCCAGGTGTTCGTCGTCTCCCCCAACAGTCCCTATAAGTCGCTCGAGGAACTAGTGGCCGCTGCCAAAGCAGACCCAGGTAAACTTCGCGTCGCAACCTCAGGCATCGCGACCCAGGACCACGTTGCCAAGGTTCTCTTCGAAGAAATGTCGGGAACTAAGTTCGCTCCCGTTCACTTCAGCGACGGCGCGGCCCCGGCCACGACCGCCTTCCTGGGGAACAACGTCGAAATCCTCATCACCAACGTCGGCGACGTAAAGGACATGGTGGCCAACAACCAGGCACGGGTACTTGGCGTCGCCTCCGCCGAGCGCAACGATTTCCTCCCCGATGCGCCGACCTTCAAGGAACAGGGCTACGACTTCGAACTGGCATCCAGCCGAGGCTTCGTCGTTCCCGGCGGCACCCCCGACGATGTCGTCGCCAAAATCTCCGACGCCATCGGGGACGTCATGGATGACGAAGAAACCATCAAGCAGCTGCGCGACATGAACCTCACCCCGGATTTCCTCGGACATGCGGAGTTCAAGAAGCTGTGGGACGAAACGGAAAGCTCCTTCTCAGGCGTACTGGAGCGCGTCAAGGCGGACCTGTAGCCATGACCACTGATACTGCATCTGCCGGCCAGGAAAGGCAGGGCACCCCAATCGTCGTCGGTTATGTTCCAACGGACGAGGGAAGGGCCGCATTCAACGCGGCCATCACCGAAGCGAAGAAAACCAACAGCGAACTGGTGCTGGTCAATTCCTCCCACGGCGGAGCCTACATGGACTCCCAAGTCGCCTCAGACCAAGACCTGGAGTCGCTCGTCAAGGACGCTTCAGAGAAGGGCGTAACTGTCACCGTACGCCAGTTCGCCCGCGGCGCGGACCCTGTGGACGCCGTCCTTGAAACCATCGATGAATGCGGAGCCAGCATGCTCGTCATCGGTCTGCGCCGGAGGTCACCGGTCGGCAAGCTATTTCTGGGCAGTACGGCACAATCACTGCTCTTGCACAGTCATATCCCGGTCCTGGCCGTTAAAGCCCGTCCCGGGAACGACCTCAAGCATCCACTACCCTCCGCAAAGGACTCACAATGACTACAACGGTTTCTGCCGGGTCCGCTGACCTGGCCACAAGCTTCCGGGCTATTCCCACGACAATCATCGGAGACTCCCAGGAGCGGTTTGGCCTGCCCGCTGGCCTGCACCCGATGTGGAACAGCGAGCCATTCGCCGGAGAGGCCTTCACCGTCCTCACCGTTCCCGGGGACAACCTCGGCATCCACCAGGCCCTCTCCCACATCCGCCCGGGGCAAGTCCTTGTCGTCGACGGGGGCGGCTATGAAGCCCGCGCCCTGATCGGTGACCTGGTAGCCGAAAAAGCCAGGGCATTGCGGGTAGCGGCACTCATCATCGATGGTGCCATCCGCGACGTACTGGACATCGCCAAGATTGGCGTACCTGTCTACGCCCGTTCAGTAATTCCCGCTGGCCCCTGGAAGAACGGCCCGTTCCGTGTAGGTGCGCCGGTCTCCGTGGGAGGTGTGGTTGTCTCCCCCGGTGACCTCATTGTCGGCGATACCGACGGGCTTGCCGTCATTTCCCCGGCGAGGGCAGAGGAAGTCCTGGCCACATGCCACGACCGCCTAGCCCAGGAAGAAGCCTCACGCGCCAAGTACAAGGAACTGAAGCCGAATGACTGATCACAAACCGCTCGTCTGGATTCCCTACCCCATCCACGACTTGGCTATCGCAAGGCTCGGCCGTAAGGCCGAGGTCGTGTTCGGCTACGGGGAAGCAGCGGTTCCCTTCAAGGATGTGGCAGCACGCGTCGAAGGAATCCTGATCCGCACCGGCAAAATTACCGCCGAACAAATCGCGTCTGCCCCCCGGCTGAAGATCATCGCCCGTCACGGCGTGGGCGTTGACAGCGTTGACGTGGACGCTGCAACAGCTGCGGGAGTCGTGGTAACAAATACGCCAAATTCGAACCTGGTCTCCGTGGCTGAGCATGCCATCGCGCTGCTCCTCGCGCTGCGCCGCAAGCTGGTCATCGCCGACCGCGCAAACCAGCTTGGCCGTGGTGCCGAATCCAGGCCGCAGCTGATCGGGCACGAACTGCAGGGCAGCACCCTTGGGCTCGTCGGCTTCGGAAGGATTGCCACAGCCCTGGCCCGTGTGGCCATTGACGGATTCGGGATTAATGTCATCGCCTACGACCCGGTCCTGGGCGATGACGACATCCGGCAAAAGGGCGCGACACCGATGTCCCTGAAGGACCTGCTGGCCATCTCGGATGCCGTCAGCCTGCATGTTCCCCTGCTGCCGCAAACACGCCACCTCATCGGTGAAAACGAGCTCAGGGCGATGAAGAAGGGCGCGGTAATAATCAACACTGCCCGGGGCGGCATCATCGACGAAGAGGCGCTCCTTCGAAGCCTGGAAAAGTCTCACCTTGGCGGCGCAGCCCTGGACGTGACCGAAACCGAGCCGCTCCCGGCTGGGCACCCCTTCTACGGCCGGCCTGACGTTATCATCACCCCGCACATCGGCGGCCAGACCGAGGAATCCCTCCTCCGAGTCGCCATGGACGCTGCAGAATGCGTCTGCCAGGCCCTAAGCGGAGAAATCCCCACCGCATCAGTCAACGCACCGGAGCACTCAAGGTTGGCCGCATAACCACAGTGGTCCCGAAACGCCGAGGTTAAGTGATCCTGGGCGCTAGCACTATTGGGACGGGATCGCGTCCGTGGGCCAAATTAAGGGTACGGGCAGTAAGACAAAAACGCCTCCGGCAACGGTCAGGACGCTACAGCTTGTAACCGCTGACCGTGCCGGAGGCTACGGCCGCGAAGGCGATCCGCACATACAGGTGAAGGCGGCAGCCCCCGGGCCATGATCAGCAGTCAAAGCGAACCGCCGATGTGATGCCAAGCCTGCGCTAATCCCCCTCTTGTCCAATTCAGTACACCCCAACCTGACGTCAGACAGCATTGGAAAGACCGTCAGAATAGAGTGCGAAAACCGGTTCCTGCACATGCCCACGGAACAGTCTTAGATTTCAACCTGACAGCCCAGCGCCGCGGGAGCTGGCGTAGTGTGCTTGGCATTTGTCCCGCAGCCTGTGGAGCAAATTTCCAAGGACCTTTAGACAATTGCTTCTTCCTTCGACTTCATCGCCTTCCGTCACCACCCGGTCGACGTGGTGGCCGGGTGCCATGAAGCTTTGGGACAGTTGCCGGCCCAGCCGCCCGGTCCTGGCGCTGTCCTCGCGTCTCGCTGGCCGGCGCTCCTCATTGCCATGCGGCTTTCTGACCCTCTTTCCGCCGCCTACATTTGGCTGTGCGCGGCTAAGGCTGGGTCCGCGCCGACACGGGAGCCTGACTCCAAGGCTGTTATGTCCGCCATTTCGGCCGGGGTGAGCGTGAGACGCACGGCTGCCAAGTTTTCCCGCATGCGTGTGGAATCCGCTGATTTCGGGATGACGATTGTGCCCTGCGCGAGGTGCCATCCCAGCAATATCTGGGCCGGGCTGGCCCCATACTTACCCGCAAGTGACTGCACTGGAGCTGCCATGAGGTCCGCTCCCTGACCCAGGGGGCTGTACGCCTCCACCGCGATGCCGAGGGAGCGGTTCCTTCCGTACAGTTCCTCCTGCTGGAATGTGGGGTGAATTTCGATCTGGTTGACGGCCGGAACAACGTCCGACGCTGCCAGGAGCGTGTCCAGGTGGTCGGCTAGGAAGTTAGAGACGCCGATGGCACGGACCTCGCCGTCAGCGTACAGCTTTTCCAATTGCTTCCACGCCTCAACGAAGAGCCCCTGGGACGGTACGGGCCAGTGGATCAGGTAGAGGTCGACGTAGTCGACCTCCAGAGCCCGGGCACTGCTGTGAAACGCTTCTTTTGCGTTGCCCTGCTCGCCGTTGCGCAGCTTGGTCGTTATGAAGATCTCCTCCCTAGGGATCCCCGATGCGGCAATTGCTGCCCCGACGCCAGCCTCGTTTCGATAGGCGGCAGCTGTGTCTATGTGCCGGTAGCCAGCTTCCAAAGCATCCTCAACAATGCGCTGGGTCTCTTCCGGTGGAACCTGGAATACGCCGAATCCAAGTTGCGGGATCCGGACGCCGTTGTTGAGGGTTACGGTCGGCACGTTTGTGGCTTGGGTGCGGGACGTCATCGATTTCTTCCGTTGGTTGGGTTGGTTTTCGTTGTGCGGCTGCCCCAAAAACATCGCGACGGCCCGACGGGCAGCGCAGGACGCAATGACCGGTCCACCTGTACTCCAGCCCCACCTAATTCCCGGTGAATGCTGCCCGAAAAAGAGCGGCGGAAGAGTCTCTGGAGACTCCCGGTCTCCCGCTGAGCAGGTTAGCGGTTGATCATATGTCCTTCGGCGTCAAGGTAGTCGCGCCAGGAGCGCTTCGGCGTCCAGCCGAGCATCCGCTGGGCTTTCGCACTGGAGATGCCCGAAGCGTCGGCACGGTCAAGGCCGCGTAATTCGATTTTGTCACCGTAGTACTTGCTGAGGATCTCGGCGAAGTCGTGGCCGCCCACATTATCAGGAGAAGCAATGTAGAAGACCTCGTGTCCGGGGAGGCCTGACTCGGCGGCCAACACGATGGCGTCAGCGAGGTCGTAAACATCGACGTAGCTCCATAGATTGGGGCTCAGGACCGACGCGTCACGGACCTGCGGTCCGAGGTTTGTCTCGTAGTTGCCCTCGAACTGGACCCAGCTGGGCCGAATGGAAATGCAACGGATGTCAGAGCGGGCGATTGCGGCGTCCATAAGCTGCTCGCCAAAGTGCTTGGAGAGCGCGTAGGGGTCCTGCGGGCGGACCGAGTGCTCCTCGTCCACCGGCGCATAGTCAGGAAGGAAATCACGCTCTGGAAAGAAAAACCCGGGGACAGTCTCACTGGAGATATAAACGAAGCGCTCCACGCCAAATCGAATGGCGGCCTCAAGAACGTTGAAAGTCGCCATGAGATTGGTTTGGAGGACGACGTGAGGCGGATGCCCAGTGGGTTCCGGGATCGCAGCTATGTGTACTACGGCATCCACTCCCCGGACGACGGAGTACGCTTCCCCTGCATCCGTGAGGTCGGCCATCATGTACCTCGGGGTGCCTTCAGGCTTGCGCTCGAAGCCGGGACGCGTGAGGTCGGTGGTGAACACTTCGTGCCCGGCGTCGATCATGGCCTGGGTAGCGGCCCGACCAACCTTTCCGTGGGCACCGGTGATAAGGACCTTCATGATGTCTCCTCGATGGTACTGCTGTGCAGGTACAGGGATGAGCAGGTACCGGGCAACTTCAGGTCGCGCCGCCAGCCTAGCTTATGAGCCCCACGGCGCCTATTAGTTTACTCGCTAAACTATATGCGGGGAGTGGGCCAGGGTCAACGCCGGAGCTGCCCTGCGGACAAGGCAGGCTTCATGAGGAGAACAGGACAACCCACAACCAAGGTGCGACTCCGGCAAGGGCCACCTGGCGCCCAGGAGTGCCGACGGCCTCAGTCGGTCCGCCGGTGCTGCAGTTTGTCCAGGAGGCGGTCCACCATCCCGACGCCGGGCCCAACAGTCTTGTGGAACAGCTCAGAATGCGGGGCGCTGGGATGGGGCCTGGTGGGTGCCAGCTTCTTGGCCTTCTCCACCTTCTCGCCGATCTCCACCAGCTTTTCGCGGGGAATGTGGGCACGGAGCTTCGGGAACTGCTCAGACTCCTCGTCGTTCGCGTGGTGGGTCAGCAGCGATTCAAGCTCATTGACCGTCGCCATGAAAGCCGGGTCGGAAGGCTCCGCCTTTTCCAGCTGCTTCATCAGCTTGACGATCTCGTCGTGTTCCTTTTTGTCATGCTCCACTTCCTCGCTGCCGTTGGGCACGTGGTCCTCGATGGCGGGGTAGACGTACATCTCCTCGGCGACGGCATGGCGCATTACCTCGGCGATGAGGGTGTCGGCAAGATCCCTGCGTTCGGTCCCATCGGCCGCGCCCTTGATCTCCCCGATCAGTACCACCATGTCCTGGTGGTCACTGGTCAGGATGTCCACGACGTCCACGTTCGTTCCGGCGGAATTGGTATCACTCATGACCTGTCCCTCCTGCTGGATCGCTCCCTGCGAGCGACGTAAGACGGTCAAAGTACCACGCACCACCAGCCCGATCCAGAGACTTTCGCAGCTGCCCTTAGTGGGCCAGGCGCTGCCCGTCCGCCATGGAATGCACGGGAGCCACGACATGCATGGGCGCCACCGAGTGCACGGAAGCAAGGCCATGCACGGAAGACACGGCAGGCCTGGCAGGGACCACAGGGATGGAACCGGTAAGAACCTCGACGACGGCCAGCTGGCCTGTGGAGTCAGGGACTCCGGGGTACTGAACGTGGGAAGCATCAGCAGGTGCCGGCGGAGCCTCGGCAGACCGCATCCGCACCAGGGCAACCGCGGAAATAAGGAACCAGGCCACGTTGGTCACTACGGACGGCCAGGCCCCATGGACCGTGCCGTTAATAATAAAAGCGACAGACCCGAACAGATTCGCGGTCTGGAAGCCCTTGCCGGCCTTCAGCCAGCCCATGGAAACGGAGAGGTAGGCACTGAGGATCGCAGCCGCCCCTGCCCAGCCGGCAATTTCCCACAGCAGTTCCATGGCGTCCTTTCGAGGGTCCCGCGCAGTATCCGGGCAGGGGATTGGATAGTGATTCAAGGGTTTTTGCCGGATGCTGCGTTGACTCGAGCCCTGTTCGGGCGAGGACCTCATGCTGGCCAGCGGCATAATCATACCCCGCCGGCAGGAGCCGTCCGGACCAGCAAACCGGACGCGGAAACCCGGTGCACCAACCCACTTCGAAACTCTGGACAAGAACCCCTCCGCATAGCACGATCAAAGCTGTGACCAGCCGCCCGCCCTCCGACCCTTACTTGCGCGAACTGACCCAATGGAGGCGCGTCAAGGACCGGATTGACCGTGAGTACGCCCAGCCGCTCGACGTCGAATCACTTGCCAAGGCCGTCCACATGTCGGCCGGCCACTTCAGCCGCCGCTTCAAGCTTGCCTACGGTGAATCGCCCTACAGCTACCTCATGACCCGCCGCATAGAACGCGCCATGGCGCTGCTCCGCAAAGGCGACCTCTCCGTCACCGAGGTGTGCTTCGCCGTCGGCTGCTCCTCACTGGGAACCTTTAGAACCCGCTTCACCGAACTCGCGGGAATGCCGCCCAGCGACTACAAACAGGAAGCAGAAAGGTCGACGGCGGGCATCCCCGCGTGCGTCGAAAAACAGGTGAGCAGACCGGTCAGGAATAGAGAAGCGCCCGTTCCGGCGCCGCAAATAGCATCACTGCCATGAACAACATCACTATCTCCTCCAGTTTCCTGCCGCACACCGATCCGGACGCCTCGCTGGCGTTCTACCGCGACGCCCTTGGCTTTGAGGTCCGCAACGACGTGGGCCGTGGCACCATGCGCTGGATCACCGTTGGCCCCGCCGGCCAGAAGGACGTCTCCATCGTGCTCTACCCACCCGCCGCGGACCCCGGCATCACCGATGGCGAGCGCCGCACCATCGCCGAGATGATGGCCAAAGGCACCTTCGCCACGGTCGTCCTCTCCTCCCCCGACGTCGACGCGACCTTCGCCAAGGTGGAGGCAAGCGGGGCCGATGTCGTCCAGGAACCCATCGACCAGCCCTATGGCATCCGCGACTGCGCCTTCCGCGACCCAGCCGGCAACACCGTCCGCATCAACCAGCAGCCTTAAAAGAAGAACGACGACGGCGGGAGGGGCTGCGGAGGCAGCCCACCTTCCCGCCCCGGCCCCGACAGATGGAGACCAGATGAGCACGGACACAAGCACGGACACCCAGGCTGCGGGGCTGCACGTCGCCGACTCCCACGACCTGATCCGCGTGCAGGGCGCACGCGAGAACAACCTCAAGGACATCAGCGTCGAGCTGCCCAAGCGCCGGCTCACCGTCTTCACGGGCGTCTCCGGCTCGGGCAAAAGCTCGCTGGTGTTCGCGACCATAGCTGCAGAGTCGCAGCGGCTGATCAACGAAACCTACAGCGCGTTCGTCCAAGGCTTCATGCCCTCACTCGCCCGCCCGGAAGTGGATTTCCTCGAGGGCCTGACCACGGCGATCATCGTGGACCAGGAGCGCATGGGCGCCAACCCCCGCTCCACGGTGGGGACCGCCACGGACGCGCACGCGATGCTGCGCATCCTCTTCAGCCGGCTCGGCGACCCCTACGTCGGCCCGCCCACCGCGTACTCGTTCAACGTGCCCACCCGCAAGGCCAGCGGCGTCATGTCCACTGAAAAGGCCGGGCGCGTGGAAAAGGCCGTTGTCCAGCAGGCCGTGTACCTGGGCGGCATGTGCCCCCGGTGCGAGGGCATGGGGAACGTCAGCGACATTGACCGCACGGCGCTATACGACGACGAAAAGTCCCTTAACGAGGGCGCGCTGCTGGTCCCGGGCTACTCCATGGACGGCTGGTACGGGCGGTTGTTCGAGGGCATGGGCCTGCCCATGGACAAGCCGATCGCGAAGTTCACCAAGAAGCAGCTGGACACGATGCTGTACGCGGAGCCCACCAAGATCAAGGTGGAGGGCGTCAACCTCACCTTCGAGGGCGTCATCCCCAAGATCCAGAAGTCCATGCTGTCCAAGGACCCGGAGGCGATGCAGCCGCACGTGCGCCGGTTCGTGGAGCGGGCGGTGACGTTCCAGACCTGCCCGGAGTGCAACGGGACCCGGCTCACCCAGCAGGCCCTGTCCTCGAAGATCAACGGCAAGAACATCGCCGATCTGTGCCAGATGCAGATCAGTGACCTCGCAGCATGGGTGCGGGACCTGAGGGACCCCTCCGTCGCTCCCCTGCTCAAGGGCCTGCAGCACCTGCTCGATTCCTTCTCCGACATCGGCCTGGGCTACCTCAGCCTGGATCGGCCTGCCGGCACGCTGTCCGGCGGCGAGGCCCAGCGCACCAAGATGATCAGGCACCTGGGCTCCTCGCTCACCGACGTCACGTACGTCTTTGACGAGCCGACCATCGGGTTGCACCCGCACGACATTGAACGGATGAACCAGCTCCTGCTGCAGCTGCGGGACAAGGGCAACACGGTGCTGGTGGTGGAACACAAACCGGAGACCATCGCCATCGCCGACCACGTCGTTGACTTGGGACCCGGCGCCGGCAGTGCCGGCGGTGCCGTGTGTTACGAGGGCACGGTGGAAGGGCTGCGGACCAGCGGCACCATCACGGGGAGGCACCTCGGTGACCGCGCGTCCCTCAAAGAATCCGTCCGGAAAGCGTCCGGCGCGCTCGAGGTACGCGGCGCCTCCACGCACAACCTGCAGGCGGTCGACGTCGACATCCCCTTGGGCGTCCTCACCGTCGTTACAGGCGTGGCCGGCTCGGGCAAGAGTTCGCTCATCCATGGTTCAGTCGCCAAGCGCGACGGTGTGGTGGTGATCGACCAGGGCGCCATCCGCGGCTCCCGGCGCAGCAACCCCGCCACCTACACCGGCCTGCTGGAGCCCATCCGCAAGGCCTTCGCCAAGGCCAACGGCGTCAAGCCGGCCCTGTTCAGCTCCAACTCCGAGGGCGCCTGCCCCACCTGCAACGGCGCCGGCGTCATCTTCACCGAACTGGGCGTGATGGCCACCGTCGGGTCCCCCTGCGAGGACTGCGAGGGCCGCCGCTTCCAGGCCGCCGTGCTGGAGTACAAGCTCGGCGGACGCAACATCGCCGACGTGCTGGCCATGTCCGTGACGGAGGCCGCCGCCTTCTTCGCCGACGGCGAGGCCAAAACACCGGCCGCACGTACCATCCTGGACCGTCTGGAGGATGTGGGGCTGGGCTACCTCAGCCTCGGCCAGCCGCTCACCACGCTTTCGGGCGGCGAGCGCCAGCGCCTCAAGCTCGCCACCCAGATGGCCGAAAAGGGCGACGTCTACGTCCTCGACGAGCCCACCACGGGCCTGCACCTCGCGGACGTGGAGAACCTGCTGGCCCTGCTGGACCGGCTGGTTGACTCCGGCAAGTCCGTGATTGTGATCGAGCACCACCAGGCGGTGATGGCGCACGCGGACTGGATCATCGACCTCGGCCCGGGAGCAGGGCACGACGGCGGCCGGATCGTCTTCGAGGGGACGCCGGCTGAGCTCGTTGCTGGTGCCGCCACGCTGACCGGCCAGCACCTGGCGGCGTACGTCGGTGGCTGAGCGGGTGGGGACCTACCGGTACGACGTCGAAATCCTGCACCTGCTGGTGTCCCCGGCGCACGCCTACTTCGGACGGGCACGGGACGGGGCTGCGGACGTACCCACCACTGACGCGGACCAGGCGGAGGTAGTGGCCGGCAAGGGCATCGTCGGCGACCGGTTCTTCGGCAAGGCCGCGCACATGGACGCCGCGGTGACCTTGTTCGCCGTCGAGTCCCTCGAGGCAATCGCGGCCGAGCTGGATGCCGGGCCGTTCGATCCCCTGCTGACGCGCCGGAACGTGATCCTCCGGGGTGCCCAACTGGTGCCGCTGTTGGGCCAGGACTTTGTGCTGGAGTCGGGCGGCTCGCCGGTCAGATTCCATGGCGGCCGGCACGCCCAGCCCTGCGCGTGGATGAATGAGATGCTCGCGCCGGGCGCCCATCCTGCCATGCGCGGCCGCGGTGGGATACGTTGCCGCGCGCTTTCCAGCGGCCTGCTCCACCGCGGGCCTGCAGTGCTGGTCAGTCCGATTCCATTGGACCCTGCCCAAGCGGGTGAACCGAGCCTGCTCCGGCCCTCGCGCCTGCCCTAGTTTGCGGCTGCCCAATTCCGCGCCTGCCCTAGTCCAGACGAACGCCCCGGAGCAGCAGGAGGGTCCCTCCCACCACCACTGCCGACGCCAGGAAAACGCCACCGGCACCAAGTCCGGCCGCCACACCGCCGATGACACTGGGCAGGACCACCTGGCCCACCCGGTTTCCCGCAAGCCTGAGTGCCAGCGCCCGGCCGCGCTGCCCCGGCGGTGCCTGCGACGACAGCCACGACATGGTCAGCGGCTGGCCGATGCCGAGCCCGAGTCCGAGCACGGCCATCACAACGAACAGCAGCCACGCAGGCATTGGCACCGCCGCAACCGCCAGCGCCACCGTGGACAGGGCCAGGCTCAGCACCAGAAGCCGCATCCGGCCGATCTTGCGGGACACCCGCCCCAACAGGAGCCGGGAAACCATCGAAAAAACAGCCCGGACCGTCAGCATGGCGCCTACGGTTGCTGCGCTGAGCCCGCGGTCGGATCCGAGCGCGGGAAGGTAGACCATCGTTAGGTCCACCACCGCCAGCACAGTGGCACTGGTGGCAAGCGCGCGGGCAACGCCGGGCGCCTTCAGCAGCGAAACAGCGCTGCCGTTAACCCCGCCGGCCGCCACGACGTTCCGCTTCCCGCCGCTGACCTTTGCCGACACGGCGAAGGTGGCCAGGAAAAGCACCAGGCTCATGCCAACAGAGAGCAGGAAGATCGCCTGGGTATCGGGGCGGACCGCTGCGCCGCCCACCAGGGAGATGGCCAGCGGCCCCAGGGCCTGGCCCAGGGATGCCGCGAACGTCAGGTAGCCGAACGCGGAGTCCATCCGGACTGCAGCTGCGTTGTTGGCCACCACAGCCTGCTGGCCAACAACACAGGCGAGCTGGCCCGCGCCCAGCAGTGCGGTGCCCACTACCAGCGCGGTGATCGACGAACCCCACAGCAGCAGGAAGGCAGAAGAGGCCAGAACGACGGCGGATCCCATCGCCATGAGCCGTCGCTCACCCAGCCGGTCCGCCAGGCTTCCGGTTGGAACGGCGAGCAGCAGCGGGAAGACGGCGTAGCTGGCGGCCAGCAGGCCCAGGGCAAACCCGGGAACCTCCAGCTCCAGGGCGCGGTATGTGGCGGCCGGCCGGACCAGGAACGTCACGGCCTGGATCAGCGCCGAATGAACGAGCAGGGCAGCGGCGGAGCGGCGTCCCAGTTCGCCGATCACGAGGTGGCCAGGCCGCTGGCCGAGATGGCCCTCAATGCAGCGTCCCGGGCGGCCATGACGTGGTCAAAGGCAAGTTTCGCGGCTGCGTCCGGGTCTCCCGCGGCGACGGCGTCCACCAGCGCCCTGTGCTGGGCGAGCGCCTGGTCCCGTCGCTCCTGGCTGCTGTTGGTGAAGTGCCGGTACCGCTCCATCTGGCTGGAGATCTGGTCGTGGAAGCGCCGCGCCCACGAGTTTCCCGCGATCCCGGCGATCTTTGCGTGCAGCGCCATGCCCTGCTGCATCGCGTCGTCGGCGAACTCCACCAGCGCGGCATTGCGCGCAAGGATGGCGTGGAGTGCTTCGACGTCAGTCGCCGTAGCTTTGATGCAGGCATTGCGCGCCATGAGGGATTCAATCGCCGCACGGACCTCATACAGTTCCGAGATCACGGCCGCATCCAACTGGGGCACCAGCACTCCGCCGGTGGCCTGCTGCTCCAGGAGGTTCTCCGAAATGAGCCTCCGGATTGCCTCGCGCAGCGGCGTACGGCTCACCTGCAGGGCCGCTGCCATGGCAGGCTCGTAAAGCCGCTCCCCCGGTTTCAGTTCGAGGGTCAGGATCTTCCGCTTCAGTTCGGCGTAGACGAGATGCGCCCCGGTGTTCCGGGCGGGTGTATCAGGCATGTGGCAACCTCCGTGCTCCATCATACTTGTATACAACTGTACAAGCGCGACCTAAACGCGAAAGGCCCTGTTGCCGCCGTCGTCCTTAAACAGCGAAGGGAGGGGCAGCAACCGCTGTCCCTTCCCGCGCTTTATCAGCCCGTGAACGAAGCCTTACGCGCGTCCGCTGCCCGCTGGTTGGGTCTTTTGCGCCTCGAGGTCCTCAAGCGACGTGCCCTTCGTGTCGGAGGACAGCAGGGTGGCCACCGCGGAAACGAGGCAGATGCCGAAGGTGGCCAGCCCGATGGTGAGGGGGACATTGGTTGAGCCGGGAGGTGCAATCGCAGTAAAGATGCTTGGGAAGAAGGACGCGATCATCAGTCCGATGTTCTGCGAGACAGCGAAGCCGGTCACGCGGATCCGCATGGGGAACTGCTCCTGGAAGAACGTGGCGAACGTTGCATTCCACATCTGGAAGAAGATGCCCTGCACGATGACCACGCAGAGGAAGACCAGCGGCAGGCTGCCCTGCTCAATCGCCCACAGGTACCCGGGCACGAGGAGGCCGCCAACCAGGCCGCCCGCTGCCATGAGCGTCCGGCGGCCGATCCTGTCGGACAGTGCGCCGAACAGCGGGATGGTCACTACTGCCGCGATGTTGGCCACGAGGGTGACCCAGAGGAACTCGCTGGTGGTGAAGCCGTTGCCGTAGCCCTCCTGGGTGGCGTAGGAGGCGCCGAAGATCAGGGTGGCCATGCCGATCACATTGGTGAAGGTCATGAGCACGCAGCGGACCAGGACCCCCGGGCGGGTGCGCAGGAGGTCGACGAGCGGGAACCGCTGCTGCGCCTTGGCTTCACCGGACTGCGCCGCATAGGCGGGCGGCTCCTGCACCCGGCGGCGGATGAAGTAGCCGGCAAGGATCACGAAGGCGCTGAGCAGGAACGGGATGCGCCAGCCCCAGGTTCCGAACTGGTCGGCGGGGAGGAGTGCGGCGAGCGGAAGCAGGACGGCGGTGGCCAGGATGGAGCCCACCTGCGTACCCTGCAGGCTGAAGCTCGCGAAGAAGCCCCGCTTGGCATCGGGCGAGTGCTCCACGATCATCGCACTGGCACCGCCGAGTTCCCCGGCCACGGCAAAGCCCTGGACCAGGCGCAGGATCACCAGGAGTATGGGCGCCAGGATGCCCACCTGGCCGTAGGTGGGCAGGAGCCCCACCGCGAAGGTGGCGAAGCCCATGAGCAGCATCGCGAACACCAGCACGCTCTTGCGCCCGTGCCGGTCACCGTACGCCCCCAGGACAATAGCGCCGACCGGACGGGAAACGTAGCCCACGGCATAGGTTGCGAGGGAGGCGATGATGCCCACTGTCGGGTTCTCGGACGGGAAGAAGATGGTGGGGAAAATCAGTGTGGCGGCCAGCGAGTACAGCGCGAAGTCGTAGTACTCCAGTGCGCTTCCGATCCAGCCGCTCATCGCGGCCTTCCTGGGATCCCGCGAACCGGTCCCGGCCCCCTGGCCGGGTCGGGCAGCGGAGGCTTGGGTGATGCTCATGGCATTGTCCTTCGTCTTCATTGGCAAGGAGCCGGTGATGTCCACACGTCTTTGTTGGCAACAGTCGTGCTGCACGCGATCCAGCCGACAACCTTCAGTCTTGAATCGTTTCATTTAGTTTAGGACGTGATGGCCGTTACGTCAAAGCCATAAAGAAGAGTCTGGGTGCACCGGTACTGTGCGCCTTCCACGTGCGGCCCCTGCGGCGGGCCCGCGGACGCAAAAGGCCCGCGCCAAATGGAGCGGGCCTTCTGACTGGATCAGGTCCTAGTTCATGGTGCAGGTGCCCGTGCTGTGGTTGTAGCCGCCGGTGCCGTTGGCTTCGACGAAGTTGGTTTGCAGCACGCAGGTAAATCCGTCCGAGTAGGAGAGGACGTCATAGCCGTCGACCCGAGTCACCTTCGGATCGTAGTAAATGATCCCGTCGAGTGTCTGCATCGCTGATCCGAAGACCGCGACGTACCGGCGGGTTCCGTCGCTTGAGTGGGAGCCGCCCGGGTAGGTGGTGGAGTCGGAGTACTCGCGGTACCCCTGCAGGACTGCCACGCCCGACGGAGTAATGACCACGTTGCGGCGCTCTGCCATGGTGAGGCATGAGGTAACCGCGGGCGCAAGTTCGGTGCAATCGCTGGTGCTGGTTTGCGTGGTGCCCCCGCTGCTGGCTGCCTGGGCCGGGGCGGCGACGCCCATCAGAGCTGCAGCGGCTGCAACACAGGCGGAAAGGCGGAAAAGGTTTTTGGTGCACATGAGATCCCCCGAAACGTAAAGGCGGCCCCAGCGGCCGCTCGCGCAGCCTATCAGCCCCGGCCTACATGAGCAGGGCGGGGCTGATTCATCCTGTCAGTCCCGGCGCCTAGACTCTCTCCATGGACAACAACAATGACAAGGAAACCATCGGCAGCTCGACCCCTGAGCCGGATGCAGGCCTGAACCGGGACCCTGAGGATTGGGTGACCGGCGATGAGCCGATGACGGCGGCGCAGCGCAGCTACCTCGATACGCTGGCGCGCGAAGCAGGCGAAGAGCTCCCCGCGGACCTCAGCAAGGCCGAGGCGTCCAAGCACATTGACCGGCTGCAGCAGCGCAGTGGACGGGTCTCGGGAGACGGCCCGGATAACTCCGGGACAAGTTAGGGCGCTGACAGGAAGGCCGGCCCGGCTACCAGGCCTGGACTTCACGGGTGAGGCCGAACGGAACAGCCTCACTCAGGTCCACGGTGAACTTGTCCGCTCCGAGTCGCGTGACCAGGATGCCATGCCGCTTCCCTTTGAGGGCGCATGCCTTGGCGGCGGTGACAGCGGCGTCAAGCTCACTGTCCATGCTCTGGCGGTCAGACACGGTGAGGGTCAGGGGAAAGTTCATCGGTGTTGCCTTATGTCTCTTGGGGGGGTGGGCAGGACGCCGCCGCGCGCTCCCCCTGGCTGCATAGGCGGTTGGGCACCGGGTGCCCCGCACCATGGTCCCCCAACAACCGGTCAACAGCAACTTGAAAAATCAACCAAAAGAAAAGCGCAGGTCAGAGCTCGGCGGCTGTAGCAGAGCCGGACAATTACAGGCGCTTAGGCACCGTCAATTAGAGTTGGAAGGAAGCGAAAGCTGTTGCCGGACGGCTTCAATGCGCCTGAAGACCCCCTCGGACAGCAGAACCCAAGCCATCAGCACAACAACATACGTGTGCCACGACCTGACAAGGATCCCGCCATTTCCACGGACGCTTTCTTCGGCAGCCTGACCAGGATCCGCAACGCTATTCTCCCCGCGCCGGTGCAGTCAGGGTTGAACACCGGACGCGGCCTGCTGGGCGGCTTCATTGTGATGCACCTGGTCTTCCTGGTCTTCGCGGCCTCCCTGTCCCTCCGCGGCGAAGCGCTCAGCGATACCTACATTTACCGTAACTGGGCCATGGCAGGCTTTGACGACGCCAACCTCAGCGGCGGCCCCAGCCCCTGGGTCTATCCCATTCTCGCCCTTATCCCCATGGCCATCGCCGGGATGGCCGGACCGGGCCCCTTCTTTTTCCTGTGGGTGCTGATGACCACCCTGCTGAACGGGTGGGCACTCCTCAAACTCACGAGCAGCGGCCGCGACCGCCGGGCCATCCCGGCCGGCTGGTGGTGGCTGGTGTTCACTTTCCTGATGGGCTGGCTAGGCTTCGCCCGGGTGGACGGCCTCACGGCCCCGCTGGTCCTCGTCGCCCTGGCGTACGGCGCGGGCCGGCCGTTCATCGCCTCCGTCCTGCTGGCCATCGGTACCTGGGTAAAGGTCTGGCCTGCCGCCGTCATGCTGGCCCTGTTCGCCGTCGTGAAGAACCGCCTGCTGGTGATGCTGGCAGGAATTGCGACGTCGGCGGTCGTTCTCGCGCTGGCAGCTGCGGTGGGCAGCGTCCCCAGGCTGCTGGACTTCCTCAGCCAGCAGGGTGGCCGCGGCATGCAGCTCGAAGCCACCTTCACCACCCCGTGGCTCTGGCTGTCCGTCCTGAACGTGGGCGGCTCCAAGATGTACATGAACACGGATATCAACTCCATGCAGGTGGACGGCCCCGGCACAGCACTCATGTCAGTGCTGATGCAGCCGCTGCTGATCCTCGCGGCGCTGCTCGTGGCCGGCCTGACCTTCTGGGCCCTCCACAACGGCAAACAGCGCGGCGGGAAACAGCTTAACGGCGGGCCCGGTGACGGCACGGACCGCACGGAACTGCTCCTCGCCGGCGCCCTTACCCTGGCCACCGCGTTCGTCGTCTTCAACAAGGTGGGATCCCCGCAGTTCATGGTCTGGCTCGCCCCGGCGGTTGCGGTCGGGCTGGTCCACAGCTGGCGCGAGTGGCGTGTCCCGGCAGCCATGCTGATCGTGATCGCCGTGACAACCTACTTCATCTATCCCCTGTTCTACGACGCCCTCAGCCATAACAACCCCTGGATGGCCCTGGTTCTGACCATCCGCAACCTCCTGCTCGTGGTCCTGTTCGTCTGGAGCGCCCGGCGCCTCTACTTGCTGGGCAAAAAAACTCCTGCAGCCACCCCCGCGCTGAAGGAGTCCTAAGATTTCCGCGAGGTTTTTCGACCGGCTCACCGCAGTCCGCAGCAAAGTCCTGCCTGCGAAGGCGGTGGACTGGTTCGCCCGCCCGTCCAGCATGTGGTGGGGCTTCGCCGTCGTCCATCTCTACTTTTTGGGCTGGATGGCGTCCTTCTTCCTGCATGGCGATACCTTCAGTGACACGGAGCAGTACCGCCAATGGGCACTGGACGGCTACAACCCAGAGGACCTGAGCGGAAAGATCAGCCCCTGGGTGTACCCGGTGCTGGCGCAGATCCCGATCTTCCTCGCCAACATCGCCGGGCCGGACCTCTATCTGCTCGTGTGGTTCCTGATCATCACAGCGCTCAACGCCGTCGGGCTTGCCTTCCTGACGCGAGGACCGCGGAAGGCGAGCGGCATCGCGCCGGCCTGGTGGTGGCTGTTTTTCACCGTGTTCATGGGCTACCTCAGCTTCGCAAGGGTGGAGGGCATCACCGCACCCATCGTGCTGATCGCGCTGCTCTATGCCGCCCAGCGGCCCGTCGTCGCCGGCATCCTGCTAAGCACCGCCACGTGGATCAAGGTGTGGCCGGCCGCCGTGCTGGCACCCATCGTGATCGCGAGCCGCAAGCGCGTCCAGGTGGTCCTTTCGGGAATGGCCGTGACCGCCGTCGTCGCCGCCGGAACCTGGCTGTCCGGCGGCCTCCCGCACATCCTCGACTTCCTCCTGAACCAGGGCGAACGCGGCATGCAGCTGGAGGCGACGTTCTCCACGCCCTGGGTGTGGCTCAGCGTCTTCAACATTGCCGGTTCGAAGATGGCCGACAATACAGCCATCAACTCCACCGAGGTTTACGGACCAGGCGCCGGAACCGCAGCGATCCTAATGCAGCCGCTGCTCATCCTCGCGGCCATCGGGGCCGCCATCCTGCTGGTCCGCGCGCTGAACCGCGGTGCTGAACGCGAAGAGCTGTTCCTCGAAGGTTCCCTCATGATGGTCACTGCGTTCATCGTCTTCAACAAGGTGGGGTCCCCGCAGTTCATCATCTGGCTGGCGCCAGTGATCATCGCCGGGCTCACGCACGACTGGGAACGGTGGAAAGTCCCGGCGGCCCTGTTGATGGGCATCGCCATGACCACGTTCGTGATCTACCCGCTGTTCTACACGCCGCTCATCCACGCACATCCGGTGATGGCTGCCATCCTCACCACCCGCAACGTGCTCCTGGTGGTGCTGCTCTGGTGGTCCGTGAAGCGGACGGCGGAACTTGGCCGCAAGGCCACAGCAGCAGTGCCCGCTGGGGCATAACCGGTCAGAAACTGCGTGGTGCGGCCGCCGCGATTTGCCCGCGGTTTAGCGGCTTCCCAGCTTTTGGCGTCTTGGCTCTTCGACCCGGTTTTGCTTGGCCTGGCGCCACTCGAGGATCCAGCGCCAGCCGCGTTTTGCCAGGTCGAGGGGCTTGCCCTCGATCAGGAGCTTCCGCGTATGCACATCAAGGAATAGAAGGTAGAAGGTAAATGCCAGTGCGGTGATGAACGCGAGCGACGACGCATCGATGGGCAGTTCCACGAAGGACCAGACGGAGAGCTGGTCCTGTGCGCCGAAGACCACAAAGAACGTCACGCCCACATACAGGGACCTGATTTGCCAGTCGTCCCGGATCCCGGTGACAGCCAGGAAGGGCAGGAACCACAGGATGTACCAGGGCTGGATGATGGGCGAGAGCATCACGACGGCGGTGAACGCCAGCGCCAGCCGGCGCACCGCCCGCGAATAGTCTCCGCGGAACATGAGCAGCAGGACCAGTCCGATGGCTGCCCACTTCATGGCGGTACGCAGCCACGTGGCGAGCGTCCCGCCCGGCAGTCCAAGCGAATTGGCCAGGAACTCCACCTGCTGCCCAAGGAAGCCGGACGGCGAGTAGCCGGTGTAGCCGGGGGTGGGGTCCATGATGGCCCAGGTCCAGCCGATGCCCAGCCCGTACGGGATGCCGCTCAGGAGCAGCACGCCAAAGCTGATTCCCGCCGTCGCAGCCCAGATCAGGAACCTGCGTGGCCACGAGGCGGAGGGGCCCGCCCACATCACCCCGATGAACGGCAGCAGGAGCACCGTGATCGGTTTGATGCCGATGGACGCTGTCACCAGGAGAATCCCCAGCAGGTAGCGGCGCGTGGCGGCGAAGTAGACGCCGGCGACGGCGAGTCCCACCATCAGTGCGTCGTTGTGGGCGCTGGCAATGAAGCTGATCAGGAACAGCGGATTGGCCACAGAAATCCACAGCGCCCGTGCACCATTGATGCCGTGCAGCTCTGCCAATCTGGGTACATAAATCACGCACAGCAGGACCCCCGCCCCGGCCAGGAGCCGGAACAGCAGCACTGAGACGTCGGGCTGTGCACCTGTCAGCCCCACCACCCCGCGGGCCAGCCAAAGGAAGTACGGGCCGTAAGGGGTCCTCGCTTCGGCCCACGCCGGATCGGCCCCCAGCGAGAACCAGTTGCTCAGGGTGGAGATGCCCACCTCGTAGGGGTTTTGCCCCTCCATCACCAGCCGGCCCTGGCCGGTATAGGCGTAGACATCGCGCGAAAACACGGGCACGCAGAACAACAGCGGCAGGGACCAGGCCGAAATGGCGATAACAACGGACCGGAGGGAGGAAGCGCCCCATTCAGCCAGGCGCTGCCCCAGCCTCAGCCATGAACGCATGAGGACCATCGCGCCGACTGTCAGCAGCACCGTGGAAACTGTGACTCCCCAGCCTTCGGTGCGGAGGGCGATCACCACCGGCTGTCGGATCATGGGTGAGCCGTTGGCAATCCAGCCCGTGCCGATGGAACCGACGAACATCATCAGGGCGCCGACGAAGCCTTCGATGGTGGCCAGATAAGCGCGGCCCGTCGCGGGACCGGTGGTTTTGGCGGGCGCGGCAGGCTGAGTCTCTGAAGTCCCGAGGTGTGGCCCGCCTGCCGTCATGATTGTCTGGTCCCTCACTTGGTTGCGGCGCTGGTTGCACCAGCAATAACTCCGCCCTGCAACCCGGCCATTTTATCAGCCGGTCTTCCCGCTTCCCGGGCACCCGTGCCGGCCGGCGCTAGCTCATCCAGTCGCTGCGGGCAGTGCGGTTCCGGCCGAGTGATTTGGCGGTGTAAAGGGCCGCGTCCGCCGAGGCGATGAGGCCCTTCAGGTCCTTCGTGCCGCCGTCGTACGTGGAAATCCCGTAACTTGCCGTTGGCATCTCCATCCCGTCATTGGCAGTTGTGCCGGCGAGGCGTCCGCTGATCTCCTCGGCGATGGTTTCCGCCCTTTCGCCGTTGGCGCCTGGGATAAGGAGGACGAATTCTTCCCCGCCGTAGCGTCCCACCAAGTCGGTGGATCTCACCGTGGCGGTGCAGGCTTCGGCGAATGCCTGCAGGGCGAGGTCGCCCGCGGCATGGCCATACGTGTCGTTGACAGCCTTGAAGTGGTCCAGGTCGGCCAGGATCAGCGCCCCCGAACCGCGGGTGACGGAACGGTCCGCCAGCTGCTCGGCCGCGAGGTTCAGGAAGGCCTTGCGGTTGAGAAGACCGGTGAGATCGTCACGGGAAGCGACCATGCGCAGCGCCCTGGTCTGCTGTTCGCTGCTGAGGGCGGCCATGCTGAAGGACACCACCACCAGGAGCACCATGGTCACCATGGTGGTGACGGCGGAACCGAAAACGGTAACGAAAACAGGGCCGTCCTGCCCTTCAAGCATAAAGGCCCACCACCGCAGGAAGTAGAAGAAGGACAGCCCGCCGGCAGCCGCGGCCATGGGGATTCGTACCCGGGAATACCCCGGTTCCAGGCGCCACAATTCGCGTGCTGCCAGGCCGATGGTGAGGCTCATGGCCGCCAGGAAAACGGGACCCCCGGACCAGGTGTTAGTGGCCGGGCTGTCGACGACGGAAGCAACCAAGGTTACCAGCGGTATGCCCGTGAACGCCCACATGGGCGGCAGCACCGTGCGCAGCGACCTGGCGCCGGCCCAGACAGCCACTCCGCCGTGCACCAGCAGCACGTTGCCGGCAGGGTTGGCCCATAGCTGGTGCGGCGTCCCGTCCAGCAGGAAACAAGCGGATCCGGTAAGGAAGAACAGCAGCGCCAGGCACCACCAGCCGCTGTAGGGCGAGCGCGTGACACGGTAGGCGGAAAAGTAAAAGAGGAAAGCCAGAACCAGCGCCATCAGACCGAACGCGATCCGGAGAGTCGCTGTGTCCAACACCATCTTTTCGAAGTCCCCCTGATGCCAAAAGCGTGCAGTCCCCAGTATCGCACCGGTCCGGGAGACTGTCAGGAAGATGCTTCAGCCTGATTCAGGGCCTAGGGTTGTCAGATACGCCAGCAGGACTACCCGGAAGGCAAGACCATGCTCCTTCTCTTTGGTTTCAAGACGGTGCTCAAGGCACTGCCCGGCAAACCCGCCACCTGCCAGTACTGCCGCTCGTTCGTTCACCACCACCTCGAGGAGCGGGCTACCAAGTTCACCCTCTTCTTCATTCCGGTGTTCACCACATCGCGGTCCTACCAGATCACCTGCACCAACTGCGGATATGTATCACGCATTTCGGCACGCGAGAAGCGGGCGCTGGAACTGCAGCGCTAGGGCGCTCCTTGTTCAGGCGGCGTCCCGGCACCACTCCTGGTCAGTGCGCTACAGGTCCCTCACGGCCCCGCGTCGCCGCCATAGGTAAAACGCCACGAGCAATATCACCAGGATGATCGCAAGCCCGATCAGCAGGGGCGTGGTGTCGTCCGCCTGGGCCGTTCCGGCGTCACTTGGGCCTCCGGGGGGAGGAGGTGAAGATTCGGCCGGAGTTGCTGTTCCGGTCGGCGCGGGAGTAGGCCCGGTTGGAGCATCAGTGGGAGAAGGCTGCTGCCCCTGGGCTACCTCCAGTGCGGCCGCAACGTGGACGCTTGCAGCTGCGATACCGGCGGACGATGCAGTGGCCCCCGCGGTCAAGCACAGCACGCTTCCGATGAGGGCAAAGAAGACAGCCGCCCTCGTCAATGTCGTCCGCATAGCTCCTCCTCCGGGACGTCCCGTGGCACGGGAAGTCGGCACTGGGAATGTCAGGGGCAGGGCATTACACCCCCTCATTGTGAACCTGGCCAGGAGCCCTGTCCATCACCGGCGGAACGGAGGCAGGGTCTGGTGCAAGCAACAGGCCGCAGCTACAGTAGGACCGGACCGTAGCGGTCCTTGTCCCGGAAGAGGGAGGTGGTTTTGATGACTGTTACAGCCGCACGCTTTGAGCGTCCCGCATCCATTACCCCCACCCTTCCCCTGCTCCGCACCGGCCCCGCCTAAGCCTCTTCCCGCGGGACCTTCCACAACACCACGGCCCAGGCCGCCGGTGCTCCTCCACCTGCCCTACCCGCTGAGCGGGGAGGCCCCCGTCACCGGCGACTGGGTCTGGATAGGACCTAACCGCGCCGGTGACCGGCAGATCCTCGCCGTCCTTCCCCGGCGCTCCGAACTCAGCCGCAAGCGCGCCTTCGAGGTTTCATCGGAGGCGCAGATCCTGGCGGCCAACATGGACATGGTGGGCGTCGTGGTCCCGGTGGACCGGCCCCTCACCCATAACCGGATGGAGCGTACGCTCGTTGCCGCATGGGACTCCGGCGCCACTCCCCTGGTGATCATCACCAAGGCGGACCTCGCGGACGTGGCGGACGACGTCGTCGGGAAGGTCATCCTGCAGGCGGCAGGCGTGGAGGTGGTCACCACTTCAGCGGAAAAAGGCGACGGCATTGACGCGTTGCTGTCGCACCTTCCCGCGGGCGGCACCATCGTCCTGCTCGGTCCATCCGGTGCGGGAAAGTCCACGCTCATCAACGCGCTGGTGGGACGCGACGTCCAAGACACCGGAGAGGTGCGGAGCGGCGATTTCAAAGGAAAGCACACCACCACGTCCCGGCAATTGGTGCCCCTCCCGAACGGAACCGTGCTGATGGACACCCCCGGTGTCCGCGGCTTTGGATTGTTCGACGCGGAGGACGGCATGGGCGAGATGTTCGGCGACGTAGAGGGGCTGGCGGCCCGGTGCAGGTTCCCGGACTGCGCGCACCAGGGCGAGCCGGCCTGCGCCGTCCAGGCGGCGATCACCGACGGTGTGCTGGAGGAACGCCGCTGGCACAACTACCTGAAGCTCCAGCGAGAAGTGGCGGCTCTGGCGCGGCGGAGCGACGCCGCTGCACAGCGCGCCTACCAGCGGGAATGGCACCAGAAGGTGGTAGCGGCCGGAAAGTCGCAGCGCTGGGCGGAGCGTGAGTCAGCCGAAAGGAGGGAGCGGTCGGGACGCAGGCGCCGCTGACAGGAGCTCGGTGGCCTGCCTCTCGACGGGATGACTGAACAAGCCAGCATCAAAGCTCCGGGGCGTGCTCCTCCGGAAGGGCACCCTCATCCTCCGGGTGCCGCTTGAGGTTCAGCAGCGCCAGCGCCAGCCCGCCCCACACGGTGAGTATGGCGATGATCATCATGGTGATGGCAACGGGTGTCACAGCGCCGTCTCCTTTGCTTCCCGCTCCACCAGGGAGTCGTACTCCGGGTCATGGTTCGCCTTGGACGTCCGGCTCCAGGGGATGAACGTCAGGACCAGCGCCAGGACTACCAGCCCCCCGGCCATGCCCCAGCCGAACACGCCCACGAACCAGTCCGGGTAACCCTCATAGGGGGTGGAAATCTTGCTGATGAATTCGTTCGCCACCATGTAGATCAGGGCCAGCGGCACCACGACTGATACCAGCACCATCCAGGTACCCCGCATCTTCACGGTGGAGACGCGGTTGAGGTGGGCGGACAGCAGGGGAAGCTTGCGCAGGAACCATGCCAGCACCACCACGGTCACCAGGGCGCCGAGTGTGATCCCGAAGCTGTTGACGAAGGCGTCCGAGGTATCCAGCAGGTAGAGACCGGTCGCCGTGGGAAACAGGCCCAGGGAGACAACAGCCACCAGGATGCTGACCACCAGGGACGCTTTGACCCGGCCCCAGCCGAGCTTGTCCTGGACCGCGGCAACGATGACCTCCAGGACGGATATCAGCGACGTGATTCCTGCGAAGACCAGGGAGCCGAAGAACAGCACGCCCATCAGCGCTCCGAAGGGTGCCTGCGACACGATGGTGGGGAATGCCACAAAGGCCAACCCGATGCCCTGCGTCACCACCTCATTAACTCCCGTGCCGGCTGCCTGTGCCATGAAGCCCAGGGCGGCGAAAACACCGATCCCGGCGAGGATTTCGAAACCTGAGTTGGAAAAGGCAACAACCATCCCGGATCCGGTGAGATCAGTCCGCCGCTTCAGATAGGAGGAGTAGGTGACCATGATCCCGTAGCCGACTGAGAGTGAGAAGAAGATGTGTCCGTAGGCCGCCGCCCAGACTGAGGGATCGGCCAGAGAGGACCAGTCCGGGGTGAAAAAGGCATTCAGCCCCTGCGCAGCGCCCGGGAGGAAGAGGGACTGGACCACCAGCAGGAGGAACATCACCACCAACAGCGGCAACAGGACCGAGTTGGCGCGCGAAATTCCCTTGCGGATACCGGCAGCCATGATCACGATGACTGCCAGCCAGGTCACCAGCAGCGGAAAGAAAACGGACGGGACGAAATCGAATCCCAGGCCGGGCGCCTCAGCGACACCCAGGAAGGTTCCGAAGAAATAGCCCTCGGCGTCGTCGCCCCAGGCCTCGGTGAAGGAAAAGATGGTGTACATCAGGGACCAGGCAATGATCACTGCGTAGTAGGCGGCGATGACGAAGCAGACCAGAACCTGCCACCATCCCAAAGGCTCCGCCGCCCTATGGAGCCGGCGATAGGCCAGGGGTGCAGATCCCCTGAATTTGTGCCCTACCGCGTAGTCCAGGAAGAGCAGCGGAATGCCCGCCGTCAGCAGGGCCACCAGATACGGAATCAGGAAGGCTCCGCCCCCGTTGTCGTACGCAATGTAGGGAAAGCGCCAGATGTTGCCAAGGCCCACTGCCGACCCTATGGCGGAAAGGATAAAGAGCCGGCGCGACGAAAAGGTCTCACGTTTGAGGGGTGCTGCCTTGCCCGGCGATGACTGACTGGTCATCTTCCCGCACCTTCAGGCAGGGCCGGGGCCGAAACGGTGGGAACGCGGTCACAACGGGTATTTTTCCGGTTCATGCCGTGCCTCTCGGATGAGGTTGGGAAATCCTTCACTGGCCACTCCGGACTTTACTGCGAGGGCCCCACAGGGGGAAGCCCTGCCGCCGTGTGAAGCCCTCAGGTACTGCTGTTCGCCCCGCTTCACCGAGTAGTGTTCCGTCATGGACATCATCCTCGTGCCCGGTTTCTGGTTGGACGCTTCTTCCTGGGAGGAGGTGACCCCGGCGCTCGAGGCGGCCGGGCACCGTCCGCACCCGCTCACCCTGCCGGGCATGGAAGCAATGGACGCTGACCGCTCCGGCATAGGGCTGCGGGACCACATCAATGCAGTCACCGCGGCCGTGGACAACCTGGACGGCAAGGTGGTCCTGGTGGGCCACTCGGGCGGCGGCGCCATCATTCACGGAGTGGTGGATGCCCGGCCGGACAAGGTGGAACGAGCCATCTATGTGGACAGCGGCCCACTCGGCGAGGGCGACGTGATCAACAACCAGCTGCGGGCGGACGGTGACGGGATTCCGCTGCCGCCTTGGGAAGACTTCGAGGATGCCGACCTGGTGGACCTTGACGAAGGGCTGCGGAAGGCGTTCCGCTCGCGTGCCGTTCCTGAACCCAAGGGTGTCGCCTACGACCCCCAGCACCTGCACGACACGCGGCGCTACGAGGTGCCGGCGACCGTCATCGCCTGCGAATTCCCTTCCTCGCTGCTGCGGGAATGGATCGACGCCGGGCATCCCTTCGTTGCCGAGCTGGCACGGATCCGTGAGGTTGAGTATGTGGACCTGCCGACGGGCCACTGGCCACAGTTCACGAAACCCCAAGAACTGGCACGCGCCATTGTCAAGGCAGTGGACCGCACGAGGCACTGAATTGAACACGCTAGATTGAACGGACCGCACCGTTACAAGGAGTCCCCGTGCCGCGTCCGCGATCACCGCTGCTGTCCGTTGATGCCATCGTCCGGGCAGCCCTCTTCCTGGTGGATTCCACTGGGGATTTCAGCTTTCCCAAAGTGGCAAAGCAACTCGGTGTCAGCCAGGCGGCCCTGTACAACCACATCGAGAACCGGGAACATATCATCGAGCTGATGCGGGGCCTGGTCTTCTCCGAAAGGCAGCACCTGGATACGGAGAACCTTCCGTGGGACGAGGCACTCCGGAACCTTGCCCGCGAGTACCGTGACTGTCTGGTGGACCACCCCCGGCTGGTGCCGCTCCTGGTTGCCCAGACCGTGCGGGACCTCGGCGTGATGCGGATCTACGAGGACATGGCGACTGTACTGGCCAAGGCAGGGCTGGCCCCTTCCGCAATCGTCCCGGCCATCACCACGGTGGACTACCTGGTCCTCGGATCAGCCCTGGAACTGACTGCGCCCGAGGTGGTCTGGTCCCCGCCGCAGGGCCTGTTTCCCATGCTTTCGGAGGCGATTGCGGATCTGGGTTCCCCGGCGGAACGCTCGAACACGGCGTTTTCCTTCGGGCTGGAAACCCTGCTGGCGGGGATACGGCAGGTAACAAAAACGAGTTTCTGAAAGGCTTTCACTAAAACCCTTGTGCTGGCAGGGGTGTATCCCCATAATAAATGAAGGCCATTCATTTTGTGACAGCCTTCACTCCATCCCAGCAAGGAGAAGTCCATGTCCCAGGACGACCAAAGCACAGCTCGCGTTCCCCTGACTGCAACGCGTGCCGTCTCCGTCTTCGGCATCAGCGTGGTCGGCTTTATGACGGCCAACCTGGTGCCGGTCATGATCTTCGCCCTGACCGGGGAACGTGGTTTCTCCGATACCGAGGCGGGAACACTGATGACCGGATCGCTGCTCGCCTGCGCGGCCGCCTGCCTGCTGACGTCCCGCCTGGCGGCAGGAAACGGAAGGTACCTGGTGGCACGGGTCGGCCTGGTTTTCACGGCGGCAGGCTTCGGAGCCGCGGCATTCATCCCGTCAGCACCAATCGTCGTCGCAGGTGTCCTGATCGGCGGCCTCGGCGCCGGCGGGGCCGTCTCCGCGGGCGGCGCCGCCCTTGGCGCACTCCGCAACCCGGACCGCGCCTCCGGTATCAGCGGCTTTACCAACCGCGCCATCGTCTCGGTGGTCCTCTTCGTGATCCCGGCGCTGGGCGCCGGCATGGGCAGTGCCTTCGGCCTGCTGGCCGGCCTTGCCCTGGCCGCCCTGTTCACCACACCCTGGCTGCCGGCCAGGCCCGCCGCGCCCGCAACCCAGGCCACGGCAGTTGCCGCTCCAAAAGCAACATCCCGGAAAACCACCATTGCCGGCTTCGGGCTGCTCGCCTGCTTCGCCCTGTGGGCCCTCAGCGAAGACTCCCTTTGGGCCGTTGCCGCCACCATGGGAGCGGACCAGGCGCAGCTTGACGAAAACGGTATGGGACTGGTGCTGAGCCTTTCCACCCTGGGCGGCCTCCTCGCCTCGGGACTTATCGGAGTGGCAGGGCGTCGCCTGGGCCGGACAGTACCTCTCGCCGTCGCACTCCTGGCGGGCGCGGCACTGAAGATACTCTCCGGCGTCGTTACAGATCCAGGCCTGTACATGGCCGTCATCATCGCCTGGAACACCATCTACATGCTGTCGTTCATCTACATCGTGGCCGCTGCCGCCGCACTGGACGCCTCCGGGCGCTGGTCCGCCCCGGTGCTCGGCGTCTACCTGGTGGGGTCCTCGTTCGCCCCGTTCTTCGGAACATTCGTCTCGGCCGGGGCAGGCTACGACGTCCTGGGTTATGTCCTCGGCGGCATGACCCTGGCCCTGATGGTTCCACTGGTGGCCATCTCCCGCATCTCCGTCCAGACCGAAAAAGCGGGTGCCGGCAACGCCACGCCCGAGATCCATAAGGCGGCCATCGTTTAATGTTCCGCACCAGCCAGACAGAAAGCACTATCTTGCCTGCACGCACGCTCTACACCAATGCCACCGTCTTCACCGCCGACGGCTCTCCTGCCGAAGCCTTTGTAGTGGAGGGCTCCGAGTTTGTCCACGTTGGTGACGAGGCTGGAGCCCGCAGGGCCGCGGGCGACAGCGCCATGGAGGTGGACCTGGCCGGCGGCTTCGTCCTCCCCGGATTCGTGGACGCGCACACGCATCTGCTGATGATGGGCCAGGCCCTGCAGAAGGTCCAGCTGCGTGACGCGGTTGACCTCGCGGATCTGCAGCACCGACTGAGGGAAGCTGCCGCCGCCACTGACGCCGAACGGATCCTTGGTGCCGGCTGGCTCTACAGCACCCTCGCACGGGAACAGCCCACGCGGAAACTGCTGGACGAGGCCGTCCCCGACCTCCCCGTCTACCTGGACGCCAACGACCTGCACTCCGTCTGGGTCAACAGCGCCGCCCTGGCCGAAATGGGCATCACCAGGGACACCCCGGACCCCATCGGCGGACGGATCGGCCGCGACCCGGAAACGGGCGAGGCGGACGGGATGCTCTACGAAACGGCCGCCCAGCAGATCGTCTGGCCGGCCCTTGCTGCCCACGCCACAGACGAGGACCGGGACGCCCAGCTCGAAGAAGCGTTCGCGAACTACCTGGCCGTCGGCGTCACGAGCGCCGTGGACATGGCCGTGCAGGACGACGACCTGGCTGCCTTCCGCCGCGCCCTGGAGCGCCGCAACGGCACGCTGCCCATCCGGGTCAAGGGCCACCTGCTGGTTGCACGGCACGAGTCTGAGGCCGAGAACCTGGCACAGGTGGCCAAGGCGGCATGGCTCGCAGCGGACCTGCACGGCGACTGGCTGCAGATCTGCGGCATCAAGCTGGTGGTGGACGGCGTCATCGACAGCTGCACCGCCGCCATGAAGGAACCGTACGCGGACGGCAGCAGTGCCAAGCCCATCTGGGACCGCGAATCCCTGATCCCCGTGGTGGCAGCCGCAGACGCCGCCGGCCTCCAGATTGCCCTGCATGCCATCGGCGACGAAGCGTCGGACATCGCACTCGACGCGCTGGAGGAGGCGTACCGCCGCAACGGGCCCCGCGACCGGCGGCACCGCATCGAGCACCTGGAGACCGTGACCGAGGGGAACGTCCAGCGGCTGGCTTCCCTGGGTGTTGTGGCCTCCATGCAGCCGGTCCACGCGGACCCGGCCATCCAGGACAACTGGCGGAGTGTGCTCGGCGACCACCGCTGTGAACGCGCCTTTCCCTGGACCGAGTTTACGGACGCAGGCGCTACCCTTGCCCTGAGCACGGACGCGCCAACGGCTCCGCACCAGCCCCTGCCGAACATGTATGTTGCCGCCACGCGGCGCTCTGCCCTCGATCCGGCGCTGGAAGCGAACCTCCCCAAATACGCCCTGGACCTGGCCGACGCCCTCTGCCACGCCACCCGCGATGCCGCCTACTCCTGCCGCGCGGAGGACCGGCAGGGCCGGATCGCGGCCGGCTACCTGGCCGACTTCACGGTCCTGGACAGCAACCCGCTGCAGGCGGACGCCGCACAGCTGCTCACCAACCGGGCCCGGCTCACCGTGGTGGGCGGCGCAACAGCGTACGACGCCGGCACCTCCGTTGATTCCCGCCTCGCCCCCGCCGGGCAGCGGCTTAGCCAGCCTGCCTGATCCACCCGCATAGCCAGACGCACAAGAAAGACTTAGGAACACCCATGAAACCCGCCCCCGCCCCGGCCGCCCACGTCCTCGCGCCCGCTCCGGCAAGCTTTATGCCTGCCGAATGGGAACCCCACACCGGAACGTGGATGGCCTTCCCGCCGCCGAACGAGACATTCGGACCGGTGGGAAGCCCCGCCCTTGACCGTGCCCGCGCCGCTTGGACCAGGGTTGCCCAGACCATCGCCCGCTACGAGCCCGTCACCGTGGTGGCCGATCCCCGCGACGCCAGCGTGGCCAAGGAGTGGCTCGGCGAGGGCATCACCGTAGTGGAAGTACCCCTGGACGACGCGTGGCTGCGGGACAGCGGGCCCACCTTCGTGCACCAGCCGGACGGCTCGCTGGCCGCCGTCGACTGGATCTTCAACGGCTGGGGCGCCCAGGAGTGGGCGACCTGGGACAAGGACCAGGACGTGGCCCGGGCCGTGGCCGCCGGGACGGCTGCTCCGGTCCGGCCCAGCCCGCTGGTCAACGAGGGCGGCGGGTTCCACGTGGACGGCCAGGGCACCGTCCTGCTGACGGAGACCGTCCAGCTCGATTCCGGACGCAACCCCGGCGCCACGAGGGAATCTGTGGAGGCTGAAATTCATGCCGCCCTGGGCACCACCAAGGCCATCTGGCTGCCGCGCGGCCTCACCCGCGACTATGACGAGTTCGGCACCCGCGGCCACGTGGACATTGTCGCGGCCTTCGCCGGGGCCGGCACCGTCCTGCTGCACCGCCAGAATGACCCGGCGCACCCTGACCACGCCGTCTATCTGCAACTCCGTGCAGTCCTGCAGGGCCAAACCGATGCGGCGGGCCGTCCACTCCGGATAATCGACGTCCCCGCACCCACAGTGCTCAAGGACGCCGAAGGATTCGTGGACTGGTCCTACATCAACCACTACGTGGCCAATGGTGTGGTGGTCCTGTGCGCCTTCGACGACCCCAACGATGCCATCGCCAAGGGCATCCTGGAGCGCTCCTACCCGGGACGGACGGTGGAACTGGTGGACGCCCGGGACATCTTCGCGTTCGGCGGCGGCATCCACTGCATCACCCAGCAGCAGCCCGCCCCGACGGAAGGCGGCTTGGCATGAAACTCGCGGAACAGGCCCGGCAGCAAGGCACTCGGTCCGCGTTCGAAGTGGTGGAAGCTGGGATCAGCCGGCTTCGGTCCGCGCTGGAATCGGGCGAGGTGACCAGCGAGGAGCTGGTCCGGCTCTATCTGGAGCGTATCGAGAAGTATGACTCTTCCGGCATACGCCTCAATGCCCTCGTGGTTATGAACCCCGACGCCATCGCCGACGCACAGGCCTCGGACCGGCGCCGCGCCGCCGGTTTCACGCTGGGGCCGCTGGACGGGATTCCATACACCGCTAAGGACAGCTACCAGGCCCGCGGTCTCACTGTGGCCGCCGGGTCACCGGCCTTCAAGGACCTTGTGGCCCAGAAGGACGCGTTCACCATCGAACGCCTGCGAGCCGGCGGTGCCGTGCTTATCGGCCTGACCAACATGCCGCCCATGGCCAACGGAGGTATGCAGCGCGGGGTATACGGCCGGGCCGAGAGCCCCTACAACGCCGACTACCTCACGGCCGCGTTTGCCTCCGGATCCTCCAACGGCTCCGGTACCGCCACCGCGGCAAGCTTTGCTGCCTTTGGCCTCGCGGAAGAAACCTGGTCCTCGGGCCGGGCGCCGGCGTCGAACAACGCCCTGTGCGCCTACACCCCGTCCCGCGGTGTTATTTCCGTGCGCGGCAACTGGCCGCTGGTCCCCACCATGGACGTGGTGGTCCCGCACACCCGCACCATGGACGACCTGCTCGAAGTCCTGGACGTCGTGGTGGCGGACGACGCCGAAACCCGCGGCGACTTCTGGCGTGTCCAGCCCTGGGTGAAGGTGCCCAAGGCATCCGCTATCCGCCCGCCGTCGTACCTTGGCCTGGCCGTGAAGGACCACGCCGGGGCCGGAAACGTGCTGGCAGGAAAACGCCTCGGCATCCCAAAGATGTATATCAACGCCGATCCGGAGGCCGGAACCGCACCCAGGCCCGGAATCGGAGGCCCCACCGGCCAGCGCATCGACACCCGGGCTTCCGTCATTGAGCTGTGGGAGGCCGCGCGGCGTGACCTCGAGGCGGCAGGGGCTGAGGTGGTGGAGGTGGACTTCCCCGTCGTCTCCAACTACGAAGGGGACCGCCCGGGCAGCCCCACCATCGCCACCCGCGGCCTGGTCTCAAGGGACTACCTGCACAGCGAAATCGTCGACCTGTCCGCCTGGTCCTGGCACGACTTTCTGGCTGCCAACGGGGACCCGAACCTCAACAGCCTGGCCGATGTGGACGGCGCTTTGATCTTCCCGGCGCCCGACGGGTCCCTGCCGGACCGGTACGACGGATTTGACGACGACATCAGCGACTACCCCGTCTGGATCCGGGAGCACGGAGTACCGTCGCTGACGGAGATCCCGCACCTGGCGGCGGGGCTGAAGGGGCTCGAGGAGACCCGGCGCGTGGACCTGGAGGAGTGGATGGACGGGCTGGGCTTGGACGCGGTGGTCTTTCCGGCCGTGGCCGACGTCGCACCTGCCGACGCGGACACCAACCCTGCGTCGGCGGACCTGGCATGGCGCAACGGGGTCTGGGTGGCGAACGGCAACCTGGTCCCCCGGCACCTGGGCATCCCCACCGTCACGGTTCCCATGGGACTGGCCGCGGATATCGCCATGCCGGTGGGCCTGACGATCGCCGGCAAGGCCTATAGCGATACTCTGCTCCTGCATCTGGCAGCCGCCTTCGAGGCCACCGGCAGCCGGCGCGTCCCGCCGCCCCGCACCACCGGCTGAGCTGGGGCACGGGAGAACCGAAAGAACTGCACACCGCCAGCGCCAACGCCCGGACCAGGCCGGCCGCGCCGCTGTTGAAGACTGCTGCGAACCGGTCGTCCGTCGTCGTACTTTCCGCCGCCCACACCACAAAGTGGCCATCCGGCAGCAGTTCCCGGTTATTCCTGCCTGAGGCGTGGGCTTCAAGCACGTGCCACCAGCCTTGTCCGCCCTCGGCAAGGCCGGTCCGGAAAGCGGAAGCCGCCTTGACAGTGCAGTTGTTAGCGCTGACAGTTGAGGGAGCCAAATGACCTCCACCTGAAAGCTGAACCTGATGAAGAACTGGGCAGGGAACCTCGAGTACGCTTCCGCGGATGTCCGGAGGCCGTCGTCGGTGGATGAACTCGCCGGCATCGTGGCCGCGGCCGGAAGGGTCAAGGCCCTCGGATCACGCCACTCGTTCAACCGGGTGGGCGATACTGACGGCGTCCACGTACTCCTGGACGCTTTGCCCCATACGATCGAACTCGACGCGGCACGCAAAACGGTCCGTGTCAGCGGCGGCGTCAGCTACGGCGAGCTATGCCGCACCCTGGAACAGTCCGGCGTCGCCATTCACAACCTCGCGTCGCTGCCGCACATCTCCGTGGCCGGCGCAGTCCAGACGGGAACGCACGGCTCAGGCGTGGAAAACCAGTCGCTGGCCGGTGCCGTCGAATCCATCGACCTTGTCCGCGCCTCCGGCGAGCGGGTTTCACTCTCACGGGCCGACGGGGATGAGTTCCTGGCAAGCGTGGTGGGTCTGGGCGCCCTGGGAATTGTCACTGGCCTGGAACTCGCGGTCCAGCCAACTTTCCTGATGCGTCAGCGCGTCCTGGAAAACCTGCCGTGGGACGCGGCCCTGGCGCACTTCCCGGAACTGGTTTCCAGCGCCTACAGCGTCAGCCTTTTCACCGACTATGCCGGCAATTCCATCAGCCAGGTCTGGCTCAAGGCACTCGACCATGAACCGCCGCTGGGCAACTTGTTTGGCGCCACCCCCGCCCAGCGCCCCCGGCACCCGCTCCCGGACATGTCTGCCGAGAACTGCACCCTGCAGATGGACGAACCCGGCCAATGGCTGGACCGCCTGCCCCACTTCCGGCACGAGTTCACCCCCAGCAAGGGCGAGGAACTGCAGAGCGAATTCATCCTGCCCCTGGAACATGCCCCGGCCGCCATCGAGGCGGTGCGGAGCCTCGCCGGCAAGCTCGCACCCCTGCTGTTCGTCTCCGAAATCCGAACCGGCGCCGCGGACGAGTTCTGGCTCAGCCCCTTCTACCGGCAGCAGAGCGTGGCGCTGCACTTCACCTGGAAGCCGCTGCAGCCGGAAGTGGACGCACTACTGCCGGAACTGGAGGACCTCCTCGAGCCCTTCGGTGCCCGTCCCCACTGGGGCAAGCTCTTCTCCCCGGCAGGCCACGACTGGGAGTCCCTGTATCCGCGCTTTGCGGATTTCCGTTCCCTGGCCTCCGCTAACGATCCGGATGGGAAGTTCCGGAATGGGCTGCTGGACAGCATTCTCGGCGTTCCTGCAGCCAGCGCCCGGTAGCTGTTCCCGCACACGGGCGGCCTGCGGGGACGCGCTGCCAGCCTGCTCCCGGGTTGAACCGATAGGCTTGGCAGATGAACCGCCACCTTGCCGCCCTGACCGCTGCCCCCCTCCTGCTGCTCCTCGCCGGCTGTGGCGCCGTCGAGGAAGCCGCCGGCAATGCCGCCAGCGATGCCGCCTCAAAGATGGCCACCGCAGCTGCCGAGGAAGTTAACCGGCAGATCTGCGCAGTGGTGCAGGACGGCCTGGTGAGCGTTGAAGACAAGCAGGTGCTGTCCGGCCTCGTTTCCGCCGCACGCACCGCAGGAGTTCCGGCAGAAATTGCGACGCCGCTCGGCCAGATCGCCGAGTCCGGGGACCAGGTGCCTGCAGAGTCAGTCCAGGCACTTAAGGACGCCTGCGCGGCTTAGGCTCAAGTCCCTGGAACTGCCCCCTTTTGACCGCCGCGTCCCGGTGCTACGGTGAACTGACGAACTAGTAAGCCTGTGATACTAATTCACGAGCGAAGGAGATCGTCATGGCTGAACGAGGAAACACCAAGCACAACTCCGAGCTGGATGACCAGATGCAGCACGAAACCCAAGGGATGGTGCGGGGCAACCAACCAGCCCACGCGGAAGAGTTCCGTGAAACCGAGCCTTTCCCCGACGACACGGATCCTGCCGAGATCAGGGAGGCTTTGAATCCCGTTGCATCCCCCGACTCCCTTAGCGACGAGGAGGGCGAACAGTGACCGGAAGTTTGAAGGAGTACGCAGATCTGTATCGGCTTCCCGGCCCGTGGTGCACGGCCTATGTAGATGCCGGAACCGGCACAGTTGACACCCTCGAAGCGGCCGACGTCAGGCCGGGCAACACCCGGGCGCAGCTGGAGGCGCAGGGAGCCTCGCCCGCAGACCTTGACGCGGTGGAGCAGGCACTCCAGCCCGAGGCAGGAGTTCCCTCCCCGGTCTCCCGGTTTGTCCTGGTGCATCAGGGCAAGACGGAAATCAACGAGATCCTCCCGGGAGACCTGGTGCTGCCGGAGCGGATTTCGGTGGATGCAGTCCCTGATCTCCTCCCGCTGGTCAAGCACCGGCCGGAGGAATTTCCCTATGTGGTGGCAGAAGTCAGCCGCGAACACGGCGAGATCCGGCTGCACTACGCCGGTGCAGGCGCCCCCGTCAGCACCGAAGAGGTGCAGGGCAGCACCGAGCACATCAAAAAGTTCCAGGGCGGCGGCTGGGCCCACCTCCGCTTCCAGCACCATACCGAGGACGTGTGGCGCCGCAATGCCGACCAGGTGGCGGAGGAGATTGACCGGCTGGTGGGCAGCAGCGGGGCCCGCCTGGTAGTCCTTGCCGGTGACATCCACGCCCGCAGGCTTGTCCAGGAGCAGCTCTCCAAGGCGACCCAGGCGCTGGTATCCGTGGTGGACTCCCACACGCATACAGCAGGCGCGGACCAGTCCCTGCTCGAGGACCAGGTAAACCAGCGGGTTGCTGAACAGTGGGCCACGGAGCAGCAGGAGATCATGGAGCGGCTGGCCACGCAGGAAGGCCAGGCGAACCCCGAGTCCGCCACCGGAATCGGAGCTGTGGTGCACGCCCTCCAGCAGGCGCAGGTCGATGTTCTGATCCTCAATGATGCATCCCTGTCCAAACGGACCCTGCTGGCCCTGGACGCGGAACCATGGGTCGCCACTGCCGCGGAAGAGTCCCTGGCAGCCAATGTACTGGGCGCAGTTCCTGCGCCGGCGGCCCTTCTTCGGGCTGCGGCCCTTACCGACGCCCGCGTTCTCCTGGTTCCGGGCGGCGTCCTGCCGGAGGGCCACGACATTGCCGCACTGCTCCGCTGGTCCACCGGGCCAAGCGTCCCGTCGCCGTAGGCAGGAATCCGGCCACAACACCGAGGAAAGCTACCGACTGGAGGTAAACGTGACAAGCGCAGATGAAAGCCGTGATCCGGTGCTTGAGGGAGTGATTACTCCTGAAGAGGACGCACTCCCACAGCCCACCCGGACCGGCCACGGGAAAATGCCCGAGGATGTTGACGACGATGTCTATCAGGCTGCAGCCGAACAGGAACGGGTTGCGGCCGGACTTGCCGATTACGCGCCAAGCGACGTCCCGCCGGCGACGGATCCGCTGCCCGAAGAAGCATCGGAAGCGGCCGATTTCGCGCAGCGGGGGCTGCTGCACAACAACCAGGCGTCGGACCGGGAAGACAATGGATAGCTGAAGCGAGCAAAAGCCAGAGCAGCCCCGCCAGTCACTGGCGGGGCTGCTCTGTTTTACTGACTTTGTGCTCACTGCCCTGCATTTACAGCTGATGGATGCCTAACTCGTGAGCAGGATTACTGGCGGGGCTGGTCCGCGCCACGGAGGTTGCTGGCCCGCCCGCCCTGGGGACGCCTCATCGTGCGGTGCTCCGGTGCGGCGAACGGAACCACGCCCTGGTCGCGGTCCCCGGGCAAGGCATTCACAAACTTCGTTAACTCTTCCCTGAGGACCTTCCAGCTGATGTTGGGGTCATCTGGATAGGCATTATTTTCGGCCCGCCTGGCTGCCTCCAGGATGGTTTGGCCCGACTCCGTGAGCTCCACCTTAAACTGCCTGCGGTCCGCCGACTGGCGCGTCCTGGTGATGTGGCCGGCGCTCTCAAGCCGGATCAAGACCCGGCCCAGGGTCTGGCTCTGGACTCGGATCGCTTCAGCCAGGCGCTCCTGGTTCAGGGGGCCGCCTGCCAGGCCCTCCAGTGCGATAACTGCAGCGCGGGTCAGGCCCAGATGAGCCAGGGCGTCGTCCTGCCGCCTCTGAACCATCCGCGCCGCCACAGTGATGAGGCGGTAGCTGGTCCGGGCATCTGGATCGAGATTGCTGGTCATCGGGCCGTGGCCTTCCTGTGGGTGGCGAAGTGCAGGGTGTGATCACCTCTTTTTGCGTCGCTACATCCTCTACAATAAGCATGCTTAGCATCAGATTCGCAAGTAGGCTTACTATTCCCGGTCAAAGGCAGGCCCGCAGCAGTCAATTCACGGCTCCCCTTGCGCAGGAAAAGGGAAGTGTGCTTAGTATCTAATTAGTAACCATGCTTACTACTAGCCAGCACTGCTGGTTCTTGATCGCCAGCTGACCCTTCACGAAAGAGAGCCCGATGACAGAGAACCAATGGCCCCAGACCCCCGCTTCCACCGATCCCTATGGTGCAACCCAGGTAGGCACGGAAGAAAGCTTCAGCACGGCCCCTGCTGCAGGTTCAGCTGAAACCACGAAGAGCCAGGCAGCTAAGGAAGAAGCGTCGAATGTTGCCGGCGAGGCAGCGTCCGCAGCCCAGGGCGTGGCGCAGACGGCCAAGGAAGAAGCAGCGCATGTAGCTTCCGAGGCGAAGTCCAGTGCGCAGGACCTCTTGAGCCAGGCGAAGTCCGGACTTACCAGCCAGGCAGGGACGCAGCAGCAGAAGGCTGCCGAAGGGATCCGCACCATTTCCAGCCAGTTGCAGAGCATGGCTGACGCCCCGGACCAGCAGGGCATGGCCAGCGACCTGATCCGCCAGGCCGCCCAGCGCAGTGAATCGGTGGCGTCGTGGCTTGAGAACAAGCAGCCGGGCGACCTGCTCGGTGAGGTGCAGCGGTTCGCCCGCAACAAGCCGGGAACCTTCCTGCTGCTCGCCGCCGGCGCCGGTGTCCTGGCCGGACGCCTCACCCGCGGCCTCACCGCCGGTGCCCAGAACTCGCAGAGTTCAGTGCAGGGCACCACGCCGCAGCGGTCTGTACAGCCCCAGCCGGTTGCCCCGCTCCACCAGGAGACCGTGTACGCAGCCGGGAATGACGATCTGTTCAACGAGCCCGTGGTCACCGGCCGGGAGCCCGTCTCCACCACAACCCTGCCGTCAGGCACGGCCGAGGACACCCCGCTCCGGTACGAGGATGACCCCTTCCGGGATGAGGACGGCTCTTACCGCACCACCGACGGCAACTACCGGTCAACGGAAGGACGCCAGCTGTGAGTAGTCAGATTCCTGAAATGCCGCCGAGT
>NZ_VAHO01000010.1 GCF_005796225.1 Pseudarthrobacter sp. NamE5
TCACTTTGCAGCGAAGGGGCTTGTGCTGGACAAAGCGTTGAACGGACGTCCGTGCCACCTGCTGCAAGTGCCGTCCGCATATTCGGCGGACGAGGCGTCGGATGATATTGTCCGGCACCTTGAAGAGCTGCTGCCGTCAGTCCTGGACGACCAGGCCTGAGGGGTGAGAGACAGTGACTCACAGCCCTGCCCAAGTCACCGCCGTCGTTCCCGCCCGCAACGCGGAGCACTTGCTTCCGGGCTGCCTGGACGCCCTGCGTCGGACCGGCGTTGCCGAGATCATCGTGGTGGACGGTTTGTCCACGGACCGGACAGTCGAGATCGCACGGGCGGCCGGTGCCCGGGTCCTGAGTGACGAGGGTCGCGGCCTGCCCTGGGCCCGGACTTTAGGGGTTCGAAACAGCAACACCCCTTGGGTCGTGCTCGTCGACGCGGACGTCGTCTTCGCACCCACCGGGGTGGCGGACCTGCTCGCGGAGCTGGTGGAGGACGGCTACGACGCCCTCCAGGCCGGCCTGGAAAGTGTCGCTGGTCCGGGTTACTGGGGACAGGCGCTCGCCCATCACCACCGCACCGGACGGAGCCGCAACTGGTTCGGGCTCGTAGCAACTATCGTCGACCGTGAACTTATGTTGAGTCTGGGTTTCGACGACTCGTTCAAGTCCGGCGAGGATATCGAGCTGCGCTGGCGGATGCGGAACGCAGGGCTGCGAACGGGGGTGTCACGGCGCGTCGCGGTTGAACATCGCTTCGCCGCCGACGACTTCGACTTTGCACTGGACCAGTTCATGATGGACGGAACGGGACTGGGCAAGATGATCCGCAAGCACGGCTGGCGTGGTGCGAGGCTCGCGCTGCTTCCCGCCGCCGCGGCAGTCCGGGGTAGCGCCCTGAGCCTCGTCAAGGGCCAACCCCGGTGGTTGCGTTACTACGCGGCCTTCTGCTGGTACAACTACGCGGGCGTGGTCAAGGGCATCTCCTCGTGAGTATTGTCAGAGGAAAACCCCCCCTGGACGGCATGCCCGTCCGGCACTCCGCCCTGCGCAGCTCATTCGGCCTCATTCTGGCCAAGGGCGCCCAGACGGGATCGGGTTTCGCCTTCTGGGTGGTGGCCGCGCACGCGGCGACCGACCGTGAGGTCGGGCTCACCACGGCAGCGGTCTCGGCAGTTTTGATCTGTGCACAGCTGGCGGTGCTGGGCGCCGGGTCGGCAGTGATCGTTTCAGTGGGGCGGGGTGAACCTCCCGCCCGCGTGCTGGACGCGGCGCTCGCCATTGTGGCTGTAGCCAGCACGGCTCTTGCCCTCGGGTACCTCGTGCTGGAGGCGGTCGTGGCCCCGGAGACGGCATCGGTATCGGTGCTCTTTTGGCTCATGTTCATTTTTGCCGCCGTCACCGGGACACTGGGCACCGTGCTGGACCAGGCGCTCGTGGCGCTAGGGCGCGGTGCCAGTGCGACCCTGCGGTACACGCTGGGCGGCCTGGTTTCACTTGGGGCTGTGGCAGTGGTGGCTTGGCAGGTGCACCGTTCGTCGGCGGACGTGCTGATGGCGTGCTGGACCGTCGGCACGGCCCTGACGTGCTTGGTCGGTATGATTCAGCTGAGAAGGCTCGTCGGCTACCGGCCTCGTCCGTCACTGCATCCGGCACGCGGCCGTCCGCTGCTGGCACTGGGCATTCCAAACCAGCTCCTCACCCTCACCGAGCGCGCCCCCGGGCTGCTGTTGCCGCCCCTGCTCGCGCATATGGTGGCACCGGAAGCCGCTGCCTACTGGTATCCGGCCTGGATGATGGCGTGGGCTGCCTACACAGCGCCCATGCTGATGGGCATTGTTCAGTTCTCCGAGGGTGTCCGGGAGCCTGCCCGCCTCGTCTCGACTACGTGGGCGACTCTCCGCTGGTCGCTCGCGATAGGAGGCCTGGCTGCCGCCGTCCTTATCGTCTTCGCCCGCCCGCTGCTCCATCTGCTGGGGCACCGGTACGCCGAGGCATCAACAGACGCGCTCCGGTGGCTGGCCGCCGGCGTGGTTGCCTATGCGGTGCTCCAGGCCTACAACGCTGTGTGCCGGGCCCGTGGCCACTACGTTGAGGCCATCACGGTGGGCGTGGTTCTTGCAATTGCCCTCTGCGGCTCAGCACTGTCCGCCGCCGAAAGGGGTGCCAGCGCCATGGCCCTGACGTGGCTGGTAGTGCTCTCAATCGGAGCCCTGGCGGTCGGCCTTCGGCTGGTCACAGTCCTACGGCGCGTTAAACAGGAGGTAACATGACCAGCACACTTGATACGCCCAACCGCACAGAGCGGCGCTGGAAGACCCGTGACCTGTGGCTCTCGCTCGCGGGCCTCGTGTCGCTGGCCCTTGCCGTGGGGGCCGCCGCCTCTGTGGTCCTGCCCGTAAGCAGCGATCTGGGACTTGCGGCTGTACTCCCTTACCCGTACTGGGTGGGGGTCCTGCTGCTGAACGCCACCTTCTTCGTGGCGCTGCGGGGGGACGCCACGGGTCCAGCGAGCCGCCCTGTCATGATGTGGCTCCTCGCGGTGCAAGTGATCGTGCTTTTTGGGGTCGCAGCGCTCGTGACAGATGTCCCTCGCGGTGAGGTGGCTTTCCGTCACCTGGGCATTGCCGACGCCCTCAGTGACATGCAGCGGGTCGATCCGAATATCGACGCGTACTTCAACTGGCCGGGCTTCTTCGCCCTTTTGGCGACGGTGCTTGAGGCAACCGGTCTCGACCCGGTGACCGTTGCTCTGTGGGCACCTGTGTTCAATGTGGGTCTGTGGCTCGCTGCCGTGGCCGTGATCACCGGTTATCTGACCCGGGATCCGCGGCGGCGTTGGCTCGTTTTGTGGCTCTTCTGCCTCGGCAACTGGCAGGACCAGGACTACCTGTCCCCGCAGGCCTTCGGCGTCTTCCTGTACTTTGTCGTGGTTGCGATGCTCGTCGGTCCGTTGGCCGCCCGGTCCGACAAGTTCCCCGGTTTGCGACGTGCCGCCCTGGCTGCCTGGTGGCGGGGGCGGTCACCGGCCGAGCCCCGCCCCGGGCACCGGGTGGGCGCTCTCGCCGTGGTCCTCTTGCTCATCCCGGTCATCACCGCGAGCCACCAGCTGACGCCCTTCATGCTGCTCATTGTCATTACCACTCTCACCCTGAGCGGACGTGTGTGGCCCAGCCGCCTGCCCCTGATCGCCGGCGTCGTGCTGGTGCTCTGGCTTGTCTACCCCGCGAGTACTTACTTGGCCGGGCACCCGCCCATTGAGGACGCAGGACTGCAGATTGCGGCTGAGGCGAACGTCGTCGAGCGTGTGAGCGGGACTGCCGGGCATCTGCTCGTGGTGCAGCTTCGGGTCGTTCTCACAGTTGTGCTGTGGGTGCTTGCCGCTGTGGGGGCGGTGCTCGCCTGGCGCAGAGGGCGCCTCGACATGAGGGTGGTCCTCCTCGCCGTTTCCCCACTGCTGCTCTTCCCCGCACAGGCGTACGGCGGCGAAATGCTGATCCGCGTTTCTTTGTTCGCGCTGCCCTTCATCGCCTTGCTGGCCTGCTCGGTCCTGCTTCCGGGAGACGGCAGCACACAACCGTCTCCGCGGGCGGCGGGAGGCCTTGCGCTCACCTGTTTCCTGCTGGCCGTGCTGACAGTGACCGGCCGGTTCGGAAACGCCCAGTATGACGTCTTCACCGACAGTGAGATGGATGCAGTCGCCACCGTGGAGCGTCTCGCGCCTCCTGGCTCGACAATCCTCTCTGCTGCCCATCCGACGCCCTGGCGCAGCGATTCCTACCTCGAACACCGGTACCGGACGATGGATGATCTGTGCCAGGAGGACTTCACGACGGCGACGTGCGGTCCGATCGTCTACAACTACGCTGCGCAGAACCCGAACGGCGCCCACTTGCTCTTCATGCGGTCGACAGAGGCGAGTGTGGTGCTACAGGGTGACAGCAGCACCCAAGGATTCGCAGAGTTTGAGGAGTGGCTTAGCATGCAGAACGGCGTGGAGCTTGTATTCAGTAACACGGATGCACGCATCTATCGGGTGACGCCATGAGGAGTGTCAGTCGGCCCACCGCCGCGGTCGGCCTCGCGGCCGTCGCGCTGGCGCTGGTAACGCTCTTGGGGCTGCCGACACCGCTGCAGGCAGTGGCGGTGACAGTCGTCCTGGTGCTGCTCCCGGGGCACGCGCTTGCCCGGCTCACCCAGGTGACCGACCTCCCGCTCGCCGCGCTTCTCGTGCCGGCGCTCGGCCTCGCCGCGCTGACGGCTGTGTCCACGACGATGTTCTACCTCGCCGTGTGGTCGTGGCAGGCGTGCGTCCTCACGATGAGTCTTATCACCGTGCTTGCGTGCGTCGCACGCGTACGTCAGGAGGCAAAATGGCAATTGAGTTGATCGACATTGCGGGACTGTTAATGGCTGCCGTCCTGCTCGTCACCCTCGTTACCCTTGAGGTCCGGCATGCCGGGCCGGACCTAGGGCAAGCCACCCGCCCAAGGCACTTCGGCCAAGCTGCGGGCCGCATTGCCGTCGCCGTCTTATGGATAGTGTGCCTGCTCCTCTTCCTTCCACGCCTGCTGGAGCTGCTCACGTGAACCGGGCAGTGCGGTGGTTGCTCCTCAGTGATCTCCACCTCGGCATCTCAGAGGAGGACCCGCGGCGCCCCGGCAAAGTGCTGCCTGGGTTCCTTCGCCGCGAGGTGCTTGCAGCCTCCGGTTCGCAGCAGCATGTCGTTTTCGTCGGGGACACCTTTGAACTTGTCAGTCTGGGGGAGGACGAGAGCTTGGCCCGGCTCGAGTCCATCCTCACCCGGCACCCCATGACGCTCCAAGCTTTGAAGGCGTGCGCGGCGGGGGGTGTGCAGCTGCACTTTGTATGCGGTAACCACGACGTGGAACTGGCCCGGCCCTCGGTTGCCGCCCGCCTGTCGGCGCTGCTGTCACCCGCCGGGCCCAGCCAGGTCCGGGTGCACCCCTGGTTCCTGCACGTGCCCCAGGTGCTCGTGGCCGAGCACGGGCACCAACACCACGCGCTGCACCGGATACCCGAGGTCCTCCGCACAGCAATCAACGGCACGGACGGGCTTGATAAGCCACCGCTTGCCGCGTGGCACAGCTATCCGCCGAAACCACGTCTGAGCCGTGCCGGGGCCCTTGCGCGGGCCTGCCTGGCGTCGGAGCGCGCGGAACGTCGCGTCCGAAAACTGGGGTATGACGAGCTGTTGCAGACCGAGTCGCTGCGGCTCGCGCTCGACGGGGCGGCAGTCCGGGACCTGGCACGCCTGTCCCGGTTCCGGACCGTGTCGGCGCTCCCGGTCGCAGCGTCACGCATGTTGTTAGGAGCTGCCGGGCTCAGAGCCACCGGTGAGGACGCCCCTCCGGCAGCGGGCCGGGTTGCACGTACCCTTGAGGCATATGGTTCCGGCGTTGCCTGGTACATCTCGGGCCACACCCACAGGGCCCTCGAGTCGGAAATCCCTGCTTCGCCCACCAGATACGTCAACACCGGCACGTGGTCTTCGGACGTCCGTGGTGGCGGCCCTGACCAGGCCGACCGCGGCGCATTTCCGTATGCGGTGGTTGAGGTTGCCCCCAGCGGCGCTGTCACCGGTGGTCTGCGGTACTGGCGTGCGGACTGAGCAGTACGGCGTGCGACGTGGCCGGCGTGGCGGCGCTGCACCTCCCGCGATACGGATCGGAGGGGGCCCGGCATCCAGTTGAAACGGGCGCCCTCATCGTCCATTCCCCAGGCCGAACGCGTCCGGGTCGATTGGGTGGGCCGGGACGCCTACCCAGGTCTCGCCGTCGGGGACATTGCTCAGTACGGCGGCACCCATGCCGACGGTGGCGTACTCCCCCACCGATGTCCGTTCCCTGACGCTGGAGTTCATGCCCAGATAGGCCCCCCGCCCGATCCGTACCCCTCCGCCCACGGACACCCCGGCGGCGAACGTGGCGAAGTCCGCCACGTCGTCGTCGTGGGTGAAGGTCACTGAAGGCATGGCCACCACATGGGACCCCAAGGTGACCGAGGCCGTCAGGGTTACGTTCCGCAGAAGGATGCTGCCGCGCCCGATCCTGCACCCCTCGGGGGGCTGCACGGTGGGGTCTATTGCCGTGGCGTAGCGGGCCTCGTGCAGGCCCATGACTGTCAGGCGCTCCACCACCGCCTCCCTCGCCCTTCCGGACGCGATACATACGAGGACAAATGCGTGTGTGTACTTGGGGGCATCATCGATGCTGCCAAGGACCGGCGCGCCATCTACTGTGACGCCCGCCATTTCCTTGTCGTCATCGAGCAGGCCCACGACGTCATACTGGCCACTGCCGCGCACCATGGCCAGGACCTCGCGGGCCAGGCCGGTCGCTGCGATGAGGATGAGTTCACTCACGGCCGCGCTCCCGCGGCCGCACGGATGCACGTCATAACCCGCTCCATCCCGCCTTCACCCGTGGTGAGGATTTTGCCCTCGTGGAACGACCACACGGCCGCGTCCGCCCAGGTGCCCACAGGCCTGTCTCTGTAGCGGGAACCTATGGCGCAGGCGGCGTCTTCGATGATGGTGATCCCGTGCCGGTCGCACAGCTCGCGGATCGGGTCCAGGTCAACCGGGACGCCGCCCTGATCCACCACGATCACAGCCCGCGTGTCCGGCGTGAGCGCTGCCCGGATAGTTTCCGCGGTCACGTTGCCCGTGGCCGGGTCAACATCGCAGAACACCGGACGTGCACCGACATACGTCACTGCATTGGCGGTGGCAATAAAAGCAAGGGAAGGCACGACGACGTCGTCCCCGGCGCCGATGCCGGCCACCACCAGGGCGAGGTGCAGCGCAGTGGTGCAGCTGGACGTCGCTACGGCGTGAGGAACCTCCTGCGCGGCGCTGAAGTCCGCTTCGAACTGCTTGACCTTCGCTCCCTGGGTTATCCAGCCGGAGGCAAGCACCTCTGCAAGGGCCCTTGCCTCCTCCTCACCGAGCCAGGGCTTCAAAACGCTGATCCGGGCGAGGGCTGCTTCCGTGCTCACCGGGCACCCACTTTCCTTGTCATGACGATGAGTCCCGCCCAGCGCGTTGGGACCCGGCAACTGGTGCCTCGACCATGATTACCCCTTCCGCATGTGCCCACTGTGCTCAGGCTGTGATGCAAAATTACTCCGGCGAAGCTGGCTATGGCGGGGAAAGCCAAGTCTCTGTGGGCGCGTGGACTGAACAGTGTGGAAACTGCGGGTACCTGCGGTGATGGCGCAATTGACCCAGGCTCGCCTAGAGGACGGGCATGACGTATGGCTCGCGCGCCGTAGCTTCCTTACCTGCTGCCAGGGCGGTCAGCTGGGCGCGTGATTCCACGCCCAGTTTTCGGTAGATGGCAGTGAGGCGCACTTCCACGGTCCGGACGGACACGTAAAGCTTGGCTGCGATTTCCTTGTTCCGCATCCCTCGCGCCACCATTTTTGCCAGTGCCCATTCATGGTCAGCGAGCATGAGCACGGCGGGGTTGCCAGCGGCGGGCATGGGCTCCACTCGCTCGTCCAGCAGCAGGGAATCCACTTGCTGGGTCCAGGCATCGGCTCCGGCTTCGTCGAACATCACTTTCGCGCGCAGCAGCCCGTCCCGGGCTTCGCGCAGCCGGCCGAATGCACCCAGGCGTTCCGCGTAGCAGAGGGTTGTCCGGGCCCTTTCCAGCACGGCCTGGCGTGAGATCCTGCCCTCCAGCGCCTGGTTGAACAGCTGCAGGGACTGTTCACCGTCGGCCAGCATGGCCCGGCTACGGGCAACAGCGGACATGAGCCAGGGTGAGCGCAGGCCCACCGAACGGCTCTCTAAACGGGCAAGCGCCTGGGTGGCTTCCTGGTGCCGTCCCAGCCGAACGAGAACCTCCACCAGGTCCGCCTCGCATCGCAGCAGGGTGGGGTTGCGGAAGACCATGCCGATCTCAGCAGCCCGGGACAACTGCGCGAATGACTCCGCGAGGTTGCCGCGTATGAGAGCAAAGTGCCCTTGGTACGCGGCCAGTTGGGCAGCGATAGCCGGATGGCTTTCAGGGCCGGAGGAATGCTGCGCCTCCGCCACATGTACGCGTGCCAGCGCTTCGTCACCCAAAGCGTGCGCCCGCCACACCCGGAACATGTGCCGCATCCCGCGATGGTATTTCGTCTCCGGCTCAGAAAGTTCCAAGTCTTCTATGAGTTTGATTGCCTGCCGGACATTACCGGCGCGGATCTCGTTGTCCACCGCAAGGAAGGCTGCGGTTTCCCGCCAGATGGTGTTGTTCGCGTCACTGGAGTTGCCGACCATGGTGAACGCCTCCCGGGCGAGCTCATGGTGTTCCGCATAGCTCAGGGAGCGGCCCTGGACCAGGAGCGCCGCCACCGTGTCACTTCCGCCAGCCTCGTGGTTACGGCCCACCTGTTCCGTGTTTCCGCCGATGGCCTCAATGAGTAGCCTGGCGCGTCCCATAATCTCCAGGCAGTCCAGGGACGCGGAATTTCGGAACTTCTCGCTGTACTGCAGCAGGTTGACTGCGTCCTCCAGCTCCCAGCGCTCTGCGTAGTAGAGGGAACCGATGGCCAGCAGCCTTGAGGCGAATCCGCGATCGTGCTGGCCGAAATCCCTCACCAGGCGCAGCACCAGGCTGGAGCGTACCGAGGCTCCCTGGATGAACTGGATCTGGAAGGCAAGTCCGGTCAGGCGAAGGACCAGGGCAGGGTTATTCGTTAACCGCTGTGCCCAGGCCAGGTAGCGCTTTGCGTAGACAAACTCACCCCTGTTGAACAGCAGTTCAGCCAAGGTGGCGAGACGGACGGCAGTACCGGCCTCCCAAGGGTTGATGGTAAGGGCACGTTCAATGTATTCGACGGCGAAGGTGATTGCCCCGGTGCGGATGAGGTCAACGGCGAGCTGGAGGAGCCCGAACGGCGTCTGCCGCTCTAACGCGGTAAAGCTGAGGTGCCACCGCCGGGCATAGCGGTCGGTGGTACCGGCCGCTTCCGCGATAGCCCGGTGGTTGGCCGTACGCAGTGACGGCGTCATCGCCGCGAAGATGTAACCGCGGAGCAGCTGGTCCTGGATCCGAACATGTGATCCGGCCCTGCTGACCAACCCGGCGGCCAGGAGTTCATCAATCCCGGGCCACAGCTGGTCGCAAATCTTTTCCAGCGTCGCGATGTCGCTCCGGTAGGACAACGAGAGGAGGTCCAGCACGCGGCGGGCGTCCTGGGTCAGCCCTCCTACTGTCGCAGCGAACTCGGATTTGAAGCTGCCCTTGCAGGGCAGTGGCACCGGAAGTGCATATTTCCCTTCCGCCTGCCGTTGAAGCAGGCAGGTGTAGAGCTCGACGGCGGCGAGCGGGTTGCCTTTGGTCGCGGCGGCAACCGTATGGACGGCGGCTGTAGCGGTCTGGGGTGCCGGGATTGACTCGAGCATCCGGACGGTGTCGTTGTAGCTCAAGGGCCTCAGTTGAAGGGTTGGCAGGCCCGTGAACCTGCCGTCATGAGCTTCTTCACGCATGCTGACGATCAGCGCGGTGTCGGTTCGGGAAAGGCGGCGCGCCAGGTATCCGATCACCGCTTGGCTGCTGGGATCCAGCTGGTCAGCGTCGTCAATGACAATGACCATCCTTGAAGACGAGCGCTGTTGCAGGCCGCTGAGGAGCATCGCGGAGGCCGTGGGGACGTCGATGGCGCTGGCGGAATGACGAAGCAGCTCGTCGGCAAAGCGGTTGAGGGCGGGAACCTCGATTCCGCTCAGGAGTGCTGTCAGGCCGGAGAACGGCCAGTCGGATTCTGATGCGCTTGCCCGCAGGAAGACATTCGGGTAGTCGGAGAGCCTTGGGATCTCAGACAACAGCGATGTTTTTCCCACCCCACGCATGCCTACAACGGCAAGTGAGGACTCCTTGGGCCCCCGGATCACGGAAAGGATCCGCTCCAGCTCCCTGCTTCGGCCAACTAACGACATGTGGTCCCCATCCATCGAAGAAGGAGACCTGTATCCCTTTGTCAAGTGCCGGTCCGCTTAGCGCGTCCGTAACGGTACCCAGCCGTTGCTTGCCAATATAGCTTCGATCCACAACGCGCACCAGAGACATCTGGGGTTCGAATATCCCGTGGAGCATGGAAGTTCCTCGTTGCATTCACCCCAGTCATTGCGGGCAGCCGCCGCCCAGCCGCACTGATGCTGCTGATGCGGCCAGTCCTTCAGGGGTCCTGGGTACGGTCCCGGTCCGGCTGCATGCTATCGGGCGGGCAGTTTTCCACATACAACCCCATGCTCTACCCGCCCGCAACGGTGGCGGTTTAGGCTCGAAGTCAAGCGCGAATCGCCTATCCGGTCCATATGCACTAAGATATTGAAGTCTGTGCTGCGTCCTGCCTCCGTTCCGTCGGCGGGGCTTCGCACGGTATCGCAAATGAACCTCCTGTTACGGAAATGCCGTAACCGCTTAGCCCAAAGGAGGTGGGTTCACATATGCGTCCTTACGAATTGATGGTAATCATCGACCCCGAGGTCGAAGAGCGTACCGTTGAGCCGTCGCTTCAGAAGTTCCTGAACGTCATCACCAACGATGGTGGAACCATCGAAAAGGTTGACATCTGGGGCCGTCGCCGTCTGGCTTACGACATCAAGAAGAAGTCTGAAGGTATCTACGCCGTGGTGAACTTCACCGCCAAGCCGGAAACCGCCAAGGAACTTGACCGCCAGCTGTCTCTTAACGAGACCATCATGCGCACCAAGATCATCCGCCCTGAAGAGCAGAAGGTTGTTGCTGAGTAATTTCAGCACCGAACTTCATTCTTTACCCCGCAGGAAACGCACTCTTCACCCAAGGCTCGAACAAGGAGGCAGTAGATGGCAGGCGAAACCACCATTACGGTCATCGGTAATCTCACCAATGACCCGGAATTGCGGTTCACACCGTCCGGTTCGGCAGTAGCGAACTTCACCATCGCTTCCACCCCGCGCACCTTTGACCGTCAGTCGAATGAGTGGAAGGACGGGGAAACCCTGTTCCTCCGCGCTGCCGTCTGGCGTGAAGCAGCCGAGAACGTCGCCGAGTCCCTCACCAAGGGCATGCGCGTGATTGTCACCGGCCGCCTGAAGAGCCGTTCCTACGAAACCAAAGAAGGCGAAAAGCGCACCGTCATCGAGCTTGAGGTCGACGAAATCGGCCCAAGCCTGCGCTATGCCAACGCCAAGGTCAACCGTACCCAGCGCTCCGGCGGGGGTCAGGGCGGCTTCGGCGGCGGCAACAGCGGCGGCGGCTTCGGGGGAGGCAACCCTGGTGGAAACCAGGGCGGCAACTCCGGCGGAGGATGGGGCGGCGGCAACCAGCAGGCTGCACAGGACGATCCCTGGGCAACGCCCGGAGTGTCCAACGCAGGCGGCTGGGGCAACGGCCCGGATTCTGAACCACCCTTCTAAAACACTAATTAAGGCCCGACGCCGGGACCGCAGCGGTTGCCTTTGGCACCTGTGCGGATGCCGCCGTCGGACCACCACCATCCCGTGGATTACGATCCACGGGCTCCCTAGAATAGGAGCTCCACGATGGCTAAGGCTGAACTCCGTAAGCCCAAACCAAAGTCCAACCCCTTGAAGGCCGCTGACATCACTGTCATCGACTACAAGGACGTAGCATTGCTGCGCAAGTTCATCTCCGACCGCGGCAAGATCCGCGCCCGTCGCGTTACTGGCGTTACGGTGCAGGAACAGCGCAAGATCGCCCAGGCGATCAAGAACGCCCGCGAAGTTGCCCTGCTGCCTTACTCCGGCGCTGGCCGCGGCTAAGGAAGGGATTAACTAACATGGCAAAGCTCATTCTGACCCACGAAGTAACCGGTCTCGGTGCTGCTGGCGACGTTGTTGAGGTCAAGGACGGTTACGCACGTAACTACCTGCTGCCCCGCAACTTCGCCCTGACCTGGACGAAGGGCGGCGAAAAGCAGGTTGAGTCCATCAAGGCTGCCCGCACTGCCCGCGAGCACGCTTCCCTGGAAGATGCTCAGAAGCAGGCTGCCGCACTGCAGTCCAAGCCCGTCAAGCTTGTTGTCAAGGCCGGCGAAACCGGACGCCTGTTCGGCACCGTCAAGCAGGGCGACGTTGCTGCTGCCGTTGAGGCCGCTGGCCTCGGCAGCATCGACAAGCGCAAGGTTGAACTGCCCGTGCACATCAAGTCCGTTGGTTCATACCAGGCAAACGTCCGTCTGCACGAGGATGTTGCTGCTGTCATCGAACTCGACGTCATAGCAAGCAAGTAGTCTTTAGGCCAACAGCCCTGACTGCACGGGAGACCCCCGCCGCCGGACACCGGCAGCGGGGGTTTTTTGTGCGCCGCGTGCTGCCAGTCACTGGCGGTGATAGCCTGCACCGGTGACTTCCGAAGCCCCCCGCAGCCGCCCCTTCCACCAGGTCGATGTCTTCTCCAGTGAGCCGTACCGCGGCAACCCGCTTGCCGTCGTCGTGGATGGCGAGGGGATGACTGCCGAGCAGATGCAGCAGTTCGCCAACTGGACCAATCTGTCCGAAACCACCTTCCTTTTGCCCCCGACGGATTCCCGCGCCGACTACCGGGTCAGGATCTTCACCGGCAATGAAGAGTTTCCCTTCGCGGGCCACCCCACACTGGGTTCGGCACACACCTGGCTCGAGTCCGGCGGCATGCCCCAGTCCGATGGCTTTCTTGTGCAGGAGTGCGCTGCCGGCCTTGTCCGGGTGAAGTCTGACGACGGCCGGCTGGCCTTCGCGGCACCGCCACTGACGCGCTTTGGTCCCGTGGATGAAAGCCTAAGGCGCCAAATTGGGGCGTCCCTGGGGCTGCCTGATGCCGAGCTGCTGGACGCCTCATGGTTGGTAAATGGCCCCGAATGGATCGGTGTGCTGCTTCGTTCCGCCCAACAGGTCAGGGCGCTCAAGCCCGATTTCGTGGCCATGGGGAGCCTGAAGCTCGGTGTCATAGGCCCCGAACAAGGGCCCGCTGGCACCGATTTCGAAGTCCGCACCTTCATCCCAGGCGATGCCGCCCTGGAAGATCCTGTCACCGGCAGCTTCAACGCCGGTGCAGCGCAGTGGCTGATCGGCAGCGGACGAGCGCCCAAGCAGTATGTTGCTGCCCAGGGAACCATGCTGGGCAGGGCGGGCCGGGTACACATCAGCGCCGAGGGCGGGGACATTTGGATAGGCGGTGACTCGACCACCTGCATCCGCGGGTCGGTGCTGGTGTAGTCGGGCCGGGAATACCCGCGGCCTCCCAACAGTTCAGCTAATACATGCATATGCATGTAGCATGAGATTGAACGAGCCACAGGAGAATGTCATGGAAGCCCGCCGCATCACCGTCCTATCCGCCGGACTCGGCGTACCGTCCTCGAGCCGCCTGCTGGCTGACCAGCTGGCTGCCTCGGCCGAGCGGCAGCTGCGCGACGCCGGCTTCAGCGTGAGCGTGGATGTGGTGGAACTTCGTGACCTGGCCGTGGACATTGCGAACAATTTCGTGACCGGCTACGCTGCACCCCGCCTGGCCGAGGTGATTGCCAGCCTGGAGGCCTCGGACGGCATCATCGCGGTCTCGCCGGTCTTCAGCGCATCCTACAGCGGGCTGTTCAAGTCGTTCATCGACGTCCTTGATCCCAAGTCGCTGGAGGGGAAGGCCGTCCTGCTGGGCGCCACCGGCGGCACGGACCGGCACCAAATGGTTTTGGACTACGCCATGCGCCCGCTGTTCAGCTACCTCCGCACCAGGATGACTGCCACGGCCGTCTTTGCCGGGCCCCAGGACTGGGGGACCACGGACGACGGCGATTCGTCGCTTGCAGAGCGGATTGACCGGGCTGCCGGAGAGTTCAGCCGCCTCCTCGAGGGCCCTCAGCCGGGCCGCAAGCCCGCCCCCATGGAATCCCTGCCGTTCGAGCAGCTGCTGGCCGGGATTTCCGGGAACGGCTGACGGTTTCAGACCTAGTCGTCCAGCAGCTCGATGAATTCCCTGGCCTGCTTCATGGAAATATCAGAGTGCCGGGTGAGCGCAGTGGCGGCAGCCTCCCTGTCCCCGTTGCGCGCCAGGGTGCGGATCCGGCCGTAGATTTCGTCGTTCAGCATGTTGCTGCTGACCTCACGGGTCACATCACCTTTGCTGGCGATGGCGCGGTAGCGGTACGGGAACCGCTGGGGGACATCGTCTTCGTCATCGGCTTCTGCGGGAGGAGCCTCCGGGCCCCGATAGGGCTGGGGGTGTGCTGCCAGGGCTCCGACGGCGTCGCGTGAGGCGCGCAGCCCGTCGCCGGTGACTTCGTAGTACAGCTTGATGGCCGCCATGGCCTGGCCTTGCGCGATGAGTGCATAGAGACGGCGGTGTTCCTCTTCCGAGAGCTTCGCGGCCGCCGCGCGGGCGAGGTCGGCCTGGTTAGCGGCCGGTGTTGGAGGCACCGAGTCGGCAGTTGCCTGTCGCCGGGCCACCGCCCGTGCCGCGACGATGACTCCAGCAGCCACGGCCAGCAGGATGAGGACAGGGACCACAAGCGATTCCATTTTTAAGGCCGTTCTCTGTACTTCCTGGCCGTAGCCAGGTCTGATTGCATCGCCTGGACGTTTTGGCTTGGCCGCGTCTTGGCCTCCAGCCGGGTCCGTGCAGCCATAGCGGCCTGGACCTGGGCGGCGTAATGCCGGGCCGAGCGGTCGGCCAGGTCACGCTGGTATTTTTCGGCATCGGACACGCCTGAACTGCGCGGGCTGAGGGCGGTGGCCAGCCCCCAGATGAGCGCCACCAAAACGATTGCCGGCAGCAGCACCAGCAGCAGTTCGCCCATATATAGAGCTTATGCCAGATCCCGTTTATCCACAGCAATATGCATGCCTCGGCATAGGGGCGGGGTTCGCGGGCAGTGCGGTCCGCTGCCGGCATATTCCGGTGGTGGCCCACCTGTGAATGAGCTGGGTCACGGCTCCTTGGGACGGCACCACGTGACCTTGGCGCCCCCATGGCCTGTGGATGAAATTCTGTGGAAGAAATATTTACTCCACATGCTTGGGTCAGTGTTTCCGCAGGTCAGACGACTAGAGCCAGACAAACTTTTTTTCTTTCCACAGCCTTTCCCACAGGCTGTGCACAAGCTATGCCGCCTACTGCACAGGTTGTCCACAGGCGGGCCGGCATGCTGGCTTGGTGGCTGGAGCGAGGGGGGCTAGCGTAGCGGGGTGCCTGTTATTCAGGGTTCCCAAGATCCCGGACCGGTGCTGAAACGGCACTCCCACGGAACTGCGGGAACCCGAACAAAGGCCTGCTGTGGAAAAGCTGTGGATGGTGGGGATAACTCTCGGTGTTCCAGCCAGGCACGGCCGGCGCCCTGCAGTGTCTGAGCCCGCTGGTACACCTGAAGAGGCAGCGGGGCACGGCTTGCGGGCAACGCCACAGCAGGATGGTTAAGTACCGGGCGGGTCCCGGATCACAGGGAGGACGGCAGCTTTGTCAATCGCGCATCTGGACCCGGTCGAGGCAACCCGAGGATCGGATGCGAGCCGGAAGCCGCCGCAGGACATCGCCGCGGAGCAGTCCGTCCTGGGCGGCATGATGCTGTCAAAGGACGCAATCGCGGACGTTGTTGAGATCCTCCGCGGCCAGGACTTCTACCGTCCCGCCCACGAGACGATTTACGAAGCCATCATCGACCTCTATGGCCGGGGTGAGCCCGCTGACGCCGTTACAGTCTCCGATGAACTGACGAAACGCGCCGAGATCAACAGGATTGGCGGGCCGGCCTACCTGCACGAGCTGATCCAGACCGTCCCCACAGCGGCCAACGCCGGGTACTACGCCGAGATCGTGGCCGAGCGCGCCGTCCTGCGCCGCCTGGTCAATGCCGGCACCAAGATCGTCCAGCTGGGATACGGCTCGGACGGCGAGGTGGAGGACCTGGTGAACCAGGCCCAGGCTGAGGTCTACGCGGTGGCCGAGCGGCGGACCGCCGAGGATTACGTGGTCCTCAAGGACGTCATGGAGTCCACGGTGGACGAGATCGAGGCGTCCGGCCACCGGGGTGAGGGCATGACCGGCGTTCCCACAGGTTTTTATGAGCTTGACGAGCTGACGCACGGGCTTCACCCGGGCCAGATGATTGTCATTGCTGCCCGCCCCGCTGTGGGTAAATCCACGTTCGCCCTGGACTTTGCCCGCTCCGCCGCCATCAAGAACAACCTGTCCACGGTGATGTTCTCGCTGGAAATGGGCCGCAATGAAATCGCCATGCGCCTTCTTTCCGCAGAGGCGACCATCGGCCTGCAGGACCTGCGCAAGGGAACCATCAAGGACGAGCAGTGGTCCAAGATTGCCACCACCATGGGCCGGATGAACGATGCCCCACTGTTCATCGACGACAGCCCCAACATGTCGTTGATGGAAATCCGCGCCAAGTGCCGCCGCCTGAAGCAGCAGCATGACCTCAAGCTCGTCATCCTCGACTATCTTCAGCTGATGAGCTCCGGTAAGAAGGTGGAGTCGCGCCAGCAGGAAGTCTCCGAGTTTTCGCGTGCGCTGAAACTGTTGGCAAAGGAGCTGCAGGTGCCGGTCATTGCGCTGTCACAGCTGAACCGCGGCTCGGAACAGCGCCAGGACAAGCGGCCCATGGTCTCGGACCTTCGTGAATCCGGTTCCATCGAGCAGGACGCTGACATGGTCATCCTGCTCCACCGCGAGGACGTGTACGACAAGGAGTCACCGCGGGCCGGTGAAGCCGACATCCTCGTGGCCAAGCACCGTAACGGCCCCACCAAGGACATCGTGGTGGCCTTCCAGGGCCACTACTCCCGGTTTGCCAACATGGCGGCTGACGCCGGCGGGGGCGGCTTCTAGCCAGGCCGTCCATGCCGGGGCCAGGTGGCGAGCTTCAGCCGGCAGCGGGGGCTGGGTCCGAAACCTGTTCCAGCAGATGGTTGGGCAGGCGGTTGCCCGGGGCAGTCCCCCGGATCTCCAGCAGCTCCCTGGCATGGGCGTGCAGCTGCTTGTCCTCCTCGCTGACCGGCACCCAGGCGGGGACAGGCACGGAGTTGCCCTCGTCGTCGCGCGCCACCATGACCGTCAGGCAGTAGGTGGTGAGGTTCAGCTCGCGGCTCTTGGGGTCCCCCGAGCGGACGTGCACGGCAATGTGCATGCCCTTGCTGCCCGTGTAGACCAAACGTGCCTCCACCTCAACCACGTGGCCGATCAGCAGCGGCCGGTAGAACCGGACTCCGCCGGAGAACACTGCCACGGTATCCATCCCGCAGTAGCGGGTGGCGCACACGTAGGCGGCCTCATCGATCCACTTCATTACGATTCCGCCGTGCACTTTACCGCCCCAGTTCACGTCAGTGGGCGCGGCCATGAAGCGCAAAACCACCCGCTCGGCCGTGCCGGCGTCGGTATATTCCTGCCGGTTCATGGCTTCCACAATCTGCTCGCGGACCTTGATCCGGGCCAGGGCATGGTCCCGTTGTTCGATTTCCCCGGCGCTTACCGGCTCGAACTGCTTGACCGGGATCGGCTTCCCGTCCTCGCCCACCGCCACGAAAATGACCATGCACTGGCTCCGCATGGTTGCGGGGCCGCCCTTGGGATCCCCCGAGGAAACCACGGTCCGGATATGCATCGAGGAGCGTCCGGTGTAGACGATGGTGGCCTCAACCTCCACCATGTCGCCGCTGTTGACGGGATCAGCAAAATGGATGTTCCCCACGTAGGCGGTGACGCAGTATGACTTCGCCCAGCCAACTGCTGCCGCATACGCCGCCTTGTCCACCCACTCCAGCACCGTTCCGGCATCCACGGAGCCGCTGTGGCCCACGTCCGTGGGGGCGGCCAGGAAGCGAAGGGTCACGGAATTGGTGGCATGGGTCTCGGTCATGCTGCGATCATACTGAGGCGCAGTGTTACCGGCGGGTTGGAGTCAAGCAAGGCCGGCACGTTCCTGCCAACGCCACTGCCCCGCCCGCCGGGCGGCGGACGGGGCAGTGGAACCATCAGCGGTGTTAGCCGGCGGTGCTGTAAACGATGTCCGGCTGGCCCGGCAGCTCCATTCCTTCCCCGATATAGAAGCCGGGGTGCGGCGGCTGGTTGTACGAGATGTTCTCGCGTGCAACGGAGAGGCGGTACACCGGATCATGCATCAATGTCCGCAGCCGGACCTCGGTGCCGGCAGTGGTGGTGTAGATCCGCAGCTCGGTGCTGTCGGCCGAGGGCCATGCGATCTCCTCGCGCCAGTCACCCAGGAGGTCCGCCTGGATGGCCGGGGTCCCCTTGGTGCTGTTGTTGGACTTGGCACCCGTGGCGGTCAACAGGCGATCGGTGGATCCGGTGTTCCAGTTCCACTTGCCGATACTGGGTGTGCCGGAGTTCGTGGCAGGGTTCCAGTCGTGGTCCACGATTTCCCGCAGCAGGTCGCCGTCCCACCAGGCGAGGAAGTTGGCTGCCGGGATGGTGTTGGCGATCAGCTCGCCCTTGGCTGAACGAACTTGACCAACCGTGGAGTTCCAGGCGGCGTCGCCGCCGATGGCCCAACCTTCGGCGCCCGCGTGGCGGGGGTCGATGTCGCCGGCAGCTGCGCGCCCCGTGTCTTTGGCGGCCGGGATGCTCCAGATCACTTCACCGGTCCGTGAGTCGCGGAAAGTTGCGCCCCTGTTGCCGCTCGACCCCATATCCTCGTGCGCGGCGAAGGTCTCCAACCCTGGGCGGGAAGGATCCAGGTCGCTCGTGTGGATGGCGTCACCGTGGCCAAGGCCGGTGTTGTACAGCGGTTTGCCATTGTCATCGATGGTCATGGAGCCGAAGACGAACTCGTCCTTGCCGTCGGCGTCCACATCCGCTACTGACAGGTTGTGGTTGCCCTGGCCGCGGTACTGCGGGCCGGCAGCATCGGAATCGAAGATCCAGCGCTTGGTGATCTTGCCGCCCGCCAGGTCGTACGTGGCCAGCACGGTCCGGGTGTAATAGCCGCGGCTGAACATCATGGAGGGCCGTTCGCCGTCGAGGTAAGCAACGGCCCCCAGGAAGCGGTCCACACGGTTGCCGTACGTATCGCCCCAGGCCCCGACATCGCCGCGGGGCGGGTCATAGGCCACCGTGTCCATGACGGTGCCGGTGGCCCCGTGGAAGACCGTCAGGTACTCGGGGCCCGTCAGCACGTACCCGCTGCTGTTGCGGTGGTCGGCACCGGCGTTCCCGATTACCGTTCCCGCACCGTCCCGGGTGCCGTCCGCCGTCTTCAGAGCCACCTCAGCCTTGCCGTCACCGTCGAAGTCGTAGGCAAGCAGTTGCGTGTAGTGGGCACCGGCCCGGATGTTCGGGCCCATGTTGATGCGCCAGAGTTTGGTGCCGTCCATCTTGTAGGCATCGACATAGACCGTTCCCGTGTAGCCGGCCTGGGAGTTGTCCTTGGAATTGGACGGGGACCACAGCTGAAGGATCTCATAGCTGCCGTCGCCGTCGAGGTCGGCAACGCTGGAGTCGCCTGCAGAGTAGCTGTACGGCTGCCCGTCCTTCGTGTAGTCGTCCGCGGGCTTGTCCAGCTTGATGGACAGGTAATCCTGCGCCATCGGCGTGAACTCGGAGGTGGAGTGTTCGCCGCCGTTGCCCACGGTCTTGATGACGTACTTCGAGGACTGTGTTCCTGCGGGATCCAGGAACGTGGTGCTGCTGCGGATCGGCTCCTCGGTGAGCTGGACGCCGTCGCGGATCACGTGGAAGCCGATCTGTTCGGGGTCAAGGCCCAGCATCCGCCAGCTCACGCGGACTCCGCCGTCAGTGAGCAGGGCAACAGGAGCGCGGTCCAGCCGCTCCATCTGCCGGTTCACCACATTGACTTTTTCGGTTCCCACAACCGGGGAAGGTGCGGACTCGCCGCCCTTGTTTACCGTGGTGACCCGGTAGTAGTACTTGATAGTGGTCAGAACGGTGTAGTCCGTGTAGTTCACCTCGGCGGCGCGGCCCACAAAGTCGAAGGGTCCATCAGGAGAGGTGGAGCGATAGACGTGGTACGCGGCGGCGCCGGCCACCTTCTGCCACTTGAGGGTGACGCTAGTCTTTTCCACAGCCTTGACGTCCACCTTGCCTGTGGCTGCCGGGACCGGAGTGTCCGGGTCAACCAGGGCTGTTTCCACAGTGTTGGAGGGAACTGATTCAAGCCCGGTGTTGTCCAGGGCGGTGACGAAGTACTTGTATTTCAGGCCTGCGTACGCGGTGGCATCCCGGAAGGACGGAGCCGTGACGTTTTCCCCGATCAGCTGCGGCTCAGCCTCGTAGGAAGCTTGGCGGAACACCTTGTAGCCGGCGGCGTCGGTCACGGGGTCCCAGGCGAGGTCCACCGTGGGAGGTTCGGCTCCTGCATCCACAGAGACGGTGTGCAGGTTGGTGGGGCCGACCAGCAGCGGGGTAACCTCCAGGCCGTTGAGGCGCTGGCCGGAGCCGCTGATGGCCAGGTTCAGCTGTCCGTCAGAGACCAGGACCTGGTTGATGATCTTGGTGGCCGAGGATGCCCTGCTCGAGGTCACCTGGCCGTAGGGCGTACCCTCTGCGGCTACGTCCGTCCGGGTGGAGCCGATCCAGTCGCTGTGGTAGGTCTTCAGGGCGTAGGTGCCGTTGGGCACGTCGAGCTGGAATTCGAAGCTGGAGCCGCTGAGGACAAAGTCGCGCAGCAGGTTACTGGTTACGGCCCCGCGGTCCCGGTCGCTGAGCACCGAGACGTCCTTGAAGCCGAAGCCGCGTTCAGGAGTGTAGGGCATGGTCCGGTTGACCTCGGTGTAGCCGGCCTCCAGCGGCGCTCCCACCGGCCCGAAGTCAAACTTGTACTTGGCCTGTTTCGTGGTCACCGTGAGAGTGTCGCTGGGTTCCGAGAGGCCCTTGCCGTTCATGGCAGCCACCCGGACGTGGTAAGCAGTGCCTTCGGCGAGTCCGCTGAGGTTGGTGGTTGGCACGGTGGCGGTAGTGGTGAGTTTGTAGGCGCTGTCCGGTTCCGCAGCCAGCTTCCGGTACACCTTGTAAATGTCGGCGCCTTCAACAGGCTGCCACTTGAGCAGGGCGCCCGCGTTGGAGACGCTACCGGCCACCAGGTTCTGGGGCTTCGCAGGAACGGACGGCGGCGGCGCGATTTCCTTGACGCGCGATGCCAGCGGAACGCTGAGCTGCTTCACTCCGCTGGCAACGAGGCGGGCAATCTGGATTGCGCCGTATTCCTGGAAGTGGGTGTTATCGACGGTGCCCGCAGGACGGTTGGGGTAGACGCCTGCATCGACGTGGAGGAAGACAGACTTGGTATCCTCCGGGCCGATCTGGTCGTAGTAGGCCCGGCTTGACGCCGAGAGGTCCACCAGGGCCACGTTCTCTTCGGCCGCCAGTTCCTGCATCTTTGCCACGTACTCAGGGAAGCTGACGCGGAACTTGCCGGTGGCCTCGTCGAAGTCACGGCGCCCCACGGGGGTCACCAGGATCGGGACGGCGCTGCGCTGGCGGGCGCCGTGGACATACGTCCGAAGGTACTCCTTGTAGTCCGCGGGGGAGGCGTAGCGGTCGTCCACACCGACGGTCGCGTCGTTGTGGCCGAACTGGACCATCAGGTAGTCGCCGGGGTTAATAACCCGCAGAATTTCATCCAGCCGTCCCTGGGTGATGAAGTTTTTGGAGCTGCGGCCTCCGATGGCGTGGTTCTTGAAGGAGACGCTGCCCTCGAAGTAGCGGTCGATCATCTGGCCCCAGCCGGCCTGGGGTGCAAATCCGGGGTCGTAGGTCTGCACGGTGGAGTCACCCGCGAGGTAGACGCCGGGGTCCGTAGTGGCAGCCCGGGGAGCCCTTGCAGCGATCACCAGCGAGTTGATCTTTGCGGCCGTCCCGGTGAAATCCAGATTGAGCTGGCCGTCCACAAGGGAGATGGGGAACTCCATTTCCAGGTACTGCCCCGCAGGCCGGTCCGTGAGCTGGACCTTGGCCATCTTCTCCGCGGTGATGGCAATGTTGGTGGCTTCCGTGGCGTCACCGGCGATCAGCTTGACCGTGTAGTCGCCGTTCGGCAGGTCCACCAGGAAGGTGCTGCCCTGGGCCTGGACAAAGTCGGAGCGAAGGGAGTCTCCGGTGCCCCGGTCAACGCCGGAGGTGACAGCGGTATCCGTGAAGCCGAATTTTCCAGTCGGGGAATACTGCGTGCCGGCGCTTACCGCGGTGTACCCGTCCGCTGTGGCGCCCGGACCAAAGTCGAACTTGAAACCACTTCCCACCGGCGGCAGTGCCGTGTCGGCGTGGACCGGGGGCAGCCCGGCCAGTGCGATGGCAGCGGAGGCGGCCACGGCGGTGGCGGCTTTGGCTCCGGAGTGGACGAAGCTCCGCCGGGGTGGCTGGCCCTCCGGTTGAACAGGGATAGCTTGCGGTGGTCTGGTCACGGACATCTCCTTCGATGAGCGGTGGCAAGGCAGCCCGGCCATGGCTTGGAACGTTTCAACAAAGGCGCTCGCTTCCCCTGCGTGCGCGTTGGTGTGGCATTCCCGGGAGAGACCCGTGTGAACCTGAGACCTGGATGCGGTGATGCAGCTCGCACTGCACTAGAGATGGTTTATCAGCAGCGCCGCCCGGTTGGCAAGCGTTTTCCCAACTTTCCCGAACTTCGCCCGAATGACTGGAACTCGTCCGGGAGACCCTAGCGGGACGGCGCCTGGACGACGTTCCGGCGAGCTGGCGAAACCAACGACGGCAGCCCGGGCCGGTGCTCGCACCTTCGGTGCCGGTTAAACAGCGACGGCGGCCGGGCACCGAGACGCCAGGCCGCCGTCGAGCAGTAATTGGCTAGGCCAGCGCCGCCAGCTTGGAGTTGCGGCGGCCAAAAAGGGCGCGGTCCACGGACAGGCGGCCGGCGCCGGTAAGGGCCAGGGCGAAGGCCGCAGCGGCGAGAAGCAGCACCAGCTCGTAGCCGCCATTGGCGGCGAAGACGCCGGCGGAGGCGTGCACCAGGAGCAGGGCTCCCAGCATGTCCACGGCCAGGAGGGCGGCGACCACCCGGGTCAGGATCCCCAGGATCAGGGCGATGCCCCCGGCCAGTTCCAGCACGGCAACCGCAGGTGCCGCTATTTCTGCTGCCGGCACACCCATCTTGGCGAACGACGCCTGGGTGCCCGCGATGGTCCATTCGTTGAACTTCTGCCAGCCGTGGGCTGCGAAGAGGAAGCCCAGGACGATCCGTAGGACGGTGATGGCGGTGGTGGTAAGTCGTGATTGGTTCATCGTTCAAGTCTCGCGGATAAATAGTTGAAGAGTCAACTATCAGCGTCACAATGTGTCCCTTGTCATGCGCAGGCGGCTGCCGGCAAGAGGGCGGCTAGGCTGGGCATCGTGCCCCACTTGCCTGTCCCCGCTGCTGCTGCGCCCGCCAAGGGACATGGCCGCGAAATCCTCCGGCTGGCCATCCCTGCCTTTGGTGCGCTGGTGGCTGAACCGCTGTTCCTCCTGGCTGACTCGGCCATAGTGGGCCACCTTGGCGTTGCGCAACTGGCCGGCGTCGGGCTGGCGTCCGCCGTGCTGCACACCGCCGTCGGCCTGATGGTCTTCCTGGCCTACTCCACAACACCTGCCGTTGCCCGCGCCGTCGGTGACGGCCAGCTGGGCAAGGCGCTCGCGGCAGGGCGCGACGGCGTGTGGCTGGCCCTGCTGCTCGGCCTGGTTCTGGCGGCGGCCGGCTTCGTGGCAGCCGAGCCCCTGATCGGTCTCCTGGGAGCGGAGGGCGAAGTGCGGACCTTTGCCGTCGACTATCTCCGCTGGTCCACGCCCGGGCTGGTGGCCATCCTCCTCATTTTCGCCGGCACCGGGCTCCTTCGCGGGCTCCAGGACGCCCGCACTCCGCTGGTGGTGGCCACAGCCGGCTTTGGTCTTAATATCGTCCTGAATCTGTGGCTGGTCTACGGTCTCGGGTGGTCTGTCACAGGTTCGGCGGTGGGTACCAGTGTGGCCCAGTGGGTGATGGCCGGCGTCTACCTAATCATTGTGAGGCGCAACGCTGCCGGGTACGGCGTGGGCTTGCTTCCCAGCGTGCGGGGCATGCGCAGCATGGCGCGGGTGGGGTCATGGCTGATGCTGCGCACCCTCAGCCTCCGGATTGCCATCCTGGCCACAGTGCTGGTGGCCACCGCGCAGGGGGCCGTCAACCTTGCCGCCCACCAGCTGGCGATGACGATTTTTTCCTTCCTGGCCTTCGCCCTGGACGCCTTGGCCATCGCGGCCCAGGCGCTGATCGGCAAGGAGTTGGGGGCTTCCAACCCAGTCAAGGCCAAGGTCCTGACCCGGACCATGATCCGGTGGGGAGTGGGCTTCGGTGCAGTCACGGGTGCCCTCCTGGCGCTGGCCGCCCCGTGGGCCGGTGCGCTCTTCACCTCCGATCCCGAGGTGCAGCGGGTCCTGGCCCTTGCCCTGTGGATCCTCGCCGCAGGCCAGCCCATCGCCGGCTTTGTCTTCGTGCTGGACGGCGTTTTGATTGGCGCGGGGGACGCAAAGTACCTTGCCCTGGCCGGGGTGATCAACCTCGCAGCCTATGTGCCGTTGCTGGCAGCCGTGGCACTCTCGAATGCCTCGGGCGGGCCCGGGCTCGGCTGGCTGTGGGCGGTCTTTGCCCTTGGCTACATGGCCGCCCGCGCCGTGACCCTTGGCCTCCGTGCCCGATCCGACCGTTGGATGGTGCTGGGCTCTGCGTAGGGCCAGCCGGGCGGGACCCCCGCAGCACCGTGCGCCACGACCCGGCGGGGGCTGGGCAGGAACAGCGGGGGCAGGAACCAAGTTCTGCCAGGCACACGCCGCCACTAAACTGGATTGGTGACGCAACCAAGGACACCAGCAGGAACTGCTTTCGATTCCGGCCCCCGGCCTGACCTCTGGAAGCCGGTCCTGCTGCGCGCCGTGGCAGCCCTGCTGTTCGGCGCCGTAACCATCTTCTGGGCTGCTCCATCGGTGGAGGTCATGGGCTGGGCCGGCGGGCTCTACCTGCTGGCCACCGGCGTGCTCCTGCTCCGGGGCATTCCGGCAACTGGATTCCAGCGGGACGCCGCGCCGGGCAAGATGCTGTCCGCTGCGGGCGCGGTGCTTGCCGGGGCTGGGCTGTCTGCGGTGCTGCTGCACGGGGACCTGCTGTTCGGCGTGGTCGCGGCTGTGGGCCTGGGTGTTGCGGGGGCGCTGGAGCTTTTCTGTGGACTGACGCAGCGCGGCCGGCATGTGCTGGCCCGGGATTGGATTACCTCCGGAGCCATAGGCCTTGGCACTGCTGCCATCCTGCCGTTTTTCATCCATCTGGGGGCGCACGCCCTGCTGGGAGTGGTCGGCGGAGGAGCAATTATCACGGGTGTCCTGTGGGTCCTCTCGGGCCTGACGCTGCGGCACGATGCCCCAAGGACCGCGCAGAAGCCGTAAACTAGGAGAGCGCGGTTCTACTCCTTGTAGAAAATTGGCCGGGCAAACACCGCAACACGTAAACCAGGACGGCCCCGTGCCGCCTGCAGGGAGGAATTACCGTGGCAGACCAGCATCCAGGAAAACCGCGCGATCTGCGGACCTCGGTGAAGGGCCCGCTGATGTTCTCCGCGTTCTTTGCCGTGATCGCCTTTGTGGCCGTCCTGATCTTCGCTTCCGGGGGCAGTGCACGTGCGCCCCGTTTCGACCTGGCTTTCACCTCCGCCGGCATTGCGTTCATCGTCACCCTCGTGATTGCCGCGATGCTGTCCATGAGCTACAAGGACAACGCTGAACACCTGGGCAAAGGATCCGGCGTGAACCTCAGTTCAGCGCGGAAACCGACCCACGGGTTCGGGCCCGCCGGCCATCAGGACCCGCCTTCCCCGGCCGACGGTCCGGATGCCCGGAGCGGTCACTAGCCCCGCCGCATCACGCGCCGGACCTGCCGGCCCTACCCGGCGGCCGCCTGGCGTGCGCGGTACGCAGCGACGTGCGCCCGGTTGGCGCAGTTGCCGGTGTCGCAGTACCGCTTCGACCGGTTCCGGCTGAGGTCAAGCACCGCTGCGTTGCAGTCCTCAGCCTCACAGGTGCGCATCCGGTCCATCTCCTTGCCGCGGATCACGTCGGCCAGTGCCATCGCAGCTTCCGTGCTCATCCTGTGGACCAGGGGAGCTTCCGGTGTGGTGGCGTGCAGGTGCCAGTCCCACTGGTCGTGCTTGACCAGTTGCGGCAGCGCCCGTGCCTCGCGCAGCAGGCGGTTCACCGTTTGGACGGCGGCATCTTCATCCGCCGTCCATAGTTCCGCGAGCTGTTGGCGCAGCTGACGCACGCTTGCCAGCTCCTCCCCGTCCCGGGTGCGGGAACCGCTGAAACCTTCGGCCGCCAGGAAATGGTCCAGGTCTTCCGGAGTGGCAAGCGCCTCGCTTCCGTTCGCGGCTGAATTGACCAGGTTCACCACAGTGCGCAGCGCCACCTCGGTGTCAGGGGCAAAAACCATCTTGACTCCTTACAGTGCCGTCGCGTACTGTCATGATCATAATCCCACTTTACTCCTGACAGGAGGCGATCAATGTCCGCTGCCGCCAACAGCACGCCCAGCCAGGCGCCCGCGCGCAGGAGCAGCTTCCTCGCCTCCGGCCTGGGGGTGGCCCTGTTCTCCTCCGCCGTCTTCGGCCTGTCTGGATCGTTCGCCAAGTCGCTGCTCGAAACAGGATGGTCTCCGGGAGCGGCGGTCACTGCCCGGCTTACCGGGGCCGCCCTGATCCTCGCCGTGCCGGCGCTGCCCGCCCTGAAAGGACGCTGGCACCAGCTCCGGAACAACTGGATGACCATCGTGCTGTTCGGCCTGATAGGGGTGGCAGCCTGCCAGTTGTTCTACTTCAACGCCGTGGCCAGGCTCTCCGTTGGCGTGGCGCTCCTGCTTGAGTACCTCGCCCCCGTGATCATCGTGCTGTGGCTGTGGGCCGCGAGCCGGAAACGGCCCCGGGCGCTGACCTTCGGTGGAACCCTGCTCTCGCTGGGCGGCCTGGTCCTGGTCCTGGACCTCACCGGCGCCGTCACTGTGGATCTGGTGGGGGTCCTGTGGGGCGTTGCCGCCGCAGTGTGCCTCGCCATGTATTTCTTCATAACCGCCAAGGAGAACGACACCCTGCCGCCCATCGTGCTGGCCTCCGGCGGGCTGCTGGTGGGTGCCGCAGTGATGTGGCTTGCCGCAGCCACGGGGCTGCTGCCAATGGCGTTCAGCACCGCGGACACCAGGCTGGGTCCCTGGGTTGCACCATGGTGGGTTTCCCTGGCCGGGCTGGTGGTCCTGGCAACGGTACTGGCCTACGTGTCCGGGATAATGGCCGCCCGGGCGCTGGGTTCCAAGGTTGCATCCTTTGTGTCATTGACCGAGGTCCTGTTCGCCGTGATCTGGGCTTGGCTCCTGCTCGGTGAGCTGCCGGGGGCCATCCAGCTCCTCGGCGGCGTACTGATTGTAGGCGGAGTAATCCTGGTGCGCCTCGATGAACTGCGGGGGCCGGCGGCCGTGACTGAAGAAGGGGCCGCTGCAGACACGGGCAAGTCGCCGGGGGCAGGCAAGGCGGCGGCACTTCCGGCGGCGTCACCGCTGGAGCACGCGAACGACGTCGAACCCGTACCTTAAGTGGGACTGGCCGCCGTTCGTGCCGCAGCAGCGGAAGAGGGCAGTAATTAATCGGGAAGGGGACCGGACACCATGCGGGTGTCCGGTCCCCTTCCCTGCACGGGCACTGCCAGGGCTGTGCAAGCCGTAAGGTCAGCGGGACGCGTTGTCCTGCTCCTCGGCGTTCTTCCTCGCCTGCGTGCCGGCTTCCTTCAGTGCTTCTGCAACTTTGGTCAGCATGGCGGTGTGGGTGCCGGACCACTCATTGCGGAACTTGTCTGCGTCCGGCCCCTCCCAGTTCGTGCTGCTCAGGGCCTTGGTGAGAGTGGACTTCTGCGTCTCGATTTCGGACGCACCTGCCTGAAGCTTGCTGCCCAGCTGACGAAGCTGCTGAACGTCTGCACCCCAAATAGCCATCAGTTTCTCCTTGTGTGGTCATTGGAACCGAACCAGATCGGCGCCCCCAGCGGTCCCCGGCTGATCCGGAAGATCCATTGCCTAAACCTACCCGGCCTTCAAGGACACCGTCGATGGGCACCACTGCCCATGGCGAACTCCCCAAGGACGGCGCCCCCATGGACAGGGTGCCGGACCAGTGCTGCAACCTGCAGGAGGGGGTCGATCCCAGGCGGTCCAGAGCCTAGCATTGCACTATGTGCCGGAACATCCGAACCCTCCACAACTTCGAACCGCACGCCACCTCCGAGGAAGTGCACGCCGCCGCACTGCAGTACGTGCGCAAGATCAGCGGCAGCACCAAGCCGTCCAAGGCGAACCAGGAAGCCTTTGATGAAGCAGTCCACGAGATCGCCCACATCACCCAGCACCTCCTGGACTCCCTGGTCACGCAGGCCCCGCCCAAGGACCGGGAATCCGAGGCGGCCAAGGCCAAGGCGCGGGCAGCTATGCGGTACGGCGCAGCCTGACGCCTCCGCCTACCTGCCGGCGGGCTGCTTTCCGAAACTCCGCAGCCTGAGCGAGTTGGCAACCACGAGGACCGAGCTGGCGGCCATGGCGGCGCCTGCGATCATCGGGTTGAGCAGGCCGAGGGCGGCCACCGGGATGCCCACGGCGTTGTAGAAGAACGCCCAGAAGAGGTTTGTTTTGATGGTGGCCAAGGTCCGGCGGGACAGTTCGATGGCCTGCGCCACCTGGGCGAGGTCGTTGCCCATTACGGTCAGGTCGGCCGCTTCGATGGCAACGTCCGTACCGGAACCCATGGCAATTCCCAGATCCGCCTGCGCCAGGGCGGCAGCATCGTTCACGCCGTCGCCCGCCATGGCCACGATGGCTCCCCCTGCCTGCAGCCTTCGCACAGCCTCGACTTTCCCCTCCGGCAGGACCCCGGCATAGACGTCATCCTTGGCAATGCCGACGGCGGCCGCCACCTGCGCTGCCACGGCAGCGTTGTCGCCTGTGAGCAGGACGGGGCGCAGGCCCAGCCGCTTCAGGCGTTCAACGGCGGCGGCGGAACCTTCCTTGACGGTGTCGCGGAGGCTGATGATGCCGGCAACGGCGCCGTCCACGGCAACCCAGATGGCAGTGGCTCCTGTGGCTTCCGCCAAGGCGAGCTCCTGCTGTTGCCCGTTTGTCAGGATGATGCCGTTCTCCTGCAGCCAGCCCGTGCGCCCTGCCGTGACGTGCCTGCCCTCAACGGTCCCCGAGACGCCGCCGCCCGGCGCTGACCGGAAGCCCTGTACGGCCGGAAGCGGGCCGTCGTCGTCCGTTTTATCCGCTGCCGCAGCAGCAATGGCGTGCGCCACCGGATGCTCCGACGCCGCTTCCACGGCACCTGCCAGCCGCAGCACCTCCCGCTCCCGGAACCCGTTGAAGGCGGCTGTAGCGTCAACCGCGAGGATGCCGGTGGTCACCGTACCTGTCTTGTCCAGGAGGATGGTGTCAACGGTCCGGGTGTCCTCCAGGACCTGCGGTCCCTTGATGAGGATGCCCAGCTGGGCACCGCGTCCGGTTCCCGTCAGCAGGCCCACCGGAGTGGCGAGTCCGAGCGCGCAGGGGCAGGCAATGACCAGGACGGCGACGGCCGCCGTGAATGCCGGGCGCAGGTCACCGCTGCCCAGGTCCGGTCCCGCGAAAAGAAGCCACAGCACGAACGTCAGCGCTGCGATGGCGAGGACCACCGGAACGAAGACGGCGCTGATGCGGTCCGCCAGCCGTGCGATGGGTGCTTTGCCGGTCTGGGCCTGGGACACCAGCCGTGCGATCTGGGCCAGCGTTGTATCGGAACCCACCCGGGTGGCACGCACCAGGAGGCGGCCCGAGGTGTTGATGGTGGCGCCGGTGACTTGGCTGCCCGGGCCTACTTCCACCGGCACAGATTCGCCGGTTACCAGGGAGGCGTCCACGGCGGAATTGCCGTCCGTCACCACGCCGTCGGTGGCGATCTTCTCCCCGGGGCGCACCACCAGGACATCGCCCACCTGGAGTTGGCCGGCGGGGATCCGCTGTTCGCTGCCGTGCCGCAAAATGGTGGCATCATTGGCGCCCAGGTGGAGCAGGGCCTGCAGGGCGTCGCCGGCTTTCTGCTTGGCGTTGGCTTCCAGGTACCGGCCCAGGAGCAGGAAAGTGGTGACGACAGCGGCCACCTCAAAGTAAAGGCCGCCCGTCTCCATACCCTCCATGCCGGGGTGCTCCGTCATGCGGGGATCTGCGAGCAGCTGCCAGCCGGAGAACAGGTACGCGGCAGCAACGCCTATGGATACCAGGGTGTCCATGGTGGATGCCAGGTGCCGGGCGTTGATGGCGGCTGCGCGGTGGAACGGCCAGGCGGCCCAGGTGACCACCGGCAGTGCCAGCAGTGCCGCCGCCCAGCCCCAGTGCGGGAACTGTGCTGCGGGGACCATGGAGATAAGGAAGACGGGCACGGTCAGTAGTGCCGCCAGGATCAGCCGGGGGCGGAGCTGCGCTGCTCCATGGGCATCAGCATCTTCAGCGGCTCCGGCACCGGCTGGCGGCTCCGGAGTGCGGACCGCAGCCTTGTAGCCCGCAGCGTTGACGGTATCCACCAGCTGCTGGTCTGTGATGCCGGCGGGAACTGTTACGGAGGCTGACTCCAACGGAAGGTTTACCGAAGCGTGGACGCCGTCGATCTTGCCGAGTTTTTTCTCCACCCTGTTGACGCAGGAGGCGCAGGTCATGCCTTCAATGTCCAGTTCCACCACCCGGATTCCGGGATCGTGGAGAAGTTCCTGTTTGCTCATCGGGCTCCCCGAATACAATGCCGGTGCTAGGCCCGATTGGCGACGACCAGGTAGCCGGCCTCGGCCACGGCCTCGCCGATTTCCGAGGGTGACAGTTCCTTGCTGGAAGTGATGGTCACGGTGGAGATGCCTCCGGCGTTCAGGTCCACGTCCACTGCTTCGACCCCCGTCAGGGCCTCGAGTTCTTCGGTGACGGCCGATACGCAGTGTCCGCAGGTCATCCCGGAAACGCTGACGGTAGTGGTGGTGGGGGAGGTGGTGCTCATGGCTTGCTCCTTGCTGGCTTGCGGGGGGTAATCGGCTGATGGTGGGTGGACGGTCGGTTCAGCGGAGCAGGCGGCCGATGGCATCGGCTGCTTCCTTGACCTTCGCGTCGATTGTTTCGGCGCGGACCGCAGGGTCAGGTTCAGAAGCGGCGCCCACGACGCAGTGGCCGATGTGCTCTTCCACCAGGCCGAGGCTTACCGCGTGCAGGGCTTTGGTGACGGCGGATACCTGCGTGAGGATGTCGATGCAGTATTTGTCCTCGTCCACCATGCGCGCGATGCCCCGGACCTGGCCCTCGATGCGCTTGAGCCGGCGGAGGTAGGCCTCCTTGTTTCCGGCGTAACCGTGCTGCGCCAGGTTTGACGCCCCGTGCGGGGCGGGAACAGCCTCTTCTTCTGTCGTACTCATATATCGAGAATATACCCCCCGTGGGTATACCGCAACGACCCCTAGGGGGTATCAGCATCCAGTGCACCCCCCGCGTGGTTCCAGGACACAAAAAAGCTCCGGAGTGCGTTATTGGGGGATACGCACTCCGGAGCAGTTCTTGGGCAGGTTCCGGCTTCCATCTGCTGTAACCGGCCTGCTTGAATCAGCTTAGTGGCTGGCAAAGCCGTCCGCCACCCTGCGGAATAACTACTTTCGCTTTACTTTCCATGGCCATATTCAGGGGTTGGACAGCCCGGCGGCGCGGATCACGGCCGGTCCTCATGGGCTGGCCTCCGGTAAGGGACCACCAGGACCGGACGGCTCTGGTGATGGGTCAACCATCCCGCCAATGAACCGTTCAGCACCTCTGCCAGCCGGTGCGAAAACCCCCGTTCGCTGGTACCCACTATGATCATGGGCGCGTTGGTTTCCTCAGCGAGCTGCGCAAGGGCCCGTGCCGGATCTCCCGCAAGCGTCCGCAGTGTCCATTCCACGCCCGCTGTTCCTGCGGGCACTTTCGCCACCGCAGCTTCTATGACTGCGCTGAGCTCCGCTGTCAGCCCGCGGATTTCCTTGTCATCATCCGGGTGCAGGGAGAGCCGGTGGGCCGACCGGGCCGGATCCCAATCCACGAGGTAACTGGCCTCGTAGACGTAGGCGCAAAGCAAGGGGGCGCCCATCCGTGCGGCAAGGGTTGCTGCCGTCTGCAGCACCTCAGGGTGCTGCCTGGGGGTGACGCCCACCAGGAGTGGGGGCGTGCCACTGAATCCTTTTGACGTCATAGCTCATTGTCCTCTTCAGGGAAGTCCATTAGACAGGTCCCGCGGCGCTAGCTAACGGCGGGTGAAGCGGTGACAACCACATTCTTTCCCCATGGGTCCTCTGTGTAGCAGCTGATCAGGACCAGCCGGTTAGGCAGCATCTCCCAAATGGGGCTTTCCTTCAGGCTCGATTTCAGGTAGGTGGTGACGCTGTCCACCTGGTACTCGATGGTGCCGGCCGCGGTATCCACCTCGAAGCGCTCTCCCACTGCGGCCGCCGAGCTCAAGTGGTTGAACGGCGCCTCAGCACCGTCCCAGCTGTGGCCTATCACGTAGGTGGTGTTCTCTGAGCCATCGCCGGGGCTGCCGAAGGCGGTGAGCCAGTAACCGTCCTTGGTAGCAGGCGGCACGATGGTCTGGCTGGCCCGTGCGGTGTTGTCCAGTTCCAGGGGGTGGACCGGAACGTGGAAGTCGGCGGACGGATACCGGATCCGGAGCGGTGCTGCCGCCTGGGGCAGGGCGGGCTCCGGCAGGGCACCGGGAGGAGGGCCGGCAGTTGCGGCAGCGGCCAGGGCCGTGTCCGTTTTCGCCAAAACGGGCTGTGCTGACGGAGCTGCAAGGTCAGCGGGCTCGATGGTGCGCGCTGATTCCACCGCTGACCGGCCAGCAGGCGACTGCGGCTGGTGGAACAGGGGCGCCCCGAAGGTGATGGACAGGAAGGCCAGCACGCCACAGAGGAGGATGGCCACGTCTCCCCGGTTCCAGCGCCGTCGGGGATGTTCAGCTTCTGCCGCGTGCCGGCTGAGTGACTCGGCCATGGTGCTCCTTCCAGGTTTGCGGTGCAAAGGAAGGAAGGCGCCCCGCCGGGCACTGGCGGGACGCCTTCCTTGTCAAGGGGCTGTGGTTGCGCGGTGCCTTGGAGGCAAGGGCCACGAGCCGGGCTTTGCTGACAACCGGGGTTATTCGGCGGTCATGAAGGGGCGCGACTTGCGGCGGACTGCCACTGCAGCTCCGGCAGCCGCAAGTGCTCCGAGGCCCGCCAGCCAGGACGGGGCGCTTTCAGAACCACCGACGGCGGTCTGCGCGTTGTAGCCCTGATTGGTACCCCGGCTTGTGGCTGCCGGGGCAGTGGAAGAACGTTCCGGTGCCTGCTGCTTGGCGGTAGTCCGTGGTGCAGGAGCAGCGGCCGGTGCCTTGCTTGTGGGGGCGCCGGCTTCGGGAAGCTTGGCAGGCGGGACGACGGCGGCAGGAACTTCTGCCGGTTGCCCCACCACCGGGGTGACAGCAGGTGTGTCCACCTCCGGCACTTCAACGGTTGCGGGGGGTTCCTCCTCAGCCGGAGGCTCCTCGACGGGCGGATCCACCGGCGGATCCACGGGCGGGTCCACGGGCGGTTGCTCGACCGGCACGTCCACCTCCGGCAGTGTCTCGCCTGGCGGCAGCTGCGCGCATTTATCGACGTAGAGAAGCTTGCCCGCGTCGGTCCAGTTCTTGCCCGGCGTTTTCGATGTCGGCGGAATGATGTCCAGCGGGTGCTGGTCGTGACCGTTCAAGCCGTTGATGTTGAATTCCATCGCCTTCCAGCTGCTTCCGTCGCTGTGGCAGACAATGACTGTTTCAGACGCTGCCAGTGCAGGTGCCGTGAGGCCGATCAGCCCCAGCCCCACCACCCCCAGCGTGGCGAAGGTTCGTTTCATGATTTCTCCCCAGTTCCTTGTGTGCAGCGGGCCGTGGTGGGAAGGGGCCAGCGGTTGCGCCGATTGCCCCAACAGCACGGTCAGCTTGCTTGAGTTTTTAGGCTAGGCAGGCGCGATGGGGGCGGTCCTGAGTAGGGGATACTCGTTTTTTCCCGCTCCTGGCTGGGCGGGTTACTTGCGGGTACCCACATTGTGGCGATACCACCTGCACTGGCTACTTGCGGGCAGGCGATGTACCTTGTCCGCGGACCCGCCCCGGCCTAACGTTGGAGCAAACGAAAGGTGCGTGGAAGCCATGGAAATTTTCATGTGGTGGCTGGACCTGGACCTGGCCAGCAAGGAATGGCTGCGGGAGAACCTCCGTGCCGAGGAGCTGCCCCTTTTCGTGCTCCAGGGAATTGCGGAAGCGGGTGGACCGCATCCGGACAAGCCCACAGGGATCCTTACCGACGCCGACTGGGATTTCATCGAAACCCAATCCGAGTTCGTCGACTGACGCACCTTCCGGGCCTGGTTCCCGCACTCCGGCGTTCCCCCACATTGGTGAAGAAAACCGTTGCGGGCCGCCCGGGCCGGTGGTTGCATGGTGGGCATGGCAACCGCAGAGAGTTTTGTCTTGGCGATCGGCACGAAAAAAGGCCTGTGGCTGGCCACCAGCCCGGACAGGCGCCAATGGTCCTTCAGCGGCCCCCACTTCCTCATGAGCGAGGTCCCCAGCGTCGGGATCGACACCAGGGACGGCCGCACCCGGATCATGGTGGGGGTCCGCAGTGAGCATTGGGGGCCCACCGTTGCCCATACCGATGATTTTGGCGCCACCTGGTCCGAGCCCGAGCAGGGTGCCATCCGTTTCCCGGAGGACACCGGAGCGGCTGTGGAGCGAATCTGGCAGATTCACCCGGACGGGGAGTCCCGTCCCGGAGTGGTGTGGGCGGGCGCGGAACCCATTTCAGTCTGGAAATCCACCGACGGCGGTGAGCACTTCGAGCTGAACCGCGGGCTCTGGGACCATCCGCACCGCAGTGAATGGGGCGCCGGCTACGGCGGCGCAGCAGCCCACTCGATTGTGGTCCATCCGGCGGGGGACACGGTTCACGTGGCCATGAGTACCGGGGGCGTTTACCGGTCCCTCGATGGCGGCACCTCCTGGGAGCCGCGCAACCGCGGCATTTCCGCGTATTTCATGCCGGACCCCAACCCCGAGTTCGGCCAGTGCGTGCACAAAATTGCAGCGGACGCCGCCGTCGAAGGCCGCCTCTATGCCCAAAACCACCATGGGGTCTACCGCACGGATGACAACGCGGACACCTGGAACTCCATTGCCGAGGGCCTGCCGGCCGACTTCGGCTTTGTCATGCTGACCCACCCCCGCCGGGAGGGTACGGCCTGGGTGGTCCCGCTGAAGGCTGACGGAGAACGTATCCCGCCGGGCGGTGAGCTCGCCGTCCACCGCACTGATGACGCCGGGTCAACGTGGAGGAGGCTGGACTCCGGCCTGCCCACCGGGGAGTACAACAGCGTGCTGCGCGATGCTGCCTCCGTGGACGCAGCCGAGCCGGCAGGAGTGTATTTCGGAACGCGCGGCGGGACTGTCTACGCAAGCGCGGATGAGGGTGAGACCTTCCAGGAGGTGGTCGCCCACCTTCCGGATGTGCTCTGCGTGCGGGCAGCAGTGGTCACAGATGCCTGACATCACGGTGGTGCTTCCCAATGTCCTGCAACCCCTGGCCGGCGGGCAGTCCGTCCTGACTGCGCCCGCTGAGGGGCCGGTAACCGTGGGAAAGCTGCTGGATTCAGTGACCTCGGACTTCGCAGTGCTCGCCCGGCGGCTCCGTGACGAGACAGGTGCTTTGCGACGCTTCGTGAACGTCTACGTGGACGGGGACGAAGTGCGACGGCTGCAGGGGCTGGACACCGAGGTTGCCCCAGGCCAGGAGGTGCTGGTCATCCAGTCCGTGGCTGGAGGTTAGCCTGAACGGCAGGGGCCGAGGCTTCGGCACGGCGGGTAGCCCTTACTGGCTACACCCGCCATAGTCGCTTCCAGCCATGGGGAACTCAGCGTTCAGGCCAACCGCCAGACGCTGCATTCGTCCGTATTGATCGCCTTGCGCAGGCCGGTGGGCCGGTCCAGGATCCACACGACGCCGATGCCCGGGGCTGTCTCCTGGACACTGCCGCGGCGGATCACCACGTCGTCGTAGGATGGCCCGACGGAGAGGCGGGCTTCTATCTCGTCGCCGCGGTGGAGCTGGTCCAGGGCGCGGACTCTGGTTACATGAGGTGTCGCTTTCTGCTTCATGGGGGGCTCCTGGCTGGGGCTGGTGCCGGCTCTTGCCTGCAGAATCAAGTGTGCCTACGCAATGTTGCGCCGGGGTTTCCTCACGGTTAGGTGCCGGTTAGTTCTTCGCGCCGGAGCTGTTTCCTAGGGCAGCTCCAGGCTGGCGCGGTAGGACGCCAGGAACGTGGAGATCCTCCGCACCGCCTCGCGGATGTCCAGCGCGGTGGGAAGGATGACGAACCGGAAGTGGTCCGGCGCCGGCCAGTTGAAGGCCGAACCGTGCGAGACGAGGATTTTCTGGTCCTGCAGCAGGTCAAGGACAAACTGCTCGTCGCTGCTGATGGGGTAGAGCTCGGGATCCAGCCGTGGAAACAGGTACATGGCTCCGGCCGCGGGCACGCACGTTACGCCGGGGATGGCCGTCAGCAGTTGGTGGGCAAGGTCCCGCTGTTCCCGCAGCCTGCCGCCGGGACTCACCAGCGCCTCGATGCTCTGGTAGCCGCCCAGGCACGTCTGGATGGCGTGCTGGGCGGGGACGTTGGCGCACAGGCGCAGGGACGCAAGCAGTTCCAGCCCCTCCCGGTACGCGGCGGTGGCGGTGAGCGGGCCGGTGACTGCCACCCAGCCGGCCCGGTAGCCCGGCATCCGGTAGGCCTTGGACAGCCCGCTGAATGTAAGGCAGCAGACATCCTCCGCCACAGAGGCAGTGTGTATGTGTTTGGCGTCCTCGTACAGCACCTTTTCGTAGATCTCGTCCGAGAACAACACCAGGTGGTGCTTGCGTGCCAGCTCCGCGAACTGCTCCAGGATGTGGCGCGGGTAGACGGCCCCGGTGGGGTTGTTGGGGTTGATGATCACAATCCCCTTGGTGCGGCTGGTGATCTTCGCTTCCACGTCGGCCATGTCCGGCCACCAGTTCTCCGCCTCGTCGCAGAGGTAGTGCACGGGCTTGCCGCCGGTCAGGGTGATGGCCGCCGTCCAGAGCGGGTAATCGGGTGCCGGCACCAGGATCTCGTCGCCGTTTTCCATGAACGCCTGGAGGCACATCGAGATGAGTTCGCTGACGCCGTTGCCGATGAAGATGTCCTCCACGCCGATCTGCATCAGGCCGCGGGTCTGGTAGTACTGCGAGATGGCGGTGCGGGCGGTGAAGATGCCCTTCGAATCGCTGTAGCCCTGCGCTCCGCGCAGGTGGTGGATCATGTCCACCACCACGGACTCCGGTGCTTCCAGCCCGAACGGCGCGGTGTCCCCCAAGTTCATCTTGAGGATCCGGTGCCCCTCGGCCTCCATGTTCTTGGCGGCCTGGAGGATGGGTCCGCGGAGTTCGTAACGCACGTTCTGGAGTTTGCTGGAGTGCTGCATGGGGCGCATGGTTGATTTTTTCACAAACGCAGCACGCGCGCCGGTGGTTCGTCGACTGCCTTACGGCTTCTCCGCCCCTTCGGCGCCAGTGCTTTCGGCGGAAGCGCGGTCGGGGACCCACTCGAGGAGGTCCCCCGCCTGGCAGTCCAGGACCCGGCACATTGCGTCCAAGGTGCTAAATTCCGACGCGCTCGGCGAACTCCCCCACGCTCATCTTGCGCTTGGCGAGTTCCGCAGCAGATCCCGCATCACCACAATCAGGAGGACCAACACCGCACCGATCAGCGTGATGCCGATCAACACCGAAGGGGTCCCGGGATCGCGCAGTTCAGGGGTGAAGTAGATGTACGCGACGAGGGAGGCTGCCATGACCGCCAGCAGCAGCCATGCCAGGACGAACGTCCACGTGATCACGTCGACCCACCGCAGCGAGGCCGGGGTGAAGATCCGGTGGCGCTGGACGAGGGTCAGCAACCGCCAGACGCACACGATCACCACCTGCAGGCACAGGGCCTCCAGCTCCCAGAACAGCAGCATAGGCCACCGCCAGGGGTCGAATGCAGGCCCCTCACGTGGTGAAGAGAAACTCGCCGGGAAATGACATGACCTGGGCGACCAGCAGTCCCAGGAACACCATGACCAGCAGGACCCGCAGGGGGATGACCAATCGATACGCGATAAGCATTGAACCATAGTCGGTTCATATCTATCGAAAGTCGATATAGCATACAAGCCCCAGCGTCAGGGGGTTGGCCGGTCACCTTTTCGGTGCAGGCGGAACCAGCGGTGCCCGTACCGTCCCAGCTCCAGGGAGAAGCCGCCGTTGGGCTCCAAGGCGATATTGTCGCCGTCGAACAGGTCCAGCAGCATGGCATCCGTGTAGGCCTGGGGCGGACTGTCCTCCCCGCCTACCCTTGCGCTGACCTTCACCGTGTCCTCGCCAAAGTTGTGCAGCAAAACCATCGTGCCGCCGTCGGAACTGCAGGTATGGGCAAGCACCGCGGGCTCGGGCTGGGCGATCACGGCAAATTCACCCCAGCCCAGCTCAGGTGCCTCCCGGTAACGCGCGATCAGCGCGGCCATGAAGGTAAACAGCGATTCTGGGTCCCGCTTCCCGGCCGCGGCGTTGACGTGCTCGGGCCCGTACTCGCCGCGCACCAGGGGCGCCACCAGCTCTGCGGCATTGGCATTGGAGAACCCAGCGTTCTTTTCGCTGTTCCACTGCATGGGCGTGCGGACCGCGGCGCGGCTTTTTTGCCGGAGGTCCTCGCCCATGCCGATCTCCTCTCCATAGAAGAGCACGGGTGTCCCGGGTAGGGAGAACATTAGGGAGTACACCATCCGGAGGTGCTCCGGGTCGCCGCCGAGCATTGGCGGCAGCCGGCGGCGCAGCCCCCGCCCGTAAATTTGCATGTCCTCCTCCGGGCCGAACGCCGCGAACACTTCCTGGCGCTCGCCGTCGGTGAGCTTGTCCAGCGTCAGCTCGTCGTGGTTGCGCACGAACATGGCCCACTGGTTGTCCGGGTGGATCGGCGGCCGGCTCTTCAGCGTCTCCACCAGTGGCCGGGCATCCTGCCGCGCCAGCGACAGGTAAATGTGCTGCATCGACATAAAGTCGAACTGCATGTTCAGCTCGTTGCCCTCCGGCCCGCCGAAGTACTCCAGCTGCTCCTTGTACGGCAGGTTCACCTCGCCCAGCAGCACCGCGCTGCCGTTGCGCCGGCTGACGAAGCTGCGCAGCGCACAGAGGTAGGCATGCGGATCCGGGTTGGCGGCCTCGTCCTTGGGCTGGCCCCGGGTTTCCAGGAAGAACGGCACCGCGTCCAGCCGGAACCCGTCCAGGCCCAGCTCCAGCCACAGTCCCATGGCCTTGGCAATCTGGTCGCGGACCTGCGGGTTGGTGACGTTCAGGTCCGGCTGGTGCTTGGCGAACATGTGCAGGTACCACTCGCCCGTGGCCTCGTCCCGGGTCCACAGCGAGTCCTCCTCGCCCGGGAACACCACCTCGGACGACGTGTCCGGGGGAGTGTCGCTCCGCCACACGTAATAGTCCCGGTACTTGTTGTCAGTGGATTTCCGGGCCTCCACGAACCAGGGGTGCCTGTCCGAGGTGTGGTTCACCACGAAGTCCGCGATCACCCGCATGCCCCGGTCCCGGGCGGCGCGGATGAACTCCACCAGGTCTCCGAGCGTCCCCAGCCGGGGGTCCACCGTGAAAAAGTTGGTCACGTCGTAGCCGTCGTCGCGGTCCGGCGACGGATAAAACGGCATCAGCCAGATGCAGGTCACGCCGAGGGCGGCGAGGTAGTCCACCCGCTGGGTGAGGCCGGCGAAGTCACCGGTGCCGTCGCCGTCGTCGTCAAAGAACGTCTCCACGTCCAGGCAGTAGATGACCGCATTCTTCCACCACAGGTCCGACGTTTCGGCAAGCCTCATGCTGAAGCGTCCGACGCCGGCTCGGCAGCGGAGGCAACCAGCTGCGGTTCGGCGGGGGCGCCTGCGGAGGTTGTGCCGGGGGTGCGGAGCTGCGGGAGGACCTCCGCGGCGAACGCGTCGATAAAGGGAGCCTGTTCCTGTCCCACGAAGTGCAGGTAGAGCTCGTCAAAGCCCAGCTCGGCATATTCCGACAGCCACTCCACGTGCTGTTCCAGGCTGGCCGAAATATTGACCGTTGTGCGGACCTGTTCTTCGGTCACGTGTTCGCCCACGAGGTCGAAGTGTTTAGCGGTGGGAAGATCCCAGGGGATGGGAGGCTGGTAGGTGTTGGTCCGCCACTGGTCCAGGGCGACGGCAACCGCTTCCTGTTCGCTCCCGGCCCAGGACAGGTGGACCTGCAGGATGGCCTTGCCGCGGCCTCCGTTGTCCCGGTAGGCGGCCAGCATGTCCCGCAGCTTGTCCGTCGGCTGGTTAACGGTCGCCAGGCCGTCCGCCCAGGCCGCGGCCCGCCGCGCCGTAGCAACGCTGACGGCGGGAGCGATCAGCGGCGGCGGGGTTTCCGGGACATCCCAAAGCCGCGCCTGCTCAACCGTCACCAGCCCGCGGTGGGTGACTTCCTCGCCGCGGTGCAGGCGCCGGATCACGTCCACGCATTCCTCCAGCCGGTGCTGCCGGATGTCCTTGGCAGGCCACCCGTCACCCGTGATGTGCTCGTTCATGTTCTCGCCGCTGCCCGGCGCGAACCAAAAGCGGTCCGGGAACATGCTGGCGAGTGTGGCGGAAGCGTGGGCGATGATGGCCGGGTGGTAGCGCTGGCCCGGCGCCGTGACCACGCCGAAGCGGAGGTCGGTGGTGGCCAGCGCGGCCCCCAGCCAGGACCAGGCGAATCCGGAGTGGCCCTGCCGGGCAGACCAGGGCTCAATATGGTCCGAGCACATGGCGGCATCGAACCCTGCCTGTTCCGCGTGCTGGACGTCCTTGAGCAGTTGGGCGGGGCTGATCTGTTCGTGTGAGGCGTGAAAGCCGACGGTAACCATCGTTAACCTCTACCGTCCCGGGTGGTGAGGTGTCGAGGGGTTTGCCTTTAACGCGGCGCCAAGGCGGGCAGCCGTGCATCGACCCAACAACTTGTCAGATAAGTTTGAGACTTGTAATACTGCGCTTCCGGAACTTCTTGCTCCTGCGCAGGCGGCGGAAGGGAAGGAAGTACCAATTGTGGGCGGTGTGCTGATCGGGCTGGCGGTGATCGGCGTCGTCATTGCCGTGGGATACATCGCCGCACGGTGCGGACTGGGCGGGGAGCCGACGGTTTCCGCGCTGACCCGCACCGCGTTCTTCATCACCAACCCGGTGCTGCTGTTCACGGTGGTGCTGGAGTCAGACCTCAGCGTGGTGTTTTCCGCCTACGTGCCGCTTGCCCTGATCACAGCGGCCGCCACCGCCTTGCTGTATGTGCTGGCCAGCAGGCTGTGGTTCCGGCGACCCCTGGCTGAAACCGCCATCGGGGCCATGGCCAGCTCCTACGTCAATGCCAACAACATCGGCATCCCCATCACGCTCTACGCCCTGGGCGATGCGACCCCGGTGGCCCCGGTGCTGCTGGTCCAGCTCCTGCTGTTCGCCCCGCTGGTCCTCACCCTGCTGGACCTGTCCGGGACCAGGAAGTTTTCCCCCCGGCTGTTGGTCACGCAGCCGTTCCGGAACCCCATGATCATCGCCTCCCTGCTGGGCGTGATCCTCGCAGCGTTCAACGTGGAACTTCCGGATCCGGTGATGGCGCCGCTGACACTCCTGGGCGGAGCCGCCGTCCCGGTGGTGCTGCTGGCCTTCGGTATGTCCCTGCATGGAACGCGGATGCTGCAAAGCGGCGGGCATACCGCTGAAATTCTTACCGCCACCGCACTCAAGTCAGCGGTGATGCCGGCAGTGGCGTTCGTTGTCGGTCGCTTTCTCTTCAACCTGGACCAGCACATGCTCCTGGGGGTGGTGCTCATGGCAGCCCTTCCGTCGGCCCAGAACGTATTTCTGTTCGCCGGCAAGTACGGGCGGGGTGTTGCGGTGGCCCGGGAAACCATCTTGCTGTCGACCGCGGCGGCTGCCCCGGCGCTGATCCTGATCGTCTGGCTGTTGGCGGGCTGAGCTCTTCTGGCGGGCTGTGCCGCGCCGGTCTACCGCCGGGGGCCGTGGCCGGGCAAGAATGGGCAGCATGGAACTTCCCGTGATGCCCCCCGTCCCGCCCATGCTCGCCAAGGCCGTCAGCGGCATCCCGGAAGGCGACCTCAGTTATGAGCCGAAGTGGGACGGGTTCCGGTCCATCATCTTCCGTGACGGCGACGAGGTCGAGATCGGCAGCCGCAATGAAAAGCCGATGACCCGCTACTTTCCTGAGCTCGTCGAGGCGCTGAAGGAAAACCTGCCGCCCCGGTGCGTGGTGGACGGTGAAATCATCCTGGTCGGGTCTTCCGGGGACCGGCTGGATTTTGACGCCCTTCAGCAGCGCATCCACCCCGCCGCGAGCCGGGTGAAGCTGCTGGCTGCCCAAACGCCGGCCAGCTTTGTGGCCTTCGACCTGCTCGCCCTGGGCGACGACGACTACACGGGCAGGCCTTTTACCGAGCGGCGTGCTGCCTTGGAGAAGGCGCTCGCGGCCAGCAAGGCCCCGGTGCATCTCACCGCCGCCACCACGGACAAGGACACGGCCGAACAGTGGTTCCAGCAGTTCGAGGGCGCGGGCCTGGACGGCATTGTGGCCAAGCGCCTGGAGGGCAGGTACGAGCCGGACAAGCGGGTGATGTTTAAGACCAAGCACGAGCGGACGGCCGACTGCGTGGTGGCCGGCTACCGGCTGCACAAGAGCGGGCCGGATGCCATAGGTTCGCTGCTGCTGGGCCTCTACAAGGACGACGGCGGCCTGGCCAGCGTGGGCGTGATCGGCGCCTTCCCCATGAAGCGGCGGAAGGAACTGTTCCAACAGCTCCAGCAGCTGGTCACAGATTTCGACGACCACCCGTGGGCCTGGGCCAAGCAGGAGGAAGGCGAACGGACCCCGCGCAATGCCGAGGGCAGCCGCTGGAGCGCCGGCAAGGATCTGTCCTTCGTGCCGCTGCACCCGGAACTCGTGGTGGAGGTCCGCTACGACCATATGGAAGGCGACCGGTTCCGGCATACCGCCCAGTTCAACCGCTGGCGGCCGGACCGGGACCCTGAGTCATGCACCTACGCCCAGCTGGAGGAACCGGTCAACTTCGACCTGGCGTCAGTGCTGGAGACCGGCCGGCCGTAGCGGGCGGTGCTGCCGGGGGGGGCGGGCTCCTAAGGCTTGGCTGCCTCCAGCACCGTCCACAGCCCGTCTGCGCGGCAGGGGATGGAAGCCGACACCAGCGCCTGGCTGTGCTCGTGCTGCGGTGCCGCGAAGAAGTCTTTGGTCTCTGCCACCTCCACCACCTGCCCTTCGAGCAGGACGGCCACCCTGTCGCACATGTACCTGACCACGTCCATGTCATGGGAGATGACGATCAGGGACAGGTTGCGTTCGCGCTGCAGCCGCAGCAGCAGGTTCAGGATGGTGCGCTGCGTGAGGGCATCCAGTGCCGAGGTTGCTTCGTCGCAGATCAGGACCTGGGGTTCCAGCAGCAGGGCGCGGGCAATCGTCGCCCGCTGCAGCTGGCCGCCGGAGCATTGGCCGGGCCTTTTATCCAGCAGTGACGGGTCCAGCTCCACCTCCTGCATCGCTGCCGCGATCCTTGCGGCACGCTCCCCAGGCGAAAGTTCCCGGTGCGGGAGCAGCGGCGCCTGCAGGCTGGTGCGGAGTGTCATCCTCGGGTCGAAGGCGCTGTGCGGTTCCTGGAACACCAGCTGCACGGCGGTGGCTTCACGCGGCCCGGCGGCATCGAGCTGCCGGGCAATGGAACCGGTGCTTGCAGCTTCCAAGCCAACAATGGCCTTGGCGAGGGTGCTCTTGCCGGAGCCGGACTGGCCGAGCACCCCCAGGATTTCACCCCGCCGCAGGGCCAGTGAAACGTCGTGTAGTGCAGCATGCCCCAGTTTCCGCCGCGGGCCGAAATGCTTGCCCACACGGTCCAGCACCAGGATGTCGCGTTCCCTGGAAGGGGGACGGCGGCGGGACTCCGGTGCCAGGCGTGCGGCAGCCAGCAGCTGGCGGCTGTAGTCCGTCTTTGGCCGGGTGAGCAGCTCACCCACCGGGGCCGCCTCCACGATGGAACCCGAGTTCATCACCAGCACCCGGTCCGCGTAGGCCGCGACGGAGGCAATGTTGTGGGTGATGTAGAGGATGCCCAGCCCGCGTTCCTTGCGTTCCCTGTCCAGCAGTTGCAGGATCTGGCGTTCCAGCACCTTGTCCAGTGCCGACGTCGGTTCATCAGCCAGCAGCATCCCGGGCTGCCCGGCCAGCGCCACGGCCGTCATGGCGCGCTGGGCCATGCCGCCGGACAGCTGGTGCGGGTAGGCGCGGATTCCCTTGCCCGGATCGGCGAAGCCCACCTCCTCAAGGAGCTCCAGGGCCTTGGTGCGCGCCTTGCCGCCCCGCAGGCCCGCGTGGAGGCGCAGGGGCTCCTTCAGGTGCTGTTCGATGGTCCGGTTCGGATTGAACATCCGCTTGGGCTGCTGGAACAGCATCCCCAGCCTGCCGCCGCGGATGGAGTTGAGCTGGTGCTCGGGGGCCTGGACCAGGTCTAGGCCGTTCAAGGTTATGGAGCCGCCAGTAATGTCCAGGCCGGGCGGCAGCAGGCGAAGGCAGGACATTGCGGTCAGCGTCTTGCCGGAGCCGGAACTGCCCACCAGCGCAACGAACTCCCCCGGGTCGACGGACAGGGAGACGCCGGAGAGCAGGCGCTTCCCGGGAGCCCCACCACCTGCACTTGCCTGCCGCACCTCCAGCCCTTCCAAAACCAGGCGCGTTCCCACTGGGCTCACTTGTCCGCCGCCTGGGGCATCAGAAGCGGCGCCGCCGCAATGTGGGCTGCGCGCTGGCCGATCAGGGTGACGCAGAGGGCCACGGTGAAAATCACCAGGCCGGGGGCGAGGATCCCCATGGGCGCGCGGTCCGCAAAGGGCTGTGCCGCCGCCAGCATGGAGCCCCAGTCGGACTGCGGCGGCTGGACGCCGAGGCCCAGGTACGAGAGGGCCCCCACGCTGATGAGCAGGTGCCCGAAGCGCAGCGTTGCCTGGCCGAGGATGGGCGCGGCGAGGTGGGGCAGGACGTGCCGGAACACAATGAATGACGGCGGGCAGCCTACCACCCGCGCAGCGTCCACGAAGCCCCGGGCGGAGACGTCATAGGCCAGGGTCCGGGCCAGCCGGGCGAAAGGCGTCCAGCCGGTGACCACGAGGGCGAGCAGCAGCGGACCGAAGCCGGTGCCAAGCGCCGCAACGATAAACAGGGCAACCACCATTTCCGGCAACGCAAGCAGGACGTCGTTGCTGCGGGTCAGGAATTCGTCCACCCACCCGCGCCGCCTGGCGCTGAGGATGCCGATGGCCACGCCCAGAAGGCAGGTCAGGAGGGTGGCCAGCGCGGCTACGGACATGGAAAACCGGCCGCCTTCGAGGATCCGGCTCAGGGTGTCCCTGCCCAGGTTGTCCGTGCCCAGCCAGTGCGCGGCCGAGGGCGGAGCCAACCGTTCGGCCAGGTTCTGCTCGGCCGGCGGATAAGGCGAGATCCATGGGGCCAGCAGCACGGCCAGCACTATCAGGGCAAGGACAGCAGCGGCCAGGGTGGTCACTGTGAAGCGGTTACGCAAGGGTTCCTCCTACTGTCCTGCTGAGGAACCGGTGGACGAAGTCGGCAAGCGTGGTCACGCCGACGGCGAGTGCCACCACAACCACCACCCCGCCCTGGGCCAGCGGAATATCGCTGTTGACGACGGCGTCGAACAGGAGCCTGCCCATGCCGGGAACGGCGAAGATTACTTCCACGATGACCGATCCGCCCAGCAGCCCCGCGAACCACACGGCAAACAGGGTGGACAGCGGCACCAGACCGTTCGGTACCACGTGCCGGAGGATGGCCTGGCCCTGGCTGAGCCCCCTGGCCCGCGCGGCCGGGACGTGCTCGGCGGCGGCCGCGTCAATGATCCCCGCCCGCACAGCTGACGTGAAGAAGCTGATGGGCCGCAGGGCCAGGGTCAGGGCCGGCAGCACAGCGGAGGAGAGGTCATTCCAGCCCGCCGTTGGCAGGATGGAGAGCTTCAGTGCGAAAACCAGCACCAGCACTGGTGCCACCCAGTATTCCGGCATGGCAATCAGGGCCTGGGTTATGGCTGTGATGGCTTTGTCGGCTGTGCTGCCGGGCCGCAGCCCCGAGATGATTCCGAGGGGGAGCGAGAGTGCCGCCGCCAGTCCCAGGGACATGAGGACCAGGCTGAGCGTGACCGAAAGGGCCGGCAGCACCTGCTCCGCCACCGGGGTGCGACTGACGAAGGACAGGCCCATGTCGCCGCTGAAAAAGTCCGCGAGCCACCGAAAGTACTGCACCGCCAGTGGATCGTCCAAACCCAGGCTTTCGCTGAGGCCCTGCACTGCTGAATCGTCGATGGCGTCACCCGCCACCCGGGAGCGGATAATCTTCCGGACGGGGTCGCCGGGCGTGAAGTATGGGATCAGGAAGACCGCAAAGGAGGACACCAAAACGGCGGCCACCAGGGTGGCCGTCCGTTTGGTGATGAACTGCAGCATATGCGGCTGGTTTTGCGGCGCGGACTAGGAGGCGGCCTTGGCCGTCTTCGCGGTCAGGACGTAGCGGGACAGCGGGTCCTGGACATAGCCGAGGACGTTCGTGCGGGTGGCATCCGTGGCCTGTTCGTTCACCAGCCAGGCGTTGACCGCCTGGTCCTGCAGGATCTGGCCTGCCGCGGCGTACAGCTTGTAGCGCTCGCCGGTGTCCAGGGTCTTGGCCGCTTCGGCGATGATCCGGTCGTATTCGGGGTCGCAGAAGTGGCTCAGGTTGTAGGTGCCCTTGCAGGTGTAGTCGGCGGTGAGGAACCCGATGGGGTCGGCGATGTCGATCAGCCGGTTGCGCTGGCTGAGCAGCATGTCGTAGTTTCCGGCCAGGACGTCAGGCTCCGCGGAGGCGTATTCCTTGGACGTGATGGTGACGGGAATGCCGATGGTCTTCAGGTTTTCCTGCACGACGGCCGCAACGTCCGCGAACTCCGCGCGCTCCACGATGGCGATGATCTCCAGCGGGCGGTCCGCGGTGTAGCCGGCGCCGGCCAGCAGCTTGCGGGCTTCCTCGAGGTCCTGCACCTGCTGGTCCTGCTTGTCCCCCGCCCAGGGCTCGGACGGCGCGAACGGCCCGGTTGCCGGCAGGGCTGCGCCTTCGTAGACGCTGGCAGCCAGGGCATCGAGGTCCAGCGCCTCGCGGATGGCCTTGCGGATGTCAACGTTGTCCAGCGGGGCGCGCCCGTTGTTCATGTACATGGTGGCAGTGCGGGGCGAATCGGCACCCAGCACGCTGACGCCGTCGGCAGCTTTGAGTGCCGCGAGGCTGGCAACCGGGATGGACAGCGAAATGTCTGCTTCGCCGGTCTGCACCTGGGCGGCCCGGGTGGCGCCGTTGGTGATGAAGCGGATTTCTGCCCCCGCAAGCTGGACCTCTCCACCCCAGTAGTTCTCGTTGCGGTCCAGGGTCAGGGACTGCTTTGCCTTCTCCGAGACGGGAGTGAAGGGCCCGGTGCAGTGCCCGAACGGGTCCAGGCCTTCAGGCTTGTAGGCGGCCGGCGCCAGGATGCCGGTGTTGACGCTGGCCAGGCGGTACGGGACCAGCGGGTTTTCCGCCGGAGTGCTGACGCGGACGGTCTGGGCGTCCACGGCGGTGATGCTGCTGATCATGGTGCGGTTAAAGGCCCGGGCGGGGACCTTGGCGTCCAGGACGTGGTTCAGGGCTGACACGACTGACTCTGCAGTGAGGTCTTTGCCGTCCTGGAATTTGACGCCTTGGCGGATACTGAAGTCCCAGTCCAGGGGCGAGGTCTGCTTCCACTCGGTGGCGAGTGAGGGCAGGACCTTGCCTTCGGCCTGGTTGAAGGTGGTCAGCGTCTCCAGGCACCCGGACAGGGAAAGGATGTAGGCGGCATCGGACTCGACGGCCCAGTTTGCCACCGGCGCCCGGAAGTTATCCACTACGATCCGCTGGCTGGTGTCGGCCACGGCGGTGGGCTGCACGGCCTGGGTCTGGGTGCCGCTGAAGCCGCAGCCGGCCAGGGTAAGGGTGGCCAGTGCTGCCACAAGGACGCGGGGCCGGAGGAACGAGCGCACAAAAAACCACCTTGCAGGGCTGCCTCGGGGAAGGCAGGAATAAAAGAAGGGAACAACTTAGGATAGCCTTCCCTTGCTGCAAACCGTGAATCGATGAAGCGCCTGCTCGGGCCCGGAAGCGCGGTCCATGGTGCCCCGGCCAGACCGGGACGCCTGCCGCCGGTGCGCACGCCCAGGGCTACCTGCGCAGGGACAGCCTCTGCGGATCCAGCCGGAACTTCGTTGCGCAGCGCGGTACAAGGCGGTCAGACTGTGGCCATGGCCACGGAAGACGACGTCCGCAGGATCGCACTCGCACTGCCCGGCGTCACCGAACGGCCCAGCTGGGGCCAGCCCGCCTGGTTCGCCAAAACATTGATTGCCCGGATCTGGGAACCAGGCGTCCTCACCGTCAAAACCCAGGAGCGGGAGGCACTGGCGGGAATTGAACCGGCTACCTACTTCTGGACCCCGCACCACGAACGTTCTCCCCAACTGGTGCTGGTCCGGCTGGACCGGATCGACGAAAAGCTGCTGGCGGAACTGCTGGAGGATTCCTACCTGATCGCCGGCGGGCGAACGGGCAAGCCATAGCCCCGGAGGTGCTGGGAGCCTTCGTCGGTGAGACCCCAAGATTACCGTTCTGCATCCAAGCACGCCGCCCTACTCCCACAGCAACGGTGTGGGCCATAGACTCTAGCCAATTACGTGCAGCAGTGACGCTCCGCGGCTCCTGATCCAACGGATCCAGGCCCTGCCGGGGCGGCGCTGCCGCACCCGTGCTGCGAGGGGAGTCGGCGGGTGGAACTGGGCATTCCGCGGGAACGCCGTGAGGGTGAACGGCGGGTCGCCGCCACCCCGGAAACGGTGAAGCAACTGGTGGCCCTTGGCGTAGAGGTGCTCCTGGAGGCAGGCGCCGGTGCTGCTGCCGGACATCCGGACTCCGTCTACCGCCAGGCCGGAGCAAACATCGTTGAGGAACTGGACCTGGCGCAACTGGATGTCCTCGCCCACGTCCGGCCCCTCGACCCGGACACCGCCGCCTCCCTGAAAAGGGGCGCCGTCTCGGCAGGCCTGGCGTCGCCGTCGTCCGAACTGCCAACCGTGCAGGCGCTCGCCGATGCCGGCGTCACCGCCTTCGCCCTTGAACTGGTGCCCCGCATCTCCCGGGCGCAGTCCATGGACGCCCTCAGCTCCCAGGCACTGGTGGCCGGCTACCGCTGCGTCCTCGAAGCGGCCATCCGCCTGCCCCGGTTCTTCCCGCTGTACATGACTGCCGCGGGGACGGTGCCGCCCGCGCGGGTCCTGGTGCTGGGCGCGGGCGTGGCGGGCCTGCAGGCCATCGGCACCGCTAAACGGCTGGGTGCGCGCGTCTTCGCCAACGACATCCGTCCCGCCTCCGCTGACGAGGTGGCCTCCATGGGCGGCACCTTTATCCGGCTGGACCTCGAAACAGCGGAAGCGGCCGGCGGCTATGCCCGCCAGCTCAGCTCCGACGCCGGCACCCGCCAGCGCCAGCTGCTCGCACCGCACGTGGCCCAGGCGGACGTTTTGATTACGACGGCGGCTGTCCCCGGCAGGCGCGCCCCGCTCCTGGTCACCACGGAGATGGTGCAGGGCATGCGGCCCGGGTCTGTGGTGGTGGATCTCGCCGCAGAGTCCGGCGGCAACGTGGAGGCAGTGGTTCCCGGCCGGGACATTCCCGTGCCCACCGCGGATGGCTCCGGTTTGGTCACCCTCGTAGGCCTGAAGGACGCCCCCTCCGCCATGGCGTCCGACGCTTCCCGTCTGTATGCCAAGAATGTCGCCAACCTGTTGGCCCTGATGATCCGGGACGGCGCCCTGGCACCTGATTTCGATGACGAAGTCCTCGCGGGCGCGTGCCTGACACATGACGGGACGGTACGGCACCAGCCGACGGCGGAGCTGCTGGCCGAGCGGGCCGGCAGCCGGCGGGAAGGAGTGCTCTGATGGACGGGATGAGCCTGCTGACCATCACGGTCCTGGCGGTATTTGTCGGCTTCGAGGTGGTGTCCAAGGTCTCCAGCACCCTGCACACGCCGCTGATGTCCGGCGCGAACGCCATTCACGGGATCATCCTGGTGGGGGCCATAATTGTGGCCGGCCAGGCAGGAGACCCGTGGGTGCTCGCGGTGGCCCTCCTCGCCGTCGTCCTCGCCACCGCAAACCTGGTGGGCGGCTTCGTGGTGACGGACCGGATGCTGCACATGTTCCACGCCCGGAAAGAGGTAGGGCGCAACCCATCCGCCGGGGAGGTGGAAGGGAAATGACCCTCCTGGACCCCGTCTGGACCGCGCTCCTGTACCTCGTTGCCGCCGTCTGCTTCATCCTTGCGCTGCGCGGGCTCAGCTCCCCGCGGACCGCCCGAAGGGGCAACCTCATCGGCGCACTCGGCGCGCTGATCGCCGTCGTCACGGTCTTCCTGTCCGCCCGGCTCGAAAACATCCCGTGGATCCTTGGTGCCATTGCCCTGGGGTCAGCCGTGGCTGCCCCGGTGGCGCGGCGGGTCAAAATGACGCAGATGCCGCAGCTGGTGGCGCTGTTCAACGGGGTAGGCGGTGGCGCCGCTGCCCTGGTGGCGCTCCTGGAACTCAGCCACGCGGACAATCCCTGGGTGCGGCTGGCCATCGTGTTCACGCTCCTGGTGGGTGCCGTTTCGTTCGCCGGTTCCGGGGTCACGTTCGCCAAGCTCCAGGAACTGATGACCACCCGCCCGGTGGTGTTTCCCGGTCTTCCCGTGGTGATGGCGGCGGTGCTGCTCGCCGCGGTGGCGGCCGCCGCCGTCGTCATTGCCAGCGGGTACCTGCCGCTCGCGGCGGTGCTGCTCCTGCTCGGCCTGGCCGCAGGCATCCTGCTGGTACTGCCCGTGGGCGGCGCCGACGTTCCCATCGTGATCTCGCTGCTGAACGCCTTCACCGGCCTGGCTGTGGCAGCCTCCGGCGTGGTGCTCGGCAACGTGCTGCTGGTGGTGGCCGGCACTCTGGTGGGTGCCTCCGGCACCATCCTCACCCGTGCCATGGCGGCCGCCATGGGCCGCAGTGTCACCGGCATCCTTTTCGGCGCGTTCAGGGGAGGTTCGACGGCGGGATCCACTGCGGTGAGTGAGCGTCCGGTGCGTTCCTCCAGCGCCGAGGACGTTGCCGTGCTTCTTGGCTACGCCCAGCGCGTGATCATTGTCCCCGGCTACGGCCTGGCCGTCGCCCAGGGCCAGCACACGGCCGCGGAACTCGCCCAGGCCCTGGAAAGCCGCGGCATCGAGGTGGACTTCGCCATCCATCCCGTCGCCGGCCGGATGCCAGGACATATGAACGTGCTCCTGGCCGAGGCCAACGTGCCCTATGAGTCGCTTAAGGAGATGGGTGAGATCAACCCGGAGTTCAAGACCGCCGATGTGGCGCTTGTGGTGGGCGCGAACGACGTCGTGAACCCTGCGGCCAAGACCTCCTCCGGGTCCCCCATCTACGGGATGCCCATCCTGGAGGTGGCGGAGGCGCGGCAGGTGGTCTTCCTGAAGCGTTCGATGCGTCCGGGGTTTGCCGGGATCGAGAACGACCTGCTGTACGAGCCGCAGACGTCCCTGCTGTTCGGTGACGCCAAGGACTCCCTGGCCCAGGTGCTGGGGGCGGTCAAGTCGCTTTAGCTGCTCCTCTTCCAACCCACTTGCTTCGAACCCCGCCCGCGGCAGGCTAGTCTTTTTTCAAAAGCAGCCTTTCTATCCGCCACTGAAGGACGCCATGACTGCCAACAGCTTTACTGCCCCCCAGCGCGCAGCCATCATCATCAATCCGGCCAAGACGGTGGACATCGACGTGAAGGAGCTTGCAGCCCGTCACGCCGCTGAAAACGGGTGGGGTGAGACGCTGTGGTTCGAGACGACGCTCGAGGATCCTGGCGTCGGCCAGGCCAAGGAAGCTCTGGCCCAGGGAGCCGACATCGTCATCGCCGGCGGCGGTGACGGCACGGTCCGCTGCGTGGCTGAGGTGCTGGCCGGGGGCGATGTCCCGATGGGCCTGCTGCCGCTGGGCACCGGAAATCTGCTGGCCCGCAACCTCGGCATGGACATCACGGACTTCGACGCCGCCATGGCCGGAGCCCTGGCAGGGACCGAGCGGAAGATCGACGTGGTCCGTGCACGCCGGAGCGATCCGGACCTGGAGCAGCTGTTCCTGGTCATGGCCGGGGTGGGGTACGACGCCACGATCATGGCCGACACCAATCAAGAGCTGAAGCACAAAGTTGGCTGGCTGGCCTACGTGGACGCCGGCATCCGCAACCTGCCGGGCAAACCGGTCAAGGCCACTGTGGTGATCGATGGCAGGAGGGCCGTGCAGCGCGGGGTCCGCAGCGTGATGGTGGGGAACTGCGGCAAGGTGCAGGGCGGCCTGGAGATCTTCCCCGAGGCCAAGATGGACGACGGCCTGCTGGATGTGGCCGTCCTGGCCCCTCACCACGGAAGGCTTGGCTGGCTCTCCGTGCTTGCCGGGATGATCGGCAAGGGCCGGGGCAAGGACACCGCCGTCGAGTTCTTCCAGGGCAAGACCGTGGAGATCATCCTGGAGCACAAGGACGACTACCAGCTGGACGGGGACCACGAGGGCCAGGGCAAGCACGTCCTGATGACCCTGGACCCCTCGGCGCTTACCCTGCGGATGTAGCTTTCTGCGCCAGCAGCCGGCCCCACTGCCCGTCCAGCAGCGGGGCGCCGGCCAACTTCAGGGAATGCCACAGCGTCACTGCCACCGAATCCAGCACCGGAACTCCGGTGCTTTCCTCGATCTCGGCCGTGATGTTGGCACCGTAGAGGTTGGTGCAGAGGTAAACCAGGGCGTCCGGGGCCAGGGCAACCAGTTCGCGGGATCCCGGCCGCATTTCGTCGTCGGTCACCCGGGCAAAGGACTCGTTGTCACTGAGGCCCAGGGCCCGGTGGTCAACCGTCTTGATCCCTTCCCGCTCATAAGACGCAATCACCTGATGGTTGACGTCCTCGGTGTACGGCGTGAACAGGCCGACCCGCTCGGTGCCGAAAGCCCGGAAGGCCGCAAGGTAGGCCAAGGTGGAAGTGGTGGCGGGGATTCCGGTGGCACCGGTGATCTCCCGGACCAGGTCCTGGTCATGCTCCGCTCCCAGCCAGGAGCCGGAGGTGCCGTTCCAAGCGATGACATCGACATCCGCGGTAGCCAGCAGCCGGGCGGCCTCGCGCATGGCCGCCGGATCGAATTGCCGGTCCGAGGAATCGTCCAAGGCGATCCTGGTGACGGGAATGCGGGTGAAATGGACGGTCACGTCCGTCCTGTCACCCAGAATCCGGTAAGTCTGGGGTTCCAGGCAGGTGTTGGAGGACGGGACGATCATGCCGATCCGGGTAGGACGGGTTGCTGATGGCATCGGTGCTCCTAAAGGGCTGCGGCGCGGGCCGCACCGGTGGGAAGGGTGGACTGGTGGTCACGGAAGCCGTTGCGGGCCACAAAGCGACCGGCAGCGCCCGGATCGTGGAAGCCCTGGCCGTCAAGCACCACCCGGCCAGAGGAGACGACGACGGCGGGCCAGCCGGTCAAGGCCTTTCCGTCAAAGGGTGAGAAGTCAGTTCCCATGTGCAGGGCGGCGCCGTCCACAATGCGCTCCTCGGCAGGATCGAAAATGACCAGGTCGGCGTCGTAACCTTCGGCGATGCACCCCTTGCCGGGAATGGCATTGATCCGCGCCGGGCCTGCCGAGAACGCCTCCACGAAGTCCTCAACGCTGGCGCCGGCGGAGGACATGGCAGTGAAGGTGACGGGCATCCTTGTTTCCACCCCGGGCAGGCCGTGCGGCATGGCCCGGACGTCATCAGTGCGCTCGCGTTTCTGGGACAGGTCATAGCAGGAGTGGTCGGAGGACATGGCGTGGATCGCGCCTGACGCCAGCCGGTCCTTTAGCGCGGCCACAGTTTCCGCATCACGCATGGGCGGGCAGCAGGCGAACCACTCCGGGAACTTCGAGCCGTAGACGGAATCATCCAGGGTGACATAGTGCGGGCAGGTTTCCGAGTAGGCGTCCAGCCCCCGTTCCCGGGCCTCGGTGACCAAATCCACGGCGCCCGGGGTCGACTGGTGGACAAAGTAGACCGGAGCGCCGGTGTATTCGGCCATGGCCAGTGTGTCCTTGACCGAGACCTCCTCAGCCAGTCCGGGCCGGGTACGGTGCAGGTGTTCGATGCCGATCCGGCCGTCCTGGGCGTGCTGCTCGGTGCAGTCGGTGATGATGGGGTCGTGTTCCGCGTGGATGTAGGTCAGCCCGTCCAGCCGGACCATCTCGCGCATGACCTTGAGGATGGTGTCCCCGTCCGCCATGGTGGTGCCACGGTTGGTGGTGTACATCTTCACGGAGCGCACGCCTTCGGCGGCAAGCTGCTCGAGCTGCCACGGCACTGTTTCGTCCCAGCTGATCACGGCTCCGTGGAGGGCAACATCGCACCTGGATTGCGCGGCCAGTTCCTTTTTGTGCAGGACGGCGACGAGCGGAGTTTCTTGGGCATCACGGGGAATGCCGAAGTCGATGATGGTGGTGGTGCCGCCCCACAGGGCTGCGATGGAGGTGGTGCGGTAATCGTCCAGGGTGCGAAAGCGGCCGGTCACCTGGGCAACATGGCAGTGGCCGTCCACGCCGCCGGGAACCACCAGCCGGCCCTCGGCGTCGATAGTCCGGGCGGCGGGGGGAGCGGCTTCCGAGGTGTCGACGAGTCCGGCGATCAGGCCGTCCTGGACCACGATGTGGGCATTCTGGCGGCCGAAGCTGTTAACCACGGTGGCGTTGGCAATGACAAGGTCTGGCTGGCGGGACATCGGTGTCCTCCTTCTGAAGTGAAGCTTGCTGGTCTAGGCCGAGGGAGCTGTGGCTGCGCCGGCGTATGTGGCGCTCGCCTGTGCGGCGGTAAGGGCGGCGTCGAGGTTTTCACTGAGACCTTGGCGGCCTTTGACGGGTGGCGCAGCAAAGGCGCCTGCGCGGTGCAATCCGGACTGCAGCCCCACCACAGCCTCGGCCATTCGGATGCCGGCGGAGATGCCGTCCACCACCGGCACGGGGATCTGTCCGGTGACTTCCCGGGCCAGCCCTGCGAGCGGCGCTCCTGCCAGGATGACGACGTCGGCTCCGTCCTCCGCCACGGCCTCCCGGCTGAGTGCCAGGAGGGTTTCCCTGAAGTCCTGCTGGACGGAGCCGATGCTGTTAAGGGACTCGTTGATGGACCTGATTGAGGCAAGCCTTCCGGCCAGGCCGAACCGCTCCACGCAGTCGCGGTACCAGGGCTTGATGCGGTCCGAGATGGCAATGATGGAGAACCGGTGGCCCAGCACGGCGGCGGCGCAGAGTGCGGCCTCGGTGATGCCGACGACGGGAACTTCCGCCAGTTCTTTCAGTGCCGGCATGCCTGGGTCGCCGAAGGCTGCCACCACTACCCCGTCTACGGGCTCCGCGCCGTGGCGGGTGTACTCGGCAATAAGTTCTGCCACGGCCCCGGCTGCGATGAGTGATTCGAAACGGGTCTCGATGTACTCCACGCCGTGGGCCGCGGTGCGGACCACCAGTTCCGTCCCGGGACCTGCGGAGCGGAGGGCCTCGGATTCAATCAGGGCGGTGACATCGTCGCTGATGTTGGGGTTAATGACCAGGAGTCGCATTATTTCTTCCGGTGGAGTTGGGGTTCAGTTTTCTGGAAGTCTTCCGGGAACTGCTCGCGGTATTTGCCGATGTGGGAAGCCGACTGTGCCGCTGCACGGTCTGGGTCGCCACTGGCGATTGCGGCATACAGTTCGCGGTGTTCCCGGATGAGCTCCGGCAGGTCGCTGACGTGGCGGAACAGCCAGTGCATGCGGCCCTGCAGTGGTTCCAGGGCTGACTTCAAAAAGTTGTTGTCAGCGATGCGGGTGATGGCATCGTGGAATTCGCTGTTGGCCCGGTGCGCCTCCATAACGGCGCCCTTGGTGAGGAAGGTTTCGGCGCTGTCCAGGAGGCCCTCCAGGTAGGCAAGGTCCTTTTTGGTGGCCCGTTTCGAGGCAAGCCTGCAGGCCAGTACCTCAAGTGACTGGCGGACATCGAAGAGGTCCTCCACGTCCTTGGGGCTAAGCGTGCTCACTTCGGCGCCGCGTGCCCCGCGGTCACTGATGAGCCCCTCCTGGCGGAGCATGCGCAGGGCTTCCCGGACCGGTAGCCTGGAGACGGAGAATTCCGCAGCCAGGTCGCGTTCCACCAGCCGCGTGCCGGGAGCGTAGTGTCCTTCGAAGATCCGGGTGCGGAGCGTGTCCCGGACAGTTTCCCGGAGGGGGCGTTCCTTGTCCTGGGTTTCTTCTGCGGTCAGCATGGTGCTCCATTCGGATACTTGGTGTGACACGGATCCCGGCAGCGGGGGCGCGGATTGCATGTTGCCTTGGATGGCTAGCTTAGACAGGTAGCCGCTTGTTGTAGTTCAGCGTCAGGACGGAGGCGCCCATCACCACTGCGGAGCCCACGAAGTACAGCAAGGCCCAGGTGTAGGAGCCCGTTGCGCCCACAATGAGTCCGACGGCAATGGGGGTGACGAACCCTGAGATGTTGCCGCTGAAGTTCATGGCACCGCCCAGCACTCCCGCGTTGGTGCGTCCACCCAGGATGGAGGGGATGCTCCAGAACAGGCCAACCCAGCGCAGGAAGAACATGACCAGCGAGAGCAGCACTACTGCGGTGGTGGGGTCCGGGACCACCGTGACACCCACGAGCCCGCCCACCACCACTGCACTCGAAATGCCCAGGAGGGTACGCATGACGCGGTTGGCCGAGGCGCCGGAGGCGCGCCATTTGTCGGCGATTGTGCCGCCAATGATTTCACCCACGAAGCCTGCCCCGAAGATCACGAACGTTGACCAGCCTATGGTTTTCAGGTCGAAGCCCTTGGCCTGGGCCAGGTAGAGCGGGCCCCAGGTCAGCAGGCCGTAGAACACGCCGTTGAATCCCAGCCAACCGAAGCACATGGCCCAGAAGGAACGGAATTTGAGGTAGGGGAGCAGCGCCCGCTTGCCGTGGCTGCCATCGAGCCTGGCTTCGGCGTCCTCGGCCGCATGAGACGCTTCGATGTAGGCAGCCTCGGCCTCGTTGACGCCGCGGTGTTCCCGTGGGTTGTCGCGAACGTACCACCAGACAGCCAGGCCCATCAGGACGGTGGCGGCGCCGGCGATGACAAAGGCCATGCGCCAACTGCCGGTGGAGGCAATCAGGCCTGCGATGATGATGCCGCCGAGCCCGGCGCCAAGGGGAGCGCCGGCGTCAAGGATGGTGGCACCGCGGCCGCGCTCGGACTTGTGCATCCAGATGGCGTTGAGCTTTCCGCCCGCCGGCATCACGCCGGCCTCGGTGACGCCGATGCCCATGCGGGCGATGAACATGCTGAGGAAGCCGCCGGCCATGCCGGAGGCGGCCGTGGCTGCACCCCAGCCCACGCATGACGCGGTCATGACCTTGCGGGGTCCGAACCTGTCGATCAGCCAGCCGACCGGGATCTGCATGAGTGCATACGTCCAGAAGAAGGCAGAGAGGAGGAGGCCCACCAGTTCGGGGGCAAGATTGAACTCCTGCTGGATGATGGGGAGGGCCACCGAAATGGATCCGCGGTCGATGTAATTGACGGCAACCAGCACCAGCAGCAGGAGGAACAGTTTCCAGCGGACCGCGGTGCGCCGTTGCACGCCGTCCTTCCGGGACGTTTCGTCGGTGGAGGTGCCTTTAGCTGACGCCGTTGTTTCGGTTTTTGGGATGGACACAGCTTCTCCTTCACGGGGAAGTTTACGGATAGGGGGAATTGCCAAGGGGTGGGCGGCCCGGCCTGCAGGGGCACGGACCGCGGGAATGAAAGAAGGGGCATGCAGCCAGCGATCCGGAGCGCCGGATATGCAAGTTTGGGATCCCAATTTGGGATCCCAAAATCAAAGGTAGGAGTGACACACGCCACTGTCAAGGCTTTTCGCTGTTCCGGCCGTGCAGCCCACCTAAATTCGAATTGTGACTGCCCCTTCCCAACCAGGTAGCAGTAGATGTCGTTATTCGGGCTGAAAACGACATTCACTGCGACCTTGTTGGGCAGGGCACCGCCAGCCTGTGCGCCAGGATCTCGGCGAGCTCGGCCAGCCGGTGTGCGCGCTGATTCCGCAGGGGTGAACGGTTCGCCGGGGCGGGCAAAGGTGATGGGGCCGTGCCATGCGGTGGGAATCTTCGGGCGGGTGCCGCCGTTGTCCGCCTCCATCGAAGCCTCGCCGGGAGCCAGGATCCGCGCCTGTGGTGGGCCAGACGTGCGGACTGGTGCCGCCGCCGTCGTGCAGGGCATCGAGAAGCCCGCGCTCGCCAACGTCGCCCGGGGCCGAAAGGACGAGCTCGTCCAGCACCCCGCCTGCTACCGGATGGACATGGATGCTCAGGATGTTGATCTCAGTACGGGCCAGGCCCGGGTGGCCGCGTTCGGTGCGGCGCGCTTCTTGGCTCAAGCATCAGCCGGAGCTGTTTCGGCAGTATTGCGTGCCGGTTCCATTCACGGGGACGTCAAGGCAGGCTTCGGAAGCCTGCAACGTAGGATTTAGCAGGAACGTCAGCGCGGCCGCCCGCCAGAAGTCCCCCCGCCCCAGGAAGGCGTCCCGTGAAGATGCTCGCTGAGATGTTCAGTATGGCCCCGGCCAACCTGGACCACCATCCGGCCCTGAGGTGCGCGGTGGGTGTGTTCGTGCCGCTCTTTACCCTTGTGCTGCTGGGCCGGCTGGACCTCGCCATCTTCGCGTCCTTCGGCGCATTCACGGGAATCTACGGCCGCGGCGAAACGCACGGCGTCCGCTTCGCACTGCAGCTGCGGGCCGGCCTGCTGATGCTGCTGGTCATCTTCCTCGCCACGCTCGCCGCCCGCGCCGGCTCCGCCTCGGGGCTGGACGCACCCGGCAGCACCTGCATCCTGGTCTTGGCCACCACGCTCGTGGCGGGCGGCTGTTCGGTGGCCATTTCGTGGTTGCGCCTGCGGCCGGCGGGATCCCTGTTCCATATCTTCGCCTTTGCGGCCATCGCCTCCATTCCCAACCAGCCCCCGTTGTGGGAGGCCATGCTGGTAGCCGTCCTCACCACGGGCTTCAGTCTCCTGGTCGGGTTCTCCTCACGGGTGCTTCCCGGCCGCCGGACACCATGGTCCGGCCCCTGCAGATCCGGCGCACCCCGGCGGAAAAGCGAGCCGCGTGGCTTGAGGGCGCCGGCTATTTGATGGCCGCCGGGCTGGCAGGGGCCCTGGCTACGTGGGCGGGGGAGTTGCTGGGATTCGGCCACAACTACTGGGCCATGGTGGCGGCCGTGGTGCCCCTGGTAGGCCATACCACGCGGCACCGCGTCCACCGCGGCATGCAGAGGATCGTCGGCACCATCCTTGGTTTGGTGGTCATGGCGGGGATCCTGCTGCTGGACCTGCAGCCCTGGCAAACCGTGCTGGTCATGGCGCTGTGCCAGTTCGGCGCCGAGCTGTTCATCATCAGGCAGTACCTGTTAGCCCAAGTCTTCGTTACGCCCCTGGCGTTGATCTCCACGCTCCTCGTGGTCCCGTCTTCTCACGGAATCCTGCTCCGGGACCGCATCATTGAGACGGTGATCGGGGCCGCCGTCGGCATCGCGGTGGTGCTGGCACCTGAGGCATGGCGCCGTTTCCGAGCGCGTACGACGCCGGCCTGATCAGCCAACGCACCTATACGGTCCAGCGAATGCGACGCCGCCCGCGCACGCCAGCTGGGCGAGCTGAACTGACGGCGGGTGGTCAGGAGGCAGGATCAGGGCCCAGCAGCCGCCGGACTGCCGCGGCGATGGCTGCTGTGTCAGGCTGCTCGTCCCGCCTTACGGTGAGCAGGTGGAGCATCAGGCCGTCGCCGTAGTCCGCAACGTCCCGTGCCCGTGCAGCTGCGTCCGGCATGCCCATGGCGGCCAGGGTATGCTCCAGGCCGCCCACCAGCAGGTGATGGCCGGCAGTCACAGCCTCCGGCCGGTCCAGCGAAAGCGCCATCCGGGCCCGGGTGATGCCTGCGTGCTTCCCGGCCAGAACGAGTACCATCGCGGCCAGCTGACCTGACAGCTCCGCGATGTCTGCCGGCGGGCCGGCAGGAGCGGTGTTCCGGAGGAGTTCGGCGTCCAGTTCCAGCAGGCGGTCCAGCACCGCATCCACGAGGGCGGTGCGGTTCCGGTAGTAGTTCGACGTCGTCCCCTCGGCGAAGCCGGCCGCGGCGTCGACCGCCCGGTGGGTCAGGCCCTTCATCCCCTTGCCTGCCACCAGGCCCAGGGCGGCATCCAGCAGTTGGGCTCGGCGGTCGGGCATGCAGCCAGTCTAGTGACCAGTTCTCCTGCACTCTCATTCCATTCCACTACAAAAGTAGTAAAATCGATCCCATGACGAAGATTTCAATCGTCGGTGGGGGAATTGCAGGACTTGCCCTGGCCGCCTGCCTGGATCCGAACCGCTTCGAGGTGACCGTCATCGAGAAGCGGCCTGAACTGCCCGCCGTCGGAAATGCGCTGGGAATGTGGCCGCACGCTCAACGGGCGCTGGAGCGGATCGGCATCCTCGATGAGGCGCGTGCTGTCAGCCCGGTGCTCGGCACCGGAGCGGTCCGCAACGCCAAGGGTGATCCCTGGATAAGCGTCCACGCCGGCGAGATGTTCGGCATCTCCCGGGTTGACTTGATGCGCCTGCTGGACGCCGCTGTGCCACAGAGCGTCCGGCGGGTTACGGTCCGCGCACGCGAACTGCCCTCCGGCGGGGGATTGGTGGTTGGCGCTGATGGCGTCCACAGCGTTGTCCGCCGTGAGGCCTGGGGCGCCGCCACAGCTGCCCGCCTAACCCCATACCTTGCCATCCGCGGGATTCTTCCCTTCCCTGTCAGCCAGGACGAAGTGGGAGAGTACTGGGGGCGCGGCGACCTGTTCGGCATGGCGGCTGCCCGGGGCGGGTCGTTCTGGTACGCCAGCTACCGGTCCGGGCTTGGGCCCTACGGCATTGATGAAGCGTCGGTCCTGGAACAGGCCCGGGAGCGCTACGGAGGCTATGCGCCCGCCGTCCGTCGGGCTCTGGCCGCAGCCACTCCCGGGGAGTGCCTGGTCCAGCGGCTGTGGACGGTTCCGCGGCTCGGCTCCTATGTCCGCGGCCGCGTTGTGCTCGTCGGCGATGCCGCCCACGCCATGTTGCCAAGCTTGGGCCGTGGCGCCTGTGAGTCGTTGGTGGACGCAGTGACGCTGGCCGACCTCCTTAACATGCTGCCCGAAGACCAGGCCCTATGGGCCTATGACCGGCAGCGGCGCTGGCGGACGCGGGCCCTGAGTTTGGCGTCCTCGGCCATGCTGCAAGTCTCCATGACAGAGCACGCCCAGCCCCTCCGTGACCGCCTGCTCAACCTGACCCGACGGCGGAACACGCCCGCCGCCGTCGGGAGCGGTACTGCTGCCTGAGCAGTGCCGCAGTCAGCGAACCGGGGCAGATGGCAGCTTGCTGTCCTCGCCCGATGCGGAAGCGCCGGCAGGCGGGGGAACGGCGGCGGTAGATGTTGGCCACGGGGTTGGTAATGTCCTGCTTCTGCAACTCAGAGGACTTGGACACCGAGAGGTACGTCCCCGGGTTTCCACTGTGACGGGGGCACCTACGCCATGGCGGTGTGGGCGGCGCTGCGGGCATTGATGCTTTTGGCGTAGCAGTAGGAGTTCCTAACCCCGATGTAGGGCCCGAAGTTCGGTACCGCCTCAAAGCCGGAGTTCTGGTAAAAGTTCCGTCCGTCCGGCTGGGCCGATCCTGCCTCCGCCTTGATCCGCGTGATGCCCTGCTTGAAGGCTTCGGCCTCCAGGGCGGCCAGGATCGAACTCGCCACGCCTGAACCGCGGGTGTACGGAAGGACGTACAGCCGCTTGATTTCAGCGGTGGTGGCGTCAATCATCCGCAGGCCGCCGCATCCCACGGGCTGGCCCGATCCCTTGTCATAGGCCACGAGGAACACCGCGCAGTCAGCGCCCGACGGCGGCGGGCCGGGTTCGTGGTTCGGCGTTCCGAAACGGGCGTCAAGTTCGGCCTGTTGGGCCCGGCGCAGATCCGCGCCAACAGGGTGGGACCAGGGCACTTGCCGGATGTTCAGCCGCGGGTTGGTCTGCATTCTGCCTCGATTCGCCGAAGGGTTATGCAGACTTAGGCTAGGAGGAAGCGGTTACGCCGGTGTTTCCAGCCGGTTAGGACCTCGATAACCTCAAGGAGTGGCTTTTGCCAACTCACTTGGCTGTCTAGTTATTAGCTGGTCTAGGATGATCCCATGGGTTCTACGGGTAATGAAGGCTCCGGCTATTGGTACGGGCCGGACGGTCAACTGGATTACAGTGCTGCGGTACTGAAATCCCTGCGCGACTACCGGACTGCCGAAACGGCGGTGCGGCGTTCCACCCGTGACTCCATGGGCATGGGTGAGACGGATATCCTCGCCCTCCGCTATCTTTTGCGGGTCGAGGCGTCCGGCAAGGCGGTGGTACCCAAGGACATAAGCCAATTCTTGGGGATTACAAGCGCTTCCACAACCTCGCTCATTGACCGCCTGGTGGCCAGCGGCCACGTCCGGCGTGAGGCCCATCCAACTGACCGCCGCTCCGTGGTGGTAGTGCCCACTGTTGAGTCCGACCGGGAGGTCCGTGTCACGCTGGGTTCCATGCATCGGCAGATGATGGCAGTGGCCGAGTCCCTCACCGCGGATGAAGCCCGGGTCGTCATCGAGTTCCTTGAGCGGATGACGGAAGCGCTTCAGCATGGCCATCATGAAAAAAGTAACTAGCCGGACTAGCTAGACGCACTAGCAATATGTATGCTTACGATTAATCCCGTAATTTCCTGACCTTCGGAGTCGTGAGCATGTTGATGACCTTCACTGAGCTTTTTCCTTCCGGGTCGCCGGAGTGTGCCACTTTCAACAGCCCCCGGCGCGCCACCGGCACCGTTAGCAGCCCGGCTGTCCACTGCGGAACAACCATGGAACTGGTTACTCCCGCTGTTGGCCCTGCCGCCGTCGATTACACCTTCGGGCCCGAGGAAACCACCGTTCAGCTTCCGCCTGTATGGCGCTGCGGATGCGGCTTCCAGCTCGACGCCTGGATTCAGTCCCCCTACGCTCACGGGCCGCAGGGTGGAGCGGCTGAGCAGGGCGCCCGACATTTCATGGCGCTCTCCGCATGACCTCGTCCAACCCCGCGACCCTGCAAGGGCCTGCCGACCTCACTCAGCCCAAGACCGTCGTGGCCGGCCGGTACCAGCTTAGGGACCGCCTGGGCCGCGGCTCACTTGCCGAGGTTTTCCGCGCCGTGGACCTCGATGGGGGACCGGATGTGGCGGTCAAAGTGGCTGTGGGTGACTCCGCGAAGCACTTTAGCCGGATCAGCAAGGAAGCCGCGGTCCTGGCGGCCCTGCAGCACCCTTCCATCGTCAGGTTCATCGGCCATGGGGTTGTGCCGGGCGGTACGGCGCTCGCAGGACGTCCCTTCCTGGTGGAGGAGATGGCCCTTGGGGGAACCCTCTCCGAGGCCGTCCGCACCACCGCGTACCGGCCCGCCGTTGTGGCAGCCTGGGCCCAGGGGCTCTTTGACGCGCTGGCCCACCTTCACAGGCAGGGGCTGGTCCATCGCGACATCAAGCCGGCCAACCTGATGCTGAGCGGCCTGCGCCGGAGCCCTGTGCGCATTATTGATTTCGGCATTGTGGCCCCTGCCGGTGCAGCTCCAGAGCCCGGAATCTCGTCCGGGACGGTGCACTACATGAGTCCGGAACAGGCATCTGGGGGACCTGCACGTCCGTCCTGGGACGTGTATGCCATGGGTTTGGTCCTCCTGGAACTCCTCACCGGAACCAAGGCGTTCCCCGGCACGGCGATAGAGTCACTCGTGGCCCGGACCCTGCGGAGCCCGCACGTTCCGGACTCCCTGGGGCCGGGCTGGTGTTCCTTCCTCCACTCATTGACGGCGATGGACAGCGCAGCGCGCCCGACGGCGGCGGAGGCCGCGGGCATGGCCGCGCAGCTTGTCCCCGCAGCGGCAGAAGAGGCGTTCAGTCCCTGCCGTAAGATGGCAGTTTTTCCGGCGCGCAGGATCCGGCAGCTTATTTAAGCCCCTTTGACGTCCCTGCCGGTAGGGTCTTCCGCCGTTGGATCGGCAAGAGCGAGCCCGCCCACGGGGCTCCCATCCCAGTGAATCAGTTTCCACCCGCTGTCCGGATCGCCTTCCAAGGCCACGATTCCGGTGTTCGCCAGCACATGCCGCGCGGCGAATTCATGGTCAGCGTCCTCAGCGCGGCGTCCGGCCCAGGTACGGATGGCCGCACCGTGGCTGACCACCGCGGCCGCCTCGTGTGGCCCGTCAAGCGCACGGTCCACAACCCGGCGGATCGCAGCGTCAAAGCGTTCAAAAAAGGTATGCCCGTCCGGACCTGCCGGCATTCTTTGGTCAAGGTCCCCGGCGGCCCAGGAAAAAACCGTTCCCATGTACCGCTTGTGGGCTTCGTGGTCGATCAATTTTTCCAGCGCCCCGGCCTCGATCTCGTGCAGGCCATCAAGCACCTCCACCTCCAGCCCGTGCACGCGGGCAAGCGGCGCCGCCGTGATTTGAGTCCTGATCAGCGTGGACGCATACAGGGCACCGATGGGCTCTTCGGCAAGCGACCGGGCCATGGCCTCTGCCTGCCGTTCACCCAGCTCCGTTAGCCCCGGCCCCGGATGCGCCGTATCCAGCTGGCCGAGCACGTTACCGGGGGTCTGTCCGTGGCGGATGAGCAGCAACTTCATGCTTCCAGTTTCCCACCCCATGGACCGGGGGTGGCCCCGGGAAAGACGAAGGCGCCGGACCCACCCGGGCCCGGCGCCGCCGTCGTAATTTCCTTGCTGTACCGCGCGGACTACTTGAGGTGGTCCACCAGCTGGTCCGCGATGCCCGTGTACTTGCCAGGTGTCAGCGCGAGCAGCCGTGCCTCGGCCTCGGGCGAAAGGCCGAGGCTCTGCACGAACTCCTGCATGCGGGCCGCATCGACGCGCTGGCCGCGGGTGAGGTCCTTGAGGCGTTCGTAGGGATTTTCCATGCCTTCGACGCCGGCGATCGCCTCGGCGCGCATGACCATCTGGATCGCTTCGCCCAGCACCTCCCAGTTGGTGTCCAGGTCTCCGGCCAGGACGTCCTCCGCAACGTCAAGGCGCTCCAGGCCCTTGGAGACGTTGGAAATCGCCAGCAGTGAGTGGCCGAAGGCCACCCCGATGTTGCGCTGGCTGGAGGAGTCCGTGAGGTCCCGCTGCCAACGGGAGGTGACGAGGGTGGCGCCCAGGGTGTCCAGCAAGCCGTTGGAGATCTCCAGGTTTGCCTCCGCGTTCTCGAAGCGGATCGGGTTGACCTTGTGCGGCATGGTGGAGGAGCCGGTGGCGCCGGCAACAGGGATCTGCGCGAAGTAGCCGATGGATATGTAGCTCCAGATGTCCGTGCAGACGTTGTGCAGGATGCGGTTGAACCGGGCGACGTCGGCGTACAGCTCCGCTTGCCAGTCGTGGCTCTCGATCTGGGTGGTCAGGGGGTTCCAGGTCAGTCCCAGCCCTTCCACGAAGGACTTGGACACCTGCTGCCAGTCGGCGCCGGGAACGGAAGCAACGTGTGCGGCATAGGTGCCGGTGGCTCCGTTGATCTTGCCCAGGTACTCGGTCTTATCGATCCGGTCCAGCTGGCGGGTCAGGCGGTGCGCGATCACCGCAAGCTCTTTGCCGAGCGTGGTGGGTGTGGCGGGCTGGCCGTGTGTGCGGGACAGCATGGGGACTGCCCGGTTTTCGCTGGCCATCGTGCTGATTTGGGCCACCAGGCTGCGTGCTGCGGGCAGCCACACGTCCTCCACAGCACCCTTGATGCCCAGCGCGTAGGACAGGTTGTTGATGTCTTCGGACGTGCAGCCGAAGTGCACCATGGCGGTGAGGTTTTCGATGCCGATCGCAGGAAGGCGGCGGCCAATGTAGTACTCAACGGCTTTGACGTCGTGGACTGTGACGGCCTCGATGTCGGCCAGCTCGGCCACTGAACCGGCGTCGAATTCGGTGACGACTGCGCGCAGCTGGTCCTGCTGCTCCTGCGTCAGCCTACCGGCGCCCGGGAGCACATTGTTGCTGGTCAGGTGGATGAGCCATTCAACTTCCACTGCCACCCGGTCCCGGTTGAGCGCAGCTTCGGACAGGTAATCCACCAGGGGCGCCACGGCGGACTGGTAACGGCCGTCCAGGGGTCCCAGCGCGATTTTATCCGGGGACGCGGCGAGGGCCAAACGTCCTGAGGGCGTACGGGTGTCAGCTGTGGCGGCAGTTTCAGGCATGTGCTGATTCTTTCACGAACTCCACCGCGCCCTTAAGCGGCAACCCTTCAGGTTACTTGTCCACATAGCCGACGGCGGTCCTTCAGCCCAGGGAGGCCCCTCCGTACCGTCGTGGAAAGGGTATGCGGCAGCAGGGAAGGGAAGGGGTGCAGTGGGAACGGTGAAGGCGGGGTGGAAGCGGCCATGAGCGTCGAGCTTGCAGGCCCGGATCTGCGCAGCGACATGCTGCGCGCCGCCCAGGTGGACCGGCTGGCCGCTCGGGTCGCCGGCTGCATGGCCAGTGCAGAGGAGGTCTTGGCAGGCTTCACAGAGATACAGCTGCTTCGGTGGGAATCACCGGCTGGGCGGGCCTATCGGGACGCTGTGTCACTGCAGGCTGCCGCCCTTCAGCGCTGCCTTGAATCGCTGGGCGCAGCAAGGCTTGCCGTGGAACGGCACAGCCAGGAAACCCTGGCGGCCGGGTGCTCCTACAATGGCATGTCCTGATGGCCGAGGTTACGCCGTCAGGCAGCGGAGGTTCGCTGAGGCTCTCGGGCCCGGCACAGGATGGTCCGCTCATGGTCCGGGGTGGCGTGGGCGGCATCAGCTTTCAGCTGGAAGAGCTGACGGGCGGCGCAGAAAAGCTGGACCAGCTGGCAGGAAAACTCTCAACTGTTGAGGTCGAGGTCCGCCGGATCTGGGAGGACCTGATTCCTTTCCACGACCTCCCCAGGTGGACCGGATCGGTTGCTCTGGGCGCGGTGGGCGAGTCGGAGCGGAACCTCAGGGCGGTGCGGACAGAGCTGGAGGGGATCAGTGGCAGGGTCCGGGCCTGCAGGCAGGAGTATGAGAGGGCCGAATTTCTGGCCGGCGCCGCCAGGTCCATGGGGCTGGTCAGTCTTGAGGATATCCGCAACTCCTGGTCCAACTTGATGATCACCGGCCGCCCGGACGAGAAGTTTGCGGAAACTCTGGTTGCCCGGTTGGGCATGGAAGCGTCGGATATCAAACGGTTGACACAGCAGGAGCGCTGGGGTTCGAAAGGGCCGGACAAGGCGGGAGTGCCCGCGCCATGTCCCCTCGTACTGCGCCGCGAGGAAACGGTACGTGTTGACCTGGATGCCTCCCCTGCCGGGCTGTTGGAGCGCATCCGGCGGATAGATGCACGCGGTGCGGGTTTCATCGAGGTCATCGAGGTACACAACGGGGCGGACAACGCGTTTGTTGTCGTCATCCCGGGTACGCAGCCTGCCCTCCTCGGTGCGGGCGGGGAGAACCCCTTTGACGAGGCCGGCATAGCGGAAGCAATGTTCAACGGGTCAAGGGAATTGACTCCGGCTGTCCTGCAGGCACTCCGGGAAGCCGGCGCGGAGCAGGGGGACCCCGTGGTGGCAGTGGGTTACAGCCAGGGCGGCATCCATGCTGTGAACCTGGCTGCGGACCCGCGACTGCTGTCCGAGTATGACCTGCGGTACGTTCTGACGGCAGGTTCGCCGGTGGCCGGGGTCGACCCGGCCCCGGGAGTCCAGCTGCTGCACCTGGAGCATCGGGCGGACTGGGTGCCCGGCGGTGACGGTGCGCCCAATCCCGAGACCAGGGACCGGATAACAGTCTCCACCACCAACACGCTGAAGACCGTGGAGGGGGAGGGAGGGCTTGGAATGGGCCACGGGCTCGCCAACTACCAGGACGCCGCACGGCGGGTGTCAGCCAGCGATGATCCATCCCTGGTTGCCTCCACCGGGGCGCTGGCCGCCGTGTTGGGAGCAGGCGGCACCGCGACGGCTACGAGGTTTTCCCTGGCCCGGACACATCCTGCCGCCCCGGTCCCCGCGCAACCTGATCCCCGCAGGCTCGAGCGGGGACATGCGGGGCGGTAGGGAGTCCGGCGTCGGGCGAGGGGCGGTTTGGTTGGGGTGCCGGTAAGGAAGTGCTGCTAGGGAAGCGCCGATAGGACGGGCGGCTGGGCCTTGAAGCGCAGCTACCGGCGGACTCCGGTGAGCCGGCCGGCCACCAGCGAGATCAGGGTGATGATGATGGCCCCGAGTACCGCCGTCCAGAAGAAGGAATCGATGGAAAAGCGCACCGGAGTGAACGTGCTGATCCACGCCGTCAGGTACAGCATGGCGGCGCTGATGACGATCGTGAAGAGACCCAGTGTGAGAATCGTGATCGGCAGTGAGAGGAGGCTGACCAAGGGGCGGATAAAGGCATTGACCAACCCGAAGATCAGGCCGATGAACAGATAGGCCAGAATGCTCCCTGCCACATCTGTTCCCTGCGAGACACCGCTCCGTGCAACCGCATCTGTTGTTGCCGCAGTGGAGATCTCCAGGCCTGGCAGGATCCAGCTGGCAATCCACAGGGCCAGTCCATTGATGAGGACCCGGCCAATGAATAAGCGCATGGGCCTATGTTTGCACACCCATTTGGGCCGCGCGGCAGGACAGTTGGCCAGCAGGATTTTTCGGCGCCCGTGCCGGGCTAAGCAGCTGATGAAGGCACCGTCACGGCAGCGTGACAGCCAGCGCGGTGGAAATGTCAAAGATCAACAAAACCCTTGACAGCCGGAAAGCGGTTTCTCATAGTAGAGAAATCGCTTTCTTATGTGTCGTGCTGACGGCACCGAAGCGTGGTTCATTCCAATGGAGGAAGAGAGATCATGCGTCACCCAAAGCCATCAACGTCGGTATCCATCGCAGCGGCGGTTGCGCTGCTGCTCGCGGCACCCGCCCCATCGTTCGCGTCACCGCCACCTCAGGCCGATCCGACAGCCCAGACGGTCCGCCAGCCGCTCGAACGCCAGGTGCTGCCCGCCAACGACGGCTGGGCAGCCGCCGGGCCGGGAACCACCGGCGGAGCGGGCGCAACTGATGATCGTGTTTACGACGTTTCAAACCGGAGCGAACTGCTGGCAGCTTTTGCCAGCGCAGGCTCAGAGCCGAAAATCATCCGGATCCACGGCGACATCCAGGCCAACGTCGGCGCAGATGACGCTCCCCTCAGCTGTGAGGACTACGCCAGCGGTACCGGATATTCCCTGGCACAGTACCTGCACGATTTCGATCCCACCCGTTATGGGACAGCCAAGGAGCCTGAGGGCCCCCAGGAAACTGCCCGGCGGCTGGCGGCTGCAAAGCAGGCTTCCACCATCCGCTGGGACATCCCCAGCAACACCACCATCGTGGGGGCCGGCCCGGACAGCAGCATTACGGGAGCAGCCCTGCGGATCAACCGGGCGCAGAACGTGATTTTCCGGAACCTGACCGTGCGCGACGCAGCCGACTGCTTCCCGTCCTGGGACCCCACGGACGGCGCCACCGGCAACTGGAACAGCGAGTACGATCTGCTGCAGATCATCAACGGCTCCACCAACGTCTGGGTGGACCACTCACACTTCACTGATGCCCCCAACCTGGACAGCGCACAGCCCAGCTACTTCGGCCGGCCCTACCAGGTCCATGACGGCGCCGTCGACGTCACGAACGGCTCCGACCTGGTCACCTTGTCCTACAACCGCTTCTCTGAGCACGACAAACTGCTCCTGATCGGATCCACCGATTCCACCAACCGGGGTGACGTCGGCAAACTGCGGGTGACCATCCACCACAACGTGTTCGAGAACGTGGGGCAGCGGGCACCCCGGGTGCGCTACGGCCAGGTGGACGTCTACAACAACCACTTCAAGACCGCTGCCGGCTCAGAGGTGCCTTACGGCTACACCTTCGGCGCCGGCGTGGAATCACACCTGCACGCGGAGGCAAACGCCTTCACGATCCCTGCCGAGATCCCGGTGTCATCGCTGATCGCCCATTTCAAGGGCAAGGTCATCACCACCACCGCGAACGCGGTCAACGGCAAGATTACGGATCTCAGGGCGGAGTACAACGCAGTTGCTCCCGCTGACCGGCAATTGGCCCCGGACAACACCTGGACCCCCGCGCTGCGGACCCACGTGAACGCCGCCCAGGCCGTTCCCGCCCTCCTGGCGGACGCCGTCGGACCCATCTTTACGGCTGGGGGACACCGCTGATGCGCCGTTTCACACCCAGCCGCCGTTCACTCCTGGCGGCGGTGGCCGCCGGTGCAGTCACAGCCGCTGCTGGACTCGCGGGCCCGGGAGCGGCTGCTTCGCACGCGACGGCCCGTCCCGTTGTTGCCCCACGCCCGGGCCGTCCCAAGCCGGTGATATTCGTCGTGGGCGATTCGACATCCTCCGCCTACCAGCACTCGGAACGTCCCCGCGCCGGCTGGGGGCAGGCACTGCCGCTGCTGCTGGGGCCACAGGCCGCTGTGTTCGACTACGCCTGGTCCGGCGCCTCTTCCAAGAGCTTTGCCGACGCCGGCCTGTTGGATGAGGTGCTGGACATGCTGCAGCCCGGCGATTACCTGCTCATCTCCTTTGGGCACAATGATGAGAAAGTCCAGGATCCGGCAAGGGGCACCGATCCGCAGACCACCTTCAAGGAGTATCTGCAGAAGTACATCGGCGGTGCTGCAGAGCGCGGTGCGCGGCCCGTGCTGGTGACGCCTGTGGAGCGCCGCCGGTTCAGCGCCCTGGGTGTTGCCCAGGATTCCCACGGCGCTTACCCGCAAGCGGTCCGTGAGCTGGCGGCAGCCACGGGAACACCGCTGGTGGATCTCACCGTATTGTCGAAGGACCTCTGGCAACAGCTTGGTGCGGAAGGAACCAAATCCCACTTTCTCTACGCAGCGCCGGGCCAGTATCCGCAGTACCCGGAAGGGGTTGCCGACAACACCCATTTCCAGGCCGAAGGTGCCCTGGCAGTCGCGCGGCTGGTGGCCCGCGAACTGCAGGCCCACCAGACAGTGCCGCCGGGGTACTTCCAGTTCCTAGATGCAGGGCTGGACGCGCTCAACGGGATTCACTGGCCCAGCGAACGGCCGGTGGACAAGCCCCTGGTCCTGGAAGTCGGGTCAGGCTCGGCATTCGCTACGGTTCAGGCGGCAGTGGATGCCGTGCCGGCCGGGAGCACCCGGCGCACCCAGATACGCATAGCCCCCGGAACCTACCGGGGAACCATCAGGGTGCCGGCAAACAAGCCGAGAATCTCCTTTATCGGGCTGGGTGAAAAACCCGAGGACGTCGTGCTGGTCTACAACAACGCCTCGGGTACAGCCAAGCCGGACGGCACCGGAACCTTCGGCACGGGCGGAAGTGCCAGCGTAAGGATTGACGGGCCGGATTTCATGGCCTCCAACCTCACTTTCAGCAATGACTTCGACGAGGCTGCGAACCAGGATATGAGGAACCGGCAGGCGGTGGCTCTCTTCCTCGCCGGGGACCGCGCCGTCCTGCGCAACGTCCGCTGCCTCGGCAACCAGGACACCCTGCTGATCGACTCCCCGGCCCGCGGGGTGCAGTCACGCTTCTTCTTCCGTGACTGCTACGTGGAGGGGGATGTGGATTTCATCTTCGGCCGGGGAACGGCAGTCTTTTCCGGCTGCGAGATCAGGTCCCTGGACCGCGGCTCGGCCACGAACAACGGCTACGTCTCGGCCGGCAGCCTGAACGTCCAGATCAAACACGGCTACCTGTTCACACGTTGCCGGTTCGTCTCGGCTGCCGCGGCCGGCTCCGTGCACCTGGGCCGTCCCTGGCACCCCAGCGGCGATGTTGACGCCATTGCCCAGGTGCTGGTCCGGGACTCCTGGCTGGGTGCCCACATCTCCGGCGCTCCCTGGACTGACATGAGCGGCTTCTCCTGGCAGGAGGCGCGCTTCCATGAGTTCAACAACAACGGTCCGGGATCCCGCATCACCGCCACCCGGCCGCAGCTCGACCCCGCCCTCGCTGGGGAGTTCACGCTGGAGGAATACCTGCGTGGCACGGACGGCTGGGCTCCGCAGCTGGCGGGTACCAGGGCAGACAGCACCCAGGAGATGGCGGGGACGGCCGTGGCGGCAGGAACAGTCACCCGCTGACCTGTGCTGAAGTTGGGGCGGCCTGCCGGACGCGTCCTGTCCACTTTTGTGCCGGACAGGACGTGCCGGCAGCCCCAATCCCCGCGGAGCACCCCCTGAACGCCCCTTCTTCCCTCCCACGGCGGGAGAAGTAGGCTGGTTTGCATGACCTCATCTGAGACCGTGACGGGGGGTATCCAGCCCCGCCCTGTGGTGGCCCGTTTACCGCGCTATGCTGCCGGCAGGCCGCCCGCCGCCGTTGCCGGCCTGACCAGTTACAAGCTGTCTTCCAATGAGAACCCGCTGCCTCCGCTTCCGGCAGTTGTCGAGGCCATTGCCCAGCAGACCGATTTCAACCGCTATCCGGACCCGCTCAGCAGCGGGCTCCGCGCCGAGCTGTCAGGATTCCTGGGTGTTCCCGCGGACGACATCGTCACCGGGGCAGGCAGTCTGGGTGCGCTGAACCAGCTCCTGGCAACCTTCGCCGGGCGGAACGACGACGGCACGGCCGACGAGGTGATCTACGCCTGGCGCTCCTTTGAGGCCTACCCCATCAGCGTTGGCCTCGCCGGTGCCGACAGCGTGCGGATACCCGTCACCGCCGATGGGCGGCATGACCTCCCGGCGATGGCCGCCGCCGTAACTCCACGTACCAGGATGATCCTCCTCTGCACCCCCAACAATCCCACCGGCCCGGTCCTCCGAACAGCCGAAACCGAGGAGTTCATCAGGGTCGTGCCGCCGCATGTGGTGGTGGTGATCGACGAGGCCTACCAGGAGTTCGTGCGGGCGGAAGGCGCAGTGGACGGCATTGCCATGTACCGGAAGTATCCCAACGTGGTGGTGCTCCGGACCTTCTCCAAGGCACACGGCCTCGCCGGTCTCCGGGTGGGCTACAGCGTGTCCAATCCTGGGCTCACGCAACATCTCCGGGTTGCCGCAACGCCGTTTGCCGTGTCCCAGATCGCCGAAAAGGCCGCAACCGTTTCGCTGCAGAACTACCCCCAGGTTGTAGAAAGAGTACAAAGACTGGTGGAGGAGCGCGATCGCGTTGTGGCGGGGCTGCACAGCCTTGGGTGGGCCGTTCCCGATGCCCAGGGAAACTTCGTGTGGCTGGACCTGGGTGCCGAGAGTGCCGATTTTGCAGCGCTGGCAGGGGCCAGGGGACTGTCGGTCAGGGCGTTCCCCGGCGAAGGCGTCAGGGTGAGCATTGGCGAGGAACAGGCGAATACCAGATTCCTCCAGCTGTGTGTGGACTATACAAGGGCGCCGCGGCGTTCCTAGCGGTTAACAAGTAGCTCGCCCGCTACCTACTGAAGATAAAGTTAGGATCAGTACAGCAATATATATGCCGCGCCGGGAATTCATTCCTCTTAAGGCATATATCCCAGCGACATTTGCACTGCATCCGCATGCGGCAAGCAAGGAGACGGTATGGGTACACATCTGCCTTCCACCGAGTTCGACGGAACAGCGGAAGACGACCAGCGCGAGGCTGATGCCGAGGCGGTCATGGGCCAGCCTCCGGCGGAGATGGTCCAACTCCTGGGTCCGGACGGAAAGCTCGGTTTTGATCCCGTTTTCACCGAATACGCTGAGAAACTTACGCCGGAAGCGCTCCGCGGCTTGTATTCGGATATGGCGGCAATCCGTCGGTTCGATGTCGAAGCCACGGCCCTGCAGCGCCAGGGCCAGCTCGCGCTCTGGGTGCCGCTGACCGGCCAGGAAGCTGCGCAGATCGGCTCGGGCCGCGCAAGCCAGCCACAGGACTACATCTTCCCCACCTATCGCGAGCACGGTGTCGCATTGACCCGCAACGTGGACCTCGCGGAACTCCTCCGCCAGTTCCGCGGAGTGTCGAACGGGGGCTGGAACCCCCAGGAAACCAACTTCCACCTTTACACCCTGGTCCTCGCTGCCCAAACGCTCCACGCGGTGGGTTACGCCATGGGGATCCAGCGCGACCAGAAGCTGTCAGCCGCGGAAAAGCCCGGGCAAGGGCAAGGCAAGGAGAGCGCAGGCAAGGAAGCCGCCGTCATCGCATACTTCGGTGACGGCGCCAGCTCCGAGGGCGACGTCCACGAGTCCATGGTGTTCGCCTCGTCCTACAACGCCCCGGTGGTGTTCTTCTGCCAGAACAACCACTGGGCCATTTCGGTGCCCACCAACGTCCAGACCCGTGTACCGCTGTCCAATCGGGCCAAGGGGTACGGCTTCCCCGGCATCCGCGTTGACGGGAACGATGTCATTGCTGTGCATGCCGTTACGGAATGGGCGCTGGAACACGCCCGCCAGGGCAAGGGCCCGGTCCTGATCGAGGCCTTCACCTACCGCGTTGGCGCGCACACCACCGCAGACGATCCCACCAAGTACCGCCGGTCAGCGGAAGAGGACGCCTGGCGGGCCAAGGACCCGCTGCTGCGCCTTGAGAAGTACCTGCGCTCCGAAGGCCTGGCGGACGACGCGTTCTTCGCGAAGGTGAAGTCCGACGGCGATGAACTCGCCGCTTACGTCCGGCGCACCACGCACGACCTCGAAACCCCGGACATCCGCTCCGCCTTCGCCAACACCTACGCCGAAGCGCACCCGCTGGTTGCGGAGGAACTGGCATGGTTTGAGGAGTACACCGCAGGATTTGCCGGGGCCGAAGAGCCGGCCGGCCAGGCAGCAAAGGCGGGCCACTGATGACCACGATGACCATTGCGAAGGCCATTAATGAAGGCCTTCGTGCCACGCTCAGCGGCAATCCCAAATCCCTCCTGATGGGGGAGGACATCGGCCCGCTGGGGGGCGTGTACCGGGTGACGGACGGACTGATCGGCGAGTTCGGTCCGGACAGGGTGGTGGACACGCCGCTGGCGGAATCGGGGATCATCGGCACCGCCATTGGCCTGGCGCTGCGTGGGTACCGGCCGGTCTGCGAAATCCAGTTCGACGGGTTTGTCTTCCCCGGCTTCAACCAGATCACCACGCAGCTGGCCAAAATGCACGCCCGCAGCAACGGCAACCTGACGGTCCCGGTGGTCATCCGCATCCCCTACGGTGGCGGCATCGGCTCGGTGGAGCACCACTCGGAATCTCCTGAAGCACTCTTCGCACATACCGCCGGGCTCCGTATCATCACCCCGTCCAACGCCCACGACGCCTACTGGATGGTGCAGCAGGCCGTGGACTGCCTGGACCCCGTGATCATCTTCGAACCCAAGCGCCGCTACTGGCTTAAGGGTGAAGTGGATGTCACTGCACCGGGCGTTGCCGATGACCCTTTCAAGGCCCATGTGCTCCGCAGCGGAACCGACGCTACCGTTTTGGCGTACGGTCCGCTGGTTCCCGTTGCCCTCGCGGCCGCCAACGCCGCGGAAGAGGATGGGCACAGCGTGGAAGTCATTGACCTGCGGTCCATCTCGCCGCTGGACTTTGACACGGTCACAGCATCGGTGCAGAAGACGGGGCGGCTGATCGTGGCCCACGAGGCACCGACATTTGGCGGCATCGGCGGCGAGATCGCTGCACGGATCAGCGAACGCGCCTTCCATTCCCTCGAAGCGCCGGTGATCCGCGTGGGCGGATTCCACATGCCCTACCCCGTGGCCAAGGTGGAGGAAGACTACCTCCCGGATATTGACCGCATCCTTGAGGCGCTGGACCGCTCGCTTTCCTACTGAGGCTTTCCCAACCGAGGACACCATGACTCTGAACAAGTTCAACCTGCCGGACGTCGGCGAGGGCCTGACCGAGGCGGAAATCGTTTCCTGGAAGGTAAAGCCGGGCGACGCCGTCGCCGTCAATGACGTCCTTTGCGAGATCGAAACGGCTAAATCGCTCGTGGAGCTGCCTTCCCCCTTCGCCGGGACTGTCACGGAGCTGCTCGTTCCCGAAGGGGTGACCATCGACGTCGGCACGGCCATCATCAGCGTGAGTGATAACGTCGCCGGCGACCCCACGCCTGCGGACACCCGCGCTCCTGAGACTCCCGTGCAGCCGCTTTACGGAAAGCTTCCGGAGACCGGCGGCGGCACAACAGACGGTGCCTCCGCCGCGGAAAGTTCCCTGGCCGGCGGTCCGTTGGTGGGCTCCGGTCCCAAGGCAGACGCCGTTAAGCGGCGGCCGCGGATTTCGAGGGGAACAACTATCGGCGGCGCCGCGGGCGACCTGTCCGTCAACGCGCCGGAGGTGGAGCCTGTCCAGCCCCGGACGCCAGCGGAAGTGTCTGCAGCGCCGGGGATGCCGGCAGGAGACACACAGGCCCCCGCGGAAACCGCAAGCGCAGCCCCGGTGGATAACCGTCCCACGCTCGGCGGCACCATCACAGGGCTGGTCAATCGGGTCCTGGCCAAGCCTCCGGTCCGCAAGATTGCCCGGGACCTGGGGATCGACCTGGCAGACGTGGTGGCCACCGGACTCCGCGGCGAGGTGACGCGGGAGGACCTGGTCAGCTACCAGGCGCAGCGGGACGCGGAACTGGACAAGGCGGACGGATTCTGGGGCAAGGCGGGCAAGCCGCAGGACCAGCGGAATGAGCGGATTCCCGTCAAGGGTGTCCGCAAGGCCACGGCCAAGGCCATGGTGGATTCCGCGTTCTCGGCACCGCACGTGAGCATCTTCGTGGACGTGGATGCCAGCCGCACCATGGAGTTCGTCAAGCGGCTCAAGGCGTCACGTGACTTCGAAGGCATCAAGGTGTCGCCGCTGCTCATCCTGGCTAAGGCCGTGATCTGGGCCGCTGCCCGGAACCCCAGCGTCAATGCCACCTGGGTGGACAATGCGGACGGAACCGACGGCGCTGAGATCCATGTCAAGCACTACATGAACCTGGGCATCGCCGCAGCCACTCCGCGGGGCCTTATGGTGCCCAACATCAAAAACGCCCAGGACCTGTCCCTGAAGGAGCTGGCCCAGGCCCTCAACAACCTGGCCGTCACCGCCCGCGCCGGCAAGACCAAGCCCGCTGAGATGCAGGGCGGCACGCTGACCATCACCAATATCGGTGCCTTGGGCATTGATACCGGCACCCCCATCATCAATCCCGGTGAGGTTGCCATCGTTGCCTTCGGCACCATCAAGCAGAAGCCGTGGGTCCTGGACGGGGAAGTAATTCCGCGGTGGATCACCACCCTCGGCGGCTCCTTCGACCACCGCGTGGTGGACGGTGACCTGTCCGCCCGCTTCATGGCCGACGTCGCAGCCATCCTTGAGGAGCCGGCGCTCCTCCTCGACTAGTGCGGGGGCTCAGGGGAAGACTGGACGTGAGAACCAACAGCAGCACCATCAGGGTGAAGAACAGGACCGCCAGGTGGCTGAGTGAGGTGTTGCAGCCCCCTGTGGTGGTAAGCATCCAGCTGCTCATCAGCCCCCTGACGCAGCCGGGCTTCCCGGAGACCGTGGGCTACGGTGCGCTGGCGGCCCTGTTCGTGTGCGTGCTTCCGCTGTTCCTGCTGCTCGTGCTGGTGCGGCTCGGAAAAGTGACGGACCACCATGTCAGCGACAAGCGACAACGCGCTCCCGTGCTGCTGATGGCGCTTGCTTCCATCCTGGCCGGCCTCGTGGTGCTGGGGGCGGCGGGCGCGCCGGAGAGTGTGGTGGCCATGGTGCTTGCCGTGGTGGCGGGAGTGGTGGTCGTAGCGGGGGTGAGCCCGTTTTGGAAAATCAGCGGGCATGCTGCCGCGATGTCCTCATCAACGGTTATCGCCGTCCTCATGCTCGGGCCGGCCTGGTCTCCGTTGCTGCTCCTGATACCGGCTGTTTGCTGGTCGCGCGTAGTGCTGCGTGCGCATTCGGTAGCCCAGGTGATCGCCGGCTCGCTCTTCGGCGGCATTGTCATGGCGGGAATCTGGTGGGTGCTGCAGGGCTGGATGGTGGTTTAGGCCGGAGGCACCCGCACCGCTGTAAAGCTGCGTATTCCCGATCTAATACGCTGAGTACGGGTTGGCTGTCAGCATCTCCAAAGTGGCCGGGTCGGCGGTAGCGCCCAAAACCACTGCGGCTCCCGCCATCAGCACGCCCATCGCCGTTGCCATACCTGCCCAGGCGGTCAGGAGCTTCCAGTCCTCCCGCAGCACGCTGCCCACGGTCTCGGGAAGCTTGATGCCGGGTGCGATGAGGTTGGGCGCGCTGTCGACGCTGCCATCGTCCAGCCAGGCCACTACCTGGTCATTGTCCCGGTCGACCCGCATGGAGCAGATGTGGTTGCCGTGGCGGGCCAGGAGGATGTCGTGGCCTGCAAGGTGGCGGCGCTGGAGAGTGATCAATGGTGCCCCTTGATGGTGGTGGATGCTGAGTGTCCGCGCCGTTGGGGCCGTATTCAATCTTATCTTCGTGCGCAGGGCGAAAGCCCTGGAAAGGCCGTGAGAACAGACACCCCCACAGCGACGTGCGCCACCAGGGGGAATGTCCGCGGTAACTGTTAGTCGGCGTCGTAGGTGTTGGCGATGTAAACGTCGCAGGGAGCATTGTGGGCAACACTGTTGGCGACGCTGCCCAGCACCCTGCCGATGCCGTGCATCCTGCGGTTTCCCACCACGATGATCCGGGCTTCCGTCCGCAGCGCTTCCTTGATCAGCGCATCCGCCGGCCTGCCGCGGGCGGCGGAGTAGGTGATCTTGATGTCCCTGCCCAGCGAATCCGCGACCGTACGGGCAACATGCTCGGCGGCATCGGCGTCGGACACTATCCACTGGTCGCTGCCGCTGCCGAAGACCTCCGTGCGGTCGCTGTCGAAGGCCGACACCACATGGAGGGAGACGCCCAGGGCGGCTGCGAGATCCCGTGCCGCTTCCGCTGCCTTCTTTGCCGTGGCGCTGCCGTCCACGCCGACAAGTACCGTGCCGCTCATCCCTGCTCCCTTTGCTTGGTCCTATGGCACTGTTCAGGCCTACGCTACAGTGCGGCGATGGCTTCCTGAAGCACCGGCGCAAGGCGGCGAACCCCTTCGGCAATGGCCTCGGGCGGCACCGCGCTGAAGGCAAGGCGCAGCTTGTTGGACGGCTCGTCCGACGGCGTGAAGGCGGCTCCCGGAATAAACACCACCCCCGCCTCGATCGCCTTATGCAGTAGGGGATACGTGTCCACACCTTCCGGGAGCGTCACCCAGACGAAAAAGCCGCCTTCCGGGCTGGTCCAGGTGGTCCCTGCCGGCATATGTTCCGCCAGGGCTGCAAGCATGGCCCTACACCGCTCGGCGTACAGGCTGCGGTACGTCTCGATCTGGCCCTTCCAGTCGTACTCGCGCAGATACGCAGAGATGAGCATCTGGTTGAACGCCGGCGGGCACAGAGTCACCGATTCCGCTGCGAGGTAATACCGGCGCTGCAGGTGTTCGGGAACCAGGGCCCAGCCGATGCGCAGCCCTGGCGCGAAGATCTTGGAAAAGGAGCCCATGTAGATCACGTCGCCCGGGTTGCCGGCCCGAAGCGGCGGAAGGGGCTCCCCGCTGTACCGGAGCAGCCCGTACGGGTTGTCTTCGACCACCAGGATATTAGCGTTGCGGCATATGTCTACAACCTGCTGGCGCCGGTTTTTGGCGAGGGTTATTCCTGAGGGGTTGTTGAAGTTGGGAATGGTGTAGAGAAACTTGATGCTTTTACCGGCCAGCTGGAGGGCTGCGATCTTTGCCTCCAGGAGCTCGGGGACCAGGCCCGACTGGTCCATTTCCACACTTACCACCTGGACCTGGTACGCCTCGAACGTGTTCAACGCGCCCACGTAGGTTGGGTCTTCAACCAGCACCACATCGCCAGGGTTGCAGAAGACCTTGGTGGCCACGTCCTGGGCGGACTGCGAACCGGCGGTGATCACCACGTTCCGGGGCAGGGCATCATGGATGCCTTCCGCGGCCATCACTTCACAGGTCTGGTTCCGCAGCTCTTCCGAACCTTGGCCGCTGCTGTACTGCAGCGCAGTAAGCCCGTCCTCCGCGATGATCCTGGCCGCGGTGGCGGCAAGCCGGTCCAGCGGGAGGGACTGCAGGTAGGGACTCCCGCCCGCCAGTGAGACGAGCCCCGGGCGCATGGAGATGTCAAAAACATCCCGCACCGCTGACTGGCGGATGTTTGCGGCGCGTTCAGAGAACAGCTCGTCGTGGCGGTGGGCGGAAGTAGCCGCCCGCTCGATGGCATCAATGGCTTCGGCCGGCAGCGTCCCTGCTGCGGCGTCCAGTGTTTCGTGGCTCACATCATCAGGATACAGCGGAGAGTTGTCTTCAAAGCAACATCCGTTGACTAGCCCAGCGTCAACGCCTCCGTCAGGGTACGCCCGTTGACGTAGATTTCTGCGCGGATGGCACCGACTGAGGCCAAGGCTGTCTGGGTCAGCTGGGCTTCCATCCGTGGAACATCGCAAGTGCCCCCGGGCCTCAGGACGCCCGTCAGGTATACCGTCACCGTGGTGCCGTCGAAGCTCCCGGCGAGGAACTTCAGCCGTGATTCGGACAAGGCGTTGTAGGCCGTTGCACCCCCTGCGGAGTGAACCGCTTGCTGCGGCGCGTTCAAAAGTGCTCCGATGGCTGCGGCAAGCGGCTCCTCGCCCGCCCTGCTCTCCTGGGCGAATCCCACCAGGCTGTCGTTGCAGCCAAACCGCACGCCGTGCTTGCCGCCGTCGTCCAGCAACACGTAGTAAGCCGTTACCGTGGCCGCCGCGATCCTGTCGCCGGTTGCGGGGCCGGGGCTACCGGCTGCCGGCGACTGCGGCGCCGGGTCCGAGGGGGACGGTTCGGTAGCCGGAAGGGAACCCCCTTGCCCGCTTGGGGCGGGAGTGCCTGTGCCATGAGCGTCCGCATCATCGGGATTATCGCGATCTCCCGCTCCGTCCGGCGGGGACGGTGGAGCGGAGGTTCCAGGCGGGGCTGCGTTTTGAGGCTGCGGTACCGGGGTCAGGGACGGCGGCGCGGCGGCCGGCGTACTTCCAGTGATGGCCATGGGAGCGGAAGAAGCCGGCGCTGGTCCGCGGACGTCCTGGATTGAGCACCCGCCGAGGCACAGCGGAAGCGCCAGGCTGGCTGCCGCCGCCCGCCGCGCTGCCCTGCCTTTTTCTGAACTCGACCCTGCCCGCATGCCTGCACCGCAATCCTGTTTCCGGTCCGGTGGATTAACGTTACGGCCCGCCGCAACTGGGCGAAAATGCCGGGACAATACCGGTTGGGACAAGAGTTGGTCACGGCGGGAACCCGTGCGCGGGGACGTCAGGGCGCCGGTTGCCCCGGCCACTCCCTGCCAGCCCACGGGTCGTAGTCGGCAACCAGTTCCTCCTGTGGGGGCCGGTCCGGCTCGGGGACGTGCTGCAGGTTCACGCGGACCCGGTACCAGAGCGAGCTTGATCCGCGCATCCCGTCCACCAGGACGTCGGCGGGGTGCAGGGCCGGAACCAGGTCCGCGTGCCGGGACTTCCATTCGTCCAAGGCGGCCAGCGCCTCGGATTTGGTCTTGGTGCGGGCCACCTCGATGAGCGGCATCACGGACTGGCGGCGGCCCGACCCATCACCCCCGCGGGGAGGTTTCTCGGCGGGGCCGAGTTCGGCTGCCAGCGCCAGCAGGCCTTCCAGCGTGCCGGCCGCGTCGTCAATCCCCTCGTGGGGGTCGCCCATGTCAGCGAACCGCCCGGGCACAGTGCGGACGGTGAACTCCTCCGGGCGGGCTGAACGCACCTCGTCCCAGGTGAGCGGCATGGACACGCGGGCATCCGGCAGGGGGCGGACCGAGTACGCAGACGCCACGGTGCGGTCTTTCGCGTTCTGGTTGAAGTCGACAAACACGCTCTCGCCGCGTTCCTCCTTCCACCACCGTGCCGTGGCCAGGCCCGGAGCGCGGTTTTCCACCTCCCGGGCAAGGGTTTCGGCTGCGAGCCGCACATCGCGGAAGGACCACCGGGGTGCGATTCGCACCAGGATGTGAAGACCCCGCGAGCCGCTGGTCTTCGGCCAGCCCACCAGCCCCACGTCATCCAGGACTTCGCGCGCCACATGGGCGACATCCACGATCTGGGACCAGTCCACCCCCGGCATCGGATCAAGGTCCACCCGAAGCTCGTCCGGGTGCTCAAGGTCCTCCGCACGCACGGGGTGGGGGTTGAGGTCGAGGCAGCCAAGGTTCACGACCCATGCAAGTCCTGCGGCATCCCGGATAACCGCCTCTTCAGCTGAAGTCCCCGATGCATAGCGGAGAGTGGCCGTATCAATGAAGTCCGGATGGTTCTCGGGGACCCGCTTCTGGAAGAACGGTTCGGCGTCGATGCCTTTCGGAAAACGCTTGAGCACCATGGGCCGGCCGCCTGCGCCGCGCAGCGCGCCGTCCGCCACTGACACGTAGTAGCGCACCAGGTCCAGTTTCGTAAGCCCCGGCCCCGGGAACAGCACCTTGTCCGGACTGGAGATGCGTACCTCTGCTCCCGATATCTCCAGGATCTCTGCCGGCGCCTTCGAGGGGTTCATTCCGCCACGCTAGCAACGATCGGACCGCGCAGCCAGAACCAAAGGGGCGGCCCGATAGGCAGCAATGCCCCGGCCCACCTTGGGCGCCGGGGCACTGACGTCAGGGAGTGCGGTGGCTATGCCGCCGGCTGGGAGGCAGCGAGGGCGTCGAACACGCCCTTGATCTGCTCCACGACCTCAGCGTCGTCCTTGGGGTGGATTTCGGCAAAACGCACCATGGAACCCGGAACGGCCAGCTTGACGTCTTCCAGCACCTGGGCACCGGCGATGCCTGCAGCCTTGCGGGCCTCGTCCTGGGCCCAGACGCCGCCGTACTGGCCGAAGGCGGTTCCGACGACGGCCGTCGGCTTTCCGGCGAGGGCTCCGGCGCCGAAGGGGCGGGACAGCCAGTCGATGGCGTTCTTCAGTGCTGCGGGGACGGTGCCGTTGTGCTCGGGGGTGACCAGCAGGACAGTATCAGCCTCGCTGGCCGCGGCGCGCAGAGCGGCGGCGGCGGGGGGAACCTGGCCTTCGACGTCGATGTCCTCGTTGTAGAAGGGAATGTTGCCGAGGCTTTCGTGAATGACGACGTCCACCTGATCGGGTGCATTGAGCTGGATCGCTTCGGCGAGCTTCTGGTTGGTGGATTCTGCCCGGAGGCTGCCGACGAGGGTGAGGACAGTGCTCTTGGTCATGGGAACTCCTTGTGTTGGGTCCGCGGGAGGAGCCGCGGAGGGTTCGAGAGCTGAGGCAATTGCTGCCTTCACCAGGGTAAACGGACTGTGGTCCGCTTCTTATTCCCAAGGGCTAGACTGGGGAATGTGAGCTTAATCCCACCGGGACCGGGACCGGGATCGGCGCAGCGGCTTGGGGCTGAACGCAGCGACGCCCTGCGGAACCGTGAGCGCCTGCTGTCTGCCGCCCGTGAACTAATCAGTGAATGTGGGGCGGAAGGCCTGACGATGGATCGGTTGGCCGAGCAGGCGGGAGTGGGCAAGGGCACCGTCTTCCGCCGGTTTGGCAGCCGCGCAGGGCTGATGCAGACGCTCCTTAGCGAGTCGGAAGCTGAGTTCCAGGCCCGCTTCATGTTCGGACCGCCGCCCCTGGGGCCGGGCGCTCCGGGCCTGGAACGCCTCATTGCCTTCGGCGCCGGTCGCATTGGCTACGTCATGGAGTATGGGGACCTCGCCCTTGCCGCCGACAGTGCTTCCCGTGGGCTGGCCGAAGTTCCCGCTGCGGCTCTCTGGCAGCGCCATATTGAGGTCCTGCTGCGGGAGGAGGGTTTTGAGCCGGAACCCTGGCTCATGGCCGGTTCCCTGGCATCCACCCTTGACCCGGCCCGGCTGTTAAGGCTGGCCCGGGGCCACGGCGTGACGGTTGACCGGCTGGTTGCATCCTGGACGGATCTTGTCACGCGGGTTGTCGGGGCCGCGTAGATTACGTCAGCCGCTACCGTACGTCCAGTCAAATCAACTTCACAGAACTATTCATAACGATCTGATACGGCCGCCCGCTTTTCCGGGCATTCTCCCGCAAATTCGGGTGCGGCTTGTGATAGTTTCCTCTGGAATGTGACCCGCGACATAGTCCACCCGGATTGCCTGCCAAGGCCGCGGGAAGCCAGCCACCCGCTGGCAGAGGACCCAATGAAGCGGCACAACCCCCGCTGATCCGGGGATAACGGAAGGATTCAGCACGTTGATTGTTGATATGCCCAACACCCAGACACACCAATGCAACGCGCAGTTTCCCTCCCCCCGGCATATGGCGGCGAAACGGAAATAACCCTCCATGCTCAGGTATCTCGCCAAGCGCGGCATTACGTATATTTTCATGATTTTCCTGACCACCTCGGCGGGATACTTTCTGGCTGTCAGTTCCCTGAAACCGGCTCTGTTGGAACAGGAGCGAATTCCCCGCCCCACTCCGGAGCAGGTAGCCAACTCCATGCGCCTGAAGGGCCTCGACCCGGACCTCAGCCCCTGGGAACGCTATGTCGAATGGCTTACGGCGATCGTCACCCGCTGGGACTGGGGCCGCAGCCCCAACGGTGCCTACATCAATGCTGAATTTGGCGACCGCGTCTGGATCTCCACCAGGCTCTTCCTTGCCTCGATCATCCTGACCCTCGTCATCGGGGTTGCACTGGGCGTCTACTCGGCCGCACGCCAGTACAAGTTCCAGGACCGGGCCATCACCTCGTATAGCTACCTCGCCTATATCGTGCCCGCGCCCATCGCCTACTTCCTGGTGCAGTTGGGCGCCATCAGCATCAACGAGACCGTGGGGGAGCGGATTTTCTTCGTCACCGGCATCTCCACACCGGGCATCCAGCCGGGCTGGGCCCAGTTCGTGGACATGTTGGCGCATTACGCGGTTCCCACCGTCGCCATCACCCTCGTGGGGTGGGGCTCCTACCAGATCGCCCAGCGCCAGTACCTCCTGGACAACGTCAACGCGGATTTCGTCCGGACGGCCAGGGCAAAAGGGCTTACCCGGAACCAGGCTATTTCCCGGCATGCACTGCGGGTCTCGTTCATTCCGGTAGCCCAAAGCATCGCCTTCACCATCCCGGCCATCTTCGCCGGCGGTTTCTTCGCGGAGAAGATCTTCGCGTGGCCCGGCGTGGGGTCGTGGAGCATCGACGCCATCTCGCTGCAGGACGTCAACGCCGCCACCGCCACGCTGGCCTACGGTTCGGTCATTTTCGCCCTCGGCGCCATCCTGGCGGACTTTGCGACTACCCTTGTTGACCCGAGAGTGCGGGTGCAGTAACCGTGACCAACCTTAATGCCGTCGACCCGGCCGCCGTTGCCCAGGACGCACATCTGGAGGGTGCCGACGTCGTCATCGGCAAAAACACCATCATTTTCCGCCGCTTCATGCGGAACAGGACGGCCGTGGCGGGCCTGGCCATCTTCCTTGCCTTGACCCTTTTCTCCTTCATCGGCGGCTATTTCACGCCGTGGGACAAGGAAACCATCGACCCCTTCAACATCGGCATGCCACCGTCGGCTGAGCACTACCTCGGCACGTCCCAGGCGGGTATTGACCTCTATGCAATGACGGTGGAAGGCACCAGGATCTCCATCCTGATCGGACTCATCGTAGGGCTGGTCTCGGTCCTTGTTGCCGCTGTCTACGGCTGCACCATGGCCTACTTCGGCGGCAAGGTGGACAAGGTGATGCTCTTCATCCTTGAAGCGCTCATCATGATGCCGGCCCTCCTGGTGGTTGCTGTGGCCACCAGCGGCGGAGGGGAAGGGCTCAAGCGGGACCTGCCCTCATGGCTGCTGCTGATCATCGTGCTGTTGGTCTTCAGCTGGATGGGCACCGCCAGGCTGATCCGTTCACTGTCCATGTCCCTGATGCAGCGGGACTTCGTCAAGGCAGCCCAGTACATGGGCATCCCGGCCCGCAGGATCGTCTGGCGGCATCTGGTCCCCAACATCGGATCGCTCCTGGTCCTGGACATCACCCGCGGCGTCACCGGCGCCATCCTCGCCGAGGTGGCCTTTTCCTTCATCGGCATCGGCATCAAGGTGCCGGACGTCAGCCTCGGGGTTCTTATCGGCGGCGCCACGTCCCAGGTGCAGACCTTCCCGTGGATGTTCTGGGTACCGCTGGCCGTCATGTTCCTCCTCACCGGCTCCCTGGCCATGATGAATGACGGACTGCGCGACGCCTTCGACCCGAGCTCGAGCTCCAGCGGCAGCGCCACAAAACGCAAAGCCCTCAAAACCCGTGTGAAGAGGAACGCGTCATGAGCAGCGAAATAACCACCGGGGCGGGCCACACCCAGCCGGACGTGGAGCGGTTGCACGTGGCGGGCCTGCACGCCCCATCGGATGCTGTCCTGTCCGTCCGGGACCTGAACGTCCGCTTCAACACCGAGAACGGCGTGGTCCACGCCGTGCGCGGAGTCGACTTTGACCTGCTGCCGGGAAAGACGCTGGGCATTGTGGGGGAGTCCGGGTCAGGAAAATCCGTCACCTCGCTGGCCATCATGGGCCTTCTGCCGTCCACGGCCGAGGTATCCGGCTCCGTGATGCTCAAGGGCAGGGAACTGCTGGGCCTCAGCGATAGGGCCATGTGTGAATACCGCGGCAATGAACTGGCCATGGTCTTCCAGGACCCGCTGTCCTCCCTGACACCGGTGTACACCGTGGGAGCGCAGATCCTGGAGGCGCTCACCATCCACAACCCCACCATGAGCAGGCAGGCTAAAGAAGCCCGCGCCGTCGAACTCCTGGCCATGGTGGGCATCCCCAGCCCCAAGGAACGCCTCAAAGCCTTCCCGCACGAATTCTCCGGCGGCATGCGCCAGCGGGTGATGATCGCCATCGCCATCGCCAACAATCCGCGGGTCCTGATCGCGGATGAGCCGACGACGGCGCTGGACGTCACCATCCAGGCCCAGGTGCTGGAGGTGCTGCATACTGCGCAGGAGGAGACAGGTGCCGCCGTCGTGATGATCACACACGATCTCGGCGTGGTTGCGGGCATGGCGGACGACATCATGGTCATGTACGCCGGCAAGCCTGTGGAGACGGGCGCGGTTGACGATATCTACTACAACCCCCGGATGCCCTACACCATGGGCCTCCTCGGCGCCGTTCCCCGGGTTGACGTTGCAGAGAAATCCTCGCTGGTCCCCATCGAGGGCATGCCGCCTAACCTGATCCACGCTCCCACGGGCTGCTCGTTCGCGCCCCGCTGCCCGCTGGCGTCCGACGCGTGCCTGGCGGGCGAGCCGGCGCTGGCTCCGGTGCCGGGGAGCGCCCTCCACCGGGCCGCGTGCATCAAGTCCGGCTCCCTCGGCGGCGACGTGGATGTCCACGATGTTTTCGCCGCCCCGCCCGTACCGGTATCCCGCTTTGATGCCGTTCCGCGGGAGAAGCGCTCCACTGTCCTGCAGCTCAAGGACGTCCGCAAGCACTTCCCGCTCACCAGGGGTGCCCTGCTCAAGCGCCGCATCGGCACCGTCAAAGCCGTGGACGGCCTGAGCTTCGACATCCGCGAGGGGGAGTGCTTCTCCATCGTGGGGGAATCGGGTTCCGGCAAGACCACCACGCTGCTGGAAATCATGGAGTTCCACAAGGACCAGGACGGCGAAGTGCTGATCGGCGGGATCAGCAACAAGCAGGCCAATGATTCGCGGACGAAGAGCGCCATGCGCCGGGAACTGCAGATGGTCTTCCAGGACCCCACCGGCGCCCTGGACCCCCGCTTCACTGTTTACGAAGTCCTGGCCGAGCCACTCCAGAACGCTGGCATGGACCGGCAGGCCATCAAGGCCCGCATCATGGAGCTGATGAAGCTGGTGGGACTGCAGCCGGACCATGTCAACCGCTTCCCCAACCAGTTCTCCGGGGGACAGCGCCAGCGGATCGGCATAGCCCGAGCATTGGCTGTGAACCCCAAGCTGGTGGTCCTCGACGAACCCGTGTCCGCACTGGATGTTTCAGTCCAGGCAGGGGTCATCAACCTACTGGACAAGCTCCGGGCCGAACTGGGCCTCAGCTATCTCCTGGTGGCCCACGATCTCTCAGTGGTCCGGCACATTTCCAACCGGGTGGCCGTCATGTACCTGGGCAAGATCGTGGAGATCGGCGAGGTTGACCGGGTGTTCGACAACCCGCGCCACCCGTACACCCGCGCCCTGCTCTCCGCCATCCCCGTTCCGGACCCGGAACTGGAACGCACCCGCGAACGCATCATCCTTCAAGGGGACCTGCCCTCCCCGCTGGACGCCCCCAAGGGCTGCAACTTCGCCACCCGCTGCCCGGTTTTCGCGGCACTCCCGCCGCTGAAGCAGGAGAAATGCCTGACCCTCGAACCGCCGCTGGAACCTGTGGCACCCTCGGCGGCCGCCCAGGCCCTGGCGGCGCATCCGCTGCCCGCCCCCGACCAGCGCTTCGCCTGTTTCTTTCCTGACGGAGAGATAGACGAGGACATGCTGGTGGTCCACGAACAGGCAGACCACCATGCACCCTAGGCTTTTCCGACCCATCACCAGCACCACCACCCGCACCAATGAAGGGAACACCATGAGGAATCTGAACAGGATCGGCGGAGCAGCAGCGGTTGCCGCAGCTCTGGCGCTGACGGCCTGCGGCGGCGGTGGCGGCTCCACCGGCCCGGAAACGGCCAAGGGGCAGGAGGCAGGCAGCGACCTGTCCAAGCTCATCAGCATCAACGAGAAGCCCGCCGCCGATCTTGAGCAGGGCGGGAAGGTCACCCTTCCGCTGGGCAACATCGGCCCGGACTTCAATGGATTCTCGAACAACGGCAACAGCGCGGACAACTCCGCCCTGCAGATCCCCATGAACCCCGTGGCGGTCAACAGCGGCGGCATCGGCGGCTGCTGGAAGCTCGACTTCCTGGGCAAGGCGTCCCCCAACCAGGACTTCTGCGAGTCTGTGGAGAATGAAGTAGAAGACGGTAAGCAGACCATCACCATCAAGGTCAACGAAAAGGCCACCTACAACGACGGCACCCCCATTGACGTCAAGGCCTTCCAGAACACCTGGAACATCCTGAAGAGCCCGGACGCGGGCTACGACATTGTCACCTCCGGTGCTTACGAGTTCGTGGAGTCCGTGGAAGCCGGCAGCAGCGACAAGGAAGTCATCGTCAAGACCTCCCAGCCGGTGTATCCGCTGGAGGATCTCTTCTTCGGCCTCATCCACCCGGCCGTGAACAGCCCCCAAATCTTCAACGAGGGCTTCAACGGTGAATTGCACCCGGAATGGATGGCCGGCCCCTTCAAGCTGGACCAGTATGACCAGGCGGCCAAGACCGTAACCCTGGTGCCCAACGAGAAGTGGTGGGGCAACAAGCCGGTGCTGGAGAACGTGGTGTTCCGCCAGCTTGAAACCAGCGCCCAGATCGCCGCCTTCAAGAACGGCGAGATCGACGCCATGTCCGCCAACACCATTTCCCTCTACAAGCAGCTCGAGGGCACCAAGGACTCCGAGGTCCGCCGCGGCCAGCGGCTCTTCGCCGGCGGCATGAACCTCAACGCCCAGCGCATCACCGACGTTGCAGTCCGCAAGGCCATCTTCGCAGCCGTGGACCGCGAGGCCCTTCGCAAGGTCCGCTTCAACGGCCTGAACTGGGAAGAGCCCAGCTCCGGCTCCATGATGCTCCTGCCCTTCTCCGAGTACTACCAGGACAACTACCCCGTGAAGGAAACCGGTCCGGAAGCGGCCAAGAAGGTGCTGACGGACGCGGGCTACACCGAGAACGCCAACGGCATCATGGAAAAGGACGGCAAGCCCGCAGCCTTCAAGATCAGCAACTTCGGTGACGACCCCACCACCCTTGCCTTCACCCAGACCCTGCAGAAGCAGCTGCAGGCCGGCGGCATGGATGTCGGCATCGACCAGCGCGCTTCGGCAGACTTCGGCAAGGTCCTGGGCGCACGTGAATTTGATATGAGCGTTTCCGGCTACACGGTGGGTGCGGACGCCACCTCTGCCGTGAAGCAGTACTACGACTCCAAGACCAACGAGAACCAGCTGGGCGACGCCGAGCTGGACAAGAAGATCGCGGACCTCGCCTCCATCGAGGACAACGCCGAGCGCAACAAGGCGGCCATGGAAGTCGAGAAGGAGCACATGGCGAAGTACTTCTCCATGGGCGTGGTCATGAACGGCCCGCAGATTTCCTTCGTCCGCACCGGCCTGGCCAACTACGGCCCGTCCCTGTTCCAGAGCCTGTCCCAGGTTCCGGACTGGACCACCATCGGCTGGGAAAAGAAGTAGCACTGCCCGCTTTGTTATGAAGGCCGGCACTCCCTGTGGACAGGGGGTGCCGGCCTTCCCCGTTCGCCCCCAAAAACCTGCAACCCTCTCTCACTTAACGCGGCTTCTCGGCCAACGCTCTCTCACGTTCAGCGCACTCCCGCCCGGTGCCCCCTGCACCGGGCCGGAGTAGCGTAGGAACATGACCGGAACTGAAGCTTCGCAGCGCACCATCCGAACCGCCGTCGTGGGCTTCGGACTGTCCGGGAGCGTGTTCCATGCTCCCCTGATAGCAGCGGATCGGAGCTACTCGCTGAACGTCATAGCCACCTCCGACGCCGGAAGGGAGTCCGCGGCCACCGAACGGTACGAGGGCGTAAAGACGGTGCCGGACGGCCAGGCTGTCCTTGCCCGTGCCCACGAGTTGGACCTGGTGGTGCTCGGAACACCGCCGGCCACCCACTATCCCCTGGCCAAGGCAGCGTTGGAGGCCGGACTGGACGTGGTGGTGGACAAGCCTTTCACCGTGACCAGCGCGGAGGGCCAGGAACTCATTGCGCTGGCCGGGGAGCTGGGCCGGGTGCTGACGGTTTTCCAGAACCGGCGGTGGGACGGCGACTTCCTGACACTGAGGAAGCTCATCGCGGCCGAAGCCCTGGGGAAGGTCAACCGGTTTGAGTCCCGTTTCGAGCGGTGGTCGCCGGCGATCGCAAAGGCCTGGAAGGCACGCGCCACGGCGGCCGACGGCGGCGGCACCTTGTTCGATCTCGGCAGCCACCTGATCGACCAGGCGCTCCAGCTTTTTGGCCCCGCCGCCGTGGTCCATGCCGAGCTGAAGGCGCGCCGGTCAGACGAGCGGGCGGACGATGACGTCTTCGTGGTCCTGCGGCATGAGTCGGGCGTTTTCAGCCACCTCACAATGAATATGCTGTGCGCCCAGCAGGGTCCCCGGTTCCGCGTACTGGGCTCCGTGGGCGGGTTCACCAAGAAGGGCGTGGATCCGCAGGAGCCGTACATTGCCGCGGGCGGGAGCCCCCTCGACGCTGACTACGGCGAGGAGGCCCCGGAGTGGGCAGGTCTCCTGGGCCGTGACGGCCACCTGGACGCCCTGCGCACTGAGCGCGGCGCCTATCCCGAGTTTTACCGCATTCTCGCGGCGAAGATCCTCGACGGCGGCACCACCTCAGCAGCGCCGCTCCCGGTGGATCCGGAAGACGCCGTCGAAACCCTGAAGCTTATCGAAGCGGCCCGGAAGTGGGCGCACTGCTTTGGGCCGGGCGTTTGCGATTAAGCAGTAACCAGTTCGTGCCAGTCCGCGACGAGTGGCAGGTTGTGCGCCTCGGACACGGAGTGGTGCGCCACGTGGCCGGCGGCGATGTTCAGGCCGGCTGCCAGGGCAGGATCACGGTCGAACGCGGCCTTGACGCCAAGGTTCGCGAGAGCCACGGCGTAGCGCAGGGTCACGTTGGTCAGTGCGTAGGTGGACGTGTTGGGTACGGCGCCCGGCATGTTGGCCACGCAGTAGAAGATGGTGTTGTGCACCTTGTACGTGGGTTCCTGGTGCGTGGTGGGGTGGGTGTCCTCGAAGCAGCCGCCCTGGTCCACTGCAATGTCCACCAGCACTGAGCCCGGCTTCATGCGTGCCACCAGATCGTTGGTCACCAGCTTGGGGGCCTTGGCGCCGGGGATAAGGACAGAGCCGATCACCAGGTCCGCGTCCACCACCGACTTCTCAATTTCGTACTTGTTGGACGCCACGGTCTTGAGCCTGCCCTGGTACTGGGCGTCGAGCTCGCGCAGCCGGTTGATGTTGATGTCCATGATGGTGACGTCGGCACCGAGGCCCAGTGCCATGGCTGCTGCGTTGGTGCCGGCCACGCCCGCGCCCAAGACGACCACCTTGGCAGGCCGGACGCCGGGAACGCCGCCCAGCAGCACACCCTTGCCGCCGGCCGGGGCCATCAGGGAGGCGGCGCCCACCTGGACGGAAAGACGGCCCGCCACCTCGGACATTGGGGCCAGCAGCGGAAGGGTGCGGCCCTCCTGGACCGTTTCATAGGCGATGGCGGTTACGCCGGAGTTGATGAGTTCGCGGGTGAGCTCCGGCTCGGCAGCGAGGTGGAGGTAGGTGAACAGGATCAGGCCCTTGCGGAAGCGGTGGTACTCCGCCTTGACCGGCTCCTTGACCTTCATGACCATGTCCGCGCGGGCCCAGACGTCGTCGGCTTCATTGACGATTTCGGCGCCGGCGATCGAGTATTCCTCATCGGTGATACCTGAACCCAGACCGGCACCGCGCTCCACCAGCACCGTGTGTCCGTTGCTGCGGAATTCGTGCACGCCGGCGGCGGTGATGGCCACCCGGAATTCGTTGTTCTTGATTTCTTTGGGGACGCCGATGATCATCGTGGGCTCCAGGTTCTCGGCTTGGTGAAGCCGGAAAGTGTGGACGGATTTCGTGTTTCAACGATAGATCCGGTTGTGAGCCAGCTGACAGGAAAGGCAGCCCGCCTTACTGAAGGAACCGCGTCACTCCGCGGTTTTCCTCGTTGCGCCATAGACATTTGTCTAGCCTCGAAGCGGCAAGTGTCGCCTCTTGTCCGTTCGTCCGGGAGGCCAGCGAGGCAGTACTGTTGGCGCATGCAGCAGCAGGGTGTTGAACAGCTGGTGGAGCAGGTGGCACAGAAGCTGGGCCGCGGCCTGTCCCTGGAGGACCTGGACGGGGTGCTGCTCGCGTACAGCTCCAACCAGTCGCATGCGGACCGTGTGCGTGTGAACTTCCTGCTGAGCAAGAAAGTGCCGGCGGACGTGAGCGCGTGGCAGCTTTCGCACGGCATCGCCACCGCTGTCCGCCCCGTGGTGGTTCCCGCGAACCCGAACCTGGGCATGCTGGGCCGCGTTTGCGTTCCGCTGATGGTCCGGGGCTTCCGTGTTGGCTATCTCTGGGTCCAGCAGGACTCGGAAGACGAAAGCCCGACGGCGATCCTCAGCCAGCTGCCGGCCGTCAGCCACGAACTCGAGATGCTGTCCGGCCTCCTGCTGGATTCGAATACGGCGGAGTCCGAATTCCGGCGCATGCGGGAGCGGGAATTCCTGTCGGCCTGCGCCGGGGAACCCAACGCCGTTGCTGCCATCGCGGGCTGGAACGAGATCCAGGGACGGGGCCCCTGGCAGGTGGTGACGGTGCTCGATGCCGAGGGCTGGGCAGGCGGGCCGGACCCCATCGCTTCCACCCTCATTCACCGCTCTGCCGCGCTCCAGGCGACCATCGGCGTCGACGCCGCCTTGTTCAGCGCCGGAACGGACACTCACGCAGTAGTCCTGTTCCGCGAATTGTCGGGCCGGGCGAACCACGCCCAGGTGCTGGTCCACTACCAGCTGGAGCTCGCGAAGCGTTCGGGGCGGCCGGTGCACCGGATCATTCTGGGTATCAGCGAGGGCTTTAACCGGCCGCGGGGTCTCGCCGGGGCCTACCGGCAATCCAAGCTCGCGGCCCAGGCGGCGGCCGTAGACCCGCAGCTTGGCGAACTCGTAGATTGCAGGAATACCGGCGTCTACCAGCTCCTGGCTTCGGCGGGCGGGGGAGCCAGCGCCTGGGCTGACTCGGGTTCGGTATACTTCCGGCTGCTGGAGGACCATGACCGCAACGGCGAGCTCATCCCGGTCCTGGAACTCCTGTATGACAACGACGGCTCAGTCCAGGATGTGGCCAGCAAGCTCCACCTGCACCGCAGCAGCATCTACAACAGGCTCGGCCGGATCCGCCAGCTGCTGGGCGTGGATCCCCTGAAGGGGATGGCCCGGCTGGAACTCCACGCAGCCCTGAAGATGCGGCGCTGGGCGGGCCGGCCCAGGATTTAGCGCCACGGGAAGTCTGCGGGGAGGGTCAGCCGTCCTTTTCTTCGGGATTCTCCGGGTCCCTCTGTGCGGCCTTTTTCTGCCCCTCCAGCCAAGCCATGATGGCCGCCCGCGGAATCCGCCGGTGGCTCCCGCGGTACTCCACGGGGATTTCGCCGCGGTCCGTCATGTTGCGCAGATAGGTGTGTGAGATGCCCGCCAGCTCCGCTGCCTTCGAGGTGGTGAGCATGTCCTCCACGCTGCTGACGGTCACGGCTTCGCCGCGGCTAAAGCGGTGCAGGAGGTCCACGACGGCGTCCCTTGCCAGGGGAGGCAGGCGGTGGACTGTGCCGTCCACGAAGACGGTGATGTCATCACTGCCGGCCAGTGCCCGGTGCAGTTTTTCCGCATCTTCGGCAGGAAGGGCGCCGGTGATCCGGGGAGCTATCAGTGCCATGCCCCCCAGCCTACCGGCGGCCCAGCGCTCCCGGGCGGTATGCTCGGCAGATGGCACTTGACGGCGGCATAGATGTGGAAGCAGGCGGATTACGGGGCAGGCTCTACGCCTCTGTCCGCCCGGAAGGCGGCCCTGACGGGCCCGAACACCCTGCCCGTCCCGCCTACGTCCTGCTCCACGGCATCGGGGTTTCCCACCGGTACCTGGCCCGGCTGCACCTTGAACTGGCCAAGGGGGCGGATGTCTACAGCTTCGACCTGCCCGGCTTTGGCCCTACTTCCCGCCCTTCCCGCCAGCTTCAGGTGGAGGACTACGCGGCGTTTATCACAGCTGTCCTATCGGATGCAGGGGTGAGTGGCTACATTGCGGTGGGGCACTCCATGGGCACCCAGTTCGCCGCGGAACTGGCGCTTAGGCAGCCGGAAGAAGTCGCCGGAATCGTGCTGATGGGCCCCGTAGTGGATGCCGGCAAAAAGTCTGTTCCGCAGCAGGCCCTGGCTTTGACCCGCGACGCCATGTTCAGTGAGTCGCTGTCCTGCAATGCGGTGGTGTTCAGCGATTACTTCCGCGCCGGACCCCGCTGGTACCTCACGGAGCTTCCCGTGATGATGGAGTATCCCATGGCGGAACGGCTGTCAGCAGTTACCCAGCCGGCCCTGGTGCTCCGCGGCACGAAGGATCCCATTGCGCGCAGGCCTTGGTGCGAACACCTTGCCGCCGTCGCGCCGCAGGGCGCCGTGGCCGAGATTCCGGGCCAGGGCCATGTCTTCCAGCACACCGCCCCCGGCATGGCCGCCGAAACCATCACCAGCTGGGTCCGCGCAGAAAACGGCTTCGGCGTCACCGCCTAAGCTCGATCAGAGCCCCAGTTCTTCCAGGACCGGCAGCTTCTCCCGCACCCATGCACGCGCTTCCGTGGCGCTCGGGGCGGAAAGGGCGAGCTTGGCCAGCTGCTGGGCCTCCTCCAGGGTCACCGTCTTCAGGACAGCTGCCACGGCAGCGAGGGAACGCGCCGTCATGGACAGCGTGCTCACCCCAAGTCCGGTCAGTACGACGGCGAGCGCAGGGTCCGCAGCGGCCTCGCCGCAGACGCCCACCGGCTTGTTGTTTCCTTCGGCGCGGGATCCTTCAACAGTCAGGCCCACCAGGCGCAGGACTGCCGGCTGCCACGGGGTGTTCAGGTTGGCGAGCGGGCCCAGCTGGCGGTCGGCGGCCATGGCGTACTGGGTGAGGTCGTTGGTGCCCAGGCTCGCAAAGCTGACTTCGCGGAGGATTGCTTCGGCGGTGAGGGCTGCTGAGGGAACCTCCACCATCACGCCGGGAGTCTTGATGCCGGCGTCGGCGCACATGGAGGCGAAGCGGGCGGCCTCTTCCGCCGTCGAGATCATGGGGGCCATTACCCATACATCCGCCTCGGACTGCTTTTCAGCCAGCGCGATGGCCTCCAGTTGGCGGTCCAGGACGCCCGGTGTGGTGAAGTCGGTGCGGTAGCCGCGGACACCCAGGGCTGGGTTGGGTTCAGTGGAATCGGTCAGGAACGGGAGCGGCTTGTCCGCTCCGGCGTCGAGGGTTCGCAGGACCACCTTCTTGCCCGGGAAGGCGTCAAAGACGCTCTTGTACGCGGCGGCCTGCTCTTCAACGCTGGGCTCGGTGTCCCGTTCCAGGAAGCAGAATTCGGTGCGGAACAGCCCCACGCCCTGGGCGCCCAGGGCTGCGGCCGCCCCCGCGTCCTTGCCGCCGCCCACGTTGGCGAGCAGCGGCACCAGGTGGCCGTCCGCCGTCGCGCCCGTGCCGCTGAACTCGGCCAGCAGGGAAGCGGTGGCTGCCCAAGCCTCTGCTGCGGCGCGGAGCGATTCGTCAGGGTCGGCGGTGACATTGCCGGCGGCGCCATCCACGTACACCTCGGTGCCGTCCGGAAGTTTGTCCACACCGACGGCCGCGACGACGGCGGGAAGGCCAAGGGAGCGGGCGATGATCGCGGTGTGGGACTGTGGCCCGCCGCCTGCTGTGACCAGCGCGAGCACCTTGTTGGGATCAAGGGTGGCGGTGTCCGCGGGGGCCAGGTCCTCGGCCACCAGAACGAAGGGCGTGTTGGACGCGGGGATCCCGGGCGCGGGCACTCCCCGGAGTTCGGCGACGATCCGGGCGCGCACGTCCAGGACGTCGGTGGCGCGTTCGGCCATGTAGCCGCCCAGGTTGTGGAGCATCTCCGAAACCGAAGATCCGGACTCCCAGATGGCGCGCTCTGCTGACGTGCCGCGCGCCACCAACTTGGCCGCGCCCTTGATCAGCATTGTGTCCTTGGCCATCAGAGCGGTGGCCTCCAGGACGGCCTTGCCGTCACCCGTTGCATGCGCGGCCCGGGCCTTCAGGTCGTCGTGGACTGCCTGGCTGGCTGCCTTCAGTGCTGCGGTGGCTTCCTCTGCAGTGGTGCCGGCCGGCAGCTGCTCGCCGGCAGGGGGTTCGCTGATCGGTTTGGGCATCTGCTTGACGGTGCCGATGACGCGGCCTGGACTGACGCCTACTCCTGGGAAGTTCTGCACTGAAGGTCCTCATTCTCTGCCGGTTGCCAGGCCCGCCGATCTGTCCGGCGCCTTGCCGGTCCGCCGAAGGACTGCTGCATCCGGAGGCGGGAAACGTGCCTGAAAAAATTGTATGTGATTCAGTTCATATAGCACTGCTATAGGTGCTAGGGTAGCGGTTATGAGTTTGGATGGCCAGCTTCCCCCCAAAATGCGGCTGCTCCGTGCTGCCGCGGAGTTGTTGGCAAACTCGGCGGGAGCGCCCGTTTCCACCCGCCAGATCACGCAGCTGGCGGGGGTATCAGCTCCCACCCTGTATCACCACTTCGGCGACAAGGAAGGTCTGTTCGACGCCGTCGTCGCCGCGGGTTTTGAAGAATATGTGGCGGGCGAAAGGGATTTCGCCCCCTCCGGACACCCGCTCGAAGACATCCGGAGGATGTGGGACAACCATGTCCAGTTCGGGCTCAACCAGCCGGAACTGTACCTGGTGATGTTTGGCAATATCCGCCCGGAAAGCCGGCCGGCCATCGTCGCAGATGCCGAGGCATTGATGGAGGAGATGCTGAACAAGGCAGCGGCGGCGGGCCAGCTGAACGTCCAGCCCCGGGAAGCAGCCAGGTCCATCCTGGCGGCCAACGTGGGCGTGACGCTGATGCTGATTGCGGAACCCGCCTCCGAACGGAACCTCGAACTGTCCACCATGACCCGGGACGCCATGATCTTTGCGGTGTCTGCCGAGCCCGCCAGCGGCGCGGCCCCGGGTGATGCCGGGAAATCTTCGGTGGTGGTGGCAGCGATTGCCCTGAACGCCGCACTTCAGGCCTCGCACTCTGACCAGCTCTCAAGCTCGGAACTCAAGCTCTTCCTCGAATGGCTCCACCGGATCTCCACCAGCCCGGCCGGCTGAACCCAGGCCACCCAGCAGTACGTCGTCGTAATCATCGGACCATCCTGCGAAGCAGCAGGACAGACGGTTAGGAAATCTCATGGCAACAGAGACAGTTGCAAAACCCCGCACCAGCGCGCGCGTGCACGTCCAAAAGTTCGGGACCTTCCTGTCCGGAATGATCATGCCCAACATCGGCGCGTTCATCGCCTGGGGCATCATCACAGCCCTCTTCATCGAAAAGGGCTGGCTGCCGGTGCCGGAACTGGGTGGCTTCGGCACCAACGCCGAGGGTGAAACGAACACCGGCCTCGTGGGGCCGATGATCACCTACCTGCTGCCGCTGCTCATCGGCTACACCGGCGGCAAGATGGTCTACGACGTCCGCGGCGGCGTGGTGGGCGCCATCGGCACCATGGGCGTGATCGTGGGTGCCGGCATCCCCATGTTCATCGGCGCCATGATCATGGGCCCGCTGGGCGGCTGGACCATGAAGAAGATCGACTCGATCTGGGACGGCAAGATCCGTCCCGGCTTCGAGATGCTGGTCAACAACTTTTCCGCCGGCATCTGGGGCGCGCTGCTTGCCATGCTGGGCTTCTACGCCATCGCACCGGTGGTGCAGGCCTTCAGCACGGGGGCCGGCAATGTGGTGCAGTTCCTCGTTGACAACGGGCTGCTGCCGCTCACCAGCATCTTCATCGAGCCGGCCAAGGTGCTCTTCCTGAACAACGCCATCAACCACGGCGTGCTCACCCCGCTGGGCGTGCAGCAGTCCCTGGAGCAGGGCAAGTCCATCCTCTTCCTGCTTGAGGCCAATCCCGGGCCCGGCCTGGGCATTCTGCTCGCGTACATGTTCTTCGGACGTGGAGTTGCGAAGGCCTCCGCACCGGGTGCCGCCATCATCCACTTCCTCGGCGGCATCCACGAGATCTACTTCCCCTACGTGCTGATGCGCCCGCTGCTCATCCTGGCCGCCATTGCCGGCGGCATGACGGGTGTGGCCACGCTGGCAGTCACCGGTTCGGGCCTGGTGGCTCCGGCCGCCCCCGGTTCCATCTTTGCCGTACTGGCCCAGACCTCCCGGGACAGTTACGTAGGAGTGATCCTGGCCGTCCTCCTGGCCACCACTGTCTCCTTCCTGGTGGCCTCGGTCATCATGAAGACCACCAAGCACAGTGACGAGACGGACCTCGGCGACGCCACGGCCCGGATGGAGCAGATGAAGGGCAAGAAGAGTTCTGTGGCCTCCACCCTGACGGGTGCGGGTGCCGGTGCCGCCACGGGCGGCGGAGTGGGAGTCCTCGCCGGGCCGGTGCGCAACATCGTGTTTGCGTGCGACGCCGGGATGGGCTCCAGCGCCATGGGCGCCTCCGTGCTGCGCAACAAGATCAAGGCCGCCGGCTTCGCGGACGTGAAGGTCACCAACGCGTCCATCGCCAACCTCCGCGACGACTACGACGTCGTGATCACCCACCAGGACCTGACCGAACGTGCCAAGCCGGCCACGTCCAGCGCTGTCCACTACTCGGTGGACAACTTCATGAGCAGCCCGCGCTACGACGAAATAGTTGATCTGGTCCGCGAAAGCAATATTGAAGGCGGCACGGTCCCGGGCACTGAGCCCGGCGAGGGGACGCCTGGCGGGGCATCAGCGGCAGGAACCGCGGCAGCGGCATCAGCCGGCGCCGCCACCCGCGGCGCTCACGCTGCTGACGCTCGCGTGGACGCCGCGCCCGACGCCGGAACGGCCACGGCGGCAGCAGGCACCGGCACTTCCGAGGTGCTCGCCCGCGAGAGCGTGGTACTGAACGGCTCAGCCACCACTCGCGATGCCGCCATTGACGAAGCCGGCAGGTTGCTGCTTGCCCGCGGCGCCGTGGACGAGGGCTACATCGCTGCCATGCACGAGCGCGAGCAGTCGGTGTCCACCTACATGGGGAGCTACCTGGCTATCCCGCACGGCACCAATGCGGCCAAGGACCACATCCGCAAGTCGGCGGTTTCGGTGATCCGCTACCCCGAGGGCATCGACTGGAACGGCAAGCAGGTCAAGTTCGTGGTGGGCGTCGCCGGCGTCAACAATGAGCACCTGCACATCCTGTCCTCCATCGCGAAGGTCTTCACGGACAAGCAGCAGGTCGCCCGGCTGGAGGCAGCGACCTCCGTGGATGAAGTCCTGGAGCTCTTCGGAAAGGTCAACGCATAGTGAAGGCTGTACATTTTGGCGCCGGCAACATTGGACGCGGGTTCGTGGGACTGCTCCTGCACGATGCCGGCTATGAGGTGGTGTTCGCCGACGTCGCCGAGGAGCTGATCGCACAGTTGGCAGCAGCGGACAGCTACCGTGTCCACGAGGTAGGTGAGGAGGCAACGGAACGGCTGGTGGGTAACTTCCGGGCCTTGAACTCCAACACCCAGGAAGCCGAGCTCATTGCGGAAATCGCGACGGCGGACATCGTCACCACCGCCGTGGGCCCGCATGTCCTCAAGTTCGTGGCTCCGGTGATCGCCAAGGGCATCGTTGCGCGGGAACCGGGGCTGGCCCCCCTGCAGGTCATGGCCTGCGAGAACGCGATCAATGCCACCGACATCCTGGCCAAGGAGGTGGCCTCCCAGCCGGGGGCCGCCGCCGGTGAGCTGGACGGCAAGGCAGTGTTTGCCAACACGGCGGTGGACCGGATTGTCCCGAACCAGGAACCGGGGCAGGGGCTGGACGTAACGGTGGAGACGTTCTATGAGTGGGTCATCGACCGGACCGCCTTTGGCGGTGACGCCCCCGCCATTCCCGGCGCCACGTTCGTGGACGACCTCTCGCCGTATATCGAGCGGAAGCTGTTCACCGTGAACACGGGCCATGCCTCCGCCGCCTACTTCGGCTACGAGGCCGGCCTGGAAAAGATCTCCGATGCCATGGCTGACCAGGACGTTGCCGAGGATGTCCGGGCGGTATTGGAGGAGACCAAGCAGCTCCTGGTGGCCAAGCACGGGTTCAGCAACGACGAGCAGGAAGCCTATGTCCAGAAGATCCTGGCCCGGTTCTCCAACCCGCACCTGCCGGATACCGTCAACCGCGTGGGGCGGGCCCCGCTCCGGAAGCTGAGCCGGCACGAGCGGTTCATCGGTCCCGCTGCCGAGCTCGCCGAGCGCGGCGTGGTGCCGGAGGCGCTCCTGGGTGCCATCGCCGCTGCCCTGCGTTTCGACGATCCGGCAGATACCGAAGCGACGGAGCTGGCCTCCATCCTGGCCGCGAGCAGCCCGGCAGAGGCCACCGCCCGGATCACCGGACTGGAGGAGGGCCATCCGCTGTTCAACGCCGTGGCAACGCTGGTGGAGGAGCGCCAGGCGGAGGTGGCCCGCACCCCCGCCTGAACCGCGGGAGGAACGCTTTCCCACTTCCTGTGGCTTTACTCCAACGCTCCTGCAATCACGACGCCGGCACTTACCCAAGTGCCGGCGTCGCCCTTTGTGATGTCTGCCACTTACGGCTCAAGCGGAGCCCTTCCGTTTTGAAGTTAGCCTTCCCTTACTTATAGGCTCTGGGCTATTAGGCAACGAAGTTGTGATGTATTGGCCGACTGGAGAGACAACGTGAAGAAAAAGCTTTCGAGCTACCTTGGGGCACTGGCTGCGGGAGCAGCGCTTTTAACCGTGACGGCATGCGGAGGAAGCGCGACGGCAACGACTGCCGCCGACGAAGCCAAAACCATCACCGTGGAGCACGCGCAAGGCACCACCGGGAACGTCCCGGTCAATCCGGAAAAGGTCTTCACCTTTGACCTCGGCGTTTTGGACACTTTGGATGCTCTGGGCGTTGAGCCTGCCGGCGTTCCGGAAGCCGCGTACCCGGAGGCCCTCAGCAAGTACGGCGACGACAAGTACGCCAAGATCGGGTCACTGAAGGAGCCGGACTTCGAAGCCGTCAGCGCCGGCGACCCGGACCTCATCATCATTTCGGGCCGCACCGCCGGGGCCTACGAGGAACTGAGCAAGATCGCCCCCACCATCGACCTCTCCATCGACGCGGCCAGCCCGATGGAAAGCTTTAAGGCCCAGACTGAAAAGCTAGGCACCATCTTCGACAAGTCGGCGGAGGTGGAAGAAAAGCTCGGTGCTGTTGACGCCACGGTGGATGAGACCAAGGCCAAGGCGGCCGGCGCCGGCAAGGGCCTGATCGTCCTGACCTCGGGCGGCGAACTGACCGCATACGGCGCCGGCTCCCGGTTCGGAATCATTCACGACGTCCTGGGCGTCCCCACTGCAGCGGACGTCAAGGTGGAGGGCAGCCACGGTGAAGCGATCTCCTTCGAATACATCAAGCAGGCCAATCCGGACATCCTCTATGTGATCAACCGCGACACCGCGGTGGGCACTGAAGGCTCCGCTGCGAACCCCATCCTGGACAATGAGTTGGTCCAGTCCACCAACGCCGCCAAGAACAACAAGGTGATCAACCTCGACCCCGCCGGCTGGTACATCGTGGGCTATGGATTGAACAACGTCCAGGCAATGGTGGACGCTGTCGCCGCCTCCGTAGCCTAGCCACACCCACGGTCCCATCACCATGACTGCCACCGCCGTGCGCCCACTTGCGCCGGCAACCCGCAGCCAGGCCCGCCACAGTGCAGGCCTGGCTGCGGCCGCAGTTGCGGTTCTTGTCCTTGCCGCCGGCAGCATGTTCGTCGGTGTCAGCGACGTGTCGCTGCCCGCGCTGCTGGCGGGCGACCAAGCCACGGTTGAGGTCTTCTGGATCTCCCGGGTGCCCAGGACGCTCGCAGTGCTCCTGGCCGGAATGGCGGTGGCTGTTGCCGGTTTGATCATGCAGCTGATGGCCCGGAACCGCTTCGTTGAGCCGTCCACGGTGGGAACCGTCGAGTCCGCCACCCTTGGCATCCTGGCGGTCACCGTCTTCGCCCCGCAGGCCCCGGTGCTGGTCAAGATGCTGACAGCGAGCGTATTCGCCCTGTTGGGAACAGCGCTCTTCCTGGCCATTCTGCGCCGGCTGCCCGCCCGCAACACGCTGCTCATACCGCTGGTGGGCATCATGCTGGGCGGCATCATCGCCGCCGTCACCACGTTTTTCGCGTACCGGTTCGACCTGCTGCAGACCCTTAGCAACTGGATGATCGGTGACTTTTCCGGCATTCTCCGGGGCCGGTACGAGCTGCTGTGGATTGTTGCAGCCCTGATGCTGGTGGGCCTGCTGGCCGCGGACCGGTTCACGGTGGCGGGCATGGGCCAGGACTTCACCACCAACCTGGGACTGAACTACGCCCGGACCATGCGCCTGGGCCTGGTCATCGTCTCCCTGATCTCTGCCGTGGTGGTCACCACCGTGGGCGCCGTACCGTTCCTGGGGCTGGTGGTGCCCAACATCGTGTCCCTCATCTTCGGCGACAACCTCCGCCGCGCCGTCCCCTGGACCGCCGTTTTCGGAGCCGCGTTCGTGCTGGTCTGCGACATCATCGGCCGCACCATCCGCTACCCCTATGAAGTCCCCGTGGGAATGGTGATGTCCGTGCTGGGCGCCATCCTTTTCCTCGTCCTGATCCTGAGGAAGCGCAATGCCTGAAGCGCTCGCCGTGAAACCGCGCCCGCCCAAGGCCCGCCCCAGCGGTATACCCCTGGGCAAGCGCGTCAACAAAGCCTCGCCGCGCCTTGTGCTTGGCATCCTGCTTTCGGTGGCTGCCGCCGTCGTCTGCCTCTTCCTGTTCTACGAACTCAAGGGCAACGTGGGCTACATCCTTCCGCGCCGCGCCACCAAAGTGGCGGCGATGCTGCTGGTGGCCGTGGCGGTGGGGGTGTCCACACTGCTGTTCCAGACGGTCACGGCCAACCGGATACTCACGCCGTCCATCATGGGCTTCGACTCGCTCTACATCCTGGTGCAGACCGTCCTGGCGTTTACCCTGGGGGCCGCCTCCGTGGTGGCCGCGCCGCCCACTTTGCAGTTCGGCGTCGAAGTGGTGCTGATGGTGGCGTTCAGCGCGCTGCTCTACCGCTGGATGTTCACCGGGGCGGCCCGTTCCCTGCACCTGTTGCTGCTGGTGGGCGTCGTCCTGGGCAGCCTGTTCCGCGGGCTGTCATCCCTGCTCCAGCGGCTCATGGAACCCAGCGAATTTATCATCCTGCAGGACCTGTTCTTTGCCAGCTTCAACAATGTGGACCCGGCGCTGCTGGGGGTGGCTGCCGTCATTATCGCCGTTGTCTGTGCGGCGGTGTGGCGGGCGCGGCACACCCTTGATGTCCTGGCGCTGGGACGCGAGGTGGCCATCAACGTGGGCGTGAACCACCGGAAAGTGGTGATGCGCGTGCTGTTGGCGTGTTCACTGCTGGTGGCCGTGTCCACCGCGCTGGTGGGACCGGTGACGTTTTTTGGGCTGCTGGTGGTGAGCCTGGGCTATCAGCTGTGCCGAGGATTCAGCCATGCCTGGCTGCTGCCCATGGTGGTGCTGATCGGAGCCATCGCCCTGGTGGGCGGCCAGCTGGTGCTTGAGCAGGTCTTCGGGTTCGGCACGGCCCTCAGCGTGGTCATCGAATTCAGCGGGGGCATCCTCTTCCTCTACCTCCTGCTGAAAGGCTCCCTGAAATGACCATCGCGGTCCGCAATGTCTCCAAGAGCTACGGCGGCCAGGCCGTCCTCGACGACGTCAGTTGCGTCATCCCGCAGGGCGGCATCACCTCGATCATCGGGCCCAACGGGGCAGGGAAATCCACGCTGCTTTCGCTGATCAGCAGGCTGCAGCCCCTCGAGTCCGGCGAGGTGTCGGTAGCCGGGCTGGATGTCGCTTCCACGGACAGCCGCGAACTCGCCAAGACAATGGCCATCCTGCGGCAGGAAAACCACCTCACCATGCGGCTGACCGTGCGGGACCTGGTGGCCTTCGGCCGTTTTCCCCACTCCGGCGGCCGCCCCACGGTGGAGGATCTCGCCAAGGTGGAGGAGGCCATCGCCCACCTGGACCTGACGCCCCTGGCGGACAAGTTCGTGGACGAGCTCTCCGGCGGGCAGCGCCAGCGCGCCTTCATCGCCATGGTCCTGGCCCAGGATACCCAGTACCTGCTCCTCGATGAGCCGCTGAACAACCTGGACATGAAGCACTCGGTGGAAATGATGCGGCTCCTGCGCCGGCTGGCCGACGAGCTGGGCAAGACCATCGTCCTGGTGGTCCACGACATCAACTTTGCGTCCTGCTACTCCGACACCATACTCGCCATGAAGGACGGCCGGCTGGTCCACCAGGGCAGCCCTCGGCAGATCATGCAGCAGGCCATGCTGCGGGATGTCTACGACATCGACATCCGGATCGAGGACATTGATGGCAACCGGATCGGCGTCTACTTCGCCTGACCCGCGGACCCTCCCTGACCTTTTGGTGACTCCCGCGTCCGTGACGGGTAACAGGCAAACCCTCCCTCACGGGAACAAGTGAGAGAGGGTTGCACCAAAAGCGGCGTTGAGTGAGAGAGGGTTCCACCAAAAGCGGCGTTAAGTGAGAGAGCGTCCTAGGCCTTGGCGGAGCCCTTTGCCACGAACAGCGTCTCCGCCTGCTCCAGGGACATACCGTTGGTCTCCGGCACCTTGAACATGACGAAGAAGAAGGACGCCGCCGCGAAGAGCGCATACATGGCGTAGGTCAGCGGCAGCGAGCCGGCCGCCATCACCGGGAAGCTGAGCGTGATCACGAAGTTCGCCACCCACTGCGCGGCCGCCGCAAGGCCCAACGCCCGGGCACGGATCCGGGACGGGAAGATTTCACCAAGCAGAACCCACACCAGCGGACCCCAGGAAGCACCGAAGCTAACCACGAAGACGTTGGCCGCCACCAGTGCCACCGGACCCCAGACGCCCGGCAGGGAAATCTCGGAGCCGGTCCCCACGGCGGAGGAGAACGCCAGGGCCATGGCGCCCAGGGACACCGCCATGCCCACGGAGCCGGCCAGCAGGATGGGGCGGCGCCCGATGCGGTCCACCAGGGCGATGGCCACCAGGGTCACCAGGATGTTGGTGACGGAGGTGGCGACGGAGATGGTGAGCGAGTCCTTCTCCTGGAAGCCCACGGCCTTCCACAGGGTGGTGGAGTAGTAGAAGATTACGTTGATGCCCACGAACTGCTGCAGGACGGAGAGGATGATGCCCACCCAGACCACTGCCTGCAGGCCGAAGGTCTTGCCGCGCAGGGACCCTTTCTGGCCGGCCAGTTTGTCTTCCTCGATGGCCTCCCGGATTTCGCGGATGTGCCGGTCGGTTTCCCCTTCCGGGACGATCGAATTGAAGACCTTCCGGGCTTCTTCTTCCTTGCCCAGGAACACCAGGAAGCGCGGGGACTCGGGAAGGGTAAAGGCGATCCAGCCGTAAACCACGGCGGGCAGGGCAGCGGCCAGGAACATCCAGCGCCACGCCTCGATTCCCAGCCAGTACGCCTGGTCAGCCCCACCGGCGCTGGTAGCCAGCAGCGCATCGGACAGCAGTGCGGCGAAAATGCCCGTGGTGATGGCGAGTTGCTGCAGCGACGCCAGCCGGCCGCGGACCTGCCGCGGGGAAATTTCCGAGATATAGGCAGGGGCGATGACCGAGGCTAGGCCGATGCCCAGTCCGCCCACCAGGCGCCAGAAAATGAGGTCCCATACGCCGAAGGCGAAGCCGGTGCCCAGGGCGCTGACCAGGAACAGCATGGCGCCCAGCTTCATGGCGGGGATGCGCCCGTAGTGGTCTGCCACCTTGCCGGCCAGGTACGCGCCCGCTGCGCAACCCAGCAGGGCGACGGCAACAGCGAAGCCGGTCACGGCCTCGGACAGCGCGAACTCGTCCTTCATTGCATCCACGGCGCCGTTGACTACCGACGAGTCGAAGCCGAAGAGGAATCCGCCCACCGCCCCTGCGAGCGCCAGCCAGATCACCCGCCGCGGCACCTGGGTGGTTGTCTGCTCCTGGGCAGTGGGCATGGTTCTCCCTTGGTCTGGGTTTGGGTGGATGCGGTGCGGACGTCGTCGGCTGCGGAACCGGCCCGGGCCGGCGCACACGCGCCTAACAGTGTTCCACGCCACCGCGCAGTGTTCCAGTTGAAACGCGCGCCCCGTTGGCGGACTCCCTGCCACGACCTCAAAGGAAGACGACGACGGCGGGACGTGCCGCCGTCGTCATCGCTCAGGAGACTTCCTGATTAACGCTCCACGAGGATCCCGTCCGGGTCGCACCAGATCATGGCTCCGCTCCGGATTGTCACGCCGTCGATCTCCACATCCACGTCCACCTCGCCGGCGCCTGCCTTGGCGCTCTTGCGCGGGTTGCTGCCCAGTGCCTTGACGCCCAGGTCCAGCCCAGCGATGGCTTCACGGTCCCGGATCGCGCCATTGATCACGACGCCGGACCAGCCGTGCGCCACGGCGCTTTCGGCGATCATGTCCCCCATCAGGGCAGTTCCCAGTGAACCGCCGCCGTCCACCACCAGCACGTCACCGTTTCCAGGGGTCGCCAGCGTGGACTTCACCAGGGCGTTGTCCTGGAAGCAGCGGATGGTCCTGACCTTCCCGCTGAAGTGCGAGCGCCCGCCGAGGGATTGGAACTGCAGGGACACGGAGGCCAGTTCCTCGCCCCGCTCGTCGTAAAGATCGGCAGTGTTGACGGCGGTGCCCTCCGTTGGCGTAGACGCTGCGTTCATCTGGTTCTCCTTGATCCCCGGGGCGGTTTCGTTAGAAGGCTTGCCGGTATGACAGGGCGGCACGGTTACGCCCACGATAGTCTGATTTTCATCGCCGTCAGCCTGTATCCGCGGGAGCACTTCATGAGCCTGTCCGAAACTCCCGCACCCCTGGAGCGCGGCGCCGGGCCGGACGGTCCGGCGGCGGCGCTCGCTGAGCCTACCCGGAAAGTTACCGCCAGGTGGGTCACCGGGCTGGTCCTGGTGAACGTGGGCATCAACGCCGCGTTCTTCGGCCCCATCAACGTGTTCATCGGCCAGCAGGCGATCAGCATCGACGAGCCCAGCAAGGAAGCAATCCTTTCCCTTGCCACGGCCTGTGGAGCGGCGGTCTCGCTGGTGGCCAACCCGCTCTTTGGCGCCCTTTCGGACCGCACCACCTCCCGCTTCGGCCGCCGGTCGCCATGGGTGCTGGCCGGGGCCGTTTTGGCAACGGCGGCCCTCCTGGCCATGTCCGGAGCCACCACCGTTGCCCTGATGGTGCTGTTCTGGTCCTTGGTCCAGCTTGGCGCCAACGCCGCCTACGCCGCCATCACAGCTGCAGTTCCGGACCGGGTCCCGGTGCCGCAGCGTGGGAAAGTCGGCGGACTGGCCGCCATGGGCCAGACGCTGGGAATCCTCACCGGGGCTGTCTTCGGCGCAGTGGTGTCCGGAAACTTCGTGGTGGGCTACTGGCTCTGTGCCGCCGCCCTGCTGCTGTCCGTGCTGCCGTACCTGTTCCACCGCAACGATCCGGTGCTGCCCGGCGGGGTGCTTCCGCGGTTCAGGCTGCTGGGCTTCCTGCGCGGATTTTGGATCAGTCCGCGGCTGTACCCGGACTTTGCCTGGGCCTGGCTGACGCGCTTCCTGGTCAACGTGGGCAACCAGCTGACCATCGTCTACCTCCTGTTTTTCCTCCGCGACATTTTGAATTATGGGGACCCGGCGGCGGGTGTGCTCGTCCTGACGGGTATTTACGCCCTGATGGTCATGATTACCGCGGTGGTGGCGGGGCCCTGGAGCGACAGGGCCGGCAAGCGCAAGCCGTTCGTCATTGGCTCGTCCGCCATCAATGCCATGGCAGGGATGATCATGGCCTTCTTCCCCGTCTGGCCGGGAGCCCTTGCCGGCGCTGCCGTCCTCGGCATCGGTTTCGGAGCCTACCTGGCAGTGGACTTCGCGCTGCTGACGCAGGTCCTGCCGCAGGCTGTTGACCGGGGAAAGGACATGGGGGTCATCAACGTGGCCAACTCCCTGCCCCAGGTGGTGGCGCCTTTCCTGGCTTTCGTGGCGGTTACCCACTGGGGCGGCTACCAGTCGCTGTTTCTCATTGCAGCGGCAATCGGCCTGCTGGGGGCTGTTTTCGTGGTGAAGATCAAAGGGGTCCGTTGACGCCTCCGGCCGCCCGGAGGTAAGCCGCCTGACCAATTACGTCATGATGCTGTGCCGTATAGTTGAACCGGACTGCCGGCGGTCCGCTATGGGGGCGGTCCTGGCTGCTCCACCATAGGAACACAACCCCGGAATGCTGATGCCCGACACCATTTCAGACCATCCGCCCATGGCCCCCAGGCCTTCCGCGCCACGCCAGCGGCACCGCTACACAAAGATCCTCGAAGCGGCAGGAACCTTTGCGCGCAAAGGCTTGGACTCGGTGGAACTTCCCGAAGTGGCGGCCAAGGCTGACGTGCCGTTGGGCACCCTCTACCGCTACTTCCCGTCACCCACCCACCTGATGCTGGCGTTGTACCGGCACCAGCTGGAGGAGCTGCAGGGGGCCGGACGGGCCACCGCATCCCGGTTCAGGGGCAGGGCGTTGGCCAACCTGGTAATGGAGATCTTCCACATGCGCGTCATGCAGCCGGCAGTGGAGCAGTGCCTCAGCCGCGGGGTCTACCTCCCGGACAGGGACACCACTGCGCTGCTGCGCGAGATCGACGCGCTGAGTGAAAAGGCCGTGGCTGCGGCGTGCGGTGACGCCACAGCGGCCCGGGTTCTCCTGCTGGCAGTCACTGGTCTGGTCCAGTCCGTACGAAACCGCAGGTTGTCCCTCTTTGAAGCCGAGGAGGACCTCAAAAAAGCCTGCGCCCGCCTCTCTCCGTCTGCAGAGTCCGGCTACACACTGCATCAAAGCGCGTAACCGGTCTAGTCCAATACTTGGTTAAATCAGGCATATAGGGGTGGCGTAGCTCACAAAGACCGCTGCTAAAACGTTGTGGCACGCAGTTGCGCCTGTCAAATCGCCACGTCAGCCGGTTTCGGCCACCTAGCATTGTCCACAGAGCAGCAGGAACAATCCTCCACGCTCCGACGGGCCCGCCACCCCTGGGTTTCCTGCCGCACCATTGCCCCCGCCTCAGCCTGCCGGGCTGGGCCCCATGAGCCGTGTGTCCACGGCGAGCACCAGGAGACAACGACGTGTCCATTGACGCAATCCCAACCATCGACAATTCTGCAGCGGCTGCCCTGACGGAAGAAGAGATCTTCGGAGCCCACCAGGGCGGGAAGCTCTCCGTCGGCACTACCGTCCCGCTCGCGAACAAGCGTGACCTCTCCATCGCGTACACCCCGGGAGTGGCTGATGTCAGCCGGGCCATCCATGCCAGGCCCGAGCTTGCGCGAACCCTGACCTGGGCCGAGCGCCTCGTGGTGGTGGTCAGTGACGGCACGGCAGTGCTCGGTTTGGGCAACATCGGGCCCAGTGCGTCCCTGCCTGTCATGGAAGGGAAGTCGGCCCTGTTCAAGACTTTCGGCGACCTGGACTCCATTCCGCTGGTGCTCAACACCACGGACGTGGACGAGATCGTGGAAACCCTGGTCCGCCTGCGCCCCAGCTTCGGTGCGGTCAACCTTGAGGACATCTCTGCCCCGCGCTGCTTCGAGCTCGAGGAAAAACTCATCGAAGCCCTGGACTGCCCGGTGATGCACGATGACCAGCACGGCACCGCCGTCGTGGCCCTTGCGGCACTCACCAACGCGGCCAAGGTGACCGGCCGTGCCCTGCAGGGGCTGCGGGTCGTGGTTTCCGGTGCGGGTGCGGCAGGCATCGCCGTCGCCGAAATCCTTCTGGCTGCCGGTATCAGCGACGTCGTCCTGCTGGACTCCCGCGGCGTCATCAACAGCAGCCGGGCCGACCTGGCCGCGGACACTGCCAGCAAGAAAGCTGACATCGCCGGCCGCAGCAACCCCCGCGGTGTCGAAGGCGGCCCCGCTGAGGCCCTTGCCGGCGCCGACGTCTTCATCGGCGTCTCCTCCTCCAAGCTGGACGAGGAGCACCTGAAGCTGATGAACCAGGATGCCATCGTGTTCGCCCTCTCCAACCCGGACCCGGAGGTGCTGCCAGAGGTCGCCGTCAAGTACGCCGCCGTGGTGGCCACCGGTCGCAGCGACTTCCCCAACCAGATCAACAACGTCCTGGCCTTCCCGGGCATCTTCCGCGGCGCCCTGGACGCCGGCGCCCGCCGCATCACTCCCGCGATGAAGCTTGCCGCCGCCTATGCCATCGCTGAACTGGCCGCGGAGGACCTTTCGGCGGACTACATCGTGCCCAGCCCCCTCGATCCGCGCGTTGCCCCGACGGTCACCGCTGCTGTCGCCGCTGCGGTAGAAGCGGAGTAGGGCCTTCCCAGCCAGGATGTACGACGGCGGCGCCTCCTTTGCACGGGAGGCGCCGCCGTCGGGGTTAAGCGGGCCCCAACCATAGACTGGGAGCCATGAACTCCGAAACCGTGGTGACCATCCTGTGCGGCCTGGCGATCTTAGTGGGCGTGGCGGGAACGGTCATCCCGGTACTTCCCGGCAGCATCCTCATCGGCGCAAGCCTTCTCGCCTGGGCCATCTGGGGCGGAGCCGGCACGGCAGGGTGGGTGGTGTTCGCGGTTGCCATGGTGTTCGTGGTGGCAGGGATGGCGGCCAGCGCCGTTTTAACGGGCAGGAAGCTCAAGCAGCATGCCATTCCCAGCCGAAGCATCGCTGCCGCCCTGGTGGCCGGTGTGGTGGGTATGTTCATCATCCCCGTCGTGGGCCTGTTCGTCGGGTTCGCCGCCGGCCTGCTGCTGAGCGAGTTCCTCCGTACCCGGAACATCGGAAGCGCGGCGACCTCCAGCTGGGCGGCCCTTAAGGCCACCGGACTGGGGATGCTCACTGAATTCGGCCTGGCCTGCCTGGCAGCCAGCACCTGGGTGGTGGGTGTCTGGATCGCTGCCGCCGGCGGCTGAACGCTTGCAGCCCTGAGGCCGGAGGCGTAAAACGGCAGCATGATGGAGCACAGCGCTGCACGGGAATACGTCGGGGCGTGGATGGAAAACTACCAGACTGCCTGGACCAGCAACCGGCCCGAGGACATCCGCGCACTCTTCACCGGGGAAGCGCGCTATGAAACGCGGCCTAATGATCCCAATCCCTGGTTGGGTCACGACGGCATCGTTGAGGGCTGGCTGGAAGCCCGGGATGAACCCGCCAACTGGACCTTCACCTGGGAGTTGCTGGGAACGGACGAGGACACCGCGTTCGTGCAGGGTGTCACCACCTACTTAGGGGACCGTCCCACCTATGACAACCTGTGGGTCATCCGGTTTAACGGGGACGGCCGCGCCTCCTCTTTCACCGAATGGTTCATGGAGCGGGCATAAATCCCGACAAGGCGCGGCCTTTCCCGTCCAACTAGAGGCCCAGCCCTCCCAGCTTGTCGCCGAGGCCGCCGGGAAGTTTACCGAGCAGGTCTGCAGGGTTGATGCCAAGTTTGGACAGGAGCCCGGCGTGCTGCTCGGTATCCACCTGGTCCGGCAGTTCTGCCTCGGCCTGGGCGGCCTTGTCATTGTCTCCGTTGTTCCTGAGGAGTTCCAGAATCTGGGACTTGTCGATGTTCACGGGCTCTCCTTTGATGATGAGCGGAACTGCTAAGGGTCCTTACCACCCTTGCGGAAAATGCCTGCATGAACAAGTGGGCGCCGGTCTTCCCGTGCTGCCTGGGCTTCCCCGAATCACCCTGCGGCAGGCCGCCAGTGCCGCAGCAGCTCCCGGTTAACATGGAAAGATGACCGCCGGGGATACTGCACCGATCTATTGGGACAGCCGGGACCTCACCCCCTTCGGCCAGCCGCAACTGCGCACGCCGGTCCACGATCTGGCCGGGGGAGTCGGTGGCCTGCTGACGGGTGTGCTCGGGGCCCGGCACCCTGCCCTGTTGTCCATCGACGGGGAGATTCCCCGGCTCAAGCGGATGCTGCCCAAGCCGGCGAAGGTGGTCCACGAGGCGGTGTTCACCAGCCGTGAGCCGGAACGGCTGATCACCCTGGCCCGTGTCTACCCCGGCTGGGCGGGACTTTGCTACCTGATGTCCGGGCTGCTCGCCTACAAGCATGGCGGGTACCTCCGGGCTTCCGAGCTCCTGCAGCGCGGGCTCACCACAAGGAACGACGACGAAGCGAACCGCTACTCGTCCACCTACCTGACGCGCATTGTCACCAGGATCGAACTTGCCGAGCGGGTGGAGATCCCGGTCCTCTTCAGCGAGGAGTCGGTGTTCTTGGCCCTGGCCCATTCGCTGCGGGAAACAGGCCGCACCGAGGCGGCGCTGGACGCGCTTTCCGGCCTGCCGCCGTCGCTCCCCATGGCGCTCGCGAGGTGTTCGCTCGCGCTGGCCCTGGGCAGGAGCAGGACCGTGATCGACTGGACGGAGGGCCTGCTCAACGCCGACGACCTCTCCGCCGCCCTGCTGTTGGTTCGGGCGCGGGCACTGCGCCGCGAGGGGCGCCTGGAAGCGGCCAACCAGGCCCTGGCCGAGGTCCTGCGCCGGCGCAAAACACACATGACGTTGCGCAATGACGCCCTGACCGACCGCGCGCTGCTGCTCCTGGACTCCAGCCGGCGCTCGCTGAACCCCAGGGACTGGGGTCGGCGCCGCGTGGACCCCGAGCCGCAGAAGGAGATCGCCGCGCCGGTCCCCATCCGCAAGGACGAGGAAATGCGCCGGATTTGGGAGCAGGACTGGAAGAAGCTCAGCGACGACTAGGCGCAGGCAGCCAGTTCCGCTGCGCGGCGCCTAAGCGGCGCTGAACAGCGGCATGAGCTGATCACCGAGCAATGCCGCCCCCAGTGCCACCATGATGAGCCCGCTGGCAAGCGTCACAGCACGGGCGGTGCCCGGCCGGGTCTGCAGCAGCGTGCGGGACAAGAGGGCGACGGCGGTGTAAACGAGCCCTGCGAGCAGCACGAACGTCATGCCCAGCAGGCCCGACTGCACCGGGACCGGCAGGGGCGCTTCGGAGCTGACGAACTGTGGAACCAGTGCCACATAGAAGAGCAGGCCCTTCGGATTGATGCCGCTGGTGCCCATGCCCTGCAGGAACGCCCGCAGCCCGCTGGCGCCCTCGCTTCCTGCCCCGGCCGTGAAGCTGGCCGCGCGCCAGGAACGCAGGGTGCTGGCGCCCAGCCACATCAGGTATGCCGCGCCGGCCAGGGTGATCCACTCCAGGACGCCGGGCATTCCGGTGAGGACCGCGGCCAGTCCCGCCACCAGCAGGACCGTATGAAGCACGTACCCGCCGCATAACCCAGCCACCGCCGGCACGAAGCTGCGCTGCCGGAGCCCTGCAGCAATGGTGTACGCCCAGTCCACGCCGGGGGTGCAGGCCAGGGCGGCGGCCACCACTACGAAGGCCAGGAACAGCTCCGGATTCAAGGCGTCTCCCGTCTACCAATTCTTCTGGGGAAACTCTAGGAACTTTGACGCCGGAAGTGCTTGCCCTTTTTCGCTCCCTGCCGCCTCCCAACAGTAGGGTTGTTGCGTGATTGACCATATTGACAGGAATATCTTGCGCCACCTCAAGCAGGACGGGAGGATGACTGCCACCGCGCTCGCAGCCAAGGTCGGCCTGACAGTGGCTCCCTGCCACCGCCGGCTCCGCGACCTGGAGCAATCGGGTGTCATCCGCGGCTACAAAGCCGACATAGACCCCTCCGCCGTTGGGCTGGGTTTCGAGGCGATTGTCTTTGTGACGCTTCGCCAAGTCGAGCAGGCTTCGATGGAGATCTTTGAGAACCGGGTGGCGGGCAACCCGAACATCGTGGAAGCGCAGCGGCTGTTCGGTTCGCCGGACTACCTGCTGAAGGTCATTGCCGAGGACCTGCCTGCGTATCAGCGGTTTTACGACGCGGAGCTGACGTCCTTGCCCGGGGTTGAACGGCTGACATCCACGCTGGTGATGAAGAACCTGAAGTCCAACGCGGGACCGCCGGTTTAGCTGTTGAGCAGCCCGGTGGTGCGGTAAGGAATGACTTCCCGGAGGAACATGCTGGTGGAGGTGCGCACAATCCCCGGGCAGAGCCGGATCTCCTCGGAGACGCGGTAGAGGTCGTCAGGACTGGTGGCCACCACGCGGATGAGGAGGTCTGTATCTCCGGCCGGTGCATGGCACTCCAGGACTTCCGGAATCTCCCGCAGCGCTGCAATGGCCTCATTCAGGCGGCTCTGGTCCAGTTCGGCGCTCACGGATGCTGCCACCCCGCGGCCGAGCGCGCCGGGAAGCACCCTGCTGCTGTTCGGCCGCAGTGCTCCGGACGACGTCATCCGCTCCAACCGGGACTGCACGGTACCGCGGGCCAGGCCCAGCCGCTGGGCCAGCACCATGATGGGAACCCGCGGATCTTCATCCAAGGCCCTGAGGATGCGCTTGTCGGTGGGATCCAGTTCCTGCAATTTGCCCATTTCCTGTCGTGGTACGCGGCATGGACCAGTCAAAGTGATCAACGGCACTCCCGCCTGTTGCACCAACTGTAGGTCCCCTGCTGAAATGTTGGCAACGGAGAACGCCACCGCGGGCTCCTGCAGGCTACCGTTCCCCGGCACACCACCCGTAGGGCGCACACTGTTTCCCGCAAGGAAGCTGCCTTGATCGACTCTTGTTCACACCATGGTCTTTCTGCAAACACGGCAAGAGCCCCTGAACTACCGGCGCTCGGATTTCCGAAGTCAGCGGTAGCTGAGGGGCTCTTGTGTTGTTTCACGCAGGCAGACGGGCGCTGCGGGCAGCGCGCCCGGTGTGTCCGGACCGGCATAGGGTTGGTCCCATGACTTCCGCCGGCCGTTTCGCCCCCAGCCCCTCCGGTGAGCTGCATGTAGGGAATTTGCGCACCGCCATCCTCGCCTGGCTCTTTGCCCGGTCCACCGGCCGGAAGTTCCTGCTCCGCGTGGAGGACCTGGACCGTGCCCGGGCCGGCGCCGAGGCCGGACAGTTGCGCGACCTTGCTGCCGTGGGTGTGGCCTGGGACGGTGACGTGGTCCGCCAGACGGCCCGTGAACCGCTCTACGCCGCAGCGATCAACCGGCTGCAGGAGGCGGGCCTGACCTATGAGTGCTTCTGCACCAGGAGGGAAATCCAGGAGGCACCGTCCGCTCCGCACGCACCGCAGGGGGCCTACCCCGGAACGTGCCGGAACCTCGACCCCGCTGAGCTCGAATTCAAACGTTCCACCAGGCCTGCCGCCCTCCGGCTTCGCGCTGAAACCGGCGAATACTCCGTGCATGATCTTGTGCATGGAGGGTTCACGGGCGTCGTGGACGACTTCGTGCTGCGCCGGAACGACGGGGTGACCGCCTATAACCTTGCCGTCGTGGTGGACGACGCCGAGCAGGGCGTGGACCAGGTGGTGCGCGGTGACGACCTCCTCCCGTCAACCCCGCGCCAGGCATACCTCGCATCCCTGTTGCATATTCCGGCTCCGGAATATGCGCACGTTCCGCTGGTCGTTAATGCCGACAGCGTCCGGCTGGCCAAGCGCGATGGGGCCGTCACGCTAGCGGATCTTGAAGCAGCGGGACGGAGTGCCGACGCGGTGCGGGACCGCCTGCTGGAATCCCTTGGACTGCCACACGGACCCCTGGAGCGGGCGCTTGCTGTTTTTGACCCCGCGGTGCTGCCGCGGGAGCCATGGGTCTGGTCCGCCCCGTAGTCTGGAGGCATGCCTGAATCCCTGCACGCCCCTGCCGCCAGCAGTTTCACCCCCGAGACCGCCAGGGTACTTGCAGAGGTGGCGCACAACCGCCAAAAGGACAAATTGAAGCGCCCCTACAAGGACCACGTCCTGGCGGTAGGCGATGCGCTGGCGGACTTCGACGACGACATACGCATCGCCGGCTACCTGCACGACATTGCCGAGGACACCCCCATGACCCGGCAGGCCCTGCTGGACATGGGTGTCACCGAACGGGCCGTGCAGATCATCGAACTCCTCACCACCCGGCTGCACAGCAATCCGCACGACTACCAGGCTGTAATCCGCGAAATCGCACGGGACCATGATGCAGCCTTGGTCAAGATCGCTGATAACGCGCACAACTCCCTGCCGCAGCGCGTCCAGGCACTTGCGGAAAAGTGGCCGGACAAGCCGCCTGCCACGAAGTACCGTGACGCCCGCCCGGTGCTTTATGCGGCGGTCGAGGTGGAGGAGATCCGGAAAGTCCTGGCCCGCATCAATCCGTGGCTGCTGGAAGAACTGGACGACCAGCTCGACGAGGAAGACACGACTGACTACGAAAACCTGCCCTACGACTCCTAGCGGAAGCCGGGACCTATACCCTCCCCAGGGCGTCGATGTCCTCCAGGAACTCTTGGTGCACCTCCGGGCTCACCGTGGTGCGCGTGTCGCCGATGGCATCCAGGTAGTCCTGGGTGGAGGGCCCCTTCCGCACCGCCTCAAGGACGGAAAGCGTGCCGCCCGAAGCCAGACCGCCGTCGTCGTACACCGCCTTCTCCAGCGCCCGCTGGGAGGCGCTGCGGGCCGCGTACTCGATATCCGCCGGGGAGAAGCCCTCGGTGCGGTCCACCAGCAGTTCCACATCCACGGCGTCCACCACGGGTGCGGGGATGAAACGCTGCCACATGGCTTCGCGGGCCTGCCGGTCCGGGAGGCCGATGGGGATGACGTAGTCGAAGCGCCCATGCCGGAGGAAGGCGGAATCCAGTGCGCGGATGAAATTGGTGGCGCAGACCAGGAGCCGGCCGGGCTGTTCACGGAACGCGGGAATGATCTTCAGGAGCTCGTTGGTGACGCCCTGCAGCGGCGACGGCGGCTCGCCGGAGCGCTGCGAGGCGATTTCCTCCACCTCGTCGATGAACACCACGGCGTGCTCCAGCTCCGCGATTTCCAGGAAGGTTTCTCGCAGCGCCCCGGCCAGGCCCTGCGGGTCGGCGGCGAGGCGGGAAGGGAAGACCTCCACGAAGGGCCATTCGAGCCGGGATGCGATTGCTTTGGCGAAGGTCGTCTTGCCCGTGCCGGGCGGGCCGAAGAGGACGACGGCGCGCGGCGGCACCACGCCGAATTCATCCGCGAGGTCCGCCTCAGCCAGCGGCAGGACCAGCCTGCGCTCGAGCAGTTCCTTCTCCCGGCGCATGCCGGCGACGTTTTCCCAGAGGTCGCGGGCCAGCACCCGGCCGCCGAGCTGTCCGAGTGCGCCGAGCTCCTGGCGCTGGACGGGAATGGTGCGCTCAAAGTAGCGGAGGTTCTTCTTGAGGGCGAAACCGCGGCTCAGGAAAGCCTCCACCCGTGTTTCTGATTCGGGCATGAGGGCTGAAAGCTTGTTCAGTCCGTGGGGTGCCATGCGGTTTTCGACGGCGGCAAGAAGGGAGGTGCCGATGCCCCTGCCGCGGTATTCGGGCAGGGTGGCCAGGAATACGATCCAGCCCTGGTCGTGAGCGGCGCGTCCGATGGCGGCGCCCACCACCTGCTCGCCCTGCACCGCCACCACCGCGTGGTCTTTTTCACAGGACGCAAGCACCTCCGAGAGGGCGTACACGGGCTCCACCTTGCTCGACTTGAGGGTTTCCCAAAGATGCAGGATCCCGTCCAGGTCCGCCGAATGGAAATCCCGGATGCGCCAGTTGGTCATGGATTCTGCTCCTGGTGGTTCGTCGTTGAGCCAGCATGTTCTGCTCTGCCGAGCATAAGCGCTGACGCCCAGGGTGTGCGGCGTGTTCCGGAGTGTGTCAGCAGAGGCTGCAGCGCCGCCAGCTCTTTGAGTGGTCCCCGTACGAGGGGTAGCGTGTGTTCCATCTCACTTCCACCGCTGTCAGGAGCAACCATGCCACATCTGGGACGCAGGCTCGCTGCCGTCACTGCCGCGCTGGCGATGAGCGTGACTACCGGCGCCATCATCAGCCCCGCCGCTTCCGCCGATCCCCGGCAAACGGACAAGACCCCCACGGCCACCGGGTATGGCGGCGCCGTCAGCACCGTGGATCCGGAAGCGTCCGCGGCTGCCATCGAAGTCCTCCGCAAGGGCGGCAACGCAGCGGATGCCGCGGTTGCGGCAGCAGCCACCCTGGGCGTCACAGAGCCGTACAGTGCGGGCATCGGCGGCGGTGGTTACTTCGTGTTCTACGACGCCGAGAGCGAGGAGGTGGGCACCATTGACGGCCGTGAAACTGCACCTGAGGCGATGCCCAGGGACGCCTTCATCGATCCGGCCACCGGCAAGCCCTACCCCTTCCGCAAGCAGGCAACAAGTGGAATTTCAGTGGGGGTGCCCGGCACTCCGGCCACGTGGGAACGCGCACTGGAACGTTGGGGCAGCGTCAGCCTGGCGGAGGCGCTGAAGCCGGCCATCAAGGTGGCCAAACGCGGCTTCGTGGTGGACGAAACCTTCCGCCAGCAGACCCTGGACAACAAGGACCGCTTCGAACCCTTCACCTCCACGAGGGAACTCTTCCTGCCCGGCGGCGACGCGCCCGCCGTCGGGACCGTCTTCCAGAACCACGGACTGGCGGACACCTACAGGCTCCTGGCCAGCAAGGGCACGGATGCCTTTTATGAGGGCCGGCTGGCGGAGGAAATCGCCAGCACTGTCCAGGAACCGCCGATGGTTCCCGGATCCACGCTGCCGGGGCCGGCGGGGTTCATGACGGCCGAAGACCTGGATGACTACGAGGCCCTGGACCAGGACCCCACCCACGTCAACTACCGCGGCTATGACGTCTACGGCATGGCTCCCTCCAGCAGCGGTGGCACCACCGTGGGCGAAGCGCTGAATATCCTGGAGGTGTTCGACCTTCCCGGACTAAAGAAGGACGAGCCCGCCGTCCTGCACCACTACCTTGAGGCCAGCGCACTGGCGTTCGCGGACCGCGGCAAATACGTGGGGGACCCGGCCTTCGTGGAAGTTCCCACGGAGGAACTCCTGGACCCGGTGTTCGGCAAGGAACGTGCCTGCGAGCTTGACCCCCTGAAGGCGGCTGCGAAGCCTGTTCTTCCGGGGAACGTGGAATCGTACGACGGCGTCTGCCCCGTTGCGCCGGCGGCGCTCGCCGATGAGACGGACACCGAGAATATCTCCACCACAAACCTCACCGTCTCCGACAAGTGGGGCAACGTTGTGGAGTACACCCTCACCATCGAGCAGACCGGCGGTTCCGGCATTGTGGTTCCCGGGCGAGGGTTCCTCCTGAACAACGAGCTCACGGACTTCTCGCCCGTGTACAGCGAGACCGACCCCAACCGGATTGAGCCGGGCAAGCGGCCGCGCTCGTCCATGTCGCCCACTATCGTGCTGAAGGACGACGAACCGTTCCTGGCGCTGGGCTCACCCGGCGGCTCCACCATCATTACAACGGTGCTGCAGACCCTGATCAACCGGATCGATCTTGGCATGAGCATTGAGGACGCACTCGCAGCTCCACGCGCATCACAGCGGAACACCGCCAACGTCACTGCCGAGCCTGGTTTCATCGATGCGTATGGACCTGCCCTCACCTCACGGTTCGGCCACCAACTGACGCCATCCGGAGATGCCTTCACCTCGGCAGCCGAAATCGGCGCAGCCACTGCGATCGAATTCAGCCGTGATGGCAAGACCGTCACCGCGGTGGCTGAGCCGTCGCGCCGGGGCGGAGGGTCGGCGATGGTGGTGAAGCCCTCGCCTTAAATCGGCCCGTGCAGAGTAAACAACGACGGCGGCACGCCAGGTTCCGGAGGTGCAGAACCGGGCGTGCCGCCGTCGGGCGTTAGATAAAGCCTTACTTCTTGAAGGTCATCGCCGGCGGGTTAGCCACCACGGGGGAGAGTCCGGTGTGGCCTTCGCGGGTCTCCGCGATTTCGTGGATGCGTTTGCGGCAGGCGTACCAGCCGAAGACCATCAGGACCGAGGCGATGGCGGTGACGAGCATCGTCAGGGGGGAGTCGATGAAGACCATGACCAGCACACCGATGAGGAAGAGCAGGGAGAGGTAGCCGGTGTAGGGGGCGCCGATCATGCGAAAGGAGGGCCGTTCGAGCCAGCCTTTGTCGGCCCAGCGCTTGAGCTGGATCTGGCACAGGACGATGGTGGCCCAGGTCATGATGATGCCGACGGAGGCGACGTTGAGGACGATTTCGAAGGCCTGGGCCGGGACGAGGTAGTTCAGCGGCACACCCAGGAGGGACACGCCGGCGGTGATGGCGATGCCACCGTAGGGCACGCCCGCCTTGTTCATGCGGGAGGCGAACTTCGGGGCGGAGCCGTTGACGGACATCGAGCGCAGGATCCGGCCGGTGGAGTAGAGGCCGGCGTTGAGGGAGGACAGGGCGGCGGTGAGGACCACCAGGTTCATGATGACGTCCACGCCCTGAATGCCGATGGAGCCGAAGAACGTCACGAAGGGGCTGACGCCCTTTTCGTAGGAGGTGTAGGGCAGCAGCAGGGCCAGCAGGATCACGGAGCCGACGTAGAACACCGCGATGCGGAAGACCACCGAGTTGATGGCCTTAGGCATGATTTTTTCGGGGTTTTCGGTTTCGCCGGCGGCGGTGCCGACGAGTTCGATGGAGGCGTAGGCGAACAGGACGCCCTGCATGAGGATGATCATGGGCAGCAGGCCGTTGGGGAAGATCCCGCCGTTGTCAGTGATGAGGCTGATGCCGACCTGCTGGCCGTCCACGGGGGTGCCGAAGATGACGAAGTAGGTGCCCACGATGAGGAAGATGACCAGGGCGGCGACCTTGATCAGGGCGAACCAGAATTCCATCTCGCCGAAGACCTTGACCGAGACCAGGTTCAGGGCCAGGACCACGACCAGGGCGATCAGTGCCCAGGCCCATTGCGGGACCGCTGCCATCCAGGGGATGTAGTTGCCGAAGAAGTTCATGTACAGGGCCGCGGCGGTGATGTCCACGATGGTGGTGGTGGCCCAGTTGATCCAGTAGAACCAGCCCGAAACGAACGCCGCCTTCTCGCCGAAGAACTCCCGGGCGTAGGAGACGAACGAGCCCGAGGAGGGCCGGTGCAGGACCAGTTCACCCAAGGCACGCAGGATCAGGAACGCGAAGAACCCGCACACCGCGTACGCGATGACCAACGACGGGCCGGCCGCGTTCAGCCGGCCGCCGGCGCCCAGGAACAGGCCGGTGCCGATCGCACCGCCGATGGCAATCATCTGGATCTGCCGCGGCTTCAAATTCTTGTGGTAACCCTTGTCCTCGGCATGCAGCGCAGCCTCCGAAGCATGGGCATGACCGCCGTCTATCACGTGGTCAGGAAGGAGTGTATTCGTCATGGAATGTCCTTGGGGATCAGCGGTGGGGGATTACTTGCTCAGGTTCGCCAGGCGTTCGGGGCTGAGGAGTTCCTGGAGTTGGGTATTGGTGAGGAGTCCGTGCTCGAGCACTAGTTCCGCCACGCCCTTGCCGGTGGCAAGTGCTTCCTTGGCGATGGCGGTGGCGGTGGCGTAGCCCAAGTGGGGGTTCAGGGCCGTGACCAGGCCGATGGACTGCTCCACGGTGCGGCGGAGGTGGTCGGTGTTGGCGGTGATGCCCCGGATGCAGCGCGCTGTCAGCGTACGGCAGGCCGCCTCCAGGTGGGAAATGCTCTTGTGGAGGCTGTGCACAATGACGGGCTCAAACGCGTTGAGCTGGAGCTGCCCGGCTTCGGCGGCCATGGTGATGGTCACGTCGTTGCCGATGACCTCGTAGGCCACCTGGGAGACCACTTCCGGGATCACCGGGTTGATCTTGCCGGGCATGATGGACGAGCCGGACTGGACCGCCGGCAGGTTGATCTCGCCGAAGCCGGCCCGCGGACCGGAAGAGAGCAGGCGGAGGTCGTTGCAGATCTTGGAGAGCTTCACGGCCACGCGCTTCAGTACGCCGGAGAGATGCACGAAGGCGCCAACGTCCTGGGTGGCTTCAATCAGGTCGACAGCGGTGACCAGCGGCAGGCCGGTGATCTCGGCCAAGTGCCGGCATGCTGTTGCGGCGTAGCCGGCGGGGGCGTTCAGGCCGGTCCCGATGGCGGTGGCGCCGAGGTTGATTTCGTGGATCAGCAGCTCGGCCTCCGCCAGGCGGAGCCGGTCTTCGCCGATGGTGATGGCGTAGGTGCCGAACTCCTGGCCCAGGGTCATGGGTACCGCGTCCTGCAGCTGGGTGCGGCCCATCTTGACGACCGTGCGGAATTCCAGCGCCTTTGATGCGCAGGCTTCCTCCAGTTCGGCCAGGGCGTCCAGCAGTTCCCGGACCGCGAAGATGGTGCCCAGCTTCACAGCGGTGGGGTACACGTCGTTGGTGGACTGGGAAAGGTTCACATGGTCATTGGGGTGCAGCCGCGCGTAGTCGCCCTTGGGATGGCCAAGGATTTCCAGGGCCCTGTTGGCGATGACCTCGTTGGCGTTCATGTTCGACGACGTCCCGGCGCCGCCCTGGATGACGTCCACCACGAACTGGTCGATGAGTTTGCCGTCCAGGATGTCCTGGCATGCCTGCTCGATGGCGTCGGAGCGTTCGCTGTCCAGGAGCCCGAGTTCGCTGTTGGTGCGCGCAGCGGCCAGCTTGACTGCTGCCAGGCCGCGGACCAGGTGCACGTTGGATGAGAGCTTTTGGCCGGTAATGGGGAAGTTCTCCACGGCCCGGAGCGTGTGCACGCCCCAGTAGGCATCGGCTGGAACGTCGCGGTCTCCGAGCAGGTCGTGCTCGGAGCGGATGTCTGCGGGCACGGCGGTTTCGATGGTAGTCATGTGTCCTTACAGGGCTTCGTTGACGGGTGTGGACAGGAATTCAAGGGCCTGCAGCAGGCCCACGTGGCGGCCGCCGCCCAGGACGGGGGCCCTTTTGATGCCGGCAAGCGGCGCGGTATCCATGCCGTTTCCGGAGACAGCGGCCAGCGCCTCCAGCAGCTTGATGGTGGCGGGCATGCGGGCGCGGTCGCCGCCGTCGGAAATCTTTACGGCCACGGCGCTGCCATCGGCCAGGCCCACCAGCTGGACGCCTTCAAACCCGTCCTTTGCTACGGACCCGGGAAGCAGGCGCATCAGCTCGGTCACATCCCTGCCCTCCCCGGCCACCATGTCCGGGTGCCGCTGCATGCCGAGCCCGACGGCGGCTTCCGCAGGAAGTGCGTCAGCCAGCCCGCCGCCGTCGTGCCTGCCGGCACTGCCTGCGGCCTGCGCGATTAGTCCGAAAGCGCGGGCCATGCCGCGCAGGGTGAGGGCGAACAAGGGGGTGCCGCAGCCATCCGTGCTCAGGGCGAGCGGTTCCTCGCCGGTCAGTTCAGTGACTGTCGTTTTCACGATCTGCTGCAGCGGGTGCGACGGGTCCAGGTAGCCCTTCACGGGCCAGCCGTTGATGACGCAGGTGGCAGCCATGGCGGCGTGCTTGCCGGAGCAGTTCTGCGTGAGCTGGGTGGCTGCGCCGCCGTTCCGCAGCCACTCCTCCCGCTCAACCGTGCCGTAGGGAAGGTCGGTGCTGTTTTCGAAGTCGCTGACGCTGAGGCCGTGCAGTTCAAGGATGCGCAGTGCTCCCTCGCGGTGCTCTGCTGCTCCTGAGTGGCTGGCCGCTGCCAGGGCGAGGAGATCGGCCGGCAGCTCGAGGCCGGCGCGGACCATGGCCACGGCTTGGAGCGGCTTGAGTGAGGACCGGGGGTAGAAAGGTGCCAGGGGATCACCGGCGGCCGCCACTGCTGTTCCGTCTGCTGCCAGGGCAAGGGCCGAGCCGTAATGCACGCTTTCCACCAGTCCGTCGCGGATGGCGGCGACCAGGGGCGTGTGCTGCGGAAGGATCGGCAGGACCGGGGCAGGGGCGTGGGCAGCAGAAAGCGCAGGGGAGGGCATGGATTCCTTGGGGTGTGCGGTAGGTGCGTTGAACTAGCTGTTGAGGATGGATTCGAGGGCCAGGCCCACGGCGTGGAGGTGATGGGCCATGGCGGCGCGGGCGTCCTCCGCGGAGCCGGCCTCGATTGCGGCGAGGATCTGCTGGTGTTCGTTGTCGGACGCGTGCTGCCGGTCGGCCACCATGTTCAGGGTTTCTGACTGGTGCGCCAGGGCGCCGCGGATGTCCGCCACCACGCTGGCGAACACCTTGTTGCCGCTGGCCTGGGCGATGGCGGCGTGAAAGCTGGAGTCCAGGGAAACCCAGGACTCGGGATCGGTTTCGGTGGCCATGGCCACCATCAGGTGGCGAAGGGTTTCCAGTTCCTCCTCGGTCCGCCTTTCGGCGGCCATCCCAGCGGCGGGAACCTCGATATGGGGACGTGCCTCGGTCAGGTCGCGGGCGGAGTACTGACCGAGGGTGAGGTCATTGGCCACTTTGTCTGCTACGACGAACGTCCCTTTGCCTGTCTTCGTGACGGTCAGGCCCAGGGCGGTACAGGACCGGAGGGCCTCGCGGATTACTGATCGGCTCACGCCGTACTGCTGCGAGAGGGTGGCCTCGGAGCTGAGCTTGCTGCCCACTGCCAGCCGGCCGGACTCAATGTTCTGCCGAATGGTGTTGAACACCGCCTCGGCAGCGCTGAGCCGCGCGAGGGGAGCAGGCTGTCCTGCTGTCCGGCTGTCTGACAGGTTCACACTTCAAATATGGCAGGGGTCACAGGTGGTGTCAATGTGGCGGGCCAGCAAAAGGACTCGTGCCCTGTCACCGCAGCCAGGCAGTCCATTGGAGAGGAGCCGCATCCGGACCGCGAGGCCGTTGCGCGGGACGGCTTCATGACCACGTGGGAGGGCCGGCAGGAGGCTGTTTTCGTCGGGTCCTATGAGCATGGCTCGCCTGCAGGGTTTGACATGGCCCAGCGCTATCAGCGGGCCGGTTTCCTCAAGAAGAAGCGGGAGTCCGTAGGAAATCCTGCCCTCGTTGAGTAAAGCACGCACCGCTGTTTTAGCAGCAACTACATCATCCGATCGGTGGGTCCCCGCTTCCTCATTGGCTGCTAAGTGCGACAAAGTATTACCGGCCTGTGCTCGATTCGTACCACTTCAGCACCCGGAGGGAGCGGAGGGTGTTCCAACGGCTCGGCTTTCCATCGCCCGCCTCAAGGTCGAAGTGAACCTTCCCAGGGTGGGTATTCTCCAGCAACCACGTGCCGTCCCGATGCTGCTTTGACCGGACCAGCTCCGCTGCCTCCGCCAGGCGCCCGTCCGGAGGGGCACCGGTTGCGCGGAAGTAGTCGAGGCCTCGGAGGACGTCATAGAACCAGCGGGTGGGGTAGGAAAAACGCAGCCAGTCTTCACTGATCAGCTCACCCGTCGATTTCCGCCTCAACAGGCGGCGCTCCAGCAGGTACTCCTCCCCCCGTTGCCTCGCGGTCCCTGACTCCGTGGTTCCGTTGCCTGCCTGTTCGTACTCGAGCAGCCCCTCAAGGACGCAGATGGTGGTGTGGAAGGAGGAAAGTGCGGAACCCCGCTCGGCTTCACAGTTCCAGCCTCCGTCCGGAAGCTGTTCACCAACCAGCCGCTCCACCACGCTGTCCACGTTCTCGCCAAAGTAGGCTCCGAGTGCCACGGTCATGCCGTTGATGCACGGCTCCACTTCACCGGCAAAGAACGGCTGGTTGCCTTCCTCCCAGCGGCTGCTCTCCCGGACAAGGGCGATTGCCTGGCGGGCTTGGGGGCTTTGCGGAATGAGGCCAAAGTCCCGCAGGAGCAGCAGGCTGTAGGTGGTGGCGGTCCAAGGTTGGCCGGTGGGGTCGTCGTCCTGCGCAGGCCAGTATGTGCCGCCGTCCCACTGCCCGCCCGGTTCCTGCAGCGCCAGGAGCCGGGCACCCCAACCGTGGCTGGCAACGCGGTTCCGCTCGGCCGTAACCTCGTCAGCGCCGGCGCCGGTCAGATCACGCAGTACCTGCCAGCGAACGGCAGGATCGGAGTCAAGCAGCCAGCCGAGCACATCCCTCGTCACGATTATCAGGTTGGCATGGGGGTTAGAGGTGCTGGATGCCTGCCCGCTGCATGGCGTCCTTGTAAATGTCCACCGTCTTGGTCAGGAGTTCCTCCTGTTTGGCTTCGGACACGGCGAAGGCGCGGCCACCAAGGGCTGAGGCCTTGTAGATCTTGATGCCACTGTTCTTCAGGGACTGGTGGTAGGTCTTCTCATAGAGGGTGAGGAAGGTGGAAGCATCGGTGCCGTGGGCGATGATGGCCGAGACGCGCGAGTTGATTTTCAGGAATTGCCTGAACGGCCGGAGCCCGTCCGTCTTCTCCTGGATGCTGAGGGCGGAGGGCGAGCCCGGGTCGCGGACCCAAGGGTAGGCGTTCCATGGCATGACGTAGCGGGGATCAAGCTCAGCAAGCTCGTAAATCTGCGTGGCGCGACGGGCGGCCTCGTCGTCGTTGTAGTGGGAAACAAAACCGGACTCAGTGCCCTTGCCGGGACTTACCTGAAGGCTGACAATCCGGCACTCGTCCTCGTCGTGCACAGGGTCGATGTAAGGGACGACAGACCCCGGCTTCTTTTCCATCAATTCATCGCAAAGCTGCGTCACCTTTGCGATGTTCGGTTCCTGCAGCAGGGCCTTTTTCTCGTCCCAATCAATCGTCACGATTTCTCCCTCAGCATCAAGGCGTCCAGAATCAGGCGTCTCATGCCACTCTACGCTTCCGGCACTAAGGGTGGGCAGCCGAAGTTTCCTCTCCATTGTGTTGATTAGTACTGAACACAGCCGAATCAGGGGCCCGTCGTGCGTATTCAACGTATTTCTGATGGCGGTGTTTTCGACGACGGCGGATTGCCGGTTTTGCGCAAGGGCAGCCGCTCCACTGGGAGGTGCAGGCACATCAGAGTTGAGACCCGACGGGGGTGTGCCGGGAAGGGGTGGGGCGGTGGAACGGTAGGTGTGGCCGGTGGGGTCTGGAGCTGGACCGTGTGTCTGGCTCCAGGGACCGGCAGTGCCTGTCAGCCTGGCACTTCTTTCGTGTGGTTGCAGGCTTCGCAGAGGCCTTGGCCGTTGGGTGTGGTGGTTGGGCCGTCGTCGTGCATGGGGATTAGGTGGTCATCGTGCCGGATGGGCGCGTCGCAGTAGGGGGTGCGGCAGGTGTCGTCACGGATTTGCAGGAACCGGCGGAGTCCTGGTGGGAAAAGCCGGGCCTTGGAGTCCATTGCGATGAGTTCACCCGTGCCGGGGGCGGTGTAGAGCCGGCGCAGGTACGTGGCCGACTCCCGGCTGTTCGCGATGTCCGTGCCGGACGAGCCGGCGTCAGCCAACCGGGTGCTTGTGGGCCCGGTGGCAGCAGTTGCAGACGCTTTGGTCTTCGAGGCGCCTGTTCCCTCCAGCACAGCCCTTCTGGCCCATCCGGCGGGGACGATTCCGTAGCCGGTGAGCCGGGCAGGTTCGCTGTCACCCTGGAAGAGGGTGCGGTCCGTCATGACGAGCTGGACCTCGACCCCGCTGATCCCGCCGGGGGTGCCGGTGACGCGTTCGACGAGGGTGTCGGCCATGACCTGCCCCTTGGACCGCTCATCGCCCGAGGACCGCGAACTCTCGGCGTGCCGGGTGAGAGCCGCTAGGCGGCTACGCCCTGGGCGACCGGGAGCAGGGCAGTCAGGTACGTCATGGTGTCCGGCGCCGGGCGCAGTGATACAGTCCGGTCGGTCACGGCGTGGGCTGCCCGTTTCGCCACCGACCGCGGGTCCCGCCGGCACGCCGCGGCCCGGACGGCACTGATGATGGCCCGGTCCCCGGCGCCGTCGAAGGTGCCGGTATCGGCAGCGAGTTCCTCGTCGACCGCGCACCGGTCCTCAGCCGACAGGCACGCCGTTTCCTTCACCATCAGCGTGGCCCGCCACTCGTTCAGCTGACCTGACTCCAAGGCTGCCAGGGTGCGCGGCATCTCCGTTACCAACGCCTTCGCCAACCCCAGGAGCCTTCCGCCCCGGGCAGGGGACTCCCGCCGGGCCAGAGCAATCTCCGCCGCCACCCCGGCGCCCAGCTCATCAGCAGGCACCCCCACGGCCGCCTGCTCCCGCCTCCTGGCGAGGTCAAAGGCAACCTCGATTCGGGCCTGCTTCGCAGCCAAGGCCGACTTCGCATCCTCCAGCTCCCGCATCTGGTCGATCATCGCTGCAGCATCAGCGGCGGGAGGGACCGCGAGCAAGGCGAGACGAACACCGGCAACACCGGGCCCCGGCAGGCCTCCTGCCACTGCTCCCGCCGTCGCCACCGCCTTCATGCGGTAAGCCTTTCATCATGGGGCAGCGCAGGCACGAACCCAGACGTCTTATGTGGATAACCCGAGGCAGCCGGCGGTGCTGTTCAATGAAGGGATGCAGTTCGACAAGAGTGGCCTCAAGCTCGAAGGTTTTGCAGGATTCCGCTCCATCAATGCCCTCGAGTCAGGGCGGATCCCGCAGGGTACAGGAATTTTCGCCGTCCTGGCCCCCGAAGGATTCCAGCCCCGCTTCCTCCGGAAAAGTTCCGCCGGTGTCTTCAAGAAAAAGGACCCGTCTTTGCGGGAACCGGTACTGGCGGTCGAATGGGTGGACGGAGCCGCCGTGCTTTACATCGGGAAGGCCGGACCGGGGAGTAAGGGCAACCGCGGCCTCCGGCGGCAGATCCAGGAGTTCCTGGACTTCGGGCAGGGCAAGCCGCCGGGGCACTGGGACGGCCGACTGATCTGGCAGCTCGCGGAGGCGGGAGACCTGGTTATCGCCTGGAAGGAACTGCCCGTGGAGTACCTCAACCAAACCGCCGCAAATTACCACTCAGCCTTCATTGAGGAGTATGGAAAACTTCCTTTCGCCAACCTTGCCAGGGCACAGGCGTAAGGAAGCCAACCGACCTAAGCCGGAATCCGCACGTTCGCCAGGACAAGTTCAGTCACGCCGGACCGCGAAGCCGTTCCATCTCGCGGCGGTCCTTCTTGGTGGGCCGGCCCGCGCCCCGGTCGCGCTGCGGCAGGCCAAGAGCCGGGGCAAGCGGCCGGGGCGGTGTGTGGTCGGTGAAGCAGTGCGAGGCAGCCTCGGCACCCACGCGCTTGGCAATCAGCCGCCGCACCTCAAGGGTGCGCTCATAGCCCGGCATCCGGACGGTCACAGTGTCCCCGGACACCAGTGTTGCCGATGCCTTGGCCGGGCTGCCGTTCAGGCGGACATGGCCGGCACGGCAGGCAGCGGTGGCGGCGGAGCGGGTCTTGTAGGCGCGGATGGCCCACAGCCAGGCGTCAATGCGGACGCTGGCGGGGGAGGAAGGAAGGCTGGTCATGGCTGGCACCGAGTATAGCCCTGCGCCCGATCAAAGGGGGCCAGGCGGGAGTCAGTGCAGGCTCACTCCACGGTGACGCTGATCCGCTGCACCATGTTGTTGCCCATTCCCTGGTAGTTCCAGTTCTGCTCCAGCGGCTGGGTAGCGCCGGTGGCGTCCGTTGCCCGGCAGGACAGCTCATACTCACCCGGTTCGGCCACCCAGGGCAGCGTCCACTTCAGCCAGGCATATCCACCGAAAGCCTTTTCGAGCTGCGCCGGCAGCCACGTGCCGTCAATGCCCACCTCGACGCCGGTCACGGCGCCCGCGCCGGACCAGGCCCTGCCCTGCAGCAGCACTGGCCCGTGCTTCAGGATCCGCCTGCGGGTGAAGAAGTCCGGAACGCCCGGGGGAACCATCAACGAACGCACCCTTATCCGCGAAACCGGCGTGCCGTCGTCGTCCGCCGAATCCTGATAGCGGTAGGCCACCCGCTGCTGGTAGCCGGAAAAGGGCGCCGTGACCACCTCAATCGATTCCAGCCACTTGACGCTCGCCATGCCGTACCAGCCGGGAACCACCAGCCGAAGCGGGTAGCCGTGCTGGGGCGGCAGTTCCCTGCCGTTCATTTTGTAGGCGAGTACGACGTCGGCACGCAGCGCTTCACGGATCGGCAGGCTCCGCGCGTAATGGTGGGGGACGCCGCCCTGCACCCCGGCATCGGCGCCGGTGAAGACGACCTCCACAGCTTTCTGCAGCACCCCCGCCTTGCCCAGCAGGTAAGCGAGCGGGACGCCCGTCCAGTACGCGGTGCCCACGCCTTCCATAATCCAAGGCTGGCTTAGCGGCCTCGGGTTCAGAAGCGAACGCCCGTTGCCCGCGCACTCCAAAGTGACCGGGACCGTGATGGTCGGGTCCCTGCGCAGGGCGGCCATGCTCAGTTCCAAGGCCATCTCGACCGCACCGCTGATCCTCAGGTGCCAGGAGGAGGCGTCGATCTCGGGGATGTCGAAGTGCGTGAGGACGTAGTGCAGCCCGGGGGGAGTGACCTCCCGGCGGAGCGCTTCCAGCGGCATGGAGTGGTTCCGGGCACCCAGCTGGAGTTCCTCCCGGGTCAGCGGGCCAGTGGTGGGCGCTGCGGGCTGCACGGCCTGTTGGTGCGGGAGTCCGGAAGGAGCGGTGGACTGCAGGTTTTCGTGGGTCTGCTTCATGGCGGCGTAATTCTGTGCGGCGGGCTTCGACGGAGCTGGTGGTGCCTTTGCCTCAGGTCTACGCCCCCGCCGCCCGCCCGTCAACGCCCTTGGGAAACCAACTAAACGGGGGATGCATATGCTTCCTCCGCCGTCGCAGGCTGGCAGCTGCCGTGACCGCGAGGTCCGGCAGCTCCGCAGCTGACGTCAGGGGCCGCCTATGCTTCCCGCTTGGGCGGTGACTTGGTCTGCGCAGGGTCCCGCTCGGCGAGGGAGCCGATGGCGTCGTCGATCCTCTTGAGGACCTCCGCCTCCAGCTTCACACCGGCAGCCTCAACGCTGTCCGCAATCTGCTCAGGCCGGGACGCGCCGACGATGGCAGAGGCGACATTGGGATTCTGCAGCACCCAGGCCACCGCCAGCTGCGGCATGGACAGGCCGGCCTCCTCCGCGATGGGCTTCAGTTCCTGCACCCCTGCCAGGACGTCATCGCGCATCCATCGCTCGATCATTTTGGCGCCGCCCTTCTGGTCAGTGGCGCGGCTGCCCTCGGGCGCCGGCTGGCCGGGAAGGTACTTGCCGCTCAGGACGCCCTGGGCCATGGGGGACCAAACGATCTGCGAGACACCCAGCTCCTCAGACGTTGGCACCACTTCGGCCTCAATGACCCGCCACAGCATGGAGTACTGCGGCTGGTTGGAGATGAGCTGGAAGCCGAGCTCCTTGGACAGGGCGTGGCCTTCGCGGAGCTGTTCCGCCGTCCATTCGCTCACGCCGATGTACAGGGCCTTGCCCTGGCGGACGATGTCCGCGAAGGCCTGCATGGTCTCTTCGAGGGGCGTTTCAAAGTCGTAGCGGTGGGCCTGGTAGAGGTCCACGTAGTCCGTCTGCAGCCTGCGCAGGGACCCGTTGATGGACTCCATGATGTGCTTGCGGGACAGGCCAAGATCGTTTTTGCCCTTGGGGCCGGTGGGGCCGTAGACCTTGGTGAAGATCTCCAGCGATTCGCGGCGCTCGTTCTTCAGCGCCGCGCCCAGGACGGTTTCCGCCGCTGTGTTGGCGTAAACGTCAGCCGTATCGAAGGTGCTGATGCCGGCATCAAGGGCCGCCCGGACGCATTCTGTGGCGACGTCATTCTCCACCTGTGAGCCATGCGTCAGCCAGTTGCCGAACGTGATTTCCGAGACTTTGAATCCGCTGTTTCCGAGGTATCTGAATTCCATGGGCTTCACGCTAGCCCAGATGGTTGCTCAGGGTAAGAGCTGTTTGCCCTCTGGTCAGGAGCGCTTGTGCTCCACGTTTTTGGCTGCCTCTACCGCCTGGCTGAGTTGCTGGGGTCCTGTCAGGGATACAAGAGAGCCCGTGTCCAGCGGCGCCAGGGGGTGGGGAACCCGCGGTTTCTTGAAGGATCGCGGCTTCTCCTGCGGGGGACGGCTGTTGTCCAGCGCTGACTCCACCAGGGGCGCCACTTCGGCAACCTTTTCAGCTGGCACTCGGGGGTCGGGAAGGTCCCGTACCGAGAGTTTGATCTCCGGCCGGGCAGCGCGGGCCCGGGCCATTGCGCGGGCGTCAGCATCCGCGACGGCAGCGGCCCAGTCCTCTGCCAGTACCGGCGGCTCATGGCGGGCGGCGGTCAGCACCGGGTGGTGTTCGACGGCCGTACGCAGCGTGGACTTCATATGTCCGGGCTTAGGCGCGGCGCGCCAGTCCCGGCGCTTCTTCCGCGGTGCGGCCGCGGCAGCACCGCCGTCGGAAGTGTCTTTCCGGCCCTGGAGCCGCGTCCCATACAGCTGCACCAGCCGGAGGGAGCCCTTTCCGGAGCCCCTGCCAAACAGCGCCATCAGCACTACCGCTGCCAAGCGGCCCACTCCGGCCAGGACCAAGGTGATGACCCCCAGCAGGAAGAGCACCAGGAACATCAGGAAGGCGACTCCCACCGTGCCGAGGAAGGTCAGGTTGAGGATGAGCGTATCCGGATTTTCCACGTCATCTCTCCTCTCTGCCGGCAGCGTGACCCGCCCCGGTACCCCTCTGCCTGGGCGCCGGCTCCTTCTCCACCATACGGATTTTTGCCTGCCTGTGCCTTGTGCGTCGGCGGCGACGCCCCGGTTGTAGCGAAGCCGTTACCGGATATGACAGCATCCCCGTATGACAAAAGATGCGGGCCAGGAGAACTGCATGTGCCTGTCCGGGGAGCAGTACCCGCTGTGCTGCGGGCGGTTCCATTCCGGGCAGGCGGAAGCCGCCACCGCAGAGCAGCTGATGCGCTCCCGCTACAGCGCGTTCGTCATTATGGACGAGCCCTATCTGCTGCGGACCTGGCACCCGGACACGGTCCCGGCAGAGCTCGGCCTTGACCCGGACCTGCAGTGGCGCCGTCTGGACATCCTCTCCACCGCCCGCGGTGGTCCCCTGGACAGCGAGGGCACCGTCGAGTTCAAGGCATACTTCCGGGACGGCGCCGCACGGGGTGTCCAGCATGAGGTAAGCCGGTTCGTGCGGGAAGAGCGCCGGTGGTTCTACCTGGACGGCAAAGTCCTCGCCTGACGATGCCAACTTCCCTGACAGTGGCAACCCGCCGAAAGTTGGCACCTAACTCTCGGCGTGGGGAACGTCAGAGGCCATGGCTTGCGCGGCGGATTACTCGTCGTCGTAGTCGGTATCCGGCGTGAATCCCGCCCGGTCAACCTTGCGATGGAACCGCATGCCGGCAAGACCGCCCAGGGCCGCGCCCACCAGGGCCACCAGTGCAACCACAACTGCCGCGATGATGCTGGTGGTGGTCAGCTGCCCCTCATTAATAGGGATGCGCGGGAAGCTGTTCAGGTTAGCCAGCACATTGAATTGCTGTCCGAACACGAGTCCCAGGATCGATACCAGGACGGCAACGATCAGCGCCCAGATCCACACCATGACGCCCTGCTTAATGCCGTTGAAGCGCGCCATGCGTCCTGCAACGTAGCCGCCGCAGTAATAGGAGAGAAAGAGGATCAGCAGCAGGACAATGATGCCCACCAGGCCCACAGTGCCGGTGTTCGACGCTGCCTGGTTGACAGCCTCATTGACGTCCGTGTTGGTGGCGAGTCCCACTGCTGTTCCGGCAGCAGCCACCAAAGCAGTCAGCAGCACGGCCATGCCCGTGGCGGTGAGCCAGCCAAAGAAGGCCGAGCCAACCTTGATCCCGCCGAACTGTTCCTTCTCGCGCGCGACGGCGGTCTGCCGGTCAGTCAGCCCCGGGTCCACGGCGGGTACTGCTGCGGTGGGGGTGTAGTCCCGCTCGGCATACGCCCCGGAAGACCCTGAACGGTCTGCAGGCGTGCGGTCTGCGGGCACTCGGTCGTAGGTGGACGTAGGGGTGGTATCGCCTGCCGGCACCTGGTCGTACGAACGGGTGGCATCAGCATCCGTAGCATCGCGGTGGCTTCCGCTCCGGTCAACGTCCTCCCGGGCTCGCCTTGGGGGCAGGTTCTCTGGGTCTGTTGAGCTGCTCATGCATCCACTCAACCATCGGCCAGCAGAGATAGCAAGGATGCTTACTATATCGTGACAAGCGGTTTTAGCGGTATTTGCGGTGCAGGTTGTCCTTTCGGGAAGGCCCGGGCGAGGCATCGGCAATCCACGGACCTGTCCCCTCGGACTGGTCCAGCACGCCTTCCTCCAGCCACTTGTAGTCCCCGGCGAGGACCTTCCGGGTCAGGACGTGGTCGCCGTCGTCAGTGTTGCGCCATAGCTGGTCAAAGTACTCATCCACCCGCACCCGTGCCTGCTCGCAGTACGCCTCCGCGAGCTCGTAGGCGCTGGCAGCTTTCTGCGGCTCGGTGCGGAGCAGCATCTCTGCCCGGGTGCAGCAGGCAGTCATGGCGAACAGTTCTGCGCCGATGTCCACCACCCGGCCCAGGAATGCCTGCTTCCGTTCCAGCTTTGCCTGCCAGCGGCCCATGCCGTAGAACGTCTGCCGGGCCAGGCGCCGTGACGAGCGCTCCACGAACCGAAGCTGCTTGGCCAGCCGGCCGAACTCATTGTACGAGCGCGGGTCCAGCCCGGCGCCTGCCACCAGTTTCGGCAGCCACTTCGCGTAAAAGCCTGAGGCCCCGACGGCGGCCCTCGCCTTGTCCGACAGGCTTGCGTCCAGCGAGGCGAGGTCGCCGGCGGCGGCCAGGTGCGCGTCCACGGCTTCCCGGGCGATCAGCAGCCGCATGATCTCCGAGGATCCCTCAAAAATCCGGTTGATCCGCAGGTCCCTCAGCTGCTGCTCGGCAGGAACGGCGCGCTCGCCGCGTGCCGCCAGGGACTCAGCCGTCTCATAGCCGCGGCCGCCGCGGATCTGGACCAGTTCGTCCGCAATCCGGCAGCTGATCTCCGTGGCCCAGAGCTTGGCCAGGGCAGCCTCGATCCGGACATCCTTCTGGCCGGCATCCGCCAGCTCCGCAGAGAGCTCGAACACGGCGTCAAGGGCGAAGGCGGATGCTGCGATGAAGGCAATCTTCTTTCCCACAGCCTCATGTTCACCCACCGGCCGGCCCCACTGGGTGCGGGCGTTGGACCACTCGCGGGCGATCTTCAGGCTCCAGCGGCCGGACGCAACACACAGCGCCGGTATGGAGAGGCGGCCGGTGTTCAACGTGGTGAGGGCGATTTTCAGGCCCTGGCCTTCACGTCCCAGCCGGTTCGCTGCCGGCACCCGGACCTGATGGAACCGGGTCACACCGTTCTCGATGCCCCGCAGGCCCATGAAGGCATTCCGGTTCTCCACGGTGATCCCGGGCGAATCCATCTCCACCACAAAGGCGCTGATTCCGCCCTTGTGCCGGCTGCCGTCCGCGTCCGTGTGCGCCGGCACCACGGCCATCACCACCACCAGTTCAGCGATCACGCCGTTCGTGGTCCAAAGCTTCACGCCGTCCAGAAGGTAGGCATCCCCGTCGTCCGTCGGCGTTGCGGTGCTGCCCATCCGGGCAGGATCGCTGCCCACGTCCGGTTCCGTGAGAAGGAAAGCGGTGACGGCGCCTGCTGCACAGCGGGGCAGGTACTCGCGTTTTTGTTCGGGGGTCCCGAAAACCTTGACCGGCTCCGGCACGCCGATGGACTGGTGCGCCGACAGGAGCGCGCCCAAACTCGGGTGCACACTGCCCAGCAGGGCAAGGGCACGGCCGTAATACACCAGGGAAAGGCCCAGCCCGCCGTACTCCTCCGGGATCTTCATCCCGAAGACGCCCAGGTCGGCCAGGCCCCGAATGTATTCATCCGGAATTCTGGCGTCACGCTCAATGATCCGCCCGTCCATGCTGCCGGCGTATTCGGTGAGGCGGGCCATGAAGGCTTCGCCGCGCTCCACGGAGGCGGGGTCCGGGGCCGGCCAGGGATGGACCAGGCTGAGGTCAAAGCTGCCCAGGTACAGGCCTTTGGCGAAGCTTGGACGTTCCCAGCCTGACTCGCGTGCTGCCTCTGCTACCGCGCGCGCCTCGTCCGCCGTGACGCCGGCACCGATCTTGCCTGCGGGTACCGGGGTCTCCCCGGCCGGGGCGTCAGTTGCCGGGCCGGTGGGCGCCGGGATGCCGGTGGCAGGGCTTGTGGTGGAGGGGCTGTCCGTGGCGGAGCTCATGGGTCATCTCCTAGGCCGTATGGCCGGTGCAGCCATGGATCCGCCGGGGTTGGAGAACCCTTCAGCTGTCCCTCAAGATTACCCGCGGGTAAGTTCCGGTGCTAGGGGAAGCCTGTCCCTGGAACTCGCCGGCAACGTCCGCTGACGAGGCGCGGTGCACCAGCTTCGCCCAGCCGGCGTTGAGGCCGTGGACCACTGCCAGGAGCGTGGTGGAAACCAGGGTCCAGCTCAGCTTTCCCGCTCCCAGCAGCACCAGGGCCACCAGCCCTGCCGCCAGAACGAACGCGGCCAGGATGACGCCAAACACCAGTGTGCCGATGAACACTAGCGTGGCTGTTTCCAGTGAACTGAGATCGAACTGCATGGGTCCCCCTGCTGCGGCGTTGCTGTGGCTTTGATCAGTAGCAGAAGCGTAGGTGGAGAGCTGTTGTGCCAGCCAGAGCCGTGGGGCCCGGAAGCTGCTGTTGATATGGGATCGAAACACTACCTCCGGGTAGGTCACGGAGCGGTCGCGGCGGGCTGCGTTAACCTTGTAGTTGGCAGTTTTCCGTCCAGCGCTGCCGCCCCCGCCCCCGCAAACAGCCCAAGGAGAGTGTGTGCCCCGCTCCGCCAGGTCATCCGCTGACGCCATCAGCGCCCGGCTCCGGGACCTCGAACTCCTCACCAAGGGACCCGCCTGGGCCCTGACACGCTCTGCACCGTGGGTGATCGCGGTGTTGCAGGCATCCTTTACCCGCACCCGCCCGCAGCTTCCGCTCGAGGAATTCCATGCCGACGTCGACTCCTTCCTTGAGGAGCTGCGGCGCCAGGATCCCGGGCTGGGCGGCGGGGCAAACGGTAAGTCCTTTGGGGACGAATGGACGCGCCGCCAGTTCCTGACGCGGCGGAACCAGTCCGGCCAGATCGTCTATGAGGTCACCGAACCGGCGGCCCGCGTGCTCGCCTTCCTGGACAGCCTTTCCAGTGAGCGGTCCACCCTCAACGGTTCCCGGCTGGGCACGCTCCTGGGTGATGTGGAAAAACTCGCCAACGAAACCAATCCGGACCAGAGCGCCCGCCTTGAGTCCCTGGAAGAGGAGATCGAGGAACGCCAGCAGCTGATCCAGGACATCAGCAGCGGCGAATTTGACGGCCTGCTGGACGACGACGAGGCAGTGGAGGCAGCTGGAAACATCCTGGACCTCGCCGCGAGCCTTCCCGCGGACTACAAGAAGATGCGCGACCGGATCGAGGAGCTGGTGGGCGAGCTTCGCAACCAGATCATTGAGGAGTCGCTGACCAAGGGCGCCACCATGGCCCAGGTGCTGGAGGCCGACAAACGGCTCCGGCAGAGTCCGGAGGGGCGCACCTTCCGATCCTTCACCGCGTTCCTGGAGGATCCACAGCAGCAACTGAGGTTCCGGTCGGCCATTGGAGAGGTTCTCAGCCGGCAGTTCGCGGACGATCTCTCGCCGGAGGACCGGGAAACCCTGAAGAACCTGGTGGCGGAGCTGCGCCAGCAGCACAGCCAGATCCAGCGCATCTACGGCAAGCTCAGCGAGAGCCTGAACACCTACGTCCAAAGCGATGACTTCCGGCAGTCGGTCCGGCTCCGCCAGGTGCTGCGGGAAGCAGAGCAGGCCATCCGGTCCCTTCCCTACGAGCGGGAACGCCCGGGCCTGGTTCCCGGCCCGGTCCTCTTTAATGCTGGTTTTGAGTCGCTGTCCATGGTGAAGCTCTTCGATCCCGACGAGTTCGCGGCCCCGCCCAAACTCGCGGACCCCATAGCCTTCAGCGACTCCGACCGCGTGCGCTCGCCGAGGACCGCCAAAGCCAAGCCGGAAGTGGTGCGGCAGGCCATGGCAGGAGCTGCCACCCTTTCCGAGGCGTGGCAACAGCTGCCTTCCGAGGAGCAGCACATCAACACCATCCGCGCGCTCCTCTCGCACGCCCTGCACTCCGGCGCGGCCTTCAGTACGCAGGCTGTGGACACCCTTGACTTCGAACAGATAGACGGCACCACGCGCAGGGCCTACCTGCCGCTGGTTACGCTTCCAAAGGACCGACCATGACTGAAGAGATGACGACGGCGGCAGTTCCGGCCCTGGACCCAGCTGACCAGGCGGTGGCTGAGCAGGCAGATGACGTGGCTGCTGAACCGGCAGCAACCCCGGCGGGTGCTGATCGGCGATTCGAACGTGCAATCACTCCCCGTGACACCTTTGTTGACGGCGCCGCTCTCTTCCCCGGCGACACCGGCGTGCTTCCCATGAAGGTGCGGCAGGCGCTGGTGAAGCTCCTCAAGGGTCCGTACGTGGACGGCGGCCGTGACGAGAAGCTTTGGACGGTCCTGCTGGACCATCAGGTGATCCTCCGCAGCCGGCTGTCCGAGCTGTTCCTCACCATGGAGCTGGACCACGAGCGGAAGATCGCCGTCCTGCGTCCGGTGGATCCGGACGCCATCGGTGGCAGCGCCCGCTCCAGCATCCTCCGCCAGCAGCGTGCGCTCAGCCGGGTTGAGACCATCGTGCTGCTCCGCCTGCGCCTGCTGCTGGACCGGCACTTCACCGCCCAGACGGACCCCACCATCACCCGCGAGGAAATCGCCGAACTGGTGGCCCACTACCAGCCGGCAGGCCAGCAGGACGCGCTCCGGGACTCAGACGTGGTTACCCGGGCCATCACCAAGCTTCTGGCCCGCCAGCTCCTTCTTCCCACCGGGCTGGACGACACCTACACCATCTCCAACGCCCTGCCCCTGGCCCTCCCGTTCGGGAACATCGGTGACATCCCCGCCCACATTGAGGCCCTGGTGGCCGCCACCGCAGACCCCGCCGGCACCGAGTCCCTCCTTGACCTGGAGGCAGATCCGGTGGCTGGGCCTGCCGAAACCGAGGAAGAAGAAGCGGAGGCAGCCAAGTGAGTATCGCGAACATGCTGCCGATGGGCGATGCCACGAACCCTGGCCAGATGCGGCTGGCACTGGTGCAGGTGGTCAACTGGGGAACATTCCACGGAGCGCATACGATGCACGTGGATCGCGACGGGACGCTGCTGACGGGCAACTCCGGGGTGGGCAAATCCACCTTGTTTGATGCGATGCTGCGGGTTTTCGACGCCCGGCCCCGCTCAAACGAAGCAGCCGCCCAGCGTTCGGGCGGTGCCGTGGAGGACAAGCGGACCACTTTCACGTACATGCGCGGCAAAGTCGGCGACAAGGCCGTGGGGGAGGGCTCGGCCAGCGCCTTCCAGCGCCCTGGTGCCACCTGGTCCGCCGTCGCGCTGACGTTCGATAACGCGGCAGGCACCCGGGTGACGGTGTCAGCGCTGTTCGACCTGCCCAAGAACGGCACGGAGTCGAGCGTGGGCCGGTTCTACCTGATCGATCATGAGCCGCTGGACCTCGAGGCGCTGGAGGGGATCGCAGACAAGCGCTTCACCAAGGCCGCCCTGGAAACAATCTTCCCGGACGCCCAGGTCTTCGACGTCCACAAGGCGTTCGCGGAGCGGTTCCGCAGGTTGCTGGGCATCAGTTCTGACCAGGCTCTGCCGCTGCTGCGCGTAATCCAGGCCGGCAAGGGGCTGGGCGGCAGCGTCAACACCTTCTTCCGGGACCAGGTCCTGGACGCTCCGGCAACGCTGGCCGCGGCCGATGACGTGGTTGAGGAGTTCAGCAACCTGATGTCCATCCGGCAGCGGCTGGAGGATGTCCGGCAGCAGCGCGACCAGCTGGCTCCGGTCCCAGGACTTAACAAGGAATACGCGCAGGCGCTGCTGGACGCGAACCGGCTCCGTGACCTTGCCGGTGAGGAGTTTGAGGCCTACAAGCAGCAGCTGGCCGTGACGGTCCATCAGAAAACGCTGGCCCGCTTCAAGGAGCTGGCGCAGGCGAAGGCCAAGGAACTGGGAGCGGAACGTGCGGTCCGCGACAGCCTGGCTAAGGAACTGCGCGAGCTGGAGGCCGACTACAACAACCAGGGCGGCAATGCGATCTCCGCCATTGAGCAGTCGCTGGAGAATGCAAAGGTTGGCCTGAAGCTCCGCCAGCAGGTGGAGGAAGCTGCCCGCCAGGCCCTGTCCGACGCTGGTCTGCAGCTTGAGTGGAGTGCCGAGGGCTGGGAGCAGGCCCACGAGCAGGCAGCAGCCAGGTCCGCCGAGCTGAAGGACGATTCCGAGGCCCTGCAGGAACTTCGTTTCGAAGCCTTCGATGCCCACGCCACCAGGAAGCGCGAACTGGCCGCGGCTGAGCAGGAGCTCGTGTCGCTGAAGACGCGCAAGTCGCTGCTGCCGCCGTCAAGCATTGAAAACCGGGCAGCCATCGCCGCTGCCACCGGCGTCTCCGAGGACCTGATGCCGTTCGCCGGTGAGCTGATGGACCTGGTGGAAGGCGAGGAACGCTGGCGGCCGGCGGCCGAGCGGGCGCTCCGCAACCTGGCCACCACCCTGCTGGTCCCCGGCGAGCACTTCGCGGCGGTGACCCGCTACCTGAATGACCACAACGTCCGCGGCGCCCTCAGGGCGGTGGACGTTTCCAAGCCGCTCGCCGGCGGCGCGCTGGCGTTGGAGGACGTGCGCGACGGCGACCTGCTTACCAAGCTGGACATCCTCACCGCAGGCGTGGCTGCTGAAGCGGGCTCGTGGGTCCGCGAACGAATCGCCCTGGACTTCGCCTACCCCTGCGTGGAGCACCCGGACGAGCTGGCCGGGTTGGACAAGGGCCTGAGCCTGGGCGGTGTGGTCAAGCGCAACCGCCATACGGTAGAGAAGGATGACCGGTTCACCAGCCGGCAGGACTACGTCCTGGGCTTCGACAACGCTGCCAAGCTGGAACTGGTGGCCGGCCAGGTGGAGGACCTGCGCCAGGAAGTTGCCAAGGCGGCTGAACTTGCCCAGAGCCGCGAGGACTCGCACCAGGGCATGAGCCGCCAGATCGACGCCCTCCGCCGGATCGCGGAGGACCACCGGCCGTGGGAGCAGGTGTCCGCAGCAGTCGCGGCGGATGAGCTGGCCCGGCTTGAGCAGCGGCTCAAAGACGCCCTGGCCGCCCAAGCGGACCTGGAACCGCTGCGTGCCAGCATCGAAAACGCCAGGCAGAAGCACCAGTCCAGCACCGAGGCCGCAGCTGTCCTGCAGAGCGAATACAAGTCGCTGGACCGGCAGCTCACCACTGCGGACTCCCTGCTGGAAGCTGCGCGCAACCGCCTGGCCCAGGCGCCGCCGTCGGACGCTATCGTCACCGCGCTGGAACCCTACTTCGCAAATTTCGGCGACGTCAGCGAAATGCATGAGCTGGACAACCTCGCCAACCGGGTGCGGACCGAACTGCTGGGGGAGCTGCACACTGCAGAATCCCGGGGGCAGGCCACCGCCGAGCGCCTCACGCGCATTTTTGAAGGGTTCGTCCGGGAGTGGGGCAGCGCCATCTCCGCGGACCACGGCACCACCATTGGTGCCGCCGGGGAGTTCGAAACCCGGTACCACGCCATCGTGAGCGACGGCCTGCCGGCGCAGGAAGCGGAGTTCCGGCAGTTCTTCAACCAGCGCACGCATGAATCGTTCAGTACGCTGCTGCACCTGCTGGACGAGGAACGCCGCTCCATCACCAGCCGCATCCTTCCGCTGAACGGCATCCTGTCCCAAGTGAACTTCCACGAGGGCAGCTATCTCGAGCTGGACATCAAGCAGACCCTGCCAGCCACGGCCAAGCAGTTCAAGGACGCCATCCAAAACGCACTGAAAACCCGCCACACCCGCCCGCCCAAAACAGAGGCGCCCGGGAAGGAACGGGACGATGACGCCGAGCTCACCGCCCGCTACAAGTCCCTGGAAACGTTGGTGAAGCGGCTGGGCTCGCAGGCGCCCGAGGACCGGCGCTGGCGGGCCGAGGTACTGGATGTACGCGGGCACCTGTTCATCCAATGCAAGGAGCACCGCGAGGTGGCGGTGCCGGCGTCCGGCAAAAAGGGGGGCGCAAAGAAGACCGAGGTCTTTATGCACGCGGACACCGGCTCCATGTCCGGCGGCGAACGGCAGCGGTTCACGGCCTTCATCATGGCCGCGGCCCTAAGCTACCAGCTGGGCATTGCCGAGCAGGGCTTCACCACGTACGGCACCGTGATGATGGACGAGGCCTTCGTTCTGGCGTCCGAGGAGTTCGCCGGAGCCGGTATCAAGGCGCTGCACGAGTTCGGGTTCCAGCTGTTGCTGGCCGCCCCCGAAAACGTCATCGACCTGTCCCGGCACCTCGGCTCGGTCACGGAAATCCTCCGCGACAAGCGCACCAACCGCTCCGGCGTGCTCACCGCGCCGGTGATCAAGCCGCCGCCTGGGGAGCAAGGGAACTGGCGGTCGGAGGCGAACCCGGTGGACATCGTCCTGCGCTAGCTGTTACCTGTGGAGGGGCTTTATAACAAATCGATGGATATATTGTCCGGAGGCTGTTGAAAGGTGTTGTCCTGGTGCCATGCTGATCGGCATCAAACACTCGCCTTCATCCTCCCGCCGGGAAGTTGTGGAACGCTGGGTCCCGCAGCTGACGCCTGATGAGTTTGACGGCCTTCCCCTGAAAGGCACCAGAAATGCGCCCAGCACGCCGCGCCACCACCCACGTGGCGCTCACCGCCGTCGCAGCCCTCACCCTCGCTGGCTGTGCGGCTGATACCTCGCTGGAAAGCGCCGGTTCCCAGGCCCCCGGGGCAACAACACCGGTGTCCGCAAGCCCCGCTGCATCCGTCGTTCCCCCCGCTACCTCTTCCCCCGTTCCCGAAGGACCCCTGACCTTCACCTTCGCAGACGCCCGGCTGTCCATTGCCCACCCGGAGGGCTGGCGCGTGGAGCATGAGCAGGTTTCGACGTCCCCCGCTGTTGAGACGGCCACCGTCTACGATGCCGACGGCAAGGAGCAAATAAACATCTACTACAGCCAGGTTGGTGACGTTACCGCCGGCAACGTCTCCAGGACCATAATCGAGACGGATCCGGTACCGGGACTGATCGGGGCTTCTGTTCCCACGCCCAGTTCGTCCTTCTTTATTGATCGCGCTGACGGCGTTACCCACTACAGGATGGGTCTGACGCCGGGATTACCCGTCTCGCCTGACGGGCAGGTGCAATACGGCCTCGTAAAGCTCGGCGACCGCATCTTGACTGCAGATGTGCTGTTTACCGAACCGCGCTTTACGGGCGATGAGGCGGCCCAGGCCTGGTACTGGAGTGATGAAGGCCGGGCCCTGAAGTCCGTGCTCATGAGCTTTTCCTACCGCTGACCCGACACATGATCCAGGGGGTTTTCTTGAAAGGTATTTCCATTCGTTGCGCCCCGCGTGCGGTGTTCCTGCTCTCGGCGACCGTCTTAGCCGCGCTCGCCGTGACGGGCTGCATGTCCAGCACATCGGCCGGGAGCAGTGGTACATCTACAGCCGCCGCGCCCCAGTCGGCCTCGGCAAGTAAGCCCGCCGCCAGCGCTTCCTCTGCCGTCAGTCTTCCCCCAGCCGCTGCCCCCACCACCACTTCCAGCCCGCCTCCCGCGGCTGCCAGCCAGACCCCCGCAGTGGCGGGTCCGCCGTCGTCCGCTACGGTTCCCGCTGCTGCGGCGCCGGTGACGTACACCTTCCCCGACGGCCGGTTGTCTTTTGCCCATCCGGCAGGCTGGCGGGTGGAGCCGGCCGGGGATGCAGAGTCCCCCTCAGCGGTGAACTGGACCGTGTATGACGCCAGCGGAAGCGAGCGGGTCCGGATTTTCTACAGCGAGGTGGGTGGTGCTGCTACCGGTCCCCTCACCAGGACGGTGTTCTATTCGGAGCCAGTACCGGGATTGCAGGGGCATTCGGGTCCTGCCGTCGTCCATGCCTCCTTCTTTGTCGACAATATTTACGGCGAGCCCCACTACCGTATGGCCCTTACGGGGGGTGCGGCCGTTTCCCCGGAAGGCGGACAGGCTGCTGACGTTGTCATCGTAGGGGGCAACCGCGTTCTGGCGGCAACCGTGGTGTTCACGGGAGGGCCTTTCGCCGGCGACGATGCTGCGAAGGTCTGGTTCGGCGGCGAGGAAGGCCAGGCCCTGAAAGCATTGCTGATGAGCTTCTCCTACCGCTGACCCCTTTAATAGGAAGCCCTCCTCCACTTCACGTGGGGAAGGGCTTCCTCTTTTAATGTGCTCCGGCTATTTGGCCTGCACCCGGGCCAGGAACTGGGCGGTGCGGTCCTTCAGCCCTTCAATTTGGCGAAGGACCACGGCGGCCGGGTCGGGGTTGATCTCGTTGGCCGGCGGTTCCTTGCGCACGTTGCCGCAGCACAGGAAATCGGCGCAGATGAGTGTGCCCACCGTATTGCCGTCCCGCCCGGACTGCCCGGCGCGCTTCGCTACCCAGAGGAGCACGTCCTCCTTGGAGAACACGTCCCGGCAGAGCTCGCAGAGCACAGAACGGTTCTTGCGGGCGCCGCCTTCGGGTGCGCGCAGCATGATGCCGGTGAGTCCCTTTGGCCCCGGAACTACCAGGTACCCGCGAAGCGGCATTTTTTCGTCCCGCCACCCCAGGAAATCCAGGCTGTCCCAGTCGAGGGAGTCGAAATCCTTGGGCAGGTTGAGCTTGGCGGCCTCCGAGCGGCTCGCGTTGATGAACGATGATCGGATCTGTTGGGGCGTGACTGATTGCATGGCAAAACTCATCGTTCCCGGTTTCCCCATCTCTTCTTCTGGTCTCCGGCGTCAGCGAACTGGACCGGCAGTGCCATCCTGCCAAAAGGGGCAATGCCTGTCCAAGGCAGCGACACACCTAACTGACTGTGCTCTTCGTCACCTTGCGGAATAAGTTACGAAAACCTTGCGTAATGGGCTGGAGGGTAGGCTAGCCTTACTTAGGTTTGCTTCATTCACCTAAGGAGTTCTGTGACATCCCCCCTTTTCACCGGGCCCAACGCCTCCCGGCGCACGCTGTTCAAATCCGCCGGCAAGGCTGCCGCCGTCCTGGCGGCGGCGGCCCTTACCCTCTCCGCCTGCTCCACGGGCCCCGCATCCTCCACCACCGAACCGGGTGCTTCCAGCTCCAGCAGTTCGCAGTTCCCCGTCACCATTGAGCACGTCTACGGCGAGACCAAAATCGAGAAGCAGCCGACCCGCGTAGCCACCGTCTCCTGGGTCAATGACGACGTCGCCATTGCCCTTGGTGTTGTACCGGTAGGCCTGCCCAAGAACGAATGGGGCGGCAACGAGCAGGGCTCCACTCCGTGGAAGGACGCGGCACTTGAGGACCTCGGCGCCGGCTTTGGCTCCGACAAGGCTCCCGCCCAGTACTCCGAGGCGGACGGCATCAACTTCACCGAGATCGCCAAGATCACCCCGGACGTCATTCTCGCCGCCTACTCCGGCTTGACGGAAGAGGATTACAAGAAGCTCAGCGAAATCGCCCCCGTGGTGGCCCACCCTGAACTGGCTTACGGAACGTCCTGGCAGGACTCCACCTCAATCATCGGCAAGGCCCTCGGCAAGGACGCGGAAGCCGCCAAGCTGATCTCCGACATAGAGGCCACCATCAAGGAGAAGGTTGCCGAGTACCCGCAGATCGCCGGCAAGAGCTTTATCTACGGCAACCTCGAGCCGGCCTCCGCTGAGGGCGTCAACGTCTACACGGCCAACGACAACCGTCCGCGGTTCCTCTCCGAGATCGGGATGAAGCTGGCCCCGGTGGTGGAAGACAACTCCAAGGGCTCCAAGGAATTCTTCATCCCGTGGTCCGCGGAAAAGGCCAACGAGCTTGAATCGGACGTCTTTGTCACCTGGGTGCCGGACGCCGCCACCACGGACTCCATCAAGTCAGATCCCCTCCTCGGCCAGATTCCGGCCATCAAGAACGGCGCCCTGGTCGCTGATTCGGACAACACCCTCACGCTGTCCATCTCCGCTTCTTCGCCGCTGAGCCTGCCGTGGTCGCTGGACAAGTTCCTGCCGCAGCTGGCCACCGCAGCGGACGCTGTGAAGTAAGCGCCGTCCATGACGCACAGTACGACGACGGCGGCGCGCCAGGAGCCTGGATCCGGCACCTTGGTGCCGGCAAAGGGAGCAGCCGGCATTGCCCGCGCCGCAGGCGGGAAGCGCGCTGCCTGGCTGCTGGCCGCCGTCGTCGTACTTGCCCTGCTGGCTGCGGCCTCCCTGGCCATTGGGGCACGGGGGCTTCCGCTGGCCACGGTATGGCAGGCGCTGACTGCGTTTGATCCCGCCAACGGTGACCACGCCGTGGTCCATGCCCGCGTTCCACGTACAGTCCTTGGCCTGCTGGCCGGCGGTGCGTTGGGGCTGGCGGGCGCAGCCATGCAGGGCGTGGCCCGGAATCCGCTCGCCGACCCGGGCATCATGGGCGTCAACGCCGGAGCTGCCCTTGCGGTGATCACCGGCATTTACGTCTTCAGTGTCGGCTCACTCTCCGGCTACATTTGGTTCGCTTTCGTCGGGGCCGCAGCGGCCGCCGTCGTGGTTTACCTCATCGCTTCCCTCGGCAGGGACGGGGCTACGCCCGTGAAGCTTGCCCTGGCAGGCGCGGCGCTGAACGCCGGCCTGTACTCCCTCATGAACGTCATCCTGGTATCGAGCCAGGACACCTTGGACCGGTTCCGCTTCTGGCAGGTGGGCGGCATCGCCGGGCGCGACTGGTCCGTGGTGCTGTCCGGACTTCCGTTCCTGGCAGCTGGCGCCCTCATCGTGCTCCTGACCGGCCGCATCCTTAACAGCCTGGCCCTCGGCGACGACATCGCCCGCGGTCTGGGCCAGCGGGTTGGACTCGCCCGCGGCATTACAGCCCTCAGCATTGTGCTGCTGTGCGGTTCCGCCACAGCGCTTGCCGGGCCCATCGCTTTCGTTGGCCTGGTCATCCCGCACGCCGTCCGTTTCCTCACCGGCCCCGATTACCGCTGGATCCTGCCGTTCTCCCTGGTCCTGGCGCCGGTGCTGCTCCTTGGCGCGGACGTCATCGGCCGCGTTGTGCTCCTGCCGGGCGAGGTCCCTGCCGGCATCATGACAGCGCTCGTGGGTGCACCCGTTTTCGTCTGGCTGATCCGCCGCGGCAAGGGGGCAGGACTGTGAGCCTCACCAAAACTGCCAACGAGGTGACACTTCACGGCAACCCTGCGCCGAAACAACGGGGTTATTCGCCATCCCGCCGCCTGAACCGTACCGCACTCCTGGCCGGCGCCGTCGTTATTCTGTTTGCGGTGTCTGTCCTGCTCGGCAGCTACACCGTCACCATCCCGGACTTTTTCAAAATCCTGGTGGCGCACCTGACCGGCGGCGAAAAGATCCCCGGCGCCAGCTTTATCGTGATGGAGAACAAACTGCCGCGGGCTGTCATCGGGACCATGATCGGCCTCGCGTTCGGCCTGGCCGGCGCGTTGTTCCAGACGATGCTCCGTAACCCACTCGCCAGCCCGGACGTCATCGGCATCAGCTATGGCGCCAGCGCCGCGGCAGTCCTGGCCATCGTGGTGTTCGGAGCGTCTGGCGCGGCCGTATCCGGGGCAGCGCTGGCCGGGGCGCTGGGAGTAGCTGCCATCATCTACGCCATCTCAAGCGGCGCCATCCGCGGAACCGGCCGGGGTGATGCTGCCGGCAACAGACTCATCCTGTCCGGCGTGGGTATCGCCGCGGCACTCCACGCAGTAGTCAACTTCCTGATGACTAGGGCAGATATCCGCACCGCAGCAGATGCTCTCGTCTGGCTGAACGGCTCCCTGAACTCCGCCAGCTGGGACCGTGCGGGGGTCCTTGCCCTTGCGCTGCTGCTCCTGCTTCCCGCCACGGCGGCCATCGCCGGCCCGCTCCGGATCCTCGAGCTCGGCCCCGACGCGGCCGCCGGGCTGGGCGTGCGGGTGAACCCCACGCGCCTGGCGCTGGTGATCATCGCCGTCTCGCTTGCCGCGGTGGCGACGGCCACGGCCGGTCCCGTCTCGTTCGTCGCCTTCCTGGCCGGTCCCATCGCCCGCCGTTTTACCGGCAAAGCCAGCCTCCCGGCGTCGGCCCTGGTGGGTGCCCTCATTGTCCTCGCGGCCGACTTCGTGGCCGCCAACCTTGCCCCCCTGCTGCTGGACGGCACCGTCCTGCCCGTGGGCGTCATCACCGGCGCGCTCGGTGCCCCGTTCCTGCTGTGGCTCCTGGTCACGGCCAACCGAAAGGATGCCTGACGTGGCAGTTCTCGATGCCAAGGATCTGACGCTGAAATACGACCAGCGCTGCGTGGTGGACGGGCTCACCGCCGAGATCCCCGAGGGCAAGGTGACCATGATCGTGGGCGCCAACGCCTGCGGAAAGTCCACCCTCCTGCGCGGCCTGTCCAGGCTCCTCAAACCCGCAGCCGGAGCCGTGACCCTGGACGGCAAGGACATCCATGCCCGCCCCGCACGGGAACTGGCCCGCACCCTGGGCCTCCTGCCACAGCATCCCACCGCCCCGGACGGCATCACGGTCCGGGACCTGGTGGGCAGGGGGCGCTACCCGCACCAGGGCTTCTTCCGCAGCTGGACTGAAAAAGACGACGCGGCCGTGCAGCTCGCGCTGGAAGCCACCGAAACGCTGGACCTCGCCGGACGGGACGTGGACGAACTGTCCGGCGGGCAGCGGCAGCGGGTGTGGATCGCGATGGCCCTCGCCCAGGAGACGGATGTGCTGCTGCTGGACGAGCCCACCACCTACCTGGACCTCGCGCACCAGGTGGAGGTCCTGGACCTCATCACGGACCTGAACCGCCAACGCGGCACCACCGTGGCCATTGTCCTGCACGACCTCAACCTCGCCGCCCGCTACGCCGACAACGTGATTGCCATGAAGGGCGGCGCCGTGGTGGCAGTCGGCTCCCCGCTCAAGGTGGTGACGGAGGACCTGGTCCGCAATGTTTTCGGCCTTGAATCCCGTGTCATCCCGGATCCCGTCTCCGGAACACCCCTGATCATTCCCATCGGCCGCCACCATGTCCCCGCCAGCGAACTGGAGCTCGTTTCATGAAGACCCGCGACATCGCCTCCATGGAGCCCATGACCCTGGCGTTCGACGTCACCGTCTCCTCCGTGCAGCAACTCAGCCCCAACTTCCGGCGCATCACGTTCGGCGGATACTCGCTGCGGGACTTCGGTGTTCACGGCGACACCCTCGACCTCCGGATTAAACTCATGATCCCCTCCCTTGCTGCGGACGGGACCCCGCTGCCCCTTCCCGTCTTCGAGATGAGCTCCGCCGGCTGGTACCGGGAATGGCTGGCGATGGATCCCGCAGTACGTGGTTCCATGCGCACTTACACTGTCCGGCAGGCACGCCTGGACTCGGTGTACCCGGAGATCGACGTCGACTTCGTAATGCACTTCGACGACCACGGGAACGGCGGCCCCGCCGCCAACTGGGCCCTCAACGCCAGGCCCGGCGACGCGATCACCATCATCGGGCCCAACAACCGCGCCGCGCACTGCGTCACGGCGGAGATCTACTCAGGCATCGAATGGCGGCCCGGGCTGGCGCAGCGCATCCTGCTCGCCGGTGATGAAACCTCAGTTCCGGCCGTCTCCGCCATCCTCGAAAGCCTGCCGAAGTACATGACCGGCCACGCCTTCCTGGAAGTTCCCGAAGCCGGCGACTTCCTGGAGCTGACGTCACCCGCCGACGTCGAGATCACCTGGCTGGCGCGCGGTGCGTCCATTGGCCGGTCCCGGCCGCACGGCCAACTCCTCCAGGAAGCGGTCCGCAAGGCCGTCCCGGTGCCTGGCTGGGTGGGCATCAAAGCGGCCGACGGCGGCGCAGGCCCCGAGCCCGAAGACGTCAACGTGGACGTGGACATCCTCTGGGAGACGCCCGCACGGATGGAAACCGCCGAGATCCTGGCAACCAAAAACCCCGACATGCCCGCCGGCGCCATGCCCTTCTACGCCTGGATCGCGGGCGAAGCCGCCGTTATCAAGGAGATGCGGCGGTACCTGGTGCGCGACGTGGGGATTGACCGGAAGCAGGTCGCTTTCATGGGGTACTGGCGGCAGGGCAAAGCCGAGGGATAACTCCCGACGCTCTCTCACTTAACGCGGAGTTTCCCCCGACGCTCTCTCACTCGATGTGGGTTTTTTGCCAACGCTCCCGCACCTGCTGTTCATCCCGCCGTCGTTCCTTCTTATTGTTTGGCCGGTAATTTCGATCCGTGGTGCCTGAACCTTTGCTTCCTGATTCCGGGCGGCGGGTGTTTGTTGCCCTCGGAGATTCCTTTACTGAGGGGGTCGGGGACCGGGACGAGCGGCTGCCCAACGGCGTGCGCGGGTGGGCTGACCGGGTGGCGGAGAAACTTGCCAAGGCGCAGCCCGGATGGCGGTACGCGAACCTGGCGATCCGGAGCAAAAGGCTTCGGCACATCATCGACGAGCAGCTGGAACCCGCACTGCGGATGAAGCCCACGCTCGTCACCCTGTACGCCGGCGGGAATGACATCCTCGACCTCAAAACAGACATGACCGCCCTCATGGCCGAATACGAAAAACTCGTAGCGCTGCTGGCGGATACCGGCGCTACCCTGGTCCTCTTCACCGACTTCGACGTCAAGGTCTCTTCCCTGCTGGAACCACTGAAGAAGCGCAACAGCTTTTACAACCGGCAGGTCCGGGACATCGCCGAAAAATATGGCGCTGTGCTGGTGGACTACTGGTGCCTGGATGCCTTCCACGACAGGCGGATGTGGGACTCGGACCGGCTGCACATGTCCAAGGCCGGCCACAAGTACTTGGCCGGCCAGGTGCTGGACCAGCTGGGAGTGCCTCACAAGATCAGGCCGAAGGATTGGGAACCGCCCACGCCGCTGGGACTGCGGGAATGGGAGCGGCAGCAGCGGCACTGGATCCGGGACTGGGTTTTGCCGCTCTTCGGCCGCAAGCTGCGCGGCGTCACGCTGGGGGACGAGCTTGCCCCGCGCTGGCCCGAACCGGTCAAGGTACCGCGGAAAGGCGGGCTGAAGAAACTGGCCGCTGCCGCTTCCGCGGGGGCCGAAACGTCTTAGCTGTCCAGCAGGATCTCGTAGCCCGGAGCCACCCGGGCTGCATGGAACTCCATGATTTCGAAGTCAGCCACCCCGTTGGTGTTAAAGGGATCCTGCGCAATGCTGGCATCCAGGGTTGCCCGGTCAGCCTGGGACAACAGCAGTCCGCCGGTCCGGGGGACCTTACGGCCGGCAGCAATAAATACCCCGTCATCGAATGCCTTCTGCAGCCAGGCGATGTGGGCGTCATTGTGGAAGTCCACGATGTCCTGCGGAACGCGGTAGCTCAGGGAGACAACATACATGGCCCCAGCCTACCGGCCGCCCACTTTCGCACTTGAAGTATCAACCAGGCCCCTCTCGTAGAATGAGGGACATGACCGAACCCCGCTGGCTCAATGCCGACGAACGCCGTGCCTGGCTTGCCCTGGTCAGCATCAACACCCTGCTGCCCGCGGCCCTGGACACCAAACTGCATGCGGCGGGGAAGCTGTCCCTCTTTGACTACACCGTGCTGGCCATGCTTTCCGAGGCGGAGGGCCGCTTCCTGCCCATGAGCGAGCTTGCCGCCCGCAGCAGCGCGTCCCTGTCCAGGCTTTCGCACGTGGTCACCAAGCTGCAGAAGCGGGGCTGGGTGGAGCGCCGGCCTCATCCCCATGATGCCCGCGTCACCACCGCCCACCTCACTGAAGAGGGGATGGCGACCATCGTGGGGCTCGCGCCCGGCCACGTTGAGACGGTCCGGGACCTGTTCCTGGATGCCCTCACTGAACAGGATGTCCTGGACCTGGCCCGGATCGGGGAGAAGGTAGTGGGCAGGCTGGACGCCGACCACTGGATCCTCAGGGAAAACTAGCTCCTCCCCACCGGTTGGTTGCTCCCAGCAACTGATGGCAAACTATCCAAATGGATTTCACTACCCGGTTTGTCGCCCTGGGTGACTCATTCACCGAAGGCGTGGGCGACGACGATCCCACCTGCCCGAACGGCGTCCGGGGCTGGGCGGACCGCGTGGCCGAGCAGTTGGGTGCCTCTGACCCCAACTTCGGGTACGCCAACCTCGCCATCCGCGGAAGGAAGCTCCGCCAGATCCTGGCTGATCAGGTGCCCGCCGCCGTCGAACTTAAACCCACCCTGGTGACCATCTACGCGGGAGCCAACGACATCCTCCGCCCGAGGATCGACATTGACGATCTCCTGGTGGAGTACGACGACGCCATCGCCACACTGCGCGCCACCGGTGCCACGGTGGTCATGTTTACCGGCTTCGATGCACGGGGGTCGAAGGTGTTCAGCACCATGCGCGGGCGCACGGCCATCTACAACGAACTTGTCCGCGGAATCGCAGGAGACCACGGCGCGCTGCTGGTGGATTACTGGCGCTTCAGTGAGTACTACGACTGGGGCATGTGGGCCCAGGACCGGATGCACATGTCGGCCGCCGGTCACGCCAACATGGCTAAGCGGGTGTTGGAGGTCCTGGAACACGACCACACAATCGACATCCCGCCCATGACCCCTGTTCCCGAACTCAGTGGGCTGGATGCCATCCGTGCCAACGCCCGCTGGTTCCGTGAGTATGCCGGCCCATGGGTGGTTCGCAGGGTCACCGGCAAGTCCTCCGGGGACGGACTGAAGCCGAAGTATCCGCAACTTACACGGCTCTGATCGCAGGGCCCCCTTATACACCTTCCGGTGCCCAATTGGTCTTTAATTGTGCTAACTCGTAGACTTGGTAGGCGCTAAGTGCGCGGAGCGTGCGCAATTGCTCCGGTTGTCCGGTAATTTCTCCAGGGCGGCCGGTAGTTAGGGGCTCAAGTTGCGTGACTAACCGTTGCCCTTCTTCACTTTTGGGCCGCCCTTAGCAGCATGGTCCAGCAGCAGATATGCGGATCATTACATTCAATTCTTGAGGAGAAGTCATGGCAGCACACTGCCAAGTGACCGGGGCCGAGCCGGGCTTTGGGCACAGCATTTCGCACTCGCACCGCCGTAACAAGCGTCGGTTCGATCCGAACATTCAGAAGAAGCGCTACTGGGTTCCGTCCCTGCGCCGTAACGTCACGCTGCAGGTTTCTGCACGTGGCATCAAGACCATCGACGTGCGCGGCATCGACGCGGTCGTCGCCGACATTCTGGCTCGTGGGGTGAAGCTCTAGTGGCTAAGGACAAGGACGTACGTCCGATCATCAAGCTCAAGTCGACCGCGGGTACGGGCTACACCTACGTAACCCGTAAGAACCGTCGTAACGACCCGGACCGCCTGGTCCTGAAGAAGTACGACCCCAAGATCCGCCAGCACGTCGAATTCCGAGAGGAGCGCTAAACATGGCTAAGAAGTCAAAGATTGCTCGCAACGAGCAGCGCAAGGTCATCGTCGAGCGTTACGCCGCCAAGCGCCTCGAGCTGAAGAAGACCCTGGTTGACGAGAACGCAACCGACGAAGCACGCGAAGCAGCCCGCCTGGGCCTGCAGAAGCTGCCCCGCGACGCGTCCCCGATCCGCCTGCGTAACCGCGACATCATCGACGGCCGCCCCCGCGGTACCTTCCAGAAGTTCGGCATCTCCCGTGTCCGCTTCCGCGACATGGCCCACAAGGGCGAGCTTCCGGGCATCACCAAGTCCTCCTGGTAATCCAACCCCGCTGATACCAGCTGCTTGAGAAGGGCCGGCAACCTCACGGTTGCCGGCCCTTCTGGCTTTAAGGCTCGGCGCTCTACTCCGCTCCCGCTCTGTGAGCGGCGCGCCTGGCAGGCGGCATTGTCTGTGCTGCAGCACACAAAGGTGAGGCACGACGATGGAGGCCGCCCTGAGTGCCCTGCTGACCTCTTCTGCCCCGGGATTCCGGGGATTTTGCCCTCTCCGGAAGGGGGTTTGCGATGAGGCTTGTGGGGGTGTATTGTTTTCTAAGTCGCCGCGGGGGAGACAGCGAAGAGCTGGTAACCACGGGCGGCCAAACCCCAAAAAACAAGCCT
>NZ_VAHO01000011.1 GCF_005796225.1 Pseudarthrobacter sp. NamE5
TCATCAGGGCATGGGCCTGGGCGAGCAGCGCGCCGGCAGCCCGGCCACTGATGGCCAGGACGCAGCCGATTTCCGCGGCGATCGCCATCTCCATCGCCTGCACCGGGGCATTAGGCGGAGCAGCCGCCCGTGCCGCGTCCGCATACGTCCCCGTGGCCCTGGCCACCAGCCCGGCAACCTTGGCCTGCACCCCAGCATCGCCGCCGAGGATGTCCAGGCAGCCCTCGGCCAGGCCCGCCAACGGATCAGCCTCCAACAACACCTCCGGACCAGAACCATCCAGCTCGGCATTCAACACAGCAAGGGCGCCACCAATCGCCGCGAACGCCCCCGCCACTGCCGCCTCACCCATACCCACATCATCCCAAGGGGGTCAGACATTCCGGAATCCACGGATGCCATCCGCGTCAGTCCCGGACCATCCTTAGTTCCGGCACGTTTTCCCACTCGGATGGCAGCACTCCGCGCGCTCCGTCCAGCCGGAAGCCCTGCCGGCGGTAAAAGGATTGGGCCCGTACGTTCGCCTCCAGCACCCACAGGTATGCCGGCGAATCCCCGAGCGCGGCCGAGAGGAGCGCCTGCCCCAGTCCATTCCCTTGCGCCCTGTTGAGGACAAAGATGGAGTACAGCTCCAGCGGAGCTGGCGGATCGTCTTCACGGCCCGTGCCGGCGTCGGCCAGGCCCACCAGTTCATTGTTCGCGTCCAGGGCAAGAATCCGCGGGCCAGGGCCTTCGAGATAGGGTCGACGCCGATCCACGCGTTCCGGAATTGCCTTACGGCGGGCGGCGAAAAAGTGGGGCGACAGCAAGTGGCCGTAGCTTTCCTCATGCGCCAGCGTGTGCATGAGGACCACGGCTTCTGCGTCCTCGGGTGTGGCGTGGCGAAGAACGTAGTCCATGCCCCAGCCTAACCAGAGGTGCCGTCAGCGACAGTAGAGGCACGGGCGGGCCGTCTGTCAGAAAGTCCGGCTGCCGGTCAGGTCCCCGGCGTCCCTTGCGCTTCTGCCGGCTCCTGCACGTCCTGCACCACCTCATTGCGGCGCAGGAACCAGGGCTTGAACGGCGGGTCGAAGCGGGCAAACCGTGGCGGTCCCACCGGCGTCAGCCCGGCAAGGGTCAGCGCCGCCTGCAGCCCCTGGTTCCGGCGGCCGAAGGCAGCTGCCGAGCCGCCGCCTGAGAAGCGCACAACTGCTGCCAGCGCCCCCGGTACCGCCCGCACCTTCACCTCAGGGTCAGTCGGCACCGGCGCCGTTTCGGCCGTCACGCCTGCCGGCAGAACAAAGGCGACCGTATATTCAGCAGGCGCATCGGCCCCCGGCAGAGGTCCGGCTTGAAGTACGGGCGCGGTCATGGGCAGCTTCTGCGGCGGTCCGGGTTCCTGGATCACCGGTGCGGTCATGGCCAGCTTTTGCCGTGCCGTATTGCTCCCGCTGATGTAGTTGAACAGGTGGCGGAAGGCGACGTTGCCGGCACGGCCAAAAGACTCATTGACCGTTACTTCGGCCACAAGGTACGCCGGATAGCGGCGCAGTTCGAAGTGGGGGTAGCGCCGGACCAACTCATAAGGCTGCTGTTCCGTCATGGTGCACCAGAGCTTACGCCGCCTGGGTTCGCTCAACCAGCCCCCGCTGCGCCTCCCCAAACCGCTTGCCGCCCTTGGCAAGTAGGAGCATAATGGTTAGCAGCACTAATTAGCACTGCTAAGTACCTAGGAGGCGCACCCGCCACATGACTCCGGCCCGAGCAAGCGAACTGGCAACGAAAGACTCCATTCAGCCGGACACCCTGGCCATCGAACTCCGAACGGCCGTGATGCGCACCTCCCGCCGGCTCCGCGTGGAGGCAACAGGCGACGTCATCACACCGGGGCAATACACAGTCCTGGCTCTCCTCGATGGCAACGGACCGCAAACCCTCCGCGGACTGGCGGAAAGTGAGCACGTGCAGGCACCGTCCATGACGCGGATCGTCAACGCCCTCGTCGAGCAGCGTTTTGCCACCCGCTCCGCGCATCCCGACGACGGGCGGCAGGTCCACGTGGACATTACCGATGCGGGCCGTGCCGTCCTTGCAGAAGCCCGGGACCAGCGCACCGCCTGGCTCGCCCAAAGGGTGGCAGGACTCAGCGAGGAGGACCGGGAAACCCTGAGCCGGGCGGCGCATATCATGCAGGAGATGAGCGGCAAATGAACGCCATGTTCCGGGCGCTCGAAAACCGCAACTACCGCATCTGGGCCGGCGGGGCGCTGGTGTCCAACATCGGAACGTGGATGCAGCGGATCGCCCAGGACTGGCTTGTCCTCACGGTGCTCACCAACCACGACGGCGCGGCCGTCGGCTTCACCACCGCCTTGCAGTTCCTCCCCATGCTGCTGCTGGGGCCCTACGGCGGAGTGCTGGCCGACCGCTACCGCAAGCGCGTCATCCTCCTCTGGACCCAGCTGGCGATGCTCATCACCGGACTCGCCATCGGACTCCTGGTGGTCACCGGAACGGCCCAGCTCTGGCATGCCTACCTGGTTGCCCTCTGCCTAGGCGTCGCCAGCGCCATCGACGCCCCTGCACGCCAGGCCTTCGTCTCCGAACTGGTGGGGCAGGACAACATTCCCAACGCCGTGGCCCTGAACTCCGCGTCCTTCAACACCGCCCGGCTCACCGGCCCGGCCATCGCCGGCGTCCTGATCGCCTGGGTGGGCACCGGCCCGGTGTTCCTCCTCAACGCTGCCAGCTACGCCGCGGTCATCATCTCCCTGCTACTCATCAGCACGGCAGGGTTGGCTCCCGCAGCCCAGGCGGGCCGCGGCAAACACCAGGTGGCCGAGGGCGTGAACTACGTGCGCCGCCGCCCCGACCTGGTGATGATCATGGTCCTGGTGGGCATCCTCGGCGCCGCCGGCATGAACTTCCCCATCACCAACGCCCTCATGGCCACCACCGAGTTCGGCGTCGGCCCTGGCGAGTTCGGACTCCTCGGCTCCATCATGGCCGTAGGCACCCTCGCCGGAGCGCTGCTCGCCGCCCGCCGCGCCGGCCCGCGGCTGCGGTTCCTGCTGGGCGGCGCGCTCGGACTTGGCGCGTTCACGCTCCTGGCCAGCGTCTCGCCGTCGTTCTGGCTCTACGCCGTGGTCTTGATCCCGGTGGGCCTCGCGTCCATTACCTTCCTGAACAGCTGCAACACCAGCATCCAGCTCTCCGTGGAACCACAGTTCCGCGGCCGCGTGCTGGCCCTGTACCTGGCAATCCTCCAGGGCGGAACCGCGGTGGGGGCACCACTGATGGGGTGGATCGGATCCGAGTTCGGCGCACGCTGGTCAGTGGCCGTCGGAGGTGCGGTTGTCCTGCTGTCAGCCGTCGCCGCCGTGGTCATTGTCAGCCGCAGGAACAGTCTCCGCTTCCGGGACCACCTCCGGATCGTGTTCCGCAGGAAGAGCGAGCCGGTGGCCTAAGCAGACGCAGCTGAGGGAACGCCCGAAGCCTCGTAGCGCAGCAGGACCACGCCGTTGCCGAAGCTCCGGCTCTCCACCAAATTCAGGTCAACGGTGAAATCGGGCGACTGGAACACTCGCCGCCCCTGGCCTATCACCACGGGCTGGACGTAGATCCGGAACTCGTCAATGAGGCCGTGCCGCATGAATGTTCCGGCAAGGTCCGCCCCGCTCATCACCAGGTCGCCGGTGGCCTGCGCCTTCAGTTCCGCGATCTGTTCAGGTACGACGTCGGCGATCACGGTGGTGTTCCACGGCGCCTCAGTGAGGGTTCGGGAAAAGACGTACTTGGGCATTTCCCGCCAGATGCGGGCGAACCCGGCCTCGGCGGGACTGCTCTCCGGATTCTGGTCTGCTGCCGGCCAGTATTCGGCCATCAGCTCGTGCGTCACCCGCCCCGCGATGAAGCCACCCACACCACTGAGTTCATCGTTCATGTGCTGGTGCAGTTCCTCATCAACCCGGTGCCAGCTGATGTCCCTGCCGGGTCCCTCGAAGAACCCGTCCAGGGACACTGCGTTCTGCAGGATGATCTTCCGCATCGCGATACCCACTTCCTGCTTCCCGCTCTTCCTGATTCCTGATCCCGCCCTGCCGGTAAGCGGCCAGCCAGTTTTTTAGCCCAGCACCACGTTCACCGGTTCCTTGCCTTCCAGCATCAGCCCGATCTGCTTGCGGATTAACCGGACCATTCGCGGGAACATTGCCGAACTGGCTCCACCCACGTGTGGAGTGATCAGGACGCCGGGCGTGGTCCACAGCGGGTGGTCACCGGGCAGGGGCTCGGGATCGGTAACATCAAGGGCTGCGCGCAAACGCCCGGAGGACGTCTCCGCCAGCAGAGCGTCGGTGTCGGCAACCAAACCGCGGGCCACGTTCACCAGCAGGGACCCGTCCGGCATCGCGGCCAGGAACTTTGCGTCCACCAGCTGCCGGGTGTCGTCGCTCAGGGGAACGCTGACCACCACGATCTCGTGCAGCGGCAGCTGCTCATAGAGCGAATCGATCCCATAAATCGTGCCGGCGGCGTCCTCGCGGGACCGGCTCGCCATCCGGGTGACGTCGGTTTCGAACGGCAGCAGGCGGGCCTCGATGGCCTTGCCCACTCCGCCGTAGCCCACCAGCAGCACGCGCCGGTCGGCCAGGCTGGGGCGCTGGGCGTTGTCCCAGACGCCGGAGGACTGGTTCCGGACGAAGTCCGGAATTCCCCGTTGGCTGGCAATCATCATCCCCACGGCAAGCTCCGCCGTCGACGTTTCATGCACGCCTGCCGCGTTGGCGAAAACGGAACCATCCGGCAGGACGTCCGCCACGCCGTCGTACCCTATGGACTGGCTCTGGATGAGGCCAATGTCCACGGACTTGAGCGCCGCCAGCACCTCCGGCCCGCGCATGTACGGCGGCACCACGATGTCCAGCCGTTCGGCGGGAGCAGGCCCGGAAAAGTCCCACACGAGAAGTTCGACGCCGTCACGTGGCTGCAGTGCGTCCACCAGCTCCTGCGTGGGCAGGCTGACCCGCAGCGGGGCGCTCACGCGGCCACCACGGGCTTGTGCTTGGGCAGTCCTAAGAATTCCACTTGTTCTCCCTTGCTTCCGTTGCCGGAACGCCTTCGATTGTCCTGTCCATCCCCACGGTAATTCCTTACGGAAGCAACAGCTACCGTTTCAGCCCATGCGAGTCTCGGGGCGGTCAACGTCAGAATCAGCACCTCATGTCCTGTAAATTTAAACGGAGGAATTGTCGGGCGAGCAGAGCCGGGTTCCAGCCCCTCCCCGTGAATGGATCACTCCCCCCATGTCTTCCGCGATTTCCGCGCCGGCGCCTGCCCGTTTTCCGTACGCCGCGATGCTGGTCCTTGCCACCATCGCCTTCACCGCCATCACCACCGAGCTCCTGCCGTCCGGGCTGCTGCCGCAGATCAGTAGCGGCCTCAATGTGTCCGAGCCGGTGGCCGGGTACCTGGCCGCAGCGTACGCCGCGGTCATCGTGGTCACGGTGGTTCCGGCGGCCCGGTTGCTGGGGAAGGTACCCCGGCATGCGCTGCTGGTGGGGCTAGTCCTCACCTTCGCCGCCAGCAACGCCATGGTGGGGCTGGCGCCCGACTTCACCGCCGCCATGATCGCCCGACTGGTGGGCGGCCTGGCGCACGGGCTGCTGTGGACCACCATGGCCCCGTTCGTCACCAAGGTGGTTCCGCCGGACAAGGTGGGCAGGGCACTGGCCATCGTGTTCAGCGGCAACAGTTTGGGCCTGGCCATCGGCGCGCCCGTGGGCACCGCGCTGGGCGGATTCCTCGGCTGGCGCGCCGCGTTCATGGTGCTCGCAGGCTTCGGCCTGGTCCTGACGGTCCTCGCGTTCTTCCTGCTGCCCCGCGTCCAGCGCATTTCCGACGCCGTCCGCCCCTCACTCCGGAAAGCCATTGCCCAGCCGGGGGTCAAGTCGGTGGCCGTTGCCTGGCCGCTTCTGATTCTGGCGCACTTCGCGCTGTTCACCTACATCGCGCCGTTCATCCGCGAGGCAGGTTTCCCCGACTACGCCATCAGCCTGTCACTGACGGTCCTGGGCGGCTCCGGGCTGCTGGGCATCTGGGTCGCCGGCCTCACCGTTGACTCCCGGCCCCGCCGCTCGCTGCTGATCACGACGGCGGCCATCGCCCTGTCCATGGCGTTCCTGCCTCTTGCGGCGGGCAACCTTGCCGTGGCCCTGGTCCTCATGACCGTATGGGGTGCCGGGCTCGGCGCGATCGGCATCTACAACCAGTCCGCCATCCTTCGCGCCGGCGGAGACTACAGCGAGGCCGCCAACGGACTCACGGTGCTGACCATCCAGCTCGGCATTACCGTGGGCGCGCTCTACGGCTCTGCCGCGCTGGTGCTTGCCGGGCCGCTGCTGGTCCCCGTGGCTGCCGCACTGCCGGTGGTTGTTGCCTTGGTGATCACGATCGCCGGCAAGAGGTACGCTTACCCGCCGGGCTCCCGCGAGCGGGTGTGGCTCGAGCCGCGGCCGATTCCAGAAAAGGTGGACGAGACCGCCTAGCCAAGGCGCGTTTGGCGGCCCCTCAGCTCTGGTGCATCGGGGCGGCCCCGCTTGGAGCGGGTGTGCCAGAACGGCGTTCCAGGCCAGCCGCGGCGTAGATCTCCTGCTCATCCAGGCTCTCTTTGGCCAGCAGTTCCTTCACCAACGACTCCAGGCGCCACCTGTTCTCCCGCAGGAGTGCCAGGGCACGGTCATAACACTGGTCCACCAGTGTGCGTGTCTCGTCTGCCAGGAGGTCCAGCATGCCTTCAGAGACACCCAGTGCGCGGGGGTCGCCTTCCTCGGGCAGCACCTGGACCGGGCCAATCCGGGGGGACATTCCCCAGCGGCCCACCATCATCCTGGCCAGCTGCGTACTGGTCTGCAGGTCGCTTTCGGCACCGCTGGTGACCACCCCGAACACCAGCCGCTCGGCCGCCATCCCGCCCAGGGCTCCGACGATCCTCCCGCGCAGGTAGTTTTCGTCATACCCGTAGCGGTCGGTATCAGGGGTGGAAAGAGTGACGCCGAGTGCCCGGCCGCGGGGAATGATGGAGATCTTGCGCACCGGGTCCGCGCCTTCTTCCAGCATCCCGAGCAGCGCATGGCCGGACTCGTGGTAGGCGGTCCGCCGTCGTTCCTCCGCCGGCATCACAACGTTGCGCACCGTGCCCAACTGCACCTTCTCCAGGGCATCCAGCAGGTCCCGCTGGTTCACCGCTTCGTGCCCCCGCTTGACCGCCAGGAGCGCGCCTTCATTGACCAGGTTCGCAAGTTCAGCGCCGGTCATGCCTGGCGTGGCCCTGCTGAGTGCTTCAAGGTCCGCGCCGGCGTCGAGCTTGACGTTGCGGGCATGCACCTGGAGGATCTGCAATCGCCCCGCCTGGTCCGGAGCGTGCACCGTAATGGAACGGTCGAAGCGGCCCGGGCGGAGGAGTGCGGGGTCCAGCACATCTGGCCGGTTGGTGGCCGCCAGGACCACCACCCCTTCGGACGAGGAAAAGCCGTCCATCTCCGTCAGGATTTGGTTGAGGGTCTGCTCCCGCTCGTCATGCCCGCCGACGGCAAGGGAGCCGCCGCGTTTGCGGCCGATCGCATCGATCTCATCGATGAAGATAATCGACGGCGCGGCCTCCCGGGCGGCCTGGAAAAGCTCCCGCACCCGGCTGGCCCCCACGCCCACCACCATCTCCACAAACTCGGACGAACTCACGTGGAAGAAAGGCACCCCGGCCTCCCCCGCCGTCGCCCGCGCCAGCAGCGTCTTGCCGGTGCCGGGCGGACCGCTGAGCAGAACGCCCTTGGGCGGCCGGGCACCGATGGCCTGGTACTTCTCCGGCCCCTTCAGGAAGTCCACCACTTCCGAAATTTCGCCCTCCACCTCGTCAATCCCCGCCACGTCCTTGAAGGTGACGCGGATCTTCTCGGGATTGACCGGCTGGAACTTCTTGTTCCCGAGACCGCCCAACCCACCCATCCCGAACATCCCCGCCTGCCGCTTGAACAGCCACAGGTAGAACAGCACCAGCAGCGCAATGGGTGCAATGGAGATCAGCAGGTTAACCAGAACGCCCCGCTCCTGCACCAGCGGGGTGGCCCGGACGGTTACGTCGTTGGCTTCCAGCGCGGCCAAGAGATTGTCTTCAGCGAACGTTGGCCGCTCCGTGACGAACTGGATGTAGTTCTGGCCCTCGTTCCCTGGCAGCGGCCTCTCCTGCCGCAGCTTGCCCTCGATGGTGTCGCCGCGGGAGAAAACCTCGGCGACGTTGTTGTCCTGCACCTGGGCCTTGAATTCGGAATAAGCCACAGCCTCAGGGGCGGCCGCCCGGTCCTGGAAGGAGAAGATCAGGAAGAAGCCCAAATACAGCGCGGCGAGCCAGATCCAGGGCCTGAGACGTTGCCCGCGCCCGCCGCTTTGGCCGTCGTCGCCGGTCCTGGCGGGCATACCCTCGATCCGCCAGGGAGCCCTGCGGCCTTCGGGTCCAGGCGAGGGGCTGGTCCCCTTGCCCTGGGTAAGCGGAGAGTTGTGTGCCATGACGCCACCCTCGAATGTTCGATGAGGGCCGCGCACTGCTTGACGGCTGCCGTCCAAGCCCAGCGGCCTGCTCACACAGGACACCAAAGCCTGATTGCTGACACGATCGACCTACCGCCAAGAGGCCTGGCTGTTAAGACCGCCACGGGGGAAGCTGCCGGAAGCGGCGGCGGCAGGCCAACCGGAGTGGAACGCCGCGATCTGCCGCTCCCTTTTCAGTCATCACGGAGCACATTATCGCTTCGCGGCGGGCGTTCCAGCCCAGTTGCTCCGGCGCCCACCGATTCCCGGGAACCTGGAATCCGCGCGCACAGGCGTTTTCGGCGGGCATCAAGGCCGGTGGGCGCCGGGCAACCGGGCTGGAAGGGACGGACACGCCACCACTGGCGCCGGTTTCGGGCTCGGGCCGGCGGATTGATAGACGTTAAAGGATGCAAGACGTACTAAATCCCGCCATGCCCTTCATTGCCGTCACCCTGGCAGTGGCCGCCGGACTGGTCCTGTCCTGGCTGCTGCGCAAGATAATCCTCCGCCTCAACCGCAGGCGCCCTGAACTCCAGGCCACGTCCCGGGTTGCCCGCCAGCCGCTGCGGCTGGCACTGTGCCTCATCGGCGTCCGGACCGCCCTGGGACTCACGGCCGCTGGCGAAAGCTGGCACAGCGCCGTCGACCATCTGCTGCTGATCGCGCTCATCGGTTCGCTGGGGTGGTTGGCCGTGGCCATCCTGCTGATTATCGAAGCGGTGGTGCTGGGCCGCTACAGCGTGGATGTGGCGGACAACCGGCGGGCCCGTCGGCTGCGCACGCAGATGATCCTGGCCCGGCGTATCGGCGTGGCGCTGGTGGTGGTGCTCGCCGTCGGCTCGGTGATGCTGACCTTCCCGGCCATCCAGGCCCTCGGCGCCGGGCTGCTGGCGTCCGCAGGTGTCATTTCCATCGTGGCCGGCCTGGCCGCACAGACCTCGCTGGTGAACGTCTTCGCGGGCATGCAGCTCGCGTTCACTGACGCGATCCGTGTTGATGACGTGGTGGTGGTCCAGAAGGAATGGGGCCGCATCGAGGAAATTACCCTCACCTACGTGGTGGTCCATATCTGGGATGACCGGCGCCTCATCCTGCCCTCCACCTACTTCACCACCACGCCGTTTGAAAACTGGACCCGCCGCCAGTCAGAGGTGATGGGTACGGTGGAGTTCGACCTCGACTGGCGTGCCCCCGTGGAGGACATGCGTGCCGAACTGCGCAGGGTCCTGGCCGGCACCGAATTGTGGGACGAGCGGGTGGGCATCCTGCAGATCACCGACGCCACCGGCGGCTTCGTCCGGGTCCGGATCCTGGTCAGCGCCGCGGACAGCGCCGCCCTGTTCGACCTCCGCTGCCTCATCCGCGAGGCCATGGTCGGCTTCCTGCAGCAGGGCCATCCGCAGGCCCTCCCGCAACAGCGCTGGACCGAGGCAGCGTCCGACGGCGGCACTCCCGCCCGCCGCCAGCAGCCACTGCGCGGGCTGGGTTCGCCCGCTGCCGCCGGTGCCCGGCAGCCTGCCGACCCGCATGAGTCACAGCTGTTCACCGGATCGATCGAGGCAGTCCAGCGCTCCCGCGCCTTCACCGGACCAGGGGATGAGGTGTTCCAGGACCGGGACCAGACGCTGGCTTCGCGCAACTAGGCTCTTGATAGGTGACCGAATGGTCACCTATCATTTTCCTATGGACGAAGTGTTCAAAGCACTCTCCGATCCCACCCGCCGGGACCTCCTCGATGAACTGTTCCGCGAGGACGGCCAATCGCTGGGTGCGCTGGGGGCCCGCTTCGACATGACACGTTTCGGCATCGCGAAGCACCTCAGGCTTTTGGAGGAGGCAGGCCTGGTGGTGACCCGGCGTCGGGGGCGGGAAAAGCTGCACTTCCTGAACCCGGTGCCCATCCGGCTTATCCACGACCGGTGGGTGGGCAAATATGCAGAACCATGGGCCGCTGGCCTCAGCGACCTCAAATCCAGATTGGAAAGTCCCATGGAAAAGATCTTCGAAATCTATATCAAAACAACCCCGGAACGGCTCTGGGAAGCCATCACGGACAGCGAGATCCGCAGCAAGTACCAGTTCGGGAACACCATCGACACGGACTGGACCCCGGGCAGCAGCTTCACCATGAACAATGCCAAAGCCGGCGCCCCGCTGGGCGAGGGCGAAAACCTGGAAGTGGACCCGCCCCGCTGGCTTGTGCAGACCATGCGCGCACTGTGGGGCGAGGACGTGAAGGCAGAGGGGACCTCGAAGGTCACCTGGCAAATCGAGCCGGTAGGGGACTCCTGCCGGCTTACCGTCACCCACAGCGACCTCCGCGACGGAGCGAACGAGCAGCTTTACGGCGGCTGGCCCATGATCCTCTCCGGCCTGAAGACCTGGCTGGAAACCGGCGAGAAGCTGACCACGCCGGGCTCGCTGATGTACGGCTAGGACGCCCGACGGCGGCCAGCACCTTCGATGGCGCCCGTGGACGCCGCCCTCGAACGGGCGGGCGCGGGGCAGCGGGGCCGTGGCGGCGGGGCAGAGCGCGCGCCGGATCAGGTCCGGCGCGTGCCGTCCCACCGGCGGCCGCGCAGGTTGCGGCTGGCGAACAGCGAGCCGCCCATCAGGAGCACGCCCAGGACCATGGCCACCACCCCGACGTAGAACCATCCGCCTCGGAGAAAAATCATCAGGGCGGCGCCGACGATGCACAGGCCCTTGGCGGCGATATCCAAGTACAGCTGCACCTTTGGAGAGTCCATACCTCCACGATAAACCCGTCCGCAGGCGGTGTGGGTGCGGCCAGGCTAGTCCGTCCGCTGCCTCCACAGCAGGCTCACGGCGAACGTCACCAGGCAGAGCACCAGCATGGCGAGCACCATCCGGGCCCAGCTGCCCTGGTCCACGCCGCCGCCGGCAAACACGCCGATCATCACGGTTGCGGTGATGGCACCGACGTACCGGCAGGTCTGGTAGATGCCGGCCGCCACCCCTCGTTCCTGGGGCCGGGTGGACACGAACATGCCCTGGTTCGTGGCGATGCCCACGGTTCCGTACGGAACGCCCATCAGGGCAGTCAACACCACCACCAGCGGGATCACCAGGGTGCCGGTGAGCAGCCACATCAGCGCCGCCACCAGGGTCAACAGGACGACGCCGGCGAGCAGCACCCGCCGCACCCCATACCTCCCCATGGCCTTCACCGCCCACGGTGTGGCCAGGACGGACAGGCCGGCAAGCGGCAGCATCAGCAGGCCCACCACGCCGGGACCGTAGCCGCCGGCCTCCTGCAGGAGCTGGGGCAGGCCGAAGAAGACGAAGTAATAGACGCTGCTGAACACGGCGAACGCCAGGTAGATGAGCATCAGGGGCCGGTTGCGTCCCAGCAGCCTCAGGTCCAGGAACGGGCGGTTGAAGCGCAGTTCGCGCCACGCAAACACTGCGCCGATGACTGTCCCGGCCGCCAGCATCCACCAGCGTAGGTCCGGGGCCACGTTCAGGGCGGCCATCATCACCAGCAGGAGCGCGGCCACGAATGCCAGGATCCCCGGGATGTCCGAGTCCCGCACCAACTCCGCCACGCTGCCCCGCTCCCGGGCCTCGTCCGGCGGAGCGGCCCGGCGCACGAGCAGCAGCGCGGCCAGCGCCAGCGGGACGTTGACTAGGAACAGGGCTTCCCAGCCTACGAAACCCACCAGCAGGCCACCCACCACCGGGCCTATGGCCGCGGCAGAGGTATTGGCCATCTGCAGCCTGCCCAGCGGCCGTGCCGGCTCTACCTTGGCCCGGTGCGCGATGGCACCCACCATCACCACGGCACTCGGGTAGGCGGTGGCCGTACCAAGCGCCATCACTGCGCGGGCCACGCAGAGCAGCGCGAAGTTCGGTGCCAGCGGGGCCAAGGCGCAGGTCACTGCCACCAGCGCCATGCCAAGCATGAACATTCGCCGGGGTCCGAAGCGGTCTGCAAGCCTGCCCATTACCGGCTGGCCCGCTGCCGAGGCGAGATAGAAGGACGTAACCACCCATGTAACGGCGGCAACGTCCAGCCCAAAGTCCGCGCGGAGCACCACCAAGGCCACGGCGATCATTGAGGAGTTGAGCGGATTCAAGGCGCTGCCCAGGCTGAGGCCTGCGAGGGCCAGGGCAGTCCGGGGTTTGTTGCTCACGGAAACAGTCTGCTGCACCGGCCCGGGTGTTAGCGACTCTGCTGATCTACGGTGCCCGGTTCCCCGGCTGCACTGGCGGGAACAGGGCCTTCTCCACGACTTTAGTGAGTTCCCGGATGACGTCGGCCTGGCCCGGATCTTGCGCGCCGTCCGAATTCTCCGTGTAAATCACCAGCACGAAGGTGGAACCGCGATAGGAAAGGACGGCGGCATCATGCAGTTCGCCGCCGATCTCCCCGTATTTGTGGAAGACCTCGATCCCGGCCTGGGAGCCGGCAGGAATCAGTTCCTCGTTGTTGGTGTCCTGCATATAGCCGAGCAGCTGGGCGGTGTTGTCCGGGTTCAGCAGGTCTCCGGCGTACAGCTGCTTGAGCACCAGCGCCATCTCCGCAGGAGTCAGCAGGTTCTCCTCGGGGTCGTAGGTGACGCCGATGGAAGCTGCGTACTCCGTCAACCGTTCATGGCCCACCGCATCCATCAGCAGCAGCCACGAGTCGTTGTTGCTCTCGTTCACCATCGCTTCAAGCTGGAAGGCTGCGTCGTAGTCCCCCAGCGGTTCATCCATGCGCGCTTCCCCGTCTTCCACCAGGTGGTAGTAGGCTGCGGCCGTGATGATCTTCGCGGTGCTGGCGGCGGCGAAAACTTCCTGAGCCCCGAAGGCGAGCGCGGCATCGCCGGAAACGTCGGCCAGGGCAAGCCCGATCCGGTAATCCGGGTTGTCCTCGAGTATTGATTCGATGCTGTCCTTCAGCGAATCCGGGGCCACAGCGATCGGATCCTCGGGGGCAGCTGCCGGTACCGTCTCCGCACGGCTCCGGGTGGGCTCCGACCGGACGACGGCAAGCACCACAATGGCAGCAATCACCAACGCCACGGCACAAAGGAGCAGTGCCACATTTCTCCGCCCACGGCGTGCTGGCCGGACAGGCTGCCCTGCCCGCGGCTGTACTGGGTGCACCGGCATACGGGGCTCCTGTCACAACTCGATGATCACTGCAGCATTCGGCCCGCCCAGCGCGCCGATGTGACGCCGATTAGATCATCGAAGGTTGGGAGCTCCCTGAAAGGCCGGCCAGCGTGTTCCGGCGCGCCTCGCACCGCTGCGCAAAACATGCCCGGGACGCGCCCGTTACCCGGCGCGGCTTATATTCCGGGTGCGCCCGGAAGCCTGCACATGGAAGGTGAAACTGCGCCTCGAAACCAAACTGCGCCTCGAAACCGGACCGGCTGTGAGTCTTGGTGTCAGGCCCGGGTGCGGGCAGCGGCCAGGGCGGAGTCCAGGAACTCGAGGTGCGCCGGGGCCACCCGGACGGTATTGCCTGCGTACTCCGGGTGCTTGGTGAGGAACTTCTTGACGAACGGGCACACGGGAACAATGCCCCGGCCGGCCTTCACCGTCTCTTCCAGCGCCACCATGGCGAGTTGCCCCGCGAGCCCCTGCCCGCCGTATTCCTCATTGATCACCGTGTGGTAGAAGATCCGCTGCGGTGAGGCGCCGCCGTCGTACTCCTTGTAGGCGGCCTTGCCGATGACGTTGCCGGCGTCCAGGACTTCGAAGCGGTCGCGGCCGGGGTTGTGGCGGACGGTGATGTCACTCAAGGGGATCTCCTTCGATGCGGTGTGTCCTTTAGCTTAACCTCGGCTGATGGCCACCTATTTCCGCACCTGTCCCCGCTGCCGGACACCACCGTCCGCCGCCGGTATCAGCTCAGGTAGCCGTTTGGGTTGAGGACGTACTTGGTGGCCGCGCCGGCGTCGAACTCGGCGTAGCCCTGCGGCGCCTCCTCCAACGTGATCGCCTTCGCGTTCACGTTCTTGGCGATGCTGACCCTGTCATGCAGGATGGCCATCATCAGCTGCCGGTTGTACTTCATCACCGGGCACTGGCCGGTGGTGAAGCTCAGCGACTTTGCCCAGCCTGTGCCAAGGCTGAGGCTCAGGGAGCCCTTCTTGGCGGCCTCGTCGATTCCGCCCGGGTCGCCCGTGACATACAGGCCGGGGATGCCAAGGGCACCGCCCGCAGCCGTGATGTCCATCAGGGTGTTAAGCACCGTGGCGGGTGCTTCCTGGGCTCCCTTGCCGTGGCCGCGCGCCTCGAAGCCCACGGCGTCAACACCGCAGTCCACCTCGGGCACGCCGAGGATCTGCTCAATCTGGTCCTTGGGTTCGCCCTTGGTGAGGTCCACCGTTTCGCAGCCAAAGCTGCGGGCCCGTTCCAGCCGCTCCTCGTTGAGGTCGCCGACAATCACGACGGCGGCACCGAGCAACTGTGCGCTAGTCGCCGCTGCGAGGCCAACAGGACCTGCACCTGCGACATACACCGTGGAACCAACACCAACCCCTGCGCTAACGGCACCGTGGAATCCCGTGGGGAAGATGTCCGAGAGCATGGCCAGGTCCAGGATCTTCTCCATAGCCCTGTCCTTGTCCGGGAACTTCAGCAGGTTCCAGTCGGCGTAGGGCACCAGCACATAGTTGGCCTGGCCCCCCACCCAGCCGCCCATGTCCACGTAGCCGTAGGCGCTGCCCGGGCGGTCCGGGTTCACGTTAAGGCAGATGCCGGTCTTGCGCTCCTTGCAGTTCCGGCAGCGGCCGCACGCGATGTTGAACGGCACTGAACAGAGGTCCCCGACTTTGATGAACTCGACGTCGCGGCCCACTTCCACCACTTCGCCGGTGATTTCGTGGCCGAGCACCAGGTTGGTGGGTGCGGTGGTGCGGCCGCGCACCATGTGCTGGTCCGAGCCGCAGATATTGGTGGCCACTGTTTTAAGGATGACGCCGTGATTGACCGTGCGTCCGACGTTTGCCGGATTAACGCCAGGCCCGTCCTTGAGCTCGAACGTGGGGTAATCGACGTCGATCACCTCAACCTTGCCGGGCTCCTTGTAGGCAACTGCTTTGTTCCCTGCCATCTGTTTCTCCTGTTGTCAGGCGCTTACCCTGTGGGGCGGCCATGATTACTGGTAGGTGATGCTCCCCGTGGGAAGTGCCTGTCCTGATCGGCTGGCTCTTTCCTGATCATTCGGCGTCAGGTACAGATTGCTCCCAGTTAGGGGTTCGCCCAGTCTAGGCAGGGTGGGAAGGCAGTTCCAGAGTCTTCAGGGGCGGGGGCTACCCTGATTTGGGTTAGGGGGTTCCGGAGATCCGGTGACTTCCGGCGTGAAGCCTTGTAGTGTCGGCAGCGGACACAGCAGGCGCGCAAACGATTGGAGCGGAAATGGCTGTCAGCGAGGACGAGGCCCAGGTCCTGGACCAATGGAGCAACCGGTTGGCCCAGGCCCTGCAGATCCTGGACCTGGACGTGGACCACGAGTTGATGCTGGAGCTGGCGCGGAGGTCGGCTGACTCGGTAATCCACGCGGCGGCCCCGGTGACCACGTTCCTGGTTGGCTACGCGGCCGGCCTCCAAGCCGGGACAGGCAGCGCCGGCACCCGGGAGAATGCCGCCGCCGCGGTGGCAAAGGCAGCGGACACGGCCCTGCAGCTGTGCGACGACGGGCACGAGGGCGGTCCCGCCAGCAAGGGCTGGGCGGACACGGCCCAGTAGCTGTCCCGGGAGGCATCCCCCGCCGTGGTTATCCTGTGGCGGACGGCTCTTCCTGCCGCACCGCAACCGGCTCGAGCCGCACGATGACCGCCTTGGACGCAGGCGTCTGGCTTCCCTCCGCCACGCTTTCCAGCGGCACCAGGACATTGGCCTCCGGGTAGTAGGCGGCGGCGCATCCCCGGGCGGAGGGGTAGGACACCACCCGGTAGTTCCGCAGCACCCGCTCCACGTTGTCCTCGTACACGCCGTGGATATCCACGTGCTGTCCGTCTTCCAGCCCAAGTTCAGCCAGGTCCGCCGGGTTCACGAACACCACCTCGCGGCCCTTCTTGATGCCGCGGTACCGGTCGTTGTGCCCGTAGATGGTGGTGTTGAACTGGTCATGCGAGCGCATGCTCTGCAGGATCAGCGTCCCGGCCGGCCGCTGGACGTACTCAAGTTCGTTCACCGTCAGGATCGCTTTGCCGGTGGGGGTATGGAACGTGCGGGAGTCGCGGGGCCCGTTGGGCAGGACGAAGCCGCCCTCCTGCCGGATCTTCCGGTTGTAGTCCTCGCAGCCAACCACCACGTGGGAGATGTGCTCGCGGATGAGGTCGTAGTTTTTTTCGAATCCTGCCCAGTCCGCCGTGATCCGGTCGCCCAGTACCCGCTGCGCCAGCCGGCTCACGATCGCCACCTCGGACAGCAGCCCCGGTGCCACCGGTTCAACGGTTCCGTGGGAAGGGTGGACGGCGCAGACGGTGTCCTCCACGGAGACGAACTGCGGACCGGACTCCTGCCGGTCGATCTCCGTCCGGCCCAGGGTGGGCAGGATCAGGGCCTCGGCGCCGGTCACGGTGTGGGAGTGGTTGAGCTTGGTGGAAATCTGTACGGAGAGCTCGGTGTTCGCCATTGCCGCTTCGGCAGCCCGGGTGTCCGACATGGCGCCCACGAAGTTGCCGCCCATGGCGATGAAAACCCTGATCCCGCCGTCGCGCATCTGCCGGATGGTTTCCACCGCATCGGCCCCATGGGTCCGGGGCGGTTCGAAGCTGAACTCCTTGCCCAGCGCATCGAGGAACGCGGGCGGCATCTGCTCCCAAATGCCCATGGTGCGGTCGCCCTGGACATTGCTGTGGCCGCGGATCGGCGAGGCACCGGCGCCGGGTTTGCCGATGTTGCCGCGGAGCAGCAGCAGGTTGATCATCTCCTTGATGGTGGCCACGGCCTTCTTGTGCTGCGTGATCCCCATGGCCCAGGTGATGATCACCTTGTCGGCGTTCAGGTAGCGGCTTGCGAGTTCGTCAATCTCCTCCGGGCGCAGCCCGGTGGCCTCAAGGACGGTGGCTTCGTCCAGCGTGGCAAGGTGCGCCTTCAATTCCTCCAGCCCCTCGCAGTGCTCTTCGAGGAACTGATGGTCCAGCACGGTTCCAGGGTTGGCGGCCTCTGCGTCAAGGACCCGCTTGGACACCGCCTGCAGCAGCGCCATGTCCCCGCCGATCCGGATTTGCAGGAACTGGTCCGCCAGGTCTGTGCCGTGCCCGATGATGCCCTTGACCTTCTGCGGGTTCTTGTAGCGCATCAGGCCGGCCTCGGGCAGCGGGTTGACCGCAACAATCTTGGCACCGGCTTCCTTGGCATCCTCCAGGGCGGTGAGCATCCGCGGATGGTTGGTGCCCGGGTTCTGGCCCATGATGATGATCAGGTCCGCCTTGGCGTAGTCGTCGTAGGAAACGGTGGCCTTGCCCACGCCGATGGTCTGGCCCATCGCCCAGCCGGAGGACTCGTGGCACATGTTGGAGCAGTCCGGGAGGTTATTGGTGCCGTAGCCGCGGATGAACAACTGGAACAGGAACGCGGCCTCGTTGGAGGTTCGGCCGCTGGTGTAGAACGCCGCCTGGTCCGGGTTGGGGAGCGAGTTCAGCTTGTCCGCGATGATGCCGAAAGCCTCGTCCCAGCCGACTGGCCGGTAGTGGTCTTCGCCGGCGGGCTTGTACACCGGCTCCGTCAGGCGCCCCTGCATGCCGAGCCAGTACTCGGAGCGCTCCCGCAGTTCGCTGACCGGATGCTCAGCCCAGAACTCCGAGCCGACCACCACGGGGGTGGCCTCCCAGGTGACCGCCTTGGCACCGTTCTCGCAAAACTCGAAGGTCTTGCGGTGGCCCGGGTCCGGCCAGGCGCAGCTCATGCAGTCGAACCCGTCCTTCTGGTTCAGCGCCAGCAGCGTTTTCCGGGACCGTTCCAGCCCCATGTGCTTCAGCGCCGGCTGCATGGAGTGGTAGACACCCGGCACGCCGGCTGCCCAGGTCTTGGGGTGTCCGCTGACCTCAATCTCGGATTCGTCGGCCTCTTCGACTTCAGGATTCTTTCGCGTCACGGCTGGTCTCCTCGGGTTCCTCCGGCCCGATCAGGTGCCGGCACACCGGCGGATCGGTCACTTTCCACACTTGTTCAGGGCGCCTGGTAAGTCAAGGAGGTGGCCTCCCCTGCCGTCCCCGCACATCCTCCATGTGGGCCAGCGCCGGCCAGACGGACGACGGCGGCCCCCGGCTGGCGTAAGCTGGTTAACTAGGCTGAAGCAAGCGGCCGCAGGACCCACAGTGCGGAGCCGCCCTTCAAATGTCCGACGATCGTGCCCTTGCCGCCCTTGCGGCGTCCTCCTTTTCCTTGCCCAGTCTCCGTAACGGCCAGCTGGCCGGCATGTCCGCCCTGGTGGACGGCCGCGACGTCCTGGCCGTCATGCCCACCGGCTACGGCAAGTCCGCCATCTACCAGGTCGCGGCGCAGCACCTGCACAACACCACCGGACGGCCCGCCGTCGTGGTGTCCCCGCTCATAGCCCTCCAGGAGGACCAGCTGGACGGGCTGTCCGGCGACCTCGGCGAGAACGCCGCCGTCGCCGTCAACTCCTCCCACAGCGATTCGGAGGTGGAGGCCGCGTGGCAGGCAGCCGAAACCGGCAAGGCAACCTTCCTGTTCCTCGCCCCCGAACAGCTCGCCAAGCAGGAAACCGTGGAACGCATTGCAGCCCTGGACATTTCCCTGTTCGTGGTGGACGAAGCACACTGCGTCTCATCCTGGGGCCATGACTTCCGCCCCGACTACCTGAGCCTCGGCAACGTCCGGGAACGGCTCGGCAATCCTCCGGTCGCCGCCCTCACCGCCACAGCCTCGCCCCCGGTCCGGGATGAGATCGTGGAGCGGCTGGGGATGAAGGACCAGCTGGTGCTGGTGCGCGGCTTCGACCGGCCCAACATCAGCCTGGACGTTGTCCGCCACCAGGAGGACAAAGGCAAACGAAACGCCTTGCTGGAGCAAGTGGCCGCAATGGGTCGCGACGGACAGGGCCTGCTCTACGCGGCCACCCGGAAGGACACCGAGAAGTACGCGGCAAAACTCTGCGAGGAGGGGCTGCGCGCCGAGGCCTACCACGCCGGCCGTTCCGCCGGGGACCGGGAGCACATCCACGAACAGTTCCTGGACAACCAGCTGGACGTCGTTGTTGCCACCACCGCTTTCGGCATGGGAATCGACAAGCCGAACGTCCGCTTCGTGGTCCACGCGGACATCCCCGAGTCGCTTGATGCCTACTACCAGGAGATCGGCCGGGCCGGACGGGACGGGGAGCCGGCATCCGCCGTCCTGCACTACCGCTCCGAGGACCTTGGCCTGCGGAAGTTCTTCGCAACGCACTCCCCCGATCCTGATTCACTCCTTGCCGTGCTGAACGTACTCAAGTCAGCCGGCACGCCCGCCCCCAAGGCGTCCCTGGCGGAGCTCACGGGATTGCCGGCCCGGCGCATCACCTCACTGGTGAACCAGCTGGAGGAAACCAGCGCCGTCACGTCCGGCAGGCGCGGCGTCCGCCTGGCTTCCAAGGCGAAGCTGTCCACCCTGGTGCAGGACGCCGTCGAACTCGCCGAGGCCCGGCAGCGCGTGGACCAGTCCAGGCTCACCATGATGCGCGCCTACGCCGAAACGGACAGCTGCCGGCGCCAGTTCCTGCTGGGCTACTTTGGCGAGGACCTGCCCGAGCCCTGCGGCAACTGTGATGCCTGCACCGATAACGAGGGGAAGCAGCCTGCCTACCCTGCAGCCGACGACGGCGGGGCGGCCGGGGCCGGCGAAGCGGAGGAACAGTTCCCGCTCCAGTCAGCCGTGGTCCATAAAGAGTGGGGCCCTGGGCTGGTGATGCGGCACGAGGACGACGTGATCACGGTGCTGTTTGAGCATGAGGGATACAAGACCCTCTCGCGTACCGCGGTCGTGGAAAACGAACTCCTCAAGCCTGCATAGGTGGGTACTCTGGAAGGAGACTCCAACGAAAGGCCCGCCGCGTGGAAGTATCTCCGTTTGTCTGGACCCTGACCGTCATTGGGATCGTTGGCCTGCTGGCCTTCGACTTCTTCTTCCATGTGCGCAAGGCCCACACGCCGTCGCTCAAGGAATCAGCCATCTGGTCGGCCCTGTATGTGGGCATTGCCCTGCTCTTCGGGCTCGGCGTGCTGGTGTTCGGCGGAACCACCATGGGCGCGGAATACTTTGCCGGGTACATCACGGAGAAGGCGCTGTCCGTGGACAACCTGTTCGTGTTCCTCATCATCATGGCCAGTTTCCGAGTGCCCCGCGCTGACCAGCAAAAGGTGCTGCTGTTCGGCATCGTCTTTTCGCTCATTGCCCGCACCGGCTTCATCTTCCTCGGCGCCGCGCTGATCAACAGCTTCGCGTGGGTGTTCTACATCTTCGGGCTGATCCTCCTGGTCACAGCCGGCAACCTGCTCAAACCGGACAGCCACGACGACGACTCCGAAGGCCTGGTGGTCCGGCTCGCCAAGAAGTATCTTCCGGCGTCGGCACACTTTGACGGCGACAAGCTCTTCACCGTGGAGAACGGCAAGCGCGTCCTCACCCCGATGCTCCTGGTGATGGTGGCCATCGGCGGCACGGACATCCTTTTCGCCCTGGACTCCATTCCGGCGATCTTCGGCCTCACCCAGAACGTGTTCATCGTGTTTACGGCCACGGCGTTTTCACTGATGGGCCTGCGGCAGCTGTTCTTCCTGATTGACGGCCTGCTGGACCGGCTGATCTACCTGTCCTACGGCCTGGCCGCCATCCTGGGCTTCATCGGCGTGAAGCTCATTCTGCACGCCCTGCACGAAAACACCCTGCCGTTCATCAACGACGGCCAGCACGTCAACGTGGTGGAAGTCAGTACCGGCGTTTCCCTCGGCGTGATCCTCGGCGTCCTGGTGGTCACGGTTCTGGCGTCCATCTTCAGCCCCAAGGGCAAGGCCAAGAACGCCGTCTCCGGCGCCCGGCGCCACGCCATCGAATACCTGGACCTCAATTACGAGACGGACATGAACGAGCGGGACAAGATCTTCGCCGCGATGTGCCGTGAGGAGGACCAGATTCGTAAGCTCCCCGAGAAGTACAAGAAGCTCATCCGAAACGAAACCGAGTTCCTGGACCAGCTGCGCAAGGCCCATGCAGAGCACGACAAAGCCCAGGTGCGGGCGGCCGCGGAGAACTGACCCGCGAAAACGACACTTGCTGCTGGCTGCTTTTGGAGCCCGGCGGTTTTGTCGGTGCCCCTTGCTACGTTTGAACCATGGCCAGGGAAACCGTCCCGCGGCCTGACGTTTCAGGCTCTGGTCTTTACAGCCCGGCTGTCGATGGGGAGGTTCCGTGTTCCTGCTTGATGCTGCAAATGCCGGTGCGCCGCCGGACCTGGTCTTTTCCGCCAGTGATCTGGTGGCCGCCAGCGAATGTGAGTACCGCACGCTTCGGATCCTGGACGAAAAGCTTGGCCGTTCTCCCAGGGCCGCGTTCCCGGCCGACGAGATGCAGGTCCGTGCCGGCCAGCTGGGCGACCGGCACGAACAAACGGTGCTGGCCAGCCTGATCGACAAGTATGGCGAATGGGACGCAAGCCGCGGCGGTGGCGTCTATTCGCTTGAGCGCGGCCAGAACCTGCGCGCGGATCTGCAGGCCAAGCATGCGGAAACCGAGCTTGCTTTGCGGTCCGGCGCTGACGTGGTGTTCCAGGCAACCTTCTTCGACGGGGAGTTCCTGGGCTACGCGGACTTCCTGGTCAATGAAGCCGCTGGAACGGGAGACCCCGGCCGTTACGAGGTCTGGGACACAAAGCTCGCCCGCCATGCAAAGGTGGGCGCGCTGCTGCAGCTGGCGGCTTACGGCGACCAGCTGCTGGGGATGGGGCTCCAGCCCTCGCCGGTGGTGACCCTGGTCCTGGGCACCCGCGTGGGCGGGGACTGGCTCCGCAGCAGCCATTCGCTTCCGGACCTGTGGCCCGTGTTCCGTGAGCGACGCCGGCGCTTCCGCGAGCTGACTGCGCAGCACCGGGCTGCGGATGCCGGTGTGCAGTGGCAGCAGCCCGGAGTGGTTCACTGCGGCCGGTGTGATTACTGCGCCGAGCAGGTGCAGGTGCACCGGGACCTGCTGATGGTGGCGGGAATGTCCGTGGTTCAGCGGAGGAAACTCCACGAACAGGACATCACCACCATCGACCAGCTCGCCGCCATGCCCGCCGAAGATGCCAGGAACTCCGTGGTCCGGTTGCGGGCGCAGGCGAGGATGCAGCTGGGCCTGGACGCCGTGGCTGGTTCCCGGACCTTCACCAAGGACGGCAAGCCGCACACAGTGTCATTCACGGTCCTGCCGGAGAACACCATTGGGCAACTCCCGCCGCCCAGCCCCGGTGACATCTTTTTCGACTTCGAGGGCGACCCCCTGTGGCAGGATCCTGCGACCGGCGCCTGGGGCATCGAGTACCTGTTTGGAGTGGTGGAGGCACCCGTTGCCGGTGACGCCGGGGAACCGGTGTTCCGTCCATTCTGGGCGCACTCCCGCAGTGAAGAGCGCCGCGCCTTCCTCAATTTCCTCGAGTATGTGGAGGAGCGGCGGTCCCGTTTCCCGGACATGCACGTCTACCACTATGCCGCGTACGAAAAGACGGCGCTGCGCAACCTCTCCCTGGCCCACCAGGCAGGGGAAGAGACGGTGGACAACTGGCTGCGGCAGGGGCTGCTGGTGGACCTTTACGCCACAGTCCGGCATTCGCTGAGGATCTCGGAGTCCTCCTACTCCATCAAGAAACTCGAACCGCTCTACATGGGCAGCAATTTGCGCTCCGGCGACGTTAAAGATGCCGGAGCGTCCGTGGTGGCATACGCCGCGTACTGTGCGGCCCGGGACGCCGGCCACCATGCCGAAGCAGACAAGGTGCTGGCTTCCATCTCGGACTACAACCAGTACGACTGCCTCTCCACCCTTCGCCTCCGGGACTGGCTTCTGGAGGTGGAGGCAGCCGCCGGCGGCGCGGCTGCCTCAGAACCCCTGGCAGATGAAGCTGCTGCCGGGGGTCCTGCCGGGTCCATGCCGGCAGGTCACCCTGAGCGCCCTGCGCCCGCAGAGGAAACTCCGGAGGAGAGCAGGCTGCGCGAATATTTGGCGGACCTGCCGGACGACCGGCCCTGGACCGATGACGAACGCGCCATCGCCCTGGTGGCCGCTGCCACCGGCTACCACCGGCGCGAGCGCAAGCAATTCTGGTGGCAGCACTTCGACCGGGTGGAGGCACCCGTCGACACCTGGTCGGACCAGCGGAACGTCTTCCTGGTGTCCTCGGCCGAGGTCACGTCGGACTGGGCCCTGGCGAAGCCCCGTGAACGCATGCGCACGCGCGTCCTTCGGCTCCGGGGGACCATGACCGAGGGCTCCGATTTTCGCGCGGACTCCACGTGGTGCCGGCTCTACGACGCTCCGCCGCCGGACGGCATGGCCGCCCCTGACGCTGCTCCCGGCGCCCGGGCCTTCTCCTTCGGTACAAGGATCAGCGAAGTGGCGCCGGCGCCTGACAACCCTGAGCACACGATCATCACCATTGCCGAGCGTGAGTCAGGCAAGGTTGCCGCGTACCCGCACCTGCCGGTGGCACTGACGGAGGACCAGCATCTCGCCACCGCCAGCATCGAAACTGCCATCGCCGAGATCGCCCGCACCGTGGGTTCAACTCTGCCGTCCCTGCCCGCCCAGCCCGGGCTGGATATCCTCCGCAAACAGCCGCCACGGTTCAGCAGTCTGCCGGGCCCTGCGGACCTCCTGCATGGCAACGGGGGCACGGCGGATTATGCAACCGCCATCACCGCCTCGCTCAGGGACCTGGATTGCTCCTACCTGGCGGTGCAGGGCCCTCCCGGAACCGGGAAGACGTTCGTGGCCGCCCACGTCATCGGCAGGCTGGTGGCCGAGGGCTGGAAGATCGGCGTGGTGGGCCAGTCGCACAACGTGGTGGAGAACCTGCTCTGCTGTGCCATCGCCACCGGCGGGGTTGATCCGGCAGTCGTGGCCAAGAAGCTGAACACCCCACACTATGTCCCCTGGAGCCTGGCCGGAGATGGTGATGTTGCGCAACTTCTCGAGTCCGACGGTGGTTGCCTGGTGGGTGGAACTGCATGGACCATGACCGGCAAAGAGGTCCCAGCAGGCTCACTGGACCTGCTGGTGATAGACGAGGCGGGACAGTTCTGCCTGGCCAACACCCTGGCGGTGTCCCGTGCGGCCAAGCGCCTGCTCCTGCTGGGTGATCCGCAGCAGCTTCCCCAGGTCAGCCAAGGTGCGCACCCCGAACCGGTGGACGAGTCGGCCCTTGGCTGGCTGGCCGCCGGGCACGCAACCCTGCCCGCGACGCTGGGTTACTTCCTGGCGGACAGCTGGCGGATGCATCCCGAGCTTTGCCGCGCCGTCTCCCGGCTCAGCTACGAGGGAAAGCTGCAGTCCGCGCCCGCCGCATCCCTGCGCAGCCTCGAAGACCTGCCGCCCGGCGTCGAAACCGTGTTCGTTGAGCACACCGGCAACACCACCGCCTCCAGGGAGGAAGCCGCTGAGGTAGTGCACCAGGCTCGGCGGCACCTCGGACTGAAGTGGAAGCCGGGCGCGGACAGCGAATCCCGGCCATTGGACCAGCAGGATCTCCTGGTGGTGGCCGCCTACAACGCCCAGGTCCACCTGATCCGGAAAGCGCTGGAAGAAGCGGGTCTGCCGGAGGTGCGGGTAGGGACGGTGGACAAGTTCCAGGGCCAGGAGGCGCCCGTGGTGCTCGTGTCCATGGCCTGCTCAGCGGTGGCCGAGGCGCCGCGGGGCGCCGAGTTTCTGCTGAACCGGAACCGGATCAATGTTGCTGTGTCACGCGGGCAATGGCGGGCAGTAATTATCCGCTCCCCCGAACTCACCAGCTACATGCCGCACAGGCCTGCTGCGCTGGAGGAACTGGGGGCGTTCATCGGGCTGAGCCCCCGGCCGGAAGCGGAGGGGACGAAGCGTCCGGCTCAATCCGGCAGGTAAGTTCAACGGGCGCTGAAGCCCCGGTAGTTACCTTCTGCCGGTGAGAGCGCGTCCTCCACCCGCTCCACCCGGCCGGGCGTCCCGCCCGAGTTCAGCCATTCGCGGAGTTCGTGAACTTTCCACTTTGGCCCCTCGGCAACCAGGGCGACGGAGCCGTCATTGAGGTTCCTGACTTCCCCGGTGAGGCCTAGCTCTTCGGCTTTGCCCATGGTCCAGTAGCGGAAGCCCACGCCCTGCACCATGCCGTAGACCCGTGCATCCAGCCGCACCGTTTCCGCATCGGGTGGACCAGCCGAACCAGACCCCGAACCTGCGTGCCTGGCCATGGTGCCTCCCCTCCGTCAGTGCCGCCCCTCCCAACTAGGTAGCAGCAGATGTCGTTTTGGGCGTCCAAAACGACAGTTACTGCTACCTAGTTGGGTAGGCGGCGCGGGACTCAGTTGATGGTGATGTCCCGGGTGCTGTGGTTGTAGCGGATCGTCACCGTGCCGCCGGCGTGGTGCAGCTCGTGGTTGGGCCCGTCGAACGTGCCGAACGCGCCATAGTTTTCATCCCAGGAACGGTTCAGGGCGATCTTGAACGTGTAGTGCCCGGCGGGCAGTTCGGCGCTCTTCTTCCAGAGCTGGTCCAGGAAGTCGAACTCCATCTGGGCTTCGTCGTACTGCGGCGCCCAGTTCTCGGGAGCACCAAGGATCGTGTTGAAGTCGCCGGCCACAGCCACAGCTTCAGGCTGCGGATGTGTCTCAACGTCCGGGCCCTCGAAGGATTCGGCAGCAACCGGTGCGGCAGCTTCCTCAGTCTTGGCAGGCGTCTTGCCCTTGCGGACGGCCTTTACAACGGGCTCGACGGCGTCCTCGAGCGCCTTGGCTGCCTTGCCCACCGCGGAGGCGGCTTTTTTGGCGGGAGTCTTCTTGGCGCTCTTCTTGGCTTCCGTCTTCTCAGCCGGCTGCGCAGGGGCGGGGACGGCGGTGGTCTTGCGGACGAAGCCTTCGGGAGCAGTGGGAACCTGAACCTCGGCGGGGACGGGAGCGCCGGCGTCGAGGGCGGTGGCGAAGGAAACTGCGTCCGGGAAGGCGACCGTGGCGCGCATGCCTTCCTCGGTGATGGTCCAGCCGGAGCGGCCCTTGACCAGCCAGCCGGCCTTGACCAGCTTGGCGCTGGCAGAGGTGAGCGTCTTATGGCCGCGGGGAATGCCGCCGCTGAGGAGCTCGGCCTCATGCTCGTTGAACGGCACGCGGGCCGTTGCCTCCGCAAGGACCTGGCCGGCGTTCAATGTTTCACCGGACCACACACCTTCGGTCAGGACATCCAGGACGGTCTTGAGTCGGAGGAAGGTGTTTTCTGCGGTGGACTTGGCCATGATTCCCCTTTATAAAAAGCGATCGGTCTTAGGCATCTTGCCAATTGCCGGTTGAATCGCGCGACTTGAAATGGTTAACACTGCGTGTCGTGACCGACTATGAAGCGGACATCCCAACAATTGAGGCTTAAGTCTCGGGAAAACGGGCTGACTGCACAACCCGTAAGCGCTGACATGGGTGCCGCTCCGCACTTCCCAGACACGCCTGCGGCACCCAGTTTAGCGGCATGACCGGGCGGTTGTTGTTTGGGACACGTTGCAGGATGGGCATGTACCCCGGACCTTTGGGCTTGAGGGAGAGCCCGGCAGGACTTCGCTAAGGGTGCGTCACTTCCCTGCCGTTCAGTTCATCCAGCAGTTCGGCCTTGCGTTCCTCCGAAGCGAAGGATGAATGAATGGAGTTGGCTGCCAGCCTGGCCTTGTCGAAATCCGAGAGTTCGAACACCATGCCAAGCTGGGCAAAGTTGTCATCCACGTAGCCGCCGAAGTACGCCGGGTCATCAGAGTTGACGGAGACATTGAGGCCCGCCGCCAGCATCGCGGGCAGAGGGTGGTCCGCGAGGGTGTCCACGGCGCGGAGCCGGACGTTGGAGAGCGGGCAGACGGTGAGCGGGATGCGCGCATCCACCAGCCGCTCCACCAGGTCCGGATCTTCCATGCAGCGGATGCCGTGATCTATGCGCTCCACCCCAAGGATGTCCAGGGCTTCGACAATGTACGACGCCGGCCCCTCCTCGCCCGCGTGCGCCGTCAGCCGGAGACCCGCTTCCCGCGCTTTGTCATAAAGCCGCTCGAACTTCGACGGCGGATTGCCCACCTCAGCAGAGTCCAGGCCAACCGCGGCAATCGGCGCGTTCATGGCCAGTAGGCCGTCCAGCACCCCAAGTGCAGATTCCTCCGGCAGGTCCCGGAGGAAGGCGGCGATCAGGAGGGTGGAGATCCCGAAGTCCTCTTGTGAGGTGGCCAGCACCGAAGCCACGCCGTTGACGCAGGTTTCCAGCGGGATCCCGCGCGAGAGGTGTGCCTGGGGGTCCATCATGATCTCGGCGTGCCGCACGCCCGCAACTGCCGCCCGTTCCAGATAGGCGCGGGTCATGTCGGCAAAGTCCTGCTCCGTCTGCAACACGGCCATGTTCGCGTAGTACAGGTCGAGGAAGGACTGCAGGTCGGTGAACTCGTACCTTTCCCGCAGCTCGTCCAGGCCTGCGTAGGGCAGCTCGATGCCGTTCCGCTCCGCCAAGGCAAAGATCAGCTCGGGCTGAAGGGTCCCCTCGATGTGCAGGTGCAGCTCCGCCACAGGGAGCGGAATGGCCAGCACTTCCGCACGAACTGCGTCCGGTTCTGTTTCAGGCTCGGCAGTGCCGCCCACAAAGTTCTCCATCGGGTCAGGATAATGCCCGACAGCGGAATCACCACTAGAGTCGACCCAATGCAGAACGCCAAGCACGCTGATAACCTGCAGGACCCGGCTTTCCCCTCGACAAACTACGGTTTTGTCCGGGTCCGGGGCGCGCGGGAAAACAATCTTCGCAACGTGAATGTGGATGTCCCCCGTGATGCAATCGTCGCCTTCACCGGCGTCTCAGGATCGGGCAAGTCGTCCCTGGCGTTCGGCACCATCTATGCAGAGGCTCAGCGACGGTACTTTGAATCAGTGGCACCGTACGCCCGCCGCCTCATCCAGCAGGGCCACAATCCCAAGGTGGAACTGATCAGCGGGCTGCCGCCCGCCGTCGCCCTTCAACAGCGCAGGGGCGCTCCCAGCAGCCGTTCCACGGTGGGTACTGTCACCACGCTGTCCAACTCCCTGCGCATGCTTTTCTCCCGCGCCGGAACCTACCCCGCCGACAGCACGCAACTTGATTCGGACGCCTTCTCGCCCAATACTGCCGCCGGCGCCTGCCGCGACTGCCACGGCCTGGGCTCCGCCCATACCGTGACGGAATCATCGCTGGTCCCGGACCCGTCCCTGTCCATCCGGGACGGGGCCATCGCTGCCTGGCCCGGCGCCTGGCAGGGGAAGAACCTGCGGGACATCCTCACCCACCTGGGCTACGACGTTGACGTCCCGTGGCGCAAGCTGCCGAAAAAACACCGGGACTGGATCCTTTTTACGGAGGAACATCCGGTCGTGGAGATAACTCCCCAGCGCGACCGTGTGGCCAAGCCGTACAAGGGGCGGTTCTGGAGCGCCAGGAGCTACGTCCTGCATACCCTGGCGGATTCGCAGAGCGCCACCATGCGGGAACGCGTGCTCGCCTACATGGAATCCGGCCCCTGCCCGCGCTGTCTGGGTACCGGACTGACGCCGGCGGCGTTGGCTGTCACCTTCGCAGGCAGGACCATTGCAGACCTTAACCGGCTGCCCATGGTGGAGCTGGCGGAAATCATCCGTCCCACTGCCGAGTTGAACGAAGCCGCGGTGGCCTCGCGCACGCAGCTTTCCGGGGAAGTGAACGAAGTGGCGGTGGCTATCACCCGGGACCTGCTCCAGCGCATCACAGTGCTGCTGGACCTCGGGCTCGGCTACCTGGCCCTGGGGCGGGCCACCCCCACCCTGTCGCCGGGCGAAATGCAGCGGCTCCGGATCGCCACCCAGCTGCGTTCGGGCCTGTTCGGTGTCATCTACGTCCTGGATGAGCCGTCTGCGGGGCTTCATCCGGCCGATGCGGAGCCCCTGCTGGAGGTGCTGGAGCAGTTGAAGGCGTCCGGCAACTCCGTGTTCGTGGTGGAGCACAACATGGACGTGGTGCGCCGGGCCGACTGGCTGGTGGACGTGGGACCGCACGCCGGCGAAGGCGGCGGGAAGGTGCTGTACAGCGGACCCGTTGAGGGCCTGGCCGGGATAGAGGCATCAGTCACCCGGCCGTTCCTGTTCGACGACGGCGGACGGGCCACCGATACCGGTGCCGGAACCAGCCCCCTCAGGGCGCCGGAGGACTGGTTGGAATTGAACGGCATCAGGCGGCACAACCTGCGCGGGCTGGATGCCCGTTTTCCCTTGGGTGTGCTGACTGCCGTCACAGGTGTTTCGGGCTCGGGAAAGTCCACGCTTGTGGGCAAGGTCCTCGGTGAGGTGGTGGGGGCAGGCCTTCAGCTGCCTGTTGCTGAGCCGGATGAACCCGCGGCCGCCCTGTCGCTGGGGTCCGTTATGGGCAACCACCGGATCGATCGGCTGGTGACCGTGGACCAGAAACCCATCGGCCGGACTCCCCGTTCCAACCTCGCAACGTACACCGGCCTCTTCGACGCCGTCCGGAAAGTCTTCGCGGCAACGGAGCAGGCCAAAGTGCGCGGTTTCGCCGCCGGAAGGTTTTCCTTCAATGTGGCGGGCGGGCGCTGCGAAACCTGCCAGGGCGAGGGCTTCGTCGCCGTCGAACTGCTCTTCCTGCCCGGCAGCTACGGCCCGTGCCCTGAGTGCAGGGGGTCCCGCTACAACCCGGAGACCCTTGAGGTGGAGTACCGGGGCAAGAGCATCGCTGAGGTCCTGGCGATGACCGTCAATGCCGCCGCAGGTTTCTTGGCCCACGTCCCGGCCGCGGCACGAAGCCTTAGGAGCCTGCAGGATGTTGGCCTTGGCTACCTGCGCCTCGGGCAGCCGGCCACCGAGCTCTCAGGCGGGGAGGCGCAGCGAATCAAGCTGGCTACCGAGCTGCAACGCGCACAGCGCGGCCACACCCTATACCTGCTTGATGAACCCACCACCGGCCTGCACCCGGCGGATGTACAGCTGCTGATGGCGCAGCTCCACGGCCTGGTGGACGCCGGAAACTCGGTGGTGGTTGTTGAGCATGAGATGGCCGTGGTTGCCGCCGCCGACTGGGTCATCGATCTCGGCCCCTCCGGAGGAGACAAAGGGGGCCGGATTATGGCAGCCGGTACACCTGCCGCAGTCGCCACATCTCCCACAAGCCGCACCGCCCCCTACCTGTCCGCAGCCCTCCGAGGGAATCACCAGCAAACACCCAGATAGATCTCGATTTGATAACGACGCCCTGATGTCCTAGCGTGAAACCCATGCCCGCTGCTGGCGGGCCAATGCATGCCCGGTGCTGCCTTCACCACAACTGCCCAGCAGGCAGCCACCGAAATTGACCTCTATTCGTCGGGGGCGGGCAGTGGCGCGATGATCTCCGGGGACGGAACCAGCGCAGGTGGCCTTCAGGAGCATCTATCATGAACAACACCAAATTCCGTACTGCCGCGCGCCGCGGAGTCACCGTAGCTGCCATCTCCGCGGCGGGCCTGGCCCTCTCCGCCACGGCAGCGAACGCAACCACCAGCACCTCCACCTGGGACGCCCTTGCGCAGTGCGAGAGCGGCGGCAACTGGGCAATCAACACCGGCAACGGCTACGCCGGCGGCCTGCAGTTCAGTCCCAGCACCTGGGCTGCTTATGGTGGCACCGGTTCGGCCGCTGACGCCAGCCGCGAGCAGCAGATTGCCGTGGCCGAGCAGGTCCAGGCTGCGCAGGGATGGGGCGCGTGGCCGTCCTGTTCCGCCCAGTTGGGCCTGAGCGGAGGCGCTAGCGGCGCCGTGCAGACCGCACCGGTCCAGAACGTTCCGGTCCAGGCCGCACCTGTCCAGGCTGCACCGGTCCAGGCTGCACCGCTTCAGCCCCCCGCGCCGGTCACCCAGGCGCCTGCCGCCAAGCACGTCACAGCGGTTGCCTTGAGCGGTGAGACGTACACCCTGCAGGCCGGTGACACCCTGAGCATCGTCGCCGAGAAGCTGGGCATTCAGGGCGGCTGGCAGCACCTTGCCGACGCCAACCTGGACACCATCTCCGATCCCAACCTCGTGTTCGAGGGACAGGTCCTCCAGCTTCCCGCCTGGTAACGAGGACAGTGTCGCCCCCTTCAGGGGTCCATAACAGGTCGGCGATAGACAAATTCCGTTGACCACAAACGACGCCGGCACAGCCCCAGAAGGGATGTGCCGGCGTCGTTCTTCAATTACTGGTGCAGCCCTGCCCGCCACTGTGGCCGCTGCGGGCGGGGCAGTTAGCGGGCGGCGGGAAGCTCCCGCACGATCCGAACCCGCCACGCGGACTCGTCACTGGTATCTAGCAGGGCGACAGTGCCGTGGGTCAGATTCAGTGCGACCCGCTTGACCGCAAGCAGTTCCAGGTAAAGGTGTTCGTTCATCCGGGCTGGGGTGTCGATCATGTACTTCACCGCGTCCCGGACCTTGCGGTAGTTGGCGCTGCGTTCGCGGTGCAAGTGCAGTTCCAGGGCCGAACGCTGCTTGAGCCGCGGCTCGTGGCGGTTCAACCACGTGACGGAGGCGTGTACTGCCACCACCAAGGTGAGCGAAACGCCGTAAATCCACCAGCCGCTGGAGAGCAGGAACAGCGGCAGGTTCCCGATCGCCACGAGTGCGATCACCACGCGGAGGGCCGCAATGCGGCGCATCGTCCGGGCCACGGCGGCCATGCCGTCGCGGAAGCGGTGCTGCTCCTTGCGGGCGGCGGCGGGATCGATGGTGAACTCATCAAGGACCAGGATGCCCTTTGCTTCCGGACTCAGCATCTGGCCGTAACGGGGCTTGCTCGCGGGGGTGGTTCCGGTGGTTTCTTCAGGTGTAGATGTCATGAGAGGGCTTCCAAAACGCGGGGGTGGTTGCGGTGATCTTAGTGGGTCAAGGTCATCTGCGTATGCATGAGTCCACTATGTGAACAACGGCCCCGTCCGCGGCGGTCAGGGCGAGTGGTCTGCGGCACTGCAATTGGCACATCCGTCAGGTGCCGTCAGACTGAATGGATGCAAACTTTCCTTCCGTACCCCGACTTCCGGCAAAGCGCCGCCGCCCTGGACACTGCCAGGCTGGGCAAGCAGCGGGTAGAGGCGCTGCAGACGCTGCGCGCCCTGGTGATCCCCGGCTACGGATGGCAGACCCACCCGGCGATCCGTATGTGGATGGGCTACGTGCCGGCCCTCACTATGTACGGGCTGGCGATGGTTGATGAATGGACCAAGCGGGGACACCCGGACAGCACGCGCGCCAACATCATGGAGTTTGCGCCGCAGGCCGCCCACCCCGACTATGCGGCGAAAATTCCCATGCCGCCCTGGCTGGGAGATCCTGAATTCCACCTGAGCCACCGCTCCAAGCTGCTCCGCAAGGAACCCAAGTTCTATGGTTCTGTTTTCCCGGACGCAGTGCCGGACATGGACTACGTCTGGCCGGAACCCAGGCACGAGTTCCTGCCGCAGGAACCCGAGGGTGACATTTTGTGGATCCTGCGTTCCCCGCACGGCGACATCGATCCGCAGACACTGGACACCGTGGCACTGCCGCCTGTGAGCCGCAGCGCTGCTGCTTCCCTCGCCGGCGACGACGACTACTCCCCCGTCTACCTTGAGGACAGCTCACGCCGCCCGTCCAGGCAGCCGCGAAAGGCGCCGCTTAAGCAGCAGGTGAAGAAGCCAACCCGCAAGCGCCTGGCCCAGGAGGAAGCCTTCTCCACACTTCCGGGCAAGACGCCCCTGGCCGTCCCGTTCGAGCATGGAGAAAAGTTTGTAGTGGGACAGGTGGTCGGCCGACCCATCACCCTGGCGGACGGCAGGTTCGGCCGAAACTTCACTGTCACGGAAATCATCGACCGGTCTGCGTTTGCCTACCCGGCCCTCCTGCAGGACCCGCGGGTATTCTTCCCGGTCGAGGCCCCGTAAACCATGACCATCCTCTTAGCCGGGTGCGGCGATCTCGGGACCGAAGCCGGACTACGGTTCAACGCGCTGGGCCATCACGTGGTGGGCTGGCGCCGGTCACCTGCGAAACTGCCGACAGGCATCGAAGGCGTGGCGGCGGACCTGCGCGCACCCAACCTGCCGCCGGTGCCGGCTGACACCACCGCCGTCGTTATAGCCGTAGCTGCCGACTCGCCGTCGGAGGAGGCCTACCACGCGGCTTATGTGGACGGCCTGACCCATGTTCTCGATGCCCTGGCGCGCGACGGCGTCGTGCCCCGGCGGGTGCTCTTCGTCTCTTCCACGGCTGTATACGGGGATGCAGAGGGCGGTTGGGTGGACGAACACACCTCGCCAGCTCCCGGCGGATTCTCCGGGCGGATCCTGGTGGAGGCCGAACAACTCCTTCAGGACCGGTTCAACGGAACGGCCACCACAGCGACATCCCTGCGGCTGGGTGGCATCTATGGGCCCGGCAGGACCCGGTTGATAGACCAGGTACGCGGAGGCACCGCCGTCATCCCTGAAGATCCCCGGTACACCAACCGTATCCACCGTGACGACGCAGCCGCCGCCATTGTCCATCTGGCCGGCATGCCGTCAACACCGGCCCCGACCTACATTGGTGTGGACAACGACCCCGCCGACCTTGGCACCGTGCTGCGTTTCCTTGCCGCTGAGATGGGCCTCCCGGAACCCCCAGTGGGGGATGCCGGTCCAGCCCGGGGCGGCAACAAACGGTGCCGGAACCAGCTTCTGCGCGGCACCGGATTTGAGTTTGCGTTCCCTTCTTTTCGGGAAGGGTACCGGGACATCCTTACCGGCAACGGAGTACGGCATCCCTAGGAGACGGCGGCATCCACGCGTCAGCGTTTAGGCTGGCCGTTTGGACCTCCACTCTCCCGGGGAAGGCATAAAACATGGATTTTCGGCACATCATTGAAACGGTCGGAGAATTTGTTGACTTTGTGGGGGTCGCCGTCATGGTCATCGGCGCCCTCGTCTCCATTCCCCTGGCCCTTCGCGGACACCAGCCACGCAAGCTTCCCGCCGGCGCGGAGAAGCTGACCCTCTACCGCTCCTACCGGCAGTTGCTGGGCAGGTCGATACTCCTGGGTCTTGAATTGCTGGTCGCCGCCGACATCATCCGCACCGTTGCCGTCACGCCGACGTTCGAAAGCGTCGGGGTTCTGGCCATCATCGTGCTTATCCGGACGTTCCTCAGCTTTTCCCTCGAGCTCGAAATTACCGGGCGCTGGCCGTGGCAGAAGGAAACTCCCCAGTCCGGGTCTGCCGTGGCGGCAGCCGACTGAATGGGAGGTCCTCCATTAGGCTTCATACGTGGAGGCCTCACAGGGAGATAAGCACCAGCAGGCAGCAGCCATCTGGCCTGATCCGCCTGAACTGCCGGCGCCCGCCATGTTCGACCAGCGCTGGACCGACGCCATCTTCCTGCACTGGCGCATCGCGGAAAATCTAGCGGCGGGTTTCCTGCCGCCCGGAGTACAGCCCGACGTCTTCGACGGCAGTTCGTGGGTGGGACTTATAGGTTTCCGCATGAAGAATGCCGGAATTGGGCGCGGCCCAGGAATCCCTTACCTGGGCCGCTTCCACGAGGTCAACGTGCGCCTCTACTCACGCGAACCCAACGGAACCAGGGGCGTGGTTTTCCTCAGCTTGGACGCGAACCGGCTCCCCGTCGTCCTGGCCGCCCGGGCAGCAGAAGTTCCCTACGTGTGGTCGCGGATCGACTATTCCCAGCAGCCCATGCCGGACTCTGCAAAGGATGAAACGATCGGCTACTCGGTCAGGCGTTTCAGACAGGGAGCAAGGAGCAGCTTCGCCGTCATTCCCCAGTCGGGTGCCACAGTCGACGACCCGCTCTCGGTCTTCCTCACGGCGCGGTTTGGAATGCACGGGACATTCAGGGGACGCAGCATCTACATGCCAAACACCCATCAACCGTGGCTGCTGCGCTCCGCCAAGCTGCACCAGTTGGAGGATGATCTGGTGGCGTCCGCGGGGATCAGCGCCAGCGGGCCGCCTGAATCGGTGCTGTACTCGCCCGGAGTGCGGACCCAGTTCGGACGGCCAAGACTGGTCAGCAGCCCCGGCCGTCAGCTGGCCACTTAGGCGTCCTGCCAGCCACGGCCTTCGCTGAACGTAGCCACCAGGGTTCCCACTCCTGCTTGCAGTGAATTGGAAGGGTCAAAGTAGAGGGAACCCTCCGATGCGCGGCTGTGGGCGATCAGCTGCTCCGCTTCCAGCTTTGCTTCCGGCACCGTGGCGCCGATGATTCCCGTCCGCGCCGGAAGTTCGGGCGTGTGGACGATCTCCGCGTCAGTTTCGGAAAGCGGAATGGTGGTGCCTGCATTGATCTCATCATGGGGAAACTCAAACTCAGCATCGTCGGACGCAGCGGGAATCGTGTACTCCAGGAAATAAGTCATGAGCCCACCCTTCCAGAAACCCATGGAAGCGGAAAGTTGGCCCCGAAAAACCGGTAGACGCCACGGGCTGCGAAAACAGCGTATTCCCACGTCAACCCGCCGCTCCTATACTTGCGGGATGATGATGTCGCTCTGGTTTGGCGTCATAGCATCCAGCGCACTGGTCCTGGGTGCCATCATCGGCGTCCGGTTCGAACTTCCCAAGCGCCTTCTGGCGATGCTGCTCGCCTTTGCAGCCGGTTCCCTCATGACCGCCCTGGCTTTTGAACTTTTCGAGGACGCCTACGAACACGGCGGTATTATTCGGGCCGCAATCGGCCTGATGGCCGGAGCAGTAGTCTTCACAGTACTCAGCGCCTTTTTGGACCGGTGGGCACAGGCAGGCGAGCAAAAGCAGGCTAAAGCAGCGGATGACTTCCAGGGCAGCGCCAAGCTCGATACCGATGCAGCGGCCAGCGACAAACGCGCCACCACGGCATCTACACGCGGAGCCGCCGGGCTGGCCTTGCTGGCCGCCGTCACCCTTGACGGCGTGCCCGAGAATCTTGCCCTGGGTATCTCGTTGGGCGAAGGAACAGGAGGTCTGGCACTGCTTGCTGCGATCTTCGTCTCGAACTTCCCGGAGGCTTTGGTGGGATCGGCTTCAATGCGGAGCCAAGGACGTTCAACAGGCAGCATTGTTGGACTCTGGCTCGGATGCGCGGCCCTGCTGGTCATCGCCGTCGTCATCGGCGCAGGGCCGCTGTCCGGCACCGACCCGGAAGCCATCTCTGTACCGCTCGCATTTGCAGCCGGTGCCGTGATCGCATCCCTGGCGGACACCCTGATGCCGGAAGCCTACGAGCACGGCGGCCCCGCCGTGGCACTCAGCACTGCGGGAGGATTCGTCCTGGCGTTTGTGCTCTCGCTCGCCTGAGCCCTCCGCCGCCAGACTACTTACCCAAGCCGGCCTTCCGTAACGCCTCCGCCATGGCCGTGTTCACAGGAGCCGGCTTTGCACCAGGACTCCGGTCCGCCGGACGGCCACCCGAAGTCCTACCTCCCGTTGTCTTCGCCTCCTGGCGTCCGGACGGTTCCTGGCTCCTGCCCCGCTCCCTGTCGCCGTTCTGCGGCCGGCCACCAGGCCGGCCCTTGCTGGCACCGGCTCCCACATTCCCCGCTGACGGCCGGGCGGAGGACCTGGCGGAGGGCCCCTCGGAGGCATCGTCGTCGAGCCGAAGCGTCAGCGAAATCCGCTTCCGGTCCGGGTCCGCCTCCAGCACCTTGACGCGCACCACCTGGCCTGACTTCACCACTTCCCGGGGATCGGAGACGAACCGGTTTGCCATGGCCGAGACGTGGACCAAACCATCCTGGTGGACGCCCACGTCCACAAACGCACCGAAGGCGGCAACGTTGGTCACCGTACCCTCCAGCACCATCCCGGGTTTGAGGTCCGAGATCTTCTCAATTCCCTCAGAAAACGCTGCCGCTACAAACGCCGGACGCGGGTCCCGGCCCGGTTTGTCGAGTTCCGACAAAATGTCCGTGACGGTGGGCAGCCCGAAGGTCTCATTCACGAAGTCACGCGGGTCCAGCGAGGAAGCGGGCGCCGAACCGGCAGCAACCAGGATCTTCCGGGCCATGGCGTAGGACTCGGGGTGGACACTCGACGCATCCAGCGGCTCCGCTCCCCCGGTGATCCGGAGGAAGCCGGCGCACTGCTCAAAAGCCTTGGCGCCAAGCCGGGGCACCTTCTTCAGGTCCGCCCGCCTGGCAAAGGGGCCATGTTCGTTTCGGTACGCCACAATGTTTTCGCTCAGCAAGGGTCCGACGCCGGCCACACGGCTGAGCAGCGCGGGCGAGGCGGTGTTCACATCCACGCCCACCGCGTTCACGCAGTCCTCCACCACCGCGTCCAGGCTGCGGTCCAGTTTCGAGGCCGTGACGTCATGCTGGTACTGGCCCACGCCAATGGACTTCGGATCGATCTTCACCAGCTCAGCGAGCGGGTCCTGCAGCCGCCGGGCGATCGACACTGCTCCGCGCAGGGCAACGTCCATTCCGGGCAGTTCGGCGGCAGCCAGGGCGGAAGCGGAGTACACGGACGCCCCGGCCTCGGAAACGACCAGCTTCTGCGGCTTGCGGTCCACCTCCGGCAGCCGCTTGATCAGCTCAGCGGCGAGCTTGTCCGTCTCCCGTGAAGCGGTTCCGTTTCCTATGGCGACAAGTTCGACGGCGTGCTTCCGCGCCAGGCGCTCCAGCGTCGCCAGCGCCTCGTCCCATTTCCGGGCGGGCGCGTGCGGGTAGACAGTATCGGTGGCCATCACCTTGCCGGTGCCGTCCACCACTGCCACTTTGACGCCGGTACGGAGTCCAGGGTCAAGGCCGAGTGTGGCACGGTTTCCGGCCGGAGCGGCGAGCAGCACATCACGCAGGTTGGCTGCAAAGACGCGGACGGCCTCGTCCTCGGCGGCCGCAAACATCCTGCCGCGCAGGTCGGCCGTCAGCCTGGCCAACACGCGGGACCGCCATGCCAGCCGGACCGTCTCCATCAACCATGCATCAGCGGGACGTCCGCGGTCGGCAGCCCCGAGACACCTGGCCACCGCCGACTCGTAGCGTGAACGGGCGGCGGCAAGGGCGTCGTCGTCCGTGGGATCTGCTTCAGCCAGATCGAGCTCGAGGACGCCGTCCTTCTCCCCGCGCAGCAGCGCGAGCACACGGTGGGAAGGCATCCCTGCCGGCGCCTGGGCGAACTCAAAGTAGTCAGCGAACTTCTGTCCGTCGCCTTCCTTTCCCTTTTTCACACGTGACACCATGCGGCCCTGGGTCCACAGTCGCTCGCGCAGGGTTGTTGCCAGATCGGGGTCCTGGGCAGCGCGCTCAACCAGGATGGCCCGTGCGCCCGCGAGCGCGGCGGCTGGATCAGCGATGGCGTGCCCGGAGTTGAGGTACTTCGCGGCTTCACGTTCCGGATGCAGCTCCGGCCGCTTAAGCAAGGCATCGGCCAATGGCTCAAGCCCGGCTTCGCGTGCGATCTGCGCCTTGGTCCGGCGCTTGGACTTGAAGGGCAGGTAAATGTCCTCCAGCCGGGACTTGGTGTCCGCGGCGAGGACAGCCTTTTTCAGCTCGGGAGTCAGCAGGCCCTGCGCCTCGATGGCGTCGAGGACAGCACGACGGCGGTCGGCCAGCTCCCGGAGGTAGCGGAGGCGCTCGTCGAGCTCACGGAGCTGCCCATCGTCCAGCGTCCCGGTGGCTTCCTTGCGGTAGCGGGCGATAAAAGGAACGGTGGATCCGCCGTCGAGCAGTTCAACGGCTGCTTTCACCTGCCAGGCCTTGACGCCCAGCTCCGCAGCGATCTGCGTATAGATGGCATCGTCCGGGCTCACGGAAACGGATGGAGCGGAAGGGGCGTGCGGCAGTTGGTTCACCAGAACATTTTGCCCTACCGCGTTGCCCGGCTCCACCGCCGGCAAGGGTATTCCGCTCCGGCCGGCAAAGTGCTGTAGTTGAGATGCCGTCACAGGCGCCCAGTGCTCGAGGAAGAGGCAACCATGCAGGAATTGCTTATCGTCTTTCAGGAGGGGTTCGAGGAAGCCAACATTACCGTGACGGTCAACGGCAAGCAGGCCCGGCGGGACCTCGGGGTGTCCACAAACCCGATTCTCGGCATTGCCAACGAGGTGTCGGTGGAGCTGCCGGCAAAGGGCGCACACGTGGGCGTGGAGGTGACTAACCGGGGCCTGAAGGCAATCACCAAGGTGAGCGGCAAGCCGAAGAGCGTGCTGGTATCAATTGTGGACGGCAAGCTGGTGATGACGGAAGGAACCGGGCGTGAGGCGTTGATGTAGCGGCCTGGCAGGCAGAAAAAAGTGGCGCCGCAAAGGCCTAGTGAAAGGCAATTCGCTGGAGTAGCATCTGATCACCGCCGGCTTCCCCGAGAACCGGCGGGCCAAATTTCAGAACGTGAGCTGAAGGTCGTCGGATGGCCTTCGGCACCTGTTGCCGAGATGACACCGCGCAGCAAACGACGGCGGCACCCAAGCAGGTGCCGCCGTCGTCGTTTGTATGTGCTTACGCTGCCTTAGTTCTGGTAGGCGGGGTAGTCCGTGTAGCCCGTGGCGCCTTCGGCATAGAACGTGGACGCGTCCGGCTCGTTCAGGGGAAGGCTTTCCTTCCAGCGCCGGGCGAGGTCCGGGTTGGCGATGGCGGGACGGCCCACTACGACGGCGTCGGCAAGTCCATCGGCCACGAGGTTCACAGCTTCTTCCCGGGTGGTGACGACGCCGAAGCCCGTGTTAACCAGGAAGGTCCCGTCGAAGCGCGCGCGAAGGTCTTGGACCAGATCGCCGGAGGGCTCGTGGTGCAGGATGCTCAGGTACGCCAGATTGAGCGGGGCGATGCTGTTCACCAGTACTTCGTAGGTGGCGCGGACGTCAGCGGCATCGGTTTCGGCGATGCCCTGGACATTGTGTTCGGGAGAGATGCGGATACCTACGCGGTTGGCGCCAACTGCTGCCACCACTGCGTTGATTGTCTCGATGACAAACCGGGCGCGGTTCTCCGGGGAGCCGCCGTAGCTGTCGGTGCGGATGTTGGAGTTTGGTGCCAGGAACTCATGCAGCAGGTACCCGTTGGCCGCATGGAGTTCGACGCCGTCGAAGCCGGCTTCGATCGCGTTCAGCGACCCGTTGACAATCTCCTGCATGACCATGGGCAGCTCGTCTGTGGTGAGGGCGTGCGGGACCGGGTAGGGCAGCTTTCCTGACGGAGTACGGACCACGCCGTCGATGGCGACCGCGCTGGGAGCCACCAGCTCGAGGCCGCCGGTGATTTGGGGGTGCGATACCCGGCCGCCGTGCATGATCTGTGCGAACATCCGCCCGCCTTCGGCGTGAACAGCGTCGGTGACCTTCTTCCACCCGGCCACCTGCTCCACGGTGACGATGCCCGGCTGGCCGGGGTAGGAGCGGCCGGCAGGGCTGGGGTACGTTCCTTCGCTGACGATGAGTCCCAGGGATGCACGCTGGCGGTAATGCTCGACGACGAGGGGTCCCGGGATTCCTTCCTCGCCTGCACGTAGCCTCGTCAGCGGTGCCATCACCAGGCGGTTCGGAAGCTCAAGTTCGCCGAGGGTGAGGGGGGAAAACAGCATGCGCGGTTCCTTTCGAAGGTGAAGACGTACTGCCTTGGGCAACCGGCAATCACCTGCAACTATTCCTGTTGCGATAGGGATCACAACCGCTTCCTGGCGTCCCTGTTGCCGGTGCCCCAGCTACCGTGGGGCGCCCGGACAGCCTTGGCCTTGGGTGTTGGCGTTGCAGTCATCAGCGTAGTTGCGCGTGAGCGATCGCCACACGCTGATGGTCTGCGGAGGCGCGCTGAACTGTCCCTGCCCGGGGATCGGCAGCGGCGGGCCTGCGTTGACCGAGTACGTTCCCTGGAAGGTGGTGGTCAGCACCACCTGGTAGTCACCGGTGGTTCCGTAGGCGTGGCTGGTCCTGGTCTTCTCGCCCCAGCGGTCCTGCGGAAGCGGCCCACCCATCGAGGGCTGCGGACCGAAAACCGTGCCGTCGCCGTAGTTCCAGGTGTACTGGACAGGTGTGGCGACGATGTGTACCTGTTGGCCGAACATGGTGACGTCGAACTGCTGCTCGCCGGCCTCGGCGTAAAAGTTGGTTTCGGCACCCCTCAGGGTGTGCGGGCTCGGCTGCGCCGCAACCGTTCCCGGGTTGACCGGCAGACTTTGGAACTGGCGCTGGATCTCCGCCGCGATTCGGGGCAGCAGGTCCTCAGGCTTCGCGTCATAAAGGCAGGTGGGGCCGGAGTGGTGCGCCCAGACAGCGCCGGGGACACCTCTCGGCCGCGAGAGCCAAGTGACTGGGATACCATCTTCACCGTCGGGCCCGTCCTTGCACTCGAGCTGCCTGGTGAGACAGGGCGTATCGAAGTCTCCCCCGCCGAGATGGCACTGGAGCTCGTATTTGTACTCATTCGGGTCGGTGCTCGGCATGCTGGGATCAGCTCTAATGAAATCCTTTGCTACTGAATCCCAGATGTATCCATTGAGTTGGAGTCCAGGATTCCATTCGCCACCGAATTCCGGGTCATCATTTTCGCTCGCCAGTACCGGAAAAGCTTGCAAATTTAACGCCACGGCTGCTGCAAGGATGATAGTGAGCAGGCGTTTGTTATCCACAGTTAGCCAACAATGCTTCCGAGTTCGGTGACGACCCATCTGTCGTTCTCGTAAGCAACCAAAAGTAGGTTCCCTTGGTCGGGCGCCTGCGGATCCGTCCGTGCCGTGCTCCCATCGGCTCGCATATAAGACAAAGGCTCTTGGTGAACTTGAACCGCAACTTTGTACTGGCCTTGCTGGTCCTTCACGAAGGTCGTATCTACAACCGGTGTCGTGAGCTTACCGCCTACCAGCCAGCGCCCTTCAGAATGCCAATTTACAATGACTTCTTTGACCTTTTGGCAAGCGCCGCATGACCGCGGCTCAACACCCTCAAACAGACCGACCTCACCAGTTTCGTATCCATAGCTGAGGAGCTGGAACCAATACTTCGCGAACGCCTCAAGCCCCTCCTTCGTCTCCGTCTTTGCCACTTCCGGCAGCACGGGGACCGGGACGTTTTGGGCGGGGCCGGATGCGTCCGCCGGCTTGTAAACAGCGCTGGGTGTCGGCGTCGGTGAAGGGCTGCTTGGCGACGGGCTGGGTGATTCCGCAGCCGCCGAGGATGCTGTACCTGGATCTGCCGGTGCGCCGCCTGCACAGCCCGCAAGTGCCAGTCCCGCAAGAATCAGCAGGGCTGCCGCCCGGTAAGGCCGGTCAGAAAAACGCTCGCGAGAAAAACTAGAGACCTTTTGTGATGTCATGGGCCGCTATTCCCCCAGTAGTAGTTTCAAGACGGCAAGCTCCGGACAGTGACTTAAGGGTAGCCCACGTCACAACTTGGCGATCAAACTTATCCACAGCCGCCCCGCCACGCATGTACCACCGGGGAAACTCAAAGAAAAAGCCATAAGGGAAGCCGGCGCTCCTATTGCCCCGGCTTCCCCTATGACCCGCTGATAAGGGTGCATTCACTTTTGCGCCGGCAACACCAATTCCCCCGTCTTGTCCGTCGACAAGGCGAGCGACGAGACATACTGCGGGCCGCCGTCGGGAGCGTCCTTTGCCGAACGGAGCATGTCCGGACGCTCGAACTCAATCCCGGTCACATGGCACAGGAGCTTGGCGTCGCTGGGGTTTCCGTCGGCGTCGAACATCGGAAGGTCGATGCCGTCGTCCGTCCGCCGCAGGTAGTACCGGCCGCGGGTCAGCACGGCGAGCAGCGGCGGAAGGACCAACGCCAGGCCCACAGCAAAGATCGGCGAGTACGGCTGGATGGTAGACCCAAAGGCACCGAAGAAAACCGCGATGGAAATCCCAGCGGAAGCGAGCATCGAGACAAAGCCCACCGGGTTAACCGCGTACAGCATGCCGCGGCGGAACTCGGGAACCTTGGGGGAAATTTTCAGCAGGTACTTGTTGATGGCGATGTCGGACGCGACCGTCACCACCCAGGCCATGGCGCAGTTGGCGTAAAAGCCCAGGATGGTGTTGAGGAAGTCGAACATGTTGGCTTCCATCAGGACCAGGGCGATGGCCAGGTTGACCACCACGAACACCATGCGTCCCGGATAGGTCTTGGTGATGCGCGTGAACGAGTTGGTCCACGCGAGCGAGCCGGAGTAGGCGTTGGTGACGTTGATCTTGATCTGCGAAATGACCACCAGCACCACCGCCAGCGTCATCGCCAGCCACGCGGGCATCATCTCGCGGTAGACACCCAGGAACTGGTGCACCGGCTCGTTGGCAGTGGCGGAAGCCGCAGGATCCAGCGTCGCAATCAGGTAGATGGCAATGAACAGACCCACGATCTGCTTGATCGCACCAAAGATCACCCACCCCGGTCCCGCCAGGATCACCGCCCGCCACCACGCACCCTTGTTCGCCTCGGTTCGCGGCGGCATGAACCGCAGGTAGTCGATCTGCTCCGCAATCTGCGCCATCAGGGACAGGCACACTCCCGCAGCGAGCATCACGGATGCGAGGTTGGGCCCGCCGTCGCCCGATTCCCCCGTGTAGGCGAAAAAGGTGCTGATGCTCTCGGGGTGCGAAACCAGCAGGTAACCCACCGGGACCACCATCAGCAGCAGCCACAGCGGGGTGGTCCAAACCTGCAGTTTGGCGAGGGTGTTCATCCCGTAGATCACCAGCGGAATGATGATCACGGTGGAGGCGGCGTAGCCCAGCCACTGCGGGATTCCCAGGCCGACTTCAAGGCCCTGGGCCATGATGGAGCCTTCCAGGGCGAAGAAGATGAACGTGAACGTCGCAAAGATGACGTTCGTGACCACCGAGCCGTAGTAGCCGAAGCCTGAGCCGCGGGTGATCAGGTCCAGATCGATGTTGTACCGGGCCGCGTAGTAGGCCAGCGGGAAGCCGGTGGCGAAGATGATGACTGCCGCCACGAGGATGCCGAAGATGGCGTTGACGGTGCCGTAGGAGATGCCGATGTTGGCACCGATGGAAAAATCGGCCAGGTAGGCGATGCCGCCCAGCGCGCTGGTGGCCACCACGCCGGCGCTCCACTTCCGGTACGAGCGCGGCGCAAACCGGAGCGTGTAATCCTCCAGGCTTTCCTTGGTGGCGCTAAGCGCTGCGGCGTTGCCCGCACTGGTGGCCGCCGGAGGGTTTCCGACGACGGCGGCGCCTGGCGGTGCCGCTGGCTCCAGCAGTTGGGTTGTCTCGTTGTCCTTGCTCATAGGGCGTCACTTTCATTTCTGAGGGATCTGCTGTGACGCTATCCAGCAAGATCGACACGCCGGTCACGACGATGTTTCGAAGGCGTTAAGCCTTGACTGCATATGTAAACAAATGCGGCATCAGCGCATTGTTGCCCTTCTACAAAAAGTCATTCCTCCATGCAATGGCGGTCAAAAGGACATATCAGCCACAAAAAAAGGACGGCCATGGCAGGACAGCAGGAGCTTCAGCAGTACCCCGTCCTCGAGACAGCCCAGCGCCAGGTGCTGGAGCAAGGGGCTGGCCTCTCAGAAGCCAGTTGGTGGAGGTCCTCCGCCTGCCTGATCATCAAGTTCGCCATCGACCGCATTAATAAAAAGGTCGACATCAACATCGCCCGCTCTCTGGGCATGCTCACCCAGCGGCAGGTGGACCAACTGGCCAGCTCGGGAGTCCACCGCTACAACCACAACCTGGAAACGGCGTGCAGCTTCTTCCCGCGTCAGCGGCCGGCACTTCCAGTGCGGGCAGCAGCCGGAACGGGCCATCTAGCGCCCTCCTAGACTGGAGGCATGGCGGACAAGCTCACCCCGGAGCAGCGCAGCTGGAACATGTCCCGCATCCGGGGCAAGAACACCAAGCCCGAGTTGCTGGTGCGGCGGCTGCTTCATGCCAGGGGCTACCGGTACCGCCTGCACGGCAGGTCCGGCGGTACCCGGCTCCCGGGAAATCCGGATCTGGTCTTCGCCGCCCGCCGCAAGGTCATCTTCGTCAACGGCTGCTTCTGGCATTTCCACGACTGCCGTGTTGGCCAGCATGCGCCTCAGGCCAACGCCGACTTTTGGGCCGCTAAACGAACCCGGACCCGTGAACGCGACGCCAGCCAGCGCCGCCTGCTCGAGGACGCCGGTTGGGACGTGCTGACGGTATGGGAATGCGAGCTTAAGGACAGCTCTGCGTTGGAAGATGAGCTGGTGCAGTTCCTGGAGGCCGGCCACTGACGTGCTCACGGCACCGACGCGCATCATCCGGCAGCAGCGAAACCCGCAGTCTCATCAAGAAAACCACAATCTTCCTCTCCGGGCCTCTTTGAGCAAGGGCATCGCACCTAACCTGATGTGAACCTGATGCCCCACATAACTGTCCGTCCAGCTATGGACAGCCAGCGCCGAGAGGACCGAGATTGAGCGCCGCAGATCATGCCCCCCGGCCCCTGGTTGACCAGTCAGTCCTCAACAGGCTGCGGGAAGAACTGGAGGAGGACGAGGGGTACTGCCGGCTCTTCGTGGGGAACTTCATCGAATATCTGCCGCACCGGATCGGGCGCCTGCGCCTGGCGCTGACCACCGGAGACCTGGAGGGCGCAGTGGATGCTGTCCTGAGCCTGAAAACCTCCAGCCAGATGGTGGGCGCCGAACGCCTGGCCAGCCTCGCCATGGACTTGGAGGGCGAGATCCGTACCGGGTCCGGGCGGGCAAACGTAACCGTTGTCCTGCCGCAGCTTGCTGCCGAGTTCCTCCGGCCGATCCACCAGTGCAGCCGGCAGACCATGCACCGCCTGCAGTCTCAGTGCTCTTCCGGCGCCAAACGGTAGCCCACTCCGCGGACAGTCTGGAGCCAGCGCGGCTTCTGAGGCGAGTCGCCCAGCTTCTTGCGCAGGTTTCCCATGTGCACCTCGACGGACCGTTCGTCGGCCTCGCTGATGTAGCTTCCGACGTCGTAGTCCTCGTCCCGCAGCCGGCGCACCAGGTCCGATTTGGTCCGTACGGTCCGCCCGGCCTCAAGGAGGGCGTGCAGGAGCTCGAACTCCGTGCGGGTGAGGTTCATTTCCTTGCCGTCAACAGCCACGGTCCGGGAGGCGTAGCTCAACTCGAGGCCGTTGTGGCTGAAGTTTCCCCGTTCGGGAGAGCTGGCTCCCCCGTCCGCGTGGGTGTCTGCGGCCGGGACCTCGGTGGGATCACTGACGGAACGCGGACGGCGCATCATTGCGGCGATCCGGGCCCGGAGCTCCCGGGGCCTGAAGGGTTTGGTGAGGTAGTCGTCCGCCCCTGACTCCAGACCGATCAGGGTGTCCAGTTCCTCGGTACGCGCGGTGAGCATCACGATGTAGGCGTCGGAGAATTCGCGGATCTGTCGGGAAACCTCAAAGCCGTCAATGTCCGGCAGGCCAAGGTCCAGGGTGATGACATCAGGGTTGATGTTCTTGGCGGCCAGGACGCCTTCCGCGCCGCTGCTGGCAACGCTGACATCGAAACCGGCCTGGGACAGCACCGTGCGTACCAGTTCCCGGATGTCGTGGTCATCCTCAATGACAAGTCCCACTCGTGCATCACTCATAGCGCCCCCTCAGCAGCCAACGTCAGAAGTATAGCTGGCTGCCGATATCCTGCTGGTATGGCCCGCACACCCTGCTCGCACAAGACTCCACGCCATGACTGACCCCATAGCGTGGTCTGCGGGCCGGCTGAAGTTTTTTCGGCGGCCCTTCCACGAGTACACGCTGACGCAACGCGTGGTGCTGAGCCAGATGCCGCTGTTCGTGACCACGCTCCTGACCGCCTTCCTCGTCTGGGCGTTCTTCCGCGAAACCATGGACAACCCGCTGTTCGTCACCTTCCTCGTCTCGCAGCTCGCCTTGATGGCCCTCTGCTACCTGGTGCCGTGGGAGAAGCTGCCGTATACGAGCTTTTTGGTGATCCCGCTGCTGGACTTCGTCTCCATCGGCTTCGCGAGGGAGGGCGGACAGGAAAGCCTGACAACCCTCGGCCTGCTTTCCGTGTTCCCGGTGATCTGGATGTGCGCGTCCGGATACTACCCGCGGGCAGCCTTGTCGATGTCCTTCCTGGGGCCGCTGGCCATCATCTGGGTGCCCCTGTTGCTTAAGGGTGCTTCCACCATCCAGGAGTTCACGCGTGCCCTGCTCTTGCCGGTGATCATGCTCGGCATCGGAGTATCCGTGAGCGTGCTGACGCTCAGCATGATGCGCCAGCAACGGGCGCTGGAGGAAAAGGACGCCCAGCTCCAGGCGAACCTGCGCACCAGTCAGCGCCAGGAGGCGTTGCTGAATACAGTCCTGGACACCGTCCATCTGGGCGTCCTGGCCGTGGACGGCAACGGGCACGACGTCCTCATGAACCGGAAGCAGCGGATCAACCACGAACTGGCGCGGCCCAAGGATATTGCGGACCCGACCGAAGCCGAGTTGCTGGTCTTCGGGCCGGACCGGAAAACGCTGGTTCCGGTTGAGGAGCGCCCGGTCCGGCGTGCCGTGCTGGGGGAAACTTTCACCGACGACCTGGTCTGGTTGGGCGTCGGCAGCGGGCAGCGCGCTTTTGTCACCACTGCGCGGGCCATGAAAGACCCCGATGGTACGGCCATCGGTTCCGTCATCGCCTTCAGCGATGTGACAGACCTGGTTAACGCGCTGGCGGCCAAGGACGACTTCGTTTCCAGCGTCTCCCATGAGTTCCGGACGCCCCTGACCTCCATCCTGGGCTACGTGGAAATCCTGCTCGCCGACGAACCGGAAGAGTCCCAACGCCAAATGCTGGAGATTATCCGCCGGAACTCTGAGCGGCTCCTGACACTGGTCTCAGATCTGCTCTCCAGCCGGAACGGCCAGCTGATCGTGAAGCCCGAAGCAGTGGACGTGGCAGAGCTGGTCCGCTCCAGTGTTTCCTCGGCCATGCCGCGGGCAGCAGCGTCCGGGGTCGACCTGGAGGCGGAGACGCCGGATCGGCTTGAGGCCCAAGTGGACGGGGCACGCATTTCCCAGGTCCTGGACAACCTCGTCTCCAATGCCATCAAGTACTCCCCTGGCGGCGGGAAAATTAGGGTCTCCCTGGAACAGGACGACGGCCACCTCGAATGTCGCGTGGCCGACACCGGCATGGGGATGAGCCCCGAAGACTCCTCCGAAATCTTCGCCAAGTTCTTCCGCTCCAGCAGCGTCCGGCGGACCGCCATCCCCGGGGTGGGGCTCGGCCTGCCGATCAGCAAGGCCATCATTGAAGCCCACGGCGGCACAATAGCGGTGGACAGCAGCCTGGGCGAGGGGACCACCTTCACGTTCCGCGTGCCGGTCTAGTCCCCACCCGCCCCTTTGACGACGCGTGGGTCCAGCTAACCGGCGGAATGCTGCCGGACCACCTCGCCCCACGATTGCCGGGCCAGTTCCCGGACTGACGCCAGGATTTCCGACGGCGGCCGGGAAAGGTCCAGGGGAAACTCCACAATGTCGATATCCGTGTTGAGGATGCGGCGGAGTTTCATCTCGCCGGACCCCGCGTAGACGAGCCAGGCAGTGGGCACAGCCAGCGCGGTGCAGTGAGCCAGCATTTGGTAATGGTCCGCCGTCAGGGACGCGCCCTGGTCCGTGGCGGCCTTGTACTTTGCGTTGTACACCACCGTTGGTCGCCCGCCCAGGAGATGCACAGCGTCCGGGCGCACCGACAGCCGGTCAGCATCGTGGACGGCCTCGCTGAGGAGTGCGCCGTACCGCAGCCTCAGCTCTCCCGGATAAGCTGTCATCGCTTCCCGCAGGGCGGCACCCACGAAGTCTTCGAAGACCTGCGCCATGTCCACTACGAAGGAGGCTGTCTGCTGCGGGCCCTTGCCGGCCTCAGCCGAGGCGTTGCGCAGGATCAGCTCCGCCAGGCGCAGCACGGCGTGGTAGCGGACGTTCATCCGGGTGGCCATCCACGGCGGCAGGGGAGCTCCGGCTGGTAGGCGCGTGACGCCGTCGAGCTTTCCCTTGAGCTGACGCAGCCGGCCCAGCACCTCCGGGCGCACCCGCGGCACCTGCGCCATCCGCTCCAGCGCCGCGCGCAGGATCCGGTTCTCGGCGATGTCCTCACTGAACTCGTCATAGGAAACCTCGAGCGGCACCAGCATGCCCGGGCGCCGGGAGATTTGGTCGGAGATCCTGATCCGCCCCTTCACCGTCCGCAATGACTCGTCCACGGTGAGGTAGCCCTGCAGCACGCCGCGGCCAAGGGCCCGCTCGGCCAGCTGGGCCAGCGACTCGGCCAGGGCACTCCACAGCTCACGGTCCTCCACGGCGGCCACGGTGTCGGCCCGGAAACCCTGCTCCCCCGCGTAGCTGAGCAGGAACAGCAGTCGGCTGAGCCCCAGCCGATCCTTGGGACGGACATCAAGCTGCACTGTGGCCGTACGGACCGAGCCCACCTTGCCCACGGCCTCAATTCGGTAAAGGCCCATGCCCATGGGCGACGCCTTGGCCAGGCCGCTGGAGCTCAGGAAAGAGGCGCTGACCGGATCGAGCCGCTCCACGATCCCCCGGGACAGCTCATCCAGCACCAGGTGCCGGACAGGGGCTCCGGGGTCAGCGGCCTGCAAGGCGTCCCAGCAGCTGGTCCAGGCCGAAGCGCTCCTCCAGCTGCGCCCGGGTCAGCTGGCCGTGGTAGTGCTCCTCCAAAAGCGGCATCAGCTCGTATTTCCAGATCCGGCGCAGGCCGGCCGGCGTCTGGGCCGCCGGTTTCATGAAGTAGGACGGGCCGATCATCAGGTCCCGGTCCCATTCGTCCATGGCACTGTTCAGCGCGTCCAGCAGCAGTGCGGGAGTGGTGTCCAGCTGGCGGGCCTGCAGGAACCGCAGCAGCGAGCCCTTCACCGGTTCAGTTTGCGGGTGCAGTTCAATAAAGGAGAACCGGCGCCGGATGGCTGCGTCCATCATGGCAATGGAGCGGTCCGCGGTGTTCATGGTGCCGATGATGTAGAGGTTGTCCGGCAGGGTGAACGGTTCGTTGGGGCTGTACTGCAGGTAGATCCGGTCGTCCCGGTACTCGAGCAGGAAGTACAGCTCGCCGAACACCTTGGCCAGGTTGGCGCGGTTCATCTCGTCGATGATGAGGAAGTACGGCTTCTTCTCGTTGCCCGGCTTCGCGGCTTCCTCCGCGAGCCGCCGCAGCGGCCCGGCCACCAGCTTGAAGGACACCTGTCCGTCATCCGTCTTGTCAGGCCGGTAGCCCTCGAAGAAATCCTCGTAGGCGTAGGACGGGTGGAACTGCACCAGCTTGACGCGCTCGTCAGTGGTGTCATCCGCCAGTTCCGCGGCGAGGTGCTTGGCCAGAAAGGTCTTGCCGGTGCCGGGCGGGCCATAGAGGACCAGCTGCCGGTTTTCCTCCAGCAGGTCTGCGATCTCCTGCAGCGGCTCCAGGTCCATGTGCAGCGAGTCAGCGAACTCGCGCGTCAGCGGGCGGAAGCCTTCCTGGACGGGAGGTACGACGGCGGCCGCTTCAGCGTCGCCGTCGGGCTCGGTTTCCGCCTCCGGAGGAAGCAGGGCCTGCAGTGCCTGCAGCACGCGGGTCACGTCCACAACGATGCCGGCGGTGGCAAGCTGCCGCTGGACATGCCTCGGCAGGCTGGCGGTGGCGTGTCCTTCATCGAACCAGCGAACCTTGCGGCGCAGCCGCCGGTTGTCATCGTTGTAGTCCGGTTCGCCCAGCACCCCTCCCAGGCGGACCGTGCCGGCGTGCTGGTACAGCACCAGGTCGCCGGGCTTCATGACAGTGAGGAAGGCAAAAACCGCCGTCTTGGTGTCCTCACGCTCCACGTACCCGAGATGCTTGTAGTCCTCGTCCACGGCATGCTGCACCAGGCCGGCCGTCACGCCCGGGTCCAGCAGGCGGAGGTGTTCGACGTCGAGCGTCACCTTCTCCCCGGTCTGCCAGGTGGTCAGCAGTTCCGTGTTGTCGCCGTGGGTCCGCAGAAGCCAGGCCCGGTGCCCCGGGTCGCCCACTTTCCGCCATTGGCTGACGAGCTGCCGCGCGTACCAGTCAATGCGCTGGCCGGCCTGCTCGTCCAGGTGCAGCCGGATTCGGTGGATGTCCGCGGTGATGTCCTCTTCGCTGTCACCCTTGGCGCCGCCCACCAGTGAGGCGAAGGCATCCCGGATTTCCTGGCGTTCCACATCAGCCACCACCGGCTCGAAGTAGCTGGGCCAGGCAAGGAACTCGATGCTGCGGCGGATGGCGGGCTGATCGCCGGGGGTGGCGGCCACCAGCCGGTGGAATTTCAGCGGGTCCTGCAGTGCTGCTGAAATGACTGTGGGAGGATGCTGGTCCACGTGCTGCACAAACCGGCACAGCCATTTCAGGTGGTCCCAGATGGTCCAGTTGAATTCCGCGGTCCGGTCTCGGATGACGCCGTGGTCCGTCATGCCCTGGTACAGCTCCTCGGGCAGCTCAAGCGGAGGCTCAAGCCAGGAAGCAGCCTCTGCAACACGGGCACGCTTGACCTTCAGCGACTTCACCTCGTGGGCAAGGGGCAGGGACTGCAGGAAGAGCAGTTCCACGGCCAGCAGCTTCGCCTCCCGGGAGGCGCCCTCGAGGTTCTGGCGAAGGTTGGTCATCATGGGCGCCTTGGGGTCCGGCGTCCCCCGTTCCAGCCTCTCCAGGAGCTGTCCCGCAGCCTCCGACGTCCAGGTCAGGGTCCGGCCGTCCAGGGCGGAGGGCCTGCCCAGCAGCCCTGGTGCCAGCACGAACCACGCCGCATCTTCGATCTCCCGTGAGATGCCGAGGGCGCGGGTCATGGCAGCAGTGGAGGCGGGGGTCATGGACTCAAATTTACAGGGTCAAGCTGGGCGGCCGCTCCAAGCGTCCCTGCACCACTTTGCCCGGAGCCCGCGCGCGGCTGTGACCCGGGGTTGCGCTACGGCGCTCCGGTCCCCCGCTTGCGGCCAAAGATGAAGTACCCCATCGGACCGATGAAGTTGATGAAGGATGCGGCGCGCCAGGCGGCCTTGGGCCCGTTGACGAGGGAGGCCGGCCGCTTGGAGATGTCCCGCTGTGCTGCCACCAGCAGCGACACCTGGGCGATGCCCACCAGGATAGTGCCGGCCTTGGACGATGGCGACATCTCGTTCCAGGTCTTCTTCTTCCTCGCGACGCGGGTCTTGTTCTTGGCCATCCGGATTTCCCTTCGTAGTGGTGGTGGTTCCAGTCCAGTATGTGCAGTCTGTCCTGTACAGGGGCTTAGTGCCTATAGGGGGCCAGCCGGTCCTTTTGGACGGGCGTCAGCCGCTGGACCCCGCCGGTGGCTTCGTCCACGAACGCCAAGTGGCTGCTGGCCTTCACGCAGTCCTCCCGGGTGACCGGGTCCTGGATCAGATAGTGGATATCGAAGCTGGCCCCCTTGACAGCACCGATCCACACCTGCACCACGGCCGGCACGTTGCGGTATTCAAGGGTCCTGACGTAGCGGATCTTGTGGTCCACCACCAAAGCCATGATGCCATCGGGGACATCATTGAACAGGGAAACCTGCGGTTCGACGCCGGGCAGTCCCGCACCCCGGGGCGGTCCGAAGGCGGCAATCCTGGCTTCCTCCAGCATCCTGACGATCTGCACGTTGTTAATGTGGCCATAGGCGTCCATGTCGCCCCAGCGCATGGGGACAAGAACCTCGATCCGCTGTCCACCGTGCGCGCTCAGCTGTGCACCGCCGTCGAATCATCCACTGCGGGTTCTCCGGCGTCCGCCCCGGCAAACTGGGACATGTACAGGCGGCGGTAGGCGCCCTCTGCGGCCAGCAGGACCTTATGGTTCCCCTGTTCGACGATCCTGCCGTTTTCCATCACGAGGATGGTGTCGGCGTCGCGGATGGTGGAGAGCCGGTGGGCGATTACAAAGCTGGTGCGGTCGGTGCGGAGGGCGGCCATCGCCTTTTGCACCAGCAGCTCAGTGCGGGTGTCAACGGAACTTGTTGCCTCGTCCAGGATGAGCAGCGACGGGTTCGCCACGAAGGCGCGCGCGATGGTGATCAGCTGTTTCTCACCGGCGCTGACGTTGTTGCCTTCTTCGTCAACTACCGTGTTGTAGCCGTCCGGAAGGGCACGCACGAAGCGGTCCACAAAGGTGGCCTTCGCTGCTGCCAGCACCTGTTCCTCAGTGGCGTCGAGGTTGCCGTAGCGGATGTTGTCGTAGATGGAACCGCCGAACAGCCAGGCGTCCTGCAGCACCATGCCCACTTTCGACCGGAGTTCGGAACGGCTGAGGTGGGTGATGTCCACGCCGTCCAGCATGATGGCGCCGGAATTGAGCTCGTAGAACCGCATCACCAGATTGACCAGGGTGGTCTTTCCCGCCCCGGTGGGCCCGACGATGGCCACGGTGTTTCCCGGTTCGGCGGTGAAGGACAGGTTCTCGATAAGCGGCCTGTCCTCGGTGTAGCTGAAAGTGACATTCCTGAAATGCACGTGGCCGTCGGTCCTGGCCGGGAGGTGCTCGCTTGCGGTTTCAACCTCCTGCTCGTCGGCGTCCAGGAACTCGAAGGCGCGCTCGGCTGACGCCACGCCGGACTGCAGCATGTTTGCCATGCCCGCCATCTGGCCGAGCGGCTGCGTGAACTCCCGGGAGTACTGGATGAACGCCGTGGCGTCCCCCAGGGACATGGAGCCGGAGGCCACCCTGAGTCCGCCCACCACGGCGATCCCCACATAGCTCAGGTAGGAAACAAACTGCATGACCGGGAAGATGATGCCGGAGACGAACTGCGCTCCGAAGCTGGCCTTGTAGAGGGCCTCGTTGCGTTCCTCGAACCGTTCCAGCATGTCCGCATCCCGGCCGAACACGCGCACCAGGTCATGGCCGGAAAAGGATTCCTCGATCTGCCCGTTCAGCGCCCCCGTATTTTTCCACTGGGCTGCGAAGAGCTTCTGGCTGCGCACGCCGATCATGCCCGCTGCCACGCCGGAGAGCGGAAGTGCAACGAGCGCGATCAGGGCCAGCTGCCAGGAAACAATGAACATCATGATCACGATGCCGATGACGGTCAGCAGCGAGTTGATCAGTTGGGCGAAGGCCTGCTGGAGCGCCTGCTGGATGTTGTCGACGTCGTTTGTCACCCGGGAGAGGACGTCGCCGCGCTGGCGGGTATCGAAGTAGTTCAGCGGGAGCCGGTTCAATTTCTTCTCGGTGTCGTCGCGAAGCTGCCGGATCACCTTCATCACAATGCGGTTCAGCACGTAGCCCTGCAGCCACAGGAAGATATTGGCCACGAAGTACATCAGCAGGACCACTGCGATGAGCCCGGTGAGCCTGTCGAAGTTGATGCCGGCGCCGGGTACCAGCTCCATCCGGGCCACCATGTCCGCGAAGTTGTCCTGGCCCTGCTGGCGCAGGCCAGCCACGAACTGTTCTTTGGTGGCGCCCGCGGGAAGCTGCTTGCCCACCACGCCTGCGAAGATGACGTCCATCGCCTGGCCCAGGATCTTGGGGGCAATCACGTTCAGGACCACGGCAACTACCACCATGGCCACCACCACGTAGATCCCAAGGGCTTCGGGCTTCAGCAGCCCCATCAGCCTCTTTGCCGAGGGCCAAAAGTGCTCTGCCTTCTTGGCCGGCATCCCGCCGAACATGTCGCCGTCGGCTTCGGAGGGCTTGTACTCCTCCTCGATAAACCCGTCGTCCTCAAGCGGTTCGTCAACCAGCTCCACGTCGAGCTTGTCCTGGGCCGGTCCCTTGTTGTCGACGTCCGGGGAGTCTTTCCTGCGGGGGCTCATGCCATCTCCTCGACACTCAGCTGGGATTCGACGATTTCCTGGTAGGTGGGCGAGGTCTCCAGCAACTCTTCATGGGTCCCGCGGTCCACAATCCGCCCGTTGTCCAGGACCAGGATCTGGTCCGCCTCGGTGATGGTGGAGATCCGCTGGGCCACAATAATCACGGTGGCGTCCGCGGTGATTCCCTTTAGCGCAGCCCGGAGCCGGGCGTCCGTGGCCACGTCCAGGGCCGAGAAGGAATCGTCGAAGAGGTACACCCGGGGCTTGGTCACCAGGGCCCGTGCGATGCACAAGCGCTGGCGCTGGCCGCCGGAGACATTAGTCCCGCCCTGAGCGATGCGGGAGTGCAGGCCGTTCTTCTTGGCCCGCACAAACTCTTCGCCCTGGGCCACCCGCAGGGCGTCCCACAGTTCCTGCTCCGTAGCTTCGGTCTTTCCAAACCGGAGGTTGTGCTCGATGGTGCCGGAAAAGAGGTAGGGCCGCTGCGGCACCAATGCCACACGCCTGGTGATCTCAGCGCGGTCCATCCTGCTGACGGGAACACCGTCCAGCAGCACCTCCCCCTCTGCGGGGTCGTAAAGTCGGGGCAGAAGGGACAGGAGCGAGGTCTTGCCCGAGCCCGTGGAGCCGATGATCGCGATGGTCTGCCCCGGACGGGCAGTGAAGGTGATGTTGCTCAGCACCGGCGACTCGGCCCCGGGATAGGCGAAGGTGACGTTCCGGTACTCGACCACACCGCGCAGCGTGCCCGGCTTCTCGGGGCGTTCCGGATCATTGATGGAGGGCTCGACGTCGAGCACCTCGCCGATGCGGTCCGCGCACACCGAGGCACGCGGAATCATCATGGCCATGAAGGTGCCCATCATGACGGCGACCAGGATCTGGAGCAGGTACTGCAGGAAGGCCGTCAGTGCTCCCACCTGCATCTCGCCCGAATCGACCCGCTGCCCGCCGAACCACAGGACCGCCGCGGTGGACAGGTGGAGGATCATGCTGATCGCGGGGAACATCAGGACGAACAGGGCCCCGATCTTCAGGGACACATCGGTCAGCTCCTTGTTGGCCTCGCCGAACCGCTCCGTTTCGTATGGCTCCCGGACGAACGCGCGGACCACCCTGATGCCGATGATCTGTTCACGGAGCACGGCGTTGATCCGGTCGATCTTCTTTTGCATGGACCGGAACAGCGGCATGAGCCGGACCACCAGGTACCCCACCACCACGGTGAGGAGGGGCACCGAGACCCAGACCAGCCAGGACAGATTGAGGTCCTCCCGCAGGGCCATGATGATGCCGCCGACGCACATGATGGGCGTGGCCACCATGAAGTTCAGCCCCATCAGTACGAGCATCTGCACCTGCTGGACATCGTTGGTGCCCCGCGTAATGAGTGTGGGGGCACCAAAGGCATTGACGTCCTTGGCGGAAAAGCCGGTGACCTTCCGGAAAACGCCGCGCCGCAGATCCCGGCCCATGGCCATGGCCGTTTTCGAACCGAAATACACACCGGCAATGGCAGTGCCCACCTGGATGAATGCCACCACCAGCATCACAGCGCCCGTCCGCCAGATGAAGCCGGTGTCCCCGCGCGCCACGCCTTCATCGATGATCTGGGCATTCAGGCTGGGCAGGTACAGCGCCGCAATCGTGGACGCAAGCTGAAACACAACGACTGCCACGATGTATGGCATATACGGCTTGGAAAACCGCCGTATCAAGGTGAGGAGCATGCCCACGGGTCCTTAAGGTTTGTTCGCGGATGAGTTCGCAAAGCCTGGCGCTTAAGTAGTAGCAGCCGGGGCTGACACCCTTAGCCTTCCCACTCTACGAAACTCGACCCGGCCGTGAAACAGACCCGTAAAAGATCATCCGAGGGGAGTACTCCGCTCCGTTACTTACCCGCGGAGGCAAATTCCGGCGCCACGCTTACCTGTCCCGGTGCCTGCTCAGGCCGGATGTCCACCGTGCGCCGCAGCGGCTTCTCCTTGATGAAAAGCACGGAGACCAGCGCCACCACTGCCACCACCGCGGAGATCAGGAAGACCTCGGCCGTGGCGTCGCCGTAGGCTGCCCGCATGATGTCACGCACCGGCTCCGGCATGTGGGCAAGGTCCATGCTGGAGCCTGCCGTTCCGCCCTGCACCGGGATGCCCGCCGCCGCCAGCCCCTGGGTGGCCAGTTCGCTCACCCGGTTGGCAAGGATGGCGCCCAGCACGGAGACGCCGATGGCGCCGCCCACAGACCGGAAGAAGGCCACCGACGCGCTGGCAGTCCCGATATCCGCGGCGCGGACGGTGTTCTGCACTGCCAGGACCAGGTTCTGCATCAGCATGCCCAAACCAAGGCCCAGGACTGCGGTGAAGACACCCGCGTGCCACAGTTCCGTGGTGTGGTCCATCGTGCCGGCAAGGCCGAGTCCGCCAATCAGGAGGATGGACCCGGCAATCAGGTAGCCCTTCCACTTTCCCGTGCGGCTGATCAGGAGCCCGGAAGCCACGGACCCGGCCAGGTTGCCGGCGATCATGGGAAGGGTGAGGAGCCCGGCTTCCGTGGGGGTGGCGCCGCGGGCCACCTGGAAGTACTGGCCCAGGAACGTGGAGGAACCGAACATGGCGATGCCGACGGCCACGGAGGCGAGAATGGCCAGCGCGGTGGTGCGTTCGGAGATGATCTTGAGCGGGATGATGGGCTGTTCAACCTTGGACTCCACCAGCACCAGCAGCGCCAGCAGGAGCACACCGCCTCCCACCATCAAAGCGGACTGCCAGGAGACCCAGTCGTAGTAGGCCGGGTTGCCTGCGAAGGAGACCCAAATGAGAAGCAGGCTCACGCCGGAGGTCAGCAGGATGGAGCCGAGCCAGTCGATTTTGGCCGGGCGCCGCACGTGGCTGATCTTGAGGGTGACCTGCAGCAGGATCAGGGCGACGACGGCGAGCGGCACGCAGACGAAGAACGTCCAGCGCCAGCCGAGCGGGCTGTCCACGATGAATCCCCCCAGCAGCGGCCCGCCCGCGGTGCCCACTGCCATGACGGCACCCATGTAACCGGAGTATTTGCCGCGGTTGCGCGGCGGGATCATGGTGCCGATGATGGCCTGCGCCAGTGCTGTCAGGCCGCCCATGGCCACGCCTTGGATAACGCGGGCCACCAACAGCAGCGGGATTGTTTCGGAGAGCCCGGCCATGACGGACCCGGCAACGAAGATGACAATGCTGAGCTGGACCAGGACCTTCTTGTTGAAGAGGTCGGCGAGCTTGCCCCAGATGGGGGTTGTGGCGGCGTTGGCAAGCAGCGCGGCGGTGATCACCCACGCGAAGTCTGTTTGCGTTCCGCGAAGATCGGCCATGATGGTGGGCAGCGCGTTGGCCACAATGGTGCTGCTGAGGATGGCCGTGAAGAAGGCTGCCAGGAGCCCGGTGAGGGCTTCCATGATTTGGCGGTGGGACATCTCAGGGGCCGTGTCCGGGACGGCTGCGGCGGCGGTTTGGCTAGCCATGTTTCTGCTCCTCGAGCGTTGTTGTTGGGGTGCCGGCCGCCGTTGCCCGGGCTGATTTCTTCAGTGATTCAGTGAGTTTGTACAACGTCCGCGCGGTGTTGCCGGCGTCCTCCTCGCTCCAGTCGCACAGGTAGTCCTGCAGGGCAGCTGCACGCTGCTCCTCAATTTGCCGGAGCTTTTCCGCACCGGAAGGGGTGAGGCCTACCAGCTGGGCCCGGCCGTCGTCGGGATCCTGCCGCCGGACCACAAAGCCCTGCTCCTGCAGGTCCGCGAGGTGGCGGCTGAGAACCGGGGCGCTAACCCCCAGCCGCTCGGCAAGCCTGGTGGCGCGGGACTCCCCCTCCCCTACGAACCGCAGCACGCCCTGCAGGGCGACGCCCGTTTCCTGACCCCGGACGCTGGCCGTGGCGATGCACCGCACTGCGCGCTGGAGGTCGAAGATCTGGTAGACGAGATCCGCCGCCGTATCCGGCGCTACCGCCATGATTCCTACCCCTCGGTTGTTTGCCTTAAGCAACTATACCCCAAATTGGTTGCTTGTGGAAACTATCTGCTGGCCCGGCACCTGTTGCTTGCAGACGCGAAAAACCCGGCCCCTTGTGGGAGCCGGGTTTTTTCTGTTCCCGCTGTGTTAGTGGTCCAGGTGGGTGGGCGCGAACATCTTGAGCAGGGTTTCCACCACGACGACGTTGGGGCCGTCCGCGGCGAAGCCTGCCTTAAGCGCGTCCCCCACGTCTTCGGGCGCTACCCGGGTGGCGGGCACGCCGAAAGCTTCTGCAAGTTTGACGAAGTCTGGCCGTGCGAGCTCCGTGGCGGTGGCCTTGCCGAAGGCGCCCACCATGTATTCGCGCAGGATGCCGTAGCCGCCGTCGTCCACGATCAGCCAGGTGACCGGGACGTTGTGCTGTTTTGCTGTGGCGAGCTCGGAGATGGAGTACATGGAGGAGCCGTCGCCGGATACTGCGAGCACGCGGCCCGGCTTGCCGAGGGTCTCCAGTCCCACCGCCGCTCCGATCGCGGCCGGGAAGCCATAGCCAAGACCACCGGCGCCCTGGGCGGAGTGGAACTGGCCCTCGCGGGCGTCCCAGCAGGACCAGGCCCAGTAGGCGGCGATGGTCATGTCCCAGAACGTCTGCATTTCCGCCGGGACAGCATCACGGATGTCGGCCATGAACTTCAGTTCCTTGCCCAGGTCCTGCGACTCGAGACGGGCGCGGACCTTTGCCAGGGTAACCTTCACCAGGTCTTCCGGTGACTGACCGTGCCAGCTTGGTTCCGCTGTTTTCTCTGGCCTAAGGGCTTCGTCCAGGGCGGCCAGTGCCTGACCGGCGTCCGCGCGGATGCCGAGGCCCGGCCGGTTGGACTCCAGCACCCGGGGTTCGGCGTCGATCTGGATGATCCTGCCGCGGGGTTCGAAGGTGAAGTAGTTGGAGGTGACCTCGCCGAGTGACGAGCCGATGACCAGCAGGACATCCGCGTCCTCCAGCAGGTCGGTCATGTAGCGGTCCTCGATCCAGGCCTGCAGCGACAGCTCGTGGTTCCAGGGGAAAGCTCCGTTGCCACCCGGAGTACAGATCACCGGGGCACGAAGCTTCTCCGCAATGGACAGCAGCGACTTCTCGGCCCGGCCACGGCGGGTGCCGCCGCCGGCGATGATGGCTGGGCGTTCCGCCGCCTCCAGCCATTTCACTGCTTCGCGGACCAGTTCCACCCGGGGCGGGTTGTCCGTGGCCTCGGCCAACGCGTCTTCAACAGGCGGCACCATGATGGGATCCAGCAGCACATTCTGCGGAATTTCGATCCACACCGGCCCCTGCGGGGAGGAGATGGCCTCCGTCCACGCATCCTGGATGGCAGAGGGAATCCCCGAGGCGTGCTGGATGAGCCGCTGGCTCTTGGTGACGTTTGCAGCTGACGCTTTCTGGTCATCGAGCTGGTGCAGCATGCCCTTGCGCCTTGCTCCCAGGCCCTCCAGCGGGATCTGGCTGGCCACCACCACCATGGGCACACCCGTGGCATAGGCTTCCTGCAGCCCAGCCAGCGACGTCAGCGCACCGGGGCCGGTGGAGAGGAAGAGAACTCCGACGTCTCCGGTGGCCCGGGAGTATCCGTCCGCCGCGAAGGCCGAGTTATTCTCCACGCGGGAGGAGACGAACTGCAGGTTGCCTCGGCCCATGGCGTCAAAGAGTCCCAGGGCGTGCTGCCCGGGGATGCCGAAGACAGTCTTGGCACCCAGCGCTTCCAGGGTTTCGACGACGAGGTCCCCGCCGTTGCGCACACCCGCACCTTCGCTGTTTCCTCCGGCAGCGGTATCCGCTTCGAGACTGGCCATCTTTCCTACTCCGTGCCGGCGGCGAAGCCCGCCGGCTGACGGACCTCCTGGCCGAGGGCCTGCGCCGCGTAGCCGTTGGCTGCCCCGAAGCGGTCACCGGCAAGGGCATTGTCCGCCATGAGGGTGACCAGTTCGTAGGCGACGTGGCTGGCGGCGACGCCGGTGATTTCCGCATGGTCGTAGGCCGGCGCCACTTCCACGATGTCAGCGCCGACAAGGTTCATGCCCCGGAAGCCCCGAATGATTTCCAGCAGCTCGCGGCTGGTGATGCCGCCGGCTTCAGGAGTGCCGGTGCCGGGCGCGTGGGCCGGGTCAAGGACGTCGATGTCCACCGAAATGTAGAGCGGGCGGTTGCCGATCCGGTCCCGGACCTTTGCGACGGTTTCCAGGACGCCCTGGTAGTAGACGTCTGCGGAGGTGACGATTCCGAACCCGAAGCGATGGTCGTCGTCGAGATCCTTCTTGCCGTACAGCGGTCCCCGGGTACCGATATGGCTGATGGCCTCCGTGTCCAGGATGCCCTCCTCCACGGCACGGCGGAACGGAGTGCCATGGGTGTACTCGGCGCCGAAGTAGGTGTCCCAAGTGTCGAGGTGGGCGTCGAAGTGCAGCATGGCAATCGGCTCTCCGGCGCGTTCCGCGGCAGCCCGGAGCAGCGGAAGGGCGATGGTGTGGTCACCGCCAAGGGTCACAAGCTTGCTGCCATTAGCGGTCAGGTCCAGTGCGTTCTGCTGCACAGTTTCAATGGCCTCGTTGATGTTGAAGGGGTTGACCGCCATGTCGCCGGCGTCCGCCACCTGAACGTTTTCAAAGGGGCTGACGTCCCACGCCGGGTTGTAGGGGCGCAGCAGGCGACTGGCCTCGCGCACATGGTTGGCCCCGAACCGGGCGCCGGGGCGGTAGGAGACACCGGAATCGAAAGGGACCCCCACCACCGTGATATCAGCTTTAGCCACCTGGTCCAGCCGCGGCAGGCGGGCGTAGGTGGCAGCACCGGCATAGCGGGGAATGCGGGATGAATCGATAGGGCCAAGGTTGCCGTTAGCTTCGATGCGCAGCTCTTCCAAGGGGGCCTCTCCTTCAAGGACTTCAGGGACGTCGTGTGACTGCCATCATACACCCCGGTTTTCCTATGTGCACCACTTGTTTACTGTTGCCCATTCCAGGTGCCGGTTGGCAGCCAGGGTGCATCGCGTCCCTTCCTGCCCAGTTGCCGCCGCCCCACTCCCGCCCGAGGTGCCCCTGGCCCCGGTTGGCGCGGCCGGTGGCAACGGCAGCCAGAATCCGGGCAGTGCAACCGGGCTGGAAGGTCCGGTTACGACCGGGTACCTGATCTCACATACAACTTAAACACTCTGGCTGGCAGGGTCGGCCTGGTGTGGACTGGTTCCGTGGACATCTTCGAATATCTCGTCCAGGCAGGCGGAGCGGCCCGCACGGCCCAACTCATTGAGGCGGGATACTCCAAACGGCAAATCGCCAGGCTCGTCAGCCACGGCGCAACGCAGCCACGGCGGGGAGTTTTCCTCGCGCCGGGCTGCAATCCCGGGCTGGCGGCGGCAATCCACCACAATGGGCGGCTGACATGCGCAAGCGCCGCCGGCCATTACGGGCTCTGGATTCGAAACCCGCCAACCCACATGCACTTGGCCTGCAACCACGGTCACGGCTCAGGCTTCATCCGGCATCGGACGGTGCGCTTCGATGGACACCCTACACTGCCCCTTGCAGGAGTGGAGGATGTGGCACTGCACGCACTGGGATGCCTCAAGCCGCCAGCCTCGACCGCACTTGCCACCTCGGCTATCAGGCTGCACGGGGTGCCCCTTGAACTCCTGAAAAACGTGCTTCGCGGGGACCGGTCCGCGCCGGTCCTGCGCGCGCTTCGGGAGCTCGATCTTCGCGCGGAGTCGATTGTAGAGGTGGACGCCCAGCACTTGTTCCGGACGAATGGCATTGCTTTTGAACCGCAGGTCTTCCTGCCCGGCATTGGACGGGTCGACTTCCTCATTGCCGGGTTCCTGATCATTGAGATAGATGGCCATGCCTTTCATTCGAAGCGGGTTGACATGCTCCGCGACCGGGACCGGAACAACTCGTCAACTGTGAAAGGGTTTGCCGTTCTCCGCTACATGCCTGAGCACATCTGGTTCAACCAGCAGCAGGTTCTGGCCGATGTCCGGGCAGCACTCGCACTCAGGGCGGGCCGTTCGGGCTAAACATTGGACGCTCCAGCCCAGTTGCCCTGACCGGCCGACAAGGAACTCGGGCACGAACTCCGCAGCTGCAGGGAGGACAATTCAAAGCCGCGGCGCGAAAGGGGCAGGAGGGCACGCCCGGCCAGCCAAGCGGCCTGGCGCACGCAACCCGGCCTCCCCCGAAAGCCGGCCTCCTGCGAAACTTGGCCGTATAAACTGGACCGCTCAATAACCCCGGCCACCGATAGAGCCCGGTCCCCGCCAGGAACTGCTCAGCGGCTGGCGGCGGGCACCAGGACCCAGAGCACCTCGACCGTCTTGTCCGTGGGATTGATCCAGGTGTGCGGCTCGCGGCCGGGAAAGGTCACGGTATCTCCGGTACTGAGGTCATACTCCTCGTTCGTGAGGATCAGCCGGATGTTGCCCCTAATCACGTGGAGGACGTCAACATCGCAGTCCACCGCATACAGTTCAGACTCGCCGCGGCCGTGCGGCTCGATCATCGCCTGGATGATCTGGATGCGCCGTTCGGAACGGGCGGTCAGCAGACGCTCCACGATCCCTTGGCCGCCCAATGAGATCCGGGGCCCCTCGTTGCGCTTGGTCAGGTGCGTTTCGGGCGCCGCGAAGAGGTCGCCAATGGAGATGGACAGGACCTGGCACAACGTCACCAGGGACGCGACAGAGGGTGACGTCAGGTCGCGTTCAACCCGGCTAAGGAACCCTTTGGTGAGTCCCGTGGCGTCAGCAACCTGCTCGATGGTGAGCCGCTGGGACTGCCGGGCTGCCCGGATCCTCGAACCGATGGCTACCGGAACGTTGCTCGGCTCAACTGGCAGTGCCTTCATTTACGAACCTTTCATGGCCGGCCACCCGGCCCCGCTCTGGAGCAATACTAGTGGTCAGCCCCTTCTGTGACGCGGCATTGCAGGCGAGCCCCGGCCCACCGAATATGCCTTGACTGTTATCACCGTCACAGCCTATTCTTTGGAAAACACTTGTTGCCTAATGGGCAATATCTGAGAATCCCCTCTCGCTCCCTTCCCTGCAGCACGGCAGGCTTCCCGCCACCGGATGTAGCGCCTCGCTGCCCTTATGCTCAAAGGAGCCCAACATGGACGTAAGCGTCATCAACATCGCCATTGTGGTGGTGTATCTGCTGGCAATGCTGGCCTTTGGCTGGTGGGGCAAATCCCGCACCAGGAACAACAGCGACTTCCTGGTTGCCGGCCGCCGGCTCGGCCCGTTCCTTTACACCGGAACCATGGCCGCCGTCGTCCTGGGCGGTGCCTCCACAGTGGGCGGTGTGGGCCTTGGCTACAAGTTCGGCATTTCCGGCATGTGGCTGGTGGTGGCCATCGGCGCCGGTGTCCTGCTCCTGAGCCTGCTGTTCGCCGGGACCATCCAAAAGCTGAAGATCTACACGGTCTCGCAGATGCTCACCCTGCGCTACGGCAGCAGGGCAACTGAAGCTTCAGGCATTGTGATGCTCGCCTACACGCTGATGCTGTGCGCCACGTCCACCGGCGCCTACGCAACGATCTTCGTGGTCCTCTTTGACTGGGACCGGGCGATCGCCATTGCCGTGGGTGGTGCCATTGTGCTGGTCTACTCCACTGTGGGCGGCATGTGGTCCATCACCCTGGCGGACCAGGTGCAGTTCATCATCAAGACTGTGGGCATCTTCTTCCTGATGCTCCCCTTCACGCTCAACGCAGCCGGCGGCATGGACGGCATCCGCAGCAGGGTGGACGAAAGCTTCTTCCAGGTCGACGGGATCGGCGTCCAGACCATCATCACCTACTTCGTGGTCTACACCCTGGGTTTGCTGATCGGCCAGGACATCTGGCAGCGCGTCTTCACCGCCAAAACACCGGCTGTTGCACGGTGGGGCGGTGCCACCGCCGGCATCTACTGCATCCTCTACGGCGTCGCCGGCGCCCTGATCGGCATGGCGGCCAGCGTTGCCCTGTCCAACATTGAGATCGCCGCCAAGGACGACGTCTACGCCGAAGTGGCCCAGACCCTGCTTCCCGTCGGCATCGGCGGACTGGTGCTCGCAGCTGCCGTGGCCGCCATGATGTCCACCGCCTCCGGGGCCCTCATCGCCGCCGCAACGGTTGCCCGCGCCGATGTCCTGCCATTCGTCGCCAGCTGGTTCGGCAAGGACATCAACACCGGGGACACGGACAACCCGGAGCACGACGTCAAGGCCAACCGGATCTGGGTCCTTGCCCTGGGCATCGTTGCCATCGTTATCGCGATCATCACCAAGGACGTGGTGGCCGCCCTGACCATCGCCTACGACATCCTGGTGGGCGGGCTCCTGGTGGCCATCCTCGGTGGACTGGTATGGAAGCGGGGCACCGGTCTCGCGGCCGCAGCTTCCATGGCAGTGGGCTCAGTGGTGACGCTGGGCACCATGATCATCCTGGAAATCAACGCCAAGGCGCCGCTGGACGGCATCTACGCCAACGAGCCCATCTACTACGGCCTGCTGGCCTCCGCCGCGGTGTACATCGCGGTTTCCCTGCTGACCAAGCCCACGGACCCGCAGGTGATGAGCAACTGGCAGCGCCGGGTGGCCGGGCAGGATGCTGAAGGCTCCCGGGAGCAGATGCCCGCCGCGTAGCGGCACGTTGGAGGGAAGCACGACGGCGGCACCCGGCCTTCGCTTTTTAGCGCAGCCAGGTGCCGCCGTCGTCAGTCCTACTCGGTGTCGCGAACTTCGTCCGGGTCCTCCAGCGGAACTGGTCGGTCCTCGGCGTCGATCACGACGGGAGGGGCCTGCACTACAGGCTCCTCTTCGTCCAGGAATTCGTCCTCCGTATCCCAGTCGTCCTCAACTGCCGGTGCATCCTCAGCGTAATCGTAGGCGGGATCCGCCTCTACAGACTCCAGATGCGGCATGTCCGGGTGCTGTCCGGTGGTGCTCATGTTTGAACCTCCGTTTATTCGCCTGACGTGCTCTTTCAGTGAGGGCGCTGGCCGCGCCACACCTTCATCACAGCACCGGCCGGCAGGCGGGTCAATAGCAGCGGAGCCGGGTGCAGCCGGCCAGGCCACGGGCGCGGAATTGAGGCGGACCGAAAAGCAGGGGACAGGTTGACCAGCCAAAAAACCGCGGATTTCCGCAGTAAGCTGGCACTGCAATGGGGCCGAACCATGCCCCATCCAGCCCAGGAGTGTCCGTGTCCCAACACGCCGAATCCAGCCAGCACACAGAACCCAGCCAGCACGCAGAACGCAAGCCACAGGCCCGGCCCCAGAAGCAGCAGACCCAGCCATCGCCGTCGGACATCAAGCGGTGGCGGCAGTACCTTGCTGACGAACGCGCCGAAGCTGCCGTCTACCGGGACCTGGCCCAGAACCGCCAGGGCGAGGAACGTGACATCCTGCTGGCCCTGGCTGAAGCCGAGCGCCGCCACGAAGCGCACTGGCTGGCACTGCTCGGGGACCGGGCGGGCAAGCCGCGACCGGCGTCGATCCGCAGCCGTCTGCTGGGCTTCCTGGCCCGCCACTTCGGATCGGTGTTCGTCCTTGCCCTGGCCCAGCGCGCCGAAGGCCGCTCCCCCTATGCCAAGGACCCCAACGCCACGGATGCGATGGCAGCCGACGAGCAGATCCACGAGGAAGTGGTCCGTGGCCTGGCAACCCGGGGACGGAACCGCCTGGCGGGCACCTTCCGGGCTGCTGTTTTCGGTGCCAACGACGGCCTGGTCAGCAACCTGTCCCTGGTGATGGGCATGGCGGCCTCCGGCGTGGCAAGCAGTGTGGTGCTGCTCAGCGGCATCGCCGGGCTCCTGGCCGGCGCCATGTCCATGGGGGCGGGCGAGTTCATCTCCGTGCGCTCGCAGCGCGAACTCCTGGCTGCCACCCGGCCCACGCAGGTCACCCTGGTGGCGGCCCCCAAGCTTGACCTCGAGCACAACGAACTGCTGCTGGTGTATCTGGCCCGCGGCATGACGCAGCAAGCGGCCGAGCACCGCGTGGCCGAACGCATGGGCCTGCTCCCCTGCGACTGCGATCCCAGCCTTTCCCTGCAGCCGGAACTGCCCGACGTCGAAGACCAGCATGAGGCGGTGGGCACCGCCTGGGGCGCCGCCCTGTCCAGCTTCTGCTTCTTCGCCTCCGGAGCCGTCGTTCCCATCCTGCCGTTCGTGTTCGGCCTGACCGGCGTGGCCGCCCTGGCGGTGGCGGGCGTCCTGGTGGGTATTGCCCTGCTGATCACCGGGGCGACAGTGGGCCTGCTGTCCGGCACCTCTCCCCTGACCCGCGGCCTTCGCCAGCTGGCCATTGGGCTGGGTGCCGCCGCTGTCACGTACCTGCTGGGGCTTGTCTTCGGCACCGTAATCCATTAGCAGCGGGCAGCCAGTGGGGATTGGGTAGTGGGCGGCCGGACGCCGCGCCACGCGGGAACAAAGGTCCGCCGCGGCGCGCGGGAGATTGTGCGGCTTCTGCTGATCGCAGCCCTGGCTGCGGCGGCAGCGTTCGGGGCGATGGTGGCACTGGGCGATCCCCGCTTCAAGGACCTGCTGGATATCCGTATCGGCCCTGGGAAGGGCCAGTCCGCCGGACAGCAGGAGCGGGATGGAGCAGGGGAATCGGGTCAGGCGCCGCCATCGGAGGCCCGGACGGGGACGCCGCCTCCCGGTTTCGAGGAAGCAGACGCTCCGTTGGCTGCAGCCGCGCCGCCGGCCGTGGGGAGCGACGCATACCGGTTCCTTGCCGTCAACGGTGACGGCAGCCCCGTAGGATACTCCCCGTGCCGGCCGCTGCACTACGTGGTCAATGACCAGTTGGCGCCGGCTGGGGCGCAGCAGCTGGTCACCGAAGCCATTTCCACCATTTCAACGGCCACCGGGATCCAGTTCGTGTACGACGGGGCCACCGGTGAGCAGCCCTCGCCGCAGCGGCCTCCGTACCAGCCGGACTCCTACGGCGAGCGGTGGGCCCCTCTGCTCATCGCCTGGACAACCCCTGAAACGGCACCGCAGCTGAAAGGCAAAGTCATCGGCACCGGCGGCAGCACCCATTTCAGTTACGACGGCGGTCCCAAGACCTTCGTGACCGGCGGCCTGGACCTTGACGCGCCGCAGATTGCGGATGAGCTCCTTAACCCGGACGGACACCTCTATGCCAGGGCGGTAATCCTGCACGAACTCAGCCACGTGATGGGGCTCGACCACGTGGACGATCCGGCCCAGCTGATGTACCCGGAGATCGGCACGCCGGAAGGGCTGTCCCCCGGGGATTTCAACGGGCTGTATGAGCTGGGCAAGGCCCAGTGCCGGAAGGACCTGTAACCGGGGCGCCGCCTGTGATTGTCCGGCACAGCGTCTGCGCTTAGCCGGGTTTGTGCTTAGCCGGGCAGCGACTGCCCCCGAAGCACCTCCACCGCCTCCTGCACAGTGTCCACCAGGAAGATCCGGTCCTCCATGAGCCGGCCCGCCGCCAGTCTCCGCAGCATGGGCCACGCGGGGTACTGCTGTTCCCAGTGGCGCCTGCCCACCAGCACCATGGGTGTTATCTTTTCCCGTGCCCCGTAGTAGTTCTCGCAGGCATCCTGGAAGATCTCCTGCACCGTGCCGGCGGCTCCCGGCAGGAAGACAATGCCTCCCGTGCACAGTTCGAGCAGGATGGCTTCACGGACCGCGTTGGCGAAGTACTTGGCGATGTGCGTGGCAAAGTAGTTTGGCGGCTCGTGGCCGTAGAACCAGGTGGGGACACCGAGGGACGGAGTCCCGTCCGGAAAACGTTCGACGACGGCTGCGGCTGCGCGCGCCCACGTGGACACCGAGGGACGAAAGCCGGGGACGGAGGCGAGCATGCCCAGCGCGGCGTGGAGGTCGCCGTCGGACGCCCCGCCGAGGTAAGCGCCCAGGTTCGCTGCTTCCATGGCCCCCGGTCCCCCGCCGGTGGCAACTGCATGCCCGTCCCGGACAAGGAGCCTGCCCAGCCGTGCAGCCTCTGCGTACTCTCCCGTTCCACGCTGCGCCGCGTGCCCGCCCATCACTCCCACCATGGACCGGCCCTGCCACGGCCCTGTCCGGATCGCCTCCTCCAAGGCGTCGCCGACGGCGTGGTCGTGCAGGGCGGACGCCAGGGTGGCGTCCAGCCGGTGCCGTTGGCCGGGCTGGATGCTCCACTGGTAGATCCGGGCATCCGGGAGGTCCTCGTACGAAGAGTCGGCCAGTCCGGCGTAGAGCTCCTGCGGCGCATAGAGGGTGGAGCGGTAGGGGTCGAACGGGACCGATTCCAGCCGCGGGAAGATCAGCGCTCCGCGTCGGCGGAGCAGGTCTTCCACTCCCTCGTCGAAGGTGCATCCCAGGAAGATGGCACCTTCGGCGTGCATGCCTTCCAGCGCGGCGGCCCTCCCCCGCAGGTCCAGGGACTGGGCGTGCCAGCCGTGCATATCCGTTGCGCCGCCACTTACCAGCCGGTCGAAGCTTTCCAGGTCCTCCACTTCCAGGTTGTGGGGGCTGGGACCCAGGTTTCCATAGAGGTTCATGGCTGTGTCGCAGTCCTGCGCCGGTTGGTCATGCACCCAGCGTAGGCCACCCGCCGTCGAGCATTCCCTGCAGCAGGCCTGTTGAATCGGCAGCGCGGGACCGGAAGCCGCGCCCTCCAGAGCTTCTGGAAGGGCAGGATCCGGCCCCGCGCTCAGGAAAGGACTTGTTGTCAGGCCGGGACCCGGACGGGCTCGCCGTGGCGGAAGTGTGCCTCGAGATCCTCGAGCGAGTGTCCCTTGGTTTCCGGAACGAACTTCCTCACAAACATCAGGGACGCGAGGTTCACCAGGACGAACAGGCCGAAGGTTCCGGTGGAGCCGAGCGCCTCGACGACGATCGGGAACAGGAACGAGATGGCGGCATTGACGGTCCACAGCGCGAAGACAGCAATCCCCATCGCGAAGCCGCGGATAGCCAGCGGGAACATCTCCGAAAGGAGCAGCCACACGCAGGTGCCGATGAAGCACTGGACGAAGGCAACAAACAGCATCATGGCGGCGAGGATGATGTAGCTGGCGAGGTCCGACTGGGGCAGCAGGAACACCACAGCCAGCAGGGCCTGCGACCCCACCACACCGGAGAAGCCTATAATCAGCATCTTCCGGCGGCCGATGAAGCCGAGCAGCCAGATGCCCAGGATGGTCATCAGCACCGAGGTGACGCCCACGCCGATGGTGGCAACCAGTGATGCGCTGACCCCCAGGCCGCTCTTTTCCAGGATGCTGGGCGCGTAGTAGTTCACGGTGTTGATGCCGGTGGCCTGCTGCACGGTGGCAAGCCCGATGCCGATCCAGAGCAGGCGGCGCATCCAGGGGTTGTCCCGCAGGTCGCGCCAGGCGTGGCCGCGTTCCTGCTTCGCGGTCTTGGCTGCCTGCGCAATCTCCTGGAACTCGCTCTCCGCTTCTTCCGGGCTGCGGCTCAGGTTCAGGACCCGGCGGCTGTCCTCGAGGCGGCCGCGGATGGCGTACCAGCGGGGCGACTCCGGCAGCAGGAGCATGCCGGCGAGCAGCGCAAGGGCGGGCAGCGACGCGATCCCCAGCATGGTGCGCCAGACTTCGGGGTCCTGTATGAGCGCATCCAGCAGGGCGTTGATGGCGAAGGCAAGCATCTGGCCGGTGACAATCATGAGTTCGTTGATGGTCACCATGCGGCCGCGGAGGTGTGCCGGGGCCATTTCCGCCAGGTACAGGGGGCAGGTGACGGCGGCAGCGCCCACTCCCAGGCCCAGGAGGATGCGCGCTGCGATCATGAAGGGAACGGTGGGGGCGATGGCGCAGCCAATGGCACCGAACAGGAACAGCAGGGCGCAGATCAGCAGGGAGCCCCGCCGTCCAAGCCTGTCAGCCATCCGCCCGCCGGTGAGGGCGCCCACAGCGGCTCCGGGGAACAAAAGGGCGCTGACCACCGTGGCTTCCTCGACAGCGTTCATATTCAGGGAGTCGTTCATGTACAGCAGCGCACCGGAGATCACGCCGGTGTCGTAGCCGAAGAGCAGCCCGCCCAGGGTGGAAATGACCGTGAGCCGGGCGAGGTAGCCGCGGCGCCGGGACCCTTGGGCGGCAGTCGAAGTCTTTTGCAACAGCATTGTTGCCTCTCAAATTCTCTCGGGGACCGGAAGGACGGTCGGGAATGTGATGCGTGACACCACATTAGAGCGCTCTAACTGTCGCCGTCAAGGAAAAGTCTTAATGTCAGAACATGTGCTTTCTTCTTCACTGCTTCCTCTTGGCCGTCGGGAATCCCTTGACCGGCCCGGCGCTCCTGCTACCATCGAAGGCAGAGTATGTCCTATCAAGAGAACATATGAAGGCAAAGTGGCCGGTGGCGTACGGAGCCTGCTGCAGCTGCATCAAGGAACAGGAACGAACGTGGCGAACAACCTCGGTCTCAGCATCGACCGCTCCTCACCCGTGCCCCTTTACCACCAGGTGGTGCAGGGCATTGAAGCTGCAATCTACAGCGGGGTCCTTGAGCCGGGGAGCCGCCTGGATAATGAAATCGACCTCGCCGCCCAACTGAACCTGTCCCGCCCCACAATGCGTAAGGCCATGGATGAGCTGGTCAGGTCCGGACTGCTCGTCCGCAAGCGCGGGGTTGGAACCCAGGTGGTCTCAAGCCAGGTGCGCCGTCCGCTTGAGCTCTCCAGCCTCTATGACGACCTCACTAACAACGGCAAGAAGCCCACCACCGAAGTCCTGAGCTTCTCGCATGTGGAGGCGGATGACTCCACCCTGGCCACCCTTCAGCTACCCACTGGCTCCAAGGTTTACCACTTCACCCGCCTCCGCAAAGTCGGCGGCAAGCCGCTGGCCCTGATGGAGAACTGGGTCCGGGACGACATCGCCGAGATGGACGAGGCCATGCTGTCGGCCGAAGGACTTTATGCCATCCTTCGCCGCGGCGGCGTCAACTTCCGCCTGGCCACCCAGCGGATCGGGGCCATGACCGCCAACGACTACCAGGCCAGCATGCTGGACACACCGGCTGGCTCGGCCCTGGTCACCATGGAACGAACGGCCGTGGACGATACCGGCCGCCGCGTGGAAACCGGCCACCACGTGTACCGGGCCGATTCCTACAGCTTTGAAATGACACTCGTACAGCGCTAACTCAAGGAGCCAACTCCATGACCAACTGGGTCTACCCCCTGGGCACCGCCGCCGACGGCAAGTGGGACGTTTCGATCGGAACGTCCGATTCCTCACTCGCTGTGGAGGGGTGGGCACACACCGGACTGAAGGTTGCCACCCTGCCAGCAGGGTCCGACGTCGTCCTTCCCGCCGCGGACGAGGAACGCATCGTGGTGCCGCTCAGCGGATCCTTCACCGTCACCGTGGAGGGCATGGAATACCAGCTTGCGGGGCGCGCCTCCGTCTTCAGCGGCCCCACCGACGTCCTCTACTCCGGCACTGGGCGCGCGGTCACCATCAGCTCTGCCGACGGCGGCCGGGTGGCGGTTGCCACGGCGCCGGCCAACGCCTCGTACCCCACCCGCCTGGTGCCCGCCGCCGAGACCCCGGTGGAGCTGCGCGGAGCCGGCAACTGCTCACGCCAGGTCCACAACTTCGGCACCCCCGCCGCCCTGGAGGCAGACCGGTTCATCGTGTGCGAGGTCCTGACCCCCGCCGGCAACTGGTCCTCCTATCCTCCTCACAAGCATGACGAGGAGAAAGACGGCGAGACGCACCTCGAGGAAATCTACTACTTCGAGACGCAGGTGGCCGCAGGTTCAGCAGCTCCCGCCGACGCCGATGCCATCGGCTACCAGCGCGTGTACGCCTCCGACGAGCGCCCCATCGACGTGTCCGCCGAGGTGCGTACCGGCGACGTTGTGCTGGTGCCTTACGGCTGGCACGGCCCCGCGATGGCGGCCCCGGGCTACGACCTGTACTACCTGAACGTCATGGCAGGTCCCGGGCCGGTGCGCGAGTGGCTGATCAGCGACGACCCCCACCACGGCTGGGTCCGGCAGACCTGGGACGGCCAGGACATCGACCCGCGCCTGCCGTTCGGGGCCTAGCTCCGCCGCATCGCCGGACGCCGGTGGAATAGTGGGGTGTTGTGAAGCAGACTTTCCCCACCCGCAGGCCCGTCACCATGGAGGACGTGGCCCGCGACGCCGGTGTGAGCCGCGCGCTGGTGTCCCTGGTTATGCGCGACTCGCCCAAGGTTTCCCCTGCCAAGCGGACGGCGGTGCTGGAAAGCGCCGCCGCCCTGGGCTACTCCCCCAACCGGCTGGCCAGCCGCCTGGCCAGCCATCGCACCAACACCGTGGGCGTCCTGTTCCTCGACCTGCACAACCCGGTGTTCGCCGACATCTACGACGGCATTGCCGAGGGCCTCGCCGGCAGCGGCAACCAGGTGATGGTCGCCGTCGGCTCCGCTGATCCCGGTACAGAGCTGGAGGCAATCCGCTCGTTCGCCGACCTGCGGGTGGACGGGATCCTCCTTGCCGGTTACACCGGCTCACCGGAGGAGCTGGAGACGGCATTGCGGGGGACACCCGCCGTCGTCATCACCCGGGAGCTGGAGGTCGACGGCGTCGATTCCGTCCTGACGGATGACTTTCGTTCCGGAGCTCTGGCCGTGGAGCACCTGCACGGACTGGGGCACCGGCACATTGCCCATGTGGACATCTCGGATTGGCTGCCGTACACCGCCCGCAGGGAAGGCTACCTGTGGGCCATGCGGCAGTTCGGCCTTGAGCCGATGCTGGTGCACAGCGACATGACCGGGCGCGGCGGGCGCGCGGTCATGGAACAGTTCCTTGCCTCAGGCGCCGCCCTGCCCACGGCCATTTTCGCCCACAACGACCTCACCGCCGTCGGCATCATGGAAGCCCTTGCTTCACATGGCGTGGCCGTTCCCGACGACGTGGCGATCGTAGGCTGCGACAACATCGAGGTGGCAGCGTCGCCTCTGATCGGACTGACGTCCATCGACCAGCACGCCGGGGAACTTGGCCGGCTGGCGGCGCAGGTCATGCTGGAGCGCCTGGCTGGAGGCTCAGTACCGGCCGTGACCCGCAAGCTCGAACCCGCGCTGATGGTCCGGCGCTCCTCCAGCCCCGGCGCGGGATCGTGACCGGGCCCACGAACTGAACGCCCCGCCGAGAAAACTCTCAGCGGGGCATCAGGCGGTTTAGGGTGGCGGCGGCGCCGGCTAAATGCGCTGGTCCAGGGCGGCTCCCGGTTTTTCGGGCGCGAGGTTCTTAAAGTAGTGCTCCAGGTCCTCAAGGCTCTTGTCCTTGGTTTCCGGGACGTACTTGGCGGCGAAGGCTATGGCACCAACACCCAGCACGGCGAACACGAAGAACGTGTTGGATAGCCCAATGGCGGCCAGGAGCTGGGGGAAGCCGAAGCCCACCAGGAAGTTCACGATCCACAGTACGAACGCCGAAGCTCCCATGCCCAGACCACGCATCTTCAGAGGGAAGATTTCTGACAGCATCAGCCACGTAACCGGTGAAATGGCTCCCTGCTGGAAGGCCAGGAAGGTCACAGTCAGGGACAGGATCACGAAACCCCGGGCTGCGCCCTCCGGCAGGATCAGCGAGAAGAGCCCGATCAGGAGGAGCGCCGTCGTCGTACCCACCTGCCCGGTAATCAGCATCCGCCGGCGTCCCACCTTGCCGAGGAGCCAAATTCCCACGAACGTGGCCAGCACCGAGATCACGCCATTGGCAATGTTGGCCGTCAGCGCAGCCTCCCGTCCGAATCCGGACTCCGCCAGAATCTGGGTGCCGTAATACATGATCGAGTTCACGCCGGTGATCTGTTGGATCACCGCCAGGCCGAGGCCAACGAAGAAGATCCGGCGGAACCATGGAATCCCCAGGTCCTGCCAGGAACCCATTTTGGACTTGTAGTCCTCGACGGCCATGGCCTTGACCTCTTCGAACTCCGCACGCGCCTCCGCCTGCGAGCGGATGCGCTGCAGCACACTGAGGGTTTCGCCGAAGCTGCCCATGGACGCCAGCCAGCGCGGGCTTTCGGGCATGAAGTTCATCCCGATCCACAATGCGATGGCAGGGAGCGTGGCGATGACCAGCATCCAGCGCCAGATGCCGCCGGATTCCCCGAAGGTGTTTCCGAGGTAGGCGTTGAAAATGAACGCCAGCAACTGGCCCGTGACGATCATCAGCTCGTTCTGCGTGACGATTCGTCCGCGCCGCGCGCTTGGCGATACTTCCGCCAGGTACACGGGCACCGTGACCGAGGCGCCGCCGACGGCGAGCCCAAGCACGAACCTGGCGGCAATCATCACTTCTGTGCTGGGTGCAAAGGTGCAGGCGAGCGTGCCGAGGAGGAACACCACGGCAAGGACCATGATCATCTTCCGCCGGCCGTTCCGGTCTGCCAGCCGGCCGCCGAACAAGGCACCGAAGGCCGCACCGAACAGCAGGGAGGACGTCACAAGCCCTTCCGTCAGCGGGGTGAGGCCCAGATCCTCCTGCATGTACGGCAGCGCACCGTTGATCACGCCAGTGTCGTAACCGAAGAGCAGGCCGCCGAACGTGGAGATGATGGTGACGGTCCGCAAGGCCTTCCTGTGGTTCCCGGGGACCTTCGCGGTACCGGACGGGACAGGGGAACTCATACGCTGACCTTCTGGACGTACTGCTTCATGGTCTCCAGCTGGTACCGGGAGACGTCCTGGGCCTTTTCGTCCTCGGCGAAGACACTGGACACCATGACAGTGTTGTCCCGGTCCAGGAAGCCGATCTCCTTGAGGCCGCCGAAGAACTCGTCCCAGTTGACGTCGCCGTCGCCGATCTTCAGGTGCTGGTGGACCCGGACAGGGTTGCCCGGCGGGTTGGTGATGTACCGCAGGCCATGCGAGGCGTGGTGGTCCATGGTGTCAGCCACGTGGACCAGGCGCAGCTTGTCCCCCGCGGCGCGCATGATGTCCAGGGGCGAGTCCTTCATATGGAAGCTGTGCGAGGCCACGTAGACCATGCCCACATTCCTGGAGTTCAGGCCGCGGATCACGCGGATGGCGGCAAGGCCTTCCTCCACGAAGTCGTCCGGGTGCGGGTCGATTAGCAGGTCGATGCCCTCCCGCTCAATAATCGGCAGCAGTTCCTCCATTGAGCGGTAGAACGCCCGCTCGGATTCCTCTGCCTTTTCCGGCCGTCCGCTGAATTCGGTGTTCATGGTGCTGACGCCCAGGTCCACGGAGATCTGGATGGCCCGCTTCCAGTAGCGGACTGCAGCTTCGCGCGCGTCCTCGTCCGGGCCGGACCAGCGGAGTACGGGCAGGACGGACGCAATCTCAATCCCCGCGTCCTTGCAGGCCTTGCTGAGCTGGCCCACGAGTTCGTCATCGGCCTTCGGGTGGTTGTAGAAGGGGATGAAGTCCGCGTGCGGGGTCATCTGCATGTACTTGTAGCCGAGGTCCGCCACCACTTGGGGGAACTCCAGCAGGCTGTGCGAGTGGTGGAACGGGGTGGGATCAAGTGCGATTTTCACGAAAAACACTCCATTGTGGATCAGTAAGGCTGGAGGGAAGTGGGTGGCTCTACTTGTAGAGGTCTGGCTTGGGGGCGAGCTTGACGGCCACCTTTTCGCCGTTCTTCTGGGCTTCGACGCCCGCTTCACAGCAGGCTGCCGTAGCGTAACCGTCCCAGGCCGTAGGGCCGCCGATTTCGCCCTTGAGGGCGGCGTCAACCCATGACTGGATTTCGACGTCGTAAGCCGCACCGAAGCGCTCCTCGAAGCCGGGGGTCACGTTGCCGCCCCAGTGGCCGGCGCTGCGGGTGTAGGGTCCGTTGTCGCCGCCGATGCTCACGATGCCCTCTTCGAAGGAGGCCTGGGTGGCCACTTCGTAGCCGAATTTGGCGTTGACGAAGATTTCCACGTCGGCCAGGACGCCGGACTCGGTCTCCAGCAGGACGTGCTGCGGGTCATGCTGGCCGGCCGGAGCGTTCCTGGTGGCCTTGCCCAGGCGGACCTGGATGCTGGTGATTTCCTCACCGGTGAAATACCGGATGGCGTCAAACTCGTGCACCACCGAGTCGTTGATAAGCATCTCGTTGGTGAAGCCCGCCGGGGTGCTGGGATTGCGGTGCTGGTGGTGCAGCATCAGCAGCTCGCCCAGTTCACCGTTCCGGATGATCCCGCCCAGCGCGGCGTACTCGGCATCGAAGCGGCGCATGAACCCCACCTGGATGCGCTTGTGGCCCAGTGCCACCTCTGCCTGGACAACCTTCCAGGAGGAGTCAGCACCGGGAGTCAGGGGCTTTTCGCAGAGGATGGGGATGTCCTTGGCAAGGGCCTTGAACAGGATGTCCTCATGCAGGAATCCAGGGGTGGCGATCAGCACCGCGTTGACGTCGCCGTTGTTGATGGCCTCCTCGGCATCGGCGAGCGCCACGGCACCCGGGATGCCTTCGATGGCGGCCTGCGCGCGGGCCAGGTCAACATCCACGACGGCGGCCACTTCGGCTCCGTGGATGCGCTTGTTGAGGCGCTGGATGTGGTCGGCACCCATGCGCCCGGCGCCGATGACGGCTACGCGGAGTGTTTCAGTCATTGTTCTGTCCTTCGGTGTCTGTGGGGAAATGAGGAGGGGTAGCTGTCAATTGACAGTGGTGCGGGAACCGCAGGACAGCAGGTAGTTGCGGGTGCGCTTAGCGATGGGCATCGGCACGTCGAACGCCACTGGGTACATGTCCTGCTCCACGATGCCGAAGATGGGCCGGTCCAGGCCTTCCACAGCTTCGATCACCGCGCGCAGGTCCGGCAGGCCGTTCGGCGGCTCGGTCATGACGCCGGCCAGGTTGGCGGCGGCCCAGGTCATGTTTTCCTCGTTGACCTTCCTGAGGATCTCCGGGTTGATCTGCTTGAGGTGCAGGTAGCCGATCCGGTCAGGGTAGTTCTTGATCAGCTCCAGGCTGGACGCCCCGCAGTATTCGGCGTGGCCGGTGTCCAGGCAGAGGTTGAGGTACTGGGGATCCGTGGCGCCGAGCAGGGTTTCGATGTCCTCCTGCGCACCCACGTGGGAGTCCGCGTGCGAGTGGAACTGCTGCTTCAGGCCGAAGTCCTCCAGCAGGGTCTTGCCCAGGCGGTTGTGGCCGGCGAACAGGTCGTCCCAGGCCTTCCCGCTAAGTGTTCCGCTTTCCACTGCCTCCCCCGTGACATCGTCACGCCACATTGCCGGAATGACAACGATGTGCTCCCCGCCCATGGCTGCCGTCAGCTCCGCCACCTTGCGGGCCGGCTCCCAGGCGCTTTCCCACTGGTCCAGGCCGCGGTGGAAGGCGGTAAAGACCGTACCGGCTGAGATCTGGAGGTCGCGCTGCTTGAGCTCCTCGGCGAGGCGGGCGGGGTCCGTGGGCAGGTAGCCGTACGGGCCCAGTTCAATCCACTTGTAGCCGGACTCGGCCACTTCGTCGAGGAAACGTTCCCACGGCGTCTGCTTGGGATCGTCCGCGAACCAGACACCCCAGGAGTCCGGCGCCGTGCCGATGATCAGTTTGTTCTCAGTCATGACAGCGTTGTCTTTCTACTCTGGTCTTCCGCGCGGCGGGATCAGTTGGAGGGGAAGTTGTAGGAGGCGCCGGAGGCGTGGTGGGTTTCGGGCCAGCGGGAGGTGACGACCTTGCCGCGGGTGTAGAAGGAGACGCCTTCGGGGCCGTAGATGTGCTTGTCGCCGAAGAGGGATGCTTTCCAGCCGCCGAAGGAGTGGTAGGCCACCGGCACCGGCAGCGGCACGTTGATGCCGATCATGCCCACGGTCACGGAGCGCTGGAACTTCCGGGCGGCAGCGCCGGAGGAGGTGAAGATGGCGGTGCCGTTGCCGTAGGGGTTGGCGTTGATGAGCTTGATGCCGTCTTCGAGGGTGTCCACGCGGACCACCACGAGGACGGGGCCGAAGATTTCCTCCTGGTAGGCGGTCATTTCGGTCTTGACGTGGTCGATCACGGTGGGTCCGACCCAGAAGCCGTCTTCGTGCCCCGGGACCACGAGGTCACGCCCGTCCACCACCATGGCGGCGCCTGCGGCTTCGGCTTCGGTGACGATCCTGACGATGCGTTCCTTGGCGGCGGGGGTGATGACCGGGCCCATTTCGGCGTCCGGGGCGGTGCCGTTGTTGACCTTCACGGCCAGGGCGCGCTCTTCGACCTTTTTGACGATCAGGTCGGCAGCATCCCCGACGGCGACGGCGACGCTGATGGCCATGCAGCGTTCACCGGCGGAACCGAACGCTGCGGCGGCGAGGTGGTCGGCGGCGTTGTCCAGGTCGGCGTCGGGCATGACGATGGCGTGGTTCTTCGCCCCGCCCAGGGCCTGGACGCGCTTGCCATGCCTGGTGGCGGTTTCGTGGACGTATTGGGCGATCGGGGTGGACCCGACGAAGGAGATTCCGTCCACGTCCGGGTGGGTCAGCAGCCCGTCAACGGTTTCCTTGTCACCGTGCAGGACCTGGAACACGCCGTCGGGCAGGCCGGCCTCCTTCCACAGCTTTGCCAGCAGCAGCGAGGCTGAGGGGTCACGCTCGGAGGGCTTGAGGATGAAGGCGTTGCCGGTGGCGATCGCCATCGGGGCCATCCAGAGCGGCACCATCACCGGGAAGTTGAACGGGGTGATGCCCGCTACCACGCCGAGCGGTTCACGGAAGTTGAACACGTCGATCCCGGTGGAGACCTGGTCCGAGTAGTCGCCCTTGAGCAGGGTGGGGATCCCACAGGCGTACTCGACGACTTCCAGGCCGCGGCCGATCTCGCCCTTGGCGTCGGAGAGGACCTTGCCGTGCTCGGCGGTCACCAGCTGCGCCAGCTCCTCCACGTGGGATGCAACGAGTTCGCGGAACTTGAACAGCACCGCGGTGCGCCTGGCCAGGGAGATCTCACCCCAGGTGTCGGCGGCCTTACGGGCTGCGGCGACAGCGGCCTCCAGGTCGGCACGGTTGGCCAGGCGCAGCGTGGCGGTGGCCTTGCCGGTGGCCGGGTTGAACACGGACGTGGTGCGGTCACCAACGCCTGCGGTTTCAACGCCGTCGATGAAGTGGTTGATGACGGTGGTCTCAGTGGTGGTGGCAGTCATGGGGGGACTCTTCCTTGAGTGGTGGAAAGGGGGTTCAGCCGAGCAGTTTGCGCTGGCGTGACTTGTGGTCGGCGTAGGTCTGGTACGCCTGGCGGGTGGATTCCAGTTCGGATACCTGGGAGACGGGCACGTCCCACCAGGATTCCGAGGACGGTGCGTCCAGGAGCGGGTCGGACTCGACATGGATCAGGATGGGCCCGGAGCCTTCGGGTGCTGCCTTGGCGTCGCGGATGGCCTGTTCGAGTTCGGCGATGACCTTCTCCCCCGGCTCGATCCGGATGACCTTCACGCCCAGGGACTCGGCGTTCAGCGCCAGGTCCACCGGCAGGGTCTCGCCCTCATCGAAGCTGTGCTGTTCCTCGTTCAGTGCCCGGTACTGGGTGCCGAACCGCTGCGAGCCGAGCATTTCGGAGAGGGATCCGATGGAGGCGTAGCCGTGGTTCTGGATCAGGACCACGATCAGCTTGATGCGTTCGGCGACGGCGGTAACCAGCTCGGTGTGCATCATCAGGTAGGAGCCGTCCCCTACCATCACGACGACGTCCCGCACGTCCGCGCGCCCCGTGCCTGCCGCCGTCGTGCTTGCCGCGGCTTCGGCCAGGGCGGCGCGCTTGACGCCGAGCCCACCGGGGATTTCGTAGCCCATGCAGGAGTAGGCGTACTCCACGTGGTAGCCGAACGGATCCCGGACGCGCCACATCTTGTGCAGGTCACCGGGCAGCGAACCGGCGGCGCAGATCACCACGTCGCGGGCGTCCATGGCGCGGGAGGTGGCCCCGATGATCTCGTTCTGGGCCGGCAGCGGGGTGTGGCGGGTGTCGAACGCCTCGTCCACTGTGGCGTTCCAGCGCTTCTTCTCCGCCGCCACCCTCTGCTCAAGGTCGGCGCCGACGCGGTAGCCGCCCAGGACAGCGTTCAGCTTGACCAGGGCCTTGCGGGCGTCGGCAACGATCGGCAGCGTGCTGCCGTGCTTGTACGCGTCGATGGGGGCGACGTTAATGTTGACGAACTTGACGTCCGGGTTCTGGAATGCCGTGCGGGACGCGGTGGTGAAGTCCTCGTAGCGGGTGCCGATCCCGATGATCAGATCCGCCTCGGCAGCGATGGCGTTGGCCGCCGTCGTGCCGGTGGAGCCGATGGCACCCAGGGAATGCTGGTGGTCCCAAGGCAGGACGCCGACGCCGGCCTGGGTGTAGCCCACGGGGATGCCGGTCAGCTCGACGAACTTTGCGAGCTCGTCATTCGCGTAGGCGTAGAGGACACCGCCGCCGGCAATGATCAGCGGCCGTCTGGCACTCCGGATGGTCTCTGCGGCCCGGGCGATATCGTCGTCGTCCGCGTCCGGGCGGCGGATCCGCCACTCGCGTTCGGCCAGGAACTCCCCGGGCACGTCGAAGGCCTCGGCCTGGACGTCTTGCGGCAGCGAAATGGTCACCGCGCCGGTCTCTGCCGGGTCCGTCAGGACCCGCAGGCCGTGATGGAACGCGGAGAACAGCTGCTCGGGCCGGGACACCCGGTCGAAGAACCTGGACAGCGGCCGGAAGGCGTCATTGACGGTGATGTCGTACGCGTAGGGCTGCTCCAGCTGCTGCAGCACCGGGTCAGCGGCGCGGGTGGCGAATGTGTCGGAAGGCAGCAGCAGCACAGGGAGCCGGTTGGTGGTGGCCAAAGCCGCACCCGTCAGCAGGTTGGAGGACCCCGGACCGATCGAGGTGCTCACCGCGAACGTCTGGCGGCGGCGCGTGTGCCGTGCGTACCCCACGGCCTGGTGGACCTGGGCCTGCTCGTTCCGGCCCTGGAAGTACGGCATGATGGCCGGATCCAGCTGCTGGTACTGCTTCAGCGCCTGGCCCACACCGGCCACGTTGCCGTGCCCGAAGATACCGAACGTGCCCGGAATGAGCCGTTCACGGTACTCGACGCCGTCAACCGAGTCCACGGTGTACTGCTTCGAAAGGTATTCGACGACGGCCTGGGCCACCGTCATGCGGCGGGATCCCTGTACTGATGCCATGGGTGTTACTCCGATACTTCTGCGGTGTGGTTCAGCAACGAGGCTGCTGTGGCTACGGCGCCGGCGACGTCCCCGTCAGCCGGGTAGAGAAGGGTGCGGCCCACAGTCAGGCCCTGGACGCCGGGCAATGCCAGGGCGGCCTGCCAGCTGGCAAAGACCTCGTCCTGGGTCCCCTCCGGGTCGCCGCCCAACAGGACCGTGGGCATGGTGGTGGCAGCCATGACGCGTTCCATCTCCGCGACCACCGGCAGCTTCATCCAGGTATAGGCGCTCGTGGAACCCAGGCCCTCGGCAATAGCGATCGACTTGATCACCGCGTTCGTGGACAGGTCATTCCGGACCCTGCCGTTTTCGCGGACCGACAGGAACGGCTCCACCATGGCGATCAGCCTGCGCTCAGCGAGCGAATCGATGGCCTTGGCCGTCGCCTCAAGGGTGGCGACTGTGTCCGGGTCACCCAGGCAGATGCGGGTCAGCATCTTCCCGCCGTCAGCGCCCAGGGCTTCCAGCGCGGCTGCGGTGTGGCCGGTGAAGCGGTCATCGATCTCGTTGACCAGACCGGACAGCCCGCCCCGGTTCATCGAACCGAAAACCAGTTTGCCGTCCAGGGCACCCAGCAGGAGCAGGTCGTCCATGATGTCCGGGGAGGCGAGAATGCCGTCAACAGCGGGATTTGCCAGTGCGATCTGCAGCCGGTCCAGCAGCTGGCGCCGGTCAGCCATCGCCACCGGATCATTTCCGACGGCCAGCGCCCCGCGGGCGGGGTGGTCAGCCGCGACGATGAAGTTCTGCCGGCCAGCCTTCACTCCCGGGTGGCGGCGGCGGGCCTTGGCGGCGCGTGCCACAGCTTCCGGGTCTTCCAGCCGGATGGTGCTGAGGTGCTCATAGCGGCGGGAATCGTCATTCAAGGCGTGGTTCGAAGCGATGGGGGTGAGTGTCACAGTGCTGCTCCTTCGGTGGCAAGCTGCTGGGCGGAGGCAGCCGCTGAGCCGGGGGCAGCGCCCGGAACATTGCGGCCGCGTTCGGCCAGCAGCGAGGTGACCTCATCCGGCGTCGGCATGGCATCCGCGCAGGACAGGCGGGAGGCGACGATGGCACCTGCGGCATTCGCGTAATCGAGGACCTGAGCCAGTGGCCAGCCGGAGAGCAGACCGTGGCAGAAGGCTCCGCCGAAGGAGTCCCCTGCGCCCAGGCCATTGACCGTCTCTACCGGGACGGGAGCGGAGACGACGCGCTGGGTGCGGGTCTTGGCCATGACGCCGTCCGGACCAAGCTTGACGACGGCGATCTCCACGCCTGCTGCCAGCAGCCTGTCCGCCTGCTCGTCAGGGGTTCCCTCCCCCACCGCCACGGCGCATTCCTTGTCATTGCCGATGGCGACAGTGACATGTGGCAGGACCTTGGCCACCTCGGCCCGCGCCTCTTCCTCCGAGGCCCAGAACATGGGCCGGTAGTCAAGGTCAAGGATGGTGAACTGGCCCTCGGCCAGGCCGGTGCGGGGACGGGCCCCGTGGGCCTTGATGTGCGCTTCGCGGCTCGGCTCCTGGCATAGACCCGTCACCGTGGACCAGAAGATCCCGGCCTCACGGATGGCGTCGAGGTCAAGCTCTTCAGCCCTGATCTGCAGATCGGGAGCAGTCGGAAAACGCCCGTAGAAGTACAGCGGGAAATTGTCCGAGGCCGGCTTGATCGCGCAGAACGTGACCGCTGTCTGGAGTCCCGGCACCGGGGTGACGAACGCATCGTCCACGCCGAACTTCTCCAGTTCCCGGTGCAGGTAAGTGCCGAAGGGGTCATCCCCGGTGCGGGTGATCACACCGGTGCGGCGGCCATGCCGGGCAGCAGCGACAGCCACATTGGACGGCGATCCGCCGAGGTACTTGCCAAAGGATGTTACATCCTCCAGGCCAACCCCAATATCGTTCGGGTAGATATCAACGCTGATGCGCCCGATCGTTAGAAGCTCATGGGTCACGGTGATCGTGGACCTTTCTGGTGTGAAACTCTAAACCTTCGCGGATGAGTTCCAGGACTGGCAGGCCGTGGTGGAGGCCACACGCACTACTTTGCCCGAATCTCAATGTCCTGTCAAAAGTTTGTACTGACATGCTTACATCGCGATTTCACTTCCGGCCCGCCCCCAATGGCAGGCCGGGCGCTACTTCTTGGGAACCGCCAGCTCGCCGGTCACGTACTGGGCCCGGCCGTAGCCGAACGACCAGTCCCCGGCGGTGTTTTCCACGTATCCAATGAAGACGTCCTCGCCGGCCACACCTGCCTCTGCCAGCTTTTCGGCCACCGCGGTAAACAGCCGCTGCTTCGCTTCCTGCGACCGCCCGCCCTGGGTGAAGATCTGAATCATCACCACTCCGGTGGTGCGCTCGAAACCCAGGCCGGCGTCCTGGGCGAAGATCTGCCCCTCCGGGTGTTCGGTAAGGATGTGGAAGTAGTCCCGCTCCGGAATTCCGTACTCCGCGAGGATGGCGTCATGGATGCCCCGGCTCAGTCGCTGAAGCTCCTCAGCACTGCGTCCTTTATTGATGTCGATTCGTACAAGTGGCACTTTTTCTCCTCAGAAAGTTTGTACTGACATACTAACAAATGCCTTCTTGAAAGAACAAGAGTCAAGGGCTTGAAACAACATCTGCCCGGGCCTATCCTTAAACAACCGATAGGTTGATAAACGAACAGGTTGACCAAGAAGGCTTGGGTATGGGCTCTGAAAGTGCGGCACTGGATTCGGCTTTCATGGCCCTGGCCGATCCCGTGCGGCGGAGCATTATTGCCCGGCTCAGCCGGGGCCCGGCCACTGTGAACGAATTGGCAGAACCGTTCGAGATTTCCAAGCAGGCGGTCTCGAAGCACATCCAGGTACTCGAGCAGGCAGAGCTGGTGACCCGATCCAGGGATGCCCAGCGCAGGCCCGTGCACCTGAACCCGGCGCGGCTGGAGGCACTGACCGCCTGGATCGACCAGTACAGGTTGGTCCGCGAAGGGCAGTTCCGCAGCCTCGACGCCGTACTCAGATCACAGGCTGCGGACAGCAGCGGCTAATGTCCAAGGAGTCATCATGAGCAATTCCCTGAAACTCAGCGTTCCTGAAGGCGTCCCCTTCATCGATTACGAGCGTGAATTCGACTTTCCGGTGGCGGATGTGTTCCGCGCACACAAGGAACCGGACCTTCTTGTCCAATGGCTGGGCCCGAGGGGCTACAAGATGGACGTTGACCATTACGATTTCCGGACCGGGGGCAGTTACAGCTACCTCCATACCGGTCCGGAAGGGGTCCCCTACGAGTTCAGGGGCATCTTCCACACGGTCCGCGAGAATGAGTTCGCCATCCAAACGTTTGAGTTCGGGGGCTACCCGGACATCGTCAGCCTCGAGTTCATGACCTTTGAAGACCTGGGCAACGGCCGTACCAGGCTGCGCGGCCACTCCGTCTACCCCAGCATTGAGGCCCGTGACGGGATGGCGCAGTCCGGCATGGAGGGCGGCATGACCGAAGGTTACGAGCGGCTCGATGAGCTGCTGAGCGGGTCGCGCGTCTGAGGGGCCATCAGGGCTTCGTCCAGCACGCGGCCAAGGTTTGCCGCATCGTGCGCAAAGCGCCCCAGGAAAAGTCCGTCCGCAGCCGTGGCAGTCTCATCGCGCGCATAAAAGCCGCCAGCCCGGCGTCGCGCCTTAGCGTCCCTGCGGTTAAACACCAACGCGGGACCGCTCCTGCTACCCTCCCAAAGGAAAGGGGCATGAGCGGTCCCGCGTTGGGTGCTGGTGCCTTAGAGGGCTGCGTAGACTTCGCGCAGCAGCTTGGCCGTCTCGGACGGCGTCTTGCCGACCTTGACGCCGGCAGCCTCGAGGGCTTCCTTCTTGGCCTGGGCGGTACCGGCGGAACCGGAGACGATGGCGCCTGCGTGGCCCATGGTCTTACCTTCGGGGGCGGTGAAGCCGGCAACGTAGCCAACAACGGGTTTGGTGACGTTGGCCTTGATGAAGTCGGCGGCACGTTCTTCGGCGTCACCGCCGATTTCGCCGATCATCACGATCGCCTTGGTTTCGGGATCAGCTTCGAACGCGGCCAGGGCGTCGATGTGCGTGGTGCCGATGATGGGGTCGCCGCCGATGCCGATGGCGGTGGAGAAGCCCAGGTCCCGCAGTTCGTACATCATCTGGTAGGTCAGGGTGCCCGACTTGGAGACCAGGCCGATGGGGCCCTTGCCGGTGATGTTGGCCGGCGTGATGCCCACCAGCGCTTCACCGGGGGTGATGATGCCGGGGCAGTTCGGGCCGATGATGCGGGTGACCTGGTTGCCGTCAGCGTCCAGCTTGGACTGCGCGAGGGCCCAGAACTCCGCGGAGTCCTGGACTGGAACACCTTCGGTGATGACGACGACGAGGCCGATGCCGGCCTCGATGGCCTCCACCACTGCGGCCTTGGTGAATGCCGGCGGCACGAAGACGATGGAGACGTCAGCGCCGGTTTCTGCCATGGCTTCCTTCACGGTGCCGAAGACAGTGATTTCCTTGTCGCCGTGCAGGACGGTGGTGCCGGCCTTGCGGGCGTTGACGCCACCGACGATGTTGGTGCCGGCCTTCAGCATCAGGGCCGTGTGCTTGGTGCCTTCGCCGCCGGTGATGCCCTGGACGATGACCTTGGAGTCCTTGTTCAGATAAATAGACATGGTGCGTCCCTTTACTTCGCTGCGTTGGCGAGCTCGGCGGCCTTGTCGGCGCCCTCGTCCATGGTGGCGGCCAGGGTTACCAGCGGGTGGTTGGCCTCGTTCAGGATGCGGCGGCCTTCCTCGACGTTGTTGCCGTCGAGTCGGACTACCAGCGGCTTGTTCGCGGTGTGGCCGAGCTCGGCCAGCGCGCCGACGATGCCCTTGGCGACGGCGTCACAGGCGGTGATGCCGCCAAAGACGTTCACGAACACGGACTTGACCTGCTCATCACCCAGGATGACGTCCAGGCCGGCGGCCATGACCTCGGCGGAGGCTCCACCGCCGATGTCCAGGAAGTTGGCGGGCTTGACGTTGCCATGGTTTTCACCGGCGTAGGCGACGACGTCGAGCGTGGACATGACCAGGCCGGCGCCGTTGCCGATGATGCCTACTTCGCCGTCGAGCTTGACGTAGTTGAGGTCCTGGGCCTTTGCCTTGGCCTCGAGGGGATCGGCCGCATCCTTGTCCTCAAGGAGGGCGTGCTTGGCGTGGCGGAATTCGGCGTTCTCATCGAGGGAGACCTTGCCGTCCAGGGCGACGATCTCGCCGGCGCCGGTCTTGACCAGCGGGTTGACCTCCACGAGGGTGGCGTCTTCCTTCTTGAAGACGTCCCACAGCTTGAGGATCACGGCGGCGACCTTGCCGCGAAGTTCCTCAGCGAAGCCTGCGGCTGCGACGATCTCATCGGCCTTGGCCTGGTCGATTCCGACGGCAGGATCGATGGCGATCTTGGCCAGTGCTTCCGGGCGTTCGACGGCGAGCTGTTCGATTTCCATGCCGCCTTCGACCGAGCACATGGCGAGGTAGTTGCGGTTGGCCCGGTCCAGCAGGACAGAGAAGTAGTATTCCTCGGCAATGTCCGCGCCCTGGGCGATCATCACCTTATTGACGGTGTGGCCCTTGATGTCCATGCCCAGGATGTTGGTGGCGTGCTCAGAGGCCTCATCGGCGGACTTGGCAACCTTCACGCCGCCTGCCTTGCCGCGGCCGCCGACCTTGACCTGTGCCTTGACGACGGTCACGCCGCCGATCTTTTCGGCAGCTGCCTTTGCTTCTTCTGGGGTGTGCGCCACGATGCCGGCAAGCACGGGTACACCGTGCGCCTCGAACATATCGCGCGCCTGGTATTCAAACAGGTCCACGGTTTAGTGTCCTTCTACGTCGAAGTAGTTTCTGTACAGTCGGACACCATCGAAGACGATGACCGGGCTGCGGAATGCACGCACCGGCGGCCTGTCTGGAAACGAGCCACGCGGCGTAATGCTCCATGGGGAACTCTAGTCCTTTGGAAGGACCGGGCCGTCCCAGACTACCTCTTATGTGAGTAAGGACACTATTCTATGAGGCGTAGAAAAACCGCGGAATTACGGGGTTTTTGAGGGCTCTGAGGGGCCCGCCGGGCTGCTGCCCGGGCGTGCGGAAATCAGTTCGTAACGCTGCCCGGAAACAAAGAATCCGATCCCGGCCGACACGTTTCCGCACGCCACGCCACCGTTGTAGGCAGAACAGCGCAGTCCGTTCCGTTCCAGGTTTTGGCCCTCGGCCAGGACCGGCAGTTCGGCCAGCGGGCCTGTCTTGCTGCCGTTCGGACCATAGGTTGCCTCCATTTGTGTGACGCCGGAGCGGCACTCGCCGTACTTGGCGATGTCCGGGGTGAGCAGCGCCGCCCCGCCCAGGTAGCCGAGCCCGGTCCCGGCGCAATCGTCTGTGATGTCGCCGGCAACGGGCTTCGGGTACTCCGCCAGTTCACAATGGGCCACGGGAACGGTCGCCAGTTTGTTGTTTTCAGCGTCGCTGAAGCTGTTCTGCCGATACGGCAGGTTGAGGTGCGCTCCGCGGGCTGCAGTGAGGGAGCAGGCTACGGTCCGGTCCTGCGTAATGAAGGAGAGGACATCTTCGCCGCTTGAAAAGTCCTGCGGATCTGACAGTGGTGCCTGCTCCAACTGCTCCATCGGCGGCAGCGGACCGGGCGGCACGTAGTCAGGGTCCTCCACGGCCACGGTGCATGCTGTTACAGCCGGCAGGAAAAGGACGGCCAGCATCCCCCAAATAGTCCGTCGCATGGCCTCCATTATGCGGCATTGCTGGGCTCAGCCTCCCCTGGCGCCGCCGCTCATACGACGGCGGCGCCGGCCGGAGCTGCGGGGGTCTGCGCCCCTAAAACTGGGACTGTCAGGCGTCGAGCTTGGTGAGCGGCGCGTACCGCAGCAGCAGGCGCTTCTCGCCGACGTCGAACTTCACCTTTGCCACGGTCTTGTCCCCGGCGCCTTCGAGGGCGAGGACGGTGCCGTTGCCAAAGCTGGTGTGGTTGACCTTGTCCCCCACGCTGACGGCCACGATCTCCTTCTGGGGCTGCACCCGGTTCCGCGCGACAGCAGCAGGGACATCCGCGTTGAAACCGGCGGAGGAGTCGGCAGCGGCGCCGCGCGCGGTCCCGGCGCCCCAGAAGGATCCGCCGTAGCGGCCCGAACTGATGGATCCGCCGCCCCAGCCGCCGGACTGCCTGCTGGTTCCTTCACGCTTCCACTCCAGGAGCTCGGCGGGGATCTCCTCCAGGAACTGGCTTGCCGGGTTGTACTGGCTTTGCCCCCACATGCTGCGGACCTCCGAGCGGGTGACGTAGAGCCTCTTCCGGGCACGGGTCAACCCTACATAGGCAAGCCGGCGCTCTTCCGCCAGTTCCTTGGGGTCGGTGGCCGAGCGCTGGTGCGGAAACAGCCCGTGCTCCATGCCGGTCAGGAACACTACCGGGAACTCCAGGCCCTTGGCGGTGTGCAGCGTCATCAGGGTGACCACGCCCAGCCGCCTGGCCTCAGCGACGGCGGCATCGATGTCCGCTCCGGGGGCATCGGGAATTTGGTCGGCATCAGCCACAAGCGACACCTGCTCCAGGAAGGCCTCCAGGGATCCTTCGGGGTTCTCCTGTTCGTATTCGCGGACGACGGCAACGAGCTCCGCCAGGTTCTCCACCCGGGATTCGTCCTGCGGATCGGTGCTGGCGCGCAGGGCCGCCAGGTAGCCTGTCTGCTCCAGGACGGCTTCCAGTGCCGCCGCTGCGCCCGAACCGGCAGCTACCTCAGCGAGGTCATCCAGCAGTTTCACGAAACCAAGGACCGCGTTGACGGAACGGGTGGCCATCCCCGGAGCCTGCTCAGCGCGGCGGGCGGCCGCCATGAACGAGATCCGTTCCCGCTGGGCGAGGGCTGCCACGGCACCCTCAGCGCGGTCACCGATACCGCGTTTGGGTTCGTTGAGCACCCGGCGAAGGTTCACGTCGTCGTCCGGATTAACGAGGACGCGAAGATACGCGAGGGCGTCCTTAATCTCCTTGCGCTCGTAGAACCGTGTGCCGCCCACCACTTTGTAGGGCAGGCCCACCCGTACCAATACGTCTTCAATTGAGCGGGACTGCGCGTTGGTCCGGTAGAAGATGGCAACGTCTCCGGGGCGGAGGTTGTCCTCGTCCTGGAGCCTGTCGATCTCCTTGGCGATGAACTGGGCCTCGTCATGCTCGTTTTCGCCCACGTAGCCGATGATTTTGTGGCCTTCGCCCTCGGCCGTCCACAACCGCTTTTCGGGCCGGTTGGGGTTCCGGGAAATCACGGAATTTGCCGCGCTGAGGATGTTCTGCGTGGAGCGGTAGTTCTGTTCCAGCTTGATGGTCCGGGCTTCGGGGTAGTCCTTCTCGAATTCCACGATGTTGCGGATGTCGGCGCCGCGGAAGGCGTAGATGGACTGGTCTGAATCACCCACAACGGTGAGTTCGGACGCCCCCGGCCCTTCGCCGACGATCTCGCGCACCAGAGCGTATTGCGCGTGGTTGGTGTCCTGGTATTCATCCACCAGCACGTGCCGGAACCGCCGGCGGTAGGACTCGGCCAGGGCGGGGAAGGCGCGGAACATGTAGACGGTCTCTGCAATGAGGTCGTCAAAGTCCATGGCGTTCGCCTGGCGCAGCCGCTGGGTGTACCCCTTGTAGACATCCGCTACTGCCTGCTCGAACGGATCGTTGTAGTTGGCGGCGGAAGCGTAGGAATCGGCATCAATGAGTTCGTTCTTCAATGCCGAGATTTTGTGCTGAATGGCTTTGGGCGCGAATTTCTTGGGGTCCAGGTCCAGCGTTTTGGAAACCTGTGTGACCAGCCGCAGCGAGTCGGCGGAGTCGTAGATGGAGAAGTTCGACTTCAGGCCGACGTTGGCTGCTTCCTGCCGGAGAATCCGGACGCACGATGAGTGGAAAGTGGAGATCCACATGATCTTCGCCCGTCCGCCCACGAGCTTTTCGATGCGTTCCCGCATTTCAGCGGCGGCCTTGTTGGTGAAGGTGATGGCCAGGATTTCGCCGTGGTGGGCACGGCCTGTGGCAATCAGGTAGGCGATCCGGTTGCTGAGCACACGGGTCTTGCCCGAACCGGCGCCGGCCACGATGAGCAGCGCGGAGCCCGCATGCCTGACGGCCTCCTCCTGCTGGGGGTTGAGTCCCTCCAAAAGCGCGGCAGCGTCCAGGCGGTGGCCCCGGTGGCCTTGCCCTTCCGGCACCCGGTCCTCACGGATGCTGCCGCCGGTCCCCGGTGCCGCAGCAGCGCCTTCGGAGGGCGACTTGGTGCGGGCAGCAGCTGTGGGAGCGGCCTTGAACGGTCCGTCAGAGTACGGGTCAAACAACATATCCATGGTGCCTACAAGTCTAGGCGGTGGGACCGACACGGACTTCCAGCCTGTGGATGACGGCCCTTATCCACAGAACGGGTGATTACCCTGTCCTAGGCGACCGACCCGGACTCGAGGGCGGCACGCAACTCGCGGACCGCCGTCGTTCCTCCTGCCATGAACCATTCCAATCCATTGACGCGGACGGTATCCACGGCCCCGCCTGCGGCGCGGACAATGGCCTTGCCTGGGAGCCAGTCCCATTCGGGGCAGCTGTGCTGGAACCAGCATCCGATCTGCCCGTCCGCCACCCGGCCAAGATCGCAGGACCCCGAACCCAGCATCCGAAGAGCTGCCGCCGAGGTTGCCGCCGCGTGCCACGGCATGGCGCACAGCGGATCCATCAGCCAGCTGGGATGGATGTACGTTGCCGCTCCCAACTGCCCTACGGAGGTTGCGTTCCGCTCTCCCCCATTGTCGTGGAACACCTTCAGTGCCTCGCCGTTCAGGCTTGCGGGGTGTTCCCGGCCGCCGAGCCAAAGCTTGTCCTCCTCCGGCTGGAAGATCGCCCCGAGCACAGCATCGGCGGAATCCTTCAGGGCGATGGCGGAGCACCAGTACGTGGATCCGTGCAGGAAGTTGTAGGTGCCGTCCACGGGATCGATCACCCAGGTCCGGCCACTGCTGCCCTGCACCGACGCGCCCTCCTCACCCAGGATGCCGTCCTCGGGCCGGCAGCGCTGCAGCTGTTCCAGCACATAGGCTTCGGCCGCATGGTCGGCCGCCGTCACGACGTCGGAGATCGAAGTCTTTTGCTGCGACTGCAGGCCCGCCATCCGCATGAGGAGCGCCAACTGGCCGGCCTCACGCACCAGGGCTGCTGCCAGCTGGTAGTCGTCCAGTGAGGGGTCAAGTTCAACAGCGCTGTGCCGGCCAATGCTCATGCCTTCAGTTTATGGGGCGCGATAATGGTGCCATGGCCAAGACACCTGCACAGCGGATCAAGAAGCACGGCTCCAAGGCGGCTGTCCCGCAACACCACCTTCCACCGGCGGTGAATCCCACCACGGCCCGGACGCCGGAAAAGGCCCAGAGCAACAGCAACCTCATTGTGATCGCCGGCGTGGTGGCCAGCCTGTTCCTGTTCTGGTACCTGCACCTGCTGACCCTGGACCAGCTGCGGCAGCTCTCCACCGGCCTGGCCATGCCCGACTCACTCATCGGCGGCTTCGACCCCGCCTACATCGGCCAACTGCACGCGGCCATGGACGAAGACGCCCGCGGCCAGCTCAACTACGTCCACAAGACCGCAGGCACCCTGTTTCCGCTGATCTTCGGGTTCACCTGGCTGCTGCTGATCGGGACGAACGTGGCCCGGAAGGCCCTCCGCTGGGCGCTCTGGGCGTTGCCGCTGCTGTTCGTTGTCGTCCGGCTCTGGGGTAACGCTGCCATCGACGGCGTGCTGGCCACGGAAGCTCCGGCCCCCGGGCAGGTGGCCCTCGCGTCATCGCTCACCGTCGCAGGGTGGGTCCTGCTCGTCCTGAGCCTGGTTGCGGGAGCTGTTGCAGTGATTCTGGGCGCCCGGAGGCCGAAAGCTACTTCGTGAGGGCTGCCGCCATGCGCGCCTGTTTCCGGTGCTGGTGCACCCGGTGCGCGATCACCAGGCCCGCGGTTGCCATTCCTACCGTGACGGGGTACGCCATGAGGCGTTCCAGGGTCCCTGGTTCCGGGATGTCCATGCCGGTCACACCGCCGGTCACCAGCGCTGCGAGGGAGACTCCGCCGCACACCAGGATGAACCAGGCCATCTTCGATTTCCGCAGCCAAAGGACGCCCAACACCAGCAGGGCGGCAGCCCCGGCAAGGAAGTACATCACCGCTCCCGCGAAATGCCAGCCGGAACCGGCATCCTCCGGCACCAGCCCCACGATGACGGTCCCCGCCCCGGCCGTTCCGGTCAGCAGGCGCACCCAGACCGCCGCGAGCCATGGCTTCCGGCGGCCCGCCTGGACCCGTATCCCCGCCCGTGCCGCGACGCACAACAGCCCGGAGCTGAGCAGGACAGCGCCCAGCAGCATTCCCATGCCCTGAACCACGAACGAGGCGTTCATCAGCCAGTTCAACGGCGAGCAGACCTCACGGCCGTCGAACACGCCGCAGTACAGCGCACCGAGGTCGCTGATGTAGCCGGTGCGCAGGTCGTAGGGCCGCGGCCCCGCCCAGGCACCAATCACCGCCGCCTCCGCGGCAAAATACTGCAGCACACTCAGCACCGACCACGCTCCGATGTACTGCCGGGTGGACACGGTGTCCGGGATGAAGGCCACGGCTGGGGCGGCGGACGGCACTGAAGTCATGCCTTGAGCGTAATACGGCGCTGCACCTTGTATGCTTGTAACCGTGTCCGGCCGGACTGCCTGCCAGCCCAACGGACCAGGCCCTCGTAGCTCAGTGGATAGAGCACGGCTCTCCTAAAGCCGGTGTCGTTGGTTCGATTCCAATCGAGGGCACTTGAACCTTCGTTCTCCGGAGCAAGATCTTCGCGCCTACCTCCTGGGCGCCGGCGGCCCCAGCCCCTCGGCCGGCAGCGCCGGGGCCGGCCGCTGGACTATCCAGCGGGACCTGCTGGACCGCGCGGAAGGCACGCACGGAACCTTTTCCGGCGTCGTACTTTTTGTTCCAACGCCCGACGGCGGCCTGGCCCTGCGTGAGGAAGGCACCATGCACTGGCCGTCCTTCACCGGCCCCGCCTCCCGGGACTACCTGCTGCGGACCGCCGAACGCCCTGACGCCCTTGACGTGTTCTTCCCCGACGGCCGGCCCTTCCACAGAATGAGCTTTTCCCCGGAAGCCAGCCTGGACAGCCACTGGTGCGATCCGGATACGTACCGGGTTTCCTACGCCTATCAAAGCCCGGACAGCTTCAGCTACACGTGGGACGTAAAAGGGCCGCGAAAGGACCTGCTGCTGACCTCACACCTGACACGGGCAAGGAGCACAGCAGCATGAAGAACCGCATAGTCGTTTCCGCCGTCTGCGTTTTTGATGACGCCGGCCGGCTGCTCACGGTGAGGAAGCGCGGCACGGCCATGTTCATGCATCCGGGCGGCAAGCCTGAGGCGGGCGAAAGTGCCCTCCAGGCGGCAGCCCGTGAGCTGGCTGAAGAGGTGGGCATTGTCGTGGACCCGCGGGAACTGCAGCTGATGGGTGTCTGGATTGCCGACGCCGCGAACGAGGCGGCCACCGACATCGAAGCCACCGTGTTCGCCGCGCCCGGCACCTGGGACGCCCGTCCCTCCGGAGAAATCGCGGAAATACGCTGGCTGGACCTCGCTGCCGTCGACCGGGGCGCAGCCCTGCCGCCGGACCTCGCGCCGCTGCTGACCGACCACATTCTGCCCGAACTGGCCAACAAGCGGTGCTCTGCACAGAGCTCCGCGCACAGCGGAGACTAGAACTCGGGAACAGCTTCCTGCGCCACTGCCGTGGCTTCATTGAACTGTGTGCGGTAAAGCTCCGCGTAACGCCCTTCGGCAGCCAGGAGTTCGGTGTGCGTCCCGCGTTCAACGATCCTGCCGTCCTCCACCACCAGGATCGCATCGGCGGCGCGGACCGTTGAGAGCCGGTGCGCAATGACGACGGCGGTACGCCCCTCCAGCGCGGCGCCCAGGGCTGCCTGCACTGCGGCTTCATTCGTCGAGTCGAGCGCGGCCGTTGCCTCATCGAGGATGACCACCCGCGGCTGGGCGATCAGCAGCCTGGCGATGGTAAGGCGCTGCCTTTCACCTCCCGAGAGCCGGTAGCCGCGCTCCCCCACCACGGTGTCCAGCCCGTCCGGCAGGGAACGGATCATGCCTTCAAGCCGGGCCTGCCGGATGACCTCCCACATGTCCGCTTCGGTTGCGTCCGGACGGGCCAGGCGCAGGTTCGAGGCGATGGTTTCGTGGAAGAGGTGCCCGTCCTGGGTGACCATGCCCAAAGTGTCCCGCAGGGATCCGAACGTCACGTCGCGCAGGTCCATGCCGGTGCCGGGTGTACTGCCGCCCAGGCGAACGGCGCCGGAATCTACGTCATAGAGCCGGGCCAGCAGCTGCGCAATGGTCGATTTGCCGGCGCCTGATGAGCCCACCAGGGCCACGGTCTGCCCGGGTTCCACCCGGAAGCTGATGCCGTGCAGCACTTCCTCCCCGCCGCGGGTATCCAGCGTGGACACCTCCTCCAGCGACGCGAGGGAGACCTTGTCGGCCGACGGGTAGGCAAACCGGACGTCGTCAAACTCCACGGAGACCGGGCCGGCAGGAACCGCCACAGCGTCCGGTTTCTCCTGGATCAGCGGTTTGAGGTCGAGGATTTCGAAGACCCGTTCAAAGCTGACCAGGGCGCTCATGATCTCCACCCGGGCGTTGGACAGCGCGGTGAGCGGTGCGTAAAGCCTGGTCAGCAGCAGGGCCAGCACCACCACGTCGCCCGCCGCAAGCTGGCCCGTAATGGCCAGCCAGCCGCCGAGGCCATAGACCAGGGCCAGCGCGAGCGCCGAGACCAGGGTCAGCGCCGTCACGAAGGTGAACTGCAGCATCGCTGTCCGTACGCCGATGTCGCGGACACGTCCTGCACGGACGGCGAATTCGCGCGATTCCTCGTCCGGGCGGCCAAAGAGCTTGACCAGGGTGGCACCCGGAGCAGAAAAACGCTCGGTCATCTGGGTTCCCATGGCCGCGTTGTGCTCCGCGGCCTCCCGTCGCAGATCCGCCAGCCTTGATCCCATCCGCCGTGCCGGGATGAGGAACACCGGCAACAGGATCATGGCCAGGACCGTTACTTGCCAGGACGTCCCCAGCATGACGATGAGTGTCAGGATCAGGGCCACTACGTTGCTGACCACCCCGGACAGTGTGCCCGCGAACGCCGACTGGGCGCCGATGACGTCGTTGTTCAGGCGGCTGACCAGGGCACCGGTACGGGTGCGGGTGAAGAACGCTATGGGCATCTTCTGGACATGGTCAAAGACCCGGGTCCTGAGGTCCACGATCACGCCCTCGCCAATGGTGGAGGAAAGCCAGCGGCTCACCAGGCCCAGGCCTGCCTCAGCAAAAGCCACGACGGCGATGAGCACGGCAAGCCGGATCACCTCCTCCGCCGCTGCCTTTGCCACGATGGCGTCCACCACCTGCCCGGCGAGGACCGGCGTTGCCACGGCCAGGAATGCCATCACCACGGACAGTGCCACGAAGGCGATAAGTTTGCCCCGGTGCGGGCGGGCGAAAGCCAGTACCCGCTTCAGGGTGGCTTTGGAGAAGGGCTTGGACCCGCTCTTAGCCCGCGTGATCTTGTACAGGGAGTTCCAGGCCACCCCTTCCATGCTCATTGCTGCTGCTCCTCTACCATTCCGCTCTCCACAACCCAACGTACATCCAGGCGGACGTTTTCCAGCAGCCTGCGGTCATGGGTGACCAGCAGCAGCGCCCCGTCATAGCTCTCCAGGGCCTCTTCGAGCTGCTCAATGGCGGGAAGGTCAAGGTGGTTGGTCGGCTCGTCCAGCACCAGGAGGTTGACCCCGCGGGCCTGCAGCAGTGCGAGCGCCGCACGGGTCCGCTCACCCGGCGACAGGGAGTCAACGGTGCGGGTCGTATGGTCCGCCTTGAGCCCGAACTTGGCGAGCAGCGTACGCACCTCCGCAGGGTTCAGGTCCACGAGGACAGCCTCCACCGCATCTGCCAGTGGGAGGTTGCCGGCGAGGAGCCCGCGGGCCTGGTCGATTTCTCCGATGGCGACGGACGCGCCCATGGCTGCACTGCCGGACTCCGGCTCGATGCCGCCCAGCAGCAGCCGCAGCAGCGTGGTCTTGCCTGCGCCGTTGGGACCGGTAATGCCGATCCGCTCCCCTGCGTTGAGCTGGAGGTTGACCGGGCCCAGGGTAAAGCTGCCCTGGCGGACCACGGCGTCGCGGAGGGTGGCCACAACGGAGCTGGAGCGTGGCGCCTTGCCTATGGAGAACTGCAGCTGCCATTCCTTCCGCGGCTCTTCCACCACGTCCAGCCTGGCGATCCGGGACTCCATCTGCCGGACCTTCTGGGCCTGCTTTTCGGATGACTCGGTGCTCGCGGCGCGGCGGATCTTGTCGTTGTCCGGGTTCTTCTTCATGGCGTTCCGGACTCCCTGGGAGCTCCATTCACGCTGGGTCCGTGCCCGGGACACCAGGTCGGCCTTAGTGGCCGCGAACTCCTCGTATTTTTCGCGTGCGTGCCGCCTGGCAACTGCGCGCTCCTCCAAAAAAGCTACGTAGCCGCCGTCGTAAACTGCCACGGCATTCTGAGCCAGATCCAGCTCCACCACGGTGGTGACGCAGCGGGCCAGGAACTCCCGGTCGTGGCTCACCAGCACCACGCCGCCGCGCAGTCCCCGCACGAAGTCCTCGAGCCTGGCGAGGCCTTCAAGGTCAAGGTCGTTAGTGGGCTCGTCCAGCAGTACTACGTCGAACCGGCTCAGCAGCAGCGCCGCCAACGCAACGCGTGCTGCCTGCCCACCTGACAGCCCAGTCATCAGCGACCCCGGGTCGGTCTCCAGCCCCAGGTCCGCCAGGACGGCAGGAAGGCGATCGTCCAGATCGGCGGCACCGGAGGCCATCCACCGGTCGAAAGCATGTGCATAGGCATCGTCGGCACCGGGGGCACCTGAGCCCAGCGCCTCGGCCGTGGATTCCATGTCAGCTGTTGCCCGGGCGCAACCCGTACGGCGGGCAATATACCCCGCCACCGTTTCACCCGGCACGCGTTCGTGTTCCTGGGGCAGCCAGCCAACAAAGGCATCGGAGGGGGCAAGGCTGACCGAACCTTCCTGGGGCTGGTCGACGCCGGCCAGGAGCCGCAGCAGCGTGGACTTGCCCGCTCCATTGGCGCCTACTACGCCCACAACGTCCCCCGGCGCCACTGTCAGGGAAAGGCCCGAGAAGAGCTGCCGATGGTCGTGACCGCCGGAAATGTCCTTCGCTACAAGCGTTGCAGTCATTGATAATCCTTTCGCCGCTGCGCGGGCAACGGGTTTCCTGCCGGAACCGGCAGGGCACGTCCCACTGCGGCGAAGGGCGTCCGTGCCGCCGGACATGAAAGAACCCGCTGGTCCGGACTTGGGGGGTGTACGGACCAACGGGCTCGACCATCAAGCATAGTCGAAACGGCAGCGCGCGCAAAACCGGTCAGGAAAAGGCAGGATAAAATCATCACATCACCCGTTCTGCAGAGAGCCCTCAATGACCCTCCCCGCCAAGGCGTTCCAGCGCTGGCTGCAAGGAATTGCGCCGGACGCCAGCACGGCAGATGTCTGCAGGGTCTCCGGAATCAAAAGGACCACTCTCGCCCAGCAGCTGGTACGCGGGAAGGTTGCCGTCAGCACGGTGGTCAGCATCAGCCGCGCCTACAACATCAACCCGGTTGCGGCCTTGGCCACCTTCGAGCCATACCGGTCCCTGGCCGGCCCCCTGCCTTCGCCCACCCGCAATGAACTGGTGAGCCAAATATCCACTGCAGACCTCCTGCGTGCAGTGCTGGCGCGTCCTGCCATGGATCCAGCCGCCGGCGGAAAAAGCCCGCCGCCGCTGTCGCCGGCCCCGCATGCCACCTCCGTGAAGAACTGGGTTGATGCGATCGACGACGGCGAGGTGCGGCACCGCGTCTCCGCAGCCACCGGCATCGCAGCCCAAAACTACTCTGCCCAGTTGACGGCCAACCGGCTGTCACCGGAACTTGCCATCGCCACCTCGCATGCAGCGGGCGTTGGACCGACTGGCGGCCTGGTGGCTACCGGCCTGATCACCGAGGAAGAAGCAGGCTGGCCGCCCGGAGCCCGGCAGGGCGCCCTGGACAGCCTGTCCGACGGCGACCTCACAACCCTGGCCGGCGACAGACTGCAGGCACTGGGCAAGGTGCTGCGGCGCCAGGAGCAGGACCAAGCACAAACAGAAAAGATTTGGGAGAACCTGGGATGATCGAAATACTTCAGTGGTCAACGCTGGCCATCTGTGGCCTGATCGCCGCAGCCCGGGTGCCCAGTGCCATCCGCGGGGAGAACAGGTCGCTGTTCTACATCTTTGCCCTCATGACCCTCGCTATCCTGCTGAGTATCCAGGGCCCCTATGTCGCTATAGACCGGGCGCTGGGCGGGATCAACCTGGCCAACCTCCTGCTGCGCTTCGTGATCTTCGCGGCTATTTACTTCGTGGGGATCCGCGTCAGCCGGGGTTTCGGGGCCGGGGGCGCCCTCCGGCTTATCACCGGCAAGGCGGGCATGGTGGTGCTCCTGGTCGTCTCCCTCGTGATGGTGGCGCTGTTCCTCATGATGGATACAACGGGATCGTCTGCGGGACTAACAGGCGTTGTGGGCACTGACCCTTGGAACTCCGCCTTGCTGGAGTATTACGGTGCGGCAGGCCGCGCCTACCCTGCCTACATCACACTCGTTCTGCTGCCCGCCATGGTCCGCGCCGTGCCCAGCCGGTTGCCTGTCCTGATCCGGATCGCTGCCGGAGTTCTGGCCCTTGGCGCCGTAGCCACAGGCCTGACCTTGACTTTTCCGTTGATCCCGCCCGCGCTGGGCGCGCTCGAATTCATCATCAACTACACGGCAGTGCTCTGTTTCGTCGTTGGCCTGGCGGTGATTTGGGCAGCAAGGGTGCGCAGCGGGAAAAGAATCTCCACTCACAGGACATATACCGAAAAGTAACCTGACCGGCTTTCACAAAATCATTAGAATGTGAAACAATCATGAATGTGTGAAGGTGGAGCTCAGGACGTTTTCGAACGGGGATAAATTCTTGAACGTTATCCGCCGCTCCGGGGGCCTTCGCACGCATTGGGGGGATGAGTGGTGGCGGCCGTTGGGGACCGCCCCCACTCAGCCTATTTAAGGCCTGCATCATTCGGACCGCCGCTCCAGGTTGCCCCGGACTCCCGGCGGGCTGGGTCAGCCGCTACCTCCGGACAAACCTCAACGTAACGAGCTGGAATGGCCGCAACCGCAGCTCTGCACAATCTGCGCCGACTTCAACACCCGAAGCCTGGACGGGGCGCTCCAGCAGGTCAACGGGAACCGCTTCCCGGACCGGGAAGTTCGCGGTGAGCCGGCCCGCGGAGCGCTGGCCCAGTGATTCGTACAGCCGCACGATCACGTCTCCGGATCCATCCTCTGCCAGCTTCACCGCTTCAATGACCAGTGCAGGGTGGCTGACGGAGAAGAGCGGTTCCACCGGGGAACCCCCGCGGACCAGCCGGGGAGCAAGATTGGTTCGGTAGCCCTCCTCCACTGCATCGGCGATAGCTGCACCGGGACGAATGGTCACCGTCAGCTCGTGCAACCCGCGGTCCGCATCCGGGTCCGGAAACTTGGGGGCGCGCAACAGTGACAGGCGCACGGTGGTGGTGGTGCCGCCGTCGGCATCCCTGATGCTGCGCATGACATCGTGACCGTAGGTGGAAGAGTTGGAAATCGCCACGCCGTAGCCAGGCTCACCTACATGGATCCACCGGTGTGCACATACCTCGAACTTCGCCGTTTCCCATGAGGTGTTGGTGTGCGTGGGCCTGAAAACGTGCCCGAACTGGGTCTCCGCGGCCGACCTGTCAGCCCTGACATCCAGGGGAAAGCCGAGCTTCAGCAGCTTTTCCCGCTCCTGCCAGTCCACAGAGGTGGTAATGGCCAGCGACGGGCTGCCAGGGGCAAGGCTGATGCGCTGCCTGACGGCCGAACTGCCCACAAACCGCTCCACCACCACAGCCGCCTCTGCACCTTCACCTGTTAGGCGAAGGGAGGTTGCCCCGGTCAGTGGAGTGACGTTTCGCCGGTAGAACTCATCGATGTCCCAAGCGTCCCATTCGTTCGGGGTATCGCGGTGCAGCTCAAGCAAATTGCCCCGCTGGCCGGGAGCCATGGCTTCCCGGCCGCTAACGTGGTCCACCAGCGAAGCAAGAAGCCCATCAGCGTCCAGGACTGCCCGGATCACGCCGTTGTCCAGGACATAGCCGCCGTGGCGAGCGGCCGCAGTGGCCGGTTGTGCAAGGCCTGCCGGTTCTGCCGGTGAGGCAGGTTCGCCGGCGGCCAGGGCTGGCACGCCGTCCCTGGCGTGGGGTGCCGCGTTCAGCAGGAAGGTCCGGTCCCCGCTGCCCAGTACCGCAGCTGCCGCCTGCGCAATAATGTCCTCAAGGCCTTCACTGATGGCCTGGTAGTTGCGCTCGGCATCCCGGTGCACCCAGGCGATGGAGCTGCCGGGAAGGATGTCGTGGAACTGCTGCAGCAGGACCAGCCGCCACAGCCGCTTCAGCTCGGCGGCAGGGTAGGCGAAAGCGCCTCCCGTCCGGATTGAGGCGGTGGCGCACCACAACTCCGCCTCCCGCAGCAGGTGCTCGCTGCGCCGGTTGCCCTTCTTGGTCCTGGCCTGGCTGGTGTAGGTGCCTCGGTGCAGCTCAAGGTACATCTCGCCCACCCACACCGGCAGGACCGGGTAATCATCCTCGGCCTGGGCGAAAAAGCTTTCCGCAGAGCCGACCCGCACTTTCGGGGAGCCTTCCAGGTCAGCGGCGCGTGACGCCGCTGCAAGCATTTCCCGCGTTGGCCCGCCGCCGCCATCGCCATAGCCGAAGGGCACCAGGGACACGGTTCCGCGGCCGTGGTCACGGTAGTTCCGCTCGGCGTGGGCCAGCTCGCGGCCGCTCAACTCCGAGTTGTAGGTGTCAATGGGCGGGAAATGGGTGAAGATGCGGGTGCCGTCGATCCCTTCCCAGTTAAACGTGTGGTGCGGCATCCGGTTGGTCTGGTTCCAGGAGATTTTTTGGGTCAGGAACCATCGGCTGCCGGCAGACTTGACGATCTGCGGCAACGCGGCTGAGTAACCAAACGAGTCCGGCAGCCACGCCTCCCGGCAATCGACGCCGAACTCCGACAGGAAAAACCCTTTGCCCTCCACGAACTGCCGTGCCATCGCTTCCCCACCGGGCATGTTGGTATCTGATTCCACCCACATTCCGCCCACCGGCACAAACTGCCCCGTCCGGACCTTCTCCCGGATGCGGCTGAAGAGCTCCGGGTAGAACTCCTTGATCCAGGCGAACTGCTGGGCTGAAGAGCAGGAGAACACGAAGCCGGGATTCTCATCCATCAGCGCCACCACATTGGAGAACGTCCTGGCGCATTTGCGGATGGTCTCCCGGACCGGCCAGAGCCAGGCTGAGTCGATGTGGGCGTGCCCGGTGGCAACGAGCTGATGGGCCGACGCGTAGGCGGGCCGCGCCAATACTGCGGCCAGGGCTTCACGCCCCACCGCGGCGGTCCCCACAACATCGTCAGGGTCCATGAGGTCCATCATGCGTTCAAGGGCCCGGAGGATCTCGTGCCGCCGGGGCAGCTCCACCGGCAGCTCGGCCATCAGCCCGGCCAGCGTCCGAATGTCCTGCTGGAGTTCCCAAACGTTTTGGTTCAGTTCAGCGATGGCGATGGTTCCGAGCCTGTACTGCGGCGCTGTTCCAGCCGTCGCCTTGTCGCCATAGGGAGTGGGCGCGAAGGTCCAGCCCTGCGCCACGTCCGGATTAGCGGCAGCCTCCACGTAGAAGTCCACCGCCATCCCGCTGCCCAGCAGTTTCAACGGGATGTACTGGTTCCGCGGCGATATCGCCTTGATGGTGGTGCCGTCCGGACGCCAGGCCATGCCCTCGCACTGGAAGCCGGGAATCTCGGTGGTGAAACCAAGGTCCACCAGTATCTCCACCGTGGTGTCCGCTTCCGTGCCCCACGATTCCGGGACCTCGCCCTGCAGCCGGAGCCACTTGGTACCCCAGGGCTTTCCCCACAAAGCGCCCTGCTCCTGCGGCTGGAACTTCTGCCGCATCGCCTCCAGCGCGGGAACAGGCTCATCCGGCACCTTCCAGCTGCTCAGCGTCAGCGGAAGGCTGCGGCTGTACAGGGCAGGGTTAATGCGCTCGCGCACAAACCTCTGCAGGCGGACTTCCGTGACCCGGCGGTCGTCATGCAATGTTGGCCCTCTTTAGCGCTTGGGACTGGATCAGGGTGTCCATTCGATGGATAATCTACCGGCTGGTAGCCCTTTTACCAACCTTTTCCACAACCGTATCGCCTGCTGTTTTCCGCGGTACAGGAGCCCCAGGGCCAACTCTTACGACGGCGGGGCTGCCGCCTCCGGCCGCGTGATCCTCGCGTCCCCGGCATAAACGTTAAGGCTGGTCCGCCGGCTGAAACCGGCGAGGGTAAGGCCGCTGGCCTCCGCCAGTTCAACGGCAAGGCTCGACGGCGCGCTCACTGCGGCGAGGACCGGAACTCCGGCCAGCGCGGCTTTTTGCACGAGCTCAAAGGACGCCCGGCCCGAAACCTGGAGGACCGTGCCGCTCAGCGGCAGCAATCCCTCCCGCAGGGCCCACCCCACCACCTTGTCCACTGCATTGTGCCGGCCCACATCCTCACGGAGGCACAGAAGCTGAGCCCCGCCGTCGTCATCAACCTTGAACAGTCCGGCAGCATGCACCCCACCGGTATCCTCAAAGAGCCGCTGCGACTGTCGCAGGATGTCCGGGAGCGACGCCAATACCTCCGCCGATACGGTCAAGGGATCCGCAGCAGGACTGTAGCGGGAGGATTTCCGGACGGCCTCGATGGAGTCCGTGCCGCAAATCCCGCACGAGCTGGACGTGTAAACGTTCCGGCCGATGGAGGGAATCTCCACATCCGGCCGCAACTGCGCCTCGACCACGTTGAAGGTCTGCACTCCGTTTTCGTCTTCTCCCGCACAGAACCGCAGCGAGACGAGCTGTTCGGAGTTCCAGATCACGCCCTCGCCCACCAGGAACCCCGCCACCAGGTCGAAGTCGTCACCGGGCGTACGCATGGTGACCGAGTAGGACAGGTTGCCCAGCCTGATCTCCAGCGGCTCCTCCACCGCCAGCACATCCTCGCGGTACCTGACGGGGAACTCGAGGGCGTTCGGCGAACCATCCAACACATACTTATGCACCTTGCGGCGCTGCGTTACGCGTCCCATGCCACACTCTCCCTCTTCATCCCTCCATCATCGCAACCGGGCCGGGGTGACACCAGCACATGGTGCCGGATCACCTCAGCCAAGGAGCGCACTCCAGTCGACCGGTCCGGATGCCGCGGGCTTGGCCGTGGTCCTCTCGGTCCGCCCGCCGCTGCGTGGCTTGGCCTTGGCGGAGGGGTCGGGCAGCGGCGGAATGGGCGGCCCCCAGGGCAGTGCGAAGGCAGGCACCAGCTCCCCCAACTGGACCCCGTGCGGGGGAACCACCATGACGCCGTCGGCCGCAGCCAGCCCGCGCATCATGCCAGGGCCTGTGTGCTGCGCCGGGGAGGCCATCCCGTAGAGCAGGCGGAAGGGCATCAGGCGCGTAGGTCCCGGTTCGGGTTCAAGGACCGTTCCGCAGGGAACCTCCTGCACTGCCGGAAGGGCAGCATGCCCCAAGGCCGCCAGCAGCGGAGCGCCGATGGTGGAGAGGGTGATCATCACAGCCAGCGGATTGCCCGGCAGCCCCAGGACGAACCGGCCGTCAGGGAGTTCCGCCAGGACAGCCTGATGCCCGGGACGCATCGCCACGCCGTCGATGATGAGCCGGCCACCCAGTTCGGCCACTGCCCGCCGGAGATGGTCCGTGCGGGACCGTCCCGTTCCGCCAGTGGTGATGACGACGTCGGCGGGCAGGTCCGGTGCGCCCGGCGCCTCAGGTACCACGTCCTCAAGCCCGGCGAGCCAGTCCGCATAGGAGTCGCCGATCCTTTGTTGACCGCCGGCGATCCCGCCGAGCATTTCCACCACTGCCGGCAGTTGCGGGCCGAACGTGTCACGCACCTGTCCGGGAAGCGGGACCCCATGCTCCACAACCTCGGAACCGGTCAGCAAGAGCCGCACCAGCGGTCTTCCCTGGACCACGAGTTCGTCGTACCCGGCGAGGGCAGCCAGTGCCAGGTGTGCGGGGTTCAGCACTACACCGGCTGTGACCAGGACGTCCCCTTCGAGGGCTTCTTCCCCTGCTTTCCTCACGTGCTGGCCGGTGCGGGGCTCACCTGGGCGCGCCGTTCCACCGGTCATGAGGATGGGCAGTCCCTCCTCGTCCTCGCCCAGAACCGCGCTTTCACTGCGGAGTACGGATTTGCCGCCGGGAGGGATGAGGCCGCCCGTGACGATGGGACTTGCCTGGTGCGGGGCCAGCGGGGTGCCTGGCTCCACCGGGATCCATGGCCCGGTGCCGTTGACTGCCCAGCCGTCCATGGCCGACGACGCATAGTGGGGCATGTCGTGCAGCGCAACAATGTCGCGGTCCAGCCTGCGCCCGAGCGCCAGTTCCAGGGCGACAGGGCCGGCAGGAATTGGCGTAGCGGCATCGAAGGCGGCCTGGCGTGCTTCTTCCCAGGTGTGCGCCAGGTGCCGCGGCGGCCCGGTTTCGGGAGGGCTTGGTTCGTCCTGTGCTTCCGTCGTCATTCGCCGGGGGTCCCGGCGGCTTCGTCGTCGTAGTCGGCGGCCAGGGAGCGGGCCACTGCCAGCGCGGACGCCATCGAAGCAGTATTGGTGGCCTGGCCTGAACCGGAGGCCAGGCCGGCGGCATACCCGGCAATGAAGGTGGTCAACGGTGCAGCAGGACGGACCACTGAGTGGGCGGCCACGCCGGCCAGGGCAAGTACGGCGTTGACGTCCACCTGGACATCTTCGAGTTCATAGGCCTGCAGCAGGGACCTGCACCACTCGTCCAGTGTTTCATCCTGGCTTTTCATGAACTTGCCTCCCAAATCGACTCCGGCTCCGCCGGTCCTGGTCCTGGCGTCCGGCGGCAATCCCTAGTGCGGCGGCATCGTCCCAGGTGTCCACGTCTGCTGTGGAACCGGCGGGCACGGTGACAGGCTGCACGTCAAGACTAGCAAGGAGGGAGCGCACCGAACCGTTGATTAAGGAGCCGCGGGAGGCAAGCTCCGCTGCCGACCTTTTTAACATGGCTGTGCGGTAAAAACCGGCCAAGGGTTGGAGGCGTCCGTCCTCGGCGCGGGCCATGACGCCGTCTCCACCAGTGGCGGCCAGCGCTGCCTTCAGCACCACCACCGCATCCTGGACCCTGGGCATGTCGCAGGCCAGCACCAGCGTATAGTCGGAGTCGTTCCCATCCTGCGACAAGGTCTCCAGTCCCGCGGCGACGGCCGCTGCCGGGCCGGCGAACTCCGGCTCCTCCCGGCACCAAAGCACGCCCGGCACCGGCACTGCGGTCTCGGGGCCCACCACCACCGCGCGGCCGGCACCCGCCGCAGCAGCCAGTGCCCGTTGCAGGAGGGTGGCATCGTGGAACACCAGGCTCTGCTTTGGAACACCGCCCAACCGGGAAGACCGGCCGCCGGCCAGAATTACGGCATCGAAGTCCACAACGTTCTGCTCCACTCCCCCAGCCTAGCCATCAGGAGCTTCAGGGAAGCGCCCGGCAGATCCGGTCAGGCGGCGCGCTCCGGCAACAGGAAGGGATCCCAGGCCGGTGTCGGCTTTTCGAGTTCCTTGATCTGCCAGATGGTTCCATGCGGGGGTTCGGGGACGATCCGCAGTTTCCAGCCCATCTCCGCCGGCGTGTGATCGCCCTTGACGTTGTTGCAGCGCAGGCAGGCCGCCACCAGGTTCTCCCAGGAATCTGCGCCGCCCCGGGACTTCGGGTGGACATGATCGATGGTGTGTGCCGCCTTGCCGCAGTACGCGCACTTGTGGCCATCGCGCCTCAGGACCCCGCGTCGGCTGACAGCGGTGGGCTGGTTGTATCTGGGACGGATGTAGCGGTTCAGCAGGATCACGGACGGGCGGCCCAGAATCTCCTGCGGCCCCACCACGGGGTCGTCGCCTTCCGCAACCACACTGGCCTTGCCCGTGAGCACAAGCACCAGCGCCCGGCGGAAAGTGATCACCGCCAGCGGTTCATATCCAGCATTCAGAACGAGAGTGCGCATGCACGTACCTCTTCACGGCCGCACCCGTCAGGGGCACGAGGGCCGGCTGCCCTCGGCATATCCGGGCTATGGATCGACACCACAAGAGTAAACAAAGAAGTGCACTATCAGCTAATCGCAGATTTGCGAAACCACCGTGTCGGATCTGTCACAGGGTCTTCGGAGCTTTGCACGTCCGTTACCAGGCGATCGCGCATCCCCCATTGCCGGGGTTTAAAGCGGAAAACCCCCGCCGCCCGGCAGGGGTTTTCCGCAAAGTTTATCCAGCTCGGCAGGAGCCGGAGTGTACTAGTTCACGCGGATGAAGACCGGGCCTGAACCCACGTTGGCGCTGAAGACGACGGTCTGGTTGCCGTTGTAACCGCCGTGCACGGCCTGGCCGTTGCCTGCGTAAACGGCAATGTGGGCCATGCCCGAGCCGCCGTCGGCGTAGTAGATCAGGTCGCCGGGCTGGGCCTCCGCAGCGCTCACCGTGCGGCCAAGGGAGAGATACCCTGCGGGCCAGTCGTGGAAGTTGATGCCCACTGCTGCCAGGGAGTTGGTGACCAGCATGGTGCAGTCCTGCATAACGCCGAGCTGGGCGTATGCGGCAGACAGGATGGCTGCACCCTTGCCGCTGGCGGAAGCGGCAGGAGCTGCGGCCGGAGCCGGAGCCGGAGCCGAAGCGGTGGCAACCTTGGCGGTGACCTTCGGGGCAGCCACCGGCTCGGCTGCGGGAGCCGGTTCGGCTTCCTCGACCTCAACAGGCTCGGGTTCTTCGATGACAGGCGCCGGCGTGGTGGTGACGGCAGGCTTCTCGAATGTGATGGCAATGGTGGAGGCTGCAGAGATCGGTGCCTCGACAGTGGATTCAACTTCCAGTGTGGAAGCGGGAGCGGAGTCGCGCTGAACGTTGGAGTCGGCAGCGTTTGCAGCAATGCCGCTGGTCAGCACCAGGCCGGAGGCAGCCGCGATGACTGCTGCCTGGCGTCCTACGCCACCGGCGTTGTCGCCGACGGCCTTCGCAATGATGGCGATTGAGTTGGTCTTGGTGACCTCGGCACGGTGCCGTGCGGTAGCACGAGTAGTCATCAGTTCTCTCTTTCGTTGTCCTCAGCGCCGTGTGGGCACACAGGGGTTTGGACGCGCCGGCATCTTGGGGGTACGCCGGCACGTCCCGAACGGGGATGTGGTGGAGCGGAAAGTGCGTGGAGCAAAGAAAAAGCTCCTGGACCCGAAGGTCCAAGAACTATTTGTTGATGGTGAAGAAAGCCGAGCTTCCGGTGGCGGCTACCGAGTGGAGCAGGGTCCCCTGCGAAGGGTTGAGTGCGCTGACCATCATGCCGTTGCCGACGTAGATGCCCACGTGTGCGCCACCGTTCTGCATCACCAGGTCACCCGGCTGGGGGGTGGAGGTAGGCGTCATGGCAGTCCAGGCGTTGACGCGGGGGATGCTGATGCCGGCCTGGGCGTAGACCCACTGGGTGAATCCTGAGCAGTCCCAGCCGCTGGTGGGGCTGGTGCCGCCCCAAACGTAGGGGCTGCCGATGCCGGTGTAGGCGATGGCGGCCAGCCCGGAAGTGGCAGCGGAAGAGGCGGTTTCAGCCAGTTTGTCCGCCGCAGACGCCGGAGCCGCCGCCGTGGAGGCTTCCCGGGTTTCGGAGGCGGTGGACTGTGCCCGCACCGGTGCAGGCTTGGGAGCTGCGGTGGTCTTGACCACCGGACGCTCGAAGGAAACGGTGGCAGTGGGCGCCGCAGTCACTGCCAGGGCGGACTGTGCAGACCCGGACTCGGTGGAAGCGGAAATACCGGCGGTGGCGTCCGTTGCGTTGGCGGGCAGTCCTACGCTGAGGATGAGACCGGAAGCGGCTGCGATAACGGCAGCCTGGCGACCTACTGTCCCGGCATTGGCACTAACGGCCTTGGAGACGGTATCCAAGGGGTTGGTACGAACCGCGTGGGCACGGTGGCGCGCAGAATTATGGCGTGAAGACACGAAGGTAGCCTCTCCCAATGCCTGCGAGGTGAGCTGTCGGATTCGGATGGGAGTCACCCGGCCACGCTGCTTCCCCAGGAAGCTTTGTGACTTAACCCCAAGGTCTTCGCCAAAGCCAAGACCAAAAATTGGTTCCCCCGCCCCTGCCAGACGATGAAATGCGAACGGACCTTGAGCGGTGGCAGAGTTAGGCAATCCGCGCAAGAGCGTCAACTTCGGAAAAGTTGACGCGAGTTAGACGGTACAGCAGTTTTCCGGAAATGTCACATTCAGGTCACGGCAGGTCACGGTCATTTGATAGCAAGCCATCATTTGACTAGAGCCAACCGGTGGGATCGACAACTTCCCCGTTGACCTGCACCTCGAAGTGCAGGTGGCAGCCGGTAGAGGCGCCGGTGGTGCCGCTCAGGGCAAGGACATCGCCGCGGGAGACCGTTTGCCCCTCGGTCACGCTGAAGGACGAGAGGTGGTTGTACGTGGTCTCCAGGCCGTTGCCGTGGTCCACTACCACCCGGTTCCCGCCGCCGTACTGGTGCCAGCCCACGAAGGTAACGGTGCCGGTGGCGGCAGCCAGAACCGAGGTGCCGCACTGGGCCACGTAGTCCTGGCCGCGGTGGAAGTCCCCAGAGCCGCCGGTGATTGGGCTGACCCGGTACCCGAACGGGGAAGCGGTGGAAAGGGTGGCCAGCGGAGCCCCCAGGCTGCCTACCGAGGCGGCGCGGCTGACGGCACCGGCAGACTGCGCACTGAGCAGCTGCTTCAGCTTGCCGTCAGGGTCTGCCTGGGTGACCACGGCGGAGCGGCTGAAGTCGATCTGTGCGGCCGCTTCGGCCGTGATTTGTGGCTGCGGGGTGACAGCGGTGGCTGCAACCGGGGTGACACCTGCTGCTTCGTCTGCCATGACAGGGCTGGTGGCCGGCACGGTCACGGTCAGCACGAGGCCTGTTGCAGCAAGCGCGATGCCGGCCTTTTGGCCGATTCCGCTGGCTGACGCGAATTCGGTGATCTGACGGAAAGGACCTCGACGGCGGCGCGCATCACGGTGCGGATCGCGGGGGCGTTCCATCGTGACGGCTTCGACAGCACGCGGCGTCGAACCGGGGACTGCCGCACGGCGGCGTCCCCTGGGGGTCTGCATGGTCAAGTAGGGTTCCTCTCTGAAAAGCCTGCGAAGTTAGCTGTCGGATTCGGGTCAGAGAGTTCAAAGACCCGGTCCGCCGTAGGCAAGCTTCGGCACAGAGATATCCCCGGAAGGATCCTTCACTGGAAGAGGCTTGCTGCTGACGGACTTCACCCCAAGGCAGTCCCCCGCTGCCGGTTGTGGTTCCCCCGCCTCTGCCAGTAATGACTCGTACACCTGATCCGCTGGCAGAGCTCGGCTCCAGATCAGGTAACGCTTATGTATCAACGCTGCCGTTAACTATAGGGCCTTAAGTCCCTAAGTAACAATTCCGTTATCTTCGCGTGACCGGTCCCACAAGGGGTAAGCGGACGGCCGGATATGGGCCCGCTAGCGGACTGCCACGAACACGTGCGCGGCTACTTCGGGCGGCAGCTCCAAGGCGCCTTCGATGCCCGGAACCCGCACTGAAATGTAGTCGCCCACCCGTTCGAGGGATACCGCCGCCCCCGGTCGGATGCCGCCCTCATCCAGCTGGACCAGAAGCTCGGGCTCCACCTGGATGGGCTCAGCCAGGCGGCTGACCGTGACCGCGGACGCCGGCCCGTAGGACTTCATCGCCTCCAGCAGGCTGATGGCTGCGTCAGCAGCGGGCGCAGTTGCTTCTCCGCCCAGGGCGGCCAGGCCGGGAATGGGATTGCCGTACGGAGACTGAGTGGGGTGGTCCAGCATCTCGTAGATGCGGCGCTCCACCCGCTCAGACATGACATGTTCCCAGCGGCACGCTTCATCGTGCACGTAGGCCCAGTCCAGCCCAATGACGTCGGCCAGGAGCCGCTCCGCGAGCCGGTGCTTGCGCATCACCTCAGTGGCGCGCTTCCGGCCCACCTCCGTCAGTTCCAGGTGCCGGTCGCCGGAAACAACAACCAGGCCATCGCGTTCCATCCTGCCGATGGTCTGCGAGACCGTGGGCCCCGAGTGGCGCAGGCGTTCGGCGATCCGCGCGCGGAGGGCGACGATGTTTTCTTCCTCGAGCTCCAGGATGGTCCGAAGGTACATCTCCGTAGTGTCGATCAGATCCGTCATCCAGCTCAGCTCCTCGAGCGCAGTACCTTGCGTTGTCCCACCGTATCGCCTTCAGAGCGACGTAGTCCGTTGGAAAGCTTAGCCTATTTTGACTTTGTCCGAATAGTTGGGCGGGGGCACAGGACTCCGTCTCAATGTCTGGACTATGACGGCCCCGGTTCCCGCCGCAACAGCTGTTCGGGCAGAATGAGGAGGGCCGAGTCGCCGTCACCGCCGACTGTCTGCCAGCAAACAACCGTCCCGGACCCCTGCCGCGTCCACGCCGAAATTGGAGCACCTGTGAGCGAAAACAGCATCACTATTCCCGCCGACCTCCTGCCCCAGGACGGGCGGTTCGGTGCCGGCCCGTCAAAGGTCCGGCAGGAACAGATTGATGCCCTGTCCGCTGTATCGAAAACCATTCTCGGCACCTCGCACCGGCAGGCTCCGGTCAAGAACCTGGTGGGATCGGTACGTGAAGGCCTGAGCCAGTTCTTCCGTGCGCCTGCGGGCTATGAGGTAGTGCTCGGCGTCGGCGGTTCCACCGCTTTCTGGGACGTTGCCAGCTTCGGCCTGGTGGAGAAGAAGGCGCAGCACCTCTCCTTCGGCGAGTTCGGGTCGAAGTTCGCGGCCGCCACCAACAAGGCACCTTTCCTGGAAGCGTCCTCCATCATTAAGTCGGAGCCGGGCACCCGGCCCGAGCCGCAGGCGGAAGCCGGCGTTGACGTTTATGCTTGGCCGCAGAACGAAACGTCCACCGGCGTTTTCGCTCCCGTGAAGCGCGTGACCGGCGCGGACGAAGGCTCGCTGGTGCTGGTTGACGCCACGTCGGCTGCAGGCGGCCTGGACGTGGACGTGGCGGAGAGCGACGTTTACTACTTCGCCCCGCAAAAGAACTTTGCCTCCGACGGCGGGCTCTGGCTCGGCCTGTTCTCCCCCGCCGCCCTGGAACGCGCGGCCCGGATCAAGTCCACGGATCGCTGGATCCCGGATTTTCTGGACCTGCAGACCGCCATCGACAACTCACGGCTCAACCAGACGTACAACACCCCGTCGCTGTCCACGCTGGTGACCCTGGATGCCCAGGTGCAGTGGCTGAACGCCAACGGCGGCCTGGACTTCGCTTCAGCACGTACTGCCGACTCCGCCGGGCGTATCTACAGCTGGGCGGAGTCCTCCGAATTCGCCACGCCGTTTGTCGCCAGCCCGGACGAGCGTTCCAACGTCATCGCAACCATCGACTTCGACAACTCCGTGGATGCTTCAGGGGTGGCCAGGGTCCTGCGGGCCAACGGAATCGTGGACACCGAGCCGTACCGGAAGCTCGGGCGCAACCAGCTGCGCATCGCAACGTTCGTGGCCATCGAACCGGCAGATGTCTCTGCCCTGCTGGCAAGCATCGACTACGTCGTGGGCGAACTGCGCAAGTAAGGTCCAACCCAAGGAGTTAATGTACGACGGCGCCGCCCGGGTCCTGCCCGGGCGGCGCCGTTCCGTTGAGCCCGGGCAGGAAATGCTTCCCCTGCACAGGGAGACTCCGCGCTTACTCCTCGCCGGCGTCGTCCCTGCTGGACCCATCCACAACGTCGGAAACGTCAGCGTCAAAATCCGCAGCGTCCGGATCACCGCCGGCCGGCGCGGCCTCTTCCCCATCCCGCACCGGAGCCGCTTCCCCGGCTTCCAGCAACGCTTCCTCCGGTTCAGCGCCTTCAGATTCCTGCTGCTGGGCATCCTCCGGACGAACGCGTTCCGCCCACGGCACCCACTCCGGGGCGAGGATGGAGTCCTCGGAGGGCAGTAAACCCAGTTCGTTGACGGTGACAACCTTGGACCGGGAATTGCGTGTCAGCACCGCATACCACTGCCAGCCCACGTAGCCGGGCAGCCTGGATTCAAACAGGTGCGTCACCAGGCGGTCCCCCTCGCTCTTGGCCGCCAGGTGCCGGCCAATGGTCGCCGCCGCGGTAATACCTTCAATCGCGGTGCGCGCAGTGTCGACGGCGGCGGCCAGGAAGGCGTCGGGCTTGCCGGTACGCCATACCGGCACCCCCTTGCGGCGTGCAGAGACGGCTTTGGCAGCCGCGGCGGTGCCGGAGGTTCCGGCGGCCGGAATCTGCAGTTCCCGCTGGGTTGATACCGGCTGTTCAGCTTCCGCGTTCATCAGTGCCTAAACGTCCAGCTCGTCGGCAACCTTACGCAAGGCAGCGGCGATGGCTTTGCCCTTGTTGCCTTCCGGGTACTTGCCCTTGGACAGGGTCCCCGACAGGTTGTCCAGCACTGTCACCAGGTCCTGCACAAGCGGAGCGAGATCCCTGGCGCTGGGTCGCTTGGCTTTGGCGATCGAGGGCGTCTTGTCCAATACACGCAGGCCCAGTGCCTGGGCGCCCTTCCGGCCATCAGCCACCCCGAACTCAACCCGGGTCCCGGCCTTGAGCTCCGTCACACCCTCGGGCAGCGACGATTTCGGCAGGAACACCTCCTGGCCGTCCTCGCCCGCGAGGAACCCGAAGCCCTTGTCCTTGTCATACCACTTGACCTTGCCGGTAGGCACGTAATCAACCTTCTTCGTTCTGCTGTCATGAGACGCGGCCGGCCGCCACCGCATCCGCCTTGTTGTGCGGGTTCAGGGTATGGCAGCTCCAGACCGCGTTGGTCTGTCCTCCAAGGTTATCCTGCCCGGTGGGCTAATCCCGCTTTCAGCGCCGCTATGCGACCCTGGCCGTGAGTCCACGGAAACGATGTTCCCCGGCCTGGTTGATGGAGCTGTAGCGTTACGTCCATGACACCCTCGCGTTACCGGCGGCCCGTTATGATCGCGGCCGCAGCCATCGCCGTGCTCTCCCTGCTTGCGGTGGCCGCTGTGATGGCCTTTGCCTTCGCCGGCACAGTCGCCCCTGCATGGATCACCTACTCCGCACTGTACGGCCTGCCCCTGGCTTTCCTCCTGATGCTCTTCCTGGTCCTGGACGGCGTTGCCGGTCGCCGCCGGGCAGGAAAGCCGGACCGGCGGTAACGTTGGACTGATGTCCCTTATTCGCGCGCTCAGCAAGGAGCTGGAGGCACGCAGCGACGATTCGCTGCGTGCGCTGTTCGCCGCGCGGCCGGACTTGGTCATCCCCACTGTCCCGGACTTCCCCGCCCTTGCCGCGAGGGCAAGCTCCCGGCTTAGCGTTCAGCGCGCCCTGGAGCGGCTTAACCGGCCCCAGATGCAGGTCCTCGAAACCCTCCATCTGTGCACCAACACGGACACCGGCCACAGCGCGTCTGCCGCCGGTCTCCGCAAGCAGGTCCCAGGATCGTCAGCGGCAGCCCTCGACCGGATCCTGGCCTCGCTCCAGGAACTGGCGCTGGTGCACCGCGCCGAACCTCCCCACGGCACCCCGGCCGCCACGGCAAGGCAGCGGCACTACCTGCCGGTCGGTTCCCTCAAGGACGTGGTGGGAATCTACCCTGCCGGACTGGGCAGGAGCTACACCGAACTGGTCCGTCTCCAACCTGCGTTCGCCCAGCGGGCAGTCCAACTGGTCTCGGAACTGCGGCGCGGCGGCGCCGCCATCCACGACGCCACCACCCCCATGGAAGCAGCGCTCGCGCTGCAGCAGTGGACATCCTCCCCCGAAGCCCTTCAGGAGATCCTCTCCAGCGCACCGGAACGGACGACGGCGCTGCTGGCCAGGTTCCGGAACTGGGCCATGGGTGCCGTTCCCCAGGCACAACGGAAAGCCTCCATCGCCAAGGAGGGGTCCGACGTCGGACCGGTTGACTGGCTCCTGGCCCGGGGCCTGCTGGTGCCGCTGGATGCGGCCCATGTGGAGCTGCCGCACAGCGTGGGCGTGGCGCTGCGCGGCGGCGCCATCATCGACGACTTCACCCTCTCACCCCCAGTCCCCGAGCTTGGCCGGACCACCGCGGCCCTGCGCAGGAACGCAGCACTCAGCGCCATTTCGGAGACCCTGCGCCTGGTTGCCGAACTGCTCCATGCAGTAGGTGAACAACCGCTGGCCACGCTGCGCAGCGGCGGGGTGGGGGTACGCGAGACCCGGCGCCTCGCCGAGTTGCTGCGCGTCACCCAGCAGCAGGCGGGGCTCCTGCTGGAGCTGTCCGCGCTGGCGGGCCTCATCCGGCTGGACGTTGATACCTCCGCCTGGGTCCTGCCTCCGCAGCTGGAATGGCTCGTCCTGCCCCGGCAGGAACAGTGGCTCTGGCTGGTCAACGCCTGGCTGGCCAGCGAGCGGGTACCGTCCATGGTGGGCCAGCCCGTCAACGGAAACCGCGGCGGCCCGCCATCCCACCGCTCCGCCTCGGGAAGCACCGTCGTGCCCCTTTCAGCGGAAGCACAGAGGCCGGACGCTCCTGTGGTCCGCAGGCGCGTCCTGGAGATCCTGCATGAACTGACGGACGAAGCCGGCTTCGCGGACGGTACAGCCCCGGTGCTGGACGCTGCCGCCGTCCTCCAGCGTGCGGAGTGGGCGCAGCCGAGGATGGCGCGCCGCTTCAGCTCGATGATCCGCGGCGTATTGACCGAAGCCGAACTGCTTGGCCTCGTAGGTTCGGGGGCACTGAGCCAGCTGGGAGCCGCCCTGGCTGAAGAAAAGCCTGACGCCGCCCTTGCCATCCTGGGCGAACACCTTCCCGCAGCCCTGAACCACGTGCTCCTCCAGGCGGACCTGACCGCTGTCGCCCCGGGGTACCTTGCCCCGGAGCTGAGGGCGAAACTGGTCCTTATGGCGGATGCCGAGGGGCAGGGGCCGGCCACCATCTACCGGTTCTCCACCGGGTCCATCAAGCGCGCTTTGGATCACGGCTACGACCCCGCGGGCATCCTGGCGTTCCTCCGGGAGCACTCCGCCACAGCGGTGCCCCAGCCGCTGGAGTACCTGGTGGAGGATACGGCCCTGCGGCACGGCAGGCTGCGGGTGGGGGCAGCAGCAAGCTTCATCCAGAGCGAGGACGAGGGTGCGCTGCAGGAACTTTTGTCCGGGCCAAAGACAGCCGCTCTGAACCTGGTGAGAATCGCCCCCACCGTCCTGGTGTCCTCAGCACCGCCGCGCGAAGCCGCGCAGGTATTGCGGAGCCTTGGCCTCTCGCCTTCACTGGACGGCACTGACGAACCGGTGATCCGGCTGCGGGCAACTGCGCCGGCGGACGCCGCGCGTCCTGTTTACACGGCCCCGCGGATGGCGCCCGGGGCGGAGGAAGTGGACGCCCAGCTTGCAGTCCTCCGGCAGGGAGGCTCCGCCGTTGGTCATCACGGGAGCGCCACGCACCTTGCAGGGGAAGTGGGTACCCAGCTGGGGCTGGAGGCGCTGCAGCGTGCCATCAGGCTCAAGCAGCGGATCAGCATGAACGTTGTGGACAGCATGGGGAATGCAACCCTTGAAATTGTTGTTCCGCTATCTGTGAGCGGCGGACGTGTCCGCGTGTACGATCCTGCCAGGGAAACAGAGCGGGTGCTGTCCATCCACCGCATCATCGATATCGAGGCTGCAGAGGAACTGCACCAGTGAAGGATCATCCTGCGTGAACGACGGACCGCTGATCGTCCAGAGCGACAAAACCATCCTGCTTGAGGTGGACCATGAGCTGGCCACCGAAGCCCGCCATGCCATCGCGCCATTTGCCGAGCTCGAGCGGGCGCCGGAGCACATGCACAGCTACCGGCTGACGCCGCTGGGGCTGTGGAACGCCCGCGCCGCCGGGCTCGACGCGGAGAAGGTGCTGGATACGCTGCTGAAATACTCGCGCTTCCCGGTTCCGCACTCGCTGCTGATCGACGTCGAAGAAACCATGTCCCGGTACGGGCGGCTCCGCCTGGAGAAGGACCCCCAGCACGGGCTGGTCATGCGGACCGACGACTACCCCGTCCTCGAGGAAGTGATCCGGGCCAAGAAAATCCAGCCCCTGCTCGGGCCGCGGATCGACGGCGAGACTGTGGTGGTGCACGCCTCCCAGCGTGGGCAGCTGAAGCAGCTCCTGCTCAAGATCGGCTGGCCGGCGGAGGACCTGGCCGGGTACGTGGACGGCACCCCGCACCTGATCGCGCTCAATGAGGACGGCTGGAAGCTGCGCCCCTACCAGCAGATGGCCAGTGACAACTTCTGGGTCGGCGGCAGCGGCGTGGTGGTTCTGCCCTGCGGTGCAGGGAAGACCCTGGTGGGTGCGGCAGCCATGGCAACGGGCTCCACCACCACCCTGATCCTGGTCACCAACACGGTGGCGGCCCGCCAGTGGAAGGACGAGCTGCTAAAGCGCACCTCCCTGACCGGGGACGAGATCGGCGAGTATTCGGGAGCGGTCAAGGAAGTCCGGCCGGTCACGATTGCCACCTACCAGGTCCTTACCATGAAGCGGGGCGGCCTGTACCCCCACTTGGAACTCGTGGACGGCCACGACTGGGGCCTGATCATCTACGACGAGGTGCATCTGCTGCCCGCGCCGATTTTCCGGATGACGGCGGACCTCCAGGCGCGGCGGAGGCTGGGACTTACTGCGACGCTCGTCCGCGAGGACGGCCGCGAGGGCGAGGTGTTCAGCCTGATCGGGCCCAAGCGCTATGACGCGCCCTGGAAGGACATCGAATCCCAGGGCTACATCGCTCCCGCCGACTGCGTGGAGGTCCGGGTCGACCTCCCCAAGGATGAACGCGTGGCCTACGCCATGGCTGACGATGCCGACAAGTACCGGCTCTGCTCCACGTCCGAGTCCAAGACGCAGGTGGTGGAACAGCTGGTGGCGCGGCACGCCGGTGAGCAGCTGCTGGTCATCGGCCAGTACATCGACCAGTTGGACGACCTCGGCGAGCGCCTGCAGGCCCCGGTCATCAAGGGCGACACGTCTGTGAAGGTGCGCCAGAAGCTGTTCGATGCGTTCCGTGCCGGGGAGATCCAAACGCTGGTGGTTTCCAAGGTGGCCAACTTTTCCATTGATCTGCCCGAAGCCTCGGTGGCCATCCAGGTATCCGGCTCGTTCGGCTCGCGGCAGGAGGAGGCGCAGCGGCTGGGCAGGCTGCTGCGGCCCAAGAAGGACGGCAGGGCAGCCCGTTTCTACTCGCTGGTGTCCCGGGACACGCTGGACCAGGACTTCGCGGCCAAGCGCCAGCGGTTCCTGGCGGAGCAGGGGTATGCCTACCGGATCATGGATGCGAAAGATGTGCAGGCAGCAGAATAGCGGCCAGGAATCAGTATGGGACTACCCGCGCCCGCCGCGCGTTGAGCCGAGCAGTGAACGGATCAGGATCTTCCTGGGCGGGGAGCTGATCGTTGACACCGTGGACTCGCTCCGCGTCCTGGAGACGAGCCACCCGCCCGTCTATTACCTGCCCCGCCGGGCCTTCCAGCCCGGAGCGCTGGAGCCGGCGCCGGGAAGCAGCTTCTGCGAGTTCAAGGGGTCCGCGCGGTACCTCACCGTCCGCGGCGGTGCCATGGCGGCCGAAGGGGCGGCCTGGTTTTACCCGGAACCGGCCCCGGGCTATGAGGTCCTGGCGGACCGGGTGACGGTGTATCCCGGCAGGATGGACCGCTGCGAAGTCGACGGCGAACAGGTGATTCCCCAGCCCGGCAACTTCTACGGCGGCTGGATCACCAGCCGCGTGGTGGGACCTTTCAAGGGAGGACCCGGGACGCTTGGCTGGTGAAGCTCGGTCATACCGCGTGGAGACGTAGGGGGAATTACGGACCGTTAGGGGGTTTTCCACCCTTGTGGCCGCGCAGCGGCACTGCCACCATGTTGCCGAGGCCCTCCGGGCAGCACGCTGGGCTCCTTCACACCGCTGCTGATATCAAAGGACTGACAATGCGGAAAGTGCTGTTCGGGGTGTCCGCCCTCCTGCTGGCATCCGCGGTACTGCAGCTGTTCTTCGCCGGGTACATGTTCTTCCAGAACACCGTTGAAGAAATGCATGACGCGTCCGTGTTCCATTCCATGAACGGACAATACGTGTTGCGGGGCCTGGCACTCCTGGCCATCATCCTGGCGGCGATTGCGCGGGCAGGTAAGCGAACCATCTGGCTCGCTGTCGGAATCTTCGTGATGTCCCTCGTCCAGCTGCTGATCTTCATAGTGGGCGGGATGCTGACCGGTTCGTCGGAGGAGCATGTCACGCCTGCCGGCTCCTGGGTCGCCAGCATCCATCCTGTCACGGGCATGCTGATCATCTTCATGTCCTACTGGCTATTTCTCCGTTCCCACGCCCTCCTGCGCACTGCCCAGCCGGCCGTCGCCAAGGCTGAGGCCGGCAGCAGCGCCCAGGTCTAAGCCGGGCCTTCGTGGGCGCCTCGCAGCTGCTGGGGCTTGACCTTGTCCTGTCGGTCCTGACGGCAGCGGCCTGGTCTGCGGCGGCCTGGTTTGTCCTGGAAACCAGCCGGCGGCCGACGGCGGCTCCTGTCTCCGGTACGCGCCTGGCACTCCCGTCGCTGGTCGCCGCCCTTGTCCTTACAGCGTCGAAGGTCGCGGCCGTAGCCTCGCTTGCGGCCGCGGGATGGCTTTTCGCCAGCGAACGCGCCGTCGTCGGACTTCCCCTGCTGGTGCTCCCGGCGCTGGCGGGCGGAATTGCCGGCTTTCGTTGCCTTGCCCAGCGGGGGATTCCTGATGTCCAGGCCGGGACGTATCTGCGGCTCCCCGCACCCGTCCTTGTCCTCTGGGCGGCTGTCGGGGCGTCTGCCTCGCTGCTGGTGCCTGTTGTTCTGGGTTTTGATCCCCACCCGGCCGCTATCGCCGCCTTCCTTGCCCTGGCTGGTTGCGGAGCCCTCATGTGCTGGATCCTCTTCGGGCCGGCCGGCGCGCGGCGGCGTTCCCGGGCAGCCACCGCGGTGGGGGTGCTGATGCTCGGCACCGTGCTGGGCGCCGCCGGGCTGGGCTGGCTCGGCAGCCGCAGCGCCGAGGGAGTGATGATAGCCGCCGTCGGCCACCACGGGGGACCCATCGCCGGCGGCGGGGCGTCCGGCAGCACAGCCGCAGATCCCGGGCTCCGCCCCGTCACCGAGCTCACAGGCGACCTCCCGCAGGACGCCCCGGTACGGCATTATGAGCTCACGGCAAGGCAGCAGACCTTCACCTCTGCCGGTGGAAAGACGGTGGAAGCCTGGACGTTTGGTTCACTCCCCGGCCCGGCGCTGGAAGCGGAGCTTGGGGACATTATCGAAGTCGTTCTCGCCAACCGCGACGTTGCCGCCGGAGTGACGCTGCACTGGCACGGCTACGACGTCCCCAACGCCATGGACGGCGTGGCGGGCGGCACCCAGGACACCCTGCGGCCGGGGCAGGCAATGACCTACCGGTTTGAGGCGCGGCAAACCGGCACTTACTGGTACCACACCCACCAGATGTCCGCCGAAGGCGTGCGCAAAGGACTGTACGGCACACTGGTGGTCCGGGACCCCGGGGTGTCCAGGGCCGCCACAGATTTGGTGGTGGCGGGACATTCTCTGGCGTCGCTGACCCTCCTGGGCAGCTCCGACGGGGTGCAGGTCCATGAGGCCAGGGCCGGCACCGATGCCAGGCTGCGGCTGGTCAACACCGACTCGCTCCCCCAGCGGTACCAGCTTCTCGGTACGGGCTATTCAGTGGCTGCAGTGGACGGGGCCGAACTGCCGGCCGGCGTTGGCGTTCCGGCGGCGGAAGCCTCCGGGACCATCCTCCGGCTGCCGGCCGGAGGCAGGATGGACCTCACGTTCACGGTGCCGGATCATCCGGTGACGCTGCGGACGGAAGGCAGCTCCAGCGCCGCCGTCGTCCTTGTTCCTGACGCCGATGGTGCAACACCCCCTGCCGCCTATGGCGAGGCACCAACGCCGGCAACAGCTGATTTCCGTTCAGGTACGGAACTGGACCTCCTTACTGCCTCCGGGCAGGCTTCCGGGCGGCAGGAGGTGCCGGCCGGCGGAACGGGTTGGAACCGTACGGCAATCATGGTCCTGGACCGGCAGCTCCGCTTTGTTGACGGCGTCCCACGCTACGCCTACACCGTCAACGGGGCCGCGTTTCCGCAAATAGAACCCCTCGTGGTGCAGGAAGGCGATACGGTAAAACTGACCGTCGTGAACAGGACCTCGGAGCCCCATCCCATGCACCCCCACGGACACCATGTGCAGGTGCTGGCCAGGAACGGACAGCCGCCAGGCATGCCTCTGGTCCTGGATACCTTCGATGTCCTGCCCGGCGAGGTCTGGGAAGTGCTCCTCACCGCCAACAACCCCGGCATCTGGGTGGACCACTGCCACAACCTGGATCACGCTGCGGAAGGGATGATGATGCACCTTCAGTACCGCGGCTACTCCTCTCCCTTCACTCACGGCGGGCCTGCCGGGAACCGGGCGGAGTAGCATTGTCCCCTGCGCACCCGGCTGGAGTTCTCCCAAGGAACTTCCAGACAACTCCCAGACTCGGGGAGCATGATGGGAGCATGAACAAGAACGGCCCAGAAGCGAAGCTCCTTGTTGTTGACGATGAACCCAACATCCGGGAGCTCCTTTCCACCTCGCTGCGGTTTGCCGGCTTTGACGTGGTGTCGGCCGCGAACGGCAGGGACGCGCTGGCCGCCGCCGATGCCCATGCGCCCGACCTGGCCGTTCTGGACGTCATGCTCCCGGACATGGACGGGTTCACCGTCACCCGCCGTCTGCGTGCCTCCGGAAAGCACTTCCCGGTCCTCTTCCTGACGGCCAAGGACGACACCGAGGACAAGGTCACCGGCCTCACGGTGGGCGGCGACGACTACGTGACCAAGCCCTTCAGCCTGGACGAGGTGGTGGCGCGCATCCGCGCCGTGCTGCGCCGCACGCAGCCGCTGCTGGATGACGACGCGGTGATCCGCGTCGATGACCTGGAGCTCGACGACGACGCCCACGAAGTGCGCCGCGGCGGGACCGTGATCGAGCTCTCCCCCACCGAGTTCAAACTGCTCCGCTACCTTATGCTCAACCCCAACCGGGTGCTGTCCAAGTCACAGATCCTGGACCATGTATGGGAGTACAACTTCAACGGTGACGCCTCCATCGTGGAGTCCTACATCTCCTACCTGCGCCGGAAGGTGGACATCGACCCCGACGCTCCCGCGCTGATCCAGACCAAACGCGGCGTGGGGTACGTGCTCCGGACGGCAGAAAAGCGCTGACCTTGCTGCAGCGATGGAAGTCGGCCTCGCTGAGGACGCAGCTGGTGGCCATGATCATGGCCCTGCTGATAGTTGCCCTCACGGTAACGGGCGCGGGCACACTGGCACTGCTGCACAGCTACCTGCAGGCGCAGGTGGACGACAAGCTGTACGGGGCCGTTGACCTGGCGCGGAAACAACGCTCGTTTACGCAGCTGCAGGCACCCACCAACCCCATGGTCCCCACCGACTACTCCCTGATCCTCTTCGCGCCCGGAGAAGAGCCCTACCCCTTCGGGGGCGACCCCGACAGCCGGCCGGACATCAGCTCCATAACTGTCGAGCAGGCGCAGGCACGTGGTGCTGTCCCGTACCAGGCGCGGGGCACCGACGGGGAGAACTGGCGCGTGGTGGCCGTACCGGTGCAGAACAACCAGACCACGGCGGTGGTGGTTATCGGGCTCCCCCTGCGGAGCGTGGACGATGTCCTCAAGCACGCCACCCTGGTGGTCACCGGAGTGGGGCTGCTGACACTGCTGCTGGCCTCCCTGATCGCCAGCTGGACCGTTTCCCGATCCTTCCGGCCGCTGGCCAGGGTGGAAAAAACAGCAGCCGCGATCGCCGCCGGCGATCTCTCCCGCCGTGTTGAAGTGGAAAATCCCGGAACTGAGCTGGGGCGGCTCAGCAGCTCGCTGAATGCCATGCTCGCGCACATTGAAACCGCGTTTGCAGCCCGCACTGCGTCAGAGGCGAGGATGCGCCGGTTCGCGGCCGACGCATCCCATGAGCTGCGCACCCCGCTGGTCACCATCCGCGGGTTCTCCGAGCTCTACCGGCACGGGGCATTGACCAGCGAGGAGGATGTTGCCACCGCCATGGGCCGGATCGAAAGCGAAGCCAAGCGGATGGGCTCTATGGTGGAGGACCTGTTGCTGCTGGCACGCCTGGACGAGCAGCGGCCCTTGCAGCAGAAGCCCGTGGACCTTCAGCTCCTTGCCCACGACGCTGTGGTGGACACGCAGGCAAGCGACCGCTCCCGCGCCATCACCCTTACCGGGCTCGACGGGGAGCCTCCCGCGCCCGCACCAGTGCTGGGCGACGAGGCCAAACTCCGGCAGGTGGTGGGCAACCTCATGGGCAACGCCCTCCGCTACACCCCGGCCGGCAGCCCCATTGAACTGGCCGTGGGAGTCCGCCGCCAGGAGGACGGGCAGCGGCGCTCCGTCATTGAGGTGCGCGACCACGGGCCCGGCATCTCCGCGGAGGATGCCTCCAAGGTCTTTGAGCGGTTCTACCGGGCGGATACGTCCCGCACCAGGGAGACCGGGGGCAGCGGACTCGGGCTCGCCATCGTTGCGGCGATCGTCGGCTCGCATGGCGGTTCCGTTCGGGTGGAGGATACCGACGGCGGCGGCGCAACCCTGGTGGTCAGCCTGCCGCACCGTGAGGAAGCACCGGCGGAGCCTGGCGCGGGCAGCGGCGGCGAGGTTGTCCACATATAGCTCCAGGCTGTGGCCGTGCCTGCAGCCGCTTCCCTAGGCTGGTTGCAGCAGCCCGGAACAGCCGGGTGGGGCAGCCTGCGCTGCCCGTCACAGCGAAAGGCACCGCCATGAGCATCATCTCCGTCGATACCGAACTCCTGCAGCTGAAGTCCGCCAGCGTCCAGGCAACAGTGGACAGGATCAGCGCGGACGTCCAGGCCATGAAACGCGGACTGGACGAACTCCAGGGTTCATGGCGGGGCTCGGCTGCCACCAACTTCCAGGCGCTCATCACCGAATGGACCATCACTCAGGGTCGGGTGGAGGCTTCCCTTGCTTCGATCAACGCGGCGCTTGCCTCCGCGGCAGCAACCTACGCCCAAGCGGAGCAGGGCAACACGCTGCGGTTCAGCTGAGCAGTCCGGCTGGGCGCGGGGGCACGGAACGGATCAGGCCTCCGGCGTGCCCTGGTGGAAACGCAGCCGCCACCGGCCACCATCCAAAACCCACAAAGAGCTTCTCAGGATGGTGCCGGAGCGCGCGTAGCTGCGGTAGGTCAGCAGGACTGCCTCGGCCCCGATCCGGTCTACACTGAGGATCTCAATGTCCGTCCGCTCCCCCGGGTCTTCCTCCAGCGCCATCATCATGGCGTCCCGGGTCCATACCCGGCCCGAGCTGCCGAACTCCATGAAATCGGGGTGCAGCAGGACGGCCGTCCGTCCAATATCCCCCCGGACCAGCGGACCCAGCAGCTCACGCTCCAGTTCTTCCACCTGGGCCTCCGGCGGGGCTGACGCTGCCCGGATGGCGGTGCCATCCGCGCCGAAGGCCCCGTTACCCAGCTGGCTGAAGAGGTCCGGCTCTTCGTAGGCTTCGGCCGGTGACGGTGTCTCCGAAGGCGCCCTGCGAACCGCTTTGGCTTCGCTGGCGTCCCTGGCTTCTTTCGTCTGAACCGCCGCTTTGGCTCCCGCGCCCGGAGGCATATGGTGGGCGCCGGGAAATCCGGGGCCTGAACGGGCTGCCACGCCCTGCTGGTAGGCGGTGGCGGCGGCGCGTGCACGCTCGTCGGCAGCTTCGTTCAGGTCATGCCCGGCATGCCCCTTGACCCATTCGAAGGTGTACTTCCGTCCGACGAGCTCCCGGTCCAGTTCCTTGAGCAGCTCCACATTCAGGACTGGCTTGCCGTCGGCCTTGCGCCAGCCTTTGCGCTTCCAGCCCGGCATCCACTTGGTGATCGAATTGATGACGTACTGGCTGTCGCAGAGGATGTGCAGGTCCTCCTGCGGCAGGTGGGCAGTTGCGCGCAACAGATCCAGGACCGCCATGAGTTCTCCCTGGTTGTTCGTCCCGTGGGGCCAGCCTCCGGCACGCCAGCAGTCGTCGTTCACGTACCAGGCCCAGCCAGCAGGACCCGGGTTTCCCAAGGCTGAACCGTCAGCCGCTGCAGTAATCGTCACCGGTCCATCCTGCCAGACGGGCACGACAAAGCGGACGCCCGGCGGCCCCTGGGCTGCAGTACTGTCAAGGCTGGGCACGGAAGGCGGGTAGGACCGCCCCGACACGGTGGGAAACAGTAGCAGGAAAGCGTTTACCGAAAACTCTTGACCTTGCCTGCCGGCTGGGGGCAGAATCGGTTCTACGAAATGAGAAAACGTTTTCTGGACGGCTGGAAGCAAGGGGGCAGCAGCTGGTCGGGGAAAGCGATAAGCACCAGGAAGGCACATCAATGACGATTCCGACCCTCAGCCGCAGGCGGTTCCAGCTTGGCGCGGCAGCCGTGGCCCTTTCCATCCTCGCGACGGGCTGCGGCAGTTCCTCAGGCGCCGGCAACAATGAGGAAGTGACCCTGCGGTTCGCCTGGTGGGGCAATGAGTACCTGAATGCGCAGACCGAAAAGGTCATTGACGCGTTCGAAGCGGAACACCCGAACATCAAGATCGAATCGGAGCCGGGTGAATGGAGCAGCTACTGGGACAAGCTGGCCACCAAGACCGCGGCCAACGACGCGCCGGACATCATCCAGATGGACCAGAAGTACATCGCGGAGTACGGCGGACGCGGTGCACTCCTTGACCTGTCCAAGCAGAGCGGCATCGATACCTCGAAGCTGGACAAGGAGGCGCTGGCGTCCGGCCAGTACGACGGCGCGCAGTACGGCCTGAGCACCGGCCAGAACGCGTACGTGATCATGGCGAACACGAAAGTCTTTGAAGCGGCCAATGTTCCCATCCCGGACGACACCACGTGGACGTGGGATGACTTCATTGAAACAGCCTCGAAGATCAGCGCCGCCGGCGGCGGCAATAACTACGGCGCCGCGTACGGCAGCAACGAGGCCGACCTGATCATTTGGCTGCGCCAGCACGGGGAGAACCTCTACTCGGAGGATGGCAAGCTCGATTTCGATACCGCAACAGCCGCCGCCTTCTGGGAGCGGCTGAAGGAACAGCGGGACTCCAAGGCAAGCCCGCCGGCCACCGTGGCCACCGAGGACGCCGGCGCAGGCCTCGAGGAAAGTCTGTTCGGCACCAACAGGGTGGGCATGGCGTGGTGGTGGACAAACCAGCTCGGATCGCTTGAGGCCACCACCGGCAGCAGCATCAAGATGCTGCGGGCACCCAGCATCGACGGCAGCGCCGCGGAGAACGGCATGTACTACAAGCCGACGATGTTCTGGTCCGCTTCCTCCCGCTCGAAGAATCCGGAGGCAGCATCCACGTTCATCAACTACCTGGCCAACAGCCCGGAGGCCGGAGCGATCCTGATGACGGACCGTGGCGTGCCCACCAACTCGGAGATTGTGGAGAGCATCACTCCGTCCCTGAAGCCGGCAGACACCACCGTAGTGGGTTTCCTGAAGGACATTCAGCCGGATATCAAGGAAGCTCCGCCCGTCCCGCCTGTCGGTGCAGGCAGCGTGCAGAACGTGATTAAGCGCTTCACTGACGAGGTGCTGTACGACCGCCTTACCCCGCAGGCCGCCGCCGAGGCGTTCAAGAAGGAAGTCGAAGGGATGATCTCCGGCGCCAGCAAGTAGCGGCCTTAGCCGGCATAAGCGCCAGGAATGAAAAAGCGGCCCCCTCGGGAGAGGGGGCCGCTTTTTTGCTGCAGGCGGGACGGGTCCCGGCAGGGAAGGCTTAGAAGCCGCCCATGCCGCCCATCTCGTCGCCGCCGCCGACCGGTGCCGGGTTCTTCTCCGGCTTGTCGGCTACTACGGCCTCGGTGGTGAGGAAGAGGCCGGCAATGGAGGCCGCGTTCTGCAGGGCAGAACGGGTCACCTTGACGGGATCATTGACGCCGGCAGCCAGCAGGTCGGTGTATTCACCGGTTGCGGCGTTCAGGCCGTGGCCGGCGGGCAGGCCGCGGACCTTGTCAACCACTACGCCGGGCTCCATGCCTGCATTGAAGGCAATCTGCTTCAGCGGAGCATCGATGGCAACACGCACGATGTTGGCGCCGGTTGCTTCGTCTCCGGAGAGCTGCAAGTTGGCGAACGCCTTGGCGCCGGCCTGGATGAGGGCCACGCCGCCACCGGCAACGATGCCTTCCTCAACAGCAGCCTTTGCGTTACGGACTGCGTCTTCGATGCGGTGCTTGCGCTCCTTGAGCTCAACCTCCGTCGCGGCACCGGCCTTGATGACTGCAACGCCGCCGGCCAGCTTGGCCAGGCGCTCCTGCAGCTTCTCGCGGTCGTAGTCGGAGTCCGAGTTTTCGATCTCGGCGCGGATCTGGGACACGCGGCCGGCAATCTGGTCGGCGTCGCCTGCACCCTCGACGATGGTGGTCTCGTCCTTGGTGACAACGACCTTGCGTGCCTTGCCCAGGAGTTCCAGGCCGGCGTTCTCCAGCTTCAGGCCAACTTCCTCGGAGATGACCTGGCCGCCCGTGAGGACGGCGATGTCGGCGAGCTGTGCCTTGCGGCGGTCACCGAAGCCCGGAGCCTTGACGGCGACGGACTTGAAGGTACCGCGGATCTTGTTGACGATCAGGGTGGCCAGGGCCTCGCCCTCGATGTCCTCCGCGATGATCAGCAGCGGCTTGTTGGACTGCATGACCTTTTCGAGGACTGCAACCAGTTCCTTGACGTTGGAGATCTTGGAGTTGACGATCAGGATGTACGGATCCTCAAGGACCGTCTCCTGGCGCTCTGCGTCGGTGACGAAGTAGGCGGAGATGTAGCCCTTGTCGAAGCGCATGCCCTCGGTGAGCTCAAGCTCCAGGCCGAAGGTGTTGGACTCTTCGACCGTGATGACGCCTTCCTTGCCGACCTTGTCCAGGGCCTCGGCGATCAGGGCGCCGATCTCGTCGTCACCGGCGGAGATGGATGCCGTGGCGGCGATCTCTTCCTTGGTTTCGATTTCCTTGGCGGAGTTCAGCAGTTCGGCGGTAACGGCGTCAACAGCCTTCTCGATGCCGCGCTTGAGGGACAGCGGATCGGCGCCGGCAGCAACGTTGCGCAGGCCTTCCTTCACCAGGGCCTGGGCCAGAACGGTAGCGGTGGTGGTGCCGTCGCCAGCGACGTCGTCCGTCTTCTTGGCAACTTCCTTGACCAGCTCGGCGCCGATCTTCTCGTAGGGATCGTCCAGCTCGATCTCCTTGGCGATGGAAACACCATCGTTGGTGATCGTGGGGGCGCCCCACTTCTTCTCGAGGACGACGTTGCGTCCACGCGGGCCGAGGGTGACCTTAACGGCGTCGGCGAGGGTGTTCAGGCCCCGCTCAAGGCCGCGGCGTGCCTCTTCATCAAATGCAATGATCTTGGCCATAACGGCAGTAGTCCTTTCGGGACAGTCGTTAAGAATGTACCTTCGCTGCAGTGCCCGCGACGGACGACCCTTCGCCGGCGGCCTCTGTATGCCTAGGGGTGGGGGTCTCACTCCAGTTAGGTGTTTCTTCGCTCCTCGCCCGGTGCCGCGCGCCGCCGGCCGGGACCAGGCTTTGCTTTAGCAGTCGGTACGTCAGAGTGCTAAATCAATAATTAGCACTCCCCACGTGAGAGTGCAAGCGAATCCGCAGCCGGAAGTGCTTCACCTGCCTCGCTTCGCCGAGGGCGATCAGCCGGCAGCGCGCCCCGCGGTTTCCACGCCGGTGGCCGTTGGATTGTTGTCTTCCCCGTAGGTGAACACCGTGAAGGTGGCTGCGGTGATATCACCGTGGGTGTCGAAGGCAATCGGCCCGGACGCGCCGTCGTAATCGATATCCACCCCCGAGGACATTCCTGCTATGCAGTCCTGGAAGGTGGGGCACGGCGCCTCCGGCGCCGACCCCGTGCCGCCCGCCACCGTGCCGGCGGTCCCGCTGGACACCGCAATGAGGTTTGCCGCGATGGACCGTCCCGCGTCGTCCTCTGCCTTGGCGGCAGCCAGCGCGGCAAGGATGACGGCATCATAGGCTTCCGCTGCGAAGGACACGTCCTTGAGGGTCGGATCGATCCCCAGAAGCCTGTCCTGGAACCTGGAGGACGGAAGCTGTCCCGGAACTAGCGCACGTGCCCCCGCCAAGGCCTTGCTTCCAAGCCTGGACCCGTACCGGGCGAAAGCACCCTCGCTGAGGATGATCTTCGACCCTGCGAGGCCGGCGTTGTCCAATTCGGCCAAGGCACCCTGCGCGCCGTCGCGGGCGATGAGGATCACCGCGTCCGCTGCCGCGCTGCGGACGGTGGCAACGGCGCTTGCCGCCCCGCCGGGCCCAAAACCTGCCGTGGCTGCCACCTTCAGCCCAGCCTGCTGGGCGGATTCGGACACAGCAGCCGATACGCCGTTGCCGTAGGACCCTTCCTGGTGCAGCACTGAGATCGTGGCGGCACCGGCGTCCTTGGCCAGCTCCACCAGCACGGGCGCCTGCGCGACGTCGGCCGCGGCAGTCCGGAAGTAGTAGCCGCCGCTGGGAATGCTGCTCAGGCCGGCCGAAGTATTGGCAGGCGAGACCAGTGGGGTCCGCGCCCTGGAGAGGATGTCGACGGCGGCGGCTGCGTTGCTGGAATCAGTGGGCCCGATGACCACGTCCGCTTTGCCCTGGACCAGGGCCTGTGCCTGAGCCGCCGGGTCCTTGCCGGGCTCGACGGGCAGGAGGTCAACGGGCCGGCCTTTGTGGCCGCCGGCGTCATTGATCTCCTTCACGGCCAGCTTTGCAGCGGCCAGTTGGGGAGCGTTCAGGAAGCTGCTGTCGCCTGCGTTGTCCAGGATCAGGCCGACCCGGAGGGTTCCGTCTCCGGATGCTTCCGCTGTTTCCACCCGGGCGTTTCCGCTCACGCCGGAACAGGCAGTGAGGGCCAGCGTGGCGCAGAGGGTTGAGGCGACCGCCAGGCACGTGCGCGTTGCGGGTATGATCCGGTGCTTCACTCGGCCGGCCGGACGCTTTCCGCCTGCGGGCCCTTGTCGCCTTCGCCCACTTCGAGTTCCACGCGCTGCCCCTCGTCCAGCACGCGGTAGCCCTCGCCCTGGATAGCAGACCAGTGGACGAAAATGTCGTCTCCTGAGCCGTCAACGGTAATAAAGCCGTAGCCCTTTTCCGCGTTGAACCATTTGACGGTTCCTCGTGCCATGATGACCACTCTTTCCGCTAGTTCCGCGAAGCTGCACCGGTGCCGCCGGCCGATTGGCGCCTGCGGTTCACTCTAGCCAATGCCCGCAGGCGGTGCTGGCGTCCGCGGCCGGGGTTGAAAGTTATTCAGGCATAACTGCTGCCGGCAGGGTGAAGTTGGTGAACTACCGGTAGCCGGGACCCAGCACTACCACCAGCGGGACCTGGAATTCGGGGCTGTTCACTACGGTGGGGACGCCCAGCAGCTCGGCCAGGGCCTGCGCGTTGGCAAGCTGGTCCGCTCCGTCGTAGAAGATGGTGGAGCCCTGCTGCGGGGCGCCCGCCCAGTTGCCTACCTGTCCCAGAATCCAGCCGTCCGACTGCACCGTGCCGCCGACGCGGCTTGCCAGTCCGGAGGTTCCGGCGGCGTTGTACACCGCCACGGCCTGGGTCTTGTCCACTGCCGCGGCCAGCGCCGTCGGCTGGGTGCTGGAGCCGGCCCCCGTCCCCGCCTCGGTGCTGCCGCCAACGGAAGCATCTTCAGAGGAGGTATCTTCAGAAGAGGCGGACGGTGACGGCTCGGCGGAGGGTGTGGCTGAAGCACTGGCTGTGGAGGAGGGCGTTGCACCCGCCTGCGCCAGCGGGGCCGCTTCGAGGCTTGCCGAGGCTTGGCTGGCGGGTCCGCCGAATCCAAGCTTGGGAAGGATCAAAAAGGACACCAGGCCGATGGCCAGGGCAACACACCCCACCGCGAGGATAGGCCAGAGCCGGACCCGTGACGGAGCAGAGGCTGTGCGATGGACACCTTGTCGCGACGCGGCCTCGGGGACCTTGTCGAACTCATCGCGGGCGTATTTGGTCATGGGAAAAAGACATCCTTGTGTGTTGCTGCTGAGGATTCAGCGTGAGCGTCTTAAGCGTCGGACCCCAGGCGGCGTGCAGTGCGTGCACGGTGACGCGACGTACGTAGTCTACGCAATCTCTTGACCAACATGGGGTCATGTGCCAGCGCATCCTCAGTATCAATCAGGGCGTTGAGCAACTGGTAGTAATGGGTTGCAGAGAGATCGAACAGCTCCCGGATGGCCTGTTCCTTGGCGCCGGCATATTTCCACCACTGCCGTTCCAAGGCGAGCATCTGCTGGTCCCGCTCGCTCAACGGTGAGTCCCGCAGCGTGAAATCAGGGAGCAGGCTGCTCCCCGGGTCCTGCTCCGGCAGGTGCTCGCGAGCTGGTTCCGCCACGGCGCACACTCTCCTTCGCTGGGTTTACGTGAAGTGTCCGACCCCCATGCTACGGACGAATAACAGCATTGTCATTTGCGGCCCTGCAAGAATGGAGCGATGTTTGAATCTGACGCCCTGTTCGAGCTGGAGCAGGAGCACGATAACGGCGGCAGCGTTGGCTTCGCCAAAATGGCACAGCTTCCGCTCGCGGAACTGATGGCTCCCGGTTGGGCCGCCGCCCTCTCCCCCGTGGAAAACCAACTGAGGGACGTGCTCACCTTCGTTGCCGGCGAAGTGGCAGCCGGGCACCAGGTCCTGCCGGCGCCGTCGAACGTTCTCCGGGCCTTCCGCCAGCCGCTCCATGGGGTGAAGGTGCTGATCGTGGGGCAGGATCCCTATCCAACGCCGGGGCACCCGGTGGGCCTGTCCTTCTCCGTTGATCCGCATGTCCGGCCGATCCCCCGGAGCCTGGCGAACATCTACCGGGAGCTGGAAACAGACCTCGGTATTCCGCCGAGAGTCCATGGCGACCTCTCGGCCTGGGCGCAGCAGGGGGTGCTGCTCCTGAACCGCGTGATGACCGTACGCGCCGGATCCGCAGGTTCCCATCGCAGGAAAGGCTGGGAAGAGATAACGACGGCGGCCGTCGAGGCCCTGGCCATGCGGCGGGGGCAAGACGGGTCACCGTTGCCGCTGGTTGCCGTGCTGTGGGGTAAGGATGCGGAGAGCGTGCGCCCGCTCCTGCCCGGAGTACCGGCGGTGTCCAGCGCCCACCCGAGCCCGCTGTCGGCCTCACGCGGGTTCTTCGGTTCGCGGCCGTTCAGCCGCGTCAATTCACTCCTTCGTGAACAGGGTGCGGGGGAAGTGATGTGGGAGCTTCCGCCGTCGGCCTAGCTTAGGCTTACCTTATGAGCATTGTTCCCGCCGCTACCAGCGCCACCAAGAAGAGCCGCCCCCAGATCAACCTCACCGTGGTGCGCCGGGAACAGCTCTCGCCACATATGGTCCGCATTGTTGCCGGTGGGGAAGGCTTCGCGGATTTTGTGAACAACGGGTTCGCCGACCGGTACGTGAAGATCGTCTTTCCGCAGCCCGGGGTCCAGTACCCCTCCCCTTTGGACCTGTGGAGCATCCGCGAGACGATGCCGCGGGAACAGTGGCCCTACACGCGCACCTACACTCTCCGCTGGGTGGATCCCGCAGCCCGCGAACTGGCCATCGACTTTGTGGTCCACGGGGATGAGGGATTGGCGGGTCCCTGGGCAGCACAGGCCCAGCCCGGTGATCCCCTGATCTTCACCGGCCCGGGCGGCGCCTACAACCCGGATCCCAATGCCGACTGGTACCTGTTCGCGGGGGACGAGGCGGCGCTGCCCGCCATTGCGGCATGCCTGGAGTCGCTCCCGGCTGAAGCAGTCGGGGTCGCCTTTCTCGAGGTTGATTCCGACGCCGACATCCAGCCGATTGCCGCTCCGGCCGGAGTGGAAATACGCTGGCTTGCCCGCAGCGGCGTCCCTGCGGGTGAGAGCAGCCTCCTGGTGCAGGCGGTGGCGGAGGCGGATTGGCCGGCCGGAACCGTGGATGTCTTTGCCCACGGCGAGCGCGGCTACATGAAGGCACTCCGGGACGTCTTCTTCAAGCAGCGGGGCCTCGAACGCCGGCAGGTGTCCCTCTCCGGATATTGGGCGAAGGGCCGCGTTGAGGATGTTTTCCAGGCGGAAAAGAAACTCCCCGTGGGGCAGATCTAGGCTGGGTCAGCGGCGGCGCGCGCGGCGCCGCTCGTTGCTGGCCAGGTTGCGGGTGAGCGGCCGGGCCAGGGTGTCGCCGAGGACAATCCCGCCGGCAGTGCCCAGCACAATCGCGCCGGCGTTGAGCATCCCGCCCGCTCCGAGCAGGATTTCCGTTTCCTCGATGGTGAGCACGTACATTGAGCGGAAAATGGTGAGGCCCGGCAGCAGGATCAGCGCGGCAGGAACCGCAACCACCAGCTGGGGCGCACCCATCCGCAAGGCCACCACGCGGGCCAGCAGGCCGATGACCACGGCAGCAAGCGCTGGCGAGAACCGGTCACCGATTCCCAGCAGGCCGCCGCCGAGCAGGACGAAGTAACCCGCGACGCCCACGACCGCCGTGGGCAGCAGGAGCTGCCACGTGGTTTGCTCAGTAACCCCGATGGCCATGACTGCCACGGCCACCAGGATGACCAGCACCCAGAGGTCGTAGGCAGGCGGGAACGTCTGGGTGACGTCGATGCCCGGCATGCCGGTCAACTGGCCGACGACCAATGCCACGGCGATTCCCGCCACGATCGCGCCAAACGTCAGCAGCGTGGACAGGAACCGCCCGGCTGCCGTAACAGGAAAGCCGTTGATCGCGTCCTGAACCGATGAGACGAGCCGGCCGGTGGGCAGGAGCAGGAGGATTCCGCCCACCACCACGATGGCCGGTGAATTGGTCAGTCCGAACTGCCACAGCAGCAGTGCCAGCAGTGTCACCACGAGCGAGCAGCTGGCTGTAATGAAGAAGTCCGGCACCCGCCACCGCCCCAGCCGCCGTGCGAGCAGGCTGACGCCGATGTTGGCCGCGAACGCGATGGCGGAAGACACCGGGCCGCCGCCCAGCACCGCCACGAAGGCTGCGGCAAAAGTGCCGAACGCCGCCGTGACCATCCAGCGCGGAAACGGCTTGGGGCTGGTGATGGCCTCATCCAGCCGCCGGATCGCCTCGTCCCGGCCCACTCCCCCGGCCACGATGTCCGTCACCAACTGGTGGACCTTGGCAAGGCCGGCGTAGTTGTTGGTCCAGGAGCGGACCACCCGCAGCAGCGAAATGGGCGTCTGGTCCTTGGGCGCGTAGTTGATGCCGACGGACTGGTTGGTGATGTCCACCTCGATGTTCTTCAGTCCCAGTGCCGCGGTGACGGCGATGATGCTGGTCTCCACTTCAAGGGCACCGGCACCGTACCGGAACATGGTTTCGGCCAGATGCAGGGCGAAGTCCAGGGTCTTCCGTGCCGAGGTGTCCACGCCTCCCACCTGGATTGTGGGATTGGCGTACGGGCTGCCGGTGAGCCTGTCCACGATGCTCAGGGGTGCAGTGGGTGGATTCTCGCCCTGGACAAGGCGCCGCAGCATCCTCCTGGCAGCAGCGTTCTGGCGCAGCTGGGAGGGAGTCAGTGGCTCGGTCTTGGGCAGGCCGTCAGTGTGCGGCCTGCGCTTCGGGGAACCGGCGCCGGGCTGGCCGGGGCGGTCGGTCATGGTCCCTCCTCCCGTGGTGGTGGTTTACTGGCGGGTCAGGCGGAGCGCCTGATGGGAAGTTTTCCCAACAGGAGGCGGGCGGCGCCTGCTGCTGCCCGGGCGAGCCGGTTGGCGTGGTAGGCGGCGGGGCGGACGGGCATCACAAAGTCGCCCACCAGCTGGACCACTTCTCCACCGAAGCCCTTCTTGAACTCGTAGCCGCCATGGCCTTCCTCGTCCTGCCCGGAAATGCCGAACGTTCCATAGAAGTTGTACCGCGGGTACCCCTTCTCGAGGGCATGGAGCATCATGCCCCAATACAGGGATGTGGCGCCGTTGAAGTAGATGTAGTCCTGCACCGTTCCTCCGATAACGCACACCACCTCGTCGCCATAGCAGACGAAGTGGATGGCGGCGACGGTGGCTACACCGACGGAATCTGGGAAGCGCTCGATGTCCTTCAGGCTTCGCTCGTAGCTGTCCACGAGGTCCTGGACTACCTTGAGCCGGTTGGCCTTTTTCTTGCTGCCCGTCTCTTCCACCTCGCGGCGCAGCTGCGCGGCAGTGGCCGATTCGGCCGCCATCCGCTCGGTGATGGACTTCCGGTAGGCGGGGATATCGATCTTGGCCATCATGAGTTTGGTGAACTCGGCCGAGGTGGTGCGCAGGAGCTGTTCGTAGTACTCGCGCTCCCGGTAGACGAAGCCCTTCTCGTCACCCGCCTTGCTCAGGGCACCGTAAAACTCGTCAAGGGTATCCAGCGTGGCCTGTTCCAGGAAGACGCCGTTCTTTTCAGCCTTGCGGACCGCTTTCCGGGTCCGGTAGCTCGTACCCATGATCAGTTCCTCGGCGTCCTGGATGCCTTCCAGGCTCTTGACGAACATCCAGTTCACGTTCACGAAGTTCATGTCCAGGCCCTGGTGCTGGAAGCCCAGCCCGGCAAGCTCTGCCAACAGCGGCCGATTGTCCTCGACCTCCGGGTGCTCCGCGCCCTCGGCGTCACGGGCAATGTACTTGAGGTTTGGCGAAATCCGCAGTTCGGCCGCCTTGCGCTCTGCCGCGCGCTTGCGGAGAAGTTCGACGACGGCGCGCACCAGGGCAGGATCCGTGTAGTCCATCAGGGGGCCCTTGGCGCATTCGCAGATGGTGTAGCCCAGGCGGGTGGTGGTGTAGTTGAGTTTGCCGGCGGCCACCAGTTCCCCGTCGCGGCGTACTCCGAAAAGCTCCACCTGCTGCCCCCTGGCGCGCTGGAACCGGGCAAAGTCAACGGACTGGAGGAAGCTGTTCTGGGGGTGCTTCAACGCGAACTGCTCGAAGTCGGCGTCGCTGAGCACGGCGAACTCAAGGTCGGCGGCGGTGATTGCGTTCAAGGGAGATACCTTCTTCACGAATGGGCGGCCCGCCCGCGGCAGGCTGTGGGCGAGGTGGGTGTGATGGACTAACCGGAAGTACAGCTGCGGGGCGGCTGTTCGGGGGTCAGGTCAGTAGAACTGCTGGCCGGTGCGGGCAGTTTCGATCCGCCGGAACACCTTTTCTGCTCCCTTGACCCATAGCCGGTGCTTCCAGGGCATAAGTACGTAGTCGTGGCACCCCACGAAATCGGTGACGGTCTTGGTGAAGCTGGTCTTGAACATCCCCATGCCATGGAGGTTGTGGGTCTTGTCCTTGATCCGGGCAGCGGGCGGGGTGCCGCAGAAGTCGTATTCCGTGCAGCCCAGTTCCTGCATGCGGCGGATGGCTGCCCATTGGACCAGGTGTGAATCGCCGTACTGCTTGCGGTTCTGAATCGAGCCGCCGTCCTTGTACGTGGCCTTGGATCCGTAGTTGATGACGAAGGCGCCCACGCTGGGTTTTCCGTCCTCGTAGGTGAAGAAGAAGTTGCCTTGGCCCCTGGCGCAGAACTCTTCCCAGAAGGCGGCGTAGTACTCATAGCTGCGCAGCGGCATGGAACCCTTGGCTTTCACGGTGTCCGCCATGAGGTTGTACAGGTCCAGGTATGTCTCCGGGCCGTGATCCCTGCGGACCACCTCGCAGCCTTCCCGCTCGGCCCGCCGGATGGCGTTGCGGGCGCGGGAGGAGATGGCCTTGAACACCACCTCTTCCGGGCCGGAGATATCCAGCAGTGCGGTGGAGTCGTTGGACTGGATATTGGGTGCCTTGACCAGGCCGATCTCCGCCAGCTCCGCCTGCGCCTCGGCTGAGTCCACGATGTCGGGCTCGATCTTGATGGTGAAGACATTCAGCTTGCGGCTGCGGACGAAGGCAGCACAGGCGTCCAGTGCTGCCTTCAGGTCTTTCACTGCCGCCAGGTCCGGTCCCTTGATCAGGTACCAGAGCCGGCCCAGCACCGGGAAGCTCTTTTCCAGCACGAGGTTGTAGCTGGCAGTTTCCCCGCCTTCCAGCACCAGGAAGCGTACTTTCCAGCCGCTGCCGTTCTTCACCGTGGCGTACGCGGCCGACTGCAGCATGTTGCCGCCGTTGGGGTTGGCCGTGACGTGCTTGTCCCAGTTTTCAATTTCCTCGGCGGTGGCAAATCGTGCGGTGAATTCTCGCAAGGGGGACGTGTCCAATCGGTTTCGTGCGCGGTTCGGTACTCGTGTCTGCGTGCGGACATGCAGCCTCAAGTCTAAAGCCTGGAGCGGTGCAGGCTTATCAGGGGAGGGTGCGGCGGACTGCCTTGACGGGGGTGCGGGGGTTGGCAAAGGTGGAATCATGCAGCCGAACGACGAAGAGTTGATGTCCCGGCAGGAACAGCGGGACCGGCCGTACAGCGGGCGTGTGCAGGCGCTGGCGATCATCCTTGCTCTGATCGCCGCCGTCGCCGTGACCATACTGTACTTTGGCCCCATCAGCCGCACCGCGGGACTGCTGCTGCCCTATATGGCCTGGATAGTCTTCGCGTCCACCCTGAATTGATGGGCTGCCGTGCACAACTGAGGGCGGTAGCCTACGTC
>NZ_VAHO01000012.1 GCF_005796225.1 Pseudarthrobacter sp. NamE5
CTAGCAACTCCTCCCTGCCTGCCCGGCAGGAGCCATCAGACCACCAGAGCCTCCCGTCCTCGCAACCGGGAGGCCCTGGTCCACCTCACATGCGGGAACCAAGCGCGGCGGCCTACACATATCCATCAGCTTCTCCGAGGCGGAGGACTGCCTCATTTGCCACCCCTACCCTTCCGGGAGATGACGCCACCCATGACACAGACCTCACTGGCCAGGCCACGCCGGAAGGCCGTCGAGAAGATGAGCCTCTTGCGCGTTTTTACGTACGCAGGCGCAATTCTGGCCTTCCTTATCGGCTCCGGTTTCGCCACCGGGCAAGAGGTCCTCCAGTACTTCACTTCCTACGGATACTGGGGCATCTTCGGCACCGGCCCACTCGTCCTCGTGCTCATGACCTATGTGGCTGTAGAGTTCCTCTCCGTCGGCCAGATCCGGAAGTTCGAGCGGCCATCGTTGATCTTCCAGTACTACTGCGGCAAGCATCTGGGGTCCTTTTACGACTTCTTCTCCATCCTCTTCGTCTTCATGACCTTCACCGTGATGGTTGCCGGCGCCGGTGCGGTGTTCGAGGAGCACTACGGCATGTCCAAGTACGTCGGCGGTATCGGGCTGGCCGTCGCCGTCGGCATGAGTGTCTGGTTCGGACTGAAGAGCCTGGTCGACGTCATCGGCAAAATTGGCCCCTTGATTGCCCTCATCGCGGTCACCCTCGGCGTCCTGGGTATCATCCACAACCCAGGCGGGATAGCAGAGGGCAACGTGCTGCTGCCCGAGCTGCAATTGACCCAATCCTCGACCAACTGGTTCTTGTCAGGGCTGTCCTATGTCGGATTCTGCATGCTATTGCTGGCCGCCTTTCTTGCCGCGCTCGGTAAAACGGCGCGCAGCCGACGAGAAGCCGTCTCGGGTGGTGCAGTCGGGGCAATCGTCTTTTCAGGGGCGTGCATCATCATCGCCTTGGGCCTGCTCGCGAACATCACGAGGGTCGGCAGCACGGAGATTCCAATGCTCGTTCTCGCGAATGACTTGAGCCCGGTACTCGCTTCCGGGATCTCGCTCATGATCCTCGCCGGCATCTACACCACAGCAGTCCCGTTGCTATGGACCGTCTCCTCGCGCTTCATCGCCGACAACACACCCCGCTTCAAACACCTGACGCTTGCACTGGCCGCCGCCGGAACCGTCATCGGCCTCGTCCTGCCCTTCTCCCAAATGGTCAACATCGTCTACGCCATCAACGGCTACGTCGGCATCCTGCTGTTGGCCCTAATGCTCGCCAAAACCGGTACCCGGCTAATCCGGAGGCGGCAATTCTGACCCTCCCGCTACTGCTGCCCTGGCTCGAATGATCGGGGAACTGGGTATCGTCCCCGAAGGTCACAAATGGTGTGGCCGCGGCCCAGACCCGGCCCAGACCCTTTGGTGTTGACTTCTACCCACAATGTCGGGGCGATGGTCATGTGGTGGAGAGAGTAGGTGCGCGTGCGTTAGGATTTTTTCATCAAGGGGAGTACTCCCGTCGGCGATTTGACCCGTCACTACGGATGCAGCTGTGCATCCCGGGTCGTCGGTTCCGGTTATGTCCGGGCGGAGGAGACCTTGGCGCCTATGTCCGACGCCTACCCTTTGGAGCTCCTCTCATGCAGGTCACACCCCTGATCTGGTTGATCACCATTGCCGTGACAATCCTCTTCTTCATCTACGAGTTCTTCGCGCACGTGCGCAAACCCCACGAACCGACCATCGCTGAATCGGCACGCTGGTCCGCCTTCTACATCGGCCTCGCGCTGCTCTTCGGCGTCGGCATCGGCGTAGTCTCGGGCTGGACGTTCGGCGGCGAGTACTTCGCGGGCTATCTCACCGAGAAGGCCCTGTCGATCGACAACCTCTTCGTCTTCCTCATCGTGATGGCCGGCTTCGCTGTACCGAAGAAGTACCAGCAGAAGGTGCTGATGATCGGTATCATCATCGCCCTGGTCCTCCGTGGCGGGTTCATCGCTATCGGTGCGGGATTGATCGCGAACTTTTCGTGGGTCTTTTATATCTTTGGCGCCCTGCTGCTCGTCCTGGCCTACAAGCAGGCGTTCGGCAGCCACGATTCCAACCCGGCCGACGGAAAGTTCATGCGGCTGGTGCGCCGCGTTCTGCCCGTAACGGACGAGTACCACCAGGACAAGCTCACCGTGACGAAATTCGGCACGCGGTTGGTCACACCGATGCTGCTGACCATCATCGCGATCGGTTTCGTGGACCTCATCTTCGCCGTCGATTCCATTCCCGCAATTTACGGCCTGACCAACGAGGCGTACATAGTCTTCACGGCCAACGCCTTCGCACTGATGGGTTTGCGCCAGCTGTTCTTCCTCATCGGCGGACTGCTCGAACGCCTGATCTACCTCGCGCAGGGACTCGCCGTCATCCTCGCGTTCATCGGCGTGAAACTCGTCTTCCACGCCCTGCACGTCAACGAACTGTCCTTCATCAACGGCGGAGAGCCGCTCCTCTGGGTGCCCGAGATCCCCATCTGGTTCTCACTGCTGTTCATCGGAGTCACCATCGCAGCCGCCACCCTTGCGAGCCTGCTCAAGACCCGCGGCGTCGCGGCGAAGAACGACCGCCAACTGGCGGGCGGCGAGCAGGTGACCGCACCTGGTGCCCGGGAGCGCGCCGTGCGGAATTTGACACGGACGAGACCACAAGTGCGACAGCGGGGGCCTCGAAGTGATTGTTGTGCCGAGGTTGAGGCAGGAGCGGCCGGAAGCAGTACATGGGTAGGCGAGAAAAGCTGGCGGCAAGACAAGAGAGCAAGGTCGGAGAGCAATAAGAAACCCCCAAACCAACGGACCTGATGAACCAGATTCGCTTGGTTTGGGGGTTCCCTCTTAGCGTGCCGCTGGTGCTGGCTGCTCCTGGAATGCCGGGACGACGTGTTCAATGAAGAGCTCGAGGGAGCGCTTTTTTTCCTCGTGGGTGAGGCTGTTGTCGGACCAGACGCTGAATTCAGTGACGCCGAGTGCTTCATAGTGGCGAAGCCGTTCGATGACCTCGTCAGGCGTGCCGATCATGGCCGTCTTATGCAGGGACTCAGGGGTGAACTCGGGGCGTTCTGCGAATTTTTCTGCCGGGCTGGGCTCCAGGAATCCGTTCTTGGGGGTGGTTTTGTTGCCGAACCAAGCGTCGAAGGTGCGGTAGAACTTGTTGATGCCTTCGGCGGGGCGGCGCCAGCCTTCGGGTTCGTCGGCTGAGTGGACGTGGGTGTGTCGGAGGACCATGAGGTCTGGACGCGGGGTGCCTGGGTTCTTCTCGACAGCGGAGTCGAACTTGCGCACGAGGTCTTCGACCTCCTCATCGCCCTTCATGAGGGGGGTGACCATGACGTTGCAGCCGTTTTCTACGGCGAACTCGTGGGAGGAAATATCGCGGGCGGCGATCCACATTGGCGGGGTCGGCTTCTGGACGGGTTTGGGGACGCTCGTCGAGGTGGGGAACTGCCAGACTTCGCCGTTGTGTTCGTAGTCGCCTTCCCAGAGCTTCCGTACTGCGGGGACGAGTTCGCGGAGGTGTTTGCCGCCGTCGACCGCTGACATGCCTCCCATCAGGCGGTCGAACTCGAACTGGTATGCGCCGCGGGCCAGGCCCACTTCCATGCGCCCGCTGCTGATGACGTCCAGGAGGGCGCACTCACCGGCGACACGGAGGGGGTTCCAGAACGGGGCGATGATGGTTCCGGCGCCTAGGCGGATCTTTGAGGTTCGCGCGGCCAGGTAGGCGAGCTGGGGCATGGGGCTCGGCGAGATGGTGTATTCCATCGAGTGGTGCTCGCCGATCCAGACGGTGCTGAAGCCGCCGGCCTCTGCCATGAGGGTGAGCTCGGTCAGGTTCTCGAAGCTTTCCTGGTACGAGACGGACTCGTCCCAGCGCTCCATGTGGACAAAAAGGGAAAAGCGCATGAGTAAACTCCTTCGTTCGGCGGCGGTGTCCGCGGCGCGTGGTTAGTGGGCTGCAGCTACTTGGCTGCGGCACTTCGTTCGGCAATGGTCTGGTTGCCGCGGGACCAGTGTTCGTGCTCGACCTCGCGGATGATGACGGTGGTGTTTTCAGGTACCGCGCCGACAGCCTTTTCCGCGGCCTGGTGCAGCTCGTTGATGAGTGAGCGGAGCTGTTCGGGGGTCCGGCCCCGGGCGATGGATACGTCGATGAGGGGCATATTCGGGTTCCTTAGCTGCGCAGGACGAACGGATCGGAGACGGGGCCTTCGTCGGTGTTGATCCAGACGCTCTTGAGCCGGGTGTATTCGTGCATGGACTCAATACCGTGCTCGATGCCCACCCCGGAATTTTTGAACCCCTGCCGCGGCGACATCGGGGACATCGCCCGGTAAGTGTTGACCCACACCGTGCCCGCTTCGAGCCTGCGGGCCATCCGGTGGGCGCGTGCGAGGTTCTGGGTCCAAACGCCGGCGGCGAGGCCATATTCGGTGTCGTTGGCAAGGCCCACCACCTCGTCCTCGGAATCGAAGGGCATGATCGCGGCTACCGGCCCGAAGATCTCTTCCCGCACCACGCGCATCGTGTTGTCGACGCCGGTCAGGACCGTGGGGGCAAAGAAGTAGCCGGGAAGTTCGATGTCCGGGCGCTTGCCGCCAGTCCGCACCTTTGCGCCCTCGCTGACGCCGATGTCCACGTAGGAGCTCACCTTGTCCAGCTGGGCGCCGAAGGCGAGGGGGCCGAGCTCTGTGGTGGCCAGGCGCGGGTCGCCGATGATGATCGATGCGGCGCGTTCAGCGACGCGCTCAACGAGTTCGTCGTACACGCTGCGGTGGGCGAAGACCCGGCTGCCGGCGATGCAGGTCTGCCCGGCGGCTGCGAAGATCCCGGCGATGACACCCATAGCGGCGTTGGAGACGTCCGCGTCCTCGAACACGATGTTGGGGCTCTTGCCGCCGAGTTCCAGGGTGGAGCCAATGAAGCGGGACGCCGTCTCCGCCGCGATGCGGGCCCCGGTCTGGGTGGAGCCGGTGAAGGAGATTTTCGCGAGGTCGCGGTGGCTGACCAGGGAAGCGCCGGCTTCCTGGCCGAAACCGGTGACAACATTCACCACGCCGTCCGGGAAGCCTGCCTGGGATGCCAGTTCGGCGACGCGGAGGATGGTCCGGGAGGTGTATTCACTGGGCTTGATGACCACGGTGTTGCCGGCGGCCAGTGCCGGGGCGAGCTTGGACGTAGTCAGCGTCAGGGGCGAGTTCCATGGGGTGATGGCACCGACGACGCCGAGGGGTTCGCGCTGGGTGTAGTTCAGCATCGTGATTGAGTTGGTGGGGATCTGGCTTCCCTGGACCTTGTCCGCGAGCCCGGCGTAGTAGTACAGGTACTCGGGCAGGTTGGCGAGCTGGCCGCGCATCTCGCGCAGCAGTTTGCCGTTGTCCAGGGTTTCCAGCTCGGCGAGCTCGTCGGCGTGCTCGCCGATCAGGTCGCCGAGGCGGCGGAGGAGGTGGCCGCGCTTGGTAGCGGTGAGGTCGCGCCACAGCGGGGACTCGAAGGCGTCCTTTGCTGCTGCTACGGCGCGACGGACATCCTCCTCGGTGCCGCGCGCGGCTTCGTAGAGCAGCTCGAGCGTTGCCGGGTTGGTGCTGGGGAAGTATTCTCCGCCGGCGGGAGCAGACCTGGTACCGCCGATGAAGTGGTCGAGTCGGAGCGTCATGCCCGTTCTCCTTCGGATTCTTGGATGAAGTCGTTGATTGCCCCGGCCAGGACGTCGGCGTTCTGGACGGGCAGCATGTGCCGTGCGCCGGGCACCACGAGGCTCTTTGCCCCGGGGATTGCCGCTGCCAGGCGGCGGGTCATGTCCGGGGTGGACCCGGGGTCCAGCTCACCGGTGACAGCAAGGGTGGGAACCTGGATGCGGCCGAGTTCGGGGCCGATGACCGCGTCCCCGGTCGCGAAGACGCGGTAGGCGTGCACGAAGGATGCGACGTTGTTCGCTTCCAGGGTTCGGCGGGTCGCTTCCACGACATCCGCTGGCACGGATGTGCCGGTGTACCAGCGGTCGATGGATACCTGTACGGTCGCTGGGAAGTTGTGCTCGGCTGAGGCCAGCCTTGCCATGACTGCCTGGGATTCGGCCTCCGTGCGCTGGCACACCGAGTTCACGCAGGTAAGGGTCGCAACCCGGTCCGGGTGGAACCTGGCGATGTGCTGGGCAATGAGTGCCCCGAGGGAGAACCCGACGAGGTGGCTTCGCTCGGGGAGACGGTCCAGCACGTCGGCTGCGAGATCTGCGAGGGAGACCGGTAGGGTCAGCGCCGATTGCCGTCCGTGGCCCGGAAGGTCGAGGGCCACCGAGTGCCGCTTGAGGGCATCCCGGACCGGCGCCCACATGCTGGCGTCCAGGCCCACGCCGTGGAGTAGGGCTACGGGGATTTCAGGCATTGCGTCATTGCTCCGTGGACAGGGGCGCCAGGCGCTCCTGCGGCCGGCCCTGGGCGGAGGCGGCAAGGGCGATGAGAATCTCACCAGGGTGGGGTGCGTCGGCGACGCGGACCTCGACGCTCTGGTGGTGCGAGCGGATGGTGGCGTCGGTGATGTGCTTCATGGGGATGTCGAAGACGGTGCCGGCCGGTGCGCGCTTTTCGACGGCGGGCAGCAGCGTGGTGGCAGAGGTGGCTTTGCGGTAGTGGTCGCCGAACTTCAGCGTGTGGATCAGCGCCGAGCCGTGCTCGATCTCGCCTTCGATGCCGACGATGGCGGCCTTGCCGTAGGCCTCGACGGGCGCGCCGAGCGCTTCAATGACTTTGGGGGTGAGGAGTTTGCCGAGGTCGGATGCGGTGGCGTCGATGCCTGCGCTGAGGTCCTCGACGAAGCCTTGGCCAGCCCACGGGTTTTCGACCACGGCGACGGCGATCGCGACCCGGGCGCCTGGGGTTACGGGGCGGCCGCCTTCGGTCAGGACTTCTTCGGACAGGGTAACGATTTTGCGGATGTTCACGGCAGGATTCCCTCCAGGATTTGGGCGGTTACGGGGCGGTCGGTGGTGCGGTCACCGATGCGGGGGTGCGGGCGCGAACCGGTTGAGGCGGCGGCGACCACGACGATTTCGTTGGGGTGGGGCGCATCGCTCAGGTTCAGCGTCAAAGTTTGGTAGTGGCTGCGGGTGGAGGCGGCTTCCTTGTGCCACATCGGCACGGCAATGGTGGTTCCCGGTTCTGCGCGGTCGTCGGAGAAGGACAGAATCGAGGTTCCTTCGAGGAACTCGCGGACCAGGTTTCCGAAGTAGGGCGTGTGGATCAGCGCTGCGGCGTGCTCCACCTCGCCCTTCAGCCCGACGACGGCCGACTTACCGAACGCCTCAATCCCGCCAGCGCCTCCCAGGGCTTCCGTCAGACGGTCAGTGAGAATTTTCGCGAGCACGGGAGCGATGCGTTCGGTTTCGGGAGCGAGGTCAGTGGAAACACTCGAACCGCTCCAGGGGTTGCGGATGACCGCGGCCGCGGCAGCTCGCGTCACGCTGGCGGCCAGCGTGCCTGAGCCGTCGCGAAGGATTTCTTCCGTCATCACGAAGACCTTGCGGACTCCAACTTCGCGGGCGAGTTCTTCGATGGCGGACGCCGGGTTCGTTCCTTCAGCGACAGGGGTGATGGTCTCAGACACGGATCAACCCTTCTTTGGGTAGTTGGCGGAAGTCATGGGGTTCCTTTCGGTGACTAAGCTTCTTTTTCGGCACCGGCGACAGAACCGGTGTCTGCGCCGCGCGACGCGGCGAGGCTGGAGGCATTGACGTGGCCACGCATGGCGAGTTCGGCGCCAACCGGATCCTTTTCCAGAAGGGCGTCGAGGACCGACTGGTGTTCGCGGATTGAGGCGCGCATACGGGCGGGACGCTCGACGGTTTCGAGCACGATCCGGTGGTAGGCCAGCTGGTTCATGAGGCGCCCGTAGTGCTCGACGAGCTTGGAGTTGTCAGAACCCTGCACGATCGTCCAGTGGAACTCATGTACAAGTTCGGCGTATTTGGCGGTATCTGCACGCCGTTCTGCGCGCTCTGATTCCTCGATGTTGCGCTTGAGGATCTCCAGTTCCGGCACGGGTCCGCGCTTGGCAAGCAGGCCGGCAGCCAGGCCCTCGAGGCTCTCCTTCAATTGGAAGAGCTCCACGATTTCGCGGCGGGTCGGAATGCGAACGAACGTCCCCACCTTGGGACGGATCTCCACCAGACCCTCGTTTTCCAGCTGCTTAAGCGCCTCACGTACCGGCGTCCGGCTCACCTCGAACTCCTCTGCCAGGAACAATTCCGGCAAAGGTGCGCCCGGAGGGTATTCGCCGCTAAGGACCAGCTTCCGCAGCTTATCCAACAGGCTGGCCTGGGTGGCAGACGCCTGGGCGCCCTTTCGCAACTGGGTGACTTCTTGCATGCATCAAAGCTACGTTGCATACAAGACGAGCGTCAAGACCCTGCGGTTATTTCGCGAACTTACTTGATTTTATGCGCTCCTATTGACGTGGATCACATTCGGGTTCTACCGTTGTGGCATGCAAGAAACACTCAATGACGCCGTGACCGCCGCTTGGATTGCAGCTTGGGATGAGGGTGATGTCACCGCATTCGACGCCATCGTGACCCCGGACTACCAGCGTGAGAGCACCGGTACGAAGAAGGTGTCCGGGCTGAAGGAGTTGCAGCAGGAAATCCTTGACGTCCGGGCTGCGTTCCCGGACTTGACCACCCGCATCGAGAAGGTCATCGCCAACGGCGACGACATGGCCATCTTCTGGAAGTCGACCGGAACCTTCACTCACCCGCTTAGAGGCGTCCCGCCCACAGGCCGCGTGGTGGAAACCCGCGGCTCCAATGCCCTGACCCTCCGCGACGGGCGCATCGCCCACGAACAGGTGACCTGGGACGCCGTCGAACTCCTCGCCCACGTGGGCATCCCCTCCCTCGGTTCCGCCTTCGAGGAAGAAACCCCGGAAGTCGTCGTCGACAACCTGTCCGGCAACCTGCCGCAGGACATCATGAAGGGATTCAACCGGCAGTTCATCACCGGCGTCACCGTCGTGACAACCGTTGATGAAGAAGGCAACCCAAAGGGCCTTGCCGCCAACTCCTACGCCTCGATTTCCCTGGACCCCCCGCTCGTTCTCGTCTGCGTCCAGAAGACGTCGTCGACCTATCCCGCCCTTTTCCAGTCGTCCCACTTCGGCATTAACATCCTCAGCAATGACCAGCTGGGAACCGTTAAGACCTTCGCTTCAAAGACCCCGGACAAGTTCGCTGACCTTCAATGGCACGCCGGCCCCAACGGCGTACCGCTCATCGACGGATCAGCAGCATCCCTCGAGGCCGAAATCAAGGAACGCTTCCAGGCCAAAACCCACACCATTTTCGTTGGCCGGGTCCGGCACGCAGAAGTCGCGGAAGCGGATCCCATGATTTACAAAGCAGGCCACTTCTTCGACGGTGCCCGGCTCGAGGAACTCTGACCCCACTCGTAAGCGCCCAAGGCCCCGCCGCCCCCGGGCGGGACCAGGACAGGACACACCACCATCCCCCCAGGGAACCATCACCTTCCAACCCATGCAGCGTTGCATCTGGAGCACCCCATGACCCACACACAAAATGCCGAGGACCTGATGGACACGACCAACCCAGGCACGGGCGCGAGCCCAACAGTCCTCGACTCCCCCAACGGCGACGGACCAATCATCGAAACACCGATGGCCAAGGCCGACCGCCTCCGCGGCAAGCCCGGTGCAGTCTTCTGGGCATCCGTCGGCTCTATCGGCGCCTTCACGGCCTGGGCATCACTCTCCCCCGCGAGCCTCAGCGCTGTCATGACCACAGCAATGGACTGGGTAGCCCAGAGCGTGGGCTGGAGCTACCTGGTGGTCACCCTCGGCTGCATTGGGCTGCTCATCTACATTGGCCTCAGCCGGTTCGGCCGCATCCGCCTCGGCGCCCAGGACGCCAAACCTGAATTCAGCACCTGGGCCTGGCTGGCCATGATCCTCTCGGCCGTCATGGGCATCGGACTGATCAGCTACGGCGTAGCCGAGCCCATCTCGCACTTCGCTTCCCCACCGCACGGCCTGGCCCAGGCCGGCACCATGGAAGCCGCCGTCCGCGCAATGCAGTTCTCCTACTTCGACTGGGGCCCCCACGCCTGGGCAGTATTCGGCGTCTTCGGCCTCGCGATCGCCTACTCCACGCACTGCCGCAACAACGCCGGACTGGTGTCCCCCATGCTCCGCCCGGTCTTCGGCAAGCTGGTGGACGGCTGGTTCGGCAAGATGATAGACGTCTTCGCCATCATCGCTACCCTGTTCGGAACCACCACATCGCTCGGCCTGGGTGCCTCGCAGATTGGTGAGGGCATCAACCGCGTGTTCGGCATCCCCTCCAGCCTCTTCGGACAGATCCTCATCATTGCCGTCATCACCGTGATCTTCACACTGTCAGCCCTGTCAGGTGTCCACCGCGGCGTCAAGTACCTCAGCCAAGGAACCATGGTCCTGTCCGTCGGCCTGGCAGTCTATGTGCTGTTCACCGGCCCCACCAACTTCATCTCCAACCTCTTCTTCCGCTCGCTCGGCGAATACCTCAGCGGCTTCTTCGCCGTCAGCCTGCTCACCCCAGGCACACCCGAAGACGTCCAGTGGATGCAGTGGTGGACCTACTTCATGATGGCCTGGTGGCTGAGCTGGGGCGCGTTCGTCGGCGTATTCCTCGCCAAAATCTCCAAGGGACGCACCATTCGCGAATTCGTCGCAGGCGTCATGATCGTCCCCAGCGTCGTTTTTTTCGCCTGGTTCACCATCTTCGGCGGCACCGCCATCAAGTTCGACATGAACAACGGCGGCCAGATCGGCGCAGCAGCCCTCGAAGACGTCAACTCGGCCTTCTTCGCCACCCTCGCCGGGCTTCCGCTCTCCGGCCTGACCTCCATCGTGGCCATCTTCCTGGTGGTGATGTACTTCGTCTCCGGCGCCGACGCGAACACCTTTGTCTTGAGCATGATGTCCTCCCGCGGCACACTGAACCCAACCAAACCCGTCCTCACCACCTGGGGCCTGCTGACCGGCCTGTGCGCAGTGGTGCTCCTCATCGTAGGCGGCCTAAGCGCCCTCCAGCAGGCGGCCATGCTCTCCGCCCTGCCGTTCACCGTAATCGTCGCACTCCTGGGCGTCGGCCTGGTCAAGGAACTACGGAACGACCCCCGCTTCGACCGCACCCGCTCCGTCACCCAAAGCGACCTCAACAAGATCCTCACGCCCAACGCGTAACACCTGTCAGTAAGACTCCCTGTGGTTGAGCCTGCCCAAACGAGACAGGCTCAACCACCGATCCACGACCTTTTCTCTCCCCAAGGAGCACCATGTCTCTTGCCCCTTCCCTTTCTCCCGCTGTCTCCTCCGAGCGGGAGGCCTCCCTGCTCGCCTCGGTGCCCACCGGCCTTCTGATTGGTGGTGAGTGGCGGGACGCGTCCGACGGCGGGACGTTCGACGTGCACGACCCCGCCACCGGTAAGGTCCTCGCCACCCTCGCGTCCGCCACAAGTGAGGACGCGGTGGCCGCCCTGGACGCGGCCGACGTTGCCCAGGCCGCTTGGGCGCGCACCGCACCCCGGGTCCGGGCGGAAATCCTCCGCCGGGCCTTCGACCTGGTTATCGAGCGGGCCGAGGACTTCGCCCTGCTGATGACTTTGGAAATGGGCAAGCCCCTGGCCGAAGCCCGCGGCGAGGTGACCTACGGGGCGGAGTTCCTGCGCTGGTTCTCAGAGGAAACAGCCCGCGACTACGGCCGGTACCTCACTACGCCTGAGGGGAAGAACAAGATCCTGGTCCAGCACAAACCGGTCGGACCCTGCCTGCTCATCACGCCGTGGAACTTCCCGCTTGCGATGGCCACGCGCAAGGTCGCCCCGGCCGTCGCGGCCGGCTGCACCATGGTGCTGAAGCCCGCGAAGCTCACCCCGCTCACGTCGCAGTACTTCGCGCATACCATGATCGACGCCGGCCTGCCTGCAGGGGTCCTGAACGTCGTGTCTTCCTCCTCGGCGTCCGGAGTCTCCGGGCCGCTGCTGAAAGACTCCCGGCTCCGGAAAGTCTCCTTCACCGGCTCCACCCCGGTCGGCAAACGCCTCATGGTCGACGCCGCCCAAAACGTGCTCCGCACCTCGTTGGAACTCGGCGGCAACGCCCCCTTCATCGTCTTCGAGGACGCCGACCTTGACGCCGCGGTCGAGGGAGCGGTGGCCGCGAAGATGCGGAACATGGGCGAAGCCTGCACCGCCGCCAACCGCTTCCTCGTCCACGCATCCGTTGCTCAGGAGTTCACCCGGAAGTTCGCCGCCGCGATGGGAGCCCTGACCACCGGCCGCGGCACCGACCCGAACACCAATGTCGGTCCGCTGATTGACGCCGGCGCCCGGGATGACGTGCACGCTTTGGTGAGCGCCGCGGTCGACGCTGGGGCGGTTGCGGTTACTGGTGGGGCGCCGGTGGACGGGGCGGGATACTTTTACCAGCCCACCGTCCTCGCCGACGTCCCCAAGGACGCGGCAATCTTGGGCCAGGAAATCTTCGGACCTGTCGCCCCCGTCACCACTTTCACCACCGAGGAAGAAGCCATCAAACTGGCCAACGCCTCCGAGTACGGGCTCGCGTCCTACCTTTACAGCCGCGACTTAAACCGTCTCCTACGGGTCGCCGAGCAGATTGAATTCGGCATGGTCGGATTCAACGCCGGCGTCATCTCCAACGCAGCAGCCCCCTTCGGCGGCGTCAAACAGTCAGGGCTCGGCCGTGAAGGCGGCAGTGAAGGCATCGCCGAATACACCACCACCCAATACATCGGCATCGCAAACCCCTACGGCAGCTAACTTCCGAACGCTTTGTTGGGATCGGCTGGGATTCAAAAGAGACAACTATGGCGAAAAGCGACATCGAATGGAGTTCTCTGATAGGACAGACTGTCGAACTTCAGCGACGCGGGCGGACAGTCCGACGCGGAAGAGTGGACGCCGCGGCGGCCGACTCGTCGATGATGTGGCTGCAACCCGACGTGCCACATGACAGGCAATTGATCACGCAGGGCGATGGTTATGGCATCAAAGTCCTGGGATGCCATGACTAGCGCACCCGGATTGCCCAGATGGGCCCTCCAGCGGGTGTCTGCCTATCTGAATGATCAAAGCAGGTGCGGCGAAGGCAAGCCCGACCCACTGCATCTCGCTCAACGAACGGGCATAAGCAAGAGCCTGGCTCGCCGCTGCCTTCGTGAATTACAGCAGCGCCCCTAGCGGACACTTCGAGCTAAAACGATCGCGGTTGCGAAAAGACGACAACAACCGATGCCCCGGAACGACTTCAGGGGCATCAGTTGTTGCGTTGAGGCACACCCCAACCTGACGTCAGGCCGCTCCTCCAAGCACGTCAGAATAGGGTGCGAACGCCAGTTTCTGCACATGTCCAGCGGCAAGTCTTAGATTCAAACCTGACTGCCGTCCTTGTTGCTGAGCTTGTGTCGGCGGGTGCCTGACAATTGTGGAACAGCTTGTTGCGCAACTGTCCAAACGCCGTCTGGACCCGCCTGTCCGAGCCTTGCCTGTCCTCGAATCGGCGCCAATAGTTGCCGAACGTACGGATGGCATGGGCGGTCTTCTGTGCAAAAGCGCTAATGAGGCCCTTCTCGTGCATCGCGTCAATCTTCTTGAACAAAGACCCGGACGTGATCTCATGATCCTTGGCCACTGCCTCGATGACCGATCGCGCCATCAGAATCGCTGACATGTAGGCGGCAATGCTGTTGCACTTATGGGCTTGTGACGCAGGCCTCGCAACATGCTCCGGAACGTCCGGATATTCCTGACCTTCCACAAACTTCGGATACCAATAGGTCGGTTCTGTTTCATTCCAAGCGCTCGTGTCCTGACCGCGGACGAAGTTGATGGTCGTGCCGGTGTACTTGTCGGCGAGGGCGCCGGTAGCGACCACACAGCTGCACGGCCCTTCACCGAAAGATCCTCCAGTTGGGCGAGAGCCTTGGCGGCCAACCCCGAATCAGCCGCATCGGGAGCAGCGCCGGCGCCTGAAGCAGAGGCGATGACCTCAAAGGCATTAGCCGTGGCGTCGCCACCAGAGAGGGTGCCAGCCAGCAGAAGGGCGGCGAGAACGGAGACGGTTTTGGCGGGATAGGGGTTGGTCTTCATGGTCCTTCTGCGACAGCGGAGATTTTTAACGCTAACTTTCACTCCGGCCCTGTACGGGCAGGCGGGCCATGGTGCCCGTCACACTCATCGATTCGGCAGGTCAATCCGCTGTGGCAAGCCTGACTCGTGCCCGGGTGCCGATAAGCTTCTCCTTTGCGGCTGGCCGTTGGCTTACAGCTGAGGACGTGCCTGAGCTGCCCGGCACGACCTCACTCAATTTCGCGATTTCCAGGATGTGCTCAGAAGTGAAGATGATTTTTTCCTTCCCCCAGCAAGCGTGCGGGAAGCGTCCGCTGGTCGCGCCGTCCCGCAACCATGATTCAGTGCAACGCATAAGGGCGGCCGCTTCGGCCGGCTCAAAGAATTCGATGTCCATGGAGACCTCCATCCGCAAGAATTTGGGTTCCACTTTCATGCCGGCAAAACGAGGCCTCGACGGGACCGAACACGATCACCGTTGGAAGGCCGCCACACAGCGCTCCGTCGCGTCAGCTGCGACCTGCAGCGCTTCCGGCATCAAATGCCCATAGACCTGCTCCGTCGTCTTCGTTGAGGCATGCCCGAGTCGGCGCGAGATGGTGAACAGAGGCACGCCGTCCTGTATCAGCCAGGATGCGTGGGTATGGCGTAAATCATGGATCCTCGGACTCTTCGTCAGCCCAACTGCCTGCGCCGTGCGAACGGCGGGGACCCAGTAGTGATGCCAGTAGAGCTTGTGAATGATCCGTTCGCCCTTCGGCGTCGTAAAAACGAGTTCCTTTCCCGAACGGCTGGCTACCAACGGGATCAGCAACTCCACCAGCGCAGGGTTCAGGCCGATGGTGCGCTTGCCGGCACCGGTTTTCGTGGCACCAACGTAGAACTGCGATTGCCCGTCCCGTTTCCATGCCTTGTTAATCCGTGCGGTGGGCGGCTTGCAGAGCAGGTCCACGTCCGCCACGGTCAATGCAGTGGTCTCGCCAAACCGGGTCCCGGTCATGACCAGGAAGTTGGTGAAAGCTTTGTACCGCTCCCCCATGCCTTCCATGATGAGGCTGACTTCCCGTGGGTGAGGAACATGGCCTCATCTTCAGCCTTCTCAATCGGTGGCAACTGCACACCGCGGCAGGGATTGCGCGTGATGTAGCCCAGCATCTCAGCCGTGTTCATGGCGGCTGAGATCAGGCCATGGATGTTGTGGATCGTTTTCGGCGCAAGCCCTTGGCGCCCATCGCCTTCACCCAGTGGGCTATGAGCCGGTAGTCCAGCTTGTCCACCGGGACGTGCCCAATGTCGTTCCGTATGTGCCGGTCGAGCATTACTTGGTACGTCTTGGTGGTTCCACTGGAGGGCCGGACCAGAAGGTCGATGTGTTCCTGGATGACTTCGGCCACAGTAGGTGGACGCTTGGCGTTGGTCAACATCGCGTGTTGCGCGACTTCGAAGGATTGAACGTTGGCGTCCAGGAGCCGTTTCAGAGTCTCGGCTTCAACCAGAGTGAGGACTGTTAGGCCCTGCTGTTCGCGGCTCTTGGGGTCCCGCCACAACACCATGTAGGACGTTGTGCCGTCCTTTTTGGTGCGTTTACGGATGCTTGCCACATAAAAACGGTACGCCGCTGTCAACACTTTGGGCGGTTTTGTCAACACATAAAGTGCAAACTGCCCGCTGACCTGCGGAAACACTGTGCCCGAGGTGGGACTCGAACCCACACACCTTTCGATACCGCATTTTGAGTGCGGCGCGTCTGCCAATTCCGCCACTCGGGCGCGGAATACATGGAGCAACACAGTACGCCCACAGCTGATTGTGAGCAACGCGATCGCTTCACGTACGCGGAATTACTCTACATCCAGATAGGCTGAATTCCAGAATCGCGCCGCCGACGCCGCAACCGACCATGAAGATCAAGTACATCAGCGGGCGCACCTAAGATAGTGATGTTTCCGCCGTACCTTTCCAAGGAGATCCCGTGACTGAACAGACGGAGTCAAAACCCACGTCCCAGCCGGCGCGCCGCGTTGTTGTGGCCGAGGATGAAACCCTCATCCGCCTCGACATCATCGAAATCCTGCGCGGCGAAGGCTATGAGGTTGTGGGCGAAGCGGACAACGGTGAGAAGGCCGTCCAGCTCGCCGAGGAACTGAAGCCGGACCTGGTCCTGATGGACGTCAAGATGCCGGTGATGGACGGCATTTCCGCCGCGGAAAAGATCGTCAAGGCCCGCATTGCCCCTGTGGTGCTGCTGACCGCGTTCAGCCAGAAGGAACTGGTGGAGCGTGCCCGCGACGCCGGTGCCATGGCCTACGTCGTCAAGCCCTTCACCCCGGCAGACCTCATCCCGGCACTGGAGATTGCCCTCTCCCGGCACGAGGAGATCAAGGCACTCGAAAGCGAGGTCTCCGACCTCCAGGAGCAGTTCGCCACCCGCAAGCTGGTTGAGCGCGCGAAGAGCCTGCTGACCACCAAGATGGGCCTGACCGAACCGGAAGCTTTCCGCTGGATCCAGAAGACCTCCATGGACCGCCGCCTGAGCATGCGCGAAGTGGCAGAAACCATTATCAACCAGGTCAACTAGCGCAGCTGGGCCCGGGAAAATTACGACGACGGGCCGAGCCACGGACAGGTGAGTCACCAACCAGCCCAGTCACCACAGCGAAAAGGACCCCTGCCAGCCGGCAGGGGTCCTTCGCTTTGTCCGAAACTAGGCCTGGACGGCCTGGTTCTTCTTCTTCTTTTCCGGCCAGGGGCCAAGCTTCTCGCGGTTGCTGGCCGTTTCGCCGCGGGTGGAGTCGGCGAGGTCGCCCACCTTGTGCACCTTCAGCGAGTTGGTGGAGCCGGCCTTTCCGGGAGGGGAACCGGCTGCGATGACCACCAGGTCGCCGTCGTCCACCAGCTGCATCTCCAGGAGGCTGCGGTCCACCTGCGCAGTCATCTCATCGGTGTGGTCCACCATCTGCACCAGGACCGGCTGGATACCCCAGGTCAGCGCCAGCTGGTTCCAGACCTGTTCCACCGGAGTGAAGGCAAAGACCGGCTTGATGGGACGCAGGCGCGAAAGGCGGCGTGCGGAATCGCCGGACTGCGTGAAGGCACAGATGTACTTGGCGTCCAGCTGGTCGGCGATTTCGACGGCGGCACGGGTGATGGCGCCGCCACGGGTCTTGGGCTTCGTTCCCAGCGGGGGGACGCGCTCCAGGCCGTGGACCTCAGTGGACTCGATGATCCGGGCCATGGTCTTGACCGTGTCGATGGGGTACTTGCCCACGCTGGTCTCACCGGACAGCATGACCGCGTCGGCACCGTCCAGCACCGCGTTGGCGCAGTCCGACGCCTCAGCGCGGGTGGGGCGAGGGTTGTCGATCATGGATTCCAGCACCTGGGTTGCCACGATGACCGGCTTGGCCCAGCGGCGGGCCAGTTCGATGGCGCGCTTCTGGACAATCGGCACTTCCTCCAGCGGAAGCTCCACGCCAAGGTCGCCACGAGCCACCATGATCGCGTCGAACGCGTCGATGATCTCCGGCAGCTGCTCAACCGCCTGCGGCTTCTCGATCTTGGCGATGACAGGCACGCGGCGGCCTTCCTCGTCCATGATCTCGTGCACCCGGGTGATGTCCGAGGCGTCACGGACGAAGGACAGGGCCACCAGGTCAACCCCGCGGCGCATTGCCCAGCGGAGGTCGTCCTCATCCTTTTCGCTCAGGGCGGGAACGTTGACGGCAACGCCGGGAAGGTTGATGCCCTTGTTGTTGGACACCATGCCGCCGACGGTTACCTCGGCAACGACCTTGACGTCGTCGACCGCCGTGGCACGCAGCGCAACCTTGCCGTCGTCGATCAGCAGGGCGTCGCCGACGTTGACGTCTTCGGTGAGGCTCTTGAGCGTGGTGGAGCAGATGTCCTTGGTGCCGGGAACGTCCTCCGTGGTGATGGTGAAGGTGTCACCTACGGCGAGAGCGTGCGGTCCGTCAACGAAGCGGCCCAGGCGGATCTTGGGGCCCTGGAGGTCGGCCATGATGGCCACGGCCTTGCCCAGGTCGGCAGCTGCCTTGCGGACGTTTTCGTAGGTGTTGTCATGCACGGTGTAGTCGCCGTGGCTCATGTTCATGCGGGCGACGTCAACGCCGGCTTCCAGCACCGCGAGGGTGTTTTCGTAGCTGGCGATGGCCGGGCCGAACGTAGCCACAATTTTTGCGCGTCTCATATACCTACCCTATTGGTCTCTTGCATTGGTTAAGTTGTCGTGGAGGTAAACCCTCGATGCATCCCTAGAGCACGGCGATGGCGCGGTCCGTGGGGGCCACGGGAGCGGGAAGGATGGTGCTTCCCATCAGGTACTTGTCCACTGCTGCCGCCGCGGCGCGTCCTTCGGCAATGGCCCACACGATGAGTGACTGGCCGCGGCCGGCGTCACCGGCAACGAAGACACCTTCGGTGTTGGTCATGTAGTAGCCATCGCGGGAGACGTTTCCGCGGCCGTCGAATTCCGCCTTCACCTGTTCGGTGATGCCTGCGGGTTCCGCACCGGTGAAGCCCAGGGAGAGGAACACCAGGTCGGCCGGAATGATGCGTTCAGTCCCGGCCTTGGGCAGCCGCTTGCCGTCGACGAATTCGGTCTCGGCCACCTTGACGCCGGTCAGCTTGCCGTTTTCGCCCACGAACTCAACGGTGGAGGCGAGGTACGTGCGGTCGCCGCCTTCCTCATGGGCGCTGGCGACCTCGAAGAGGGTGGGGAACGTCGGCCACGGCTGGTGGCTGGCACGCTCGGCCGGCGGCTGCTTACCGATGGCCAGGGTGGTGACGGACGCAGCACCGTGGCGGTGGGCGGTGCCGAGGCAGTCCGCGCCGGTGTCGCCGCCGCCGAGGATCACTACGTGCTTGCCCTGGGCGTTGATCTGGTTCTCGATCTGCTCCCCCGCGACAGCGCGGTTGGCGGGGACGAGGTAATCCATGGCGAAGTGCACGCCGTCGAGGTCGCGGCCCGGGATGGGCAGGTCGCGCGGAACCGTGGCGCCGGTGCAGATCACCACGGCGTCGTAGCGCCGCCGCAGCTGCTCCCAGGTCACGTCGGTGCCGACGGCGACTCCGGTACGGAACCGGGTCCCCTCCGCCTTCATCTGCTCGATGCGGCGGTCAACCTGCTCTTTTTCCATTTTGAAGTCGGGGATGCCGTAGCGTAGCAGGCCGCCGATCTTGTCATCCCGCTCATAGACAGCCACGGTGTGGCCCACCCGGGTCAGCTGCTGCGCGACCGCCAGGCCTGCAGGGCCGGAGCCGACGACGGCGACGGTCTTGCCGGTCAGGCGCGCCGGCGGCAGGGGCTCAACCCAGCCGTTGTCCCAGGCTTCGTCGATGATGGAGACTTCCACCTGCTTGATGGTGACGGCGGGCTGGTTGATCCCCAGCACGCAGGACGCCTCGCAGGGGGCGGGGCACAGGCGGCCGGTGAACTCCGGGAAGTTGTTCGTCGCGTGCAGGCGCTCGATCGCTTCCTCGCCCTTGTCCCGCCACATGAGGTCATTCCACTCGGGAATGAGGTTGCCCAGCGGGCAACCCTGATGGCAGAACGGGATGCCGCAGTCCATGCAGCGGCCGGCCTGCGCCTTCAGGGTGCCCTTTTCCTGCGCCTCGTACACTTCCTTCCAGTCCATGATGCGGACGGGAACGGGACGGCGCGGCTGGGTTTCACGCTGGCGTACTTTCAGAAATCCGCGTGGATCAGCCACCGGTTACCTCCAGGATTCGAGACCATACTTCTTCGCCGTCAGGGTCAAGGCCCTCTTCGATGGCGTCGAGACGGGTCTGCAGCACGGCCGCGTAATCGCGCGGCAGCACCTTGGTAATGCGGGCAGCGGTGTCATCGAAGTTCTCGAGGAGGCGCGCAGCCAGCTGGGAATCAGTTTCTTCAACGTGCTTGACCAGCAGGCCGTGCACGATGTCGCGGTCCTCGGCGTCCAGCTCGCGGAGCTGGAGTTCGCCGGACTGCAGGGCTTCCTTGTTGACGCGGGCGGCGTCCAGGTCAAGGACATAGGCGGTGCCGCCGGACATGCCGGCACCGAAGTTCCGCCCGGTGCGGCCGATGATGAGCGTCTGGCCGCCCGTCATGTACTCGCAGCCGTGGTCGCCGATGCCCTCGACGACGGCGGTGGCGCCGGAGTTGCGGACCAGGAAGCGTTCGCCCACCTGGCCGCGCAGGAACATCTCGCCGCTGGTGGCGCCATAACCGATCACGTTGCCGGCGACGACGTTCGTTTCCGCCTTGAAGACGTTGGTCCGGTCCGGGCGGACGATGATCCGGCCGCCGGAAAGGCCCTTGCCCACGTAGTCGTTCGAGTCGCCAAACAGCCGCAGGGTAATGCCGGCGGGCAGGAAGGCGCCCAGTGACTGGCCTGCCGTGCCGTTCAGGGTGACGTCGATCGTGTCCGTGGCCAGCACGTCCGTACCAAAGGTCTTGGTGACCATGTGGCCGAGCATCGTGCCGACGGAACGGTCCGTGTTGATGACGTCCACAGAAATCTTCACCGGGCTGCGGTCGGTCAGCGCTTCGGTGGCCATGGTGATCAGCCGCTGGTCGAAGTGCTTGTCCAGCTCGTGGTTCTGTCCGGTCATGTTCCGCAGCGGAGCGTCATCGTCGAACTCCAGCCCGTGCAGGATCGGATCCAGGTCCAGGCCGTCGGCCTTCCAGTGGTCGATGGCCTCCTTGGCGTCGAGGACTTCAGCGTGGCCGATAGCCTCCTCCAGGCTGCGGAAGCCCAGTTCAGCCAGGATTTCGCGCACTTCCTCAGCAAGGAATTCAAAGAAGTTGACCACGAATTCGGGCTTGCCGTTGAAGCGGGCACGCAGCTCGGGGTTCTGGGTTGCAACGCCCACCGGGCAGGTGTCCAGGTGGCAGACGCGCATCATGATGCAGCCTTCCACCACCAGCGGAGCGGTGGCGAAGCCGAACTCCTCGCCGCCCAGCAGCGCGGCAATCACCACGTCGCGGCCGGTCTTGAGCTGACCGTCCACCTGCACCACCACGCGGTCGCGCAGGCCGTTAAGCATCAGGGTCTGCTGCGTCTCGGCAAGGCCGAGCTCCCACGGAACACCGGCGTGCTTGAGCGAGTTCAGCGGCGAGGCGCCGGTTCCGCCGTCGTGGCCGGAAACAAGCACGACGTCGGCCTTCGCCTTCGTGACACCGGCGGCAACCGTGCCGATGCCCACCTCGGAGACGAGCTTGACGTGCACACGGGCCGAGGGGTTGGCGCGCTTGGCGTCATAGATCAGCTGCGCGAGGTCCTCGATCGAATAGATGTCGTGGTGCGGCGGCGGGGAAATGAGCCCGACGCCGGGGGTCGAGTGGCGCGTGCGGGCCACCCACGGGTACACCTTCTGCGCCATCAGCTGGCCGCCCTCGCCTGGCTTGGCGCCCTGGGCCATCTTGATCTGGATGTCGTCGGCATTGGTCAGGTACAGGCTGGTCACACCGAAACGGCCGGAGGCGATCTGCTTGACGGCGGAGCGGCGCTCCGGATCCATCAGGCGCTCCACGTCCTCGCCGCCCTCACCCGTGTTGGACTTGCCGCCCAGCCGGTTCATGGCGATGGCCAGCGTCTCGTGGGCCTCCTGCGAGATGGAGCCGTAGCTCATGGCACCCGTGGAGAACCGCTTGACGATGCTGGAGACGGGCTCCACTTCCTCGAGCGGAACCGGCGGCCGCTCATTCTTGAACTTCAGCAGCCCGCGGAGGGTCATCAGGTTCTGGGACTGGTCGTCCACGCCCTTGGTGTAGGCCTTGAAGATGTCGTAGCGGCGTTCACGGGTGGCGTGCTGCAGCCGGAAGACCGTCTCCGGATTGAAAAGGTGCGGCTCGCCGTCGCGGCGCCACTGGTATTCGCCGCCGCCCAGCAACGGGCGGTGGGGCTGCTCGATGCCGCCCTCGGGGTACGCCATCTGGTGCCGGGCCGAGACCTCGGCCGCGATGACGTCCAGGCCAACGCCGCCAAGCTGGGAGTGGGTGCCGGCGAAGAATTCGTCCACCAGGTCCTGGCCCAGGCCCAGCGCCTCGAAGGTCTGGGCACCGGTGTAGGAGGCCACCGTGGAGATGCCCATCTTGGACATGATCTTCAGGACGCCCTTGCCCAGGCCCTTAATCAGGTTGTAGACGCCGTCCTGCGGGGTGACGCCGGTGACGTCGCCGGCAGCAATCAGCTGTTCCACCGACTCCATGGCCAGGTAGGGGTTGACGGCGGAGGCGCCGTAGCCGATCAGGACTGCCACATGGTGCGTCTCGCGGACGTCGCCGGCCTCGACCACCAGTGCCGTCTTGGTGCGGTTGGCGCTGCGGAGGAGGTGGTGGTGCACGGCGCTGACCAGCAGCAGCGATGGGATGGGCGCCCACTGGGCGTTGGAGTCGCGGTCGGACAGCACGATGTACTGCACGCCACGGTTGATGGCGCCGGAAACCTGCTCGCAGATTTCGGTCAGCCGTGCGCGCAGTGCATTCTCGCCGCCTTCCGGACGGTAGAGGCCGCGGACCTTCATGGCCACGCGGTTGCCCTCGGCGTCCTCGATGTTGGCGATCTTGGCGAGCTGGTCGTTGTTGATCACCGGGAACGGCAGCTGGACCTGCGGCTGGCGGACCTGCTTGGTGTCCAGGAGGTTGCCGTTGGGTCCGATGGCACAGGTCAGCGACGTGACCAGTTCTTCGCGGATGGCGTCCAACGGCGGGTTGGTCACCTGCGCGAAGGACTGCACGAAGTAGTCGAAGAGCAGGCGGGGGCGCTTGGACAGCACAGCCACCGGCGTGTCCGATCCCATGGCGCCCAGCGGCTCGGCGCCGGTGCGGGCCATAGGCCCAAGCAGGATCTTCAGCTCTTCGGTGGTGTATCCGAAGGTGCGCTGGCGGATGTTCACGGACGCAGCCGTGTGGACCACGTGCTCACGCTCGGGAAGGTCGTTCAGGTCAATCAGGTTGTCCTTGACCCACTCAGCCCAGGGGTTGGCGGCGGCAACCTCAGCCTTGACCTCCTCGTCGTCGATGATGCGGCCGGCCCCGGTGTCCACCAGGAACATCTTGCCCGGGGACACGCGGCCCTTCTTGACCACCTTGGAGGGTTCGACGTCGATGACGCCCACCTCGGAGGCGAAGACGACCAGCCCGTCCTCGGTAATCCAGAAACGGCCGGGTCGCAGTCCGTTGCGGTCCAGCGTGGCGCCCACGAGGCTGCCGTCGGTGAAGGAGACAGCCGCGGGGCCGTCCCACGGCTCCATCAGGAGGGAGTGGTACTCGTAGAACGCGCGGCGGGCCGGGTCCATCGTGGCGTGGTTTTCCCAGGCCTCCGGGATCATCATCATGATGGAGTGCGTGATGGGCCGTCCGGAGAGCCACAGCAGCTCGGCCACCTCGTCGAAGGAGGCGGAGTCCGAGGCACCAGGGGTGCAGATGGGGTACAGCTCTTCAGGGGTGTCGCCGAGCAGCGGGTTGGCGAGCTGCGACTGGCGGGCACGCATCCAGTTCCGGTTGCCCTTGACGGTGTTGATTTCACCGTTGTGGGCGATGGTGCGGAACGGCTGCGCCAGCGGCCACGACGGGAAGGTGTTGGTGGAGAAGCGCGAGTGGACGATCGCCAGCTTGGTCTTGAAACGCTTGTCCGAAAGGTCCGGGTAGAACGGCTCCAGCTGGGCGGTGGTGAGCATGCCCTTGTAGACGATGGTCCGGGAGGACAGCGACGGGAAGTAGACACCGAACTTGTTCTGGGCGCGCTTGCGGATCCGCCAGGCACGGGAGTCCAGCTCATTGCGGGACAGTTCCTCGCCGCTGGCCGGGGCCAGGAAGGGCTGGGAGAAGTAGGGCATGCAGGCGCGGGCCATGGCGCCGACGAGGTCGGCGACCACCGGCACTTCGCGCCATCCGAGGACCTTCAGGCCCTCGTCTGCTGCCAAACCCTCGATACCTGCCTTGGCGGCGTCGGCCTCACGCTGTTCAGCGGGGAGGAAAGCGGTGCCGGAAACGTACTGGCCGAGCGCAGGCAGTTCGAACTCCGTGACAGCACGGAAAAACTCGTCGGGGATCTGCATGAGCAGGCCAGCACCGTCACCGGTGCCCTCGTCCGCGCCCACGGCACCGCGGTGCTCAAGGTTGCGCAGGGCGGTCAGGGCGGCGTCGACAATGTCATAGCCGGGCTCACCACGGAGGGTGGCGATAATCGCAAGACCGCAGGCGTCCTTCTCCTGCTCCGGGTTGTAGAGCCCGGCGGCCTCCGGCAGGGCTGCAAAGCGCTTGAACGGCGACATGGCAGCCTCAGGCTGGTCCGGTTCAGACCAGCTGGGAGTGTGAAGAGTTTGGGTCATGGGAGACGTCCTTCCTCCTGATCGTGCGTATGGAAGGGACACCGTTGGCCCCACTCGTCGGCGCCGCACTGATGGGCACAACAAAGTGTTATTTACAGGAAATTGTAGGTCAGCGTGGCCTGCTGAACTAACAGTTACGCAGGCCCCTGCCCCGGACAACACCGGCCAGCAGCTCTAAGCTGGCCAGGGCGGCCCCGATGCCACGACGCTGTGGTGATTGGGCGCATCGAGCGGTGGCTCTGCGGCCCTGCCTGGCCTGCGCGCTACTTGGTAGTGCCGGCTTCCGGCGCAGTTCCTGTGGCTGTGCTGCCGGACTTTCCGGCAGCCGTTGCGTCCGGTCCGGGCGCAGGGCCCGCCGGCGCAGCCTCGGCGTCTTCCGTGGGGACGGAAACACGCCGGGAACCGCTTTGGTTATCAGGGAGATTATCACGGGATTCACTATCTGAGACACCGGGGTCCGGATCACGGACCCCGTCGGCCTCAGTGGCGATAGCCTTCGTTCCTTCTTCCTTCGCCGGTTCCCGGCCTGGAAGATACACGCTGTCCTGGCCGTTCCGCTTCTTCAGTCGCAGCAGGATGAACGCCGCCAGCGCTGCGAGGAACACGAAGATGCTGGTCCAGACGTTCAGGCGGGTAGTAATGCCGAACAGTGCGATCTGCTCCGCGTCGTCGATCCGCATGGCCTCGATCCAGACCCTGCCCAGCGTGTAGTACATGGCGTAAAGCCAGAACAGCCTGCCGCGGCGGAAATTGAACTTCCGGTCCAGGGCCAGCAGGATGACGACGCCAGCCAGGTTCCACAGCGATTCGTACAGGAACGTCGGGTGGAACAGGGTGTCGGCAGGCGTACCGGCCGGGAAGTTGGGATTGTCCGCGTCGATCTGCAGGCCCCACGGAAGGTCGGTGGGCCCGCCGAAAAGTTCCTGGTTGAACCAGTTGCCCCAGCGGCCCACCGCCTGGGCCAGCAGGAGCCCCGGTGCCGCAGCGTCCACGAAGGCGCTCAGCTTCACTCCGCTCCGGCGACAGCCGATCCAGGCGCCCACGGCTCCCAGAACCACCGCACCCCAGATGCCCAGGCCGCCGCGCTGGATTTGCGGAATCAGTGACAGGTCTCCGGTGCCGTCAAAACCGGGGCCGAAGTAGGCGTCCGGTGACGACAACACGTGGTAGAGCCGGCCGCCGATGATGCCGAACGGAATCGCCCAGACGACGATGTCCCAGACACTTCCTTCAGGCGCTCCGCGCTTTGCCCAGCGGACCGACGTCAGCCACAGGCCAACCACAATGCCTGCCAGGATGCACAGGGCATAGGCGTGGATGCGCAGCGTTCCCCAAGGCAGGGGAATGTCGAAGCCGGACCAGTCCGGGCTTGGGATGCTGGCAGGCACCAAGGCAGGGACCAGCGTGGCTGCGTGAAGGAGTGTCTGCATCGGACTAGGCCTTTTCCCTGGAGAGTCCGGTGCTCAGGTCCTTGGTGAGGGTTGCGACAGCGTCCACACCGCCGTCACCAAGTGTTTTCACCAGTGCGGTGCCCACGATGACGCCTTCGGCGTAGGCAGCGATTTCGCGGACCTGGTCGGCATTGGAGACGCCCAGCCCGACGCAGACGCGCTCGGCGCCGGCATTGTGGGCGGCTGCCACGACGTCCTTGGCGGCTGTGCTCACGGAACTCCGGGCACCCGTGACGCCCATGATGGACACCGCGTAGACGAAACCGCGGCTGGCGTCCACCGTCCGCTGCATCCGCTCGGCAGTAGAGGAGGGAGCAACCAGGAACACGCGGTCCAGGCCATATTTGTCGGATGCTTCCATCCACTCGGCCGCCTCGTCCGGAATGAGGTCGGGGGTGATGAGCCCTGCTCCCCCGGCTTCGGACAACCGGCGGGAAAATTCGTCCACGCCCATCCGGACCACCGGGTTCCAGTAGGTCATGACCAGGACGGCAGCGTCGGTCTGGCTGGTGATGCCGCGCAGCACGTCGAACACCTGGTTGACGGAAAAGCCCTTGGCCAGTGCCTCCGTGGTGGCAGCCTGGATGACCTGGCCGTCCATGACCGGATCGGAGTACGGAATGCCGATCTCGATCAGGTCGGCACCGTTGCGGGCCGCTGCGATGCCGGCGGCAATGGAGTCTTCAACGCTGGGGTATCCGGCGGGCAGGTACGCGATGAGGGCGGCGCGGCCTTCGGCGCGGGCCTTGTCGATGGCTACCGCTGACTTGCTGATGGTCTGTGCAGTGCTCACAGCTGCTCCCCCTCTTTACCGATTTCCGACTCTGCTGAGCCCTTGTCCAACAGATCGAACCATTCCGCTGCCGTGGCCACGTCCTTGTCGCCGCGGCCGGAGAGGTTGACGATCACGATTTTGTCCCTGGCAGCCTCGGCGTCGTCAGCCGCAAGCCGCTGGCCCACCTTGATGGCGCCGGCCAAGGCGTGCGAGGACTCGATGGCGGGAATGATGCCCTCGGTGCGGCACAGCAGCCGGAACGCCTCCATCGCCTCGCTGTCGGTGATGGGCTCGTAGCTGACGCGGCCGATGTCCGCCAGGTAGGAGTGCTCCGGTCCGACGCCGGGATAGTCGAGGCCGGCGGAGATCGAGTGGGACTCAATCGTCTGGCCGTCGTCATCCTGCATGAGGTAGGAACGCGCGCCGTGCAGCACGCCCGGCTTGCCGAGGGTGATGGTGGCGGCATGGCGTCCCGTCTCCACGCCGTCGCCGCCGGCTTCGAACCCGTAGATCTTCACCGACGGATCATCGAGGAACCCGTGGAAGATGCCGATGGCATTGGAGCCGCCACCGATGCAGGCGCACACGGCGTCCGGCAGGCGGCCTTCCTGCTCCAGGATCTGCGCCCGGGCTTCCTCGCCGATCACCTCGTGGAAATAGCGGACCATGGCGGGGAAGGGGTGGGCGCCGGCCGCGGTGCCCAGCAGGTAGTGGGTGTTGTCCACGTTGGCCACCCAGTCGCGCAGGGCGTCGTTGATGGCGTCCTTGAGGGTCTGCGAGCCGCTGGTCACGGGGATGACAGTGGCGCCCAAGAGCTCCATCCGGGCGACGTTCAGCGCCTGCCGGCGGCAGTCTTCCGCACCCATGTACACCACGCACTCGAGGCCCATCAGGGCCGCAGCGGTGGCGCTGGCCACGCCGTGCTGCCCGGCGCCGGTTTCGGCGATGACCCGGGTCTTGCCCATCCGCTTGGCAAGCAGCGCCTGGCCCAGCACGTTGTTGATCTTGTGCGAGCCGGTGTGGTTGAGGTCCTCGCGCTTCAGGAAGACGCGCACTCCCCCGGCATGCTGCGAGAAACGTTTCGCCTCGGTCAGCAGTGAGGGCCGGCCGGAGTAATTTTTGTTCAGGTCGGCGATCTGGGCCCGGAATTCGGGGTCGTCCTTGGCCTTGTTGAACGTTTCCTCAAGCTCGTCCAGGGCGGCGATCAGGGATTCGGGCATCCAGCGTCCGCCGTAGTTGCCGAAGTACGGCCCTGGGGCATGCTTCAGGGAGCCGCCCTGCAGGAATGCTTCCGCGGCGTTGTTGTCAGCGTTTCCTGAGGGTGCTTCAGCCATCAGTCCCGTCCTGTTCCAGTTGGTCGTTAGGTAAGAGTGTGGTGGTCCGGCAGGTCCGGACCTGACTTGCCGGCGGCGGCAGCCCTGCCGCCAGGCGGGTGCGGCGGCCAGTCGTCAAGGACAGCCAATCCTGCCGGTCAGGCGAGCCGCGTCAGCGCCGTGCAGCGATGGCGGCCGCGCCTGCGGCCTTGAATTCCGTGATCCGCTCCCGGGGAGTTGAGTGGCCGACCAGCGCTTCCCCCACGAGCACCGCGTTGGCGCCGCTTGCGGCATAGTGCGTGACATCGTCGGCGTCCCGGACGCCGGATTCGGCAACCACCAATGCTCCCGCTGGAATTCGTCCAGCCAAAGACGCAAAGACTGAACGGTCGACGTCGAGCGTCTTCAGGTTCCGGACGTTGACGCCGATAATGCGCGCCTCTGCCGCTGCCGCGCGTTCGATCTCCTCTTCCGTGTGCGTCTCAACGAGCACGTTCATGCCAAGTTCCTGGCTGAGTGCGCTGAAGTCGGCGAGCTGGGCGTCGGAGAGCGCAGCGACAATAAGCAGGATCAGGTCCGCCCCATGGGCGCGGGCCTCCCAGATCTGGTACTCGTCCAGCGTGAAGTCTTTCCGCAGGAGCGGAACGTCGACGGCGGCGCGCACCGCGTCGAGGTCCGCCAGGGACCCATTGAAGCGGCGCTGCTCGGTGAGGACGCTGATGACCGAGGCTCCGCCGTCGGCATACTGCCTGGCGAGGGACGCAGGATCGCCGATAGCGGCAAGGTCACCTTTGGAAGGGCTCCGCCGCTTGATTTCCGCGATGACCTTCAGGTCGTCACGTGACGCGGAGGGGCCGCCGAGGGCTGCCCAGGCGTCACGGGCAGGGGCTGCTGCCTGGGCCAGGTCCTGCAGTTCCGCCAGCGATACGAGCCGCTTCCTGGCCTCCATATCCTCCCTGACACCGGCATTGATGTCATCGAGAACAGTGGACATCAGTGGCCGGAGTTCTTCAGCTTGCTGCCGTCGACGCCGTAGCCGGCCTTGCGCATGATGTAGCCGAGGATCAGGCCGAGCACCATCACGCCGGCGCCGGCGATGAAGATCGGGGTGCTGGCGATGACGAAGGCGATCGACGCGATGAGCGCACCCACCAGCATCACGATGACGCAGGTCCAGGCTGCGGGGCTGTTGCCGTGGCCAAGTTCCTGGCTGTGGTCGATGGCGCCGGGGGCTACCTGGCGGGTGCCGGACTTGGAAACGGACGCAGGTGCTTTGCTCATGGAAAATCTCCTCAGGATGGATTCTGGTTTACATTCTGCCATTTTTTGGCGGTCGAACCGTTATCCGCGGACCCGCCGCCGGGCGTTTGCCGCCGGCGCGGCCGCGTCAGGTGGGATCGTCACCCCGAGACAGCCGGTCCCAGCTGTCGATCTCGTCAACGGGAGCCGCGGCCGCGGCCATGCCGGCGGCTCCGGGCGCGTCATATTTCGTGCGCGCTTTCCAGTGCCGGCCGGCAAGGGGGATAGCCAGGGCGGCCACGGCCAGCAGGCACCCAGCGGCGACGGCGAGGAACGGGAAGGCGGTGACGGCCACCTCCGCCTGGCTGCCGGAGACGCCGGTGGCTTCAGCGATGGAGCCTTGGGCGGCAGCCAGCGGGTTGGCCAGGACTGTTGCAGCGGCGGCAACGATCCCTGCTGAGGCGAGGACGATGATGGCCGTGATGATCCACCGGGCGATCCTGCCTGCAATCGCAGCCGCAAGCCCGCCGGCGAGGGCCACCAGCGCAAGGGCAGTGACGGTGGTGGCCGCCTTGCTGCCCTGTACCTGAAGCGCCTCCGGCCCGGCGCCCACCTGGCCCGCCTGGCTGGGATCGAGAGTGACGGTCATCCACGTCTGCGTCGTGGTGCCGAAGACCGCCAGCGCCAGGACGGCAATGAGCAGTACCAGGGTGGACTTGCGGGCCCAGGCCGGTGTACCCGGCTTCTGCACTGCGCCCGCCTGCCCGGCTGCCGCTCCCGGCATCAGGAGCCCGTCCCGCCGGGAAGAGAGTCCGCGGAGATGTTCTGCAGGGAACCGGCGGTGTGCACGGCACGGAGCGGTGCAGCGGCCTTGTTGACGGTTTCGAGTGCTTCGGTGGGGTTAACCGAGTCAGCCACAATGCCGCCGCCGGCCTGGACATACGCACGGCCGTCCCTGAGCAGCGCGGAACGGATAGCGATGGCCATGTCCATGTCGCCGGCGAAATCGAGGTAGCCCACCACGCCGCCGTAGATGCCGCGGCGGTGCGGTTCCAGTTCGTCCAGGAGGCGCAGCGCCCGCGGCTTCGGGGCGCCGGACAGGGTGCCGGCCGGAAAGGTGGCCTTCAGGACGTCATACGCCTTGGCGTGCGGCGAGAGCCGGCCCACCACAGTGGATACGAGGTGCATGATGTGGCTGAAGCGCTCCACCTCCATGAACTGGGTGACGTCCACCGTTCCCGCCACGCACACCTTGGAAAGGTCATTGCGGCTTAGATCGACCAGCATGAGGTGCTCGGCGCGTTCCTTCTGGTCCGCCAGGAGCTCCTCCGCGAGTGCCTTGTCCGCCTCCACAGTCTTGCCGCGCGGACGTGAGCCGGCGATCGGGTGGGTGATGACTTCTTCACCGGTCACTGTGACCAGGGCCTCCGGCGAGGATCCGACGATGGAGTATTCCCGGCCCTCGGCGTCCGCCAGGCTGAAGATGTACATGTACGGGCTGGGGTTGGTGTTCCGCAGGACCCGGTAGACGTCCAGCGCTGACGCTTGGCACTCCATTTCGAAGCGGCGCGAAATGACCACCTGGAACACTTCGCCGTCCACGATGGCTTCCTTGCCGCGGTCCAGGGCAGCCAGGTACTCGGCCTCGTCCCAGCGTTCCTGAACACTGGAGGCGAAGTCCAGGGCGGCGGGCGCCAGGACCGAAACCGGCTGCGCGATGGGAGCGCTGATCTTGGCAAGGAGTGCCTTGACCCTGGCAACAGCGTCGTGCCATGCCTCGTCCACCCGCTCGGAACTGTCGTCAAAGTTTATGGCGTTGGCGATCAGCAGCACCGTGCCGTCCACATTGTCGTGGACGGCCATGTCCGTCACCAGGTTCAGGGCCATTTCCGGCAGCTGCAGGTCGTCCTCCGGCGGGCTGACCAGGCGTTCCCAGTGCCTCACCGTTTCCCAGCCCAGGAAACCGACCAGGCCGGAGGTGAAGGGGGGCAGGCCCTCGAACCTGTCGGTCCGCAGGGCGTCGATGGTGTCGCGGATGGCGTCCACCGGGCTGCCCTCCACCGGGACACCCACCGGCGGCTCACCCAGCCAGTGGGCGTTCCCGTCCTTGGTGGTCAGCGTTGCCCGGGATTGGGCGCCGATGAAGGAGTAGCGGGACCAGGCTCCGCCCACGGCCGCAGACTCCATCAGGAAGGTGCCGGGCTGGCCCTGGGCCAGCTTGCGGTAGAGGCCAATGGGCGTTTCGGCATCCGCAAGCACCTTGAGCCGGACCGGAATGACGCGGCTGTGCCGGGCGAGCTCCCGGAATTCCTCGAGGCCCGGGGTGATGGTTCCAAGGTCCTGCATGGCTATGCTTTTCCGCCTGTTCTGATGAGGGCCGGCCATGCCGGGCGCCTTGGGTGTGCGTGAAAACTTGAGTGGGCCTTACTGGCGTTCCCGGACTGCAGGGGAACAACCGCCCCGTACCTGCGTCCGGCGGGACTCAGCCCGCCTGGACTGGGCTGATGTCCAGTTCCCTGCCGTCGAAGCAGGTGCGCGTGCCCGTGTGGCATGCGGCGCCGACCTGGTCAACCCGCACCAGCAGTGCGTCGCCGTCGCAGTCCAACGCCACTGACTTGACCCACTGGACGTGGCCCGACGTGTCGCCCTTGCGCCAATACTCCTGGCGGGAACGCGAGTAGAAGGTAACCCTGCCGGTGGTCATGGTGCGGTGCAGCGCCTCGTCATCCATCCAGCCAAGCATGAGCACCTCATTGGTGTCGTACTGCTGCACGACGGCGGCCACCAAGCCGGCGGGGTCGCGTTTCAGGGCGGCTGCCAGTCCGGCGGGAAGGGGACCCGGGGCGGAGGCGGCAGGGCCGGGCGAAGGCGCCGCAGGCGCGGTTAAACCCGGGTTCTGGACGGGGGCAGGCTGCTCAGACATCAGGTCAAGTCTAGTGCCTGCTGCACACCCCGATCATGTGTGAACGACGGCACGCCAGCGGGGGCGGGTGTGCTGCCCAACTCCGCGCGTGTCGTGCTAGTTTCACAAGTGATGCATTTCGTCGAACCATCCCGAGAAGTCCTGGCCGAGACCCTGCTTGCAGCCGGTCCTGATGCACCCACGCTGTGCAGGGGCTGGCGTACCAGGGACCTTGCGGCACACCTTTATCTGCGCGAACGGAAAGCAGCGGTGGGGCTGGGACCGCTCATCAAGCGGCTGGCCAAGGCCTCGGACCAGGCTACTGCCAGGCTGGCGGCGAAGCTGACCACTCCTGAGGAATACGCAAAGCTCGTCAAAACTTTCCGGGCCGGGCCGCCGGCGCTGTCGCCGATGAACATCAAGGCCCTCGACGAAAGCTCCAACCTCATCGAGTACTTCGTGCACACCGAGGATGTGCGCCGGGCAGTGGACCGCTGGGCACCCCGTGCGCTGGACGAGGCCTACTCGGAAGCACTGTGGGATGAACTCGTCAAGCGCGCCGCCATCCTTTACCGCGGCGTTGACCTGGGCATTGTCCTGGTGCGCCCGTCCGGGCCGCGGCATGTCGCCAGGCGCGCTCCCGTCTCGGTGGCGATCGTCGGCGAGCCGGGCGAACTGCTGATGCACGCCCACGGCCGGACCCGGCATGCGCTGGTGACCTTCGAAGGCCAGCCCGACGCCGTCGCGCTTCTCCAGTCCGCCGAAGTCGGACTGTAACTGCCGCCCGCGATGCGGGCGGAGCTTAGCGGACCTCGAAGCCTGCTTCGCGGATGGCGTCCTTAACCTGGGACATCATGTTGTCCGGGCCCCAGTGGAAGATTGATGCGGCCAATACGGCGTCAGCACCGGCGGCAACGGCGGGCGGAAAGTGTGCCGGCTCCCCCGCACCTCCCGAAGCGATGATGGGTACTTTCACGGCGGCCCGGACCAACTTGATCATTTCCAGGTCGAAGCCGTCCTTGGTGCCGTCAGCATCGATGGAGTTGAGCAGGATTTCCCCCACACCACGGTCGGCCGCTTCCCTGGCCCATTCGATGGCGTCGATTCCGGTCCCGGTGCGCCCGCCGTGGGTGGTGACTTCAAATCCCGACGGCGTGGCCTGGGAACCCGGGCGGGTCCGGCGGGCATCTACGGACAGGACGAGGACCTGGGAACCGAAGTGCCGGGTAATTTCGTCGATGACGTCGGGACGTGCCACGGCAGCGGTGTTGATGGCCGCCTTGTCGGCGCCGTAGCGGAGGAGCTTGTCCACCTCTGCCACACCCCGCACGCCGCCGCCGACGCACAAAGGGATGAACACTTCCTCCGCGGTGCGGCGGACCACGTCGAAGGTGGTTTCGCGGTTTCCGGAGGACGCCGTGACGTCGAGGAAGGTCAGCTCGTCAGCGCCGGCGTTGTCGTAGCGGTGTGCCAGCTCCACCGGGTCGCCTGCATCGCGAAGGCCCTCGAAGTTGACGCCCTTGACGACGCGCCCGGCGTCCACGTCGAGGCAGGGGATGACGCGTACTGCTACTGCCATGGATGCTCCTGGAGATTCTTTGTTTGTTGCTGCTGCGCGGGCCGGATCAGATGCGGCAGGCGTGGATGCTGCTGACCAGGATGGCCCGGGCGCCGAGGTCGTACAGCTCGTCCATGATGCGGTTGGTTTCCTTCTTGGGAACCATGGACCGGACGGCCACCCAGTCGGAATCGCGCAGCGGGGAAACGGTGGGCGATTCCAGGCCCGGCGTCAGCGCAGCGGCCTGTTCCACCAGTTCCTTGCGGATGTCGTAGTCCATGAGGACGTACTGGCGCGCCACCAGGACCCCCTGCAGGCGGCGGATCAGGACCTCGATCTCCTTAGCCGTGCCGTTGGCTGCACCGCCCTTGCCGGTGCGGCGGATCAGCACTGCCTCGGACTTCAGGATCGGCTCGCCAAAAATCTCCATCCCGGCGGCCTTCAGCGTGTTGCCGGTTTCCACGACATCGGCGATGGCATCGGCAACACCCAGGCGGACTGAAGATTCCACCGCACCGTCGAGGCGGACCACCCTGGCGTTGATGCCGCGTTCGGCAAGGTAGCCGCGGAGGAGGCCGTCATAGCTGGTGGCGAGCCGCTTGCCCTCAAGCTCCTCCACCTTGGCAAAATCACCCACGGGGCCGGCGAAACGGAACGTGGAGGCGGCGAATCCCAAGGGAAGCAGTTCCTCTGCCTCCACCTCCGCATCCAGCAGCAGATCGCGGCCGGTGATGCCGACGTCGAGCGTTCCCTGGCCGACGTAAACCGCGATGTCGCGGGGGCGGAGGAAGAAGAACTCGATGTCGTTGTCCGGGTCCACCATGACCAGCTCGCGGGAATCGCGGCGCTGGCGGTAGCCCGCCTCTGAGAGCATGGCGGAGGCGGCTTCGGACAGGGAGCCCTTGTTGGGGACGGCTACTCGCAGCATGGGGGAATCTTTCTGGCTGGTGGAGGTCTGAATATCAGGCAGTGCAGGCCACGGCGGGCACGGCGGCAGGATGCGCGCCGGACCGGTGGCTACAGATGCTTGTAGACGTCTTCCAGGGTGAGGCCTTTGGCGAGCATCAGGACCTGCAGGTGGTACAGCAGCTGGGAGATTTCCTCGGCCGCGGCTTCATCGGATTCATATTCGGCAGCCATCCATACCTCGGCTGCTTCCTCAACGACTTTCTTGCCGATGCCATGGACACCGGACTCCAATTCAGCGACGGTGCGGGAGCCTTCCGGACGGGTGGCTGCCTTCTCGCTGAGCTCAGCGAACAGCGTCTCGAAATTCTTCACGCCCTCCAGCCTACTTGCTGTGGCCCGGAGGGCGCCTGTCGGGCCCTTGCATGACGGGCGCGCTGTGAGTGAAGACACACCACGCCCGCCCTCCTGCGCGTTGCTAGCTGCGGTACTGCTTCAGCACGACGGCGGTGGCCAGCGCCGCGGTGACGGCCTCGTGGCCCTTGTCTTCCTTTGAGCCCGGGAGGCCGGCGCGGTCCAGGCCCTGCTGTTCGTTGTCGCAGGTGAGCACGCCGAAGCCCACCGGCACGCCGGTGGAGACGCTGACGTCGGTGAGGCCCGACGTCGCGGCCTGGCACACATAGTCGAAGTGCGGGGTCCCGCCGCGGATCACGACGCCGAGCGCCACCACAGCGTCAAAGTGCGGTGCCAGGCGCGCGGCAGCCACCGGCAGCTCAAAGCTGCCGGGGACGCGCAGGACGGTGGGATCGCTGATGCCGGCATCCTTGGCGGCGCGCAGGGCCCCGTCCAAAAGCCCGTCCATGATCTGGGTGTGCCAACTGGCCGCAACAATGGCCAGCCGCAGCTGCGACGTTTCGGCCGGGTTGAGGGTGCTGAGGTCGATGTTGGGGGCGCCGTGTCCGCTCATAGGTCTTGTGTTCCGTTCAGTCTTGTTCGTGGATGAATATGTCAGTGGTGGTGATAGGCACAGGTGCCACGTGCGTGGCCAGGACGAGGCGGTGCTCCATCCGGTCCTTCTTGGTCTGCAGGTAGCGGATGTTCTGGTCGCGGGACGGTACTTCGGTGGGGACCATCTCCACCACCTTCACGCCGGCCCTGGCCAGCCTGTTCTGCTTGTCCGGGTTGTTGCTCAGGAGGCGGACCTCATGGAGACCCATCTCGGCGAGCACCTGGGCGGCGGCGTTGTAGGACCGGGCGTCCACGGGCAGCCCCAGCTGCTCGTTCGCCTCAACAGTGTCGAAACCTGCCTCCTGGAGCGCGTAGGCCTTGATTTTGTTGGCGAGGCCAATGCCGCGGCCTTCCTGCCCGCGCAGGTACAGCAGCGTGCCGCCCTGCTCGTGGATCAGTTCGAGTGCGTAGGCAAGTTGTTCACCGCAGTCGCAGCGGTAGGACCCGAAAACATCACCCGTGAGGCACTCCGAGTGCAGGCGGACCAGCGGCGCCTTCCCGTCCTGGGGTGGGTTGGGGGAACTGACGGCCAGGTGCTCCACCCCGGTGACCTGGTCAGTCCATGCCTGCGCCACGAAGTCCCCGAAGGCGGTGGGCAGCTGCACCACCGGGCCCCCGCTGACGGGATGTGGAACAACGCCGCTGCCGGTGCGTTCCGGGTGGTGGCCGTAGCCCGCTACGGATGCCGTCATCGTTTCTCCTTCTCCGTGACGTAGGCGACCAGGTCTTCGATGGAAACCAGTGGGCAGCCATGCTCCGCCGCAAACGTCCGGAGTCCGTCCAGGCGCATCATCTCGCCGTCGTCATACACCACTTCAGCGATCACGCCCACGGGTTCCAGGCCCGCGAGCCGGCACAGGTCAACCGCGGCTTCGGTATGGCCGGGACGTTCCCGCACACCTCCGTCAACTGCGCGGAGCGGGAAAATATGCCCGGGGCGGGTCACGTCCGCCGGGCCTGCCTGCGGATCAGCCAGTACCCGGGCGGTCAGGGCACGGTCGGTGGCTGAAATTCCGGTGCTGACGCCTGTGGCGGCGTCGCAGGAGACGGTGTAGGCCGTACCCTTGGCATCTTCATTGACCGCCACCATGGGAGGCAACGCAAGGGCGTCGGCGCGCTCCCCGGACAACGGGACGCAGATGACGCCGGAGCTGTACCTGATGGTCCAGCCCATCAGCGCCGGTGTGGCGTGCTGGGCCGCAAAGATAATGTCCCCTTCGTTTTCGCGGTCCTCGTTGTCCACCACCAGGACCGGCCTCCCGGCGGCCATGGCGCGCACCGCGTCTTCGATGGGATCCAGGACCCGCCCCTGGGCTGCGGGAGTCACAGCAGTGGGTTCCGGTTCCACTTTGACGGCGGCGTTCACGGTGTTCCTCCGTCCACAGCGGCGGGCGTTGCCGTACGGAACCCCAGCAGGCGTTCTGTGTATTTGGCCAGGACGTCCACTTCCAGGTTGACCCGGCTGCCCGTGGCCTTGGCGCCCAGTCCGGTTTCGGACAGGGTGGTGGGGATGAGCCCCACCTCAAACCAGTGCTCCTGCTCCGCGGCCGCACTGACCACCGTGACCGTCAGCGAGACGCCGTCGATCGCAATGGAGCCCTTCTCGGCGATGTAGCGGGCCAGGTTGGCGGGGACGCCGAAGCGGAGTCGCTCCCAGTTTCCAAGGGCCTCGCGTTCCAGCAGGACGCCGACGCCGTCCACATGCCCCTGCACCACGTGGCCGTCCAGCCGGCCGCCTGCGGGCACGCAGCGCTCAAGGTTTACGAAGTCGCCCGGGGCCAGTTCCCCGATGGTGCTGCGGACCAGGGTCTCCCCCATGACGTCCACGCTGAAGTCCTTGCCGTCGATTTCGGTTGCCGTGAGGCAAACCCCGTTGACGGCGATGGACCCGCCCAGGGCGAGGCCTTCGGTACTGCCGGGCGCGTGCAGGCGGACGGTGGCGCTGGCGTCCCCGTCCCTCTCCACGGACAGAACGTGCCCTTGTTCGGCAATTATTCCGGTAAACATCAGTGGCCTCCCTAGGCTTGCTTCGCGCTGGCGCGGTTTGGTTGGGGGTCTAGGGCAACGGTCCGTTGCGGTCTTAGGTGAAGTCTCAGGTCCCGGCCCAACGTGCGCACGGCGCCGCCGTCGGATTCGTCCCACTCCCAGTGCTGGGCGTGGGAAAGGGTGGTGATGCCGAGGCCGTCCAGGGACGGGGTGCCGGAACCGAGCAGGGTGGGCGCCAGGTAGACGATCAGTTCGTCCACAAGGCCGGCAGTGAGGAACGCACTCAGGATCCTCGAGCCTCCCTCCACCATGAGGTGGCGGATGCCGCTTCCGTACAGCAGGGACAGCGCTTCGCGGGGGTCGCGGGTGCGAAGGTGGGTGACCCGCCCGTCATGCCCCCGTACGGCGGCGTCGGCGGGGATATCCCGCAGCCCCATGACGGCCCGCAAGGGTTGCATCGCTGCCGGTGCCCCCTGGGGACCGCGTGCAGTAAGCCGCGGGTTGTCTACCAGCACTGTCTGGGTTCCTACCAGGATGGCGTCGATCCGGGCCCGGATGGCGTGGTTGTCCGCAAGGGACTCAGGGCTGGAGATCCATTGGCTGGTCCCGTCTTCCGCCGCAATCCGGGCGTCCAGCGTTTGTGCGATGTGAAGGGTAACGAACGGCCTTCTTGCCGCCACCGCCTCAAACCAATGGCGGTTCAGCTCCAGGGATTCAGCAGCTCCAAGCCCGCTGCGGACGCGGACCCCGGCTGCACGCAGGGTTGCTGCCCCGCCTGCTGCCGGGTCATGGGGATCATCAACCGCGTAGACGACGTCGGTAATTCCGGCGGCAATGATCGCCTCGGCGCAGGGACCGGTCCGCCCCATATGGTTGCACGGCTCCAGCGTGACGATCATGGTGCAGCCGGAAAGATCCATGCCGGCGGCAGCCGCCTGTGCGATCGCGTCCGCCTCTGCATGCGCTGTACCGGCACCGCGGTGGAAACCGGTAACGAGGCGCCTGCCCTCAGGATCAATGACGACGGCGCCCACCAGCGGATTCGCGCCCCTCGGCCCCCGCAGGGCTGCTTCCAGGGCAACCTCCATGGCCTCGGTTTCGGCAGGAGTGAAAGCGGTGGTCACTCCGCCCTCGGGCGGGAGCGGGTGGTCCTGGTGGAGGGCAGCGCCGGCTCCGCTGGCAGAAGTCATGTGGCCCGCCGTCATGCCGCAACCACTGCGGCAGGTGCGCCCTCCGCTGAAGCGGCAGGGCATTCGGCACTAAAGAGCCATCGCTTGGAATTCATTCCCGTGTCGTTCCTTCCCTCTCGAACCGCGATGGCTCCGGGGATATACGACAGCAGAAGGCTGCGGAGCCTTGATGGCCCCACAGATACAGCTGTACGTGCTTCTCTCATCCAGACTTTAACTGTCGGTACCGGAATTCCACCGGTTCAACCGTCCGCCGGGGCTTCCAGGAAACCTCCGGCTCGCGGGTCGCGGACTGTCACCGCCGGTTCGGACTTACACCGACCCCGGAGCACGTATGTGTGTTGTTATTGTGCCATAACCGGCGCTGGCCCCCGGTTATTCCGCCGACGCCGAACGTAACGTCCGGCTGCCCTCCGCGCGCAGCCGCTTGATGGCAGCCTCCGGATCCTCCGCACCGTAGACGGCCGAGCCGGCAACAAAGACGTTGGCCCCCGCTTCGGCGGCGCGGACGATGGTCTCCTCGGTGATGCCGCCATCAACCTGGAGGGCGACGTTGATCCCTGAGCCGTCGATGGCGGCGCGCGCCCGGCGGATCTTGGGCAGGGTGCAATCAAGGAATGCCTGGCCCCCGAACCCGGGCTCGACAGTCATGATGAGCAGCATGTCCAGTTCGAACAGCATGTCCAGGTACGGCTCAACGGGAGTTGCAGGACGAAGGGCCATGCCTGCTTTTGCTCCCCTGCTGCGAAGTTCCCGTGCGAGCTTTACGGGGGCGATGGACGCCTCCGCGTGGAATGTCACCGACGCCAGGCCCGCGTCGGCGAAGCCGGGGGCCCAGCGGTCTGCGTCTGCGATCATGAGGTGCGCGTCGAGGGGAACGGGGCTCACGGCCTGGATCCGCTGCACCACGGGCAGCCCGATGGTCAGGTTGGGGACGAAGTGGTTGTCCATGACATCCACGTGCACGGCGTCAGCGGTGCTGATGCGCTGCAGTTCGGCCTCCAGGTTGACAAAATCGGCGGAGAGGATGCTCGGATTGATGCAGCATTGCGTCACAGGGACTGCCTTTCACTGATTGCGGAAGTGGGTTTGTAGCGGCGGCAACGGCCGCCGCCACCGGCGCGGCGGTTTCGCGTCCTGCTTTACTCAGGCCTTCTTGTGGATGAGCGCGAGGAACATGGCGTCGGTCCCGTGGACATGCGGCCACAGCTGGGCTGTGGAATCGTGCCCGGCGTCCAGCTTCCCAGGCAGGCTGACGGCGTCCAGGGCAGCACCGGCATCAAGGAGTTCGAGGTCGTCACGCTTGCGGAGGGCGTCTGACACGACGGCGGTGGTTTCCGCTGGATGCGGCGAACAGGTCACGTACGCCACCACTCCGCCGGGCCGGACGGCTGCGAGGGCCGAAGCAAGGAGTTCGCGCTGCAGCGGACCCAGGTCCGCCAGGTCCTTGGGGGAACGGCGCCAGCGGGACTCGGGCCGGCGCCGCAAGGCTCCCAGCCCGCTGCAGGGAACGTCCACCAGGACACGGTCAAAAGCTTCGGGCTGTTCCGAACCCACCTCGCGCCCGTCTCCCATCCGGACCTCCCAGGTTTCCCGCGGCACGGCCGCAAGCGCCTGGCTGACAAGCCTGGCGCGGTGTGGTGCCATCTCGTTGGCCAACAGCGTCGCGCCCCGCTGCTTCGCAAGGGCGCCCAGCAAGGCGGCCTTCCCGCCCGGACCGGCGCACAAGTCCAGCCAGGCCTCTGGTCCTCTACTGTCCGGCCCGTCTGCGCCCTGCTGGAGGTCAACGGCCGCCATGGCACGGGCCACCAGCTGGGAACCGACGTCCTGGACGCGCATGGTCCCTTCCCGGACGGACGGGAACCGCCCCAGGTCACCACCGCTGGAGAGGGCCGAGCCTTCGACCAGTTCGCCGGGGACGGCGCCCTGGTCCAGCGCCTCATCCAGGTTGCCCAGGCCCGGCAGGGCTACGAGGTTCACTACGGGGGCTGCGTTGTCCGCCTCCAGAAGCTCCTGGATTTCGGCAGCCGGGCGCCCGTGCGCCACCAGGGACTGGCGCATGGCGCGGACTATCCATTCCGGGTGGGCATAGCGAAGTGCCGTCACTTTCGTTTCGTCTGTCTCTCCTGAGACCAGCAGCTCCAGCCACTCTTCAAGGGTGTGGGCAGCGACTTTGCGCAGTACGGCATTGATGAGGGCTGACGGGCCAGCGCCGATGACGGCACGGGCCAGTCCAACCGTCTGGTCCAGCGCGGCATGTGCCGGGACGCGCATGGCCACCAACTGGTGCACTCCAATGCGGAGTGCGTCCAGGACGGCTGGGTCAAGCTGGTCCAGCGGGCGGTCCACGCAGCGGGCCAGAATGGCGTCATAAGTGCCTTGGCCGCGAAGCGCCCCGTAGGTCAGCTCGGTAGCGAAACCGGCATCACGTTTGTCCAGTCCGTGGTGCCGGATCCGGGCAGGGAGCACCAGGTTCGCATACGCGTCCTCGGATGCCACTGCACGCAGGACCTCGAAGGCCACCAGCCTCGCGGGATCAGCCCGGCGGGTCCGCTGGGCCGGCGTATTCTCCGTATAGCTGCGCTGCGGACCGCGGTTGCGTTCGCGGCCCTTGGCATTGCGTCGGCTGTTGTCCCTCGGTCCGCCCTTGCCGCGGCCGCCACCCTGTCCGGCGTTGCCTTGCCCCCCGCGTCCGGCGCTGCTGCGCCCGCCTGAATCTCCGCCGGACCCGCTCATTCGAACACCACGCTTTCAAGGGAAGCCATGCCGCGTGCCCAATCAGCAGCAGCCATCATCTTTTTGCCCGCAGGCTGGATCCTGGTCAGTTCCACCGCGTGCGAGCCGGTGCCCACCAGCACGCTTTTGCCACTAATGGAGATGGCGCCGGGTGCAAGGCCGTCGACGTCGGGCCGCAGCCGCACCGGTTCCAGCTTCACGCGCTGCCCGTCCAGCAGAGTCCACGCACCGGGCTCAGGGGTGACACCCCGGGCCTGCCGGCCGATGGCCAGCGCCGGATGGCGCCAGTTGAGGCGGCCGTCCTCGAGGGTCAGCTTCGGCGCCAGCGACACCTCGCCTGACTGCGGCTGGGGCTTGGCCTTGCCCGCCTCAATGGCGGACAGTGTCTGCGCCAGGAGGACCGCGCCGCTGTGCGACAGCCGTTCCAGGAGTTGCCCGGCAGTATCCTCGGGTCCCACGGATTCCGTCACCGTTCCGAAGACCGGTCCGGTGTCCAGCCCCTCTTCAAGCAGGAAGGTGGCTGCCCCGGTGACATCGTCCCCTGCCATGATGGACCGCTGCACGGGTGCAGCTCCGCGCCAGGCAGGGAGCAGGGAGAAGTGCAGGTTGATCCAGCCGTGCCGGGGTATGCCCAGCGCAGCGGCGGGTACCAGCCCGCCGTAGGCCACGATGGCCGCGACGTCCGGCTCAACTGCCGAGATCCTCGCCGTTGCATCGGCGTCGATGCGGGCCGCGTGGATGACCTCAATCCCCAGTTCCGCAGCCCGTGCGGCAACGGGCGACGGGGTCAGCACGCGTTTGCGGCCGACCGGCGCGTCGGGACGCGTCAGCACCGCAGCAACGTCGAATCCGGCATTGACCAGCGCGTCCAGGGAAGGGACGGCGACGGCGGGTGTTCCCGCAAACAAAACCCTCACCCTGCGGTACCGGCCGTCCCGGCACCAAAGCTGGAGCCGGGCGCGGAACCGCCGAAACTGGAGCCTACCGTCCTGGCGCGCTTCGCCGTCGTCCGCTCAGTGATCGAATCGTAGTTGGCGTTGCGGATGGAGCGCAGGGCAGCTTTGCGGTCCTCGCCTTCCAGCCGATCGGTATAGAGGATGCCGTCCAGATGGTCATTTTCGTGCTGGAAGCAGCGTGCCAGCAGCCCATCCCCCTCTACCGTGACCGGGTTTCCGTGCATGTCCACCCCGGTGACACGGGTGGCACGGAAGCGGCGAACGGGAAAGCCCAGACCGGGGATGGACAGGCAGCCTTCCACCTGGTCCGGCTGGAAGTCCTCGCTGTTCTCCAGCACAGGGTTGATGATGTGTCCTTCAATACCGTCGATGCGGTACGTGAAAACCCGCTTACTGACGCCTACCTGCGGCGCTGCCAGGCCCGCACCGTCCACGTCCTCCATGGTTTCGGTCATGTCCGCCACCAGCTTGGCCAGTTCAGGCCCGAACTCCGTCACGGGATCGGCCACCGTGCGGAGCACAGGATCGCCGATGATGCGGATATTCAGGATTGCCATGGACAGTATTTCCTCACGGTTGCCGGTAATGGGGACCAATCCAGTTTAGGCGCAGCCCGGCCTTAGGCGGTTTGCGCCTGTGCCAGCGGCGGCGGCGCGATGGGAAGCAGTGCAGCGCCGGCGCTGATCGTGTCTGCCGAGAGCTCCCACACCCGCCGGAGGGCACAGAACTTCCACCAGTGGTGCTTAAGGACTTCCGGGTTGGCCCGGACGGGACGAACTTCGGTTTCCCCGATGGCGACAGCCAGCAGGACAGGGTTCTCACCGTACTTCCACGGCTCCCAAGTTCCGGCCACCGGATCCACCAGGCTTTCTTCGGCCTTCATGCCGGCCACCAGCTGCATCACCACCTTGTCATCGAGCGGCTTGACCAGGCCGTCACGGGTGGTTCCCTTGGTCTTGTAATCGATCAGGCAGATGCGCCCATTGATGCGGGCCACCAGGTCCAGCGTTCCGGCGTAGCCCACGGCATTGTTCCAGACAGTGATTTCGGGCGCGATGGGTTCCACCCTGAACAGTTCCCACCATTCGTCGAAACGCACAGCAAAGGCTTCTTCGCCGTTGGCTGCCAAGGCCTCCCGCGCTTCCTTAATGGTGTGCGGACGGCCCAGCGCACGAAGTGCAACCTGCTCACAGTAGTTATGCACGCGGTCTCCGCGCTTTGCTGCCTCGTCCCGGTAGATCTCTGCAGCTTTCGCGGCACGGTTGACGGCCTGCTTGATCTTGGCGGGGCTCCCCAGGCAGTCCGACAGCAGGGGATCGTTGGCCAGGCTGCTCGCACCCATGTAGCCGAACCACCCGTCCAGCCCGTGCGGCTGCTGGCTGATCACGGTGGTGATGGACGGCACCGAGAACTGTTCCGACGTGGACCGGGCGTACATCCTGCCGTATTCGGTGGCATGGGCAAGAAGTGGATCAGTCATACAAAAGACTCTTTCACAGGGGGCCGACAAAATCTCCAGGCACAGGTGCGCGCACAAAAAAGGTCCGTCTCCGCTGCGAACGAGCGGAAACGGACCTCTGTGCGGTGGGCGATACTGGGTTCGAACCAGTGACCTCTTCGGTGTGAACGAAGCGCGCTACCACTGCGCCAATCGCCCTGATGCATTTGAATGCTAGCGGACTCTGCCCCAATTCAAAAATCGGCCAGCCAGGCCCTGAAGGGCTTGCCCGCCAGTGGCAAGGCCCGCTGGCAAAGCAGCCGGACTAAGCAATTGGAAACCCCAAGCAGCGCTGCCACCACTCCCTAAGGTGCCATCCCGCCGTCGTGAATTACACAGGTGTAACTCCCCTGTTCCGCGCCATTGCTGGGAAGCAGGGTCATGTCCCGGCGGACTGTTGCGGGCGATTTGGAGAATCCCTGAACCTCCTATATTGTTTTTACTCGTTGGAACGCGAGGAAATGCCGGGAACGGCAGGGAATCAAGCCTCCAAAATGCGGACGTAGCTCAGCTGGTAGAGCACCACCTTGCCAAGGTGGATGTCGCGAGTTCGAATCTCGTCGTCCGCTCGCAGGACACTGTCACAGCAAAAGTTCTTCGGAATCGACGCTTACACGGTGGGTTGGCCGAGAGGCGAGGCAGCGGCCTGCAAAGCCGTATACACGGGTTCGAATCCCGTACCCACCTCGGTGAAAACCATGGTTTCCGGTTGTTCCGGATGCAATGGGCGATTGGCGCAGCGGTAGCGCGCTTCCCTGACACGGAAGAGGTCACTGGTTCGATCCCAGTATCGCCCACCAAGCAAGGAAACTTGCTTCATGCAGTACGCCCGGCAATTGCCGGAGCGGACTTCATATGCGGACGTAGCTCAGCTGGTAGAGCACCACCTTGCCAAGGTGGATGTCGCGAGTTCGAATCTCGTCGTCCGCTCTCTTACTTCTAATAATCCCAACAGCCGGCCTTCCGGTTCGGGGCGATTGGCGCAGCGGTAGCGCGCTTCCCTGACACGGAAGAGGTCACTGGTTCGATCCCAGTATCGCCCACATCAAGCAGCTCCCCGGAGCTGCTTTTTTCGTGCCCGGACAGGGCAAGCCCAACCCTGAGAGCACATCCGCTGCTGGCGAACGTCTAAAGCCGCGGATTCCCTTGGCAGGCCATCCCCGCAGGCTTAAGATCGAATGCGGAGGAGCGACCTGGCTCCGCGATTGAAGGGAGGTGCTCGTGGGACTATTTGGCGACTTAAAGGGCAAGGCTCAGGGTCTGATCCACGGCAACGAGCAGGCCATCAAGAACGGCATCAGCAAGGCCGGCGATCTCGTCGATGCCAAGACCGGACGCAAGTACTCCGGCCACATCGACAAGATCCAGCATGGTGCTTCCAAGCTCATTGACAAGAACGGAACGCCGGGCCAGGCACCTGCCGCCGGGCAGGTTCCGCCGGTCCCTCCCGTCAACCCGGTTCCGCCGGCTGACAGGACTCCGTAAAGGTTCAGTCCAGGGCTTGCCCCCAGCGCGTCAACAGGGCGCGGGTCCCGCCGGGAGGCGGCACCCGCGCCTTTTGCGTTTAATCGGCCCGGCAGCGCGTTGTGTACCCGCTTAATCGAAGGTTCGTCCGGCAGTGCCGGTAACCTGCCCGTATGGCGAAGTCCCCCGCACCCGTGAAGGCGCAGCAGTCCCCCGGGCAGCCAAAGCTTGACAGCAGGCCGGCAGTGGCGGGCATTGTGACCGCCCTGGTCGGCTTCACCTCTTCCTTCGCGGTGGTCCTGGCGGGCCTGCAGTCCGTGGGCGCCGACCCCGCGCAGGCGGCCTCGGGCCTGCTCGCACTGACACTCGCGGTGGGGCTCGGTGTGCTGTTCCTTTCCTGGCGGTTCAAAGTTCCGGTGACGCTGGCATGGTCAACTCCCGGCGCTGCCTTGCTGGCAACGTCGGGAACGGCCGACGGCGGGTGGCCGGCCGCCGTGGGAGCCTTCCTGGCCGCCGGGGTACTGATTGCGATGACCGGCCTGGTCCCTGCGCTGGGGCGGTTGATGGCCGGGATTCCGGTGACCCTTGCCCAGGCGATGCTCGCCGGAGTGCTGCTGCAGCTCTGCCTGGCACCATTCAAGGCGCTGGGCAGCGTTCCGCTGTTCGTGGCGCCGGTCATCATCTCCTGGTTGCTGATGATGAAGTTCGCGCCCCGCTGGTCCGTGCCCGCAGCGCTGCTGGTGGCACTGACTGTGATCGGAATATCCCTCGCTGCCGGCGGCACGGCCCTGGACGGGGCCGGATTCCTCCCCGCCCTGGCCTGGACCGTACCGGCCTTCAGCCTCCAGGCGATGGCGGGGATCGCCCTTCCCCTTTTTGTGGTGACCATGGCATCCCAAAACGTTCCCGGCGTGGCCGTGCTTCGTTCCTTCGGCTACGAGACCCCATGGCGCGCGTCCATGTTGGTGACCGGCGCCGGAACAGCACTTGCTGCCCCGCTTGGCGGCCACGCGATCAATCTCGCCGCGCTCAGCGCCGCCCTGGCAGCAGGTGAAGAGGCGGGGCCCGAAAGGAACCGCCGCTGGGTTGCCGGCTTCACGTCCGGGCTTGCCTATCTGGTACTCGCCGGGTTCTCCGCGGCGCTGGTGACGCTGGTAGCAGCAGCGCCGGCAGGCATGCTGGAAGCTGTGGCCGGCCTGGCGCTCCTGGGGACACTGGCTGGCTCAGTTTCGGCCGCCCTGGCGGACCCGGAGGACAGGATCGCCCCAGCCGTCACCTTCCTGATGGCGGCCTCCGGGCTTGCCTTCTTCGGCATCGGCTCCGCGTTCTGGGCCCTGGCGGCCGGGCTGTTGGTCCGTGCGGTCCTGAGGCCACGCGACCCCCGTCCCGGAGCCTGAGGGGAACAGCTGCTAGGACGGTTCGTGGTTCTGGCCTTCACGGGCCAGCGCGGTAAGCCGGGAAACGGCACGGAAGTACTTTTTCATGTAGCCCCCGGTCATCATTTCCTCGGTGAACAACTGGTCGAAGGGGACGCCGCTGGCGAGGATGGGCACGTCCTTGTCATAGAGCCTGTCGGCAAGCACTACGAACCTCAGGGCCACCGCCTGCTCGGTGATGGTCTCAACATTGCGCCACACCACGCCGTCGATCCCATCGATCAGTTGGCGATAGCGGCTGGGGTGCACGCCCGCGAGATGATGGATCAGCGTGGGAAATTCATCCTGGGCCACGGTCTTGCCGTCGAACTCCGCCTTCATGTGGGAAGCGAGCTCACTGTTCTTCAGCGGGGCCGGAGCCGCGGGCAGCCCGCGGTGGCGGAAGTCCTCGCCGTCGATCCTGATGACATCGAACTGGTCCGCGAGCACCTGAATTTCCCGCTGGAAGTCGACTGCGGCAAAGCGTCCGTCGCCAAGCGACCCGGGCAGCGTGTTGGATGTGGCAGCAAGCTTGACGCCGGCGTCGGCCAGTTCGCGCATGAGCCGGGACATCAGGACGGTGTCGCCCGGATCATCCAGTTCAAACTCGTCGATGCACACGAGTTTGTAGCCGCTCAGGGCATCCACGGTCTTGCGGAAGGACAGGGCACCTACGAGGTTGGTGTACTCCACGAAGGTGCCAAAGGCCTTGGGGCCCGGGGCAGCGTGCCACAACGAGGCAAGCAGGTGGGTCTTCCCCACGCCGAAACCGCCGTCCAGGTAGATGCCGGCCCGGCTGTCATCCTTCTTGCCGAACAGCTTCTTGAAGAGCCCCCCGCCGTCACCGGATCCCACGCCCTCCGCGAAACCCTCGAGAGCCCGCCGGGCGTGGGCCTGGCTGGGCTGCCTGGGATCGGGCCGGTAGCTGGCAAAGGAAACCTGGCCGAACCTCGGCGAAGGGTAGAAGCCCTGGAGGAGTTCATCCACCGAAACTGCCGGGGTGCGGGCGGCAAGCTGTTCGATCTGTACCAAGGTGGTCCGTTCTGCTGGTAGGAGGTCCCCAGAAAGGATACCGGCAATATGAAACCGCCCCCGGTTCTGCTGGCCATTCGCTGCCCGGCGTGATGAAGCCAACATTTCGTCCTGTTAACGGAATACGGACAGGGTCGGGGGGCGCTGGCTAGTCTGGGAGCAGGTCCCTATGCCGGTCCCGCGGATACCCGTGCTCTCAATGAAAGGCCAACATCATGCCCTACCCCATTGAACAAAATGAAAAGTTCGCAGCCTACGCGCACCCGGAACGGCTCGTTTCCACCGAGTGGCTGGCCGCGGCAATCGAAAGTGGCGCCGTTGCCAACGGCGACTTGGTGGTTGTCGAATCCGATGAGGACGTACTCCTGTACGAAACCGGCCACGTTCCCGGTGCCGTGAAGATCGACTGGCACACGGACCTGAATGACGAGGTGACCCGCGACTATGTGGACGGGGCCGCGTTTGCCAAGCTCGCGGCGTCGAAGGGAATCTCCCGGGACAGCACCGTGGTGATCTATGGTGACAAGTCCAACTGGTGGGCTGCCTATGCCCTGTGGGTCTTCACGCTCTTCGGCCACCAGGACGTGCGCCTGCTCGACGGCGGCCGGGACAAGTGGATTGCCGAGGGCCGGGAACTGACCAAGGACAGGCCGGCGCCGGCAGCCGGCAACTACCCTGTGGTGGAGCGGGACGACACCCCCATCCGCGCTTTTAAGGAGGACGTCCTGGCGCACCTCGGCACGGGCCCGCTCATCGATGTCCGCTCCCCGGAGGAATACACGGGCCAGCGCACCCACATGCCGGCCTACCCCGAGGAGGGCGCGCTGCGTGGCGGCCACATCCCCACTGCCGCTTCTGTGCCCTGGGCGCGGGCAGCCAACGCCGACGGAACATACAAGAGCCGTGAGGAACTCGAAGCAATTTACCTCGGGGAGGCAGGCCTCACCGCAGGCGACGACGTGGTGGCCTACTGCCGCATCGGCGAGCGTTCCAGCCACACCTGGTTCGCCCTAAAGTATCTGCTGGGCTTCGAATCCGTCCGCAACTACGACGGTTCCTGGACCGAGTGGGGCAACGCCGTGCGTGTTCCCATCGTAAAGGGCGCGGAGCGCGGTTCCTTTCCCGTTTCGGTAGGAGTCTGACGCGGACTGTGTCCCGCGTAAACTTGTACCGATGACTACTCAAGCCTTGCCTTCCGCCCTGGCGGAGATCGTGGACGACTTCCAGGCCCTCAGCGAGCCCGAGCGGCTGCAGCTGCTGCTGGAATTCTCTGAAGGACTGCCGGAGCTGCCGGGGCGGCTCACCGACCATCCCGAGCTGCTCGAGCAGGTGGTGGAGTGCCAGTCGCCGTTGTTCCTTACTATCGAAACGGAAAAAAACGACGACGGCCGGCCGGCTGCGGTGCGCCTCTTCTTCAAAGCCCCGGCCGAGGCACCCACCACGCGGGGTTTCGCCGGTGTGCTGCACGAGGGGCTTGACGGGCTCTCGCCTGAGGAGATCCTGTCCGTTCCGGACGACATGCCTGAACTGCTCGGTCTCACCAGGGCGATCACGCCGCTGCGCATGCGGGGCATGACCGCGATGCTCGGGCGGATCAAGCGCAAGGTGGCCGCGGCCTCCGGCGTCCGCGCCTAACCCGGCACGGGGTGGCACGCAAAAGCACTGCCCAGGGAACCCCGGCCACAGCGGCACTCGCCGCGGCCGGGATTCCCTTTGTGCTGCATCCCTATGCCCACGATCCTGCCGCGGCAAGCTATGGTGCGGAGGCGGCGGAAGTCCTCGGCATCGACCCCGCGCGGGTCTTCAAAACGCTGATGGTGGAGGTCGAAGGCAGGCTGGCGGTGGGTATTGTGCCGGTCAGCGGCAGCCTGGACCTGAAGGCATTTGCCGCAGCGATGGGTGCCAAGAAAGCCGCAATGGCGGACCCTGCCGCAGCACAGCGGCGCACCGGCTACGTGCTCGGCGGGATCTCGCCGCTGGGCCAGCGGCTGCCCTCCCCCACGGTGCTGGATGCGACCGCGCTGGCACTGGAGACGCTGCTGGTCTCCGGCGGCAGGCGCGGGCTGGACGTCGAGCTCGCGCCTGCAGACCTGATCCGCCTCACGGACGCCCTCACGGCACCGATCAGCTCATTGGTTCCGGGCGGCAAGTGAGCCGCCCAGCGCGCCGGGGTTCAGCCTGGGCGCCAGCTGCTGCCGCAGCCATGCTTTGACCCTGCCCTCCCACCGCTCCCGGTCAACATTCCATTCCTTGGTGTGCCGCGCCCGGTGGAAGGGCTCGAAGGTCACCATCTCCGGGTTACGCTCGGCGAGCAGTGCGGAGGGTTCGTACGGCACGTATTCGTCGTCGACGCTGTGCAGGATCAGGGTGGGGGTGCGCAGTTCAACCGCCCGGGACACCCAGTCCATCACCTTCAGGTCCACCGGCGCCGACAAACCCGTGAGCCGCCGCCCCAGGGGGTGGCCCAGCATAAGCTGCCCGTAACGCCCTACCACGGACGGGATGCGGTGGATCTGCGCGTGGTGGGCAAGGACATTGACCCAGTCCGTCACCGGCGCATCGAGCACCATCGCCCGGATCAGGTGGCGGTAGCGGGACAGGTCGGCGGTCTGCAGGCAGATGGCGCCGCCCATCGACCACCCGAACAGCACAACCTCTTCCGCACCTCGGGCCAGGGCATATTCGATGGCTGCTTCAATGTCGCGCCACTCAGTGGTGCCCAGGCCATAACGGCCGTCGTCTGCGGACGGGGCCAGGCCGTCGTTCCGGTAGGAGACCAGGAGGCTGGTAAGCCCGAGTTCGAGAGCCGGACCCACCGCGCGCAGCGCCTCCTGCCGGGTGGCACCGCGTCCATGGACCATCACTGCCCATGTGCGCGCTGTCCCGCCGGCGCGGACCAGCCAGGCCGGAGCCTGCCCGCGCTCCACGTCGATCAGCACGTCCTCGTAGGGAATTCCGACGGCGGCCGGGTCAGGATAGACAGCGCCGCTCCACCATCCACGGCGGGCCGTGGAGAGGTCTCCGGCGTAGACCGCCTCAACCTCCCGGAGCACGGTCCGGTCCGCTGGCGAGTAGGAGACGATCCGGCCGATCCTCGCATGCCCCCTGCCGCCGTCAAAAAAGAATCCGTACACACCGTCCACGGTGGTGTCGTCAGTAGCGGCAAAAATTGCCTGCTGCCGCTGGCCGTCCCTGATCAGGGCAAGAATTTCCTGGTCAGCAGCCCGCTGGCGGGCAGGGGTAATGACCCGCCTGGCGAAATACACGGCGAGCGCAGACGAACCCGTTGCCAGGAGGCCCGCCAGGCCGCCCCCTCCGATGGCCCCGGCCAGCGCCCACTTTGCCTGCAGCGATATCCTGCCGGAATCCGAAGCGGTTGTGGCGGGGGCGGGGCGGGAGCGTTGGAAAGGTGCCATGAGACTATTCTTACCGCCCCGCCACCGAAGCCTGCATTCCGCCGCGGACATCCGGCCCGGTCAAAGGCGTGCGCCGACCCATGCGCTGCGCCGCGCTGCAGGGCTAGGCTAGGCCCATGAGTGAACCCATCGTCATCCTGACCGAAGAGCCCCTGGGGGCGGACGACCGCCGGAACATCGAACGCCTCGTGGACGGGGCAGATACACGGCTGGTGGTGCTGGTGCCCGCCAACACGGAGCGGCACCTGCTGGTGGACTTCCTCGAAAACCTTTCCCTGCTCGACATAGCCAAGGCATTCCGCGACCTGACTGCCCACGCACCGGATCCCAGCCAGGAGCGGGCGCAGGCCGCCGAGACCCTGGCCGTGTCACTGGCGGCACTGGAGGGACTCGGATCCGGGGTTACGGGGGAAGTGGTGGACGGCGGGGCTGTCGACGGGCTGGTGTCCAAGGTCCGTGAGACCGGCGCAACCCAGGCAGTGGTCATTACCCGGCCCCACGCCGTGGCGGACACCTTCCACACGGACTGGGCCAACAAGGCCCAGGACCAGCTGGGCGTACCCGTCCTGCATCTGTACGCAGGATCGGGATTTATCGGTGACTCGTGAGCGTTGAGGACACTATGAGCATCTTCGGAAACAGCATTTTCGGAAACAAGGCCGCCGATACCTCCACCTCGGCTGAGGAAGCAGCGGCCGCTGATTCCTCCCCTGATTCCGCCGCAACGGCTAGGCGTGTTGCGAAAACTGATGAGCAGTGGCGCCAGGAATTGACGCCGGAGGAGTACTACGTGCTCCGCCAGGCGGGAACCGAGCGTCCATACACGGGCGAGTACTGGGACACCCATACTGCCGGTGTCTACCAGTGCCGCGCCTGCGGAATCGAACTTTTCACGAGCCACGAAAAGTTTGATTCCCACTGCGGCTGGCCGTCCTTCTGGGCGCCTTTGGCGGAGGGGAACGTCCGCTACATCCACGACCGCACCCTGGGGATGGACCGGATAGAGGTCCGCTGCGCCGCATGCGACTCCCATCTTGGTCACGTGTTTGAGGGCGAGGGCTACGGGACCCCCACTGACCAGCGTTATTGCATCAATTCCATCTCCATCCGGCTCGTCCCAGCAGAAGAACCGCAGGTCAAAGGCATGCGGCCGGAGGCATGATCCGCCAGCGAAGGACCTGCTCGCGCCTTGCTTCCAAGCACTTAGACCAAGAGTCTCTTAAGCTAAGGACTTCTTGGCATTAGCCCTTCTGGTTGCTTGCTACGCTCCAGGTGAATAGCAAGCAACCAGAAAGGCAGGCGACGATGACCGAAACTTTGATTACCGCAGTGACTGGGATTTCGTCCGAAAACAAGGACTGGATGCGGTTGAAGGCCGCTGCCACCGGGCTTCAGGCCCTCCAGGTCCAGGACGGCTCCATCCCTGACGCAGCAACCCATGCAGAAGCCACTGCCCTCGTCGGGAACATCATCGACGCCATCCGTGCCCTCACCCCCGTCTTCCCGCATGACACCGCCTATCTCGAAGCGGTCTGCGCCGATTTCTCCAGCTGGGCAGGTGCAGGGTTCCCCGCGCCGGATTTCCTGGCATCCCTCCTCGCGTTCCAGCCGCAGGAACAGCGCCACGACGGCCTCCAGCACCTGGTGGTCTTTCCCATGTACACCCAGAATGGCAGCAGCCACCGCCTGGTGGAGGCGGTATTGGTGGAGGTGATCTGGCCCGAGTTCATTGCCGGGCTGGAAGCCGGGGACTATTCCAACAAGCTCTTCGTGCCCATCCGGTTCGTGGACTTCACGGCCGGTTACGACACCAACTCGGCAGTGCTCTTCCCCGAGACAGTGGCAGTCAGCAGGACGCCCACCTTTACCTGGGGTGCGATTTTCGCGGACCGGGAAGCGGCGAGGTTCCGCCGTGTCCTTAAGGCCGCTGCGGAGACCACCTCCCTCGAGCTGCCCGAGGGCGCCGCGGAGATGCTTGCCGGCCAGGACCTGACCGAGGCCACGTTCGTCATGTGGGACCTGATCCATGACCGGACCCACATGCGCGGCGACTTGCCGTTCGATCCGTTCATGATCAAGCAGCGGATGCCGTTTTTCCTCTACTCCCTCGAGGAGCTGCGCTGCGACCTGACCGCCTTCCGCGAATCGGTGCGGATCGAGAAGGATGAGGACGCCGACCCGGAGGCCCGCCGCCACGCGAAGCTTGTGCAGTACGCGATCATCTTTGACCGCATCTTCCGCTTTGCCATCACCGGCAGCCGGGTCCGGAACTACGACGGACTGGGGGGCCAGCTCCTGTTTGCCTGGCTGCACCAGCAGCACGTCCTGCACTGGACCGACACCCGGCTCAGCATCGACTGGGATGAAGTGGCCGGCGCCGTGATCGCATTGGGCGACAAAATCGACGACCTGTACTGGCGCTCCATCGACCGCCCCAAGACGGCCCACTGGCTCGCCGCCTACCAGCTGATCTCTGCAACGGTCACCCCCCACCCGGCCTCCGTGTGGGCCAAGGGTCCGGAGGCGCTGCCGCTCACCGGCCCGCCGCGGGGCCTGACGGACCAGGTGCTCGATGACGAGTTTCCCCTGTCCATGTTCTACGAGGCACTGGAGAAGAAGATGCGCCCGGTCATCGAATCCACGGCGGGCATTACCGGGGCCACAGCGCTGTGAGCCAACACGCCAACGTCCTGGTGACAGGCGGCAGCGGGGCTTCCGGCATCGCCGTGGCCCGCGCCCTTCGGGGCGCGGGCCACCGCGTCTTCACGGTAGGTTCTGATCGCGCCCGGATCCACGCCGCCGCAGAGCAGGCGGGCGACGGCGTTGCGCCCTATGTCTGCGACCTCGCCCGGATGGAGGACGTGCGGCAGTTGCGGGCAACCGTCTCCGGTGCTGCCGGGTCGATGGACGCCGTGATCCACCTGGTGGGCGGCTGGCGGGGCGCCCGGGGCATCACTGACCAGTCCGACGAGGACTGGGACTTCCTCGAGCGCGGGGCCATCACCACGCTCCGCAATGTGTCACGGGTCTTTTACGACGACGTCGCTGCCTCCCCGAAAGGGCGCTTCGCCATAGTGTCCTCCACCGCCGTCGGCAAGCCTTCCGCGGGCATGGCCAGCTACGTCGCCGCGAAGGCCGCTGCCGAGGCGTGGACCATGGCGGTCGCCGACGGGTTCCGGCGGGATGCCGGCGCGAACGGCGGGGGCCCGGCAGCCGCCGTCGTCCTGGTAGTGAAGGCACTGGTGGACGATGAACTGCGCCGGGCACACCCCGAGCGCTCCTTCCCTGGGGCAACGGACGTGGCGGACCTGGCGCGCGCCGTCGCGGAACTCTTCACGGCCCCCGCTGCTGAACTCAACGGCAGGCGGCTGCTGCTGGCGGCCTGACTCCAGGGCCTGACTGTACGGCCGCCTGCCGGCTCCTGACATTACTTAGACTGAAAGCGTGAGCAAAGCCATGACAACCACTGCCGAAACCGCCGCCGGGATCCGCCTTCACGATCCGACCGTGCGCGGGTTCGCCTCGGACAACTACTCCGGCGTCCATCCTGAAGTCCTCGCCGCCCTGGCCGCGGCCAACGACGGCCACCAGGTTTCCTACGGCGAGGACGACTACACCGCCAGGCTCCAGGAACTGCTGGAGGACCATTTCGGGCCTGGCATCGAGAGCTTCCCGGTCTTCAACGGCACCGGCGCCAACGTCCTTTCGCTGCAGTCCCTGCTGCCGCGGTGGGGCGCCGTCGTGTGCGCGTCCACCGCGCACATCAACATGGACGAGAACGGCGCACCCGAACGCATCGGCGGCATTAAGCTCCTGCATGTCGCGACGCCGGACGGCAAGCTCACGCCGGAGCTGATCGACCGCGAGGCATGGGGCTGGGGCGACGAGCACCGCGCCCAGCCGCTCGCCGTCTCCATCACCCAGACCACCGAGCTTGGCACCTGCTACACGCCGGAGGAGGTCCGCGCCATCGCGGAGCACGCCCACGCCAAGGGAATGAAGCTGCACATGGACGGCGCGCGGCTGGCCAACGCAGCAGCCCACCTCCAGGTCCCGCTGCGGGCCTTCACCCGGGACGCCGGGGTGGACATTCTGTCCTTCGGTGGCACCAAGAACGGCCTGCTTTTTGGGGAGGTGGTGGTGGCACTGAACCCGGAGGCCGCACACGGGCTGGTCTACCTCCGCAAGATGAACATGCAGCTGGCATCCAAGATGCGTTTCATGTCCGCACAGTTCATCGCACTCCTCGAGGGCGACCTGTGGCTGCGGTCCGCAGCACACGCAAACGCCATGGCCGCCCGGCTCCGCGCCGCCGTCGACTCCATTGACGGCGTCCATCCCACCCAGAAGACCGAATCCAACGGCGTGTTCGCCATCCTCCCCGAAGGGGTGGCGGACAGGCTTCGGGCATCCTTCCGGTTCTACGACTGGAACGAAGCCATTCGGGAGGTGCGCTGGATGTGCTCCTTCGACACCACAGAAGAGGATGTGGATTCCTTTGTTGCCGCGATCCGCCATGAACTGCAGAGCGGCCGGAACGGGCAGCCTGCCGGACGCCTTGACGGACAGCCCGCGTAGGCAGCGGGCGGCGAGCCTACCCGCCCCGCCCGTTCCGGTTGCGTAGTCTGCCAACGTGAACGCACTTGACCAGGTTCCCCCGGATTTTCTCCACGCCTTGGGAACCCTCAGGAAAGCCCAGTGCCGCCGGGAACTCCGCCTGGCGGAGATCCCGGCGCCGGCCCGGCTTGCACCCTTCGCCGTGGCGTTGGGCGCCGAGGTCTTTGCACCCGGCGCCAACAGCCCCGCCACGCCCCTGCACGGCCCCGCCGCCATGGCTTTGGCTGCAGCTTCCGGGACGGAAGACGACGGCGGGACGGAACTGGCAACGGGACGTTTCATTCTCCTCCACGATCCTGAGGGCTCCGAGGTCTGGGACGGCGAGTTCCGCATTGTCACCTACATCCGTGCCGAGCTGGAACCGGAGATGGGCAACGACGAAATGCTGGGAACAGTCGCGTGGACCTGGCTTGTGGAGGCGCTGGAGAACCACAAGGCTCCCTACCGGGCGGCCGGCGGCACTGCCACCCGGGTCCTGTCGGAGAGTTTCGGTACCCTGGCGGAACGGCCCGGCTCCATCGACATCGAACTCCGTGCCTCCTGGACTCCGGCAACGCCGGACGTTCAGGCCCACCTGGAAGCCTGGTCCGACATGGTTTGCACCTTCGCCGGCCTGCCGCCCCTTCCGGACGGCGTGACCCCGCTGCCACACCGGCGGAACTGACACCGGTTGTGCCATGCAAACAGGAACCCCGGCATTGACGTCCGGCGGGAACCGGCCGGCCGGTAAACTTGAGGCACCATGACCGCTAACATTCCGGAAAACACCACGGCCGGCGTCCCGGCTGCTGACACCGCACCCCACATCACGGTGGAGGGCTTTGACAGCCCCATCCCCGAAATCGTTGAACTCGCGGCGCCCCGGGACGGCGTTCCGCTGGTCATTGAAACGCAATCCGCCCTTGAGCGGTGTGCCGCCGCCATTGCAGCGGGAACCGGTCCCGCCGGAGTGGACGCTGAACGGGCCTCCGGCTTCCGGTACGGGCAGCGGGCCTTCCTGGTCCAGATCCGGCGCGAGGGTGCCGGGACCTGGCTGATCGACCCCGAGCCCTTCGAGAACCTGGACATCATCAACGACGCCCTCCGCGGTGTTGAGTGGATCCTGCACGCCGCAAGCCAGGACCTTCCCTGCCTTTCGGAACTCGGGATGTGGCCGGACAAGCTCTTCGACACCGAACTCGCCGCGCGGCTCGCCGGGCTCCCCCGCGTAGGCCTCGCCGCCGTCATTGAACAGCTCCTCGGCTTTGGACTCGCCAAAGAGCATTCGGCAGCGGACTGGTCCACCCGGCCGCTGCCCGAACCATGGCTGCGCTACGCCGCGCTGGACGTCGAGGTCCTGACCGAGCTGCGCGAAGAACTGATAGAGCTCCTGCAGGCGGACGGGAAGCTTGAGTACGCCGAGCAGGAGTTCGCGGCCATCCTTGACGCCGGCATCGCCCCGCCCCGGGTGGACCCGTGGCGGAAAACCTCAGGCCTGCACCAGATCCGTGACCGGCGGCAGCTCGCAGCCGTCCGGGAGCTGTGGCTGGAGCGGGACTCCCTGGCGCAAAAGCGGGATGTGGCTCCCGGGCGGCTGATTCCGGACTCCGCGCTGGTGGCAGCAGCCAAGGCAATGCCGTCCACCGTGCCGCAGTTGCTGGGAACCAAGGGCTTCCACGGCCGTGCTGCCCAACGTGAAGCACCCCGCTGGCTGCGCTGCATTGCAGCCGCCCGGGATCTGGAAGACCTCCCCCCGCTGCACCTGCCCACCAACGCGCCGCCTCCGCCCCGTGTCTGGGCCGACCGCGACCCGGAGGCCGCCGCACGGCTGGCCACGGCCCGGCCCCTCCTGCAGGCAAAGTCGGACGTGTTGAACCTGCCCCTGGAGAACCTGCTGACCCCGGATTATCTCCGCCGCGTGGCGTGGCGGCCACCGTCGGAGATCACTGAGGCAACGGTTGCCGCCGAACTGCGCGCTTTGGGGGCACGCGAGTGGCAGGTGGAGTTGGCGGCTCCCCTGATCACCGAAGCGTTCCTGGATCCGCAGCCCCTCCCGCCAAAGGAGCCAAAGCCGGACCCGGCCGCAGCCGGCCGCCAGGGGTAACCCCCTGCGCCCCGGCTCTTCCGTGACACCTGGTTCCCGCCCCAATTCCGAAACGCTCTCTCACTCGATGCGCGAAAATTGGCAACGCTTTTTCACTTTCCCAGGAGAGTGAGAGAGCGTTGGCCAAAAATGGGCATTAAGTGAGAGAGGGTGTCTTCGGTCCAGGGCCTTGCAGGCTATGTTACTCACGAGTAACATCGGAGGTATTGCCGCCGTCCCGCTGCCGCGCTGCGGCCTGCCGCCGGCGCTACATCTCGATGAGGAGTTATACGTGAGCCACCAGGAAAGCGGCGCAGCCTCGCGCACTGTCCGGGACGTCGTCTTTGTGGACGGCGTCCGCACACCGTTCGGCAGGGCAGGGGACAAAGGCATCTATGCCGGCACCCGTGCTGACGATCTCATAGTGAAATGCATCCGGGCGCTGCTCCGCCGGAACCCCTCCCTGCCACCGGAACGGATCGACGAAGTGGCGATCGCAGCCACCACCCAAACCGGCGACCAGGGCCTCACCCTGGGACGAACGGCCGCCCTGCTGGCCGGGCTGCCGAAGACTGTTCCCGGCTTTGCTATCGACCGGATGTGCGCGGGCGCAATGACCGCCGTTACCGCTGCTGCAGGCGGCATCAGCTTTGGCGCTTATGACGTGGTGCTGGCCGGCGGTATGGAACACATGGGCAACCACCCGATGGGCTCCGGAGCCGATCCCAATCCGCGCTTCATGTCCGAGCGGCTGGTGGACCCGGCTGCACTAAACATGGGAAATACGGCGGAGAACCTCCACGACCGCTTTCCGTCCATTACCAAGGAACGTACGGACGCGTATGCCGTGGCCTCCCAGGCCAAATTCGACGCCGCTCGCCGCGAAGGCAGGATCCAGCCGGACCTGGTGCCGATGGCAGCGCTGAAGCCCGGCCAGGGCTGGACGCTCAGCACCGTTGACGAGCCGCCCCGCCCCGGGACCACCATGTCCGACCTTGCCGGGCTCCGCACTCCCTTCCGCGCCCACGGCAGGGTCACGGCAGGAAACGCTGCGGGCCTGAATGACGGCGCCACCGCGGCCCTCCTCGCCTCCTCCGACACTGCCGTCGAACTTGGGCTGCCGGTCAGGATGCGCCTGGTGGCCTACGCCTACGCCGGCGTTGAGCCTGAGGTCATGGGCATCGGTCCTGTGCCCTCCACCGAGAAGGCCCTGAAGCAGGCCGGGCTCAGCATCGGGGACATCGGCCTGTTCGAGATCAACGAGGCTTTTGCCGTCCAGGTACTCAGCTTCCTGGAGCATTTCGGCATTGCCGACGACGACCCGCGGGTCAACCGCTACGGCGGCGCCATCGCCGTGGGGCATCCCCTGGCCTCCTCCGGAGTGCGGCTGATGATGCAGCTGGCCCGGCAGTTCGAAGAGGACCACACCGTGCGGTACGGCATCACCACCATGTGCGTCGGCCTTGGCATGGGTGCCACCGTGATCTGGGAGAACCCGCACCACGCCGACTACAGCGGAGTCCGGCCGCAGGGTTCCGCCGCTACCGAAACCACCTCCGAAGGAGCCGCATGAGCGCCGCCGACTTCACTAAGCTTGCCAACCTGTTCCCGGACGAAACCGTTACCCACTCCTACGTCCAGGACATCGAACTGCCGGCTCCGGCCGGGAAACCCAGTCCCGGGAGGTTCGCCCTCATCACCCTGGACAACGGGCTGGACCACTCCAGGCCCACAACCCTGGGACCCAACACCCTCGTGGAACTGGGCACTGTGCTGGAGCGCCTGCGGGAGCGCGCCGCCCGGGGTGCAATAGTCGGCGTCGGAGTCACCGGCAAGCCGTATTACCTTGTGGCCGGTGCTGATCTTTCCGCCGTCAAGAACCTGGAAAAGCGCGAGCACGGCCTGTGGATGGCACAGTTGGGCCACGATGTGTACGGCACGCTGGCAAATCTCGGCGTCCCCAGCTTCGCCTTCATCAACGGGGCAGCCCTGGGCGGCGGCCTTGAAGTCGCGCTGCAGTCCACCTACCGCACTGTGTCCACGGGGGCCGGAGCGCTGGCGCTGCCCGAAGCGTTCCTGGGCCTGGTGCCAGGCTGGGGCGGCGTCTACCTCCTGCCGCGCCTGATAGGCCCAGAGAATGCCGTGAAGGTGATGATCGAAAATCCGCTCAGCAACAACCGGACCCTGACCGGACCCCAGGCCTTCAGCCTCGGCATCGCCGACGCCCTGTTCGAGCCCGCGGACTTCCTCGAGCAGTCCCTGGCGTGGGCTGCGGAAGTCATCTCCGGTGAGGTTACTCCGGAACGCGACAGCGCCGTCGACCCCGCCGACCCGGAAACGGCGGAAAAGTGGGCCGCCGCGGTGGCGGCAGGACGGGACTTCGTGGAGGCCAAGACGTCCAATGCGGCTCCCGCTCCGGGCAAGGTCCTGGACATCATGGCGGCGAACCGCACCATGACGCAGGCCGAATGTGCGGCGCTGGAGTGCGAAACGCTTGCGGAACTGATGCAGTCCGACGAGTTCCGCGCCACCGTCTACGCCTTCCTGGACCTCGTGCAGAAGCGTTCCAAGCGTCCGGAAGGAGCCCCGGACCGAAAGCTCGCCCGGCCGGTTACCAAGGTGGGCGTGGTGGGCGCCGGCCTGATGGCAAGCCAGCTCGCACTGCTGTTTGCCCGCCAGCTCAAGGTCCCCGTGGTAATGACGGACATTGACCAGGCCCGGGTGGACAAGGGAGTGGGCTACGTCCACGCCGAAGTGGACAAGCTCCTGGGCAGGAAGAAGATCAGCCAGGACGCAGCCAACCGGATGAAGGCGCTGGTGACGGGTTCGGTGTCGAAGGACGTTTTCGCGGATGCGGACTTCGTCATCGAGGCCGTCTTTGAGGAGCTCAACGTTAAGAAACAGGTTCTTGCGCACCTGGAGGCAATCGTCACGCCTGACTGCATCCTGGCCACCAACACGTCCTCGTTGTCCGTCACTGCCATGGCTGAGGACCTGCAGCACCCGGAACGCGTGGTGGGCTTCCACTTCTTCAACCCGGTAGCCGTCATGCCGCTGCTGGAAATTGTCCGCGCCCCCAAAACGGATGACGCCGTACTGGCTACCGCCTTTGAACTTGCCAAGGGCCTGAAGAAGACGGCGGTGCTGGTCAAGGACGCGGCAGCCTTCGTGGTCAACCGGATTCTGCTGCGGCTGATGGGCGAGGTCACGGCTGCCTTTGATGAAGGGACCCCGGCGGAGGTTGCTGACAACGCGCTCCGCCCCATGGGCCTGCCGATGACCCCCTTCACGCTGGGCGCGATGGTGGGGCTGCCGGTGGCCCAGCATGTCCAGGAGTCACTCCACGCGGCTTTCGGGGAGCGGTTCAGGGTATCCGCCAACCTCCAGAAGCTCATTGACAACGGTGTGAAGGGCCTGTGGGTGACCGCCCCGGACGGGTCGAAGGAGATTCCGCAGTCGACACTCGCCCTGATGTCCTTCGGCACCTCCCCCTCCACCTCGGAGCAGGTGCTGCAGCGAACCCAGGACGCGCTCGCGGAGGAGATCGGCCTGATGCTCGCAGAGGGCGTGGTGGCCGGGCCGGAGGACGTCGATCTCTGCATGATTCTTGGGGCCGGCTGGCCCATGTTCCTGGGCGGCATCACCCCGTACCTTGACCGGGTGGGCGCCTCTGAACGTGTCAACGGCCGGCGGTTCCTGCCGCCCGGGGTGGCGTCCCGTCCGGCCTGAACGCCATTCACAGCGGTCACGGAAGCAACTGGCCGCCGTCGAGCGTCACCACCCGGTGCGCCATCCTCCGGGCATAGGTGAGGTCATGGGTGACCAGCACGACGGCGGCACCCTCCTCGGCCGCGGCGCCCACGGCGCCGTCCAGCCGGGCGAGGCCGTTTCCGTCGAGCGCCACGGTGGGTTCGTCCAGGGCCAGGACGGAGGGGTTGCGGGCGAGCACCGTGGCCAGGGCAAGGAGCCGCTGACTGGAGGCAGGGAGTTCCGCGGGGTGCGCGTGCGCTGATCCTGCCAGTCCAACGGTTTCCAGCGCTGTGCCCGCACGTTCAGTGGCTTCGGTGGAGCTGTACAGCCGGTCAAGGCCGAAATGCACCTCCCGGAGGGCGGTCCGCTCGAACAGCTGATCGCGGGGTTGCTGGAACAGCAGGCCCACCCTCTGGGCCACCACGCCTGGCGGCGTCCCCGCGATCTCGGCTCCCCCGACGAGGATCTGGCCGGAGGTTGGCCGCAGCAGTCCGTTCAAGTGCCGCAGGAGGGTGGATTTTCCTGCGCCGTTGGGGCCGGTTACTGCCACGATTTCCCCGGGGCGGACAGCCAGGCTGATCCCCTTCAGCACCTCTGGTGGGGGCGGGCCTTGGGGCCCGTGCGCCGCGCCCCTGCGACGGATCCAACGCCGGGACATCCTGTCGCCGGCCGAATAGCAGAACGAGACCTTGCGGAGCTCCAGCGCCGGGGCCGTCGGCGTTGCCTGGCGCAGCGGCTGCGTGCGGGGTTTTTGTGCGGCTGTCGTCGCTGCCTTGTCCTGCCCGGGCCCGGACGCATCCGCCGGGTAGCGGATGCCCGCCGGAAGCAGCCGGGGGCGGGCGAGCAGTTCTGCCGGGGTGCCGACGGCCCTAGCGCTCCCCTCGGCCAGGACAAGCCAGGTTCCCGCTTCCAGGAGCGGTGCGTCCACCACCTGGCTGAAAATGACGACGGCGGTACCGCGCTTCACGAGCTCCCGCACCAGGTTCGCCAGCCGGGCGGATCCGGCGCTGTCCAGTGATGCGAAGGGCTCATCCATGATCAGGATGCGCGGCCCGGCGATGACGGCGCAGCCGATCGCGAGGCGGCGGAGCTGTCCGCCGGAAAGCTGGACGGGGTTATGGTCCAGGAGTTCCGTCAGGCCCACCAGCGCGGCGGTCTGTTCCACCGCGGCTGTCATGGCGGCCCGCCCTACCGCCGCATTCTCGAGGCCAAACGCGAGTTCCTCGGCCACTGTGGCCTTCACCGTGCTGAGCACCGAAGCCGGGTCCTGCGGCACGAAACCTGCCTGCCGGCCCCAGGCCGCGGGATTAATTCGGGGGCCCGGTGCAAGGTCGGCGCCGCCGAACTGCAGCCGGGTACCCGCGAGTTCGAGGAAGCCGTGGAGCGTTCCCCCTCCCCCGGGAGGAAGCCACCCGGCGAGCAACCGGCCCAGCGTGGACTTCCCGCTTCCGGATGGTCCGAGGACGGCGGTGAACGTTCCCGGAAGGAAGGCGAGCTCTATCCCCTGCAGCACAGGGGCCCCGGAATCGTGGAACGTGAAGGTCCGGATGCCCGCTGCCAGTATGGGCTGCGCCGGGTTCTGGGCATCCCCGTGATGTTTGTTGCCTTCGCTGTTGTGGGTTCCCGCCATTCAGGTTCCTGCCATATCTAGGTTCCCGCCCTGTCGAGCCAGAGCCGGGCAACAACCGAGGCTGCGGCGGCCACGAGCAGCACGGCACGGAGCGTGCACTGATGCCGTGAATCGGGAACGGCCCGGTAGCTGGAACGCGGTCCCGGGTTGCTGAAGCCGCGTGCTTCCAGCGCCGCCGCGCGGGTACCGGCTTCCTCGATGAGGGACAGGACCAGCGGTACGGCCTGCAGCCGGAACGCCGCCGCCCGGTGCAACAGGCCGGGGCGGATCACCAGCCCGCGGGATTCCTGGGCCTGCCGGATCCGGTGCACGCGGGAAGTGACGGCCGGCAGCAGGGCGAGGGTGGACGCCAGCACGAAAGCGAACCTGCCCTGCACGCCCCGGGCTGACAGCGCCGCCACCAGGTCGGGCACATGGACGCTGAAGGAGAACACCAGGAGCGCAAGGACTGCTGCCGCGAGCTGGGCTGCCCGCTGCAGGGCGAACGCCAGGCCCTCCCCGGTGATGCGCGCGGGCCCCCACTGGGCCAGGACTGTCCTGCCTTCGGGGAAGAAGAGCCCGTGCACGATGAGCAGTGACAGGCACAAGGGCACCAGGACGGCCGCTGCCGCCGGCAGCAGCCTGCGTGCCGTACCTCCACGGACGGCAAGGGCAAGGGCAGCTGACACCACGGCGAGGGACAGCGGCCAGCTGGCGGCCGCCGTCGTGATCACTGCCGTGGTGCCGGCCATTGCCAGTGAGGTCAGCGGGTTAAGGCGCATGCTTCGCTTCAGGCATTGGGTGGGATCAGGAGCCCTGCCCGGTGGGCTGGGCCGGGCTGCCAGTGCCCGTAACCGGGACCTGCGTCTGGGTTTCGTCGCCGGCCTGCCCAGCCAACACCCGGTGGCGGCGGATGAACGGGAACTGCACCCGCGTACGGCGGGGAAGCGCGTAGGCCAGGACAGCGACCACGGTGAACACGATGGCCTTGTCCATGGGGTCCGAGATGAGCGCCTGCTTGGTAATGGCCGCCAGGAGGGTGTCGCCCATGGACCGGAACGCGCTGACAATCGCTCCGGTGGCCACTCCGGAGGTGCCGCCGAAGACGAAAGCCGCAACCGGTGCGGACACCACGCCGCCGATGATGCCGGTGACAAATCCGGCCACCGGCGCCAGGTAGAAGCGCCGGAACATGCCGTGGCGGGCGGCGAGGCCGGCCAGGCAGCCGATCAGCGCTGCACCGGCGGCGAACGGCAGGACGGTGGGGTTGAAGAAGGACCAGACAATGCTGCTGAGTGCTCCGGTTGCTGCACCTGCCGCCGGCCCTGCCAGCACCGCAATCAGGACCGTGCCGATCGCGTCGAGGTAGAACGGGACCAGTGTGCTGCCCACGAACTGGCCGAGCACGATGTTCAGCACCAGGGCCACCGGGATCAGCACAACCGTGGAGGCCGGCAGGGTGGGCAGGACTGCAACGATCAGCAGGACGGCCCCCACGAGGAAACCGGACAGGGCGATCAGGGCGGAAGCGCTGCCGGGGCCGCCCGTAATGTCCGTGGGCTGGTTGAGCACCAGGTAAACGTACGTGCCGGCGATGGCCAGGGCTCCGAGGACTTCCAGCAGCCGGCGTTTGCGGGCAGCGGCGGGCCCCGGGGACGGGAGGGTAAGGGAGGGCGATGACATGGAGTTCCTTAGGATGCGGACGCGGATTACCGGGCACTGCAATATCTGTACTGCAACTGCGCAGTGCGGGGCCGCCTATGTCACCTCGGCAGCAGCCGGCGGAACGTCCTGCCGGCCGCCGCCCATTCTACCGGGAAGGAGTGGCTATGCCGGAGAAAAAGCACCTGCCGGAGCGGAAGTGCGGGCTCCAGCTTGTTCACCCCAGCCGTGCGGCGAGGGCTCCCACCCTGGACACCAGCTGGCGGAAGGCCTGCCCCGGATTGTTGTCTGCCACAATCCTGGCGTTGGGCGCCCTGCCCCATAATCCCCGGAAGTCAGCCACCGTGGTTCCCATCAGGAGGGCTGAACCGGTCTCAACGTCTACCGTGGCGGGCCGGGCCTGGAACTCCAGGGTGCCCGCGGCCACACCGGCTGCGAAGAAGTCGTGGACGTGCGCCAGGTATCCCTGGTCATAGCGCCGGTGGAACTCGAAGTAGAAACGCAAGGCGTCGGACAGGTGCCGGACCAGGGTGTTGTCGGAGGCGCTTGTTTGGCCCTCAGGCTGGTCGGGCAGCACTTCTTCCACGACTTTCGCGCCGGCCGCCTCCGCGAGTTGCCGCACGTGGACCGGGTGGAGCTCCATCCGCTCCGTGGTGTCCAGCGAGCAGACGATTGGGAGTTTCTCCAGGGGCTGGCCTTCAAACGCGGCGTACACCTCCTTGGCCGCATGCGGATCCACGTGTGTGTTCCATTCTGCTGTCGGGGTGGTGTTGCCCTGGTAGAAAAAGCTTCCGCCCATGATTACCACTCCTGCCAGCAGTTCCGGCAGCCGCGGTTCCATCCTGAGGGCCAGGGCAAAGTTGGTCAGCGGCGCCGTAATGAGGGCTGTGAGTTCACCCGGCCTGGCCCTGGCGTGTTCAACCCACAGCTCCACGGCATCCCGTGCCGAGACGACACCGTCAGGCTCCGGCAGGACGGCATGGCCGATTCCCTGGGGACCGTGTGTCTCGGGGGTGGTGAGAAGCGGGATGGACAGGGGTTCCCGGGCGCCGATGGCCACTTCCACTCCTGGCCGGCCGCAGAGTTCCAGCAGCGCCAGGGTGTTCCTGGCCACCTGGTCCGCGTCCACATTGCCGGGGGAAGCCGTAACGGCAACAAATTCGGTGTCCGGAAGGGCAGCAAGGTATGCAACCGCCAAGGCATCATCGATGCCAGTGTCAACGTCCAGCAGGAAAGCAGTCATGGCCGTCTAGAACAGTGCCACCTTGGAAACCGCAGGAAAGATGCGGTCCAGTTCAGCGAGATCATCGGCTCCGGGCACCCAGCCGGCCGCAGCAGCATTCTGTCGGACCTGTTCCGGCCTGGTGGCGCCGGCGATGACGCTCGCCACGGGGGGCTGGGCGGCAAGCCATGAGAACGCCACCTCGATCTCCGTGAGTCCCCGTTCCTTTGCAAAGCGGCTGAACCGGTCCAGCTGGTCCCAGTCTGCCTCGTCCACCAGGTGCCGGCGGGTGTGGCTGAGCCGCGACCCTTCCGGGGCGTGGCCCGGGGAATACTTGCCGGTCAGCAACCCGTTGGCCAGGGGGAAATACGGCAGGACTCCCAAACCGAATTCCGCGGCAGCGGGTGTTACTTCGAGCTCGGCCCGCCGGTCCAGGAGGTTGTAATGGTTCTGGGTAGAGATGAAGCGGGCGCCGCCCAGTTCACGGGCAACGTACTCGGCCTGGGCGATCTGCCAGCCGGCCATGTTGGAGTGCCCGATGTAGCGGACCTTGCCTGCGGCAACCAGGGCATCGAGGGCGGCCAGGGTCTCATCGACGGGCGTCAGCGGGTCCGGGGTGTGGAACTGGTACAGGTCGATCCAGTCCGTACCCAGCCGCAGGAGCGAAGCCTCCACCGCCTGGATGATGTACCGCCGCGAACCCCGGGCGCCAAAGTCAGGACCGTTGGCGCCCTTCATGTCCATTCCAAACTTCGTGGCCAGGACGACGTCGGCCCGCCGGCTGCCGAGGGCCTTTCCGAGCATCGTTTCGCTCAGGCCGGGCTCGCGGCCGTAGCTGTCAGCGACGTCAAACAGCGTGATCCCGGCATCGAGCGCAGCATGGACCACCGCGTCAGTGGCTTCCTGCGACTCTGTGGCGGTGTTGGCGCGGCCAAGGTTGTTGCAGCCCAGGCCCACCGTGGACACGGTCAGGCCGGACTTTCCAACGCGGCGGTAGGTGGTCACGGTACTCCTAAAGACTGAAGCCGCTGGCGGGCTTGGCGGAGTGCTTGAGTTTGAAGTTTTCCGGATCGGTGTACGGGGCCGCTCCGATGCTCAGCTTGGTGAAGTCGAGGTCCTCGCCACGGGCGCAGACCTTGATGGCGTTGACGGCCTTGTTCACATCGGGGCAGAGGCAGAAGATGTTCAGCTTGTAATCGGTGAATTCGGAGCGCTCCACCGTTCCCAGTCCGCGCCAGGCGAGATGGCTGATCAGGGCGTCTTTGGCCTTCTCCTCAAGGTAGCGGTCCCGGTCAGTGCCCTCCCTGGTTTTGAGGGCGAACTGGGCAACCACCCAGAACTGTTCCTCGTCGGGAATCTCGGCGTAGCCGTCCCCGGAGCACTGGGCGGCGAAGGCATCCAGGAGGCTTTCGGCGGCCTGCGGGTCCGGAACGTCTGTCTCCTCGGTCTTGCTCTGGTGCCCCACCACGCCGAAATTCATCACGAACTGCTGGTAATCCTCGTCGTACCAGGCCTCCCGGAAGTGGAGGGTACCCTCGTCGTCGCGCTTGTAGACCCTGACTATTCCGCTCATTTGCGCCCCTTTGAAAACCATTCGGCGTCGGTGCCGTCGAACGGTGCCTGCTGCGCCTTGACGGCCTGGTAAAGCTGGTCCGTCTCATCCTGGATGAGGTTCACCAAACTGGATGGATAGTTCATCGCGGCGCTGTGCTCGGCGAACTCGTCTTCATCGTCCACGAACACGCCCCGTGCAGCAGTCCTGATCACGTCGAGGTCCATGTCGATCACGTGGAACTCGGTCAGGCCGGTGCGAATGGCGGTCCACTCGTGCGCCACGGCAAGGTCCACATAGACCCGCACCCGGTTGGGATGGGCGTCGTCGTAGAAGGTTGCCACCCAGTGCCCGGACCTCGGCACCAGCAGCACGGCGTCCGACTTTGTGTAAAAGGCCGCGCCGGGACGCGAGCAGAACTCGTTGGTTCCCTGGAAGATCCACCAGCCGTGCCGGTCTTCGCCGAGGTAGCGGCCCGGAACCACCCAGTGCGCCTTGCCATTCCACTTCCGGTTGCGCGAGACCACCAACTGGCCAGGCTCCAGTCCCGCAGGGATCCGTGTTGTGGTGGTGTGCCGGCGGACCTCCATGTCCCCCAGCGGTCCGGGATACTTGAGTGAGTCTTCTTCCCTCACAGGATCGGAAGACTGCCGGTGGTGGGATGCTGGCGCCCCGGCAGGGGCCGCGCGAACGGGACCTTCGTTCCCAAAACCTGCGCAACGACGTCGTGCGTGACCTGCTGCGCCGTCAGGCCCACGCGTTCCAGGACCTGGTTGCGGGTGCCGTGGTCCAGGAATTCCACGGGGAGTCCTACCTCGTTCAGTGCGGTATCGACGCCTGCTGCCCGCATTTCCTGGCGGATCCGGGAGCCGACGCCGCCGGCCCGGACGCCGTCCTCGATGCAGATCACCAGCCTGTGATGGGAGGCCAGGGCGATGATGGACTGCGGGACGGGAAGTACCCAGCGCGGATCCACCACGGTGGTGCTGATGCCCTGCGCCCCGAGCCGGTTGGCCACGTCCAGCGCCAACTCCGACATGGCGCCGACGCTGACGATCAGGACGTCATTTTCCGTCGAACCGCTGGGCCTGCGGGACAGCACGTCCACGCCGTCGCTGAGCCGCTCCAGCGCTTCCACCTCGGCACCCACAGAACCCTTGGAGAACCTGACCACGCTGGGCGCGTCGCTGATGGCCACGGCCTCGCGGAGCTCCTCGCGCAGCCGGGTGGCGTCCCGGGGTGCCGCCAGGTGGAGGCCCGGGACGATCTGGACCATGGACATGTCCCACATGCCGTGGTGGCTGGCGCCGTCCGGGCCGGTGACGCCGGCGCGGTCCAGGACAATGGTCACCCCTGCCCTGTGCAGGGCAACGTCCATCAGGAGCTGGTCGAAGGCGCGGTTCAGGAACGTGGCGTAGACGGCGACCACCGGGTGCAGTCCGCCGAACGCCATGCCCGCGGCAGAGGTGAGGGCATGCTGTTCGGCGATGCCGACGTCGACAACGCGGTTTGGGTGCCTCGCGGCGAACTTGTGCAGGCCCACGGGGATCAGCATGGCACCCGTGATGCCGACCACGTCCTCGCGCTCATCGGCGATGGCAGCGATCTCGTCGGCGAAAACGGAGGTCCAGGATTGCGCGCCCGCGGCGCCGGTGGGCTCACCGGTCTCGGGATCGATAATTCCTACCGCGTGGAACTGGTCGGCCTCGTGGGCCCGCGCCGGGGCATAACCATGGCCCTTTTCGGTCATGGCATGGACAATCACCGGACCGTTGTAGTGCTTGGCCGTAGCGAGTGCGTGTTCCATGGCCTGAAGGTTGTGACCGTCCACCGGGCCGATGTACTTCATGCCGAGATCCTCGAACATGCCCTGCGGGGCCCACCAGTCCTTGACGCCCTTTTTCATGGCGTGCAGGCTCTTGTAGGTGAACTGGCCCGCCGGGCCACCGTTCTGGAGCTTTTTCTTCCACCAGTCCAAAGCGACTTCGTAGGCAGGTGCCGTCCGGAAGGAGTCGATGGTGGGGCGCAGCGAGGCGAGGTAGTCGGCGAAACCGCCCACAGTAGGCGCATAGGACCTGCCGTTGTCATTGACCACGATGACAACGCGGCGCTTCTTGTCCGCGGCGATGTTGTTGATGGCCTCCCACGCCATGCCGCCAGTGAGCGCCCCATCCCCCACAATGGCGACGACGTGCCGGTCGCCTTGCCCGGTCAGCTGCCGGGCCCGGGAGATGCCGTCCGCCCAGGACAGGGATGAGGACGCGTGTGAGCTTTCCACGACGTCATGCTCGGACTCGGCCCGGGAGGGGTAGCCGGAAATGCCGCCTTCCTGGCGGAGGGTGCTGAAATCCTGGCGCCCGGTCAGCAGCTTGTGGACGTAGGACTGGTGGCCGGTGTCGAAAACAATGCTGTCACGGGGCGATTCAAAGATGCGGTGCACGGCAAGCGTCAGCTCCACCACGCCGAGGTTGGGTCCGAGGTGTCCGCCCGTCTGTGAGACGTTCGTGATCAGGAAATCCCTGATCTCCGAAGCCAGCTGCGTCAGCTGCTCTTCGGTCAAACCGTTCAGGTCCTGCGGTTTCCGGATGGTGTCCAAGATTCCCAATGACCCCTCCTTCAGTGGTAGACGTGCCGTTTAACTCTAACGCCTTGGTTCAGGCGCAAAGCCCACAGGGAAAGCCGAAGCCCCGGCTGGTCGCTGACCGGCCGGGGCTTCGGAAGGTGTTGCCTGCTGGCAGGAACCGCTAGTTCGCGGAGATCTGCCGCAGGACGTACTGCAGGATGCCGCCGTTGCGGTAGTAGTCGGCTTCACCAGGGGTATCGATGCGCAGCACGGCATCGAAGGTGGTGGCGGAGCCGTCTTCCGCGGTGGCCGTGACCTTGAGGGTCTTGGGCGTGGTGCCTTCGTTCAGGGCGGTGACGCCCTCAACCGAGAAGGTTTCCGTGCCGGTCAGGCCCAGGGTTGCGGCGGACTCGCCGGCCGGGAACTGGAGCGGCAGGACGCCCATGCCGATGAGGTTGGAGCGGTGGATGCGCTCGTAGCTCTCGGCAATGACGGCCTTGACACCCAGCAGGGCGGTACCCTTGGCAGCCCAGTCGCGGGACGAGCCCGAACCGTATTCCTTGCCGGCCAGGACCACCAGCGGGGTGCCGGCTGCCTGGTAGTTCTGCGCGGCGTCGTAGACGAATGCCTGCGGGCCGCCTTCCTGGGTGAAGTCGCGGGTGAAGCCACCCTCGACGCCGTCCAGGATCTGGTTCTTGATGCGGATGTTTGCGAACGTTCCGCGGATCATCACCTCGTGGTTGCCGCGGCGGGATCCGTAGGAGTTGAAGTCCTTGCGCTCCACACCATTGGCCAGCAGGTACTGTCCGGCGGGGGTGTCGGACTTGAAGGAACCGGCCGGGGAGATGTGGTCCGTGGTGACCGAATCGCCCAGCTTCAGGAGGACGCGGGCGCCCGTGATGTCCTTGACCGGCTCCGGCTGCGCCTGCATGCCCTCGAAGTACGGGGGCTTCCGGACGTAGGTGGAGTTCGGATCCCAGGCGAAGGTGTCACCGGCGGGGGTGTCCAGGGCACGCCAGCGCTCGTCGCCGTCGAAGACGCCTTCGTAGCCCTTGGCGAACATCTCCTTGTCAATCGAGGAATCGATGACTTGCTGGACCTCAACGGGGTTGGGCCAGATGTCCTTCAGGAAGACGTCATTGCCGGCCTCGTCCTTGCCGAGCGCGTCGGTGTCGAAATCGAAGTCCATGGAACCGGCCAGGGCGTAGGCGATGACCAGCGGCGGGGATGCCAGGTAGTTCATCTTGACGTCCGGGTTGATCCGGCCTTCGAAGTTGCGGTTGCCGGACAGGACAGCCGCGACAGCGAGGTCGTTAACCTGGACGGCTTCGGAGATCTCTGCTTCCAGCGGGCCGGAGTTGCCGATGCAGGTGGCGCAGCCGTAGCCCACGATGTAGAAGCCGAGCTTCTCGAGGTAGGGGGTCAGGCCGGACTTCTCGTAGTAGTCCGTGACAACCTTCGAGCCGGGGGCAACGGAGGTCTTGACCCACGGCTTGGCGGTCAGGCCCTTTTCGACGGCGTTGCGCGCCAGGACCGCGGCGGCCAGCATGACGGACGGGTTGGACGTGTTCGTGCAGGACGTGATGGAGGCGATGGTGACCGCTCCGTGATCCAGTTCGAACTCGCGGCCGTCTGCCATCTTCACCGGGACGGGGCTGGAGATGCGTCCCGCTCCCCCGTGCGCAGCCGAGTACTTCGGCGGTTCGCGGTCGGTGTCGGAAATGTTGGTGGCTCCGGCAGTGAAGGACGGGGCGTCCGAGGCCGGGAAGGTCTCCTCGAGCGACTCGTCCAGGGTTCCGGCGTTCGCGTCGTGGGCGACGTAGTTCCTGAGGTCGTGGCGGAACTCGTCCTTGGCCTCGGTCAGTTCGATGCGGTCCTGCGGGCGCTTAGGGCCTGCGATGGACGGCACAACCGTGGACAGGTCCAGTTCGAGGTACTCGGAGAACTTGATGTCGCGGGACGGATCGTGCCAGAGGCCCTGCTCCTTGGAGTAGGCCTCCACGAGGGCAACGTTCTGCTCGGAGCGGCCAGTGAGGCGCAGGTAGTCCAGGGTGACATCGTCGATGGGGAACATTGCGGCGGTGGAGCCGAATTCCGGACTCATGTTGCCGATGGTGGCGCGGTTGGCGAGCGGCACAGCGGCCACCCCTTCACCGTAGAACTCGACGAATTTGCCCACCACGCCATGCTTGCGGAGCATCTCGGTGATGGTCAGCACAACGTCGGTTGCCGTGGCGCCGGCAGGAATGCTGCCGCTGAGCTTGAAGCCCACAACGCGCGGGATCAGCATGGAAACGGGCTGGCCGAGCATGGCTGCCTCGGCTTCGATGCCGCCCACGCCCCAGCCGAGCACACCCAGGCCGTTGACCATGGTGGTGTGCGAGTCTGTACCGACGCAGGTGTCCGGGTACGCACGGAGGGCGCCGTCCACTTCGCGGGTCATGACGGTGCGGGCCAGGTATTCGATGTTCACCTGGTGCACGATGCCGGTTCCCGGCGGGACAACCTTGAAGTCGTCAAACGCGGTCTGGCCCCAGCGCAGGAACTGGTAACGCTCCCCGTTGCGCTGGTATTCGATCTCCATGTTGCGCTCCAGTGCGCCGGAGTTGCCAAAGGCATCGATCTGGACCGAGTGGTCAATCACCATTTCGGCCGGTGCCAGCGGGTTCACCCGCTTGGGGTCCCCGCCCAGTTCCTTGACCGCTTCACGCATCGTCGCCAGGTCAACCACGCAAGGAACGCCGGTGAAGTCCTGCATGATCACGCGTGCCGGCGTGAACTGGATTTCTGTATCGGGCTGGGCGTTGGGATCCCAGCCTGCCAAGGCGCGGACGTGATCGGCAGTGATGTTCGCGCCGTCCTCGGTCCTCAACAGGTTTTCAAGCAATACCTTGAGGCTGAACGGAAGGTTTTCTGCACCTTCAACGGAGTTCAACCGGAAAATTTCGTACTCGGTTCCGGCTACATTAAGTTTGCCTTTTGAACCGAAGCTGTCCACAGTGCTCATCGCAGGACTCCTCTCGCAACAGTTTCATCTTTGTCGCGCGGTTGACCGCCTGCTAGTTAGGAGGTCCTAATTAGCAACAGGACCCGAAAATTGCACACGGCCTGCCGAGAATACGGGCGCGACGTGGGACTACTACCGCCATAGTAGTCCAAAAGGGGCCAGGCATCAGGGACCAGGTGTCAGCAGTGCTACGGTCTCCAGGTGGTGCGTGTGGGGATAGAGGTCCAAGGCCCGGAGGGCTGAGAGCTCCCAGCCCGCCGTCCGGAAATACCCAACGTCCCGGGCGAACGACGCCGGATCGCAGGATACGTAGGCAATGGCGCGGGGGTTCGCTGCCACCAGCTGGTTCACCACGGATTTTCCGGCACCTGCCCGGGGCGGATCAAGGATCAGCGCGTCAAAGTCCCGCGGTTTCCGGTGCAGGACCCGTTCCACCCGCCCCTGGACAATCTCCACCTGGGGCGCGGCGTGCAGGTTCTTCCGCGCGTCGCGGCTGGTTCCGGCGGAACCTTCTACAGAGAGAACAGAGCCCGTCTCCCCTACTGCGTCGGCCAGCACGGCAGTGAAGAGTCCAGCCCCGGCATAGAGATCGGCCACTACGGCACCGGGATGCAGGAACCCGCCGCCCTGGAGGAATTCTGTGACCGAACGCACAAGCGTTCCGGGCGCGTCGCGGTGGATCTGCCAGAATCCGGCTCCAGTCACCCGGTACTCGTGGCCGGCCGCCGTTTCCTGCACCCAGGTGCGGCCACGCAGCTGCTGTACTTCCTCGTTGACCGGGTTCAAAGCCGCGACGGATACCTCCCCGGGAAGCTGGGCGGCAATCGCGCCCAGCCGCTTGGGTTTGGTGCCTTCCGCCGGAGCCAGCAGCACCAGCGGACGGGAGCCGTTGGCCGGGGCGGCCACTTCCACCCGGTCCACGCCCTGCAAATCAATGTTCCACAGGCGCAGGTTGTTAATGGAGTCAGTCGCCAGCGGCATTTCCCGGACAGGAACGATGTGCCCCGAGCGGTGCGCATGCATTCCCAGTTTTCCGGCGGGGGTGACCGAGAAACTGGCGCGCGTGCGCCACCCCAGGCCGCTGCCGCCGTCGTGGGTTCCGCCTACAGCCTCGACGGTGCCGCCGGCCCAGCCGGGGACACCCTCGACGCCGGCAAGCCGCTTGAGCTGTTCAGCCAGCACGTCTGCCTTGAGGGCACGCTGCCGGGCAAGGCTGATGTGGCCGAACTCCGCTCCGCCCACGGGCGGATGCCCGTGCTCCCACGCACGCGCGGGGTCAGCTGCATGCCAGAAGTGATCGACGCGGTCAGGGGATGGTTCGAGAACCTCCACCACGTCCGCCCGCCAGAATTTCGCCTTCTCTTCCGCATCCGTCAGCCGCACCCGCACTTTTTCGCCGGGAATGCCGTGCCGGACGAAGATTACGCGTCCCTCGTGCCGGGCGACACAGTGGCCGCCGTGGGCCACCGGGCCGATCTCCAGCACTGTTTCGGTGCCGGCTGCGCCGGTGCTTGCCGGCGATGTCTGTGTCTTCGCACTCATTGGACGTCCTGCAGGTTCTTGGCTTCTTCGGAGGATTTCAACTGCCAGGGAACGCTGGCCACCATGACGCCGGGTTCGAAGTGCAGCCTGGTTTTGATGCGCAGGGCTGTCTGGTTGTGGACCAGTTGCTCCCACCACTTGCCCACCACGTATTCAGGGATATAGACAACGATCAGGTCCCGGGGCGAGTCCAGCCGCATCTGTTTGATGTAGTCCATGATCGGCGTGACGGTCTCGCGGTAGGGGCTTGCCAGCACGGTGAGCGGCACGGGAATCCCCAGCTTTTCCCAGTCCGCCACCGTCTGCGCAGTTTCTTCGGCGTCTATATCCACCGTCACTGCATCAAGGCGGGACGGGCGGGACGCCCTGGCATATGCCAGCGCCCGGAGGACGGGCTTGCGGACATGCGACACCAGCAGCACGGCGTGCACCCTGGTGGGAAGAGCCCGCGGCGAGGAGTCCTCATCCACTGCCAGCTCCCTGGCCACGTTGTCGTAGTGTGCCCTGATGCTCCACATGATCAGGAACAGGATGAACATGGCCAGCAGGGCGATCCAGGCACCCTGCTCGAACTTGGTGACCAGCACGATCACCAGGACCAGGGCGGTCATGCCGAAACCGATGCTGTTGATCACCCGCGACTTGGCCATACGGCGCCGGTCTGCTTTGTCCCGGGCGAGCTTGAGCTGCCGGCCCCAGTGCCGGATCATCCCCAGTTGGCTGGCAGTGAACGAGATGAAGACGCCCACGATGTAGAGCTGGATGAGCTTGGTGACGTCCGCATTGAAGGCGAGGACCAGCACCAGTGCGCCGGCTGCGAGGGCCAGGACGCCGTTGCTGAAGGCCAGCCTGTCTCCCCTGGTGCGCAGCTGGCGCGGAAGATAGCCGTCCTGGGCGAGGATCGAGCCCAGGACGGGAAAGCCGTTGAAGGCGGTGTTGGCTGCGAACACCAGGATGATGCCGGTGGCGGCCACCACGATATAGAACGGGATGGAACCGGGCCCGAAAATGGTTTGGGCAATCTGGCTGATGGCGGGGTTCTGGATGTACCCCTCCGGCAGCGGGCTCCCATTCAGCAGGAATTCCGTGGCGGGATCCAGGACAATATGGACCTTGGTCGCCTGGGCGAGGAACATGATGCCTGCCAGCATCGTGGCGCCGATGATCCCCAGCAGGAGCAGTGTGGCAGCGGCGTTCCTGCTCTTCGGCGGGCGGAAGTTGGGCACCCCATTGCTGATGGCTTCCACGCCGGTCAGAGCGGCGGCACCTGACGAAAAGGCGCGCAGCAGCAGGAAGGCGCCGGCCAGGCCCACCAGGCCTTCGTCGAACCCGGGCGCCGGAACGATCGTGAAGGCCGCGGAAGGGGCCAGGCCGAGTTGTCCGGTCGCGGCCTGGAAAATGCCGACGGCGGTCATGCCCAGGATTGATGCCATGAAGATGTAGGTGGGTATGGCGAATACGGTGCCTGCCTCTTTGACGCCGCGCAGGTTGACCAAAGCCAGGACCGCCACGCCTATGGCGGAAAGCATGGCCTGCTGTCCGTGGAGGGCCGGGACTGCAGTGGTGAGGTAGTGCGCTGCGGAGGACATGGACACCGCCACAGTCAGGACGTAATCCACCAGCAGGGCGGATGCCACCGTGAGGCCGGCATACTTGCCCAGGTTCTCACCGGCGATCTCATAATCGCCGCCGCCGGAGGGATAGGCGTGGACGTTCTGGCGGTACGAGGCCACCACTGTGAGCAGGACTACGATGACGGCCAGCCCCACCCAGGGAGAGAACGCGACGGCGGTGACGCCCGCCAGCGCCAGCGTAAGCAAGATCTCATCCGGTGCGTAGGCCACTGATGACAGGGCATCGGAGGCGAAAACCGGGAGTGCAATCCGCTTGGGAAGCAGCGTATGGGAAAGTCTGTCGTTCCGGAACGGCCGGCCCACCATCACACGCTTGGCGGCGTTCAATATTGTCAGCACCCCACAAAGCTAGTCGGATTCCCCGGCGATGTCATGACAGCCCGTGGACAGCCGGAGCCCGGACGCTGGCGGTAGAGTTCTAGCAGCAGGACCTTGACAGAAATACAGAGGAGAAACGGTGGCGCATTTCGTGATCATGGGATGTGGCCGGGTGGGGGCGACGCTGGCGCACACGCTGGAGGACGCCGGGCACTCCGTGGCCATCATCGATCAGGACGACCGCGCCTTCCGAAGGCTCCGGCAGGGCTTTACCGGGCGCAAGGTCACCGGTGTGGGGTTCGACCGTGACACCTTGAAGCAGGCCGGGGTGGCTGAAGCATACGCCTTCGCCGCGGTCTCCAGCGGGGACAACTCCAACATCCTCGCCACCCGGGTGGCGAGGGAAACCTTCCATGTCCCCCATGTTGTGGCCCGCATCTACGATCCGGGCCGTGCCGAAATTTACCAGCGGCTCGGCATTCCCACGGTCGCGGCAGTCCGCTGGAGTGCTGACCAGGTGCTTCGCCGCATCCTGCCCGAACAGCACCTCGCAGGCGATTTCCGCGAACCCTCCGGGCGCCTGGTGCTTGCCGAACTCGACCTCGATGCCGGCTGGGTCGGCCACCGGGTCAGCAGCATTGAAAAGGCCGCCGACGTCCGGGTCGCTTACCTGACCCGGTTCGGCGAGGGATTGTTGCCCGACGCCGCCACCGCCTACCAGGACGGCGACACCGTCCACGCCATGCTTCAGGTGGACCGCAGCGCCCAGGTTGCCCAGATCCTCGCCAAAGCCCCTGCCAAGGAGTACCAGTGAAAGTCGTTATCGTCGGTGCAGGCAGCGTCGGATCGTCCATCGCCCGGGAACTCCTGGCTCACAAGCACGAAATACTCCTGATCGACCTCAAGCCTGAGGTGATCGGGCGAAGCGGCCTGCGGGGCGCGCATTGGCTGGTGGGTGACGCCTGCGAGCTGAGCACGCTGCAGGGAGCGAAAGTCGAAGACGCCGACGTGGTGGTGTCCGCAACCGGCGACGACAAGGTCAACCTCGTAGTGTCCCTGCTGGCCAAGACCGAATTCGGGGTGGGCCGTACCGTGGGCCGGGTCAACAATCCGAAGAACGACTGGATGTTCAACGATTCCTGGGGTGTGGATGTGGCCGTCAATACGCCGCAGCTGATGACTGCTTTGGTGGAGGAAGCCGTGGAGATCGGCGACCTGGTCCGGCTCCTCACGCTCCAGACAGGGGTGTCATCTTTGGTGGAGTTCACCGTCCCGCACGACTCCCATGTTATTGGCCGGACCGTCGGGGACATCCGCTGGCCGGAGGATGCCACGCTGGTGGCCATCCTGCGCGACCATGCCCCCATCACACCCAGCCGGGATGACGTGATTGACGGCGGCGACGAACTGTTCTTCGTGACCACCATCGCAGCTGAGGACGACCTGCGCGCCCTGCTCTCGCCGGAAGCCGCCGAATCTCCTGGAACCGCAGGTGCAGAGGGCGCTCCCCAGCCTGCAGGCGTTCGGGCTGCCCAGCAGGCGCCGGAGGACGACGGGTTCGACGGGTAGGGTCAGGGCTTCAGTGCCGCATCCTGCCCGCCCGGAGCAGCGTCCCGTGCCGGCCTGGTGACCAGCCAGGCAACCCACACACCGAGGATGTACAGCGGCGCGCCCATGAGGAGCCGCGTGGTGGCCAGGGCGGCGAATCCTTCGGGTCCCATGAGGTACAGCGGCACCTGGACCGCGAGCCGGAGTACCAGGACAGCAACGATGATCCAGGTCCCGAGGCGGTAGGCCCTGAGCCGGTCCGGATCCTTGCGCCAGTCCAGGCCCTCGTTGCGGATGAACCCGAAGAGCAGCCCGGCCACCGGCCACTTCACGAGGATCGAGAGCACCATTGCGAAGATATAGGCGGCGTTCGTGAAAAAGCCCGGCAGGTAAAAGTCCTCGGCCTTGCCTGTGGTGTTGGCCAGCCAGGCGGAGATGCCAACACCCACAACACCGGCAAGCGCCTGGGTCAGGGGCCGCCGCTGTACCAGCCGGACCACGGTGAACACGGCGGCGGCAGCCAGTGCCGCCACGAGGGAAACCGTGAGGTCCCGCGTGATGGTGTACGCAACCAGGAACAACAGGCCCGGCAGTATGCTCTCGGCAATGCCCTGGACTCCGCCGGCGCTGCGCAGCACGTCCACCCGGCCGTCGTGGGTCCGGTGCAGTCCTGCTTTGGCGGCGTATTCGGCAGCAAGGCCCGCTACCGGGGAGGGTTCCTGGCCCGCAGCGTCCGGCTTCGTTTCGCCGCCGGGAGCATCGGGGCGTGAAGCTCCGGGGAAAGGATCAGGCTGGGGGGCAGTCATTCGTTCTCCTGGCGGGACAGTATTTCGTAACGTGGGTTGAACATGGTGGGCATGCCTTTGCTCCGCGACAGCATGCCCTCGAGCCGGAGCTCGGTACCGGCTTCGATGCCCGGGACGTGCCGGCGCCCCAGCCACACAACCCGCAGCCTTCCGCGCTGGTCCCTGCCCCGGCCGGAAAGAGGCCTGCCCGGTTCGCCGTCCGACACGATGGCGCTGAAGGCAGCGGCCTGGTCCGGCGGAAGGTAGGTCACGGACTCGATCCGTCCCTGGCAGACGACGCGGCCCTTCTCCGGCAGCTGGCTGAGGGGTGTGATGCCGGCCCCGCGCCGCCCGGTGCTTTCACCGTCTCCGGGTGCGGGGTCAGCCAATCTGGGTGATTTCCGGACCACGTTCCGGTTCCTGGAGTGCAGGCGCGGCGGGCGGAGGCGTGGCGGACGCGTCCTTCGGGAGGCGCAGCTGCAGCAGGTCACGCGGCGGCATGGGACTGCCGCCCCTGACCACCACTACCTTCCTGAACAAGGCTTCCAACGGCTCTGCCGCCTGCCGTTCGAGGGCAGCCGCGCCTCCCAGGACACCGCGAAGGAACCAGCGCGGGCCGTCCACACCGATGAAGCGGGCCACGCGGTAGCCCTGGCTGCCATCGGGGAGGCCTGCCGGCAGCTTGGCGACCAGTTCGGTGCCGAAGCTGCCCTCAATCTCTTCAACCTGGCCGCCCTGCGCGCCGACCGACTGGCCGATCTGCTCGCGGATCTCGTCCCACAGTCCCTCGGTCTTGGGCGCGGCAAAGGCCTGCAGCTGCAGGCTCGATCCGTTGAGATCAAGCGTTACCGCCACCACACGCTGGGTGGCTTCCTCCACTTCAAGGCGCAACTGCAGGCCTTCACTGGGGGTTATCAGCAGCGCACCCAGGTCCACATAGCCGTCACGGCCGTCAATTTCGGACTCATCGAACGGGCCGCTGGCGCGGATGCCGGAAACGGCGTCCGCCTCTTCCGGCGACTCCGCGGCAGCCAGGGAGTCGTCCGGTTCAACTGCCTGTTCCTTTTTCGCTTTCCTGCCGAGCCCAAAGACCATGGGAGTGTCTCCTTAGTTGTGAAATGTGCCGGTCCGGCCCGTGGGGGTCCCGCCGTAGTGCTGTACCGCCGCCCGGCAACGCAGCTGCCGGTCCGACCATAATCCTCTAGGCCCCCGGACGGCTGAATCCGCCGGTGGAGCCGAAGCCTCCCGTACCGCGCACGGATCCGCTCAATTCATTGACGGGGACGAACTGCGCATACTCGACACGCTGTATGACCATCTGGGCAATTCTATCGCCGCGGCGAAGCTCGATGGGCTCGGCGGCATCTGTGTTCAGGAGGGTAACTGCTATTTCTCCCCGGTATCCGGCGTCCACCGTCCCTGGAGCGTTGACGATGGTCAACCCGTGCTTCGTGGCCAGTCCCGACCGGGGATGGATGAGCGCGACGAATCCGTCCGGCAGGGCGATGGCTACGCCCGTGGGAACGAGCTTGCGCTCCCCCGGCTGCAGGACAACGTCTTCCCTGGCACGAAGGTCGGCGCCGGCGTCGCCCGGGTGCGCGTAGGAGGGCGCCTCAAGGCCGGAGTCCAGCATCTTCAGCTGCACCTGCAGCGTAGGGGCCGAAACCGGGACGGCGGGGCCGGCAGGTGCTGCCGTCGGGAAGGTTTCTACTGCTGCGGAATGATCAGTCACAGTCACTCACTCTAACCCGCGCCCGCGGGACAGACCTAGGCCGTCTCTTCCAAGCGGCCGGGATGAAATAGCCAGGGAAAGGTGGAAAGCTTGCCTCATGCCCGAATCAAGTTCATCCGCGCCCGTTCCCAGTACACCGTCTACCGGGGGCACGGTGGTCTACCGGGAGAAGCTGTGGCCCAATGTCTGGATCTGGATCATTTCGGCCGGGGTGGCAGGAGCGGGAATCCTGGTGTTCGCGCCAATCAGCGCCGCCGCCGGGTACACGGCCGCTGTGGTGCTCTTCGCCATTATCGCCATACTCCTCATCCTCTCCACCCCCAGCATCCTGGTAACGGAAAGCACCCTCACCGTGGGGCGGGCCACCATTGAGCGCCGGTTCGTAGGGGTTGTGCAGTCCTTCCGCGGTGAAGAAGCGACGGCGGAGCGCGGCGTCCGGCTGAACGGCCTCGCCTACCTTTGCATCAGGGGCTGGATCGATCCCGTGGTGAAGATCGACATCACCGATCCGTCGGACCCCACGCCGTACTGGCTGGCGTCATCACGCCGGCCCGACGAACTGGCAGCGGCCCTCTCCAGCTAGCCGGGCCGGTCAGCCTTCGCAGTCCCTGCAGTAGAGCCGGCCATCCTTCTCCCTGGCAATCTGCGAGCGGTGCCGCACCAGGAAACATGAGGAACACGTAAATTCGTCGGCCTGCGCCGGAACAATCTGGACCTGCAGTTCTTCGCCGGAGAGGTCCGCGCCCGGCAGTTCGAAGCTGGCGGCCAGGTCGGTTTCGTCTTCGTCGATCACCGCGACCGGCTTATCCGACCGGCGCGTTTTCAGTTCTTCGAGCGAGTCTTCGCTGAGGTCTTCCTCTGACTTGCGCGGCGCATCGTAATCGGTGGCCATGGTCGCCGTAGCCTTCTTCCTGTTGGAGTGTCCGGACTCCTCCTGCTGGGCCGGGGGAACATCCTTGATAACGCGGCAAGCCTTTCCTTTGTCCCCGGGGCCGGACCTCGGGCACTCCAGGCCGGCGGATGTCCCGGAAAATCGCGGCGCGCCCTGCTCCTTGAGCCAAAACCTGCCCGCCAGGTGGCAGAGTTTCGAATGATAGTAATGCCAGGGTGGAGGATTTGTATGCAGGATCTACGGCTTGTAGGCGTGCACGACGACGGGACCCATCTCCTGTTGAGCGGGGCCGGCAGCGAGATGTTCCAGCTGCCGATCGATGAAGCACTGCGGACGGCGGCGCGTTCCACGGCCAAGCCGCGCGTGGAGCGGCCCGCCGTTCCCATGTCCCCGCGGGACATCCAGGCCCGGATCCGGGCGGGTGCCACGGCAGCGGATGTGGCTGAGCTCTCCGGCCTGCCGCTGGCCAAGGTTGAACGCTACGAGGGGCCGGTCCTCGCGGAGCGGGAGTATGTTGCCCAGCAGGCACGCAAGGTGGAAGTGGCTGTTCCCTCCCCCGGCCACGACATCTACCGGTCCGCCTTTGACGACAATCCCGCCACATTGAACGACATGGTGGCACACCGGCTCGAGGCCCATGGCATTGACCCTGCCACGGTTGAGTGGGATTCCTGGCGCCGCCCGGATGGCAGCTGGACTGTCGCAGCCAACTTTGAACCGAAGAACGGCGGGGCCCCCGGTATCGGGGAGGACCCGCCGGCGCTGTGGACCTTCAGCCCTATCCGCAAATCTTTGCAGAATGCCAACCGCTGGGCCCAGCAGCTCAGCGAGCTGGAGCCGCTGGACGGCCCTGTCCCGGCCCGTCGGCTTTCCGCCGTTTCCGACCGGCCCTTCGATTTTGAAACAGATGCCGACGCCGGTACGGGAAGCCAGGCCGGGCAGGGTCACGGGAAGGACGGCGGCACCGACAAAGAGTCCGACGGCATCCTGGATATGCTGCGGTCCCGCCGGGGCCAGCGCCTGGGCGTGGACGAGGATTCCGACGACGCCCTGGCCCTCCTCCTGACGCACGGCGTGCCGGCAGCCCATCCCCGGCCGTCGGAGGTTGCTCCCGAGATGGAGGAGCAGGAAGCGGAGCCGGAGACGGACCGGAGCGATGCACCCGCGGCTCAAGGGGACTCGTTCATCCGCCGGCGGGATGCCCGGCCATCCATGCTCTCCCGGCTCAGCTTGATCCCGCCGCACCGCGACCCCGCTGACGAGAATTTGCGGCTGCACAACGGCGTCAGTACCGACACGCGGGAAATTACGATCGTGGCCTCACCCCAGCGTCCTGCCGGCCCACCGGACGCTGATGCTGCGTCGGCCAGCGGAAATGCCGGGTCCGGCGGAGCGGGACTGAACGAGCTGCTGGGCGGCAACCCGAGGCGGCAGGAGTCCCGCAGCGACGACAGTTCCGCCGCTGCCCCCGCCACCGGCCATCTTCCGGAGACTGCTGCCCCCGAGCGCCAGCCGGCCCGGCCCAAGCGCTCCAGCGTGCCGTCCTGGGATGAGATCGTCTTCGGTACCCGGGGCGATTAGGAAACCGCAGGACGCGCGGCCCGCGCCGGCGGGCACCATTGCGGCAGATTATCTTTCCGCGCCGCTTCCGCCGGTGCCGCGCCACAGGCAGGCGTCGACGTCGAACGGCAGCAGCTGGTCCTGCTCCGCCATCAGGTTGGCCCCGTGAGCGGTGACGCGGCGCATGAAATGCCGCCGGCACAGAGTCTCGTAGCCTACGACGGAAACGTGGCTGATTGCAGCGGGCGCCGGGCCTTCAAGCGCCATGTCCACGTCGCCCACCACCACCTGCGCGCCTTCGGTGACCATCACGCCGTCGACCGTCCGTGCGTTGTGCGTCGCGCGGCGGCCGCACCAGCACAGTGCCTCCACCTGCAGGACCTGCACCCGGTCCGCCAGTTCGATCAGCCGCTGCGAGCCGGGAAAGAGCCTGGTACGGAAGTCAGCGGTGATGCCAAAGGCAAAGACGTCCACGTCAATCTCGTCCACTACTTTGGCCAGCTGTTCCACCTGCTCGGGTGTGTAGAACTGTGCTTCGTCGCAAATAAGGTAATCCACGCGCTGGCCCTGGGTGCGCCGCAGCATAACTTCCTCCCAGAAGTCGGTACCGTCCGCGACTTCGACGGCATCCGTTTCCAGGCCCAGACGGCTGGAGATCCGGGATTCGCCCGCACGGTCGTTACGGCTGAAGCGGACCCCGCCCCGGCCGCGCGCACGGTGGTTGTAGTCCATCTGCAGCGCAAGGGTGGACTTGCCGCAGTCCATGGTGCCGGAGAAGAAGACAAGTTCAGCCACGGCGGGTGCTCCTGCCGCCTGCCGTGAAACACAAGAGCGGAACCTCCCGCTCAGCTTTGGTCAGGGACCCGTGCTGGCCCACGACTTCCATGGCGGCAGGGCGCACACGCCTGGTGTCATACAGGGCGAGCTCATCCCGGGCGGCGATCATCACATCACCGATCCTGCCCTCGACAGCGGGCCGGACCGGGCCGAAAAGCCCGGCAGCAATGGCTTCCTCCCTGGTGAAGGCCCAGATGCGTTCACCGAAGCGGGAACGCCAGGCAGCGATCAGCCGCTCGCGCGATCCTGCCCTGGATACGGCGTCCGCGTTGTCAAGGTACAGGTGCAGCATCCGCGGCTCGCCCGCCGTGTGCCGGACGCCTTCCACCAGCTGGGACTCGGCCGAGTAATCGATGCGCTGTTGCTCCTGGACGTCGAGCATGCCGTGGTCCGCGGTCAGCAGGATGGTAGTGCCGGCAGGCAGCGAAGCATTCAGCCGTTTCATGGTGGCATCCAGCTCCTCAAGCTGATGTTCCCACTGCTCCGACTGGCAGCCGTAGCGGTGCCCGGCCTTGTCCAGCTCGTTGAGGTAGAAGTACATCAGGCCAGGACCCGGCGCGGCCAATGCCTCCGCAGCCGCGGCCGTGCGGGCGTGGGACGTGGTGGCGGAGACGAAGGTGCCGCCGCGGAGGGCAGCCCGGGTCATGGGGGAATCGCTGAACTGGGGAAGGCTGACAGTGGTGACTGCGGCCTGGTCGGCTGCGCGCTCGAGCACGGTGGGAAAGGGCTGCCAGTCGGACGGGTCGACGCCGGGGTCCCAGTTTCCGAGCAGGTTCACCACTTTGTCCTGCCCAGGATCCAGGACGTCGTAGCCCACCATGCCGTGCTGGCCAGGGGGAAGTCCGGTGCCAAGGCTTGACAGGGCCGCAGCAGTGGTGGAGGGAAACGCCGAGTCCAGCCACACGGGGACCTCGCCCTGCCCGGCCTGCACGACGGACCGCAGGAACGGCGTGTGGGCGGACTTCTGCTTCAGCAGGTTCCGGCCCAGGCCATCGGCCACCACTACGCACACCCGCGGGGCAGACGGGAGGTTCAGGATGTTGGTGAACCCCTCCAGCCCCAGGCTCGCAGCGGCGCTGGAGAGCACGTCGGCCACGGAGCGCCGGCCGTAAGCGGGAGCCGGAGGCAGATCCGGCGCGCGCCCCGCCGCGGTCGTGGAGGCGCTGGCCGGGGCAGAAGCGGGGATGGTTGCTGGGCGGCGTTCTTCCGGCATCTCAGCGCTGCTGGTGCCCGCGGCTGAGGCGGTTGCCGAACACTCCAGACCGCGGCCGGGACGGAAGCGACTGGATGTGGGGCATGGGAGCGGCCGAGCCCGTGTTAACAGCCCGCAGCGCACGGGCAAACAGCTTGGCGTCCTGGACTGCCTGCAGCCCGTCTGCCTCCGCGCTGATCCTCAGCACGATGTCTTCCTGGGCGATGGTGCCGCTGTACCCGTGGTCCGCCTCGCACTGGGGGTCGCCGCAGCTGGCCGGGCCCATGTCCAGTCGCTGCCCGCCCGACCAGGCGATGGACAGCGTAAGCTCGCGGACGGGATCCGACGGCTTGTAGTTCTGGGGCTGGGCGTACATGTAGCTCAACACCACCGAGCGGATCTGCGCCACGGGAACGGACTCGGTGGAGATCTGGGCGACGATCTGTTCACCGGCCTCGTCCAGCTGCTGGTCATCCACGTGGGTGATAACCAGCATGTCCGCGGTCAGCACCAGGACCGTGATATGGCGGCGGACCTCGGCACGGTCAAAGTGCGTCTCCAGATGCACCAGGTGGGCAACACAGTCGCGGCCGTCCAGGGCGTCGTCCACAACATCGGCTACCAGTCGCGGGTAGAAACCTGCCTTCTGGAGCGCGCCCTCCAGGCTTTGGCCCTGTGCGCTGTGGTTGTGTGAGCTGTGGCGTACTGCCTGGTTTTCATTGCCGGGCGTTTCGGGGGCAGACGCTGGGGGCTGTGAGCTCATTCCCCCATTTTCACAGATGGGCCGGTCACATTGCTAACCGCGTCAGCCGAGCATGGCCCTGCGTGCACTGTCCGTGCGCTTCGCTGCGTTGCCTATCCGCACGTCGGCCGCGAGGATGACCGCACCGGAAACCCCGCACAGCACCGGGTTGAATTCCACCAGGGCAATTTCCGGGTGGCTGTCCTTCAGCCAGGCCAGCCTGCCGGCAAGGTCTTCGAGGGCTGCGACGTCAACCGGTGGCAGGCCCTGGTAGCCGAAAAGCTTCCGGGCCGCCCGCGGGGCACGGATGAAGTCATGCACGTCGGCGGCGGAGAGCGGCGGCACCCGGTGTGCCCAGTCATCCAGGAGATTGACGGCATCGCCGGCCAGGCCGAACGAGATGACCGGCCCCAGCAGCGGGTCCTCGATGGCCCGGAACGTGCAGGCCTGTCCCACCGGCGCCATGCTCTGCACTTCCAGGCCCGGGTCACCGTAGCGGGAGAGGGCGCGCCTCATCTGCAGCACGTTGGCGCGCAGGGACTCCGGGTCCTGGATGTCCAGGCGAACCCCACCGAGGTCAAGGCGGTGGCGCAGCGAGGGATCGGTGGTTTTGAGCGCCACTGGCCAGCCGAGTGCGTCGGCGGCCTCCACCGCCTGGTCCGAAGTGTCAAAGCCAAGCGATGGCAGGACAGTAATTCCATAATGGCCAAGCAGCGAACGTGTGCTGGCCTGGTCCAGCTGCTTGAGCTGCTCCCCCTTCACATCCCGGAGGAGGATATCGAGCTCGGTCCGTGCCTGCTGCGGGTCGCAGCCAGCCGGTTCAATGAAATGTCCGTGGTCGCGCGAGACCCACTCCGAGTAGCGCACCACGGCTGCGAGCGCGGCCACCGCGGCGCCGGGGTTGGAGAAGCAGGGCACAGCCTGGTCCGCCGGCACGGCTGGATCCTTTGCTCCCACCATGCCCTCGACATACACGGAGGGATCCAAGATTCCGGTGAAGGCTGCCACCACCGGTTTTCCGGCCTTCGCCGAGCACTCGGCCAGCACCTCGGCGATGCTTTCCACGGTGAGGCCCCGGGCCGGAAGCACCGCGGCAACAGCCGCGTGGACGGCGTCGGACTCCAGGGCAGCAAGCAACTCGGCCCGCAGCGCCGGCAGGGCCACCGACTGGCCCGCGTCCAGGTCCACGCCGGCCACCAGCTTCACGACAGTTAGCCCGTGGGCGGAAGCGCTGTCCGCCACCACCTTGCCCAGCGCCTGTGAGTTGCTGAAAATGGCCAGGCCCGGCCCGGCAGGGAGCGGCTGGCCCGAAACGACCTGGGCAACATCCATCAGCTGCTCTATGGTTTCCACCCGGATGACGCCCGACTGGCGGAGCATGGCGTCGAGCGCCCCGGCGGGCGCCTGGGTGGTGCGGACAGCGTGTCCTGGCGGCAGCCGCAGCCCCATGGCGTCGGACTTGGCCACGATCACCGGTTTGATCCGGGCCAGACGCCGGGCCAGGCGGGAGAACTTGCGGGGATTGCCGATCGATTCCAGGTAAAGGCCAACAGCCGAGGTGTCCGCGTCGTCTTCCCAGTACTGCATCATGTCGTTGCCGGACACATCGGCACGGTTGCCTGCGGATAGGAAGGTGGACAGGCCCAGCCGCCGCCTGCTGGAGGCGGCGTAGAGCGAGACGCCGATGGCGGCCGACTGGGAAAAGAGGCCAAGCCCGCCGCGCAGCGGCAGCGTGGGCGCCATGGAGGCGTTCAGCGATACCTCGGGGTGGGTGTTCACGATCCCCAGGGACGCCGGCCCGATCACCCGCATGCCGTTGGCCCTCGCCTGGCGCACCAGGTCCCGCTGCCTCATCAGGCCGCGTTCGCCGTCGTCCGCGAATCCCGCCGAAGCGACCACCAGGCCCTTCACCCCGGCCGCGGCGCAGTCCGCGACGACGGCGGACACTTCCTCGTACGGGACGGCGATCACCGCCAGCTGCACAGGTTCCGGCACGTCGGAGAGCTTGGCGAAGGACATCATGCCCGCAAGTTCCAGCGCCTCCCTGTTGATGGCGTACACGGGGCCGGGGAAGCCGCCTTCAATGATGTGCTCCAGCAGCTGGTAGCCCACCGTCCCCCACTTGCGGCTGGCACCTATCACGGCAATGGACGACGGCGTCAGCAGGTCCCGGACGCTCCTCGCCTCTGCGCGGTGCTCACGGGATTCCATCACCGCCCTGGATTTTTCGGTGGGGTCGATGTTGAACTCAAGGCTGACCACGCCATCGTCGAAATGGCGCTTGACGTCGTACCCGGCATCGGAGAACACCATCAGCATCTTGCGGTTTTCCGGCAGCACCTCGGCGCTGAATCGGCGGATCCCGTTTTCATGGGCCGCGGCGGCGAGGTGCTCGAGCAGGATGGAGCCGATCCCCCGCCCCTGGTGGGCGTCGGCGATGTTGAACGCCACCTCGGCTTCGGTGGGGTCATCGAGCCGGTCATACCGGCCGATCCCCACGATTTCCCCGCTGACCGTGATGACGAACGCCACCCGGTCCCGGTAGTCCACTTCGGTGAAGCGCTTGAGCTCCTTGCTGGACAGTTTGGCCTTGAAGGCGAAGAAGCGCATGTAAATTGAGTTCTGCGACTGTCCCATGTGGAACTTCTGCACAGCGTCCGCATCCGAGGGATGGATGGGCCGCAGATGCGCTGTTCCGCCGTCGCGCAGGACGACATCGGCTTCCCAATGTTCCGGATATTCGCCGTCCGCGGGCTGATCCACCATAGGCTTAGCCTAGCCAAAAACTATCGCAGCACACCCCCAACGGGCTGCGCAGCACTGCAAAGGATTTACCAACCCCATGGCCCGCCGCCAAAGTTCAGCCCCCGTCGTGGACAGCACCCCGTATACGGAGAACATCGTGGACATCGATGTCACCTCCGAAATGGAGGGCTCCTTCCTGGAGTACGCCTACTCGGTGATCTACTCCCGGGCGCTTCCCGACGCCCGTGACGGGCTCAAGCCGGTCCAGCGCCGCATCCTGTTCATGATGAGCGACATGGGCCTCCGCCCGGACCGCGGCCACGTCAAGAGCGCCCGGGTGGTGGGCGAGGTCATGGGCAAGCTGCATCCGCACGGCGACGCCGCCATCTACGACGCCATGGTGCGCATGGCGCAGGACTTCTCGCTGCGCCTGCCGCTCATCGACGGCCACGGCAACTTCGGCTCGCTCGACGACGGCCCGGCAGCTCCGCGGTACACCGAAGCGCGGATGGCGGCCGCCGCCCTCACCCTCACCGACCACCTCGACGAAGACGTGGTGGACTTCGTCCCGAACTACGACAACCAGCTCACCCAGCCTGAGGTCCTGCCGGCCGCCTTTCCCAACCTGCTCGTGAACGGTGCCACGGGCATCGCCGTCGGCATGGCCACCAACATGGCCCCGCACAACCTGGTGGAAGTCATCTCCGCCGCCCGCCACCTGATTGCCAATCCGGACGCCACCCTCGATGACCTCATGCGCTTCGTCCCGGGCCCGGACCTGCCCAGCGGCGGCCGGATCGTGGGACTGGACGGCATCCGTGACGCCTACGCCACCGGACGCGGGTCCTTCAAGACGCGGGCCAAGGTGGAGATCGAACAGCTCTCGGCCCGCCGGACCGGCCTGGTGGTCACCGAGCTCCCCTACATGGTGGGCCCGGAAAAAGTCATCGAGAAGATCAAGGATGCCGTCAACGCCAAGAAGCTGACGGGCATCAGCGACATCGTCGACCTGACGGACCGCAAGCACGGCCTGCGCCTGGTCATCGAGCTCAAGAACGGTTTCAACCCCAACGCCGTGCTTCAGCAGCTGTACCGCTATTCGCCGATGGAGGACTCCTTCGGCATCAACAACGTCACCCTGGTGGACGGGCAGCCGCAGACCCTCGGGCTGGTGCAGCTGCTCACGGTGTACGTGAACCACCGGATTGACGTGGTGCGCCGGCGGACGGTATTCCGGCTGGGGAAGAAGAAGGACAGGCTCCACCTGGTGGAGGGCCTCCTCATCGCCATCGTGGACATTGACGAGGTCATCCAGATCATCCGGTCCTCGGACGAGGCCGCGGCAGCCCGGGCGCGGCTCATGTCAATTTACGACCTCACCGAAATCCAGGCGAACTACATCCTGGAACTGCGGCTGCGGCAGCTGACCAAATACTCCCGCATCGAGCTGGAGAAGGAACAGGACGAGCTGCGCCGCGAGATCGCCGAACTGGAAGCCATCCTTGCCTCAGACGAGCGCCTGCGGACCCTGGTCTCCGACGAACTGGGCGCCATAGCCGAAGAGCACGGTACCCCGCGCAGGACCCTCCTGCTCGAATCTGAAGCCGTCTCCCCCACGGTGGCCGCCGACCTGGCCGGTATCAACGGCAAGAAGGGCAAACCGGCGCCGCTGGCGCTGGAAATCGCGGACGACCCGTGCTGGGCCATCCTCACCGCCTCGGGGCAGATCGGCCGCACCGGCAACCAGGAGCCGCTTGCGGAGGCCGGGCCCAGGACTAAGCACGACGTATTCACTTCCGTGGTCAAAACATCGGCGCGGGGCGAGATCGCGGCGGTTACCTCCCAGGGCCGCATGCTGCGCCTGCAGGTGATGGACATGCCGGTCCTGCCGCCGGTGTCCGGCCTGCCGAACCTTACTGGCGGGGTGCCGGCCAAGGACTTCCTCACGCTGCTGAAGGGGGAAACCCTGGTGGCCTTCGCGCCCCTGGACGAGGTCCTGGCCATCGGTACCGCCCATGGCGTAGTGAAGCGGGTGCAGCCCGACTATCCCCTGAACCGCGAAGACTGGGAAGTCATCTCCCTAAAGGACAAGGACTTCGTGGTGGGTGTGGCGCCCGCCGGTGCCGATGACGCCGAACTGGTGTTCCTCACCGCGCAGGCACAGCTGCTGAAGTTTGGTGCTGACAACGTCCGGCCACAGGGGCGCACCGCCGGCGGCATGGCAGGCATCAAGCTGGCCACTGGCGACCGTGTGCTCTTCTTTGGTGCCGTGCAGCCGAAGGACGAGGCCGCCGTCGTGGTCACCATCGCGGGAACCACAGGCGCCCTGCCCGGTACTGCCCCCGGCACGGCCAAGGTCACAGCATTCTCGGAATACCCGGCCAAGGGCCGCGCCACCGCCGGTGTCCGCGCCCACCGGTTCCTGAAGGGGGAGGACACGCTCTTGCTGGCTTGGGCGGGCCACGGCCCGGCCAAGGCTTCCTCGGCGGCAGGGATTGCCAGGTCATTGCCGCAGGAACATGGCCGGCGTGACGGGTCCGGCGTCCCGCTGTCGCAGCCGGTGGATGCGGTGGGTCCCGCCATGGCCTGGCCCGATCCCGCTTAGACTGCTTGCATGCCTATCGTTCCTGATGAAAAGGACTGGACCTGGGTCCTGACGCGTCCGTGTCCGGAGTGCTCGTTCGATGCCTCCACGGTGACACCGTCAACGGTCCCCGGAAGCATTGAAAACATGCTGCCGCGCTGGCGGGCCGTCCTCCGCAGGCCCGGCGCCGTGGAACGTCCCAACGACCACACCTGGTCAGCGCTGGAGTACGCCTGCCATGTCCGGGACGTGTTCAGCCTCTTCGACCAGCGCCTGAACCTCATGCTGGCTTCGGACGACGCAAGATTCGACAACTGGGACCAGGACCAGACGGCCATCGACAAGGACTACGCCGCCGCTGACCCTGCAGAGGTGAGCGCCGAGATCACGGCCGAGGGCAGGCAGGCGGCGGAGTCATTCGCCCGGGTCCGGGAATCGGAGTGGGGCCGGAAGGGGCTGCGCAGCAACGGCTCGGAATTCACGGTCCTCACGCTGGCCCAGTATTTCCTGCACGACGTGGTCCACCACCTTCACGACGTGGACGGCTGAGCTTCCCCCGAGACCGTGGCGGCATAGGCCGGCACCGCTCCCCGGCCCGGGTCCGGGTCACCCTCCCGTGCACCGACGGACAGGTCGAGCCGCGCATCCTCCGGCCGGATATCTGCCGGGTTATGGGTCACCAGGACAACCGTGCGGCTGTGCAGTCCCGCCCGCAGGTCCGCCAGCATCGCTTCCGCGGACTCCGCATCCAGATGCGCCGTCGGCTCGTCCAGCAGGATCACCTCCGCCCCGGTCATCAGGGTGCGCGCCACGGCCAGGCGCTGGCGCTCTCCCCCGCTCAGGAACGCCCCGCCCGGACCGATCCGGGTGTCAAGGCCGGCAGGAAGCCGCGCCAACAGGCTGCTGAGCCCCACGGAGGCAAGCACCTCCAGCAGTTCCGCATCGCTTCCAGCCGGGTCATTGTTGGCGGTTCCGCTGTTACCGGCTCCGCCGGAGGCAATTGAGTCACTGCGGGGGGGCCTGCCCAGCATCAGGTTGCCCCGGATGGTCGAGTCAAAGAGATGCGCCTCCTGCGGACACCAGGCAGCCCGCCCTGTCACCCGGGCCTGGCCCGCCGCAGGGGGAAGGAAGCCCAGCAGGACCGAAAGCAGCGTGGACTTTCCTGAGCCGGAAGGCCCGGTGACTGCCAGCCAGCGGCCCGGTTCCGCCACCGCGTCCAGCTTGGAAAAAACCGGTTCCCCGCCCGGCCATGCTGCTGACAGCCGCTCAAGTTCCACGCCGGGAATGCCCCCGCGGCGGGCCGGCACGCCGTGCAGCCCGTCGGTGGAAGTGCCCGCCGCCCCCGCCGGAAGAGGATCGAGGGCGCCGGACTCGGCAACCCGCCGCATGACGGTCCGCAGCGCCGGAAACTGGCGCACCGCCGTCGTCATGGCTGCAAAGGGTTCCACCAGGGCGAGGAGCAGCAGCACGATGACAGCGGCGGTGGCGGGAGCAAGCCGGCCGTCGAGCACTGCGGGAGCTGCCAGCCAGGCGGCAGCGAGGGATGCCGCACCGCAGGAGGCAGTGGTGACGGCATGGCCCAGGCCGTCTGCCCACGCCGACCGCTGGGAGGCGCGGGTTGCGTCCCGGTCCTGCGCACGCAGCCCTTCGAGGACGGGGAACGCAACACCATTGGCATGCAGCTCGGCGCGGGCATCCAGGGCTGCCGAGATGCGGCGAAGGACGCCCGATTTCAGGACCTGCTCCGCACTGGCAGACTTCCGGTCCGCCCACAGGGCCACGGCGGGCGCCAGGATGAGGCTGGCAGCAGCGGACGCCAGGACGGCCGGAACCGCCTCCGGTACCAGCAGCCAGGTTGCGGCCAGGCCCAGCGCGGCCACGGCTGCGGCGGTGACGGGCGGCAGGACGACGCGGGGCAGGAGATCACGGACGGTGTCGACGTCGTCAATCACTGTGCCCAGGACGTTGCCGCCCTGGAGCAGGCGGCGCAGCGCCAGGGCCCTGCGGCTCAGGGACTCCCACAGCCGCCCGCGGAGCCGTGTGAGCGCGGCAAACACGGCATCGTGAAGGAGCAGCCGTTCGCAGTAGCGCAGCACTGCCCGGCCAATTCCAAAGAACCGCACTCCCACAATCGCCGTCAGCAGGTACAGGATGGGCGGTTGTTCGCTGGCCCGGATGATCAGCCAGCCGGACAGCCCGGACAGCGCGACGGCGAAGACAGCGGCAAGCGTTCCCACCACGCCAGCCGCTGTGAACTTGCCCCGCACCGGCGCCAGGAGCGCTGCGAGGAGGCGGGCTGTTGCGGTTTTGTCTCCGCGGTTGACCGGTACATGGGCAGCGGTGCCGTGGGCAGCGGAGGCACCTGCGCTGTCGGCAGTGGGGATGGCGGCAGTGGCGACGGCGGCCTTGCCGCCGGCCGTGCTCCCTGCAGCGGCTTCGCTGTGGCGCTTGGCAGGATCGTGCGTTCCACTGGACGCGGCCTGCTGCCCGACGGCCCCTACCGGCACCAACTGGTCCGCGAGGTTGCGGGTGCGCTCATTGTGCGCCACCAGGATGGTTGTGACGCGGCCACGGAGTTTGCTGATGGCGTCCTCGACCACCAGCGCCGAAGCCTCGTCCAGGTGGGCGGTGGGTTCGTCGAGGAGCAGAACCGTAGCTCCCGCCTCGATCCTGGCAAGCCCACGTGCCAGCGCCACCCTCCGCTGCTCGCCCGGGCTGAGCTCGGCAGGGTGCTGGCGGGCCAGGTGGCCGGCGCCGGCGCGGGCAAGGCATTGACGGGCTGCTGATTCCACCCCGGAGTGGCCATGGGCTCCGCGGATGTTCCCGGAAAGGTAGAGCGCCACCTCGTCCAGGACAGTTTCCGCCAGCATCACGAGATGCTGCGGCACCCAGGCGAGCGCAGCGCGGTCCAGCCCTTTGATGGTGCCGGTGATTTCGGTACCGGCCCCGTCCCCTATCGTTCCGGCCAAAACGCCCAGGACGCTGCTCTTTCCCGCGCCACTGGCTCCATCCAGGGCGGTGATCCTTCCCTGTGGAGCGGTGAAGCTGAGCGGGCCGACGGCGGGCCCGCGCCTTCCGCTGTAGCTGACGGTGAGGCCGGTGACGCTGATGGGCGCGCCGGGCCTTCCCGCCTTGGCCGCCGGAAGCGATGCCGGCTCCGGTGACTCCATCACCCGGTTCGTTTCGGCAAGGGCTACGCGGCCGTCGTCGCTGGCATGGTGGGCGGTGCCCAGTTCACGCAGCGGCAGATAGCAGTCCGGCGCCAGGATGAGGGCCAGCAGCCCGGCCTCGAGCGGCATGTCGCCGTGCACCAGGCGGACGCCGATGAAGACTGCCACCACGGCAACAGAGATGGTGGCGATCAGTTCCAGCGCCAGCGCTGACAGGAAGGCTGTCCGCAGGGTCCCCATGGTTTGAAAGCGGTACTCCTCCGAGATCTCTTCCAGGGCCTTGCGCTGCGCCGTGGCCCGTCCGAGCCCCACCAGGACCGGCAGCCCCTTGGCCAGTTCGAGCATGTGGGCGGAGAGCCTGCCCAGGGTGGCCTGTGCTTCCCTGACGCTGTCCTCGGTGTACCTACCGATCAGCACCATGAAGAGCGGCACGAGCGGCACGGTCAGGACAATCACCACGGCGCTGACCCAATCGGCGAAGAGGATCCGGGCGCCCAGCAGCAGCGGGATTGCGGCGCAATTTACCAGGGCCGGAAGGAACTGCGTGTAGTAGCTGTCCAGCGCGTCCAGGCCGCGCGTGGCCAGAACGGCCAGGCCGCCGTCGTTGGGGCCGCTCCCCCGGCCGCCGCTCCGCAACGACCTTTCCAGCAGCCCGGCACGGAACTCCTCCTTGGTGCCCAGGGCCGCCCGGCGCGCTGCTACGGCCTGCCCCCAGACGGCCAGGGAGCGCAGGATCACGCCGGTGAACCCAAGGAGGACCTGGCGGTCCCAGTCCGGAGCTCCTGCCGCCAGGCCGGCCAGCACGGAAGCCACGGCCTGGCCCATCAGGACCAGTGACAACGCCTTCAGCGCCGCCAGCAGCCCGAGCAGGTAGATAGCGGAACGGGTGGCTGGACCCGGGGGGAAGCTTGGCCGCATGTCAGCCCTTCGTGGTGAACGCCTTGGCGGCGATGGCCGGCAGGAAGCTGTGGGTCTCCGGGATATGTGCTGCACTCACGCGGCGGCGGAAAACCCAGTAAGTCCATGCCTGGTAGGCGATGACCAAAGGGAGGCCGAAGGCGGCCACAACACTCATTAGCCCCAGAGTGTAATCCGAGGACGAAGCGTTCGAAATAGTCAGGTCGAACGCGCTGTTCAGGGTGGAGGGCAGTACCACGGGGAAGACCGCGCCAAAGATGGAGGACGTGCCCAGGACCAGGAAGGCACCCAGGGCAAGGAAAGCCTTGCCCTCGGCTGCCCTCCTGGCAAGGTTCCACGCAGCGGCCGCCGCGGCCACGGCGAGCAGGACCAGCGCCCAGGTCCACAGCTTGCCATCCAGGACCTGGATACTGAGGGTCCAGCCGGCGATGGGCAGCAGCAGGACCGGAAGGAGCCGGACGAACCACCGGCGTGCCCGGTGCCGCACCTCGCCGTCGGTCTTCAGCGCCAGGAAGGCGAGAGCATGCACCAGCGAGAAACCCACCACGGCCAGCCCGCCCAGCACCGCGTAACCGCTGAACCAGGCGAGGGGGCCGCCTTCGCGGTCGCCGTTGGCGTTCAGGGGAAGGCCGGTAGTGGTGAGGGCCAGGGCAGCGCCCACTCCGAACGCTGCGAAGAAGGAACCCAGGGCAATGGCCCAGTCCCAGCGCGCACGCCACTGGTCGGTGTCTACCTTGCCCCGGTATTCGAAGGCAACCGCACGGAAAATCAGGGCGACCAGCACCACCAGCAGCGGGAGGTAGAGAGCCGAAAACAGGGAGGCGTACCAGAGCGGAAAGGCCGCAAAGGTGGCGCCGCCGGCGGTCAGGAGCCACACCTCGTTGCCGTCCCAGACCGGGCCGACGGTGTTCAGCAGGACCCTGCGTTCGGTGTTGTTGCGGGCGAAAAGGCGCATGAGCATTCCGACACCCAGGTCGAAGCCCTCCAGGAAGAGGTACCCGGTCCACAGCACTGCAATGGCGATGAACCAGATGGTTGGCAGCAGTTCCATTCTTCGTTTCCTCTGTGCTCGGCTTAGTAGGCGAAGGCCAGGACGTCGTCGGCGGGTTTGGCGTTGCCGGAACCTCCGGGTCCGGGGGTAGCGTCCTCGTTTTCATCGACGGGTGCGTGGACGAGTTCGGGCATTGCGGAGACGACGCCGCCGCGGATGTACCTGACCAGCAGCTTGACCTCGACCACCAGCAGGAGTGCGTAAACCGATGTCAGCGCCACCAGCGACGCCAGCAGCTCCCCGGCCGTGACCCCCGGTGAGACGGCGGCGGCCGTGAACATGAACACCTGGTCAATGCCGTTGGGGTCGGGGTTGGGGGCCACCACAAAGGGCTGCCGGCCCATCTCGGTGAAGATCCAGCCTGCGGCGTTGGCGCCGAAGGGGGCGAGGATGCCGAAGACGGCCAGCCGCATGAGCCACGGGGACTCCGGGACGGTCCCCTTCCGGGTAAGCCACAGGGCCACCAGGGCTGCCAGCGCCGCGAGGCCGCCGAAGCCGATCATCATCCGGAAGCCCCAGTAGGTCACCTCCATGACCGGCAGGTAATCGATCTCCTGGCCGGCGCGCTCGCCATAGATGGGGTTGTCCGGAAGGTGGGTCCCGTAGGCTTCCTGGTACTGGGGCAGGAGGCTGTTAACGCCCTGCACCTCGGTGGTGAAGTCGCCCTTGGCCAGGTAGGACAGGATGCCCGGGACTTCGATCAGCGCAACAATATCGTCACAGCTCTGGGAACCGAGGTTGCCCACACTTAGTACGGAGAACCCGGTGCCGTCGTGGCAGGCGGCTTCCGCAGCGGCCATTTTCATGGGCTGTTGTTCGAACATCAGCTTGCCCTGGAGGTCGCCGGTAATGGCGGTGCCGGCAAAGGAAATCATTGCCACCACTGCGCCGATGCGGAGGGACCGGAGCCACACCTTGTGGTCGTCCCGGTCACGGCCGGGGATGTCTGCCGCTTCACCGGCGATCACCTTGCCGTCCGCGCCCACTGTGTCGACGCCGTCGTGACGCCTCCGCCAGAGGTGGTACCAGGCGATGCCCAGCAGGAAGCCGCCTGCGACGGCCAGTGCGCCGAACAGCGTGTGGGGCACGGCCACCAGTGCCGTGTTGTTGGTGAAGACTGCCCAGGCATCGGTCATGACCGGCCGGCCATCCACCATCTCCACGCCCACGGGGTGCTGCATCCAGCTGTTGGCCACGATGATGAAGTAGGCAGAGAAAACGGAGCCGATGACGGCGATCCAGAGGCAGGCCAGGTGGATGGCCGGCTTGAGCTGCTTCCACCCAAAGATCCACAGGCCCAGGAACGTTGACTCGACGAAGAAGGCGAGCAGTGCCTCCAGCGCCAGCGGGGCGCCGAAGACGTCGCCCACAAACCGGCTGTACTCGCTCCAGGCCATGCCGAACTGGAACTCCTGCACGATGCCGGTGGCCACGCCCATGATGAAGTTGATGAGGAAAAGCTTTCCCCAGAACTTGGTCATGCGGAGGTATGCCGGGTTGCCGGTGCGGTGCCAGGCGGTCTGGATCACGGCGACCACCAGCCCGAGGCCGATGGTCAGCGGGACCATCATGAAGTGGTAGACGGTGGTGATACCGAATTGCCAGCGTGCGATTTCCAGCGCGTCCATAGCGTCCAAGGCGGGTCCCTCGTGTCGGCGGAATGCAGATCTTCTACAGTTTGTAGAACTCCAACTTCTACCGAGTGTAGAACAACTTTCCGCTGCAGTGTAAAAGTGATGTTTGCTACCCTCCGGCCAGCGGCGCGCCGCCTACCCGCTTGTTCTACCCGATGTAGAAAGTAGCGGGATTTCGGGGTAAATTTGTTTCTGTAGTTTAAGAATTCGCGTGCAAATCGCCGCCGGCCTCGGGGCTGGCGGCGCGGGGAACAAAGGAAGAGTGCAATGGCTAGTCTTGGTGAACTGGAACGGGCAGTGATGGACCTGCTCTGGGCGGGCCAGGAAGCAGCCACCGCCAACACCTTGCGGGACCGGTTGGCGCAGACGTCCGCCGGCCAGGGTGGTGCGGGAGGCCATGAGGGCAAGGAACTTGCCGTCACCACTGTGCTGACTGTGCTTTCACGGCTGGAAAAGAAAGGCTTGGTTGAGCGCGAACGTGGCACCCGCCCCCACCGCTACCAGGCCGTGTCCAGCCGCGAGGACCACACTGCCGAACTGATGCATGAGGTGCTGGGGTCCGCTCCGGACCGCGAGGCTGTGCTGGCACGCTTCATCGGATCCGTTTCCGAGGGTGAAGCCGAGACTTTGCGCAAACTGCTGGGCCACCTCTAACGGATTATGTTCTGGGCCTCATACCTGCTGGCGGTCCTAGCGATAGTCCTGGCGTGGCCGGTGCCTATCCTGCTGTCACGGGCGAAGTGGCCCGCCCGCTCACCGTTCACTGCCATGCTCCTCTGGCAGGCGATTGCACTGGCCGGTGGGCTGTCAATGATCGGGGCCATGCTTGTGTACGGCCTCGAACCGATCGGCGACAACCTGATCGCCGGGCTGCGGGCACTGGCGGGAATGGTGCTTTTCAATGCCCCCACCACCGCCCTGGGTTTTTGGCACATCTTTGCCTTGTCAGCTGCTGCTCTGCTCACCGCGCACCTGGTGTTCACCCTCCTGCTGACCTACTACAAGATCGAGCGGCAGCGGCGTCGGCACCGGGAACTGCTGGCCCTGCTGGCCTCGCCATCAGCTGAAAGAGCCGGAACCCTGGTAATCAGCCACGACTCCCCCGTGGCCTACTGCCTTCCCGGCGGCGCGCGCTCCGTCACGGTCCTGTCGGATGGCCTGATGGCTGCCCTTGAGCCCGCCGAACTGCGTGCCGTCCTGATCCACGAGAACGCGCACCTGAGCCAGCGGCACCACCTGCTCCTGTGGGCCTTCGCGGCATGGCGGCAGGCCCTGCCCTGGCTGCCCACCACCCGCCTCGCCCAGGAGGCAGTGAACTCGCTCATCGAGATGCTGGCCGACGACGTCGCCCTGAAAACCGAGAGCAAGGCCACGCTGATCAAGGCCATCGCCATCGTGGCCAGCGGATCGGCCGCGGACACCGGGAGGGCCGAACTGCGTGCCGGAGCCTCCAGCCCTGCACTCGCCGGACTTGAAACCGCAGGCACCTCCGGCTCGGACTCTGCCCGCACCACCGCCTCCCGGGTCAGCCGGCTGCTGTCGCCCCAGCCCGAGCTTCCGGCGGCCGTCCGCAACCTCGTTCTGGCCGCTTGCGCACTGCTCCTGGCACTGCCCACGGCGCTGCTCGTGGTGCCCGGCCTGCTGGGCTGATCCCCGCCGTCGGTGCCCCCGGCCCTTAGGCGTCGATGCGCTCCCGGTCCAGGCTGGACGCCCCGGCGATAATGAAGTCCTTGCGCGGGGACACGTCCGAACCCATCAGCAGATCAAAGATCTCCTCCGCCTGCTTGGCGTTCTCAATGCCAACCTTCCGCAGGGTGCGGTGCCTCGGGTCCATGGTGGTCTCCGCCAGCTGTTCGGCATCCATCTCACCCAGGCCCTTGTACCGCTGGATGGGCTCCTTGTACCGCTTGCCCTCCTTCGCCAGCCGGGCCAGCAGCACGTGCAGCTCAGCCTCCGAGTACGTGTAAATCATCTCGTTGGCCTTCTGCCCCTGGTTGATGACCTCCACCCGGTGCAGCGGGGGCACGGCGGCAAAGACCCTGCCCTCGTCGATCATGGGACGCATGTAGCGGAAAAAAAGGGTCAGCAGGAGGGTACGGATGTGCGCACCGTCCACGTCGGCATCCGTCATCAGGATGACCTTGCCGTAGCGCGCGGCGCTGATGTCGAAGCTACGGCCGGAACCGGCGCCCACCACCTGGATCAGAGCCGCGCATTCGGCGTTGGAGAGCATGTCACCCACCGACGCCTTCTGGACGTTGAGGATTTTGCCCCGGATGGGCAGCAGCGCCTGGAAGTCGGAGGACCGGGCGAGCTTGGCGGTTCCCAGCGCCGAGTCGCCTTCCACGATAAACAGTTCCGAACGTTCGACGTCGTCCGTCCGGCAGTCTGCCAGCTTGGTGGGCATCGAGGAAGTTTCCAGCGCGTTCTTCCGCCGCTGGGTTTCCTTGTGCACGCGGGCGGAGATGCGGGACTTCATCTCGCTGACGATTTTTTCCAGCAGCAGGGCGGACTGGGCTTTGTCGTTCCGGTTTGCAGAACTGAGCTTCGCGCTGATCTCGCGCTCCACCACTTTGGAGACGATGGCGCGCACGGCCGAGGTGCCGAGGATCTCCTTGGTCTGGCCCTCGAACTGCGGCTCAGCCAGGCGCACTGTCAGGACGGCCGTGAGGCCGGCAAAGATATCGTCCTTCTCGATTTTGTCATTGCCCGCCTTGAGCTTGCGGGCGTTGTTTTCCACTGCCTTGCGGAAGGTCTTGACCAGCGCCTGTTCAAAACCGGACTGGTGCGTGCCGCCCTTCGGGGTGGAAATGATGTTGACGAAGCTCCGGACGGTACTGTCGTAACCGATCCCCCAGCGCAGTGCCACGTCCACTTCGCAGTCGCGCTCCACCTCGGCCAGCTGGCTGTGGCCGCGCTCGTCCAGCACGGGAACGGTCTCCTTGAACTTCCCTGAGCCGTGCAGCCGCCACACATCGGTGACTGCGGGGTCGGCGGCAAGGAACTCCACGAACTCGGAAATGCCGCCGTCATGGTGGAAGACCTCCTCATGGGCACCAGCCTCGCCGGGGGTTCCCGGAATTTTGCGCTCGTCGCGCACGGTCAGTTTGAGGCCGGGCACCAGGAAGGATGTCTGCCGGGCGCGGGCTGACAGTTCCTCGTAGGAGAACTTTGCGTCCGGGGTGAAGATCTGCCGGTCCGCCCAGTAGCGGATACGGGTTCCGGTGACCCCGCGCTTGGCCTTGCCCACAACGTCGAGCACCGAGTCGTCCACGAAGGGGGCGAAGGGGGCGGCAGGATCCAGCCTGGAGCCGGTGTCCTTGAAACGTCCGGGCTCGCCGCGCCGGAAGGACATCCTGTAGGTCTTGCCGCCACGGTCGACCTCAACGTCCAGGCGGGCGGACAGGGCGTTGACCACTGACGCGCCCACACCGTGGAGCCCACCCGAGGCCGTGTAGGAGCCGCCGCCGAATTTGCCGCCGGCGTGCAGCTTCGTGAACACCACCTCGACGCCCGTCAGGCCGGTCTTGGGCTCCTTGTCGATGGGGATGCCGCGCCCGTCATCGTGGATCTCCACCGAATTGTCCGCGTGCAGGATGATTTTGATGTCGTGGCCGAACCCGGCCAGGGCTTCGTCCACGGAGTTGTCGATGATTTCCCAGAGGCAGTGCATCAGCCCGCGGGAGTCGGTGGAACCGATGTACATGCCCGGGCGCTTGCGGACGGCTTCGAGGCCTTCCAGAACAGACAGGTGGCGGGCAGTGTAATCAGAACTTGGTGCCACTGGTGGTGAACTCCTTCAGGGACGGATGAAACGGGCGCCGAAAGCGCTCCTTCTAGGGTAGTCGGCTCCGCCGGGGAGGGCCGGGTGCCACACCTGGCCGAGGGTGTGGACCACGCCACCCGGGCGGCTACGACGGCGGCTGCGCAGTTCTTGAGCCAATGTTGCGGATACGCGCACAGCGAACTTGTCCCATCCTTGCGATGGTTTTGTTACGAATGCTGGTTATATAGACGTACTGATCTACTAAGGAGGCCGACATGACAACAGCAGTGGCAGACCGCACACTCAATGCACTGGACCGGTGCGACCGTTGCGGAGCTCAGGCCTACGTCCGGGTTGTATTGGAGTCCTCCGGTGGTGAGCTGCTGTTCTGCGGCCACCACGCCCGTGCCGTCGAGGCGACTCTCAAGCCGATGAGCTCCGACTGGCACGATGAGACGGCCAAGCTTCACGAGAAGGCAGCCGTAGAAATCGACTAGCGCGCTGAAGCTGTTGGGACCCCACCGTATGGTGGGGTCCCAATTTTTTAATCACCATCAGTAGACCGTGGCAGCGCATGCCGGCCGGCCTGCCGGGTTGTGCTTGCTGATCAGGGACAAAACCGGCCCGCCCGCGGCTGCAGCTTGTTGAAGCCGCAGCCGCCGGCGGGCCGGTTTGCGCTGTCCTGCCGGGACGGCAGTCCTAGTCCAGCGATCCCTAGTCCAGGTAGTCCCGGAGCACCTGCGACCGCGAGGGGTGGCGGAGCTTGGACATGGTCTTTGATTCGATCTGCCGGATACGCTCGCGCGTAACGCCGTAGACCTTGCCGATTTCGTCTAAAGTCTTCGGCTGTCCGTCGGTCAGACCGAAGCGCATCGCCACAACCCCGGCCTCACGCTCGGACAGGGTATCCAGGACGGAGTGCAGCTGCTCCTGCAGGAGCGTGAAGCTCACGGCGTCCGCGGGAACCACGGCCTCTGAGTCCTCGATGAGGTCGCCGAACTCGGAGTCGCCGTCCTCGCCAAGCGGCGTGTGCAGCGAGATGGGCTCGCGGCCGTACTTTTGGACTTCGACAACCTTCTCGGGTGTCATGTCGAGTTCGAGCGCCAGCTCTTCGGGCGTGGGTTCGCGGCCGAGGTCCTGGAGCATCTGGCGCTGGACGCGGGCCAGCTTGTTGATGACTTCCACCATGTGCACCGGGATACGGATGGTGCGGGCCTGGTCAGCCATGGCGCGGGTGATGGCCTGCCGGATCCACCAGGTGGCGTAGGTGGAGAACTTAAAGCCCTTCGTGTAGTCAAACTTCTCGACTGCACGGATGAGGCCCAGGTTGCCTTCCTGGATGAGATCAAGGAAGAGCATGCCGCGGCCGGTGTAGCGCTTGGCCAGCGAAACCACCAGGCGGAGGTTGGCTTCAAGCAGGTGGTTCTTGGCGCGCTTACCGTCATGGATGATGAACTCAAGCTCACGCCGGTACTTCGGATCCATGGAGCCGTCGTCCGCGTTGATTTTCTCTTCGGCAAACAGGCCGGCTTCGATCCGCAGTGCGAGGTCCACTTCCTGCTCGGCGTTGAGCAGCGCAACCTTACCGATTTGCTTCAGGTAGTCCTTGACGGGGTCGGCCGTGGCGCCGGCGGACATCACCTGCTGGACAGGTGCGTCGTCGTCGTCGGCGTCCGAGTAGACGAAACCCTTGCCCGAGCCGGCGGCTGCCTTGGCGGGATCGGCCTCGGCGTCGGCTTCCTCCTCAACAACATCAGGTGCTTCCAGGATGATGTCGTCAAGGTCTTCCTCAACTTCTTCGACGTCCTCGGTGTCAGTGTCACCGGCAGACTTTCCGGCAGCCTCGGCAGCTGCCTTCGCGCCCGGCTTGGGGCCGCGCTTTTTGGGCTCGCGCTTGCCGTCCGCTGCAGCCTCACCGGCTGAAGCCTTGTTGGCTGCCCGCGTAGCTGCCCGCTTGGCGTTGGTTGCAGCCTGCTTTTCCTCAGCGGACAGTTCGTCCTGGGCGGCGGGATCCTTCTTCGTGGAAGACGGGGTCACAGAAAACCTTTCTAGCGGTGGTCTGTGGAATCGCCATACGGGCAACACCACTATGACCCTGTCAAGTCCGTGGTGAAAACCAAGCGCCACCACGGCCGGCAGAGTCTTAATGGACAACTGCCAGAGCCGCCGTAATGTTCCCCGAAAGGAGCATTTACCAGCACCTGATACACGGACCCAACCGGGTCTCGGCAACCATTGTCTCACGTTTCCCCGAATAGGACCTCCCCATAGGTTTCGGAAACCCCTGCCGCACAGCTGCTGGGCCCGCCCTTAGGCAGCGTCCGGTCCGAATCTCTGCCAGGCTGCGTCCCTCCGCCCGGCCCACCCGCACAGGGTGCCGCGGCGGACCAGCTCCAGCAGCAGCCCGGCCAGGCGGTAGCCGGGCTCAATCTCCAGCGCCTCGCCGAGGTACGCGGCCGCATAGGAGCCGCGTCCCCGGCACCAGGCAATCCAGCCCCTTCCGGTCAACGCGGCCGCCGCCGGTGCGCCGCCCGGCAAGGCGAGCTGCGCCAGGACAAGATCGAGGGAGTCCAGCGTCCGCCATTGGGGCACCGCCGGCACCTGCCCCATCAGGACCTCCCCATAGCCCGGCATTCCGGGTTCAAGGCCTGGTGTTTCCGGCAGGCCGGTGCGCCTCAGCAGGCTTTCCCGGTCAACATCCAGCTGGCCGGCGGCCAAGGCGAAGGATGGAGGGCCGCAGGCATGCGATCCGGGCGGAATTGTTTTTCTGCCGGCGTCTTCCGCTGGGGGCTCCAACGGGCCCAGCTCCACATCACCGTCGAAAATCCCGAATTCCTCGGCTCCCGCCGTGGCCGCCGCTTTCCCTGCCGCAGCCATCACCAGGACCGCGTCCCGCCACGCGGGCACCAGGAGCGTAGCGCGCAGGAAGGCGTCAGAGTGCACCGATGGCCGCCCCGGATCCCGGGGGCGGGCCAGCGCCGCTTCCCACTGCCGCAGTACTGCGTCGAACTGCCGCCGGCTCTGCCGCCGCAGGTCCAACTGGGCCGACCACACGGCCTCCGCCTCCAGCACTGCGTCGCGGTGGATGGCCGGCAATAGTCCGCGCGTGGACCGTTCCTCAGGCGGCGGCCCTACGCTGCTTCCCCGGTAGACCATCTCCGTGTTGAGCAGGCTGTCCCGGATTTGCTGGACCGGACGGCCCGGCAGGGGGCAACACGAAGCATCGATGCACCAGGCGTCCCGCCAGTAGTCATCCCCGACATACCAGGCTTCCCGGACCGGCAACCCGGCCTTTTCCAGCATGGAATCCAGGCCCGCCAACAAACTGTCGTACATGGATGGTGCCGCCGCCTCCGCATTGCCGGTGAAGATCGCCAGCAAGGTGCCGTCTGCTTCCTTGTCCGCCTCGAGGTAGCACCGGACGGCCTGCAGGTATTTTGAAGGTGCCGCCAGGACATCGCGGTCCGGCAGGTCAAGCCGCAGCGTGGCTCCGAGACTCTTGCCCTGCAGGGTCATGGCAACCAGGCTGTTGGCCGGCCAATATCCCAGCGAGTGGGGAATGAAGCCAAGGATGTCTTCCGGGCCGCGCACTGTGAGGCGTTCTGGGGGTGTCATGGCTCAAGCATTCGCCGCCTGCGTACCCAGGTTAAGAACGGAGTTTTGCTATGTGTGCAAGCCTGCGCTAAGTGGGTAAACGCGGCTGTGGAGGAGCAGTGTCAGCGGTCCTTAGCGGACGCCTGCCGCCGGGCCAGGTTTTCCCGCCGCGTGCGGGCCAGGGCGGTCCGAAGCGGCGGGACCACAACACCCTGGGCAGCCATCTGCCGGCGGACCTTGCGCCTGCAAACCAGCATTGCTGCCGCACCAAAGCCAAGGAGGAGGAACTGGACGCTCAAAGCAATCCGGAACGGGTCCAGCCCGTACAGCACTCCATTGGAGAAGCCGCCCGCATACAGGACGTCGAGCACCAGGCCGATCAGGAAGATCGCGACCAGGGCGGCGATGAACCCGCCCACGTTGACGATGCCGGTGGCGGTACCGATCCGGTGTGCGGGATTGAAGGTCCGCGCGAAGTCGAAGCCGATCATGGAGCCGGGTCCGCCGATGGCCAGGACCACCACCAGCCCTGCCAGCAGCCACAAGGGCGAACGCCCGGGCGTCAGCAGGACAGCGCCCCATGCTCCAGCGGTGGCCCCGGCGATCAGCAGGACCATGGTGGAACGCCGCAGCGGATGCCTCGAAACAAACCGCCCGATGAACGGGCCCACAGCCATCGCGGCGGCGACGTAGAGCGCCATGAGGGCAGCCACGGTTCCCGCGTCCAGTCCCTGGCCGGAAATAAGGAAGGGGTAGCCCCACGTCATCGCAAACACGGTGCCGCTGAACTGGATGGTGAAGTGGCTCCACAAACCCAGCCGGGTTCCCGGCTGGCGCCACGCCCGCCCGAGGGATGCACCGGTGGCCCTGAGCCCCTGCCGGGCCTGCGGCCGCTCCGTGCCCGGCGGGACGTCCTGCAGGAGTACCAGGACCAGGACGACCGCGAGAGCCGACATCCCGGCCAGCATCAGGAATGCGGGGGTCCAGCCGGAGAGATGCAGGACGAAGGCGAACGGGATAACGCTGAACAGCTGTCCCAGCTGGCCTGACATGCCGGTCAGCTGGGTCACCAGCGGCACCCTGGCCGGAGCGAACCACAGCGGAATCAGGCGGATGACCGAAATGAAGGTCATGGCGTCCCCGGCCCCTACCAGGACCCGCCCGGCCACTCCCCCGGGGATGCTGTCCGCGAAGGCCAGCTGCAGCTGGCCCAGTCCCATCAGGACCGCCCCGCCGGCAATCATGGCCCGGGAGCCAAACCTGTCCACCAGCAGGCCGACCGGGATCTGGAGCCCGGCGTACACAAGGAGCTGAAGGACGGTAAAGAACGAAATGGCCGAGGCACTGGCATGGAACCGCTCGGTGGCTTCCAGGCCCACCACCCCAAAGGACGTGCGCTGCGCCACGGCCACCAGGTACCCGAATATTCCAATGGTCCAGATGAGCCAGGCGCGGGGTGCTGTCACCACTTCATTATGCCCGGGCTGCCCGCTGGCCCGGGCAGCAGCCGGCTGCTGCTGCCCGCAATCTCTACTGTCCGGGGTTTTCGCGGGCGAGGTAGGCCTCCACTGCGGCGCCGAGGTCGTCGGCGTTGGGCAGCTCGTCATTTTCGTCCGCGAGGAGCGAGCGCCGCACAATGCCGTCAGCCTTCTCGTCGTAGCGCGTCTCAAGGCGGGCCACCACCTGCTGCACGTCCTCCGACGCATCGATCTGCTCGGCGATCTGCCGGCTGACTTCGCGGCCGGCCTCGCGGAGCCTGTCCGTGGGCAGCATCAGCGAGGTGGCCGCGCCGAGGTATTCAAGGCCTGCTACCGCGGCGATGGGGTACTCCGCCTCCGCCAGGTAGTGGGGCACGTGGATGACGTAGCCGGCCACGTTGCGCCCGGCTTCCACCAGCCGCAGCTCCAGGATGTGCCCCACGGCTGCAGGGACTTCCACCGTTGGCTTCCAGACCGAGATGCCCTCAATCAGCTCCGGCCGGTTGCCGTGCACGGTCACTCCTACCGGACGGGTGTGCGGCACGGGCATGGGGATGGAGTGGATCCAGGTGACGAGGTTCACGTCCAGGTTCTCCACGATGCCCACCACGGCGCGGGCGAAGCGCTCCCACTGGAGGTCAGGCTCGAAACCGGCGAGCAGCAGGAACGGGTTGCCCAGGCCGTCCTTGAGCCGGTACAGGGCCAGCCTCGGTTCCTGGTAGTCCTGCAGGTGGTCCTCGACGAAGGTCAGGTGCGGCCTGCGTGACCGGTAGTCAATCAGCTGGTCCGCGTCGAAGACAGCGACGGGTTCCGCGTCGAGCGAGTCCAGCAGCTCCGCGTTGATCTGCTTCACCACATGGCCGGCATCAGCGAATCCGGTGAAGCCCATCACCAGGTTCAGCCCGCGGAGCTCAGGGCTGTGGAACAGCCCGATGTTGCGCGCATAGAGCGCGTCGGGGTCCAGCAGGGAGCCGGAGATCCGTTCAAGCACGGCATGTTCCTTCCATAGGTGCGGTTTGGACACTCTTTACAACGCCGCGGCGCAGCACCGCATTCCAGCGCGCCGTGTGGCGCACATCTCAAGAAATCTCACCCGGCGCGGCGGGGACGGGCTACGATCGGAACTGGCCTGCCAGACGGGCCGGCAGACCCCGGACTGCGTTCCGAACGGCCGTACCCGGGCAACCATGGCAGAGCGCCCAACATGCACCCCTGCCCGAACATCTTTCGAGAATCGAGGACTGATCCGCGTGGTCAAGAATACTGAAATCAACCTTAGTACCCTCTCGCGGGACCTGAAGAAGAACCCCAGCGACGCAGTGGTCATAGGCGTGGGTCAGGGTGCAGACGGTCCCGTCCTCCTGGACAATCCGCTGACTGCCAAGTCCGCGGAGGCGCTGGCGGATTCCCTGAAGACCCTGGGCATCACGGGTGCGGCCGACCAGCTGGTGCGCCTGCCGGGACTGCCCGAGACCGGCGCCGGCGTGCTGGCCCTGGCCGGGGTGGGCAAGGTATCTGCCGCGAATCCGCTGACCGGGGAAGCACTGCGCCGTGCCGCCGGTTCCGCGGTCCGCCAGCTCGCAGGCCTTGCCACCGTTGCCCTGGCATTCCCGACGGCGTCCGTGGCCGACGTCGCGGCCGTCGCCGAAGGTGCCGCCCTCGGCGCCTATGCATTCACCGAGTTCCGTTCCTCGAGGGACGGCCTGAAGGATCCTGTGCGCAACGCCGTCGTCTTCACCGAGCTGGCAGACCAGAAGGAACTCGGCGCCGCCCTCAAGCGGGCCGCGCTGATTGGCAGGGCTGTCAACGCAACCCGCTCCCTGGTCAACCAGCCGCCCAGCCACCTCTACCCGGAAACGTTCGCGGAAGCCGCCAAGGACCTGGCCAAGGGGCTGCCCGTCAAGGTGACGGTCTGGGACGAGAAGCGCCTGGAAAAGGAGGGCTACGGCGGCATCATTGGCGTGGGCAAGGGCTCTGCCCGCCAGCCGCGCCTGGTCAAGGTGGAGTACTCCCCGGCCAAGGCAACCTCGAAGATCGCGCTCGTCGGCAAGGGCATTACCTTCGACACCGGCGGCATCTCCATTAAGCCGGCCCTCGGTATGGGCGACATGAAGAGCGACATGGCGGGCGCCGCCGTCGTCCTTAACACTGTCCTTGCCCTTGCGGGCCTTGGCCTGCCGGTTAAGGCAACCGCATGGCTCTGCATTGCCGAAAACATGCCCTCCGGCGCCGCCTCCCGGCCTGCAGACGTCCTGACGATGTTCGGGGGAAAGACGGTGGAGGTGCTCAACACCGACGCCGAGGGCCGCCTGGTGATGGCCGACGGCATTGTCGCTGCCAGCCGCGAATACCCGGACGCCATCATCGACGTCGCCACGCTCACCGGCGCGCAGCTGATCGCCCTGGGCAACCGCACCGCCGGCGTCATGGGCTCGGACAGCGTGACGGGCGCCCTGAAGGCCGCTGCCGACCGGGCCGGGGAACTAGTCTGGCCCATGCCCCTTCCCGAGGAACTGCGCCCCAGCCTCGACTCGCAGGTGGCGGACCTTGCCAACATCGGCGAACGGCACGGCGGCATGATGACCGCTGCCGTCTTCCTCCGCGAGTTCGTGGGCAAGGGCAAGGACGGGGAACAGATCCCGTGGGCCCACATCGACATTGCCGGGCCGTCCTTTAACAACGGAAGCCCTTACGGCTACACCCACAAGCAGGGAACGGGCTGCACCGTGCGGACCCTGGTGGCCTACGTGGAGGACATCCTGGCTGCTGCCGCCTGAGATTGATCCGCCCGCCGGGCGGCGTGTCGCGCGGCTTTGCGGCATGGTGATCCCTGTGCCACAAAGCCGCGTGACACTCGACACAAGCGCTCCACAAACGCGGCCCCAAGGTGGAGCATGGATAGGTGGTTCGCTAAGGTGAACCACGGTAGTCACAAATGCAAGAGAACAGGCCTGCTGGCATAATCACGGCAGTGCAAGTTCCAAGACCAGATGATGCGCGGAGAACGCGTCATCGTTCACGCGAGGGAGCGTTTAAGTGGCCGATCAGGCAACTGCGCAAGAATTCGACATCCTGGTACTCGGTGGCGGCAGCGGCGGATACGCCGCGGCGCTGCGGGCAGTACAGCTTGGCCTCACCGTCGGCCTCGTGGAGAAGGCCAAGCTCGGCGGCACCTGCCTCCACAACGGCTGCATCCCCACCAAGGCCCTCCTGCACTCCGCGGAGCTGGCCGACCACGCCCGTGACTCCGCCAAGTACGGCGTGAACGTCACCCTCGACGGCATCGACATCACCGCCGTCAACGCGTACAAGGACGGCATCATCGCCGGCAAGTACAAGGGCCTCCAGGGCCTGATCAAGTCCAAGGGCATCACCGTCATCGAAGGTGAAGGCAAGCTCCAGGGCACCGACACCATCGTGGTCAACGGCACCGCCTACAAGGGCAGGAACATCGTCCTCGCCACCGGCTCCTACTCCCGCACCCTTCCGGGCCTGGAAATCGGCGGCAAGGTCATCACTTCGGACCAGGCCCTGACCATGGATTCCATCCCCAAGAGCGCCATCATCCTCGGCGGCGGCGTGATCGGCGTCGAGTTCGCTTCGGTCTGGAAGTCCTTCGGCGTGGACGTCACCATCGTGGAAGGCCTGCCCTCGCTGGTCCCCAACGAGGACGCCACCATTGTCAAGAACTTTGAGCGCGCCTTCAAGAAGCGCGGCATCAAGTTCTCCACCGGCGTGTTCTTCCAGGGCGTTGAGCAGAACAACGACGGCGTCAAGGTCACCCTGGTGGACGGCAAGACCTTCGAAGCCGACCTCCTCCTGGTCGCCGTGGGCCGCGGTCCCGTCACCGCCAACCTCGGCTACGAGGAAGCGGGAATCACCATCGACCGCGGCTTCGTCATCACCAACGAGCGCCTGCACACCGGCGTGGGCAACATCTACGCCGTCGGCGACATCGTCCCCGGCGTCCAGCTCGCGCACCGCGGCTACCAGCAGGGCATCTTCGTGGCCGAGGAAATCGCCGGCCTCAAGCCCGTGATCGTCGAGGACATCAACATCCCCAAGGTCACCTACTCCGAGCCCGAAATCGCCACCGTGGGCTACACCGAAAAGGCCGCCAAGGAGAAGTTCGGCGAGGACCAGGTGCAGACCCAGGAATACAACCTGGCCGGCAACGGCAAGAGCTCCATCCTGGGCACCTCCGGACTGGTCAAGCTGGTCCGCCAGAAGGACGGCCCCGTGGTCGGTGTCCACATGATCGGCGCCCGGATGGGCGAGCAGGTCGGCGAGGCCCAGCTGATCGTCAACTGGGAAGCCTACCCGGAGGATGTGGCCCAGCTGGTGCACGCCCACCCCACCCAAAACGAGGCCCTGGGCGAAGCCCACCTGGCACTCGCGGGCAAGCCGCTTCACGGCTAGTCTCCCCGGCACCACCGAGCCTGGTGCACCCGGCCGCCTTGGACCGGGTGCACTAGGCTTCCAACAAGGCAGCATCCATTCGCACTAAAGATCAATAAGGAGAACGGGGACGACATGTCTGAATCCGTTAACTTGCCCGCCCTCGGTGAGAGCGTCACCGAAGGAACCGTCACCCGCTGGCTGAAGCAGGTAGGTGACCGGGTAGAGGTGGACGAGCCCCTGCTCGAAGTTTCCACCGACAAAGTAGACACTGAAATCCCCTCTCCTGTAGCTGGCGTGATTGAGGAAATTCTGGTTGCCGAGGACGAGACCGCCGAGGTAGGCGCTCCCCTGGTCCGCATCGGTGACGGCTCCGCCAACGGTTCTGGTGCACCCACGGAAGAGGCGCCGGCCGCGCCTCCCGCCGAGGAAGCTCCGGCGCAGGAGGCCCCCGCCGCCGCACCTGCACAGGAAGCCCCCGCCCAGGAAGCTCCCGCACCTCAGGCCCCTGCCGCCGGCGGCGGCGAAGGCCACGAGGTTACCCTGCCTGCCCTGGGCGAGAGCGTCACCGAAGGCACCGTCACCCGCTGGCTGAAGGCCGTCGGCGACACCGTGGAGGTGGACGAGCCCCTGCTGGAGGTCTCCACCGACAAGGTGGACACCGAGATTCCGTCCCCTGTCGCGGGAACGCTCCAGGAGATCCGCGTCAACGAGGACGAGACCGCAGAGGTTGGTTCCGTCCTGGCAGTCATCGGTTCCGGTGCCGCCGCGGCTCCCACCGAAGCGCCGTCCACCGAGGCACCGGCCCAGGAAGCCCCCAAGGCTGAGGCACCGAAGGCTGAAGCCCCTGCGCCTGCACCCGCCGCGGCACCGGCTCCCGAAGCTCCCAAGCCAGCCCCCGCGGCAGCACCCGCTCCCGCTGCAGCACCGGCATCTGCGCCCGCAGCAGCCGAGGCTCCTGCAGCAGGCGGTTCCGAGTCCGGCTACGTGACTCCCCTGGTCCGCAAGCTGGCCAACCAGCACGGCGTGGACATCGCCTCGCTCTCGGGCACCGGCGTCGGCGGCCGTATCCGCAAGCAGGATGTGCTGGCCGCGGCGGAAGCCAAGGCAGCACCGGCTGCCGCTCCCGCAGCAGCCCCGGCCGCGTCGGCGCCTGCCGCTCCCAATGGCGCCGTTTCCTCCCTGCGCGGCACCACGCAGAAGGCTCCGCGCATCCGCCAGGTCATCGCCCGGCGCATGCGTGAATCCCTGGAGATCTCCACGCAGCTGACCCAGGTTCACGAAGTGGACATGACCAAGGTGGCCAAGCTCCGTGCCCGTGCCAAGAACTCGTTCCAAGCACAGAACGGCACCAAGCTGACATTCCTGCCCTTCATCGCCAAGGCTGTGGCCGAGGCCCTCAAGCAGCACCCCAAGCTCAACGCTGCCTACGATGAGGAAAAGCAGGAAATCACGTACCACAACGCCGAGCACCTGGCCATCGCCGTCGACACCGACAAGGGCCTCCTGGTCCCGGTCATCAACGACGCCGGCAACCTGAACCTCGCCGGACTGGCCGGCAAGATCGCCGACGTCGCAGCACGTACCCGCGACGGCAAGATTGGCCCGGACGAGCTCTCCGGCGGCACGTTCAGCATCACCAACATCGGCTCGGTGGGCGCCCTGTTCGACACCCCGATCATCAACCAGCCGCAGGTGGGCATCCTGGGCACCGGCGCCATCGTCAAGCGCCCCGTGGTGGTTTCCGACGAGAACGGCGACGACTCGATCGCCATCCGCTCCATGATGTACCTGTCGCTGACGTACGACCACCGCCTGGTGGACGGTGCGGACGCAGGCCGGTTCCTCCAGACCCTGAAGGCCCGCCTTGAAGAGGGCGCCTTCGAAGCTGACCTGGGGCTGTAGCAGGCAAAACGCATGACGGCGGTGCAGGCAACGGTGGGAAACACCGGCCTGCACCGCCGTCGGCGTTTAACTACTACAAGCTGTAGAACGAATGGCTACACTGGTCCCATGAACATCGTCTATAACATCATGGTTTTCCTGCACATCGTCGGCGCCGCCATGATCGTCGGCATCTGGATCGGCCAGATGAAGAAACCCACGGTCCACCCCCGCCAGTTCGACGGTGCCATGCTCCAGCTGCTGACCGGCATCGCGCTGATGGGGCTGATCCCCGCCCTGGACATGGACGCCAACTACGCCAAGCTGGGCATCAAGTTCGCCATCGGCCTCGCCGTCGGTGTACTGGCGTTCATTGGCCGCCGCAAATACAAGAAGGGCGAGGCTGTGGGCACTGGCCTGGCCCACGGCGTGGGGGGGCTCGCCTTGCTTAACATCGCCATCGCCACTCTCTGGCGGTAGCGGCGGGCTGTGGAAGACGTGACGGCGGCGCTCCCCCGGTGGGCGCCGCCGTCGGCGTTAATGCCTTTCGGTCATAATCCTCTGACAGCGGACACCCGGTGCACCCGGACGGTGAAGTCCATAGGATGGGACACGGCGGGGTTGAGGCAGCGGCCTGCCCCGGTACACATCGATTTGAGGAGTGAACATGGCAGCAACACGTTCAGCAAATGCAGTATGGAACGGCAATCTGACGGAAGGTGCTGGAACCACCAGCCTGGCCACCTCGGGCCTGGGCACGTTCGATGTCACCTGGAAGGCCCGCACGGAAGCGGCCAACGGCAAGACCAGCCCGGAGGAACTTATCGCCGCAGCCCATGCCGCCTGCTTCTCCATGGCCTTCAGCAATGAACTCGCCAAGGCGGGACACACCCCGGAGGAAGTGCGCGCCAAGGCTGACGTGACGTTCGTTCCGGGCACCGGCATCACCGGCAGCCACCTGACCGTCTCAGCCACGGTGCCTGGCATCTCCGAGGACGAGTTCCAGAAGATTGCCGGCGAAGCCAAGGTGGGCTGCCCGGTCTCGGGTGCCCTGGCAAGCATCGACATCACCATGGACGCCACACTGGAGTCCTGATCCTCCATTGACACTGAAGGCCCTGCCCGCCGGATTCTCCGGCAGGCAGGGCCTTTCCCTGTTACAGTGCCTTACTTGCCCTGGCTGCGCGCAGGCAACGGAGCCGGCCTGAGCAGGCGGTACCCTTCACGGGCCGGCGGCCTGTCCGTTGGCAGCTCCTGGATCATTTCCTTTAGGGCACCGATGCCGTACTCCAGCTGGGGGTCCCGGCCGGCGGCGTAGGCATGCGGCGGATACGTGACTTCGATGTCCGGGTCCACGCCGTAGTTCTCAACGCTCCAGCCCACTCCGCCGCCGAACCACGTAGCGTACCGGGGCTGTGTCACCCCGGTGCCGTCAGCAAGGGCGAACCGGTTGTCGATGCCCACTACACCGCCCCAGGTACGCGTGCCGATAACCGGTCCGATGCCCCGCAGCTTTGACACCTGGGTGATGATGTCACCGTCGGAGCCGGCGAATTCGTCGGCCAGGATGATCACGGGGCCGCGCGGCGCGTGGTGCGGGTACGTCCGCGGCTTCTCGCCGCGGGGCATGCTCCAGCCCGTGACCTTGCGGCCGATGAGTTCGGCCACCAGCTGCGAGGTGTGGCCGCCGCGGTTGCGCCGGACGTCAACAATGAGGCCGTCCAGGCCCGTTTCGGTGTCCAGGTCACGGTGGAGCTGGGCCCAGCCGTTCGCCATCATGTCCGGGATGTGCAGGTAGCCGAACTTGCCGCCGGATGCTTCACGGACCGTGCGCCGGTTGGCGGCCACCCACTCCTGGTAGCGCAGGCGTTCCTCGTCCTTGACGGGCACGACGGCGACCCGGCGCTGGGTGCCTGCTGCGGCTCCGTGCGCCGAACCGTTGAGGAGGGTCAGTTCCACGGCACGGCCCGCCGCGCCCACGAGCTGCATGGCCGGTGTGACGCTTTCCGACAGCGGCACGCCGTCGACCGCCAGCAGGATGTCGCCCGCCTTGGCGCCCACACCCGGCCGGGTCAGCGGCGAGGTGGCCAGCGGATCGGACGATTCGCCAGCGAGAATGCGCGTGATTTCCCAGCCCGCTGCCGTGTACGTTAGATCGGCGCCCAGCCGGCCCTGGCCGTGACTGCCGTTCTCGGTGACAAGCGCAGGGCGGACATACGCGTGGGAGGTGCCCAACTCGCCGTGCAGCTCCCAGAGGAGGTCCACCAGGTCATCGTGCGAGCCCAGGCGACCCACGAGGGGACGGTAGCGCCGGTAGACGGAGTCCCAGTCCTGTCCTGCCATGTCCTCTGCCCAGAAGAAGTCCCGCTGCAGGCGCCAGGCCTCATCGAACGCCTGGCCCCACACACTGAGCGGGTCCATCATCACCCGGATGCGGCCAAGGTCCACCTTGACCAGCTTTCCGGATTCCTCATCCGCCTTGGCATCGGCGGGAACCACCGTGACCTGCTTGTCCGAGATCAGCACCACTTTGCTGCGGTCCCCCGACAGCCGGTAGCTGTCCAGCGCGTCCACCAGGGTGGACTGCTTCCGCCGGCCAAGGTCGAACCGGACCAGGCTGGGACGGGCGTCCTTGTCCTCGTGGCTGGCCTTGCCGTCACCGGTCACGCCGGCCAGGGCCCAGTCGAGCCACAGCAGCGCCCCGTCGGCGGCTGTCAGGGAGGTGTAGTTGCCCTGCGCCACGGGGACGGTGATGACCCGGTGGGCGAGGCCCTCGGGATCCACCCGGACCTCCGGTGCCGTCTGGGCGCCGTCGTCCGTCCCCTTTCCGCCTGCTCCTCCGGTGGCTGCCGCCTCTTCCCCCGGGGCGTCCACGCCAGGGCCGAAGGGCGACGGCGTATCGGCTGACAGTGCCACGAGGTACGGCTTGATGGGGCTGGGGAAGGAGAGGTCGAAGGAGTGCCCGTCATAGACCGGATCAAAGCTGCGGTTGGAAAGGAATGCCAGGAATTTCCCGTCGGCCGTGAACGCCGGAGACGTGTCGCAGAAGCGGCCGTCCGTTACGTCCACCGGGCCGGCAGCAGGCTCCGCCATGTTGGCCAGCCTCAACCGGCTGCGTGAACCGAACGAGGTGACCGGCTCAGACCAGGCCAGCCACTGCGAGTCCGCCGACCAGGCGAGGTCAGCAATGGTGCCCTCGCCGATGCTGGCGACGAGGACGATTTCACCCGTACGGGTGTCCGCCACAAAAATCTCGCCGAAGGAGGTGCCAAGGGCAATTCTCAGCCCGTCGGGGCTCGCCTCGAGGGCGCTGGCCCGGGACGGCCTGGGGAAAGCGACGCGGGTTGCAGTGGGGCCGGCCTGTGCTTCCGCAGCGGAGGCGTCCGAGTCGGGCGCGACATCTGCCTGCTCATCGGAGGCAGCCGGTGCAGGGCTCCCGGCCAGCACGGCTGCACCCGCTGCGGGAACGGGCTGCGGCAGCACCACTGCGTCCTCGTGGGCCGCTTCGGCAGCAGGGCGGCTGTCCTTGACCCGTTCGGCGGGGCCGCCCTCCATGGGCGGAACCCCGGCAGGGTGCGGCACGGGGGCGGCAATGTCCTTGATATACAGCGCCTCCACACCGTCGTGGTCCGCGACGTAGGCAATCCTGCCGTCGCCGAGGGGCCTGGGCAGCCGGGCCCGGACGCCGGGTGCTGCCTCGATGATGCGGGAGGGTCCGTCCTTGTGGCGGAGCCAGTGGATGGTGCCGTGCGCTTCAACTGCGCTGGCCGCGCCCTTCGTATCCGGCACCACTGCGCCTAGGTGCTTGCTGGTCTTGAGCAGGGCAGGGCGCCTGGACTGGGAAGCAGAACCGAGGGTGATATCGAGAAGGACGGCGTCGGAACCGAGGTCATGCAGCACCCACAACTCACCGGCCGACTCGAATATGACGCGCTTGCCGTCCGTGGCTGCATGCCGGACATAGAAGTCCTCGTGGTCCGTGTGCCGGCGCAGGTCCTTTCCGTTGGGAAGGACCGAATAGAGGTTGCCGTAGCCTTCGTGGTCCGAAAGGAAGGCGATCCGGCCATCCACCCACATGGGATCGGCAAGGTTGCCGTCCAGGTCCGCAAGCAGGCGCTCGAACTCGCCGTTGCCGTCCGTGTCGATCCACAGCTTTCCTGCCGTTCCGCCGCGGTAGCGCTTCCACCAGGCCGGTTCGCGGGACAGCACGCTGCCCACCACCACGGGGCGTTCGTCACCCACTTCAGGGCCAAACGCCACGGACTCAACCGGCCCGAACGGGAGTTCTTCGGCCCAGCCGCCTCCTAGCGGGACACTGTAGGCGTGTGTGTGCCTGCTTTCCGCCTGCCGGAACGCGCTGGTCACCACCACGGAACCACCGGCAGTGAAGCCCTTGACCCTGGTGGTGCTGTGGCCGAAGTAGGTCAGCTGCCGGTACCCGCCGCCGTAGACCTCTGCCGATACCACTTCAGGGGCCGTTCCCTGCACGACCGTCCACACCAGCCGCTTCCCGTCAGGAGTGAAGCGTGGGTTGCGGGCGGGCAGCTGGAGTGCTGAGACGCGCCAGGCGCGGCCGCCGCCCAGGGGCGCGATCCACACGTCGTCCTCGGCCACGAAGGTGACCAGGTCGCCGTGCAGATGCGGGAAACGAAAGTAGCTCGAAGTCATCGTTCGATCATAGTCAACCCCCTGCGGCCTGTCGGGAGGTGCCGCCGGGGACGCGGCGTGGTGAGATGGACCATGCGCATCGTCATGGCCGGCGCCTCCGGGCTGATCGGCACCTCCATGTCAGCAAGCTTCCGGGACGCCGGACACCACGTCGTTACCCTGGTCAGGCGGGACGCCGCCTCCGCGGACGAAGTCCGGTGGGACCCCGCCGCGGGCCGGCTGGATCCGCAGGCTCTGGCCGGGGCGGACGCCGTGGTGAACCTCTCCGGAGCCGGCATCGGCGACAGGCCCTGGACCCGCAAACGCGTGGACGAGCTGTTCAGTTCACGCCTGGGACCTACCCGGACGCTGGCCCGGGCGATGCGGCAGCTGGATTCCCCGCCCGCAACCTTCATCAGCCAGTCCGGTGCCGGCTACTACGGTGATGCCGGGAACACCGTCCTGCGGGAAGGGGCACCGAACGGTTCCGGGACCCTGGCCCGGATCTGCAAGGAATGGGAGGAAGCAGCCCACGAGGTCCCTGATGGGGTGCGGGTGGTTGCCCCGCGGACCGGTGTGGTCCTCAGCCGGAAGGGAGGTGCCTTGGGAAGGCTGCTGCCGCTCATCCGCCTGGGTGTGGGCGGGCCGTTGGGAAACGGCCGGCAGTACTGGCCCTGGGTGACGCTGCCTGATGTAGCGGCGGCCTTCCTCTTCCTGTTGGACAGCCAGGTCAGCGGGCCGGTAAATCTGTGCGCTCCTGAGGAAGCCGACGTGAATGCGCTGGTGGCAGCCATGGCGCAGGCCCTGCACCGGCCCGCTGCCCTGCGGGTCCCCGCCCCGGTCCTCCGGCTGGTGATGGGCGGACTTGCCGAAGAACTCCTGCTGGCCAGCCAGCGCATGGAGCCCGCGGTGCTCCTGGAGGCAGGCTTCGGATGGCGGCATCCCGCGCTGGAGCAGGCCGCCCAGTGGGTTGCGGGCAAGGACCAGGATGCAAGGGGCGTTAGCTTCCAGGAAGGATCTCGCTGATCCTCCACCTGCCGTCCACAGCCACGAGCACCAGTCTGAGCTCAACCGGGCTGCCGGCAGTTCCCCTACGGACAACAGACCCCCGGGCGTCCCTCTCCTCGTAGGCGGAGGACCCGGAGAGCAGGCTGACCACAGCGTGGGCGGCCGTTGCGCCTTCTTCAGCCCGCAGGTCCTTGAGCGTACTGGAGAAGCCGGCGAGGACGTGGCCGGAGCTGCGAAGCTCTCCGGCTGTCCGCGCATCGGCCCGGGCTGCCGGCGAACCCTCCACGTTGACCTCGTCCAGCAGCTCGAAGCTTCCCCTGCTGAAAGCCAGGTCCCGCAGGGCACCTAGGCCAGCTACAGCTTGGGCCGGGTCAGCCGACCGCGCCTGTTTGCGGGCGGCCGCGGCAAAGTCAGGCTCACTGTTCGCGCCGGAGGATTCCCGCGCTGCTGCAGCCGTGGCAGCCGCTTCAGGGTTGACAGCAGCGGAACCCGGTGCCTGCGCGGATTCGGCAGGCGGCCCTGCCGCCCCTGCCAGCCACCAGGCTCCGGCCGCCGCCGCTGCGGCAACAGCCGGAAGGACGGTGCACAGCAGACGTTTCAGGCTTCGCGGGTTCCGGCCCACTTTCCCTGCATGCCTGCCGCGGGAGGGACGCAGGTTCCGATCCCGCTGCGGAAACGGCATCCGCGGCACCGAGAAAGGCACGCGGGGCCACGCGGCCGTTGCCAGCCGCCTGCCCGCCGACCGGAACTTCTCGCGGCCTCTTCCCAGGCGCGACGGTGCAGGAACATGCCGGCGGGTCAGCAGCTCCGGTATCACCGTCGGATGGACCGAGGCCGCCAGGTCCAGCGGCAGGGGCGCTGCGCTGCGGTACACGGCCGCGGCCAGCGCCGCTGCATTAGGGCGTTCCCTCCGGTTCTCGTTGAGTCCCCACTCCAGCGCGGCGGCCAGCTCCCGCGGGACCTCCGGGACCAGGAGGGACAGCGGTGGCCGGTCGGCAGTCCTGGGCGGCGCATGGCCTGTGAGGCAGAACCACCCAAGCGCCGCCGCAGAGTAGACGTCGCGCTCGGGCTGCAGGCCGCGCACTGCATCGATCGGGGCAGGATCCACGAAGCCAGGGGTGCCGGAATTCCTTGCGCCACCAGGGTCCCCCAGCATCCGGGCAATGCCGACGTCGGACAGCAGCGGTTTTCCCTGCCCCGTGAACAGGACGTTTCCAGGGGAGACATCCGAATGGGTGAACCCTTTGTGATGCAGGTAGCTGAGCGCCTGGGCTATGGGCGTCAGCACCGTCACGGTTTCACCGACGCTGAGCTTTCCGCGGCCGGCCACCAGCGAGGCAAGGGAACCACCGGGTGCGTAGTCCATCACCAGCGCAGTGCCGGTGCCATGGACGCCTGCCGTTGGGACGGCGTCGCGGGCCCTGACCAGGTGCTGGTGGTCCAGGACCGAAAGGATCCGGATCTCACGCCGCACGGCGTCCTCGCTCATGGCTTCCGCACCCCGTGCCCTTCCGCTACCGGGTCCGAAGCACTTCAGCGCGCAGTCCCGCCCGGTGCGCTGGTCCTTTGCAAGCCAGACTGACGCGCTTCCGCCAACGCCCAGCAGCCGTCCGACGGCGAAACCCGGCACCTCCGGTGCCTGCAAATCCTCCATAGGTCATGTCTAACCCAATCCCGTCCTGCGTGCAGAAGTTATCCACAGGCCCCGGCCGGCCGCGTTAAGGTCCGGGCCGAATCACCGTGATGCACTCCCCGGGGCCGGGTGAGCTTAAGCACTAAACCCGGCGGAGGACGTCAACCGGTCTAAGCTGGTTGCCATGACTCTTGAGTTTGCACAGCTGGGTCTTGCTCCTGATTTCGTTGATTACACCCGTGGTTGGGAAATCCAGAGTGAACTTCACGCCAAGGTTGTCGCAGAATTGGCCCCAAGCACCGTCCTCCTCCTGGAACACGCTCCCGTGTACACCGCGGGCAAACGGACAGAGGACCATGAACGGCCCTTCGACGGCACGCCCGTCGTTCCAGTGGACCGGGGCGGCAAACTGACCTGGCATGGGCCGGGCCAGCTGGTGGGTTACCCCATCATTAAGCTGAAGAACAAAGCGGGTATCCGCGACTACGTGGAACGCCTGGAGTCCGTGATCATTGCGGTACTCGCTGATTTCGGCATCAACGCGGTGCGCATCAAGGGCCGGGCCGGCGTGTGGATCAACGCGGACAACAAGGGGCCCGACCGCAAGATCGCCGCCATCGGCATCCGCGTCCATGAGGGCGTCACCATGCACGGCTTCGCCATCAACTGCAACAACGATCTTGCCCCGTACAGCCAGATCATCGCCTGCGGAATTACGGACGCAGGCACCACAACAATCTCGCAGGAAACCGGTCACAATGTTGCCCCGGCTGACCTCGTTTCCCGGATTACCGAAGAACTGCGCAAGAATGAAGACGCCCTGGTCGCTACCCCCGAAGGAGCTCTACTGTGACATTGGCACCTGAAGGCCGGAAGATGCTGCGGATTGAGCAGCGGAACTCCGCCATCCCGGTGGAGCGGAAGCCGGAGTGGATCAAGGCCAAGGTT
>NZ_VAHO01000013.1 GCF_005796225.1 Pseudarthrobacter sp. NamE5
CACCGCGGTCATGGTGCCGTGCCCGTGCCCGGTCGCGGCGAGGGACCCATACAGGTCCACCCGCAGCGAGGCCACCTCCGCCAGCACGCCGAGGCCCTTGAGCTCCTCCGCAAAAACAGCAGCAGCCCGCATCGGCCCCACAGTATGCGAAGAAGAAGGCCCAATCCCGATCGAAAACAGATCAAAGACTCCAACAGCCATGCGCTTGGTTCCTAACGACTAGTTCGTGCCGAGATGGCAGTTCGCGCTAGTGTTCATCGGAATCTCTGCCGCGAACTGCCATCTCGATGCGTGGTTTGGGGTTAAAGCCCGGGGTAGAGCGGGTGGGCCTTTGCCAGCTCCTCGACGCGGTGACGCAGGCCGGAAAGGTCCGCGTCGGCGTTGGCCGTCAAAGCCTCGGCGATGATGTCCGCAACCTCGCGGAAGGCAGCCTCGCCGAATCCTCGCGTAGCCAGGGCGGGCGTGCCGATGCGGAGGCCGGAGGTGACCATCGGAGGGCGCGGGTCGAACGGCACGGCGTTGCGGTTGACGGTGATGTCGATCGCCGCGAGCCGGTCCTCGGCCTGCTGCCCGTCGAGCTCGCAGTTGCGGAGGTCAACGAGGACCAGGTGCACGTCGGTGCCGCCGGAGACCACACTGATGCCCTTGGCGGTGACGTCCGGCTGGACCAGGCGTTCGGCGAGGATGCGGGCGCCGGCCAGGACGCGCTCCTGGCGTTCCTTGAACTCGGCGGACGCGGCGATCTTGAACGCCACGGCCTTGCCCGCGATCACGTGCTCCAGAGGGCCGCCCTGCTGCCCCGGGAACACAGCCGAGTTGATCTTCTTGGCGATGTCGGCGTCGTTGGTCAAGATAATGCCGCCGCGCGGACCGGCGAGGGTCTTGTGCGTGGTGGACGTGGTGACGTGCGCGTGTGGGACGGGCGACGGGTGCAGCCCGGCGGCCACCAGGCCGGCGAAGTGCGCCATGTCCACCATCAGGTAGGCGCCCACGGAGTCAGCGATGCGGCGGAACTCGGCGAAGTCCAGCTGCCGGGCGTAGGCGGACCAGCCGGCCACGATCAGCGCGGGCTTGGTCTCCTGGGCGAGGCGCTCCACCTCCGCCATGTCCACGGTGTGGGTGTCCTCCCGGACGCCGTACGGGACCACGTTGTAGAGCTTGCCGGAGAAGTTGATCTTCATGCCATGGGTGAGGTGGCCGCCGTGGGCCAGGTTCAGGCCCATGATGGTGTCGCCCGGTTTGATCAGCGCGTGCATCACCGAGGCATTTGCCTGCGCCCCTGAATGCGGCTGCACGTTCGCGAACCCGGCGTCGAAGAGAGCCTTGATGCGGTCGATGGCGAGCTGTTCGATGGCGTCCACGTGCTCGCAGCCGCCATAGTAGCGCTTGCCCGGGTAGCCCTCGGCGTACTTGTTGGTCAACACGGAGCCCTGCGCCTGCATCACAGCGACGGCGGTGTGGTTCTCGGAGGCAATCATCTCCAGGCCGTCACGCTGGCGGGCGAGCTCGTCGTCGATCTTCGCGGCGATCTCCGGGTCCAGCGCGGCGAGGTCTGCGTCCAGCGACGGCGAAACCGCCTGCTCGAAGGCGGTCACGTCTGCCGGGGCGGTCACAGTTCGCCGCCGTTTGCTGAGGCGTATTCTTCAGCTGACATCAGGGGACCTTCTTCGGTGACGGAGACCTTAAAGAGCCAGCCGGCGCCATAGGGATCGTTGTTGATCAGGGCGGGGTCCGAGACTACTTCGTCGTTGATTTCCACTACTTCGCCGGTGACCGGGGCGTAGAGGTCGGAGACGGACTTGGTGGATTCCACCTCGCCGCAGGTCTCGCCGGCCGTCACGGTGGAGCCAACCTCGGGCAGGTCCACGTACACAATGTCGCCCAGGGCTTCGGCGGCCACTGCAGAGATGCCGATGTTGGCGGGACCGGAGCCGTCAGCAGCAACCCATTCGTGCTCGGCCGAGTACTTCAGTTCAGCAACAACTTTTGCCATGTGTATTTCCTTAGGTTCGTGTTTGAAAAGTGAGAGAGCGTCGGCGCAAAAGCCGCATCAAGTGAGAGAGCGTCGGAGTGAACCCGACATCAAGTGAGAGAGCGTTATGCGGAGCGCTTGTAGAACGGGAGCTGGACCACTTCGAAGGGTTCCGGCTTGCCGCGGAGGTCGATGTCCAGGGCGGTGCCGGGTTCGGAGTGTTCGACCTCGACATAGGCCAGGGCGATCGGGTAGCCAAGCGTGGGGCTTGGCTGGCCGGAGGTCACCTCGCCCACGACGTTGCCGTCTTTGAGGACGGGGTAGTGGCTGCGGCCGGCGCGGCGGCCCAGGCCCTTGAGGCCCACGAGCCTGCGGCCGGAGGTGGAGCCGGCTCCCAGTGCATTGAGCTCGGCCAGGACTGCCCTGCCCACGAAGTCAGATTCCTTGGCCAGCGAAACCACCGGGCCGAGGCCCGCCGCGTACGGGTTTCCCTCGCGCGACAGTTCGTTGCCGTAGAGCGGCATGCCGGCTTCGAGGCGAAGCGAGTCGCGGCACGCCAGGCCTGCGGGGATGAGCCCGTGCCCGGCGCCGACTTCCAGCAGGGCCTCCCACAGTCCGGCGGCGTCCTCGTTCGGGATGTAGATCTCGAAGCCGTCCTCGCCGGTGTAGCCGGTGCGGGCCAGCAGCAGGTCCTGCACAGTGCCATTGACGGTAATCCCTACCTCAACGGCGGCGTAGTACTTCAGTTCGGTGACCAGTGCGTGCTGTTCGGCGGGGACCAGCGTCAGCAGGATGGCTTCGGCGTTCGGTCCCTGGACCGCGATGAGGGAGGTCTCGGCGGAGACGTCGTGCACCTTGACGTTGAAGTTGGCGGCCCGCTCGGCAAGGGCCGCGGCGACTGTTGCAGCATTGCCGGCGTTGGGGACCACCAGATACTTCGCTGTTCCGTCCGCAGCCGCAGGAAGGCGGTACGTGATGAGGTCATCGATGATGCCGCCGTCCTCCTGGCAGATCAGCGAGTACTTGGCCTTGCCTACTGCGACGGCGGACAGCTTGCCCACCAGGGCATAGTCCAGGAAGGCCCCGGCGTCGGGGCCGGTGACCCAGATTTCGCCCATGTGGGAGAGGTCGAACAGACCCGCGGCGTTGCGCACTGCGCGGTGTTCGGCCAGCTCTGAGCTGTACTTCAGGGGCATCTGCCAGCCGCCGAAGTCGGTGAAGGAGGCGCCGGCAATTTTGTGCTGCTCGTAGAGCGCGGTGTAGTTCTCAGTCATCGGAAGTCCTTAGTTCTCAAATTCAGAAAGCGGCGGGCAGGAGCAGACCAGGTTGCGGTCCCCTGCTGCGCCATCGATGCGGCCCACGGGCGGGAAGTACTTATCCTGCCGGAGCGAGGCCACCGGGAAAGCCGCCTGCTCGCGCGGGTACGTCCGGTCCCAGTTGGAAGAGACGACGGCGGCGGCCGTGTGGGGCGCGTTGCGCAGCGGGGACTTCTCCACACTGAAGTCTCCGTTGGCCACCTGGTCAATTTCCTTGCGGATGGTGATCATGGCTTCGATGAAGCGGTCGATCTCGGCGAGGTCCTCGGACTCGGTGGGCTCCACCATCAGGGTGCCGGCCACCGGGAAGGACAGTGTGGGGGCGTGGAAGCCGAAATCGATGAGCCGCTTGGCCACGTCCTCGGCAGTTACGCCGGTGCGGGCGGTCAGCTCGCGCAGGTCCAGGATGCACTCGTGTGCCACCAGGCCGCTCTCGCCGGTGTAGAGGACCGGGAAGTGCTCGTCCAGTCGGGCGGCAACGTAGTTTGCCGCCAGCAGTGCGGACTTGGTTGCCTCGGTCAGGCCCTGCCCGCCCATCAGCTTCACATAGGCCCACGAAATCGGCAGGACGCCGGCCGAGCCGAAGCGGGAAGCGGAGATCGCCACGCCGTGGCCCTCTTCATGGGCAGCCTTGTTGGCGTCGCCCGGCATGAACGGTGCCAGGTGTGCCTTGGCGGCAACGGGTCCGACGCCGGGTCCGCCGCCGCCGTGCGGGATGCAGAACGTCTTGTGCAGGTTCAGGTGCGAGACGTCGCCGCCGAACTTGCCCGGCTGCGCCAGCCCGACCAGCGCGTTAAGGTTCGCGCCGTCAACGTACACCTGGCCGCCTGCTGCGTGGACCGCATCGCAGACTTCGCGGACGTCGGAGTCGTACACACCATGGGTGGACGGGTAGGTGATCATGATGGCCGACAGGGCGTCCTTGTGGGCCTCGATTTTGGCGGCAAGGTCCGCGTGGTCGATCGTGCCGTCGGTGGCGGTAGCAACCACCACAACCTTCATTCCTGCCAGGACAGCAGAGGCAGCATTGGTGCCGTGGGCGGAAGCGGGAATCAGGCAGACGTTCCGCTGCTGGTCGCCCCGGGAGCGGTGGTAGCCGCGGATGGCCAGCAGGCCCGCGAGTTCGCCCTGGGAGCCTGCGTTCGGCTGGATTGACACTTGGTCGTACCCGGTGATCTCGGCGAGGTCTGCTTCCAGCCCCGCAATCAGTTCACGCCAGCCTGCGGTCTGGGAGTCCGGGGCGAACGGGTGGATCGAAGCGAACTCGGGCCATGAGATGGCCTCCATTTCGGCGGTGGCGTTCAGCTTCATGGTGCAGGAACCCAGCGGGATCATGGTGCGGTCCAGCGCCAGGTCACGGTCGGAGAGGCGGCGGATGTAGCGGAGCAACTGGGTCTCGGAGCGGTGCGTATTGAACACCGGGTGCTGCAGGTAGGAGGAGGTGCGCAGCACCGACTCCGGCAGCTCAAACCCGGAACCCGCAACTACCGGGCCGGCGCCAAAGGCGACGGCCACCGCGGAGAGGACCTCCGGCGTCGTGGTTTCATCGACGGACACGCCAACTGTGTCCGCGTCGATGAGGCGCAGGTTGATGCCGCGGGCTTCGGCGGCGGTGATCACCTTGGCAGCCTTGCCGGGCACGCGGACAGTGAGGGTGTCGAAGAACGTCTCGGACACCAGTTCGCGGCCGGCGATCTGAAGCGTGCTGGCCAGGGCGCGGGCGTTGTTGTGGACGGTTTCGGCGATCGCCTTCAGGCCGTCGGGGCCGTGGTAGACGGCGTAGAAGGAGGAGACGATGGCGAGCAGGGCCTGCGCGGTGCAGATGTTGGAGGTGGCCTTCTCGCGGCGGATGTGCTGCTCGCGGGTCTGCAGGGCCAGGCGGTAGGCGGGGACACCGGCGTCGTCCTTCGAAACGCCCACGATGCGGCCGGGCAGGGTGCGTTCCATGCCTTGGCGGACGGCCATGTAGGCGGCGTGGGGGCCGCCGAAGAACAGCGGGACGCCGAAGCGCTGGGTGGAGCCGACGGCGATGTCCGCTCCCTGCTCGCCGGGCGGGGTAATGAGGGTGAGGGCCAGGAGGTCGGCGGCGACAGTGACCAGCGCGCCGCGGTCCTTGGCCTCGGCGATGACGGCGGACTGGTCCCACACGCGGCCGGAGACGCCGGGCTGCTGCAGCACCACGCCGTTGATGTCGCCTTCGGGCAGGCCGCTCGTGAGGTCGGCGATTTCCACCTCGAAGCCCAGGGCTTCGGCGCGGCCCAGCACGATGGCAATGGTCTGCGGCAGGAGTTCGGCGTCCAGGACGGTCTTGCCGTCCTTCGCGGTCTTGGACTTGTTGGCGCGGCGCATCAGCAGGACGGCTTCCGCGACGGCGGTGGCTTCATCCAGCAGGGACGCGTTGGCCACCGGGAGCGCGGTGAGGTCCTGGACCATGGTCTGGAAGTTCAGCAGTGCTTCGAGCCGGCCCTGGGAAATCTCGGGCTGGTACGGGGTGTAGGCGGTGTACCAGGCGGGAGCTTCGAGGATATTGCGGCGGATCACCGGCGGTGTCACGGTGTCGTAGTAGCCCTGCCCGATCATTTGGACGGCGGTCTTGTTCTTGGCGGCGAGCTGGCGGAGCTCGCCGAGGACCTGGACTTCGCTGAGGGCGCTCTGGAGGGTGAGCGGTTTGTCCTGGCGGATGGAATCCGGGACGGCGCTGTCAACGAGGCCGTCCAGGCTGTCGTAGCCGACGGCCTTGAGCATGGTGTCGATGTCGGACTGGCGGCGCGCGCCGATATGGCGGTCTGCGAAGGTGGTGGGGGACGAATGAACCGTCATGAGAGGAACTCCATAATTCAGGTGGGGCCTTAGCCCCACGTTGATTCGGGTTCCTCCCCGCTCTGTATTGGACCTGAGAGTTTTGTAGTGCCCTGCTGTTCAGCGGGGCGCCACTTGCACCGTCGGTGAGCCCGGTTGCCCGGACTGCTTTCCAGAGTTGCCTTGCCGCGGCGGTACGTGGGCCTGAGAGATTCCTGGGGAGGATTTGCTCCTACGGCGCCTGCTGAACGTACCGGCAGGACTCTCCCGCCGCAGATCATAAGCACGTGCCACTGGTCGGTGACACGGCTCACACCGTACAGGGTTGCGGGGCGGGAAGCAAATTTGCTCGCCACTTTGAGGCGGATGTACGACGGCGGGAGGCACCGCCGTCGTGCGCCTCACCTGCAGCAAAACCTTATTCGCTGCCCCGTCCGCAAGCTGGCTTATGATTCCCACAGTGACTCCGGCTACCCATGGAAAGAGGTATCACGCGTGCCCCCATGCCAACCGTCAGGTACCGCCCGCACAGAGGCGAACACCAACCCCCCGTCAGTCCTCCCCAATGATGCCGATTCGGCACTCCTGATCGGCCGGATCTGGGACGTGGAGACGTCCGGCCCGCACGTGGTCGCGATCCAGGGCGGTGACGTCTTTGACCTCCGGCCCCTCGCTGAAACGGTCTCGGAACTGCTGGAGCGTCCCAGCTTGGTGGCCGATGTGCGCGCAGCGATGACGGCGAGGCGATGGACGGCGGCGGAAGTCATCGAAGCCTCGCTGGCCCGCGACAGGACCCGGCCGCACCTGCTGGCGCCCGTGGACCTGCAGGTCATCAAGGCCTGCGGCGTGACATTCGTGGACAGCATGATCGAGCGGGTGATCGAGGAGCGCTGCGGCGGTGACGCCAGCCGGGCGCAGCAGGCCCGCGAGCTGGTGGCCAAGGCGCTGGGCGGCAGCATCACCGCCATCCGCCCGGGCTCCGCCGAAGCTGCCGAGGCGAAGAAGGTGCTGATCCAGGAAGGGCTGTGGTCGCAGTACCTTGAGGTGGGCATCGGCCCGGACCCGGAGGTGTTTACCAAGGCGCCTGTGCTGTCCTCGGTGGGGCTCGGTGCGCAGGTGGGAATTCCCTCGTTCTCGCACTGGAACAACCCGGAACCGGAGCTGGTGCTGGTGTCCACGTCCCAAGGCTCCGTGGTGGGCGCGATGCTGGGCAATGACGTCAATCTGCGCGACGTTGAAGGCCGGAGCGCCCTGCTGCTGGGCAAGGCGAAGGACAACAATGCGTCAAGCGCGCTGGGGCCCTTCATCCGGCTGTTCGACGGCGACTTCACCCTCGACACGCTCCGCGACGAAGAAATCCTGCTGCGGGTGGAGGGTGAGGACGGCTACGTGCTGGAGGGCCGGAATTCCGTGGGGCGGATCAGCCGGCCCTTCGAGGAACTGGTGGCAGCAACCCGTGGGCGGCACCACCAGTACCCGGATGGGTTCGCGCTCTACACCGGCACGCTCTTCGCCCCGACGCAGGACCGGGACGAGCCGGGGCAGGGTTTCACCCACCATCTGGGAGACGTTGTGACCATCAGCAGCCGGCACCTGGGCGCGCTCATCAACCAGGTGGGCCGTACCGAGGAACTGCCGGAATGGTCGTTCGGGCTACGCCAGCTGTTCGACTACCTGCACCGGCAGCGCCAGCTCACCAGGTCCTGGTCTTATGGCGGCTAGGAATCCCTCCGGGCGCGGCGGCCCTTTTGGCCAAGCCTGTACCCCGCCCAGAACGCGAGCATGAGCAGGCCCACCACGGCGATGGCCAGGCCCGCCTGCGTGCCGGGGCTGAGGAAGGCCATGCCTGTTCCGGCGAAGGGCTGGTTGCTCAACGGCGCGTAGGAGAACCAGCCGATGTAGGTGTTGCGGTTGATCCAAGCGATGATCATCCCCGCCAGGGCTACGGCGAGCCCCGTTACCGGCAGGACCACACCCGCAAGCCGGGCCGGTTTCGGCGGTTTGTGTTCTTCAGGCGTGCTGTTCTCCCCCATGCAGGCGAGTCTAGCCCTGCTGGTAGTCGGCGGCCGGGAACAACTGCGCCGCTTATCCCGTTGGCATCCCTACGACCCGCGGCGCACTCACAGTGCGGCAGCACGCAACGAAAGGGACCAACATGGTCAGGGCCATCTGGAACGGAAAAGTCGTCGCCGAATCCACGGACACCGTGGTGGTGGAGGGCAACCATTACTTCCCGCGCGACGCCGTCAACGCCGGCTACCTGCGGGACAGCGACCTGTATTCGGTCTGCCCGTGGAAGGGCAGGGCGAGCTACCACACGCTGGAAGTGGACGGGAAGCTGAACGTGGATGCGGCCTGGTTTGATCCCGATCCTAAACCACGCGCGAAGCAGATCGAGGACCGGATCGCGTTCTGGCGCGGCGTGACCATCGAGGACTAACAGAGTCCTCACCCAAGGCGATAACTACAAAGCGAGCGGACGACGGCGGGACCTCCTGCCGTCGTCCGCTTCAGTTGGGAGGGGGTACGGCAGGGGTACCGGCCGCAGATTCCGAGCGGTAGCGTGAAGAGCAGGCCAACGCCATTCGAGGAGGAATCCGGCATGGAAGTTGTCAGCATTGAAACGCCCCAGCTCGGCGACCGCACCTATCTGGTCCATGACGGCGAGGTGGGCATCGTCATCGATCCCCAGCGGGACACGGACCGGGTGGACAAAAACAGCTGACGCTTGTGGGCGAGCGCCAGGATGTTGAAAACGCCATCCGCGACCTGTCCCGCATCGGCATCGACAGCCCGGATGCAGCCGTCGGCAAAGGCCCCCAGGACCTGGCCCCAGGTGCGCCCAGCACCTCCTACCAAAGCGTCGGCTGGCAGGAGGTGCTGCAGAAACCGCAGGATGAACGCATCCTCGACGTCCGGCGTACCGACGAATTCGAGAAATCCCACATCGAAGGGGCGGTCAACATCCCGGTCCACGAGCTGCTCTGGCGGATGGACGACGTGTCTGACGGACGGCTCTGGGTGCACTGCGGATCCGGGTACCGCTCGGCCGTGGCGGCGAGCCTGCTGCAGCGCGCCGGACGGGACGTGGTCCACGTTGACGGCAAGTTTAAGGACGCGAAAAAGGCCGGCCTGGCCACGGTGTGAGGCCCGACCGGCCAGCAGATGCAGTGGTGAGTGCATGCAGTGGCAAGCTGACGACGGCGCCCCCTCCCGCCGTCGTCCATTCCGTCCGGCGACCCCCGGCCCAGCCCGCTGGCCACCCAGGTGCTAAGTATGCTTACGATAATAAGCAACCTGTCCGCACGATGACGGCCGGAGGATTCCGGCGGGAAAGAGGTAACCATGTCCGCGTTTCCTGTTGCATACCTGAAGGCGGGTGAACCATGGGGTCCGTAGTGATCTTTGCTCCATCCCCCGTCCTGACTGTCACGGTGGAGGAAGTGGACGGCACCCCCGACATCCACATCCACGCCGGCGGCCAAGGGGTCTGGCAGGCCCGCATGTTGAAGGCCCTGGGCGCCGAAGTGACCATGTGCGGGGTCTTCTCCGGCGAAACCGGACGCATCCTGAAGCACCTGATTGACGATGAGGGAGTCACAGTGCTGCCTGTTTCCGGTGAAGGGAACAGCGGGGCCTATGTGCATGACCGCCGCAGCGGTGAGCGCGATGTGGTGGCCGAATCGCCCGGCCACCGGCTGACGCGCCACGAGCTGGACGAACTCTACGGCCTGACGCTGCAGGCGGGGATGAAGGCGGGGACCGTGATCCTCAGCGGCACCGGCCGGGAGGATTCGGTGCCGCCGGACATGTATCGGCGGCTCACTGCCGACCTGCGCACCGCCGGATGCACCGTGGTCGCTGACCTCGCGGGCGAGAGGCTGAAGGGCATCCTGGCGGGGAAGCCGTCGGTGGTGAAGATGTCCGACTCAGAGGTTGTGGACAGTGGCCGTGCCAGCGCTTCGGAAACAGATCAGCTGGTTGAAGCGATGCACGCCCTCGCGGCGGAGGGGGCGGAATCGGTAATCATCACCCGTGCCAAGCTGCCCTCCCTGTTCCTCAGCGACGGTGAGATCAGCGAAATCCACGTCCCGCAGTTTGAACCCGTGGAAACCAGTGGCGCCGGCGATTCGCTCACCGCCGGGGTGGCCGCAGTACTGGCCGACCGCGGAAGCCTGCACGATGCCGTTGTCCTGGGCACGGCGGCAGGCGCCCACAACGTCACGCGTCACGGCCTGGGTTCCGGCGAGGCGTCGGCGATCCGTGAAGTCGCCAAGCTCGTCAGGATTATTGCGCTCGGTGATACGAGTGAAGACGAACCGGCAGAACAGCTGAGCCCCGACGAGCTGGCACGAAAGGTCAGGAAATCATGAACCAGTCCACGCGTGTACTAATTACCAACGACGACGGCATCGGCTCCCCCGGCCTGCACGCGTTGGCCGCCGCGGCAGTGCGCGCGGGCTTGAGCGTGGTGGTCGCAGCCCCCGCCTCCGAGGCCAGCGGCAGCAGCTCCTCGATCACTGCAGTGGAAGAAGACGGCAAGATCACGATAGAAGAGCGCGAGCTGGAGGACCTGGACGGCGTTGAAGCTTACGCCGTCCACGGCGCACCGGCGTTCATCACCATGATCGCGACCCACGGCGCCTTCGGCCCCCCGCCGGACATCGTCCTGTCCGGCGTCAACCGCGGGGCGAACGTGGGACGGGCCATTCTCCACTCAGGAACCGTTGGGGCGGCGCTCACTGCCGGCATCAACGACGGACGCGGCATGGCGGTGTCACTGGACACGGGCATGCATCCGGAGAAGATCCACTGGGACACGGCCGCGCGGCTGGCCACCGGCCTGCTGCCGTTCCTGATGGAGCAGGAGGCGGGAAGCGTCCTGAACCTCAACGTCCCCAACAGTGCCGGGCCGGACCTGCCGGAGTACCGGACTGCCACGCTGACCAGGTTCGGCATCGTCCAGACCACCCTCGCAGAACGGGGGCAGCAGCACGTGCGCCTGGCCATCGCGGACACCACGGAAACGCCCGATCCGGACAGTGACGCGGCCCTGCTGGCGGCGGGCTACGCCACGGTGACTGCGCTCCAGCCGGTCACGGGAACTGCGCTGCCGTCCCTTGACGCCCTGCCGCAGGCAGCCTCGCAGGCTTAGCGCGGCGTTCCTGCGCGGCGTCACACTTGACGCGTCACAGAGTAAAGCGGACGACGGCGGAACCTCCCGCCGTCGTCCGCTTTCTGGTTGTCTCCGTTCCCTGCCCCGGGAGGCATCAAATTACAGGGTGGCTCTTTCCTCCTCCGCCAGCCTGATCAAGCGAAGTTCGTCCTCAACGGCACGGGCCGGCCAATAGTCCTTCGCCAGTTCGTCCACCCACACCCTGTCCGCTTCCGGGAACAGCTTGGGGAGCAGCCCTGCCGCCTCAAGCAGGGCGATCAGGGCCAAGATCCTGGCATCGGGGCCTTTTGCGGCAGGCTTCGCGGCGGCAGCCGCACCAGCTTCGGGCGTTCCAGGTCCCGAATCCGTGGTTTCAGGCACCTGTGGAGCAATCCGCGTATCAGTGAGCGCTGCCTCGAGCTTTTTCATCAGGGCCGCCTCCGGGGCATGGTCCTTCTCCGGGTACCGCATTGTCCGGAACAGCCCCAGGTGCTTTTCGCCGACCTGTTCCACGATGCCCAGCGATGCCATCGACTCGTAAACCCGCTGCACCTCGGAGCGACCCTCCAGCATGGAGACCCACCGCCGCGGCGTGTGCGGGCGCGATTTGTGCCGGATGAGGTCCAGTTCCCGCTGGAAATCGGTTTCGGGGGTGGTGCCGGTATCCCTGACGTGCTTTCCCCGAAGCTCGATTGCTCCTGTCCGTTCCAGCTCGGCCAGTATCGCCCCCGCCAGGGTTGTCCTAAGCGCGAACACGGGAATTTCGGGTTTGCCGTCAGTGTCGCTTGTAGCCAAAAGGAGGAAGGCCTGGGGAAGGTTCAGCTCCTCAGCCTTGGGTGATTCCGCGTTCATAGCTTTATGGTGCGCGCGTCGATGGTCCACCACAATGGCCAAAGGACCCGAGTTGGGGAAGCCGCCACAACCGACAACATGAGGATCAGGACCATGGCCATTATGCTGAGCGAAGCCATCGACGGAGATGGGTTGGGGGCATAGGGAGCATTTGGTGACATCAGGTTTCGGCAGCAAGGATTCAGGTAAACCTGCAGGCGGGCATGACCTTCCAGGAGTCCGGCGTTCACCGAGCGGACGTATCCCGCAGTGGGCCATTGATGAAGCACTAAGCAAGCTTCAGGATCCCGAGCCTTGGCGGACCGGCCCCGCGCCGATTGCGGCGAAGAGGCGGACCTATCGCAGGACGAAGCTCAGGCCCGTGCGCAGGCAGGGTCCCCGATTAGCCACAGCTCTGGGCCTCGCGCTCGTCGTGGGGCTCTACTTCACCCCGTCGTTGTTTGACCGGTTAACGCACCAGGCCTGGCTGAAACATTGACCTATCCTGATGGATCCGCGTTGGTTCGGGCCGTCATCATGCACGAGTTGGCGCATGTCGTAGGGCTGGACCACGTGAACGACCCGACGCAGCTGATGTACGAAGAGAACAGCGGACAGCTCGGAACGGGTGACCGCACCGGGCTGGCCATGCTGGGAAGTGGCGAGTGCGTCCCAAGGGTATGACCTACACACCCGCCGAACTCTCAGCTTCTCCTGCTATAGGTGGAATACTGCGAATGTTCGAAAGGGATGCATCAGCGTGGGCAAAACCTTTGAGGGTGCCTCTCCGGTCCCCCGAAATCCCCTGATTGCAGGGACCACGGGTTACAGCGCCCTCAAGTCCGTTCTGTGACATAGGTCTGCAATCGTGAGTCCAGGCAAGAAAGGCGGCGCGCGGCGCCCGGTTCAACTTCTCCTGAGCCTTCTCCTGGTCGGGATCCTGGCCGCCGCACTAGTTACGGTGCCCGGATTGCTGGGCGGCGTGCGCAGCGTCGTCGTCGCACTTGGAGGCGCATCAGAGTGTGTGGTCGAGACCGCCGAAGGAGAAGTTGGGCTCAACCGTGAAAAAGCAAAACTGGCAACGACGGCGGTGGCGCTGGCGGCGCGAGGGGCTGTGGCACCAGACACCTCCGACATCGACCCCGCAGTGCTGCAGCGGTTGGCTGACGGGCCGCCCGGGGATGCCGGTCCCAGCCTGAGCTGCCGTGGCTCGGCGGCCGACGACTTGCAGGAAGAGCAGTTGGCTGCCAGCGGTCTGACTCCCCGCGCCGAGCGATTGCGCGGGGCGATGACCGCGGTCTTCAGTGAGGGCAGCCTGGGCGGGTTCGCCCCCGGCGGCGTGAGCCAGGGACACGGCGGGGATTCCACCCACTACGACGGCCGGGCCATCGATATCTTCTTTCGTCCGGTCAGCGAAGAGAACCGGCGGGAAGGGTGGGTGCTGGCTCACTGGCTTGTCGCCCACGCCGAGGACCTCGATGTCCAGTACGTGATCTTCGATGACCAGTTCTGGAGCGTGCACAGCCCCCGCGGCCGATGGCACGACTACAACGCACCCGATCCCGGCAACGAGATCCTGCGTCACCTGGACCACGTGCACGTGGACGTCCTTCGCGGTAGTCCAAGCTGAACGCGTGTTCCCCCTGATTGGACGGTAAATTTGGTGGGGTGATTTCCATTGACCGGGACGACCCCTCGCGCGCCGATGTCCACCAGCTCCTCAGCGAACACCTGGCGGACATGTTCGCCACCTCCCCGGCCGAAAGCGTCCATGCCCTGGACCACTCTGCACTGTCCGCGCCGTCCATCACTTTCTGGACGGCCCGAGAGCACGGCGATCTGCTGGGCTGCGGCGCACTCAAGCTCCTGGATTCCGGTGCCGGTCCACCACGGCATGGAGAGATCAAGTCCATGCGGACCACGGCACGTGCACGGGGACGGGGCGTAGCCACGCTGATGCTCGGCCATATCCTCGACCACGCCCGCGCCCGCAGCCTCGACCGCGCCTACCTTGAGACCGGCACCGAGGACTACTTCGCCCCTGCCCGGCGCCTTTACGCCCGCCACGGCTTCACCGAGTGCCCGCCGTTTGCCGACTACACCCTGGACTCGAACAGCGTCTTTATGGAGCTGCGCCTGTAGGTGGCTTGCTGGAACAAGGAAGCCGACGACGGCGGGCGGGCACCCGCCGTCGTCCGCTTCCTTTTGGTGGCTAGGAGCTGAACGGGACCTTTTCCCACCTCAGGATGTCTGCGCCGTCGGCGCTGTTTCCGGCCACGGTGAAGCGCAAGTAGCCCGGCAAGGGGGATGCTGCCGGGGTGCCCCAAGGAGCCTCCCCTCCGCGCACGAACGGAAACGGTCGGGTTGGTTTCGGCCGGTGAATAGCAGGCATCGCGGAGGACGGAAAGCAGGTGCCAACCACCTTAATTCGTGGAACATCCGCGCGCTTCCGGTTGTTGTACAGGGTGATGATGACTCTTCAGGACATGGACCTGACCTCTCTTTCCCCCGCCCGCTTGTGGGTTCCCAAACACGTGATGATCACGCGTGCCGCGGCGGAATTGCCCCACACCGCGGAGATCATCAGGAGGTGCGAGCGGGCAGGGGTGGATGACATCCGCTTCATGCCCGGCAATGCGCTGACAGGTTTGCGCGGCGCCAGTGACCGCGAGACGTATGCCTCTGCAAAGAACACGCTGGCGGTGGTCGTGGCCCCGCCCAGCACCCTGAAGCCGCAGCCGATCCCGCCAAGTGCTGACTGGAGGATCGATTTGGCCAAGGGCTGCCCCGCCCACTGCCAGTACTGCTATCTCGCCGGCTCCCTGCAGGGGCCGCCCGTGACCCGCGTGTACGCCAATATAGACGACGTGCTGGACGGTATCCGCACCCACGCCGGCAGAGGGTCCGTCACCAGCGGGACGATCGAGCGTGGTGGCGAGGGCACGACGTTTGAACTGTCCTGCTATACGGACCCCTTGGGCATCGAGAGCGTCACAGGTTCGCTTGCCACCGCCATATCCCGGGTGGGGGCTGCCGAGTTCGGGAGCGACGTGCAGTTGCGTTTCACCACCAAGTTCGACGACGTTGCCGAGTTGGTGAACCTTGATCATGGGCGCAGGACCCGGATCCGGTTCTCGGTCAATGCTGCCGAGATCGCCAACCGCTTCGAGGGCGGGACCGCGCGGATGCCCGCGCGGCTCGCCGCCCTCCGGTCGGTGGCGGGCGCAGGCTACCGGGTGGGCCTGACCATCGCCCCTGTCATGCCTGTTCCTGGCTGGCGGGAGCAGTACGGCGCGCTGCTGGATGACGTTTCCGAGGCAGTCGCCGGCATCGACGACCTCGATCTCACGGCCGAGATCATCACGCACCGCTTTACGCCCGCGAGCAAGGAGGTGCTGCTGGGCTGGTATCCGCGGACCAAGCTCGAGATGGACGAGGATTCGCGGAGCCAGAAGCGTTCGAAGTTCGGTGGCGTTAAGTACGTGTATCCGAAAGAGACCATGACGGAGATGCGCCAGTGGTTCACGGAGGAGCTGGAGCGGCGCCTGCCCGCTGCCCGGCTTCTTTATTGGACCTGACGGTAATCAATGCAGACGACGACGGCGGGAGCCGCCCGCCGTCGTCCGCTTTCTGTTTGCTGGGGCTGGCTTTGCAGCTGATCCCGCCAGCACTGCTATAACTGCCCGGTGGGGCCGGTGTCCTTGACTACGCCTCGCCAGCCGCCGGTTTCGCTGCCACGCGATTCAATGAAGTCCTTGAACTTGCGCATGTCGGCCTTGACCTGCATCTCGTCAATCTTCAGGGCCGCGCCTGCCTTTTCAGTGGCTGTTTCCGGCGCCCATTCGAAGTGGACCTTGACCTTTGTGTGATCGGCATCCAACGGAGTGAATCTAATGATGCCGGCGTGGGACTTGCCGTCGGTGCTGCGCCATGCGCCAGGCGATCCGGTCGTCAGGCTCCTGGTCAACTATCTCGGTGTCGAACTCCCGCCTAACGCCGCCCACCTTGGTGACCCAGTGGTTGGTGGTATCGGTCAGCTGGGTTACCGATTCGACACCGGACATGAACTGCGGAAAGGATTCAAACTGGGTCCACTGGTTGTATGCGGTCCGCACCGGGACAGCCACATTCACGGTCTCTTCAACGTGTTCCATCTGCTTCCTCCTTCTGACGGACGGCTGCAACGGCAGACCGGCAGCACGGCATCCTGCCAGTCAGGCAGCCGCCACATCTGCACGATAAATCCGGCGGCCACCTGCGTCCAGACCTTCGGAGGTACGGCGAACGACGACGGGTGAGCACCCGCCGTCGTCCGCTTTAGCTTGGTGCAGGAGCGGCGAAAGCCGGCCCGGCCCCGGTCAGGCCTGCTGCGCTCGATAGCCCAATGGCCGCAGCGCCGGCTCCGGTCAGCCTGATGATGTTCCGGCGGGATACGCCGGCCTTGATTCCCTTGGCGACGTTGGGGTTTACGTTGCAGTCCGTGCTCATCGTAGTCATCCTCGTGATTGTCGGTTACGCATTCTGATGGACTTCGCAACCGCTAACCGCCCAGAGGGGCCTTGGCATAACCAGTTCAGCAGGAACTGGCGGGCTGATCGATCAGCTTCCCCTGACGCTGACGTTCAAGGACCACGGCGGCCAGGAGAAGATCGCCGACCTGCCGGCTCCGCTCTCCCTCGAGGGCATGCCGGCCGGCAGTGACGCAGAACCGCTGACCATTGGCTACTACGCTCCCAATCAGGCATTGGTGCTTTACTACGAATACGTCGGACATTACAACGGCATTGTCCCCATCGGCACGTTCGAGGACCTCGCGGCAATACGCGACCAGCCTGACGGTTTCACTGCAGCGCTGGACTCTGCGCCATAAGGGACGACGGCGGGCGGGCACCCGCCGTCGTCCGCTTGCGTGTCGCACGTTTGCACCCAAGGTAGCTGGCACACTGGCCCAATGACAGAAGCTCTCCTGCCTTTCCGCAGGCCCGGCGTACGCGCCGCGATGTTTGTCGATTTCGACAATGTCTTCACCGGCCTGCAGGCATTGGATCCGTTGGCGGCTAAGCGGTTTGCCGAGGATCCCAAGCATTGGGCAGATGCATTGTCGGCCGGCGGAACAGGAGAGAGCACCCGCCGCTTCCTGATTCGCAACTGCTACCTGAATCCGACCGTGTACTCGAAGTACCGCACCTACTGGACCCGCGCCGGATTCCGCGTCATCGACTGCCCGTCCTTGACGCAGCAGGGCAAGAGCAGCACGGACATCAACCTGGTGCTGGATGCCATGGACGCACTTTCCGGAAGCGGGGGCATCGAGGAATTCTTCATCGCTTCTGCTGATGCCGACTTCACCTCCCTCATCCAGCGGTTCCGCGCCGCTGACAGGATGACCACCGTCATAGCTGCCGGTGCTGTGGCTTTCGCCTACCGGGAGATGGCGGACCACGTGGTGGAATCCCACGACTTCGTAGCGATCCTCAATGGCACCACGGGTGAACCGATACATGCGGTCACTTCTTCGAAACAGCCGCAGGTCACGGCTGCGGCCAAGGGAAAGTCAAAGGCGGCTCCGCCTGCTGTGCGGGAGGTTCTGGAATTCATCCGCGCAGCACCCGGGCCAGTGGTCGGCGCCATGGTGGCCCACCGCGCGCTGACGGCAGACCCATCCCTCAAGACTGATTGGGGCGGGTTCGGAAAGTTTGGGACATGGATTTGCAACATCGGCAAAGACGTCGAGTACTCAGCAGCACGGGGCGGCTGGGTTTGGGATGCAAAGCGGTTCTCCAGCGAAGACCTCCCGGTGCCTGCCGACCTCCAGCCCGGGGTGGAAGAGCGGGTAACCCGGGTTACGGACGTGCCGGCGCTGTCCGCAGCCCAATTCCGGCAGATCTTCCAAGCCATGGCAGAGCGGCTCCGGGAGGATCCGCCGCTCAACCGCACCGAGCTGTCCCGGCACGTCAGGGATGATTGCGTCAATGCGGGCCAGCCGGTGTCGCGAAGTGCAGTCAGCTTTGTCCTGCAGAGTCTCGCCTACGTCAACTTCCAGCTCAGCGACCGGGCGACCTCGGCAGAACTGGCAGCAGCGTGGACCGCGAACGTGGAAGAACTGTGCCGGGTGGCGCTGCTGGAATTCGATGCTGCAGAGAAACTCGCAGTGCGGCGCTGGGCAAGCGGGAGACTGCTGGACAGCTGACCCCCGAATCTCTCATTCAAGTTTTGGCGCAAGATTAGGGCAGGTTAAGCCGCAGACGCGGCCGCACTGAATATGCTGATTCAGCTACCCGGCCCGCGCGTAGCGTTTCACCCACGGTCCGTTCAACGAAGGAACCCGAAATCTTGTCACCTCTTGTTCGCCGCCCTGGATTGCTCATGCTGCTGACCGTCCTGTCGGTCACCTGCGCCGGCGTGACTGCCGGAAACGCCGCGCCGGATCCCTCGCAGGCTGCCGTCGGCGAGGGGCCTCAGGGCGCAAAAGCCCGCTACATCGTGAAGTATGCCGATGGGACCGATCCAGCAGTCGGGGAAAGGGCGCTGCACGCCCGGAAACTCCCCGTTGGGCGGACCTTCTCCGCAGCGCTTCGTGGAGCTGTGGTGACGGCGACTCCCGCCCAGGCCGAGGAACTCAGGACGGCGGGCGAGGTGGCAGCGGTGGAAATTGATGCACCGGTTACGGTGGCCAACACCGGCCAGACGTCTCTTTGGGGACTGGACCGCATTGACCAGCGCAAATTGCCGCTATCGGGCTCCTATACGCCGGGGGCTTCTGGCGCCGGGGTGAGTGCCTACGTCCTGGACACCGGAGTGCTGGCAACCCATACCGAGTTCGCCGGACGCGTGGCGACTGGATGGACGGTCTTTGCAGACGGCAAAGGCACCGCCGACTGCAGCGGCCACGGCACCCACGTGGCCGGCACCCTTGGCGGCAAGACCTACGGCGTGGCCAAGGAGGCCACCCTCATTCCCGTACGCGTGCTGGACTGCGCAGGTTTCGGCTACATCTCGGATTTGGTCGCGGGCCTGGATTGGGTGGCCCGGCACCACACTGCGGGAACTCCCGCCGTAGCCAACCTGAGCGTGCGCACTCCATTCAGTGCCATGCTCGACTCCGCCGTCAAGGGCGTTATTGCCGACGGTGTCACCGCTGTCGTGGCTGCCGGCAACGCCGCTGACGATGCCTGCAACAGTTCCCCGTCCAGGCTTCCGGAAGCAATCACAGTCGCCGCCAGCGACAGCTCGGACCGGCAAGCCTCCTTCTCCAGCTTCGGCCCCTGCGTTGACTTGTATGCCCCAGGTGTTGGCATCAAATCGACAGGGCACACCTCTGTCACGGCCACGGCCACCATGGGCGGTACATCGATGGCCACACCCCACGTGGCCGGGGCAGCGGCGGTGCTGCTCTCCCAAAACCCTGCGATGACCCCATCGGCGGTGGCCTTCAAAATCACCGCCGATGCCACCACGCAAACTATCAGCGGCGTGGGAGCGGGCACGCCCAACCGGTTGCTCTATCTGCAAACCCCCGCCGCAGCAGCAGAATATACCGAGGCAATTTCCGCGGCGGCTGCTGCGTCTCCAGGGATAGGGTCGCCCACGGGACCGGTCATTTGCGGCCTGGCCGGCGGAGGCTGCTACCAGAACTACGAGGGCGGCGTGGTTCACTGGTCCCCGGCCACGGGTGCGCGGATCACCAAAGGAGCCATCAGAGCAGTCTGGGCCGCGCAGAACTGGGAAAACGGCAGCCTCGGCTACCCCACCACGAACGAAATCGGCGGCCTCAAGAACGGGGGCGTCTACCAAAACTTCCAAGGCGGCGTCATTCACTGGTCTCCGGCCAGCGGCGCCCACATCACCAAGGGAGCCATCAGAACAGCTTGGGCAGCATTGAACTGGGAAAACGGCTTCCTCGGCTACCCCACCAGCAACGAAATCACCGGGCTTAGAAACGGCGGCGTCTACCAGAACTTCCAAAGCGGCGTGATCTACTGGTCCCCCGGCTCCGGCGCGTACAGCAACGCCGGCGCCATCCGCCAGGCCTACGCCTTCCAGGGTTGGGAGAACGGGCGCCTCGGATACCCGGTCTCCAACGAAATTCCCTCCGGGTCCGGCGTGGTGCAGTACTACCAAGGCGGACATATAACCTGGTCCGCCTTGGCTGGGGCAGCCATCACCTACAAGTAAGGCGTGGCTGGTGGAACAGGAGCCGGTGCTGGGTGATCGGAGACGTGACGTCACATAACGCGACGGCATCCGGATCCGGATAGTCAACGCCCTACCCTTGACAGGTGACATTCACTAAGATTCGCACCGCCGCCGCGAGCTCCCTCGCCGCCGCAGGTCTACTGTTTTCGCTCGCCGCCTGTTCCGCGCCGGCCACCCAGCCAGCTGCCTCCGACCCCGCTTCGACGGCTCCGGCGCCAGCCACCGCAACCGCTTCAACCAGTGCCGCCGATGCCCCGTGCGAGGGCGTGAAGCTCATCGTTGATACGGGCGCCCTGAAGCAGTCCGCAGCTGACAAGAACGTCTGCGTGCCGGTGGACGGCCCGACTCCCGCCACCAAGGTGCTCGAAGAGGCCAACGTGAAGACCGAGGGCACGGCCCAGTACCCGACAGATATCGTGTGCCGGGTGAACGGTGTGCCCGCCGCTGACCTCGACATCACCCACCAGGGCGGCGCCTACCGCGAAGAATGCAAGGGCATGCCCGCCGCCTTCGCCTACTGGTCCCTCTGGCTCAAGAAGGATGCCGGCGCCTGGGAATACGCCCAGGAAGGCGTCTCCACCCTGCAGGTCAGCCCGGGCCAGAGCCTGGAACTGCTCTTCACGGTCGACGGCGAACCGGCCGCACCCGCGGCATGACGTTCCGACCCGCGCCGTTGCGCGCCGGCGCTGCACTCGCCGTCGTGTTCATCGCGGCGCGGGTCGTCTACCGCGTCCTCTTCAACGGCGCGGGCATGGGCGGGCCGCTCCTGCTCGACCTGCCGGCGGTGCGGCTGCCTGCCCCGTACGCCCACGTGGTCTTCCTCGGCCCGGTCACGGGACAAGGTGTGTGGGAAGCGGTCCTCTCCGCCCTGCCGATTGCCGGGATGATCCTCGGCTTCGGCCTGCTCAACGCCCTGGTGGACGTGGCCCGCGGCTTCGTGCACCTCGCCCGCCGCGGCCCCCTGCAGGGACTCGCCCGGGCGCTGGTGGTGGCGTGGGCGGCGCTTCCGGCGCTTTCCGACGCCGTTGCCTCCGTGCGCCTTGCGTTCCGGTTGCGGGGGGAACGCTTTGGGCCCCGCGCCCTGGTGCCCGTGCTCGAGCGCACTCTTGAACATGCGGCCCGGGTTGCCGCGGCCCTGGAGCTGCGCGGTTTCGGAAGCCGGGCCTCGCACCAGCCAGCTCAAACCACTGAAGCGCAGGTGCTTCTCCGGGACGCGCAGTTCCGCATTGGCGATGCGCAGGTGAACGTCCCGGACTTCGAGCCGTCGAGCGGGTCAATAACAGTCATCACCGGACCGACGGGCTCCGGAAAATCCACCATCCTGCGGGGCATCGCCGGCTTGCTCTCGCACATGGATGGCGGCCAACTCTCCGGCACCGTCCGCGTTGCCGGGATGGACCGGGCAGCCACGCCGCCGCGCGACACGGCCCGGCTCGTCGGCGTCGTCCTGCAAAATCCCCGCGCCGCCTTTGCCACCACCCGAGTCCGGGACGAAATCGCCCTCGCCCTTGAGCTGCGGGGCATGGTATCCGCTGCCGCCAAGGCCCGGGTGCTGGACGTGGCGGAGCATATTGGAGTCTCGGCGCTGCTGGACCGGAATCTCAACACCCTCTCGGCGGGTGAAGCTACGCTCGTCGCCATCGCCACCGCCGTCGTGGATCACCCCGCTTTGCTGCTGGTGGACGAGCCCCTGGCCGACCTGGACATCACAGCCCGCGGACGGGTCATCTCCGTGCTTCATGCCCTCGCCCGCGACGCCGGCGTCTGCGTCATCGTGGCCGAGCACCGGGCGGAAGCGCTCGCTCCGGTTGCCGACTCCTGGTGGACCATCGACAACGGCGACCTGGTCCCAGGTGCCGCACCGTCCCCCTCTGCCCCCGCTGCTGCACACCCAACGGACGTTCCCGAGACCGGGCACGAGCCGGTGCTGACGGCGGAAAACCTCGCCGTGCACCGCAAGGGCAAGCCGCTGGTGCGCGAGGCGTCCCTGACCCTGCACCGCGGTGAAGTGGTGGCCTTGGTGGGGCCGAACGGCGCTGGGAAATCGTCCCTCCTGGTGGCGCTCGCCCTGGGTGAAGGCCTCGGCGAAGGGGCAGGGGCTTTGAAGATGTGCGACGGCGGAGCGTCCGACGGCGGCTGGGTCGCCCTAGTGCCGGACGCCTCAGACGACCTGTTCACCAGGGATACCGTCGCGGGAGAGCTCCGCGCGGCTGAACGGCGTCTTTCACGCCGAAAGAACGGTCCACAGCTTGAGCCCGGCTTTGCCGCATCGCGCCTCGCCCGTCTGCGCGGAAACGTCGCGATTCCCCTTGGACATGGGCATCCCCGCGACCTCTCTGCCGGAGAGCGCAGGATCCTCGCCATCGCGCTGCAGACCATGGACAACCCCCAGGTGCTCCTGATCGATGAGCCGACCCGGGGCCTCGATCCGGCGGCACGCACGGCCGTGTCAGCAGCACTGGGTGCCGCGGCGGACGCAGGCGCGGCTGTCCTCATCGCCACCCACGACCTCAATTTTGCCCACGCCCTCGGCGCCCGGATCCTCCCGATGCGTGACGGCGTCGTGCCCTCATCCGGAACAGAAGCCGCCCGGGCTGATGCCGCCACTGCACATCCAGCAACGGCCCCACGGATTCCGGCACCAAAGTTCGTCGATGAACCAACGGACATTCATAGCGCGAAGAAGCCGCACCGCATCCGGCTGCCCCGCGGCGTTGAACTCGCCGTCCTCGCAGCCGCAAACCTTCTGGCTCTCGGCGCCTTCTGCTGGCCGCTCCTCGCAGCAGCCCTCCCGCAGGACGCTGCCGCGGCCCTGCCCTTCGCGGCGCTGGCTACCGCACCCGTCGCCGCCGTCGCCGTCGCCGTGTCCTTGGACGGCTCGGTGCGTTCCGCGCACATGGTGGCGCTGCTCGGCGTCCTGGCAGCGGTAGGTTCGGCAGTGCGGGTGGCGAGCACCGGCGTCGGAGGCGTGGAGGCGGTCTTTATCCTGCTGATCCTGGCCGGGCGGGCGTTCGGTGCCCGGTTCGGCCTGCTGCTCGGCGCCGCTACCATCGCCGTCTCCAGCGTTCTGTGGGGCGGCATTGGTCCGTGGACCCCGTTCCAGATCTTCGCCTGCGCGTGGGTCGGCGCAGGGGCCGGCCTGCTCCCCCGCCGGGTGCGCGGGAAGGCAGAACTGTGGATGCTGTGCGGTTACGGCACCGTGGCGTCCTACCTGTTCGGCCTGCTGCTCAACCTGTGGTTCTGGCCCTTTGCGGTGGGTGCCGGCACCGGCATTTCGTACGAGCCCGGCGCGCCGCTGGGCACCAACCTGAGCAGCTTCCTGCTGTACTCGCTGCTGACGTCGACGGCGGGCTGGGACACCCTGAGGGCCGTCACAACCATTACCGGAATCGCCGTGGCGGGGCGCCCAATTCTGGCTGCCCTCCGGCGGGTGAAGCCGGTGTCCAGCCTGGCCGGAAGCACGCGCGGACACGCCCCGCAGGCTCAATCAACACAGGCGAGGGACCGGCTTCGGCTCAGGGTCTAAGCACTCCGCTGGGAACCCAGAAGGCTGCGGCAGCCCCCGCTATTGACAGTAAGCCGCACCCCGCGCTATACCTCAATCAAGTCCAGCAGCAGGCCCCGCATCAGCTTAGCCGGAGGCCGCTGTGACAGCCCCTTCTTCCTCCAACTCCACGCATAGTTCTGCCCGCGAGGAGCACAGGCCGGGCCTCCCCCATGCTCCTCCCAACTCCAGGGCTCGGCCTGGGCTAAAGCCCGCACCGTCGATGGCCCACACTTACGTGGCCAACGACCTGCACCTAAACCGCGCCGCTGCACGCCCTCGCAGAGTGAGTCTCCGACGAGCACGAGGCAGCGGCACCACCCACCACCACGGATAACCCTTGGGAGTAACCGTTGAATGCCGAAACGATCTTAGGATTCAGCATGGGATACCTTGCCGTCCTTGTCGGCATCTTCCTCATCTACCTGCCGTACCTAATACTCTTTGTGCTGCTACTGATAACGGCCGGGATCCTGTATCTGTTGCTGTTGCCCTTCGCCCTCTTGATCCGGAAACTGCGGCGAACAAGGCCGCGGCCAAGCCAGGACAGCTCATGGATCCTCACCCCGCCGGACAGGCAGCCCACTGACCAAATCCTGCTGCCCAGGCGGCACAACGCGGCACCTCAGTGACGAGGGCCGCCTGGAGCTGCAGGGGCATGTCCTCAACAGTGACGACCGTGGGCCCCCCAAACGTGGGCACCGGCCCCACGGCGGCGGCCCTCCCTGCTCGCTGAAAAGCGACCCTTTTCCCAGTGCGCGCTCTTCGTCACGAAATGACTAATGGAGCAACACTCGGAAACAATATAGGAAGGGTACTTACTAAAAATTAGTAATCATGCTTATTATTGCATCAGTGCTGGTCACCCAGCTATTGACAGCGAAGGAAAGAGAGCATGATGACGGAAAATCAGTGGACGAACGTCACCGGGTCCTCGTCCCAGGATCCGGAAGCAACCACCATTATCGAAACGACCCCGTCCGTCACGCCGGACTCCGGGGCCGGATCCAAGAAGGACGCGGCGAAGGAAGAGGCTTCCAACGTGGCAGGGCATGCCGCGACCGCCGCGCAGGATGTAGCGCAGACTGCGAAGGAAGAGGCCGCAAACGTCGCGGCCGAGGCGAAGTCCAGCGCGAAGGACCTGTTGTCGCAGGCGAAGTCGGGTCTGTCCAGTCAGGCTGGCACGCAGCAGCAGAAGGCTGCCGAGGGCATTCGGACCATTTCCAGCCAGCTGCAGACGATGGCCGAGGCTCCTGAGCAGCAGGGTATGGCCAGTGACCTTATCCGGCAGGCAGCCCAGCGCAGCGAATCCGTGGCTTCCTGGATCGAGAACAAGGAACCGGGTGACCTCCTGAACGAGGTGCAGCGGTTCGCCCGCAACCGTCCCGGCACGTTCCTGCTGCTCGCTGCCGGCGCCGGTCTTCTGGCCGGACGGCTCACGCGAAGCCTCACTGCCGGCGCCCCGGATTCGGCAAGTGGCGGCGGATCCGCCCAGTCTCAGGGGCAGGTTCCTGCCCCGCCGGCAGCTTCGCTGCCGCAGGAATCGGTGTACGCAACGGGCAGCGGCACGGACCTGTATGAGGAGCCGGTTGTCATCGGCGCAGCGCCTGCTTCCACCACAACGCTGCCGTCAGGCACCGCGGAAGACACGCCGCTGCGGTTTGAAGATGACCTGTACAAGCCCGGGGAAGGACGGCACCTGTGAGCAGTCAGATACCCGAACCCGCGCCCAGCGAGGCGCATGTGAAGGCGGACAACACCTCCCTCGGCGACCTGCTCGGCGAGGTAACCCGCGACCTGTCCACGCTGATGCGCCAGGAAGTCGAGCTGGCAAAGGCCGAAGCTAAGCAGTCAGCCACGAAGGCCGGCAAGGGTGGCGGCATGCTCGCCGGCGCCGGCGTAGCAGGGCACTTCGTCCTGGTCTTCCTGTCGCTGGCGCTGATGTTCGCCCTGGGCGCCCTGATGCCTTTGGGCTGGGCAGCGGTGATCGTCGCCGTGATCTGGGGCATCATCGCCGCAGTCCTGGCCTCGATGGGGCGCAAAGAACTCAAGCAGATGAAGGGCCTGCCGCAGACAGGCGAAACACTTTCTGAAATTCCCCCGACTCTGAAACCAGGTGAGGTAAACCGATGAGCGATAACCCGGATGCAATCCGTCAGGAAATTGAAGAGACCCGCGCGCGCCTGGGCACGAACGTTGACGCGGTCGCCGACAAGGTCACCCCGTCCAACATCGTCCACCGCCAGACCGACAAGGTGAAGGGCAGCGTCAAGGACGCCGTCACCGGGGTGAAGGAGAAAGTCATGGGAGTAGCGGATTCGGCCACGTCCACCGTCCAGGACAAGGTCTCCACCGTTCAGGACAAGGTCTCCTCCGGCACCAGCAGCACCGGGCAGGCCGCGCACAGTGCCGGCGAGTCCTTGCACGGGGCCAAGGACACCGTCGCCGCCAAGCTCTCCGGGGCCGGCACCGCGATCTCCCACACCCCGGCCCAGGTCAAGGCCCAGGCCCAGGGCAACCCGCTGGCGGCGGGACTGATCGCCTTCGGCGCCGGGATGCTTATCTCGTCGCTGATCCCCGCCAGCACCAAGGAACGCGAAGCGGCCCAGCAGCTCAAGACAGCAGCCGAGCCGCTGGCCGGCAAGGTCAGCGAGGCCGCCAAGGACGTGGTCGCGGACCTGAAGGAACCGGCCCAGGAAGCGGTTGAAAGCGTCAAGACCACCGCCGCTGACGCCGTCCAGAACGTCAAAGCCGAAGGCCAGGGCGCGGCGACCGATGTCAAAGACCGCGCCGTCGACGCCAAGGACAACGTCCAGAACACGTGAGCGGCCAGGACAAGGCCCCGGAGCCGTCCCGCAACCCGGCGGGACGGCCAAGGGACCTGGACCAGCAACCCCTCCCCGGCGGACCCCGGCACATGAAAGCCGTCCCCGGCCCCAGGCCGGGACCGCAGCAGTGGGCCACGCACCGGTTGGTCAGCATCGCGGCCCGTCTTTACGAACGCCGGCTCAACCGCAGGCTTGCCCGGCTCAAACTGACCACCTCAGCGCTGGACGCGCTGGAGGCCGTAGCGGAACTTGAACCCGCTACAGCCACCGACGTGGCAGCGATGCTCTGCGTGAGCAGGCAAAGCCTGGGCAAAGTCCTCAGGCGGCTCCAGTCGCTGGGGTACCTGAGCAAGGAACGGGGCAGGGACGGCCGCAGCGCCTACCTTGACCTCACCTCGGAAGGACGTGCCGCCCTTTCCGCGGCCGAAAGCCTGATCAGTGAAGAAAGCAGCGGGGAGACGGGCACGGACTTCGCGGACGAGGCAGTCTTCCGCCAGCAACTGGAACAACACATCCGGCATTTGCGGAATACAGAATCAGGCACTGTCACACGGCACAGGACGAGGGAGCGGCAGGCACGAACCGTTTTATCTTCCCGCCACGGGCAAGAACATCACTCGATATATAACAACGAATCAGGAGCATCCCTATGACTACAACAAACCGCACCACCGGCCCCAAGACAAACCTCCAAAAAGCGGCCCAGGCAGTAGGCGCAGTCTTCCTTCTCGTCGGCGTCCTCGGTTTCATCCCCGGCATTACCAGCAACTACGAAGCGCTCTCGTTCGCCGGCCACGGCTCCGAGGCGCTCCTGCTGGGCATCTTCCAGGTCTCGATCCTGCACAACATCGTCCACCTGCTCTTTGGGGTCGCCGGGATCCTGATGTCCCGCAACAACACCCAGTCCCGCAGCTACCTGCTCTACGGCGGCGTCATCTACCTTGTCCTGTGGCTTTACGGGCTCCTCGTTGGCCAGGACAGCGCCGCCAACTTCGTCCCGGTCAACACCGCTGACAACTGGCTGCACTTCGTCCTGGGCGTCGGCATGATCGCCCTGGCCATCCTGCTGTCGCGCAACAGCAGCACCGCCGGCACGACCAGCCGCTAACCAAACCAGCGGTAGGCCGGGACCCCAGAATCGGACCAGGCAGGTCCGACAGATCAGCACCCCCGACTGATCGCCCCGTGGTTCGGGCTAAACACCACCGAAAAGCTCCGGACATGTCGAAGAACGCCGATGGCCCGCCCTGGATTCCCCAAGGGTGGGCCATCCGGCTTTCTGCCGCGCAAGTGGCGGAAGGCCTTCCTGCCCTTGACGGTCAGACTCAGAACGAATGCCCGTCGCCCATTTCGTGCGCGGGTTGTAATCCGGGCGCACTAAACTAGCAGCGTAGACAGCGTCTCAAGCAATGGGGCCAAGCAACACGGCGAACTGCTGTTCGCTCCTGCCTCCACCACCTGGAGAGCCTGGTGGCTGCGCATTGCCTCTACGGGCTTGCATGGAACAGGCCAACTAAATTCACTCACCGATGCCCCCCAAAGGCAGGACCAAAGGCGCACCCGAACATGACGAACCACAGCCATAACCTCACCCCCACAAATCCTCCAGCCGTCAGCCAGGGCGAGGGCGCATTGGAGGACCTTGACCTCACCCCCGCCGGTCTTGCCGACGCCCCGGCCCACCAGCAGGACCCTCAGAGCCTCGTCCACACCGGAAACAGCTAAGGGTATGCAATGACAAAGGGCACAGCACGGACCTTCGAAGAAATTGTCATCATCTTCAATCCCAACAGCACCGGGGACGCACCCAAGCTCGCCGAGGAGCTGCAGTCCAAACTCACCGGGCTTCTCCCCTACGCCGCAGAGATCAGGCTCAAGCCCACAGATCATGCCGGCCATGCCGTAGAACTGGCACGTACGGCGGCCAGCAACGGCAGGGACGTGCTGATCGTCTCGGTGAGCGGGGACGGAGGATACAACGAGGTGGTCAACGGCGTAATGCAAAGCGGAAACCCGGACGCCGTGTGCGCCGTAATGGCGGCCGGAAACGCGAATGACCACCGCCGCACCACCGGCACCCAACCGCTGGAGGACGCCATTGCCGGCGGCGCCGTACGGCGCATTGACCTGCTGCGCATCAAAAAAGGCCAGTCACCCGATGGCCCCGCCGAATACGCCCACTCCTACATCGGGTTCGGCCTGACCCCGGTCGTGGCTATCGATTTGGAGAAAGGCAGCAAAGGCGCGTTGAAGGAAATGTTCTCCGTCATCCGCACTTTTTCCCAATTCAAGCCCTTTGAGATCCGGCAAAAAGACGGCAAGCGCCGGAAGTTCGATAGCCTCGTCTTCGCCAATATCGCCCAGATGGCAAAGTACGCCACCCTCAGCGAAGCCGACGACAAAGCATCAGATGGCTTGTTCGAAGTCATTATTTTCCCCCACCGTTCAAAGTTGCGGGTGCTGCTCACCGCACTCAAGTCCGCCACCCAGGGCCTGGGAGACCAGCCCAGCGTCAGCAGCTACGAATTCACCACCCTCAAACCCATCCCGTACCAAATCGACGGAGAAGTGAACTCGGTCGAGGCGAACACACGCGTCACCATCGAATGCGCCCCCGCTGCCCTCGCAACACTGGGATGAGCGGGCAACCCGCAGAACACATTAGAAGGAAGACGTTGCAGCCGCAACCGATCAAACATCCGGCGTTGAAGCAGCTTTCATCTTCGGAGACCACCGGAAACTAACCGTACGCGACAGAGGCGTCGAGCATGCCCTGGCCGAGGATGCGCGCCAGCCAGTAGCGCTGGTGCCGTCGCGGCTAGGCTGGGACGCCCTGCGCGCCGTCGGACACCACCCAGGCCAGGGACCGGCTTCAACTCAGGGCCTGAGCGCACGAGTCATTCTGGGTTCTTCTGGTGGCCGCGCCAGTGGCATCGCTGCTGCCGATTGGCGCGCGCTTGTGCTCCTTGGCTGCCAGCAGTTGCGCAGGTGACTGCGCCAATCAGCAGCCCGCGGCGAACGATAAGCCTGGTTCACAGGTGCCAGGAAATCTCTGGACATTGCTCATGTGACTCCCCTAGGATCACTGATATATCATCCTCCAGACAATGGGATATCAGATCGTTGCACGTCAGGCGCACGTCAGTCCGGATTCCCATGGGAGGCCGCAGCATCGCCATGCATCACAGACAAGATCAAGGGAGAGACAGTGTGTAATTCACCCAAGTCCAGGAGCGCCGGGATGCTGTGACACCTGGCACGGCATCCCGCTGACAGCCTTCGCCCTCACGAAGGATTAGCTGTCCCGTGCACGTGAATGGTGCTTCGGTGGCCTGGCACCTGGGGAGGTATCTCCATCGAAGCACCGCTCTCGGGCAAGGGATCAGCGCCGGCGAGTTTGCCGGACCAGTGGAAGTCATCCGAGATGTCATGCCCTGCACCAAAACCAGTACCAACCCCACAACCAACAGGAGTGTCCATGTCAGGAAACAGAGCTGTCGCCTACAAAGAACCCGGTGTTGTCGAAATCATTGACACCGACTACCCGACGTTGGAACTCAAGGATGGGCCCGGGGTCAATCCGGCCAATGTGGGCCGAAAAGTACCCCACGGCGCGATCCTGCGTACAGTGACCACCAACATCTGCGGCTCGGACCAGCACATGGTGCGGGGCCGGACGACGGCTCCCAAGGACCTCGTCCTCGGCCACGAAATCACCGGCGAAGTAGTGGAAGTCGGTCCGGACGTGGAGTTCATCAAGGTGGGAGACATCGTCTCAGTACCTTTCAACATCTCCTGCGGCCGTTGCCGGAACTGCAAGGAGCGGAAGACCGGCATCTGCCTGAACGTGAACCCGGACCGCCCGGGCAGCGCCTACGGTTATGTGGACATGGGCGGCTGGGTGGGCGGCCAGGCAGAATACGTGCTGGTCCCCTACGCTGACTGGAACCTGCTCAAGTTCCCGGACCGCGACCAGGCCCTGGAAAAGATCATGGACCTGACCATGCTTTCCGATATCTTCCCCACCGGCTTCCACGGCGCCGTCACCGCCGGGGTGGGCGTGGGATCCACCGTCTACATTGCCGGTGCCGGCCCCGTGGGGCTCGCAGCCGCCGTGGGCGCGCAGCTGCTCGGTGCCGCCGTCGTGATTGTCGGTGACATGAACGAGGACCGGCTGGCGCAGGCCCGTTCCTTCGGCTGCGAAACGGTGAACGTCTCCAACGGCGACCCGAAGGACCAGATCGAGCAGATCCTGGGCGTCCCCGAAGTGGATTGCGGCGTGGACGCCGTAGGGTTCGAAGCCCGGGGGCACGGCAAGGACGCCTCGCACGAAGCCCCGGCCACCGTGCTGAACTCCCTGATGGACCTCACCGCCGCAGGCGGGGCCCTTGGCATTCCCGGCCTGTATGTCACGGGCGACCCCGGTGGGATCGATGACGCCGCCAAGCACGGTTCCCTGTCGCTGTCCTTGGGCACCGGATGGGCAAAGTCCCTGTCCTTCACTACCGGCCAGTGCCCTGTCATGTCGTACAACCGCCAGCTGATGATGGCCATCCTGCACGACAAGGTCCAGATCGCCAAGGCCGTAAACGCCACAGCGATCCCGCTTGAGGACGCACCGCGCGGCTACGCAGAATTCGACGCCGGTTCGGCAACGAAGTTCGTGCTCAACCCGAATGGATACGTCAAGGTGTAAAACCCCGGCTGGTGGGGCCGTGCCACCGGCGCGCATCCACTCTCCCTGCATCAGCAAAGGTAGTTATTGACCCATCGCAACGACCAAGAATCAATTCTCCGCCTTAGCAGAAACGGGAAAGAGCATGGTGACATCCAGCTCAAAGCATCGAGTCCCGTGACCGTTCGCCTGCAGCTGGATGGTGGCTGCAATTGCCAGCATGGCACTCAAAATCGTCCCGGTTCGTATGTGACAGCGACCTCGGCGTCCGCTGACAGTGGCTGCACCGGCCCGCATCAGCCCTAAGGCCGGGGAAAACCGTGCACCGCGGTACTCGCGCTTGAAATACCCTGCCGTGTCCCTTCGGCTCCTGGGCCGCAAAACCCAGGGGTATGGCCTTGCTGTGGCACTCTTCGGAGTCAGTGCGATCTCAACGTGGGACTAAGCGATCTCAACGTGAGACTACAGGACCCGACGCTGGTCAGGTGGCCCTGCGGTGGCTTAAGTCAGTTCCCCTGGCACCGCAACACCGGCTCATCGGGGTACGTTTCAGTTTCGTTCGAAAGAAGAAACCAAACGGCGAAACGAGAATCACCGAAGTGGCAGCCGATTACGACGAAGTCCGCTCCGAGGTTAAGGAATTGCAGGAACGTTCTCTCGAGGCATTGCAGTCTGCGAATGCCACCGGATGCCCGCAGCGTTGTCAATGAACTGGACGAGGCCGACGCACTGGATAAGGGCCTCACCCCTGGTGGAGAGATCGTCGCGAGGAGGTCATCGTGCAGGTCATTCCGCAGGCCGCGGACGAGTTCACCTGCTATTCCTGTTTCCTTGTCCGCCACCGGTCCCAAGTCGCGCGTGAGAGCAACGGCCATTCGTACTGCATAGAGTGTGAAGGTCAAACATTCCCGCCTGATCGGTGCGTACGCTTGCCTCCCCAGCTCTCTCCTTAGTGTCTCAGGGTGCGTCTTGTTGCCCGCTCCGGATTATCGGTTCTGCCCGAGGCGAGGTGGCGTTTACGCAGCTGCTTTGGGCATGAGGATGGCGCGGAGTGCTGTGAGTGCCTCTGGAAGTTCTTCAAGATGGGGGTGCCAGGCTTTTTCCCATTCGAGGCAGGCCCAGAACGTTTTATCGCCCTGGTCTTTGCTGATCTTCTCAGCCGTACCTGCGATAGCGGCCATCGGGATGGCGCCTTGGCCCGGAAGAGTGAGAGTGACGCTGTCGGGTCCTGCCCCAATGATGGCATCTTTGAACTGGCAGTAGGCCAGGGATCCCCGGAGTGCGTTGGCCGTGTCCTCAGGCTGTTCCCCGTGCCGCCAGGGATGGAGGACGTCCCAGATGGCCTTTGTGGCTCCGCTGGGTTCGACGCGGCGCAGGATCCGGGCGATGTCTGTCCCCGTGGGATGGGAGTCATGGGTTTCGAGCAGCAATTGCACGTCCAGGGATGAGGCAACCTCTGCTGCGGCTGACAGCCGCCGGGCGGCGAGGCCGTCCCAGTCCTTGGCCTTACCGTTGCCAGGGTCAGCGCCGGGAAAGATTCTGACGCCGCCGGCACCAAGGGCGGCGGCGAGTTCGAGTGTTTCGTGAAGGTCGCGGATGACGTCCGCGTCGGGCTCGGGTGAGCAGATTTTGATGTAACTGGAGATGGCTATCAACGTGAGGCCGGCGCCTTCGATACGCCGTCTAGCTGTTTGCTGAGCCTTGGCTGGCATGGTCTTGGTGATGGCCTCACCATCGGCGATTCGCAGTTCCAGGCCGTCTGCTTTTCCTTCTTCGGCGCAGCGGATGAGCTCGTCGATGCCCGCTCCGGGCATGCCGAGCGAGGAAAAAGCGAGTTTCATGCGCCCGGTCCTGGGCCGGTTCCGGTCATGCTATCCACGGCTGGCGGCGCTGGTCCGGAACGAGGGTTCGGTTGTTGATTGACGAACATGCAGCCGCGGGACGAACTCGAGGTGCTCGGTTGCCATGGCTTCGCTTGGGCGTCCGAAATTCCCTGCTGGTTCCCTTTCGGCGATGCGGCTGAGAAGCCGCTGGACCGCCCGGTGACCCACCATGCTTTTCCAGGGCGCTACGGCGGTCAGTGGTACGTGGGCTACTCCGGCGATGACGTCGTCGTAGCCGGCAAGGGAAACCTCTCCGGGGACGTCAACACCAGCGTCCTCCAGCCACATCATGCACCGGACCGCGAGTTGGTCGTTGTGGACGAAGATACCTGTGGCGCCGTCGCGGACGGACTGCAGGAGCAGTCCGGCGGCATCCTCGGAGCCTGCCCCGCCTTCATCAATAACCCCTAGGGACTCCAGGCCGAGCGACTCCACAGCGGACAGGTACCCCTGCCGGACCTGCGGGGTGTTGGGGCCCGAGATCATGACGCTGACGAGTTTGCGGTGGCCCAGTTCGGCAAGATGCCGGATCGCGAGGGCAGCTCCCGCGGAGTGGGAGGAGCTGACGGAGTCCAGGATTGACGCTACGCCCGTGGACGCGACCGGGCGTTCGACCAGGACGACAGGAACGGAGAGGGACACCAGCCATTGCTGCTGCTCGGCGTCGAGTTCGCCAGTGATGAAATCCGGGGTGGGGGCGATAAGCAGCCCGTCGACACCCTTGTTCGTGAGCCGGGCGACCTGGTGCATTTCGGTGGCCTTGTCGTAGTCCGAGACGCCCAGGACCAGCCGTGCTCCTGCCGATGCCGCAGCGGCTTTGGCGCCGGCGATGACCCCGTCGAAGTAGTAGTTGCTGTGCGGTACTACCAGGCCGATGGTTTTTGGCCCGTCCAGCGCCGCCGATGCGGGTTCGGCGGCAGGGGCAACTGAGCCGTGCGTCCGGTGGACCAGGCCCTGCGCGGCGAGTTCCTCCAGGTCCCGGCGGATCGTCACGGCGGAAATTCTCAGCCGTTCGGCCAGCTCCAGAACGACTTGTGAGCCTTCCTTCTGGACGATCTCCAGAATCGCCTGCCGTCTCTCTGTCACACTCCGCGCCAACGCAAACCCCTCCGGATGACTGATTGATCAATTTGATCATACTCCCACGATTTCGCCACACGCCGGGTCATAGCAGGACAAAACCGAAGAAGACATTACGGAACGGCCGTCTAGGAGGACCCGGAATACCAAAAAAGCGATCATATGATCTGTTTCGTTGATCCCGTGCGTGGCGCCCCTGTAGCATCGCCAAATCCCCAAGTGGTGATGTGCACCACATGCAGGCCCGCGTTGTTTCTCCATGCTGATCAGGCCCCTACGGCATGGATTGGGCCCTGCGACGGTGTTCCTCTTTGGGGACCCGCACCCCCTGCCCGCGTGGCGGGCCTATCCGCAGGAAGACTATGAAACCCGCTTTGAGAAGAATGCGGCAACTGGCAGCGGTATTGACCGTTGTTGCCCTGAGTACCACCCTGGCGGGTCCAACCGCCACGGCTGCCAATCCTAATCTGGTCACCAACGCCTCCTTCGAGGCCTTCGGTCCATCCGGGCCCACGTCATGGGGTACGTGGACGCCCTCCGGCACGGCCACCTACACCCAGGTTCCCGGTCGGGACGGCAGCGGCGCTGTCCAGATCGCCACCGGCACCACCACCAGCCGGGGCTTCCTCGTCCAGGACGCTACGGTGCCCGGAACGGCCAAGAAGCTCCGCCTGACGTTCTGGCAAAAGAAAGGGACTCTCACGGGCACCGGCAGGGCCGGCGTCCGTGTGACCTTCCCCGGCACGCCCACCCAGTTCCTGGGGACCGATGCCGCCGCCGCGTGGCGCCAGGTCACCGCGCACCTGGACGTCCCGGCAGGGGCCACCACGGTCCGCGTCGAGCCGATGGTGGATGGCATGCAGGGCTCAATGCAGCTCGATGACATCGACCTCTCCGTTTACGATGAAGCCTCAAACTTGGCCACTAACGGAGGCTTCGAGGCCTTTACCGGAATCAACCCGGACGCCTGGGGTCGCTGGAATGCGGCCGGAACAGGCACGGTCAGCACAACGGACGGCTACACGGGGACCAACGCGCTGCGCATTAGCACCGACACCCCCTCCAGCCGGCTCGCGCTGACTCAGGACGTTACCCTCCCCCAGGGCGGGGGTACGTTCCAGGCAGAATTCTTCAGCCGGATCGCCTCCATCTCCGGCACCGGCAAGGTGGGCCTGCGGATCGACGTCCTCGACGGCGGCGGCTCCACCTTTATCGGGCGGAACACCCCGACCTCGGGCTGGCAGAAATCTTCGGGCCTCTTCACGGTCCCGGCGGCCGCCACCAGAATCCGGCTGCACGCCTTCAACGACGCCGTCCAGGGAACCATGGACATCGACGAGATCCGGATCTCCCCCTCAACCGTCACCGCAGGGCTTTCCACGGCCACCACGGAGGCCGGTGATGTTGGCCTGAACTGGACCGTTGCTGCCCCCACAGGAACACCGGCAAGCTTCGCCATCCACCGCGGACCGGCCGGATCACCACTCACCGTTGACGCGTCCACCCTGATCCGCACCGTCCCGGCCAGCCTCCTGCAGGCCACCGACGTCGAATGGCTACCTTCCACCGAGTACAAGTACGTTGTGGTTGCCCGGGATGCCTCGGGCGCAGAAGTGGCCCGCACCAACGAAAGCAGGATCCTCTCCCCCGCCGCTGACACCACGGCTACGAGCTACCTCAGCGTCACCACGGACACGGCCGGCACCCACCTCGGCTGGCGGGCCGCCGGAAACGCTCCGCTGCCGCTGACGGCCGTCGCGGACACCGAACCCATCACTGCAGCCAACCTCGCCTCCACACGGGCAGCGGCCACGGACCTGACCCGCTTCGGCGGGACATCCACCCAGGATGCAGCAAGCCATTTCGCTCTCGTTGATGCCAACGGCGCCATCCTGGCCACCGCTTCCCGGGCCGCATTGCCGCACCCCCGCATCGGCCTGAATACCGACGTGCTGGCCAAGATCAACCGCCTCATCAGTGCTCCCGGCACCCCGCAGGACGCGTGGAAGACCATCAAGGCAAGGGTCGACGGCGGCATGGCCACCTTCGGCTCGTCCACTGACCGGTACGCCCGCGAAGCCGCGTTCGTATACCAGGTCACCGGCGACTCCGGCTACGCCGCCAAGGCCTACGACGCCTTCGTCGCCTCCGCCAACGCAACCCCGTTCACCGCCAAGCAGGACCTGGACACCGCGAACCCCGTTTCGCAGCTGGCGCTCACGTACGACTGGGCCTACAACGGCTGGACGGACGCCCAGCGGGCCTTCGCCGTCGAATACTTCGAACGCACGGCGGTCTTCTTCGAATTCGCAAAGCACCCGAACATCATCCTGCCGGACAAGGCCAGCAACTGGGTGGGCGTCGTACGGGGCGCTGAGCTTGCCCAGCACCTGGCAGTCCGCGGCGATGCCGGCTACGGCATGCGGAACACCCGGATCGGCACCTTGGTGGACCAGCTCCGCCGGCACCTGGAAGCCGCCCATACCGAGCACGGCTGGTTCCAGGAAGGCCTGGAATATCTCGACTACACCCAGATGATGTCCATGCCCGGCATCCGCGGCAGCCTGGATGTCGGAATTGACGCCCTTAGGCAGGCATGGATGACGCCGGAGACCGCCAACCTCCTGCTGCACACGGTTTCCCTGCGCCAGCCCAACAACCGCCTCCAGTGGGGTGTTGCCGCTGGGAACAACTCCACTGCCTGGCCGCTGTACCTGGGCCAGGCAAAACCCGGCGAACTCACCCCGATGATTGAGATCTTCGAAAGGGTCAACGGCCACCGCTCCGCCAGCCCGTTCTACTCCCCCGGCTTCATCACCCAGGGACTCATTGACTGGCCCGAGTCGATCCCGGCCGGGGAGGGCTACGACCCGGCCAAGGTGTACCCGGCAATCCTGGATGACGAGGCAGGGTCCTACTCCTTCCGCAACCGCATTGTTGACGCGGACGACGTCCTGGTCCAGCTGAACAACCGCAACCACTCCCACCTCGGCTGGGCAGGGGACGAAACGTTTGGGATCTCCATGATCAGCCACGATGCAAACTGGGCCACCCAGCCGGCAAAGTCCGTCACCGCGGCCAACAAGTACTCCCGGGTCCTGGTGGACAACAACCCGGGCCAGGCGGAGGGCAACGGCCGCACGCTGGCCTCACGGTCTTACGAGGGCCAGGGCGGCGGCTACGTTTCACTCGATGGCAGCGGCAACTTCCAGGTGGCCTCAGCCACCCGCGAAGCTGCAGTGGACCTGACCGACCACGGCGACGCAGATGCCCTGCTCGCGTTCCGAGACCGCTTCACCGACACCGCCAGCCACACCTGGGCTTGGCAACTGGCCCCCGAAGCCGGCGTCACGGTGGACTTCGAGACAATCGGCACGAACATCCAGTTCACCTTCCACAAGGGCGAATCCTGGCTCCGGGGATGGCTGCAGAACGCAGAAGGGGCCACTGCCTCCTTCACCGACGGTTCCTTCCGGATCACCCGGACAGGCACCAGCGCCGAGTTCGACATCGTCCTGGCCGTGGGCAAGGGCACCTCAATCCCCACGGCCTCAACGCAAGGATCATCGGTCACCATGTCCGGGGCAACGATCGATATGGCGAACCTGGACGGATACCAGCCGGGCGCCGCGAAGAACCTTACGGCCCCGGCCCTTACGGGGGAGCCCGACGTCGGACGGACCCTCAGTGCCAGCCAGGGGACCTGGAACGAAACAGGGCTGACCTTCTCCTACCAGTGGCAGCGCAATGGCCAGGACATCCCCGGAGCCACCACTGCGGCCTACACCCTGGCCGCTGAGGACCAGGGCCAGGAGATCAGGGCTATTGTCACCGCAACAGGAGAAGACGGGCTCCGGACCCCGGCCGCGTCATCCCCGGCAACGGTCCGCTACGCAACAACGACCACGGCGACCGTGAAGCGCAAAACCGGTGTCTCCTGGCAGGAATACGACGTCTCCATCAGCGTCTCCTCTCCCGGTGGTAATCTCAGTGGCCCCGTCGTGGTCACTGCCGGAGAGTTCACGGCCACAGGAACCGTCGACAGCAACGGCATGGGGCTGGTGACCCTGCCCCCGCTTCCCAAGGGAACGTACTCGGTGGTGGCGACCTATCAGGGGAACAGCACCACTTCCGTCTCACCGTCCACCTCGGACACGCTCCGGATCGCCGCCTAACAACGACGACCAGCAGTACCTGCTTGCCCAAAAGAGGCGGGCCGGATCAAGGATCCGGCCCGCCTCTTTTCGTGTTCAAATGGGCCTGACTGAAGGCCGGCCGTCGCTTTACTTTTTCGTTTCTTTCGTTTGGCCAGGAAAACAGATCGTTTTGTTCATCTGCGCTTGACTGGACACGCGCGGTGTTTCAGCATTGTGAGTGGGGCCACATCTACTAGGAGTTAATCTTCATGCCACGCAGTCGCAAACCAAGCATCGTCATTGCAGCGGGAATGCTCTCAGCAGCACTCCTCGCCGGCTGCTCGGGAACAGGAGCGGGTACCACCGCAGCACCTGCACCCACCGAGCAGGAGACGGTGGAAATCACCTTCTCGTCATGGTTGAAGGGTTCAAAGCAGGTCGTTGACGCATTCAACGCCGCCCAGGACGACGTCAACGTGACCTTCAACGAAGTCGCAAGCTCAAAGGACAACTACCCGCAGCTGACGAACCAGGTCAAGGCAGGAAACGCGCCGGACGTCATCACTGTCGAATACCCGCGCGTGGCCGAAATGGCCAGCCAGGGCGTCCTGAAGGACATCAGCAACGAAGCCGGCGACCTCGTCAAGGACAACTTCTCCGAATCCATCCAGTCCCTGGTGAACTTCGGCGGATCCACCTGGTCCGTCCCGCTGGACGCAGGCGTCCTGCAGATGTACTACCGCCCCGACCTCTTCGAGCAGTACGGCATCGCCGTGCCGAAGACCTGGGACGAATACAAGGCCGCAGCCGAGAAGGTCGCGGCAGCCGATCCGAACGTCCGCATCGGCGCCAGCGCCGTGGGCGACCCAGCCCTGTACGCAGCCCTCGCCTGGCAGAACGGCGCCAAGTGGGGAGCGCTGGACGGCGACTCCTGGAAGGTGGACATCGACACCGAGGAAACCAAGGAAGCGCTGAAGGTCCAGCAGGACCTCGTTGACGCCAAACTCCTCTGGACCGAGGACGCCCCGGTGCTGCAGCAGAAGCAGGCCGCCGGTCAGCTCCTCTCCGTCATCAGCGGCTCATGGTACGGCGCGGGCCTGCAGTCCACCTACGCCGACCAGGCCGGAAAGTGGCGCGTCGCCCCGGTGCCGGCACCGACCGCGGAGCCTGCTTCGGCGCTCTACGGAGGCTCGACCTTCGGAATCTCCGAGAACAGCACCAAAGCAGAAGCAGGCGTGAAGTTCATCGAATGGATGACCACCAACCCTGAAGGCATCAAGGCACGCATCGCCGGCGGCACTTCCACCGTCTTCCCCGTAAACGAGGAAGCCCGCAAGGCAGCCTCCGCCGCCTTCGCCCCTGACTTCTTCGGCGGCCAGAACATCTACGACATCGCCGCAGAGGGTCTGGCAGCAGTACCCGAAGGCTGGGTATGGGGACCGGGCACGGCCACCACCCTGGCCAAGCTCACTGATGAAAGCGCAAAGGTCAAGGCCGGAACCACCAAGCTCACCGACATCTTCGCCACCACCCAGGAAGCCACGGTCTCAGAGCTGAAGAACCGCGGAATCTCCGTCAAGTAAAGACCCCTTGGTCAGCCCGCCGCCTTCCCCAGGCGGCGGGCTGGCCAAGGCCCAACCCAGTGCCACCCATTCGAAGGGAAAAGTCATGACAGGCGCCACCACAACGGCCCGCTCCACCGTCATACGCCGTTCACGCCGCCGGTCAGGCAAACACGCTTTCTTGTTCCTGGCTCCGTTTTTCGTGCTGTTCCTGGCGTTCACCATCGCACCAATCGTCTACTCCGGCTTCCTCAGCCTCTTCACCCAAAAATCCAGCGGACTGGGACTGGGCGGGACAGCGCGGGTCTTCAGCGGGCTGGCCAACTACGCCCGGGCCCTCCAGGACCAGGCCTTCCTGGCAGGCTTTGTGAACATTGCCGTTTACTGCCTCTTTTACATTCCCGTCATGATCGGCCTGTCCCTGGTCGTTGCGCTTCTGCTGGACTCTGCCGCCGCACGCGCAAAATCCTTCTTCCGCCTGGCGTTCTACATGCCGAACATCGTCCCCGGCCTGATCGCCGCCGTCATCTGGGTCTACCTCTACACCCCCGGCGTGAGCCCACTGGTAGACGTTTTCGAAAGCACCGGCGCCGGCTGGGACATGGGTAGCCACCTGGCCGCCCTGCTCTCCCTGTCCAACATCACCATCTGGCTGCACACCGGCTACAACGTCATCCTCTTCTACGCTGCCCTGCAGGCCGTACCGCAGGAAGTCCTCGAGGCCGCCACCGTTGACGGCGCCGGACCCATCCGCACAGCCTTCGCCATCAAAGCCCGCATGATCATGGGCGCCGTGAGCGTCGCGACCCTGTTCACCGTCGTGGGCGCCATGCAGCTCTTCGCCGAACCACTGCTCCTGAAGAGCCGCGCAACATCCATCGACAGCACGTGGACCCCGAACATGTTCATCTACCAAACCGCTTTCGACAAGCACGACTTCGGCTACGCGGCAGCAACAGCCCTGATCTTTGCCGTCTTCATCGGAGCACTGTCCTGGGGCGTCACCAAATTCGGATCAAAGGTGGAATCATGAGCCCCCTCACCACTCAACCGGCAACGACCGGAACCCCTGCCCTGCCCGCACCCCTGCCCCCGGCAGGGGCGCCCAAAAGGCGCCAGACCAGGAGCGGCTGGTCCTCCAAACTCGCCGTAAACATCATGCTGGGCCTGTTCTGCCTCTACACCCTGCTGCCGCTGACCTGGCTCATCGTCGCATCCACCAAGAACACCTCAGACCTCTACGGCACCTCCGGGTTCTCCTTCGCCGAGTTCAACCTCATCGAAAACCTCATCCAGCTGTTCACCTGGGAAAACGGGACCTTCCTGCGCTGGATGGCCAACACCGCCGCCTACGCCGGCCTCGGCGCCTGCGCCTCCGTCGCCGTCTCCTTCCTGGCCGGCCACGCCTTTGACAAATTCGACTTCCCCGGCAAGGAACGCTGGTTCGGTTTCGTCCTGGTCGGGGTCCTCGTGCCCGCAGCGGTGACCACCATGCCGCTGTACCTGCTCGCCTCCAACCTCGGCCTGGTCAACAACTTCTGGGGAGTCTTCCTGCCCCAGATCGCCAGCCCCTTCGGCGTCTACCTGGCCCGCATGTTCAGCGCCAGCTACGTACCCAAGGAAATCATCGAGGCCGCACGACTGGACGGCGCCGGTGAATTCCGGGCCTTCCTCACCATCGCAGCGCCCCTGATGAAGCCCGGAATCGTCACCCTGTTCCTCATGACCTTCAGCGCCATCTGGAACAACTTCTTCCTCCCCCTGGTCATGCTCAGCGACACCAACCTGTTCCCCGCAGCGCTGGGCATCTACTCCTGGCACGGCAGGACACTGGCCGATCCCGAATACGCCCAACTCGTCGTCACCGGTGCACTCGTCACCATCATCCCGGTCATCATCCTCTTCATCTCCCTGCAGAGGTTCTGGAAAGCCGGCATCGGATCAGGAGCCCTCAAATAGCAACGGACCAGCACCTGCCCCAGGCGCGGCGGCCCAAAGCAGCGCTCGCCATGGAAAACGACCTCCCGAATAGACTCTTCACGCCATCGGTGTTCGAAGACCTCAAAACCGTGGTGGACCTGCAACCGGACCTGCTCACCAAAGCCAACGCAGCGAACTACCCCCTGCAGGACATCGAACTCATCATCGGCTGCTGGGGCTGCCCCCAGCTCGACGAAGACATCCTGAACCGGATGCCCCACCTCAAAGCCGTCATCTACACAGCAGGCTCGGTCAAGGAGTTCGCCACCGACGAGGTGTTCAACCGCGGCATCACGGTCACCTCAGGCGCGGATACCAACGCCCTGCCGGTGGCCGAATACACGCTGGCCATGATCCTCCTCTCCGGCAAGCGCGTCCTGGAACTGGCCCGGAGATATACGGAGAGCCGAAAATACCGCCCCTTCGAGGTGGAGCCTGCGCGCTGGGGCAACCACGGCCTCAAAGTCGGCATCGTCGGCGCCTCCCGCATCGGCCGAAGAGTGATCGACCTGCTCGCACCCTTTGACATCGACGTCGTCTTCTACGACCCGTTCGTGCAGCACGGCATCCTCGATGCACGCCCCGCAAGCCTGGAACACCTGCTGCAAACCTGCGACGTCGTCACCCTGCACGCACCCGAGGTCCCCGAAACCTTCCACATAATCGACAAAGACGCGCTGTCCCTCATGCGCGATGGCGCCACGCTGATCAACACCGCCCGGGGATCCCTTGTGGACACCGCAGCACTGACAGCCGAGCTCGAGACCGGCCGGCTGCACGCCGTCATCGACGTCACCGACCCCGATCCGCTGCCGGAGGATGCCCCCCTCTTCGACGCCCCTAACCTGGTGCTCACCCCGCACATCGCCGGGTCTCAGGGCAACGAGCTGCACAGGCTCGGGGAAGCCGCCTACCGCGAAGTCACCCGGTTCATCGCAGGCAGGCCCCTCCTGAACCAGGTCAAAGCAGAAGTCCTCTCCCACACCGCCTGAGGCAAACCACGCCCAAGAATCAACGCGCAGTCAGCGCGTCCTGCAGTCGTAAGGAAATTTCGTTGCCCGAGCCCATCCTGAGCTACCAAAACTCCCAGCTTTTCCGGTCCCATCAGCCCCACCGGATTCTCGCTGGAGCCATCCACTACTTCCGGGTCCACCCCGATCAGTGGCGGGACCGGCTGCTCAAACTCCAGGCGATGGGTGCCAACACCGTGGACACCTACGTGGCATGGAACTTCCACCAGCCGCGGCAGGACCGTGCACCAGACTTCAGTGGCTGGCAGGACCTGGGTGCCTTCATCGACACCGCAGCCGACATTGGCCTCGATGTCATCGTCCGTCCTGGTCCCTTCATTTGCGCTGAGTGGGACAACGGCGGGCTGCCGGCCTGGCTCACGCGCCTGCCCGGCATCGGGCTGCGGTGCATGGACCCCGTCTTCACCGGCGCCATCGAAACCTGGTTCGACCAACTGTTGCCCATCATCGTGCCGCGGCAGGCCGCGCACGGTGGCCCCGTCGTCGCCGTACAGATCGAGAACGAATACGGCAGCTACGGCGACGACAAGGACTACCTGCGCTGGAACAGGCAGGCACTTGAACAGCGCGGCATCACCGAACTGCTGTTCACCGCCGACGGCGGAACCGACTACTTCCTGGACGGCGGCGCCCTGGAAGGCACCTGGGCGGCCGCCACCCTGGGCTCCCGTGGAGATGAAGCAGTGGAAACCTGGCAACGCCGCCGCCCTGGGGAACCCTTCTTCAACGTGGAATTCTGGGGAGGCTGGTTCGACCACTGGGGCGAGGAAAACCATCACGTCCGCGATGTCACCGAAACCTGCGTCGAGGTCCGCAAAATCCTGGACCTCGACGGCTCCATCTGCCTGTACATGGCCCACGGCGGCACCAACTTCGGACTGTCTTCCGGCGCGAACCACGACGGCAGCAAACTCCAGCCCACCACCACCAGCTACGACTCGGACGCCCCCATCGCCGAGAACGGCACCCTCACCGACAAGTACCACGCGCTGCGGGCCGAGTTTTTCCGCGCCCAGGGAATCACCGATCCACCCCCGCTCCCGCCCGCCCTCCTGGAACCGGCGCCGGTACTTCCGGCGCAGTCCCTGCCCGTCGCCGCGGGCAAACCCCTGCTTCCACTCCTGCGCGAAGCCGGCCGTTCCGTCAGCAGCGTCCTTCCACTGACCTTTGAGCAGCTGGGGCTGGACGCCGGGATGGTTCTGTATTCTGCGCATCCAGTCCTCCCGGGAAGGGATGACCAGCCGGAGGAAACCCCGCTGCGGATCCTGGGCCTGGCAGACCGTGCCTACATCTGGGTGGACGGCACGTTCGCCGGAATCCTTGATGACCACAATGGCGCCGACGGGCTCATGCTCACCGGGACCGGGACCCCGGTGCAGCTGGAGATCCTGGTCGAGAACCGGGGCAGGATCAATTACGGCCCGCTGATCGGCCAGGGCAAAGGAATCCTGCACGGCGTGCTCGTCAACCAGCGGCGCACCTTCAACTGGACTCAGACTCCGATTCCGCTGCCCGGATGGGGAGCAGACAAACTCGAACCCCTCGCTTCCGCAACCCTGGACATCGACGCGCCTGCCGATGCCTACCTGGCATTCCCGGGCTTCGGTCAAGGCTTTGTCTGGGTCAACGGATTCCTCCTGGGCCGCTACCAGGAGGCCGGGCCACAGGTCACCCTCTATATACCCGCTCCCCTCCTGCACGCCGGGACCAACCGCATGCACATCCTGGACCTGGTCAAGCATGGCACGCAGGTTGAGCTTCGTGCCGAACCTGAACTGGGTACCCCCAGTACGGGAAAAATCCTCGCCGCGGAACTGTAGCCAGGACCCGATCATGAGCACAGCAACAACACCATGGAAGAGCCATGCGCCTTCACGGCAGGTGGCCCTTGCCCTGGACATCGGCGGAACGACGCTCAAGGGCGCGGCCGTGGATATCACCGGCCGCACCCTCATCACGCAGACCGTCCCCACGGGCCGCCCCGGTAAAGGTGTTATGCACCGGGCACTGGAGATCCTCCGGGCATTGAAGGCCGAATCACTCCAGCGCGGGCTGCATCCCGTTGGCATCGGCATCGGAACTCCTGGGTTGGTGAACTCCGACACTGGGATTGTCGAATATGCCTCATCCCTGGGCTGGACCACCATGCCCGTCGCGGACCTGCTGTCCGCAGAATTCGGTCTTCCCGTTCTCATCGGCCACGATGCGCGCGCCGCCGGGCTGGCAGAAGCCCGCCTCCTGCCAGCGTCTCCAGGCCAAGATTCTGTCTTTGTCGCCATCGGCACCGGAGTCGGGGCAGCAGTCATCACCGACGGCACCGTCGTCAAAGGAGCCACCCACTCCGCCGGAGAACTGGGCCATATCCCCGTCATCCCCGGCGGCGAAACATGCACCTGCAGCCAGCGCGGCTGCCTCGAAGCCTACTTTTCCGGCGCGGGCCTCGTCCGCAGATACCGCCGCCATGGAGGAGATCCTGCCACGACCGCGGCAGACATCGCCTCCGGCCGGGCAGGTGAGGCCGGTGCAAGCATCTGGGACGAAGGAATTCAGGCCCTTGCCCTGGCGCTGGCCACCGTCACCCTGCTCACCGACCCCAGAACGATCATCATCGGCGGCGGACTGTCCGAAGCCGGCGACACACTCCTGCACCCACTCGGACAAAACATGTCATTGCTCTTGGGCTGGCGCCGCCCGCCGGAACTGCGGCGCTCACTACTGGGACCACGGGCGGGACAAATCGGGGCCGCCATCCTTGGCTTCCGGGCGGCGGGTTTCCCGGACGCAGACACCAGCTGGAGCCCTGAAGATGTCACCGCCGAAGCACCACGGCCGCTGGAAGAGCACATAAGCCCGCAGCTGACACTCGACATCAGGAACCACCAAGGACACCCATGAAAATCGCCATCCTTAAGACCTCCGCCGACATCGGCGCCTACGCCGCAGATATCATCGAAAACCGCATCAGCCACGGCCGCATGAAAGTCCTCGGCGTCGCTACCGGATCCTCTCCGCTGCCCGTCTATAAGGAACTGGCCGCCCGGCGCCTGGAAGGCCTGTCCGCTGTGTCCGCTTTCGCACTGGACGAGTACGTGGGCCTCAGCCCCAGCCACCCCGAGAGCTACCACGCAGTCATTAACCGTGAAGTGACAAAGCCCCTCGGACTGGACCCGGAACGAGTCCACGTGCCGGATGGGACTGCCACCGACCTGGAAGGGGCATGCGCCGGCTACGAGGAACGCATCACCGCCTTCGGCGGAATCGACCTCCAGCTGCTGGGCATCGGCTCCACCGGCCACATCGGCTTCAACGAGCCAACCTCATCCCTGAGCTCACGCACCAGGATCAAGACACTCACGCCCGAGACGCGCAAAGACAACGCCCGATTCTTCACCAGCCCGGACGAAGTCCCAACGCACTGCCTCACCCAGGGCCTCGGCACCATCATGGACGCGAAGGAAGTCGTGCTGATCGCCCAGGGCCGCTCAAAGGCAAAGGCCATCGCCGGCCTCATTGAAGGCCCGGTCAGCGTCATGTGTCCTGGCTCGGTGCTGCAAATGCACCCCCAGGCCACGGTAATTTTGGACGAAGAGGCCGCCTCAGAACTTCAAGGCGCCGCCTACTACAAGTACGTGGCAGAGAACCTGCCCCTCTGGCAGCGGTAACCCCATGCTCTCGGAAAACCTCACCCAAAAAGCAACGGCCCGGCAGGGGCAGGGTGTTCTCTGCGACCTCATCATGCACAGCGCACGCCTCCTGGATACAAACGGCGCGGTAGAGAACGGATGGGTGGCAATCCAGGACCGCACGATTATCGCAACCGGCTCGGGAACCAGCTGGCACACCTATGCCGCCCGGGAAGTCGTCGACGGCAGCGGCGGGATTCTGGTGCCAGGGTTCATCGACCTGCACTGTCACGGAGCCGGCGGAGCGTCCTTCGACGCAAAACCACACCACATCCTGGACGCGCTGGCGGTCCACCGGGCACACGGCACCACCCGTTCCGTTCTCAGCCTTGTCAGCGCCCCTCTCGATGAGCTCTGCCGCAGCCTGAACACCATTGCAGACCTGGTGGACATCAACCCCCTGATCCTCGGATCACACCTCGAAGGACCCTTCCTCGCCACCGCCCGGTGCGGTGCCCACAACCCGGATCACCTGATACATCCCACCCCCGCAGCGGTGAGCCGGCTCCTCGACGCAGCCCGTGGAACCCTCCGCCAAGTCACCATCGCCCCGGAACTGCCCGGAGCCCTTAACGCGATCGAAGAACTCGTCGCCGCAGGAGTCACCGTGGCAGTAGGCCACACCGACGCGGACATGGCACTCACCCAAGAGGCATTCGCCCGTGGCGCCACCCTGCTCACCCACGCCTTCAACGCCATGGCCGGAATCCATCACCGTGCACCCGGCCCCGTCGTCGCCGCATTCGGCGACCCGGCCGCATCCCTGGAAATTATTCTTGACGGCGTCCACGTAGACCCCGCCGTAGCAAAAATGGCCTTCGACGCCGCCCCGGGCCGCATCGCCCTGGTCACCGACGCCATGGCCGCGACAGGGGCGAAAGACGGGCACTACCGCCTAGGCAGCGCGAACGTCACCGTTAAGGCAGGGCGTGCCGTCCTGACAGGAATCAACACGATTGCCGGCTCCACCCTCACCCAAGACACCGCATTCAGAAACGCAGTCACCCTGCTCAACCTCCACCCCCACGACGCCATCACAGCACTGACCGCCACACCCGCTCACCTTGTCGGCCGCCAAGACCTGGGAAGCCTCAGTACCGGGAAAACAGCAGACCTTGTCCTGCTCGACCAGGAATACAACGTACTCGCCGTCTGGGCCGAAGGGATCGAACAATCGTGATCGACGTACAGACCAAAGCGCTGGACGAGCACCAACAGCTTCAATCCCTCAACGTATCCGGACCATCCGCAACCGGACAGGTGTTCTTCCAAGGCGCCCAGATCGTCCAATGGACGCCCAACGGTGCCGACCCCGTCCTCTGGCTAGGCTCACGCAACCAGTTTCGCAACGCAGATCCCATCCGCGGTGGCATCCCCATCTGCCTCCCCTGGTTCGGCAGCACAGCCGCGCCCCGCCACGGCATCGCCCGGACGCTTCCGTGGCAACTGACCGGCGTCGAGCAAAACCCGGAACACGTCACGCTGACATTCGAGCTTGACTATCAACGGATGGCCACAAACACGCCCACCTGGCCGCACCCCTTCCGGGCCCGGTTCCAAGCCAAATTCAGCCAATTCCTGACCATCACGCTGCAAGTGACCCACCTCGGCGACCAGCCCGCGATCTACGAACCAGCACTTCACCCCTACTTCCAGGTAGGAGACATCAGACGCGTCCGTATCTCAGGCCTGGACAACGCCCCGTTCACGGACCGCAGCACCGCCGACACCCTGGAACCAGGCATAGGCTTCACCGGGCAAGGCATCGACCGCGTGTATTCCTGCTCGAAAGCGATCACCATCCACGACGACGCCAACAACAGAGACATCATCCTGCACTCGCCTGATGCCAGGAGCCGGGTCCTCTGGAATCCAGGTGCCCAAGACGCCGGCTCCCTCCACGATCTCGGAGAAGACGACTGGCAATCATTCCTGTGCGTTGAGCCCGGCAACGTACACGAGAACGCCATCACCCTGATCCCAGGAGAACAACACAGCTTCACATCAGGAATTCAGGTCATCACCCAATACACCGGACGATAAAGCACTGCATGGGTCCAATGCCGCATGTTTGCCGGATGTGCCAGTGGCGTCTGCGCTGTCCTGGCTGCAGCACCCAGTGCTCAGGTTCCTCCGCCGGCTCACATACAAGATGGTTCCCGTGCCGAAAACCACCAGTGGACCTGGCCAGCCCGTGATGTAGCTGCTTACTAGAGTCTTGGGCGGCCAGCAGTATCTCCGCCCCGCCATTTAGCTTTCACGACCTTTTTGGGGCTCGCATCCTGCCTGGTGGGGAGGTAGAGCCGGCTGTTCCGCTCCCGGCACGTATCTCAGTTGTACCTGACTCCTCGGACAGTGCCCGTTCCGTCAGGCACAAGCCGTAGCGAATAGGTCGGCTCCTGTTCTGGGTACCCGGCGCGGCGTCATGCTTGTCTTCAACGCCTTGGGAGCCGCGCTCCGCCCAGGCAAAGGACCACACCCAACTCACACCTTGAAGTACTTCGCCTCCGGGTGGTGGAATACAAACGCGTCGGTGGACTGCTCGGGGTGCAGCATCAGCTCGTCGCTCAAGATCACGCCCATCCGCTCGGGCTTCAGCAGCTCCGTCACCTTGCGGCGGTCCTCCATGTCCGGGCACGCGGGGTAGCCCAGCGAGAACCGCGCACCGCGGTAGTCCAGCTTGAAATACCCTGCGGTGTCCTTCGGCTCCTCGGCCCCGAAGCCCAGCTCCTTGCGGATGCGCGCGTGCCAGAACTCCGCCAGTGCCTCGGTGAGCTGCATGACCAGGCCGTTCAGCTCGTAATAGTCGCGGTACTGGTTGGCGGCGAACATCTTCGAGGTGAACTCCTCGATCTTCGAGCCGGCGGTAACCAGCTGGACCGGCAGGACGTCGATCTGTCCGGATTCGCGGGACTTCACGAAGTCGGCCAGGCAGAGGTGCCGGTCGCGGCGCTGGCGGGGGAAGTCGAAACGCAGCCGGTCGATGCCGATGGGGCCCCCTGAACCACCGTCCGGGGCGAGCAGGCCCGGTGTGCCGAGGACGCCGTCGGAATCCTCGCCGTGGTGCAGCACCACCACCTGTTCGCCTTCCGAAACCACCGGGAAGTAGCCGTAGGCGACGGATGCATCGAGCATGCCCTCACCGAGGATGCGGTCCAGCCAGTAGCGCAGGCGCGGCCGGCCCTCACGTTCCACGAGTTCCTCGTAGGAGGCGCCGTCCTCGCCGCGGCCGGGCTTGAGCCCCCACTGCCCCATGAAGGTGGCGCGCTCATCGAGGAAGGCGGAGTAGTCGTGGAGCGAGACGCCGCGGACAATGCGCGTGCCCCAGAACGGCGGCGTGGGCACGGGGTTGTCGGCGGTGACGTCGGACCGGCCGGGCATGGCTTCCGGCTCGGTCACCGTGAACTTTGCGCCTCCCTTGTGGATGCGCTTCTTCAAAGGCGGCAGGCCGACGTCGTCCGGCGACTCGCCGCGCGCAACGCGGACCAGCGGCTCCATGAGGGCGAGGCCCTCGAAGGCGTCCTTTGCGTAACGGACCACGCCGTCAAACTGCTCGGCCAGGTCCTGCTCCACGTAGGCGCGGGTCAGGGCTGCGCCGCCCAGGATGACGGGCCACTTCTTGGCCAGGCCGCGGGACTGCAGCTCCGCGAGGTTCTCCTTCATCACCACGGTGGACTTCACCAGCAGGCCGGACATGCCGATCACGTCGGCGTCGTGTTCCTCGGCTGCGGCCATGATCTCGGCGATGCCCTGCTTGATGCCGATGTTCACCACTTTGTAGCCGTTGTTGGTGAGGATGATGTCTACCAGGTTCTTGCCGATATCGTGCACGTCGCCGCGTACGGTGGCGATCACCATGGTGCCCTTGCCGGAGGAATCGGATTTCTCCATGTGCGGCTCGAGCAGGGCGACGGCGTTCTTCATCACCTCGGCGGACTGCAGCACGAACGGCAGCTGCATCTCGCCGGCGCCAAATCGCTCGCCTACGACCTTCATGCCTTCGAGCAGGTGGTCGTTGATGATCCCGAGCGGGGTCATGCCCTCGCTGCGGGCCAGGTCGAGGTCCTCTTCGAGGCCCTTGCCTTCGCCGTCGATGATGCGCCGCTCCAGGCGCGCGCCCGTGGGCAGCGCGGCGAGTTCGGCGGCGCGCTGGTCCTTGAGCGCTGCAGTGTCGACGCCGGCGAACATGTCCAGCATGATGGCGAGCGGATCGTACGTGGTGTTTCCGTCGGCATCGTATTCGCGGCGGTCCCAGACGAGGTCCAGGGCCACCTTGCGCTGTTCCTCCGGCAGGGAGGCGAGCGGCACGATCTTGGCGGCGTCGATGATACCGCTGGTCAGGCCCGCCTGGACGGCCTCGTGCAGGAACACGGAGTTCAGGACGATGCGCGCGGCCGGATTGAGGCCGAAGGACACGTTGGAGACGCCGAGGGTGGTGTTGATGCCGGGGTACTTGGTGGTGATCTGGCGGATGGCTTCGATGGTTTCGATGCCGTCCCGGCGGGTTTCTTCCTGGCCGGTGGCGACGGGGAAGGTCAGGGCGTCGACGATGATGTCCTCGACGCGCATGCCCCATTCGCCCACCAGGGCGTCGACGAGGCGCGAGGCGATGGCAACTTTGCCTTCGGTGGTGCGGGCCTGGCCCTGTTCGTCGATGGTAAGTGCGATTACGGCGGTGCCGTGTTCCTTCACGAGCGGCATGATGCGCGCGAAGCGGCTGTTGGGGCCATCGCCGTCCTCGTAGTTGACGGAGTTGACCACCGGGCGGCCGCCGATGTGTTCGAGGCCGGCCTGCAGGACGGGAGGTTCGGTGGAGTCGATGACGAGCGGGAGGGTGGAGGCCGACGCGAAACGCGAGACGACCTCCTTGATGTCCGCGACGCCGTCGCGCCCCACGTAGTCGACGCAGACGTCCAGCAGGTGGGCGCCGACGCGGATCTGGTCGCGGGCGATGTCCACGCAGTCGTCCCAGCGCTCTTCGAGCATGGCCTGGCGGAACGCCTTGGAGCCGTTGGCGTTGGTGCGTTCGCCGATGGCGAGGTAGGAGGCGTCTTGGTCGAAGTTCACGTGCTGGTAGAGGGAGGCGATGCCGGCCTCGCGTTCGGTGGGGACGCGGGCGGGGCCGTTCCCGTTGCTGGCTTTCGTCTCCTTGTTGCGGAAGGGCGCAAGGCGTTCAACGACGGCGGCCATGTGCTCCGGCGTCGTACCGCAGCAGCCGCCCACGAGGCCCAGGCCGAATTCGCGCACGAACTGCTCGTGCGCGGTGGCGAGTTCGGTGGGGGTGAGCGGGTAGTGCGCGCCGTTGGCGCCGAGGATGGGCAGGCCGGCGTTGGGCATGCAGGCGATGGCCACGGAGGACTGCTTGGAGAGGTGGCGCAGGTGCTCGCTCATCTCGTCCGGGCCGGTGGCGCAGTTCAGGCCGATGGCGTCGACGCCGAGCGGCTCGAGTGCGGTGAGCGCGGCGCCGATCTCGGAGCCCATGAGCATGGTTCCCGTGGTTTCGACGGTGACCTCTACAAAGATGGGGAGCCGGACGCCGCGCGTGACGATGGCCTGCTTGCAGCCGTTGACCGCGGCTTTGGTTTGCAGGAGGTCCTGGCTGGTTTCGATGAGGAAGGCGTCCGCGCCGCCGTCGATGAGGCCCTCGGCCTGCAGGGCGAAGGTCTGCTTGAGGTAGTCGTAGCTGGTGTGGCCGAGGCTGGGGAGCTTGGTGCCGGGGCCCATGGAGCCGAGGACCCAGCGCATGCGGCCGTCGGTTGCTTCTGCCGCTTCGGCGCGTTCGCGGGCGATCTTGGCGCCCTTGAGGGCGAGTTCTGCGATGCGGTCGTCGATGCCGTAGTCGGAGAGGTTGGACCAGTTGGCGCCGAAGGTGTTGGTTTCCACCGCATCGATGCCCGTGGCGAAGTACGCGTCATGGATGTCCGCGAGGACATCCGGCCGGGTGTCATTGAGGATCTCGTTGCAGCCTTCGAGTCCCTGGAAGTCCTCCTCGAGCGAGAGGTCCCGGCCCTGCAGCATGGTGCCCATCGCGCCGTCGGCAATGACGACCCGGTGATTCACAGCATCCAGCAGCTCCTGTGAACGCACGGGGCGGGGCACGGACTCAATATCAAGCGCAAAACGAGGCATCTAAACAGGTTACGGGTGGGGGCCGGAACGTTGCGCTGTGTGTCCGTGTACTACGACGGGGATGCGAGGGGCAGGCTATCGGCTCCTAACGAGGTCATACGTTACTCCGGCACGTGAAGCGCAAAGATTCACAGTCGGCCAATCAAGGAACCGTTACGGGCTCTGGTTGCCAAGCAATGGCTTCGATGGGCTGACATTGCGGCTACTGCCCTAGTGTCAGCCCTGCTGTACCGCTAGTATGCCGCATGCCGATTACTAGCGGAACCGGCCAAGCTGCCGGAGGCACCCGAGGTAAGATCTATGCGTCTACCACCTTAGAGCGGAAACGGGGCGGCAATGATCGAGGAAAACGTTGCCCGTGAACTGTGGCGTGAAGCTAGAGCCCTTGGTGACACCCCCTCAGGAGAATGGACCTTTCCACTGCATGTTTGTCGCGCAGTGGCATCAAGACCTGACGGACTCGACTGGTCGTATGAGCATTTATCTGGCTGGGAGGAACTCCTTGAGCTTGACCAGTTAGTTACAGAGCTGACCCTCGAAGGAGATATAGAACCGCACCAAATCTACTCCGTTACCCTCGGGGTCCACCTCTTCGACGAGAGCTTCTATAGCGTCACCGGAGAAATTCCTTTGCCCGAGGAGAGTGAGCCGTACCGGGGTCGCCACGCTGTGCAAATGGCTGGCTTCGAAGGCGACTCTCTTGTCTTCGTAGGTTCGTGGGGGAGTCGGTGGGGCGACAATGGGTTTGGATACTTATCGCGGTCTTACTTCGAGAAGCACGTCGACCTCATTTTGGCAGTCCGCCCTGCCATTTTCGGCCCGTCACTCAAGTTGGACAATGCATGGAAGGCCTACACCTGGCAGCAAGGCCGACCAGGGCAGTTCTATCTCTCGGATCTACGTGATTTGTGGTTCACAGAGAATGCCATTCGCGCGAAAATAGTGACCCTCAACAACACTGAGCATTCGGTAGCCCGACGTCAATTATTTGATTTCCACAACCGCCCCTTCGAAATCGTAGAATTAAGAGTTGGAAACGAACTGTGCGGCCGCCTGCACCTCATTCACAACTTTTCCGAAGGCAAGTCACTTATTGATGAGCTGTGGGTACCCCCACAGAGTAGGAGGAATGGTTACGGGACGTATCTTGCTGAACTGGCAGTCGAATTGTCCCAAGGCAGGAGGCTTCATGCGCGCCTCCATGAAGCGGACAGCCAAGGCTATGGGTTGAGTCGCGCCGAGGACTTCGCGGATAAGGTTGGCTATACCTGCGAATATCTGAGTACCACTCGGCCAAACCTCGCCTTGGCCGCGACAAGAAAGGATTCTTGACCAGACATGGCCGACTTTACATTACGTCCTGGCAATCCATACGACTTCTCCACTGAGGAGCTTGAAGAGCTAAAGCTGTTTATATCGTCGCAAGTTCCGAATGCTGACTTCGACGTAGTCAGTGAAGCTGAGCATGGTTACGGAGTCACACTTTACGAAGTGATTCAGGTTATAGCTGACGTTCGCGGCGCCGGGGGCGATCTCCTGATTGGCGCCTTGGTCATGTGGCTACAAAATCGATGGAAGCAGGAGAGGACGTCAGGTCGCCGCCCACGGCCACGTTCTATAGTCATCTTCGATGAAGATGGGAAAAAATTACGGACTATCGATATAGATGAACCAGACGGAGACCCACAGGAACGCCGGGATAACGATTGATCAACTTGCTAAGTGGTCCGCGACCGGCGGTAACCTGGTGGTACCTGCATTGTATGTGATGGTGATGCTAAAGCCTTTTATACGGCGCATAGCTCTGACCGTGGTTCAGGATAAGAGCCGCTTAATCCATGCAACCCAAGCGGTTATAGTCGCTTTATCGCGGTCCTTAATAAGGCGCATATGTGAAAGCCGGTTTCGAATGGGGAGAACTTCGAATGCGAACCTCTGCCACGTGGAATCGGTTATCCCCAGCCCTGCATAGTTATTGGACCTCACAACTTCCAAGAGCTCGCCCAAGCTCATCCATTCTATAGGGTCACGTAACTCTGCAACGCTCAGGGCCGTGAGGTATGCGTCACCATTAGCCCTCTTAACGAGCTTTTCAGCTAGATCGCCATGGTTGGCGACTTGCTTACGCCAACGACCTTGATGCCGCTCAATCGCTGCGTTGCGCAGTGACCGTCGAATCATTCGTTCTATCGTGAAAAGGCCATCCGCTACTTCGCGCCAATCGTCCTGCGGCAAGACCACATCAGCTAAGGCATGAGCGAGAGCTTCACGAAATTCATTAATTCTGTTGGGCACCGCAAAGACATAATCGCCGTCCTCATTCGTCCTGAGTAGTCCGGCCCCACGTAGCGCCTCACTCTGCGCAACATCAAGGTGCTTGATCATGTCCGCACTCTTGGTCTCCGTTTCATATAAGGCATGATCAAGGCTGGCGAGAGTTCCGACACCAAGTTCTCTCAGGGAATGATGAAATACTTCCGCGCAGTCTCGCTTCTCGATTCCAACCGCAGGAAGCAAGTAACCAGGCGGCTTCTGGTCTCCCTCAAAACTCTCACATTCTTCAGCGGCGAGAAGCGGCAAATGAAATACGCTGGCATCCTCGATTATCGAACTGCCAGGTACCTTCGGGAAAGCAACCCTAGGCGCCCGGGAAACTAGACAAACATCGACCCCAACTTCCATTACTTCACTGATCACTTTTCGAAGAACACCAAGAGGATGACTGGAAGATCGCCCAGGCGCGGTCATCACTTCGAAATCCGTGATTACGAGAATCCCTTCTTGGGGTAACTCAGTTGGCGCACCGGCACAAAGCTCCTCTGCCGTTACGCACCGTCCTCCGAGGTTTGCCAAGAAGTCCTCTCGGAGCACCTCAAAAACGATCCCGAGTTGTATAAACAGGAGGCCTCGCCGCTTGACCTTATTCCTCGCCTGCTTACTACGAACCAGAGCTGCTTCGGCCGAAGTCATTGCAGTTGCAGAACAGGTGTCAGCTCGAAGGCATGGTCATCGCGCTGGACCAAGCCAAGATTCAGTAAGTGCCCTAGCGCCAAGGGTTCGTCCCTGGCCATTGACGCAAAAAGGTCAGGTTCATCGCGCAGTACGTCGAGCAGGAATGCCTCATCCGGATAGTAGCGCTTAACATGGTCAACCATCTCGCGCATGTTCCCAGCGATTGCCAGTCGCCAATCCTCAAGTGCTCCCAAGACGTTCGCTCGCCTCATTTTTCGGTGAAACACATCAGCAGGCAATGTGCCTACAACGTGGGAGGCAAGATGCCGGTACAGAAACGCATGGCCACCCGATGCTTGGTAGAGAGCCTCAAGGGCCCCTTCTTCAAGAGTAATTCCCATTTTTTGTCCAACTGACCGTGCTAAGTCGTCGGCCTCAGCCCGCTCAAAAGGGGCAAGGAAGTGTGCTTTGGCCCATGAAAAAAGCGGATTCGGCCGTCCATACAGCCTGCCGCTTTCGACAATGGCACTTGTCAGCCCTGACAGGACAAAGGTGAAGTTCGAGTTCTCTTGAACGAGACTGCGGAGGGCACCAAGCATTTGGGCGACTGAAGCCATGTCCCCCTCTTGGACATCGATTCTGTCCGAGGGAGTCAAGTACTCAATTTCATCGAGCATCAAAACAACGCTTACGTCTTTTTCCGCCAACTTACGTAGTACGTTCTGGACGGCCCTCTTGAAGTCTGGAATGCCGTACTCTTGAGGAAGGCTGGTAAGGGGTTGTGTCCGTAAATCCCGCGCTCGCAATTCTACTAATAAATCTGCAGTTAAGTCACGGAGCAAATCTGGAACTGGGTCGTCAGGAGGCGATGGTAGGCTTTCCAAATCCCTGAGGATTACAATCGTATTGGCGTCAGACATATTTCGAGACAGTTCGGAAAGAACACTAGTTTTTCCGGCTTTACGAAGACCAAACAAGCCAGCTACGCGCTGATTTTTGACATCGTCTCGCAGATTTTGCAGTAAAATACGACGGCCAAAAAACCGCTCCCCTTGAACGGGGGTTGTTTCGTAAAATAGGTCCCTGGCAAAGATATAGTCGCGGAGCAAAGAAATGAACGCAATTGGATTCTCATCGTCAGTGAAATCCAATGGGATCGTGAGGAACTTCCCGGAAGACCAGTCGTCCAGCTTTTCGCGGAGTCTAGGATCGGGCGACCAAAAAAACATTATGTCCGGCGTGATTTCGCGGCGCGATTCTCGCAACACCTTGCGAGCTGCGTTATATGTTCTTATTTGCAGGTCGGGATGCGGGCTATAGAAGAACAAAACTTCCCGCGTCAACCCAAATCCAGTTTCAATTGCTCCGCTGAATCGCACAAACGCAGTGAAGCAACCTTCAAACGAGCGGATGTTACATTCAGATGCGTAAACGTACTGGGACCCAAGCTTTGCTAGAGCCTCTTGATGCTCCTTCGCAACGCTAAAACTCCTCTTCAACCGCTCAATGTTCGCCAAGGTATCGGGGTAACTTACCGGTTTGACGGCCCCGGCATTCCACCCTAGTTGGCGGTCGGTCGTGGAGGCTGAAAAGACATTTCCAGCAGGTTGACCAAGGGCTTCCCTCAACTTGGCCACTGCGTCCGCGTCGATCATACTCGAGGCGCTGGGAACGATGATGCCAATTTTCGCGAGCTGCCCAATAACCATTGTCGAAGACAGTCCTAACTGTTTCGCAATCTCGTGGACACGCTCTCTAACCACTGGCCTACCCTCTTTTGGATCAATTGGATGATCACTGCATCGTACTGGATGGTCGGAACTACTTGAGGGCGACACTGGCCGGCACGTCATATGGAGTAGACCGATATGCCATTAAACCTCCGCCGCAGGCGCCGCGAACTGGGCCTCGTACAGCCGCGCGTATGCCCCGCCGGCAGCCAGCAGTGAGGCGTGCGTCCCCTGCTCCACGATCTGCCCGGCCTCCAGCACCAGGATGAGGTCGGCGTCGCGGATCGTGGACAGGCGGTGGGCAATCACAAACGAAGTCCGGTCGCTCCTCAAAGCACTCATTGCCTTCTGCACCAGCACCTCGGTCCGCGTATCTACCGAAGACGTCGCCTCGTCCAAAATCAATACAGAGGGCCGGGCCAGGAACGCGCGCGCAATCGTCAGCAGCTGTTTCTCGCCGGCAGACACGTTCCCACCTTCGTCCTCCAGCAGCGTGTCGTACCCGTCAGGCAGCGAACGCACGAACCGGTCCACGTACGTCGCCCGCGCCGCCTCCAGGATCTCGGCTTCAGTAGCCCCAGGCCGCCCGTACGCAATGTTGTCCCGGATGGTGCCCGCGAACAGCCACGTATCCTGCAGCACCATCCCCATCCGCGAGCGCAGCTCGCGCCGCGGGACCGAGGTGACGTCCACGCCGTCGAGCGTTATCCGACCCGCGTCCAGCTCGTAGAATCGCATCATCAGGTTCACCAGCGTCGTCTTGCCCGCCCCGGTGGGTCCCACAATCGCCACCGTCTGCCCCGGCTCCGCCACCAAAGACAGCCCGGAGATCAGCGGCTTGTCCGGCGAATACGAGAACGACACGTCCTCAAACACCAGCCGCCCCCGCCCAAACACCGGCCCAGCAGAAGCAGGAGGCTCAACAGACTCCTCCTCCTCATCCAATAGTGAGAACACCCGCTCGGCCGACGCCACCCCGGACTGCAGCACGTTCGCCATGGACCCAAGCTGCGCCAGCGGCATGGTGAACTGCCGCGAGTACTGGATGAACGCCTGCACGTCGCCCAGCTGCATCGCCCCGGACGCCACCTGCAGCCCGCCCACCACGGCGATCCCCACGTACACCAGGTTCCCGATGAACGTCATGGCCGGCATGATCAGCCCGGAAATGAACTGGGCACCAAAACTGGCCGAGTACAGCTCCGCGTTCTTCTGCCGGAACCGCTCCCCCACCTCCTGCTGCCGGCCGAACACCTTCACCAGCGCATGCCCGGTGTACGTCTCCTCGATCTGCCCGTTCAGCTCCCCCGTGTGCTTCCACTGCGCCACAAACAGCTTCTGCGAGCGCTTGGCAATCAGCGCCGTCAGCCCCAGCGTCAGCGGAATGGTCACCAGCGCGATCAGCGCCAGCGTGGGCGAAAGGATGAACATCATCACCAGCACGCCAACCACCGTCAGCAATGAGGAAACAACCTGGCTGATGGTCTGCTGCAGGCTCTGGGAGATGTTGTCCACGTCGTTCGTGACCCGGCTGAGCAGCTCGCCGCGCTGGATCGAGTCGAAATACCGCAGCGGCAGCCGGTTGATCTTCGCCTCGATCCGCTCCCGCAGCCCGAACACCGTCCGCTGCACCACCCCGTTCAGCACAAACGCCTGCACCCACATAAACGCCGACGACAACACATACAGCACCAGCGCCCACGTCAGCACACTGCCCAGCGCCGCGAAGTCGATCCCCTGCCCCGGCGCCAGGTCCATGGCACTGAGCATGTCCGCGCGCTGCCCCTCCCCGGACGCCCGCAGCTGCGCAAGCACCTGCTCCTTGGTGGCCCCGGCCTGCAGCTCCCGGGACACCACGCCGGCGAAGATCAGGTTGGTGCCCTCGCCCAGCAGCCGCGGCCCGATCACGGACAGCGCCACCCCGGCCACCGCCGTCGCGAACACCAGCATCAGCCACGCCCGCTCCGGCCGCAGCGTCCCCATCAGCCGCTTGGCCGACGGCCAGAAGTTCATCGGCTTCTCCGCCGGGACGTTCATCCCCGCGAACGGCCCGCCGCGTCCCGGCCCGCCTGCCGGACGGGGAATGCGGACGACGTCGGGAGTTGCCGTTTTGGCCCCGGGCGCGGTTTCAGCGGTGGTTCCTGGAGCGCCCAAGGGCGGGCGGTGCGGCGCGCTCATACCGTCTCCTCCGCCGCCAGCTGCGAGTTCACAATCTCGCGGTACGTCTCGGACGTCTCCAGCAGCTCACGGTGTGTTCCGCGCCCCACGATCCTGCCGTCGTCGAGCACTAGAATCTGGTCCGCGTCCACAATGCTGGAGACGCGCTGGGCGATGATCACCAGCGTGGCGCCGGCGGTGCTGCGCTTGAGGGCCTGCCGGAGCCGGGCGTCCGTGCCGGTGTCCAGGGAGGAGAACGAGTCGTCGAAGATGTACAGCTCGGGCCGCTTCACCAGGGCCCGGGCGATGGCTAGCCGCTGCCGCTGCCCGCCAGAGACGTTGGTGCCGCCCTGGCTGATGGGTGCGTCCAGTCCCTCCTCCATCCGCTCCACGAAGTCGCGGGCCTGGGCGATCTCCAGCGCGGTCCAGAGCTCGTCCTCGGTGGCGTCCGGCTTGCCGTAGAGCAGGTTGCTGCGGACGGTGCCGCTGAACAGGTAGGGCCGCTGCGGGACCAGGCCGATGTGCCCCCAGAGCAGGTCCGGGTGCAGCTCGCGGACATCCACGCCGTTCATCCGGACCGATCCTTCGGTGGCGTCGAAGAGTCTCGGCATGAGGTTCACCAGGGTGGTTTTTCCGGCGCCGGTGCTGCCGATGATCGCCGTCGTCTGCCCGGCTTTGGCGGTAAAGCTGATCCCGGTGAGGACGGGCTGGTCGGCACCCGGGTAGGCGAATCCGACGTCGTCCATCTCCAACTCGGCGCCCCGGCGGCCGTCCTGTCCCGCCGTCGTACTCACTGGATGAAGTGGCGGCCGGACGCTCGACTCTGTCCGCAGCACCTCCCCGATCCGGTCCCCGGATACCGCGGCGCGCGGGATCATCACCGCCATGAAGGTGGCCATCATGACGGACATCAGGATCTGCAGCAGGTAGCTCAGGAACGCGATGAGCGTGCCCACCTGCATGGAGCCGTCCTGGATGCGGAAGGCGCCGAACCAGATCACGGCCACGGACGAGACGTTCAGCACCAGCATGACCAACGGGAACGCGAGCGCCATGAGCCGGCCGGCGCGCAGGGCGGTGTCCGTGACGTCCTCGTTGGCGCGGGCGAAACGTTCGGTTTCAATGTCCTCGCGGACGAAGGCGCGGACTACGCGAATGCCGGTGAGCTGCTCACGGAGGACCCGGTTCACGGTGTCGATCCGCTTCTGCATCTTCCGGAACAGCGGCACCATCCGGACGGTGATCAGGCCGACGGCGACCAGCAGCACCGGGACCGCGACGGCGATCAGCCAGGACAGCTGGGCGTCCTGCCGCACCGCCATGATCACGCCGCCGATGCTGAGCATGGGCGCGGTGACCAGCATGGTGGCGGACATCAGGACGAGCGTCTGGACCTGCTGGACGTCGTTGGTGGACCGGGTGATCAGGCTGGGCGCGCCGAACCTGGTGACCTCCTGTTCGGAAAACTCCCCCACCCGTTTGAAGATGGCGTCCCGCAGGTCCCGGCCCACGCCCATGGCAGCCTTCGCCGCGAAGTACACCGCGGTAACCGCGCACACGATCTGCATCAGGGTGATCCCCAGCATCACTCCGCCCAGGCTCAGGATGTAGCCGATGTTCCCCTTGGCCACACCCTCGTCGATGATGTCTGCGTTCAGGGTGGGCAGGTACAGGGACGCGATGGACTGTGCCAGCTGGAAAATGACGACGGCGGCCAGCAGCTTCCGGTGCGGCCGGACGTATTCAACAAGCAGCTTCCAGAGCAAGGGCGGCTCCTGACTCCCAGCGTCACGGGCAGGTGGCGCGAAGGTCAGTTTACGTCCGGAGGCCGGGGTGGAGCCGCGGATGCTCGCGAGAAATTGTCCTGGACCTCCGCTTCCCTGTCAGATCCAATAGGTCGGATACCTGCTTCCGCGGAGCCGGGACCCGAGAATTCCAAACCCGACGAGGATGCAGGCGGCGATGCCCGAGCACACCACAAAGGAGACCTGTCCCGTCGTCGCCATGGTACCGATGACTGCGGTGGCAGCCGCCGGCGAATGAGGCATCCTCAGCCACAGGGTCGCTCCAATAGCCACACTGCCCGCAACCGCGGCAGCCCAGAACGAATGGCTGACCAACCCCGTGCCCACCCCCACCAGGGCGGAAACCACCTGCCCTCCGATCACGCTCCGCGGCTGCGAAAGAGGCAGATGGGGCGCCGCGGCCACGAGCGCCATGGACGCGGCCATCGGGGGAATGAGCAGGAGGTGGCCGGACAACTTCCCCAGCAGCACCAGGCAGACGAGGGCGGCGACGCTGGTCAAAGTGGTGACAACCAGCCTTGCCATCGGAGGCCGGCCGGGAGCCTGGGAGGACCAGCGCCTGCGGGGCTGAGCGGGATCAACCGATGACCGGGCAGGAATCGTAACGGGCACGGCCATCCCCTTTACCCGGCGACGAAGTACAGGCGCTTGTTCACGAACTCACCCATGCCCAGCGGACCCATCTCACGGCCAAACCCTGACCGCTTAACACCGCCGAAGGGAAGTTCAGCCGCCTCCGCAGCAATGATGTTGACGTGCGCCATCCCTACGTTCAGGCGGGAGGCAATTTTCGCCGCCCGTGCCTTGTCGGTGGAGAAGACCGAACCGCCGAGCCCGAAGTCCGAATCATTCGCCAGTTCAAGCGCCTCTTCGTCGCTTGATACCTTGTAGACGATCGCCACGGGCCCAAAGATCTCTTCCCGGAAGGAAGCCGAATCGCGGCTGATTCCTGTCAGGACGGCGGGTGAGAAGTAGGCACCTTCCCCTTCGGAGAGGACACCGCCGACTTGAAGCGTGGCACCTTCGGCGACAGCGCGCTGCACCTGGGCGTTCACTTGCTCGGCAGCTGCCCTGCTGGAGAGTGGACCGTAGGCGCCCTCGGGCAGGTTCAGGGGATTACCCGGCACGAGCCCGTCAGCGAGTTTCTTGAGCTGGGCCACGAACTCGTCATAGATGTCTTCCATGACGATCATCCGCTTGTTGCCGTTGCACACCTGGCCTCCGTTGTAGACCCGGAAGTTCCAGGCGTCCGCAGCGACCGATGCGAGGTCATGGGAGTCGAGCACGATCATCGGGTCGGTTCCGCCGAGCTCGAGGACAGCCTTCTTCAGGTGCCTGCCGGCCTGCTCTCCGATGATGGAGCCGGCCTGCTCAGAGCCTGTGAGGGATACGCCCTGCACCCGGGGATCGGCGATGATCGCAGCGATTTGCTCGTGCGTGGCAAAGATGTTGGCGTAACCGCCGTCGGGAACCCCTGCTTCTTCCATGATCTGCTGGATCGCCAGCGCTGAACGGGGGCAGATGTCTGCGTGCTTGAGCAGGATGGTGTTGCCGAGGACCAGGTTGGGCGCAGCGAAGCGGGCCACCTGGTAATACGGGAAGTTCCAGGGCATGACGCCGAGCAGGACACCCACGGGGCAGTTCTCGATGATCGCCTTGCCCGGAACGGTGCTGGGAATCTCCTGGTCAACAGCGAGGCTGGGGCCGTGCACGCCGTAGTAGTCGAGGATCGAAGCCGCGAACTCCACCTCTTCGATGCCCTCTGCCAGGGGTTTGCCCATCTCCAGGGCGATGATCCTGGAGAGCTCTTCCTTGCGCTCTTCGAACAGCTCAGCGATGCGGCGGACAACCGCGGCTCTCTCCTGAATGCTTTTTTCGCGCCACAGGCCGTAGGCGGCGTCAGCACTGGCAAGTGCCTGCTGGATCTGTTCGTCCGAAGCTGCTTCAAAGGTTTCGACGACCTCACCTGTTGCGGGGTTCTGAACCCGGTACCGGGACATGGTGCTCCTTTTTTTAAGTAGTCAGGGCTGATACGTGAACCGGCTGCCCGTGGTCGGTGCCTTTTCCACGGTCAGGTGATGCCCGGTGATGTTGCGATACATGCGGCGCTCCAGCGTGGGTGAAAGAATCCACAGAGCCGAACCACTCGTCGTTTTCGCCACAACTGTTCCGTGATGCAGGAGTTGGCCGTTGTTGGAGAGTGACACTTCGGTGCCAAGTTCAACTTTGGCCCATGCATTACGTGTTGCGGGTTCCACTTTCATGTGGCTGCTCTTCCGTCTCTTGCCACGACGTCGTGGACTGGATTGCCAGCGTGCAGGTTTTTTCGGGTGTCCGTCAGTTGCCGCCCGGCTGGATTCCTTCAGGGGCCCAGGGGTAGCCGGTTGCCAGGGGTGCACCGTCGTCGTGGCGGGAGAGCCACTCGACCGCAGCTGCGTGGTAGCGGTGGAAACCCTTGTAGTCGACGAGCTCCGGGTCCAACGAAGCGAGGGCGCGGTGGATGCGCTTTGCCCAGTCGGGGGCGTACTCCACCAGCTCAGCCAGGCTGACGAGGTAGGTACGGACGGGGAACACTATGGCGTTCGACCGGGGCAGACGGTGCAGGGGCTGCAGTTCGATGCGCAGGTACACCTTTTCTCCGGCGTTTTCGCCGTTGACGGTCGCCCGGTCAGGGGCCCATTCCGGCAGTGTTTCCACGGAGGTCTCCAGACGCGGGTTGACGGTGAGCGACCAGTTAACCCTCCTGACCGGGTGGCCGGGCTTCATGCGCAGCAGGAACTTAAGCGCCCGGTCCAGGATGCCCATCTCGTGCAGCTTCGGTACCGGGCCGTGGAATTCGAAAAAGCTCATGCCAAGGTTGAACTTCAGGGAGTAGTCGGCCCGCTGGGTGGTCATGCCTGCGCCGATGACGAGCGTATTGTCCTTTTCCTCGAGGACTACGAATTCGCCCTGTGCCTGGCGGGTGGCGTACTCCATCGGGTCCATCGGCAAGGTGGCCGGATCACCGAACGTGAATGAATCATCGATGCCGAGGAGCCGGTTCTGCCACCGCCACTCGTTTCCGTTCTTGGTCAGGGTGAAGTGCTCCGGAAAGTCCCTGGCGTAGGACTCAAAGATGAGCTCGAGCAGATCCCACTGCGCTTCCAGCATGTGCGGCAGTGCAAGGTAGTGGACGCCCGGCATATCGCTAAGCATCTGGGCGCGGTGGGTGCACTCGGAGACGTAGTGTTCATCAATATCGAACGCGGCCCGCAGGGCGCCGTTTCCAGCCGGAACGTGCGGTTCCAGGTTCATGGAGTACATGTAATCGTCGTCGGGGAACGGGAACGGCAGCCGGCGAACGCCCTCGGGTGAGTTCCGGAACTGGTATTTGCCTTCCGGCGTGTAAGTCTCGCCAGTTTTGAAGGCGGCTGATTCAGAAATCGCGGTCATGGGATTTTTCCTTAAGCGTTGATGACGAGTTTGGTGCAGGTGGCCCGCGATACGCAGGGCATGATGAGCTTGCAGGTTGCCCGGTCCGACTCGGACAGCCAGTCGTCGCGGTGATCGATGGTGCCGTCAAGTTCCAGGACCTCGGTTTCGCACTCCCCGCAGGCGCCTCCCCTGCAGAGGTAGGGCAGCTTGTGGCCTGCCTCCTCCACTGCTTCGAGCAGCGACTGCTCGGGAGACACCTCGATAACTGCTCCGGAGCGCGCCAGGGTCACCGAGAACGGGTCGCCGGTGGAACCCAGGTCCTCGAACCTTTCGAAGTGGATGTTCGAGTCCGACCAGCCAAGAGCGTGGGCGGAATTGACCACGTCATCGATCATCCGCGTTGGCCCGCATACGTAGGCGTGCGTGCCAAGTGGCCGTCCTGCCAGGACGTCCATGGTGTTGAGCCGTGATTCGCCGTCGTGGCCATACAGGGTGACCCGCTCGCCGTAGCGCTCCTTAAGCTCGTGGCCAAGGGCAGCGTGCTCCGGGCCGCGGACGGCCAGGTGCAGCTCGAAGGAGCTTCCCTTGAGGCTGAGTTCTTCGAGCTGGGCAAAGACGGGAGTGATGCCCACGCCGCCGGCGATGAAGAGGTGGTGCCGGGCATGTTTTGACACCGGGAAAAGGTTGGCCGGAATACCTGCGAGGAGAATATCGCCCTCGCGGACGTTGGTGTGCATGGCCAGCGAGCCGCGCTTGCCGTCGTCGACCCTGCGGACGGCTATCTGGTATTCACTGGTGTCGTAAGGCGAACTCATCAGTGAGTACGCGTTGCGCCTGGTGTCTCCATCGGCCGGGATCAGGACGGTGATGTGGCTGCCGCCCGAGAAGGGCGGGAGCCAGGAGCCGTCGGCTGCGCCGAAGGTGTACCGGTTGATTTCCGGGGTCACCGCTTCGATTCGATTTACCCGGAGCCGCAGGGCTCCGTGCTGGGACTCGCTCACGTATCCAACTCCTCATTTTCCGGCATTTCGCCGGGTACTTCGCTGTCTGCTTTCACTCCTTGGAAGGCCGCGAGCCTCCCGGAGTAGTGGTCGCGAACGATCAGGTTCAGTTCACAGCCCGGGCATACAAAGATCCGGTGGGTGACATTCTCGGAATAGTGGCCACAGTGCGCGCACCACACGCGCCTCACAAAGGAACCGGCGTGCTCGCGCAGCACTTCGTCCCGGTTCATGCCGTAAGAGGTGGCCACCTGCATTGAGGTGCCGATAAACCCCTCAGAACCGGTCAGGTACAGCCGGGTGCCCATCTTCGCCGTCGCCAGGTATGCGTCGAGTCCGCTGACGGCGTCTGCGTTAGTTGGGAACACGGCCAGGTCACGCACCTTGAACTGTTGGAGATCGATCAAATAGTTCTGGCCGGTGAATGATTCGGTTGAGTACAGTACGGTGGTTGCCGCCAGCTGTTCAGGGGTCATCGCCCGGAGCAGGCGCACCAGCGCTTTCCCACCGCTGCCCTGGCCGGCAGCGAGGTGGATGAGGCCGCTCGCCATCGGCGTCAGCTCGTCGTAAACAGGTCGGCTCTTGATGCCGGTAATCAGCATGGGATTTTGTTACCTTTCGTCCTTCACAGCGGCTGGCGGGCGGAGAGCGCCGGAACTGCATCGGCCGCCGGAGCGTCGCCTTTGAGGTGGGGCTTCTTCCAGGCCATGTACAGCAGACCGAGCGCGACCACAGTGACGGCGGAGATCAGGACCACGTGGTTGGCGAACCACCCGTCTTCGGGTGTCCGCGGCCAGGCCATGTTGACCATGCCAAGCACACCCCAAGCGAGAGCTGCGATATTTACCGGAATGCCCCATACGCCCAGCCGGAAAGCTCCGTTCGGCTTCCAGCCCAGGATGCGTGCCCGAAGCGCGGCAAGGACAACCATCTGGAAGCCCATGTACATGCCCATGGCTGCGAAGGAGATGATGACGGTCAGCGCGTCGCTGGAGACCTTGGACCCGATGACGATGAATGCCGGCACCAGCCCCGCCAGGAGCAGAGCATAAGGAGGCACATGGCGGGATTCGCTGAACGTGCTGAGGAGCTTGCTGGCCGGAAGGATCCCGTCACGGGCCATCGAGTAGGCAAGGCGGGAGGTTGCCGCCTGCAGGCTCAGCACGCAGGAGAGGAACGAGATAAGGACGACTGCGAGAACGGCCTTGAAACCGATGGGGCCGAACGCCGAAAGGAGGATGTTGCCCACAGGGTCCGTCTCGGTCCCTGAAATCACGGCAGCGAAATCGGGAACTGCAAGGATAAGGGACAGGCAGACGAACATCGCCGCGAAACCGCCAATGTAGATGGTCATCCGCATGGCTTTGGGGATGGTACGGCCCGGGTTGGGGACTTCCTCCGCTACGTCGCCGCAGGCCTCAAAGCCGTAGTACTGGAAAATGCCAATGAGTCCGGCAGCCGCAAATGCAAAAAAGTAGTTGTTGCCTTCCCCTGCACCAAAAGTCTGGAACAGGACGCTGAGGTCATGGTGCCTTGCGGTAGCAAGCAGCCAGATGCCCACCACCAGGGCGCCACCGAGTTCTGCGAGGAGGCCGATCATGGCCACTGCGTTCAGCACTTTTGTGCCACCAAGGTTCAGGACTGTAGCAAGCGCTATAACCACGAGACCGCACAGGATCGTGGCGTCCACGCTGCTTTCCATGCCGGCCAGGGTACTCAGGAACGGGCCAGCCCCGTATGCGACGCTGGCGATAGTGGTCAGGAGCGCCACCAGGTAGACCCAGCCATTCATCCAGCCCCATTTGCGGCCCCAGAGCCTTCTGGACCACGGATAGACGCCGCCGGCCACTGGATAGGCCGCTACCACTTCACCGAAAACTGTTGCCACCAGGAGTTGTCCGACTCCCACGATGACCAGGGACCAAAACATCGGCGGCCCGGCCACGCTCAGGGATGCCGCGAACAAGGAATAGATCGCTACTACAGGCGACAGGTAGGTGAATCCCAGCGAGACGTTCCCCCAGAACGTCATCTCCCGCTTGAATTGCCTCTCGTATGAATAACCAAGGCTGGCAAGATGCTGAGCGTCGTCATCGACGTCAAGCTCCCCAACCGGTTCGGGGGTTTCTACACGCATTGGACTCCTTCTTTCGGTCATTACCGCTACCTGTGAGCGGGACCACGTCGTAAAAACCATAGTTTCATATCTTTAGGAGCGCAACCTCTACCGGCAGACCCGCAAGAAGTAGGTCTTTTTGCCGCTTCCTCAGGTACAACGGGTTTCTAAAACTATGATTTCCACTCTTTTTGCCCTTCCTGAAGTACACTTCAGAAGTAGCGAAGCCAGCAGGTCTTACCGGTATTAGAGTTACTGCTGTCCCTATTTCCCATGGAGTCGTTCTTGGCATCTACCACCGCTTTCCAAGCCCAGGTGTACCGGGCGTTGCCGGAAACAGAGCGCTCCGAAGCCATCGTCAACCGGATCTCCAAGGCGATCGCCCTTGGCCTGCTGAAGGTTGGCGAGCGGCTTCCCCCCGAAACAGCACTGTCGGAGATGTTCGGCGTTGCGCCGTCCACTCTCCGGGAGGCGTTGTCCGACCTTCGTGATCAGGGAATTGTTGCCACGCGGAGGGGGCGCAGTGGCGGCACGTTCGTCGTCAAGCAGCCCTTCACATCCGCCGATGTCATAAAGAAATGGTTCCAGGACACGTCCATTGCCGAGATCCGGGACCTGGGGGACGAGCATGCTGCCATCGCCGCCGCAACCGTACGACTGGCCTGTGAACGGGCGGAACCTCATGAGATCAACCGGCTGTTGGAACTTGCCCGGGGCGTTGTCATGACAGACAAATCAGAACTGCAAGCACGCGCCGACAGCAGATTCCATATCGAGCTGGCGGTCCTGGCGCAGTCCCCAAGGCTTACGAATGCAGAAATCAGGCTCCAAGCCGAGACAGTTCAAGCGCTCTGGGCCCCGGTATCACTGACCCGGGACCCGGAACAGGTGGCCGCCGAGCACTTGGCCTTGGCCCGCGCCATCGCAAATGACGCACCTGAAGATGCTCAACGACTGGTGCTGGAGCACATCCGGCATGACGTCCACCATCTGGTGGACGCGAAATTGTCACTCGGATACCCGACGTATCAGCAGGAGCGCCCATGACAACCACTACCCCTGCGACCAAGGCCGCGAAGGAAATTGCTGCCTGGACGAACGCTCTCGGGCTGGACGTCGACAAGTTCGCATCCCGCACGGCCGCGTTGTGGACGAATCACCAGATCCCTTTCAGCGTCACGCCCCGGGACGTGGGGCAGCTGGAGAGCATGAGCAAGGACTTCCTCGAAACGCACAGTTTCGTGGTGGGAGCTGGAGTCATCTTCTCTGCAGACGCCATCGAGAACCGGGACGGCGTTCTGGAGTGGTGGATCAGACGTGGAGAGGGAATCGAAAAGCTGGAATTCGATCTCACCCCTGGCGGCGAGCGGTTTTACGACTACCAGAACATGCCCTTCTTCACCTCGGCAAGCCGCACAGGGGAACGGTCGATGTGGGGGCCCTATGTCGACTACCTCGGCCTGGACGAATACATCCTCACCTACACCGCACCCATCCATGTAGGTGGAGAGTTTGCCGGGGTAGCCGGCTGCGACATCAGGATCCGCAAGCTTGAAGAGATCTTCATGCCCGCGCTTCGTGCCATCCCGGGAGACGCCGCCCTCCTCAATGCAAGCAATCGGGTCGTCGTCGGAAACTCCGGGGCGTACCTGGTCGGCGAAAGAATCCGCCACATCCCCGGCGACAAGCAATTGCTCCCGATCGAGGCGGCTCACCTGGAACTCTCACTGTTGAGCGGCCGGTAGCTGGCCCGCACTCCTGCGGCCCAACTCTGTTTACGGATGCTGGCGGGAGTGGGTGGCAGGGTGTTCGTCCTGTCGCTTTGGTAGGTCTATCGGGACTGCAGAGCATCCAGTGCGACTGCCATAGCCGCGGCAACCCGGCCATCGAGTCGTGCACCGGGAAGGGTGATGAGGTATCGGTCGCGCAGTGACTTTCCCCGTTCTGATATCATCAGCACTTCTCCATTGGCGTCGACAAAGTCGAAGTGGAAACGGAAGGGTGAAGGGACTGCATCACCAATCGGCGTTGCTTCCCATATGCGCCGGCCGATGGCCACGCCAACGTTGCGTTCACTTCCGGTGAGTTTGAGCCCGGACGCTTCAAGGTGCCACGTCGATCGCAGCAGGGACTTGGCAAAGTCCTTTCGGAAGCTGCCGATCGGTTGTCCACTGGCGTCCAGCACGTCGTACGTTGCACCGAGGTCGAGGCGTTGCCGAGCCTTGAAGGAGAAGATGGGCATAATCCTTGACTCGTCCTGGTAGAAGGTCACTTGCTCCTTGAAAGCTGCCCGCTTCTGCTGGGCGACGGCAAGCAGAAGCCCGGACTGCCCGTCTCCGGTCACGGAACGTATTTCATAGCGGTTCACCAGCAGCGTGAGCTTCTGGGTCACGGTGAAGCGCTCGATGCCCTGTAAAATTTCTGCGGTCATGTCGGTCCTCGTGGTTAGAGCGGTCTCGCGTCGTTTGACCTAACCAGCAGGTAGCGGGCTGGCCTGGACGATGATCTTCTTACCCCAAAGATCCTCCGTGTAGCAGGTGATGAAGACAATTCGTCCCGGGACCCCGCCACAGCGGGCGCAGGGGCACACCGGAAGTCAGCCAACCCGCGCGTCAAACCGCCGCCTGTACTCCGTCGGAGTCGTGGAGAAGGCCGGCCGCGAAGTTTTGCCGCAGGGTGACGGCGTTGCCGAAGCCGCAGTCGGCGGAGATCTGATCTATCGACAGCTCTACTGGCACGTGGACCATTGCCCTTGCCGCGCAGCAGGTGCTCAAGGGGAGCGACCTCGGCAGCTCGGCTGTCGCCGGCCTGGAGCTGGTCCCGCAGGCCTTAACCAACGGTCCTTGGCTTCCCACCGGCGTCATCGGTGGGAAGCCGGGGAACACCAGCAGCATTCGCGCTGTTGCACACTCGGGGACCAAGCCCCAATGACTCTCAAGGACTGAATTGATGAAGTGGATTTTCCTCGCCGGCGCGATCCTGAGTGAGGTGACGGCATCCCTCTCCTTGAAGGCGGCCCTTGATAATCCTGCTTTTTTCATCGTGGTGGTTCTAGGTTATTCCGCCTCCTTCGCTTTCCTCGCCGGAGTCCTCCGCAAAGGCCTCGGCCTGGGAGTTGCCTACGGCATCTGGGCTGCACTGGGGGTTACCCTCACGGTGCTGCTGGCCGCGATGCTTTTTGGCGAAGCGCTGACCCCGGTGATGATGATTGGCGTCGCCATGGTCATCGGTGGGGTGCTCTGCGTTGAACTCGGGTCACACAAAGAGCCAGCAACAGAACCCGCAAAAGAAATGGCCCGCTCATGATGTGGCTGCTGCTGGCTGGGGCCATCCTCACCGAGGTGACCGCCACACTGTTCCTGCGCGTAGCCTCAACCGGCAAGCGGCGCTGGTACATACCTGTCGCCGTCGGATACTTCCTGGCGTTCACGCTCCTCACGCTGACCCTGGACCAAGGCATGAGCCTCGGGGTTGCCTACGGCATTTGGGCCGCGGCCGGCGTCGCATTAACTGCCGTGGGAAGCCGCGTTTTCTTCAAGGAGACAATTACTCCCGTCATGATGCTCGGGCTGGGACTCATCATCGGCGGTGTCCTGCTTATCGAGCTGGGCGCAGCACACTAGCTAGCCCGGAGTAAACAAGGCTGGGACAAGCCTTGATCCCAACTTACCCGGCCCGCTTCTCTCATAGCGGACAGGGGTTCTCTTCCGCTTGCCCGTCCATGTTCAAATGGGAAGGTTGAACCGGCTGCCCGAGTCCGGCTGCGGCCTCGGCCACATGGAAGGAAGCACATGACCGATCCTCAGGAACACCCTCCAGTCCCCACGCCGGGAAGCGCCCAAGGCTTAGACAGCAAGGTTGAGGGCGGGTGCCCGGTTGCGCATGGCAGCGTGACCTCGCACGGCAGCGAGAGTGAGAACCCTGCCATCGATTCGCCGCAGCCCAAGGGGCACCGGCCGCGGACCGTTGCTGACTGGTGGCCCAACCAGCTGGACCTCTCGGTGCTCCACGCCAACCACCCCAAGGGCAACCCGCTCGGTCCTTCATTCAGCTACCGCGAGGAATTCCAGAAGCTCGACGTCGAGGCGCTCAAGCAGGACATCACCGAAGTCCTGACCACCTCCCAGGACTGGTGGCCGGCGGACTTCGGCCACTACGGCGGACTGATGATCCGCCTGAGCTGGCACGCTGCCGGGACCTACCGCGTCCACGACGGCCGCGGCGGTGCAGGTGACGGCAGCCAGCGGTTTGCGCCGCTGAACAGCTGGCCGGACAACGCCAACCTGGACAAGGCCCGGCGGCTGCTGTGGCCGGTTAAGCAGAAATACGGCCAGAAGCTCTCCTGGGCAGACCTGCTGGTCTTGGCCGGCAACGTGTCCCTCGAGTCCATGGGCTTCAAGACGTTTGGCTTCGCCTTCGGCCGCGAAGACGTGTGGGAGCCCGAGGAAATCTTCTGGGGCCCTGAGGACACCTGGCTCGGCGACGAACGCTACATCGGCGAAGGCCAGATGTCCGAGGAGGTTGGCTCCACGGAGATGGGCCTGATCTACGTCAACCCCGAGGGACCGATGGGCAACCCGGATCCCAAGCTCGCCGCGGCGTTCATCCGCGAGACGTTCAAACGGATGGCGATGAATGACGAGGAGACCTTCGCGCTGATCGCCGGCGGCCACACGTTCGGCAAAACCCACGGAGCGGGCGACGCCGATGCGCACGTAGGTCCCGAGCCGGAGGGCGCCGACCTTGAGGCGCAGGGCCTGGGCTGGCTCAGCACGTACGGCAGCGGCAAGGGCGCGGACACCATCACCTCCGGCCTCGAGGTCACCTGGACGGACCGGCCCACCGAGTGGAGCAACCGTTTCCTGGAAATCCTGTTCGAGTACGAGTGGGAGCTGGTCAAGAGCCCGGCCGGCGCGCACCAGTGGGTTGCCAAGGAGGCTCCGGCGATCATCCCGGACGCGCACGACCCCAACAAGAAGCACCGCCCCACGATGCTGACCACGGACCTGTCGCTTCGCTTCGATCCGGTCTACGAGCAAATCGGGCGGCGCTTCCTGGAGAACCCTGACGAGTTCCAGCTTGCCTTCGCCAAGGCCTGGTACAAGCTGCTGCACCGCGACATGGGACCTGTGGGCCCGCACATGCTGGGGCCGTGGGTTCCGGAGGCACAGCTGTGGCAGGACCCCGTTCCCGCCGTTGACCACGAGCTGGTCAACGAGCAGGACATCGCCTCGCTCAAGTCGGCCCTTTTGGAGTCCGGACTGTCCGTTTCGCAGCTGGCCACCACCGCGTGGGCTTCCGCGTCCACCTACCGCAAGACCGACAGGCGCGGTGGCGCCAACGGTGCGCGGATCCAGCTGGAGCCGCAGCGTGGCTGGGAGATCAACCAGCCTGAGCAGCTTTCGACGGCGTTGCAGGCAATTGGGCGCGTGCAGCAGCAGTTCAACACTGCCCAGGCCAACGGCAAGAAGGTATCGCTGGCGGACCTGATCGTCCTCGGCGGCTGCGCGGCGGTGGAGAAGGCGGCAAGCGACGCCGGGTTCCCCGTCACTGTGCCGTTCCGTCCGGGACGCACCGATGCCGCCCAGGAGCAGACCGACGTCGAGCAGTTCCAGTACCTGAAGCCGCGGGCGGACGGGTTCCGCAACTACGTGCGGCCCGGCGAGAAGCTCCAGCCGGAGACCCTCCTGCTGGACAAGGCGTACCTGCTGGACCTCTCCGCACCGGAGATGACGGCTCTCATCGGAGGCATGCGTGCCCTCGGCACCAACACGGGCGGTTCTGCCCACGGCGTCCTCACGGACAAGCCGGGGGTCCTGACGAATGACTTCTTCGTCAACCTGCTCTCCCCCGGCACCAAGTGGAAGGCGTCCGAGAACGAGGAGAACGTCTACGAAATCACGGACGTGGCCACTGGGGAGCTGAAGTGGACCGCCACTCCCGTGGACCTGGTGTTCGGCTCGAACTCCCAGCTCCGTGCCCTGTCCGAGGTCTACGCGAGCCAGGACGGCAAGGAGAAGTTTGTCAACGACTTCGTGGCGGCCTGGGTGAAGGTCATGGAGCTGGACCGCTTCGACCTGCGGTGATGTTGGTTCGTTGACCAGTGCGTCCGGGCCGGCTGCCTTTTGGCAGCCGGCCCGGCTGCTTCCTGGGGCCGGCCCGGCGTGCGTCCACGGCCGGGTTCAGGCACAATGACCGCATGACTCAAGAGCCGCAGCTGCCCTCCGCCACTGCGCCGCCGCGCGTGGACGCTGACCCTGCTTTCGAAGCCGCTTATCAGGCCGCGCAAAAGAGCGCCAGAGAAGGGGGCATTCCCATCGGGGCAGCACTCGCTCGCGGCGGGGCGGTGATCGCGAGCGGGCACAACGAACGGGTCCAGAACGGTGATCCGATAGCGCACGGGGAGATGTCCGCACTGCGCGCAGCCGGCAGGCAGAAGAGCTACCGCGACACCACTCTCTACACCACCCTGGCCCCCTGTGCCATGTGCACCGGAACCATTATCCAGTTCAAGATCCCCCGCGTGGTGGTTGGCGAAGCGCGCACATTCGGCGGCGAGTTCGAGCTACTGCGGTCACGCGGCGTTGAAGTAATAGTTCTGGACGATCAGCGGTGTGTGGACATGATGCGGGCGTTCCAGGAAAGCAAGCCCGACCTTTGGGCGGAGGACATCGCAGAGGATACTGCCGAGTAGGGCCGGCGCCGCACAGCTTTTTGCCGCCAGGCCGCCAGGTCCCTCACCCCGTTGCTCCTACGGCCATTTTCGGCCCGGCGGCGCGGGAAGCAACTCCTGCATCATTGCAAAAGCCCCGTCCGGTACGTTTGAGGCACAGCAAGCCGAGGAGTTTTCCCGCGTCATCCACGACGGCGAGGCGGCGCCGGCCTGCCGACTGCAGGGCAACAGTGGCGGCAATGAGAGAGCATTCGTGGTGTATCGTCCTGCCGGGGGTCACCCCGAAGCCACGTGCATTTTCATCGCCACGGGCTTCCGGTGGAATATCAGAACGCTCTAAAGTCGTAACAAGCTGCCCGCCGGAGCCAACGATCAGTGCCAGGTGAACGTGGTCGTCATCAAAGAAGCTGCGGACCTCCGCTACGCTGCTGTCTGGTCCGAGTGTCTTTGGGCACGAAATCATCGCGTCCTTTACCCGTAACGGATGAGTAGCCTCAAGCACATCGCTTCCAAGTATTTCGAGTGGGCACCTGCATCTATGAATTCTACTTAAACGCAGCTGCTAGATGCGGCTTGCGGGCTGTACCTGGTCAATCCACCCAGGCGACCGCCCTCACTGGCGCGCCGTCAGCCTGGTCCAGTTTCAAGGGGAAAAAGCCGGTGCGGCACCGGGCCGGCAGGTTGCTTGCGCCCCGCACGTTTTCGATAATCAGGCCGCCGGATCCAAGCACGAACTGATGGACGGGAAACGCCATCGTCTCCGTTGACTGGATCGTCCTGTCGGGATTGAGGGTGTCCACAGCCAGTAGTCGCATGCCCCGTTTCCACAGTTCTTCAGCTGCCTGGAGGGCAAGGACTGGGTGATCAAGGTACGCGGCGGTGCCAAAGTGCCTGTCCCAGCCGGTGGCCAGCACCACGATCGGTGGTATCTCCTCATCCACCTGGCCCTCGATCTGATCCCACAAGATCTCCTCCCCCGCGGCAATGCCCATGAGGTGCACAACCGCAGCCTCGCCAACAAGCTCGTCAAGCAGCACCTCGGACGTGGTGCGCCCGCCTTCGATGCTGTGGCTCGGGGCATCCAGATGGGTTCCGGTGTGTGAGCCCATGTGGATGCCCATGACGGCTACCCCGTCCGTGGCCAGCGACAGTGCGTGCTGCAGTTGTACGTTGGGGTCGCCAGGGAAGACCTGCATGCCCGACTTGATGGGATGGGTCAGGTCAATCAAAGGCATCAGAGAGCCCGTCCGCTCATGTCCCCGGCTTCCTCCTTTGACGCCAGGTGCCCGATCTCTGGATCGCCAGAAGGGCGGCGGTTCCGGATTGAAAGGGCAAAGTAGAGCAGGAAGCTGATGACGAACGCCGGCATGGTAGCCCCCACCGGGCTTGGCCACAGGTAGGTCAGCACATAGGAAACCAACGCTCCCACCACCCACACGGCTACAGCGAACCAATTGATTCCCCCGGCGTACCAGTAGATGCCGCCACGATCGTGCAGGATGTCCCGGGTATAGTTGCCGCGCCTGATGATGTAGTAGTCGACGATCATGATTGCGAACACCGGGACGAAGAACGCGCCGATAACAAACAGGAAGTCTGTGAACTGGTTGAGCAGCGCCATCCACGTTGACCCGAGGATCGAGATCGCGCCGATCACCAGGCCCGTCGGCAGGAACCGCAGCTTCCAGCGCGGCTGGGCGTTGACCACCGACGTCACCATGCCGTACACCACCATGGTGTTGGTGGCCATGACCGAGATGAAAACCACGAGTGCCAAGGGCGTTCCGAAGGCAGCCACGATCACCGTAGGGTCGAATGCCGCCGCGGGCTGGCCTGAGAGGATCACGAATCCAAGCGCCGTAGCGCCCAGTGCCATGGACAGCACCGTGGACAGCGTGTATCCGATTCCCGAGCCGATGATCCCGGCCCGGCTGGACTTGGCCAAGCGGTTGAAGTCGGCGGAGAGGACCGTCCATGAGATGGCGGTGGCAACAACGATGTCCAGCACGGTGAAGTTTGTGAAGCCAAGGGACTCGTCCACGTCCAAGGCAGCGAACTCGGCGGGGCTGTAGGTAGTGAAGGCCGTGACAAAGACATATGCCATGATTGCCAGGATCACCACAGCAAGCCAGGGCTCCACCTTGGCGATACCCTCATGCCCCAGGATCGCAAGACAAACCACAGTGGCCTGGCAGAGCACCGCAAAAAGTATCGGGTTGGAGAAGCCGGTTACCGGTTCAAGCAGGTAGTTGACGGTCACACCGGCAAGCATCGCCTGCACCCAGCTCCAGCCCATGAGGATGATGAAGTTGGCCGCGACCGGCAGGAGGCTGCCCCGGGTCCCGAACGCTCCGCGGGTAATCGCCATGGTGGGCAAACCGGTACGTGTTCCGATGTTGCCGATCAGCGTAAGCACCACGGCGCCGATAAGGGTGCCAACAACAATCATCGCCAAGGCCGAGACGAAACTGACCCCCGGCACGAACAGGGTGCCGGTCAGCAGCGTTGTAACGACGAAGTTGGCGGCGAGCCAGATCATGCCGATGCGACGGGTGGACAAGGAGCCGCGGATCGGCCCGAAGCCATCCGCATTCTGCTGGAGGTGCGCGTCGAGGCGCTTGTACATATTCATGGTGATCCTTGGGGAGGAGAGTCCGCAGTTCCGGCTACGGCGCTGCAGCAGGTAGCGGAGAAAGGTGCTCGTGTATTGCGGTCAGGCTGCCGTCTGCTGCCTGGCGGAAAACGACCGTTTCGCGTTCCCGGTAGGATTCCTGGCCTTCGCCGGTTTCCACTGTCGTCGCTACTTCATGGACAAAAACGGCACCGCCGGGGAATGCGGTAACCATTTGATCGCTTGACTGGCAGGAAACTACTTTCCACCCCCCGGCCAGCCAAGCCTTCCACAGCTTTTCATAATCGCTGCGGCTGCCCAGGGCCGTCGGCTCAGTATGGAAGACGAAAGTTGCATCTTCCGTGAAACAAGAAAAGTAGCGGCCTGTGTCAGTGGCAGCGAAGGCCTCGACGATGCTGGCTGCTGCTCTCAGCACTTCCTGTTCTGTAGGCATGACGGCCGGCCCGGCAGATCCCATTTCGCGTCCTAGGGGGAAGGGCAGGGCGATGCCTGCAGATAAACGTCTGTTGAACATTAGAATACACAGCGGAACGTGTCAACGGTCACAGCCGCCTTTAGGGAAGCGGTTGGCGCCTGTGCCGGGCTTCAAGGGGACGGCATCGCCGCGTAGAGTTTAAGTTCCATGCAACGCAGCCACCGCGCCGATAAGTGACAGAAGGAGAGGCAGTGGCAGGAGCAGCCAGGGGACCTGAAGTGAACTTTTCCGTTTCCACCCCTACAGCGCGCCGGATGAACATCAAGGAAGTAGCTCAGATGGCAGGCGTCTCGTACGGGACGGTTTCACGCGTGCTCAACGGCGCCCCCGATGTCAACGAAGCGACACGTGAACGCGTACTCCAGATCATCAAGGACGTCGGGTACCGCCGGAACCGTACGGCCACAGCCCTCGTAACTAATCGCTCCACCTCCATCGGCATAGTGACAGACGGCTCTCCCCGGTTTGGTCCAGTAGGAACGCTTATCGCCCTTGAGAGCGTGGCCCGGCAGAAGGGATATGCGACCACTGTCCTCTCGGCGGAACCCCCGTACGAGGACTCGGTACCGGAGACCCTCAATACTCTGGAAGACCTGGGTGTGGACGGGATTATCGTGATCGCCCCGCTTGTCCCCATGGCCGCCGCTGTTTGGAATGCACCCCTCCGCATTCCTGTCGAGATGATTGCCGCCGGCGCATCATCCACTGCCAACGTCTTCACCTACTCCGAAAACCAGGAATTGGGAGCGCGGCTGGCTACCCAGCACCTTATCGACCTCGGGCACACCGACATTGCCCACGTCGCCGGTTCCATGGACTGGTTTGATGGGCGGGTGCGCAAGCGCGGCTGGGAAGCGGCGCTCAGGGATGCCGGACTGAAGCCTGGACTCTGCCTTGAAGGGGACTGGAGCCCCAGATGGGCCTATGAAACAGGACTGCGGCTCGTGAAAGAGGGAAGGGTTCCCCGATCCATATTTGCCGCGAGTGACCACACGGCACTGGGCCTGATTCGTGCCTTTGCGGAAAGCGGCATCAATGTCCCCAACGACGTGAGCATTGTCGGATTCGACGACATCGAAGGCTCGGACTACTTCCTCCCGCCCCTGACGACAGTGCGCCAGGACTTCACCGCTTTGGCGACCATGAGCATAGAAGTTCTGCTGGGCGTCATAGCTGGGCAGGATGTGGACCGCACGCCTATTACTCCGACACTTATCACCCGCCGGAGCACCGCCAGGGCGCGCTAACCACCCCTCACACCCTCTAAGTCTCAAAAAGTTCCCTTCCCCCCGGTTCTAACCCTTGACACGCTTTCCGTAAACGTTCACGATTGTTCCACCGTAAACGTTCACGGAGCTATCGGACCTCAACGAGGAGGAAGGAGCGCAGGATGAACGGCGTAGTTGCTCAGGCCCTGGCGCTTCGGCCAGATGTAGCACCAAAAAATATTGACGCTGCCCAGTGGGCGAACGTGGAAAAACTCTTCGGGCAGGCAGCATGGGCCGATGAAGAAGCCGCGGAAGCCGTCCGAGCCTTTGTCCCACAGAGCACCTCCGCGGTAGTGGGGGTCGTTGAAGGCCAGATGCTCTGGGCAAGCCTCGTTGTCACCGTTGACGGTCAGTGCTTGCCCGTGTCGGTAACGACCGTCGGCGGCGCCACCGCACAGCTTACGGCTGATCTGGCCACGGTGGCAGCAGAGGCAGTCCGGTGGGTCCGCACCCAATATGGGCCCTGCTCCCTGGGGCTGTTCCTCGACAAATCTCATGCTGAAGCGTTCATCAGCGCTCCAGACAAGGCTGCCGCCCTGCGCGCAGCCTCGGCCGCTGGCGGGCTCGTCCTGTCGCCGGTCCCCCCTGCGCTGGCGATCGCCCTCGCCTGAGCAATTCGTATCCATCTCCACACCACCCTACACGCGCACATTCCGGCATCGTTCCTACAACCCGTCGGTGCGCATGCAACCCCACCTCCCAGTATTGGAGAACATCATGATTCGCAGGACTTCGCTTCTGGCGGCGGCCGCAGTCCTCTCGCTGTCTCTCGCTGCGTGCAGTTCCACCCCAACAACCACCGGAAATGAGGACGCCGGTGTGTCCCAAAAGGCCGAGCAGGCTCTCGAACAAATAAAGGGGCAGGTCCTGAGTAAAGGCCCCAACGGTGAAGCGCCCTCTCCTTCCTCCGCGGCAGATCTCACGCCGGAAGAAATCGAACAGGTCAAGGGCCTTGGCGCCACAGCCGCCATTGTCATGCACTACGGCGGCAATGACTGGGCCACCGCCCAGATCAATGGCCTCAAGAGCGAGTTCGAGAAGCTGGGCATCCGGGTCATTGCTACCACCGACGCCAACTTCAAGCCCGACAAGCAGGTCTCCGACATCGAGACAGTGCTCAGCCAAAAGCCGAACATCATCGTCTCCATCCCCACCGATCCAGTGGCCACGGCATCTGCCTACAAGAGAGCCTCCGAAGCCGGCGCCAAGCTCGTCTTCATGGATAATGTGCCCCAAGGCCTGACCGCTGGCCAGGATTACGTTTCTGTCGTCTCTGCAGACAACTTCGGCAACGGCGTTGTATCCGCCCACCAGATGGCGAAAGCCCTTGGCGGCCAGGGCAAGATCGGCTTGGTCTTCCACCAGGCAGACTTCTTCGTCACCAAGCAGCGCTACGACGGTTTCAAGGAGACCATAACCAAGGAGTACCCGGACATCCAGATAGTTGAGGAAAAAGGCATTGCCGGTCCGGACTTCGCGGGTGACGCCCAGGCCGCCGCAAACGCGATGCTGAGCAAGTACCCGGACCTCTCCGGAATCTGGGCTGTCTGGGATGTCCCGGCCGAGGGCGTTATGGCCGCCGCACGCGCCTCCGGGCGCCAGGACCTCAAGATCGCCACCGAGGACCTGGGAAAGAACGTGGCCATCGGGCTTGCCAAGAATGAGCTGATAGTCGGGCTCGGTGCCCAGGTGCCATTCGATCAGGGCGTTACTGAAGCACGGCTGGCGGCCGGCGCTTTGATCGGCAAGCAGGCGCCCGCCTACGTTGCACTGAGCGCACTGCCCGTGGACCACGCCAACGTGCTGGATGCCTGGAAGCAGGTCTACCACGAGGATGCTCCAAAAGAGCTTCAGGACTCCTACGAACAGTAGCGGGAAGCGGTGCGGGGACTCCTGTCCCCGCACCGCCGCTCCTGCTGCCACTCGGGAAGGGCACCAATGAATACCCAAGACAACAGCGACGTCGTCGAAATGCGTTCCATTTCAAAGGGCTTCAACGGCGTTTCCGTCCTAAAGGACGTCGACTTCCAAGTCCGAAAAGGCGAGGTCCACGCCCTCGCAGGTGGCAACGGTGCAGGCAAGTCCACCCTCATGAAGATCCTCCAGGGCGTCTACCACGCGGATGCAGGGGACATCCTCATCAGTGGCAAACCCGTTGCCATCAACTCCATCCAGGACGCTAAGGCCGCCGGCATCGGCATGGTTTTCCAGGAGTTCAGCCTGGTGCCCAGCCTGACTGTCGCACAGAACATCTTCCTCGCGGCCGAGCCCTTGGGCCGGGGTCTTCTTATCGATGACCGCACCGCCGTGCGCAAGTCGAGAGAGCTCTTCGCGGAAATGGAAGTGGACGTCGACCCCAGAGCCGAAGTTTCGCGGCTAGGCACCGCCTACTGGCAGCTGACGGAGATCGCCAAAGCACTCTCGCAGAATGCCCGGGTGCTCATCATGGACGAGCCCACCGCCAGCCTTGCGCGGCATGAGTCAGAAGCACTCTTCGAGCTGATTGACCGACTAAAAAAGCGTGGCATCTCCATCATCTACATCTCGCACCGGATGGACGAGGTCTACCGGCTCGCGGACAGGATCACCATCCTCCGGGACGGCCGCCGCCTGCTAACGGAGCCCCTGACCAATGTCACACCGGAGCAGATCGTAGAAGGCATTGTGGGCAAGAAGATCGAGGGCCAACTCGCCTACCGCGCCAGGGACCACATCATCCACGACGGCGCCCCCCTTCTGGAGGTGCGCGGGCTTACGGCCGGCCGGCGGGTACGGGACGTGTCCTTCACGCTCCGCCCAGGAGAGATCCTGGGCTTGGCCGGGCTGATGGGCAGCGGCCGCACTGAGTTGGCCAGGGCGCTTTTCGGCATCGACCGGGTGGACGACGGCGAAATCCTGATCCGGGGCAAAAAGTCCAGCCTCGCCTCTCCGCAGCAGGCTATCGACGCCGGCATTGCCCTCGTGCCCGAGGACCGGCGGGCCCAAGGCCTTGTGCTGGACCATTCCGTCCGCGAGAATCTGCTGCTGCCGCTCCTTGGGAAGATCAGGCGGGGACCGCTTCTGGACCAAGGCGCCGGTAAGGAACTTTCCTCATCGCTGATCTCGAAATTCGCCGTGAAGGTCGCCCATCCGAACCGGCCTGTGCGGCTCCTCTCCGGCGGTAATCAGCAAAAAGTCGTCATCGCCAAGTGGCTGGGCAACGATCCAGACATCCTGATCCTTGATGAGCCCACCGCGGGCGTCGACATCGGCACCAAGAGCGAAATTCTTGACATGATCCGCGATCTGGCCAGCGCCGGCAAGGCGGTCATTGTCATCTCCTCCGAGTATCCCGAACTCCTCGCGGTCAGCGACCGCGTTCTCGTCCTGAAGGACGGCTCCGTCCTCCGAGACATCCCCCGCAGCGAGATCGCTGACGAGGAATATCTCCAACTCGCAGTCCAGGGAGTCTAACCATGAGCAAGACAACCGCAATCAGCCCCGGCAACACCACCGAGGCACGGCGCAGCTTTGGTACCGCACTGAAGGAACTCGACTGGCGGCGCTACGTCATCTACATCGGCTTCGTTGTCGTATTCCTCTTTTTCGCCGTCCTCCTACGTGACCAGGGCTTCCTGTCACCGAACAACCTGCTGAACATCTTCCGGCAAACGGCCACGATCACGGTGATCGCAGTCGGCATGACCTACGTAATATCATGCGCAGAAATCGACCTCAGCGTCGGCTCGGTGGCAGGCCTCTCCAGTGTCTGTACTGCAATGGCGCTCTCGCAGTGGGGGCTGATACCAGGCATCCTCGCTGGTCTCGCCGTCGGCCTCTTGGTCGGCTCCATCAATGGAGCGCTGGTCAGCCTGCTGGGGATCCCCTCGTTCCTGGTCACATTAGGCATGCTTGGCATCGCCGCCGGAACCGCACAATGGATCACCGCCTCAGCACCGCAACCCATCCTCGATGACACCTTCAACACCCTCTTCGGCTCCGGCAACATCGGCCCGGTTCCCGGCCTGATCGTCTGGAGCGCAATCTTCGTGGCGATTGGCGCCGTGGTCCTTAACCGCACCAGGTTCGGCCGCCAGGTACTGGCCACCGGCGGCAACCGGACCGCAGCGGAGTTCACCGGCATCAACACCAAAAAGATCAAATTCCAGGTTCTGCTTATTTCAGGTGCAGTGGCCAGCGTCGCCGGCATGCTCTACGCCGGCCGCCTGCAGTCCGGCCGCTTCCAGTGGGGGGCAGGTGACGAACTATCCGCCATTGCTGCCGTCATCCTCGGCGGCACAAGCCTCTTCGGCGGAGCCGGCACCGTGATCGGCACCCTCTTCGGGGCCCTGCTGATCGGCCTCATCAACAACGGCCTCATCCTCGCAGGTTTGGATGCAAGCCAGCAGCAGGTCGTCCGGGGCGCGATCATCATTCTCGCCGTCGCCCTCGCCCGCAAGAAGTAATGTCCAGAAAGGCTCAGCATGAAACTCGGATACTGCACCATCACCTGGGGCGGCGTGGTCGGCCACCCGGTCGGCGTGACCAGCGTCAAGGATCTCTTTTACATGACCCACGGGCCCATGGACCAGGCAGTCACCGACATTGCCGCCGCCGGATACGAAGGCGTGGAGATGTTCGACGGCAACGTGGCTGAATACACCGACAGGCCGGAAGAACTCCGGGGCATCCTCGACAAGGCCCGCGTCTCCCTGGTCAGCGTCTACACCGGCGCCAACTTCATATACGCCGATATCCTCCCCGACGAGCTGCACCGCATACAGCGCGCCGCCGAGCTCGCGTCAACGTTCGGGGCGGAGCGGCTGGTGGTTGGAGGCGGTGCGCGCCGCGCTATCGGCACCAGCGAGGAGGACTACCGGCGGCTCGGTGAGGCACTGGACCGAGTCAACGACATTGCCCAGGCAGCAGGCCTCGCTGCCAGCTACCACCCGCACCTGACCACCATCGTGGAGAACCCGGACGAGCTGGAGCGGCTTATGGGGTTAACCCGCATCGGATTCTGCCCCGATACCGCCCACCTGGCAGCCGGAGGGGGCGACCCTGCAGCCGTCATCCGCAAGTATCCGGACCGGATCCGGCACGTCCACCTCAAGGATTACCGCAAGGATCCGTTCGCATTCCTGCCCCTCGGGCAGGGCGAGCTGGACTTCCCGGACATCATCGCGGCCATCAAGGAGAGCGGCTACGACAGCTGGCTCATGGTGGAACTTGATGAGTACGACGGCGATCCGAAAGCGGCTGCCGAAATCAGCCGGAAGTACCTCCAGCAACTCCTTCCCTGACCCCACACTTTGAAAAGGAACACGATCGTGAAAAACCTCAACGTCGGCCTCATCGGAGGCGGTTTCATGGGCAAGGCGCACTCCTTGGCGTACTCGGCGATGCCCATGTTCTTCTGGCCTGCCCCCGCCATCCCGGTCCGCCACACCATCGCGGAAGCGAATGAGTCCCTTGCCTCCGAGGCCGCCCGCCGCTTTGGTTTCGAGAACTCAACCACCGATTGGCACAGCATTGTCGAAAACCCGGCGATCGACGTCGTGGACATCGCCACCCCTAACCACTTGCACGCTGAGATTGCCATCGCGGCCGCCCAAGCAGGCAAGCACATTATCTGCGAGAAGCCGCTGGCCCGTACCGGCGAGGAATCCAAGGCGATGTATGAGGCGGTCAAGGACACCGGTATTGTCCACATGGTGGCCTTCAACTATCGTCGGACACCCTCAGTGGCATTGGCCAAGAGGTACATCCAGGAAGGCGCCATCGGGCGCATCCTGAACTTCCGCGGCACTTACCTGCAGGACTGGTCAGCGGATCCTGACTCACCACTCTCCTGGCGTTTCCAGAAGAACATCGCTGGCTCGGGTGCACTGGGTGACATCGCCACGCACGTGATCGATATGGCCCGCTACCTTGTTGGGGAGTTCGCCTCCGTTAATTCGATCCTCTCAACCTTCATTCCGGACCGCCCGCTCCAGACCGGCGGAGCTGACGCGCTGGGCAATGTCCGGGGCGGGGCGGGCCCGCGCGGAGAAGTGGACGTGGACGACGAGGTGTTGACGATGGTCCGCTTTGCCAACGGTGCAGTCGGCTCGATCGAAGCCACCCGGAACGCCTACGGCCGGAATAACTTCATCACCTTCGAAATACACGGCACCGAAGGCAGCATCTTTTTCAACTATGAGCGCCGCGACGAGCTGCAGGTCTGCTTCGCCGCTGATGGCAACGACCGGCGCGGCTTCCGCACCGTTTACACAGGTCCGGCCCACCCCTACGGCGAGGGGCTCTGGCCCATCCCAGCCCTTGGCGTCGGCTACGGCGAAACCAAGATCATCGAAGCCCACGACTTCTTCAAGGCGATAGCAGAAGGTGGGAGCGTGAGCCCCAACTTCGCTGATGGCTACCAAACCGCGCTTATCGATGACGCCATCATTGAGTCCGCCGAGAAGGAAGCGTGGGTAGATGTGCCCGTACTGGCGGAACTTGCAACCTCCACCAAGTAAGGGTATTTAGCTGATCCCGCTTCATCCACCGGGCCGGCTGCTTTCCGCAGCCGGCCCGGTGCACGCCGATCGCAGATGTCAGTGGACTCCGTCACAGCCGCTTTTCAGTGCCTGACGGCCGCGCTCCGCTTCCCCTGCATTAGGTAGGTACGAAGAATTCAGCGGTCATAGAAGGCTTCTTCAAGCCCCTAATTTGTCTTAAAACCCCCTAATTGCCTGTCAAGCAAGCCCTCCACCTTGACATCCGCTGGGCCCGGCCATGAACTCTTTAACTAAGCCAAGCAGCGCGCTTACTTCCATCCCACGCGCGAGGTGGTGATTTCAGCTTCGATTCCTTTCCTCACCCGCCACTTCCCGGCGTCGGCCATCCGAGGGCGGAACGCGATCACGAAGGCGGGGCTCCAGGTCCAACCCGCGCACCGGGAGATGATTAGGCACGAAAACGGTATGGCGCCCAGGCGACAGCGCAAAAAGCGACAACCTCCGGTGACGGGTACCGGCACCTGAACAGCCACCCGGAGCCGCAAAGACGTGCAGGATTCAGCCGATAGCCCGCCGCTCTGCACTACTCTCCGGCCAGCAGAACGGTAATTGCAGAACAAAACGGATAAATGCCAGCGGTGAAGAAATTGCCGCCTCCATTCCCTCCCCGATGAGAAGAAAACTCGGGGGAATTCCTTCGCATTACTGCGCTTTTGACGCATCAATGCAATTGAGGAATACGCATGAACCAGAACAAGGACTCATCAAATCTGTGGGAATGCCCTGACCGGCCAGGGCTTTTGTACTATAACCCCGAATACAGGCTTCATACCGCCCATTGCTCGGGTTCCCCCGCCCTAAGGGGAACTCCTGCCTACCCGCCCACAGGGCCGGGCCGCCGTGAAAACGAACAGTGCAGTAATAGCGCGAGTGACTTTGCCCTTGGACGCCGGTGCGATGACTACTGACCCAGCTATCGGCAGCATCGGGACCGCCGGCGGCACCCGCCGGCAAATAAACCCAGAGGAGGACCTGCTCACTCCCCGGCCCCTTCCAAGGCAACGGGTGCTGTTCGCGAGCACCGAGGCCTACCCGTTCATGAAGGTGGGCGGACTGGCTGATGTAAGCAGTGCGCTGCCGAAGAGATTATCCGAGCTTGGCTTCGACGTCCGTCTCATAATCCCGGCGTACAGGGGTCTCGGGGGCAGTCCGGTGCTGACGTTCGATGTGCCGTTCGGTCCCGTCGCCGAGCGTGTCATCGTGCGCCGGCTCCCGTCCTTGGGCGGGGTGGAGGTGCTGACACTTCACGCTCCGGGGTGGTTCGACCGGGAGATACCGTACAGCTACCAGGACGGCGATGTCATACCGTTTGTGTTCTTCTCAAAGGCAGTCACCGCGCTGGCTGCACACGAGACGTGGCGTCCGCACATCATTCACTGCAATGACTGGCATTGCGGGCTGATTGCCCAGGAAGCCCGACAGGGACAGCACCGGCAGGCGTTGGCCGGTACCGGGATCGTCTTCACCATCCACAACATCGCCTATCAGGGCCCCGTGGGAGCTGCAACGGATCAGCTGATAGGGCTGCCGCCGGCGGGGAGTCTGCTCGAACGGGGAATCACTTTCGCAGATCGGATCAACACTGTCAGTCCCCGCTATATGGAGGAGATCCTCACTCCGGCTCAGGGTGCGGGCCTGGACCGGCTCCTGCAAACTCGCAGGGAAGCGGCCCGCGGCATCCTTAATGGCGTTGACTACGACGAGTTCAATCCGGTGCGGGATCCCTGGATTGACACGCGCTACGACGGCGATTTTATGGCCGGCAAGCGCGCGAACAAGGAAGTCCTGCAGCGGCTGAGCAACTTAGAGCCCGCGCCGGACCGTCCGGTCTTCGGCATGGTCGCCCGGCTGGTGTCCCAGAAGGGTGTTGGTCTGCTGACTTCCGCATTGGAGCAGTTTGTCGCCAGGGGCGCCCAAGTGGTGGTGCTCGGTGAGGGTGCGCCCCGGTACCGGCGTAAGCTCGAGTGGGCCTCCCGGCGTTACCCGGGAAGCGTGAGCTACCATCCCACATCGAGTGAGCCCCTGGCACGGCAGATCTACGCCGGCAGTGATTTTTTCCTTGCGCCGTCCGTTTTTGAGCCGTGCGGGCTGACCCCGCTGATCGCCCTGAAATACGGCACCATCCCCATCGTGCGCCGCACCGGTGGCCTCGCCGACACCGTGACGGACTACATGGAGGATCCCGCCGAGGGCTTGGGGTTTGTCTTCGTGCAACGCCGCGTCGCCTCGATGCTGTCGGCAGTGGACAACGCATTGGCAGTCTACTCGCGGCGTCCCGAATGGAACCGGCTCCAGCGGCGGGCAATGGGTGCAGACTTCTCCTGGCGGGCACCGGTACGTGAATATGTGGCCCTGTACGAGGAGGCGCTGCATTCACGCCGTAACGCGGACGTCAGTTGGAGCGCCGTTCAGGTGAATAACGCGGGACTCCGGTCAAGGCAGCGGCCCGCTCCGCTTCCCTTGGCGCTTGTCCATCACGCCAATCAGTTCCTGATTTCAGACGGCTATGAGGACCGGGAGGGCCTGACGGCGCTCGTTAAGGGATACTCGGCACTGCTGCGGTTGCACGAGAAGTACCGCGTCCCGCTCAACCTCCATCTGTCCGGGACATTGATTGAAGCCGCGGCCTGGCAGCACCCCTGGTTCCTGGCGGAGGTCCGCCGGCTTCGCGATGTCGGGTTGGTCTCGCTGACGGGCGGAACATATTCGGAAAATGTCCTTACCGCCTTCGACAGGGAGTTCAACCGACGGCAACTGCAGGAGTTGTTTTGGCTCTACCGGCGCCACCTCGGGTGCGCCCCCGCGGATCTGGAGATTTGCTGGGTCCCCGAGCGCGTATGGGATACGGACCGTCTGGCCAAAGTGCTGGCCGACCCGCGGCTGCCAAATGGCGGATATCGTTACGTTCTGCTTGATGACCGGCTGCTGTACCCCTCCGATGGTGCCCACGGCGCCAGCGACAGGCTCGAATTTGACGGAGCTGACCCGGCCAGCCCTCCTCCTGCCGACGCGCTCCGCCCATACCGCATCAAGGGCGGCAAGGGCCTGCAGGTAGTGCCCATGTCGACCCGGCTGCGCTACTGGATCCCGCCGGAGGACCGGAGCCACTGGCGCAGCCTGTCCCGGGCCGCCGAGCTTCCAACAGCTCCCGGCGACGACAGCATCCTGGTTTATGCGGACGACATGGAAAAGAGCGCGGGAGTGGGGCCGTGGGATCCCGGTGCCCTCGGACGGTATGAGGAGTTCCTGCGTTGGCTGGCCACCCAGCCCAATCTTGTGCCTGTCGACCTGCCGGGGTGGCTCCGCCAGCGCCGGAGGCGCCCGGGTGTGCGTGTCCTGGAACGGGGAACCTTCGTGGAACTGGCCCAGGACTGGCACGCGGGAGAAGACTACAGCGGCTGGGGCCAGGACGAAGCCTGGGCTCCTTATCAGGACCACCTCGCTCGGACGCGCCGTGCAGTGGCCGAGGCAGAGAAAGCGGAGGCGGAACCCCGGCTGACGGCGCTGGCCTGGAAGCACCTGCTTGCTTCCGGGTACGAGACGGGGTGGCACGACACTGAGCGCCCCGACCGGCCACCGGCTGCCTGGGCCAAGGCGGTCGCCAGCCATGCGCGCGCGGCCTGCGTGTTGGCCGCCGCCGCCCGATGGTTCGGCCGCCCGGCCCGCCCGCTGGAAGCAGAATTGGCGGACATCGACGAAGACGGCACCGAGGAACTGGTGCTGCGGAGCAGGCACTTGTTCGCGGTGCTGGCCCCGGAGCACGGCGGCCGGCTGGTCTACCTGGCGTACCGGGGCCCAAACGGGGGCGTATTGGTCATTGGCAACCCCACGGACGACTGGAACCGCCAGGAGGAGCTGAACAGCTACATGGTCCTCCCAGCGAACCACCCCGGCGGCTTAGCCGACGGCGGAGGTGTCCATGACCGCTACGAAGTCAGCATCCATTCGGAGGACGGAGTAATCGCGGCGGAGTTGAGGAATGTCCAGGAGGACAGTCCCCTGCACGGGCTGTTCAAACGGGTGGTCATCGACGACGCTGATCCCACACTGCTGGTGGCGTACGATCTGCCCCCGGCAGTAGACGGGATCACAGTCCACACCTGCCTGTCACCGGACTATTACCGGTTACTCCGCCATGGTGTGGCAGAGCTGCAGCGCACCGGAGGAACCAGCTGGCAGGGCGCCTCCAACCGGACAACACAAGTATGGGTAGCGCTGGCCGGTGACGAAGACACCGCCTGGCGCGACCCCGACGGACCGGGACCGGGGCACGGCCTTCTCGTCAGCCTGCACGCCCAGGCCAGATCTTTCCATGTGCTCATAGGCCTGGGTGAAATCGACGACGAGCTTGCCCAAGCAGCGGTGGAAGCGGCCCGGGAACGGCTCGCCTCCCGGGTTCACCGCGGCGTGACAGGAGGCCGGACGTGAATGCGCCGAACCCTGATGGTGATGTACGGGCCCAGAGGTACGCGATTGCCGAGACCTTGCTCGCCTCTCCTCCACCGCTCGATGCCCTGGCTCCGGGACGGGCGGAGGTGCTCACGCGCTCGGTCGTGCACGCCTCCCGCAGCCGCCCAGTGGTTCGGTGGACCGTAACCCTTGAATCCCGGTCCGGCACGTCAGCTCCGCTGGCAGTAATCGGAAAGGGGTACCGCGCCGGTGGCGGCGAGCAGGCGTGGCGGCTGCTCAGGAGCTTGCGTCAGGCTGGCTTCGGCGACTCCGAACTCCGGGTTCCTGCACCATACGGATTCGACCCGTCCCGTCAGCTTCTCACGCAGGAAGAGGCCCCGGGCACCACGCTGCACTCACTCCTGGACGGCGACCCACGATCGGCCGCGCCGGAGGCGGGCCGGGCTGGGCGCTGGCTCGCCCGCCTGCACCAAGTACAGGGAGTTCACGCGCCCGAGTTGGCGGCAGATTTCGAGCGGCGCAAGCTCACCGAGTATGCCGAGGCTTTGGCCGGACTCCTTCCCCGTGCCGCAGGCAGGCTGGCCGAGCTCACCGCAGCCACCCTTGAGGAGCTGGCCAAAGCCGGAGGATCCCGCGTGCTCACACACGGGGACTTCCAGCCCAAGAACATCCACCTGGACCGGCACCGTCTCGTGGTTATCGATTTTGACCGGGCGGCCTGGGCACCTGCAGGGCGGGACCTCGGCCATTTCATCGGGCAGACCCTGACCATGGGAGCCTCCCGGCACGGAAACCTGGCGGCCGCCGCGCCCTGGGTGGACGCCTTCCTGGAAGGCTACTCGGGTGCCGGCGGCGAGGAAGACGCGGTCCGGTCCGCCCCTGCCTATGTTGCCCGCACCTTCGCCGAGGTCCTTTTCTACCGCCTCGTGGTGCGCCCGGTCGCGGACTCCTCATTCGTCCCTGACTGGCTGGACTCCTGGGAAGGGGCAGTCGGCGCCGCCGCGGGAGGGAGGCACCGGTGAGACGAACCAGCAGGACCCGCACCCCCGCTCCGGTCATGCGCGCCCCGGCGATCCTGCGCACCTTCGGACCGTTCCTGCGCCCGCAATGGTTCGGCTGCCTGCTCGCCGCCCTGCTCGCCGTCGCCGGTACCGGCATCGCACTGCTCAAGCCATGGCCGCTGAAATATCTCTTCGACGAAGTGCTGCTGCCCAGCGGGAACCCCAGCAGCCAGGATGTCCAGTACATCCTGGTCCTGGTCGTCGTGGCACTGGCCGCCATCGCCGTCCTGGACTCCCTGGTCGGCGCAGCCCGAAGCTACATCCTGACCGTGGTCGGCGAACGCGTCGCCGCAGGCATCCGCACCAGGCTCTACGATCACCTGCAGCGGCTGCCCCTTGCCTACCATGAAAGGACCCCAACCGGTGAGCTGACAACCCGCCTGACAGGAGACGTCGACAAAGTCCGGGCATTGCTGACCGTGACGTTCGTTGACGCCTCCACCCATGTGCTCACACTGGCTGGGATGGCGGGCGTACTGCTGGTGTTGGACTGGCAACTCAGCCTGGCGCTGCTCATGGTGCTGCCCCTGCTGATGCTCACGGTCACCAGCTTTCGAGCCCGCATCCGGGCGGTGGAGGAAAATGCCCGCGATAGCGAGGGTGACCTGGCGGCGGTCGCGCAGGAGTCGCTGGTAGCGATCAAACTGGTCAAAGCCACAGGACGGGAAGGGCACGAGTCCAAGCGCTTCCGTCACCACTCCGATGCATCGGTCGCAGCTGTACTGCGCTCAGCGCGCACAAGCGCCGCATTTGGTGCCGCTGTGGACGCGGTTGTCGCTGTGGCCACCACAGGCCTGATCTGGCTTGGAGCCCAGCGTGTGCTCCAGGGCGCGCTCACCCCCGGCGACCTGGTCATCTTCACCTCGTACCTGCGTGACTTTTTCGGGCCAACACGCGCGTTGTCCAAGCTGCCCGCCCAACTGACCCGTGCGGGGGTGCGAGCAGCACGTATCGCTGACACGCTCGGGCGGAGCCCTGACATCCAGGACAAGCCCGATGCCCGCCCCGCGGGCCCGCCCCGAAAGCAGCTGAGCCTGGACCGGGTTGGATTTGCCTACACCCAGGACCGTCCCGTCCTGCGGAATGTGGACCTGACCGTGCCGGTGGGCACCACCCTGGCGGTCGTCGGACCCACGGGAGCCGGAAAATCCACCATCGCTGCGCTGATGTGCCGCCTGCAGGACCCCACCAGCGGCCGGGTCCTTCTGGACGGCACGGACCTGCGTGACCTCACCGTCGCGAGCCTGCATTCCCAGGTGGGACTGGTTACCCAGGACGCAGTGCTTTTCCGGGCGACCGTGCGGGAGAACATCGCGTACGGGCGCCCGGATGCCTCATTCGAAGAAATCCAGGACGCAGCCCGGGCTGCCCAGGCCCACGACTTCGTGCAGGCGCTTCCCCGCGGTTACAACACCGTGCTGGCTGAGCGCGGGGCCACACTGTCCGGAGGCCAGCGACAGCGGTTGGCGCTGGCGCGCGGAGTGCTGCAGGGCTGCCCGATCCTTGTGCTCGATGAACCGACAACGGGCCTGGATGCCCGAGCAGAGCGCGCAGTGCTAAATGCCCTTCGGCACGTTGCATCCGGGCGGACCACAGTGATCATCACGCATCGCATGACCGCGGCAATGGCAGCCGACGAGATTGTCGTTCTTGATGCGGGCAGGGTGATGGAACGCGGTACCCACCAGCGCCTCATCGCCGCCGGCGGCCTCTATACCGAAATGTGCCTTCTACAAGGGATCACCGGCTCACGCCCCGCCCGGAACCGCAGCGCACGCAGCAACGGACACCACCACTCACCACCACAGTCCAAAGCCGAGGCCGACCAGCCCATTACCTACCCGAGAGGAGGCCGACAGTGACCGAGTCCAGTTTCCGGTGGGACCAAAGCGACCTGACCGGTCGCACCACTGATAGCGGGACGCCTGCCTTCTCCGGCGTCACAGATCCTGCAGCCGAAAGGGCGGAGCACATGCTGCTCCACAGTTCCGTAGCCCGCCAAGGAGGCCGGCTACCGGCCACCACCGTCGATGAAGCCGCACTGTTCCCACTGCTGCAGAACGCCTACGGCTTCGGCCGTTGGCACTCCTGGTGCCGGACCGACAAGGGCTCATCGAACATCAGCTGGTTCGTCCAAACCGATGTGGGCATGGTGGTGCTGCGACGCTCACACAACCTGAAGACCGTGGCAGGGGCGCAGTTCGAGTCCGCTCTCATCGAGCACCTGCGCGGGCACGGCTACCCCGCCCCGCCCATCCAGCGCACGCAGGACGGAGCCATCTATGTCCAGGTTCATGGCGTCCTGCACATGGTCATGGGCCTGCTGCCAGGGCGGGCCTACGATCCCGCTGACGGGGCCCAACTCGAGGCTGCTGCCCGGGGACTGGGTCGTTACCACTCCATCGTCTCCGAACTGACGCCAATGGGGGAATCGAAGCGGTCATCAAGCCTGGCCTCCCTCGGACAGCTCGGGCAGGAGAACCTGTACGCCGCCGTCAACGTCGTCTTGCCGCTGCTGCCAACAGATGCTGCTGCGGGTGTGACCAGTGAGGCCCAGTACCTGGCCGACCGCATGGAGCAGCTAAACGTCGGACTCGGGCAGCGACAGAAGGACATGCGCTCTCTGGTGATCCACGGCTCCTACGGCCAGTCCGCTGTGCTGGTCGACGGGCACCGGCTGACCGGGGTGCTCGACTTCGACCGATCCGCCCATGACCTCCTGGCCCTGGACTTGGCCTATGCGCTGAGGTCTTTCTGCCGGGAAGTCCCGATCCGGCACGATGGTCCCGCCGTCAACCTGGACCTTTGCCGCACCTTCCTCCGCCACTACCGCAGCCAAACCTCCTTGACGGACGCGGACCTGGCGGCCCTGCCGGAGGTGTTCCAAGCCCAGCGGCTGGTTGTGATCGCCAAGAAATGCCAGAACCTGCTGACGAAGCAGGCGGTATTACCCCGGCAGCCCAAGGACGCCCTCAATTTCGCGCTGCTGCTGCATCGCGAGTGCGCACGCGTGCGCTGGTTAACCGATAACCCCTTCCCAATAACGGAGGACACATGAACCGCACCCAAGTCCAGTCCCAGCACCGCCAGATCAAGGAACAGCAAATCAATCGCGCCGACCGGGTCTGTGCACCGGAGTTCCTTGACCGCTACGTCCGCCCACACATGAAGGCGGCAGCCGCCAGCGCTCCGGACGGCGGTCAGTGGACAACCCAGGTGATTCAACTGGACGGTTCGGGGGCCGCAACCGTAAAGATCCAGCTCGGCGGCGGCCCCCCTGTTTTCGCCAAGCTGTTCCCCTTCGAGGATGGCCCGGCCGTGCACGCAAAACTGCAGGCCCTGCGCAACGCCGGACTGGGGGCCGGTTCCCCATTCCAGGCAGTTGAGCCGCTGGCGTGGTACGGGGACGAGAAGGTCCTGCTGTGCCAGGGAGCCGCGGGCCGGGCACTGTCGGAGATGTTCAACGACGACGCTGAACTCACCGAAGGCTGCGCCCGGGCCGGAGCATGGCTGGCCCACCTGCACGGCGTAAATCTCCAAATCGGGGCCCAACATTCCCTCCTGGTGACAGGGGAACTGACCAGCCTGGCCAAACGCCTTGCCAAAGTGGTCGCTGACCATCCGGGCTACACCGACGTAGCTCTGGGCATGCTCGAACGGTTGGACGATCTCACCCATGACACCGTAGACGGCATCCTGGCACAGAGCCACGGCCAGTACCGGCCGATCCATGTCTTCCTGGCCGAGGACACCGTCACGGTGATCGACCTCGATCGCAGCGCGCCAGCGGATCCCTCACGTGATGTGGCCGAGTTCCTGCACCGGCTACGCCATGGCGTTTACTTGGCCACCGGTGGCATTTCCCGGGCAGACCAGCCGTGCAACGCCTTCCTTGCCGCCTATCGGGAGGTAGCCGGCTTCGAGCGCCTGCGGAACCTGCAGTTCCACTGGGCCCGATACCTTTTCCACAGCCTCAACCGGGAAGTCAAAGGCGGGGACGGTGACTGGCGGAACGGCGGCAATGCCATCTTCAGGCACTACCGGGATGAGTTCAACCGGGTGGTAGATGGACGGGCAGGCGCATGACCGCAACTGTTGGCATCCTGCTGGACCGTGCGGGGCAGGAGCTCCCGCTGGCCGAGCTCGCCGGTCTGTGGCCGCTGGGTGGCTGGAACTCAATTGTCCCTGTGACCGGCGGCAAGAACGAGCACCTGCGTGTCTCTGCCGGGGATGGCGACCACTACTTGCGCCGCTCCTACCGGTCAAAACCGCCCGAGGAGCTGGTCCGCCAGCTGCGTCTGATGCGGCTTCTCCGCGAGCGGGGATTCCCCGCACCGGAGGTAGTCTCCGCCTGCTCCGGCGAGGACTACGCTGACCTGGACGGCCGCCTGTGGATTGCTACGCGGGGAGTCGGAGGGACACCGTTTGACGATGCATCCCGCGAGCATGTGCGGGCCTTGGGCCGGATGCTGGCCAAGTACCACCACACCGTTTCCGACCTTCCAGCGCCCGTGACCGAGCCGGCCGTGCTGGCTGAGTTGCGCGGCCGGGCAAACGACGAAGGGGTAGATAACGCCTTGAGGGCCCGGACCGCGTACCTGGCGGAGCAATTAGCCAGCCTCCTGCCGCGCCTGCCCCGGGTGGTGGTGCACGGAGGTGCCCGACGCGGCAGTCTCGTGTTCAACGGCGGCCAGGTAGCGGGCGTTCTGGACTTCGACAGTGCCCACCCGGACGTGCGGGTTCTGGATCTTGCCGTCGCCGTGCACGACGTCGGCAAGGTCTACACCCGCCCAGGGGAAGCCGATAATAAAGTGGCCCTTGACCTGGGCCGGGTGACCGAACTGTTGGCCGCTTACAACCAAGTCCTGCGGCCTACCGAGGTTGAGGTTGAGGCACTGCCACTTCTACTGGAGGCCAAACGGTTGAAGCGCGGCCTGGGGCGGCTCAGCCGGGCCCGGCTGGGGGAAAGCCTCTCCGACAACGACTACGCCAAAATCCGGTTGGAAGACCAACGGCTCGCCTGGCTGGACAAGCACCGCAACGCGTTGTCGACCGCTATACACGCGGCGCTGGCGGGGTAAGAGCCAGCGCGCAGGACATCTGGCTGCAGCACCAGCCCGCTACCCCTAGTCCGCCGCAGCGAGCTGCCCGCAGGCGCCGTCGATCTCCTTGCCCCGCGTGTCGCGCAGGGTGCAGGGCACGCCGGCGGCCCGGAGTCGTGCGATGAATTCCTGCTCCACCGGCTTGTCCGAGGCGGTCCAGATGGAGCCCGGAGTCGGGTTGAGCGGGATCGGGTTCACGTGCACCCAGCCCCGGCCGCGCTGGTTGAGCTTCTTGGCCAGCAGGTCCGCCCGCCAGGGGTGATCGTTCATGTCCTTGATCAGTGCGTACTCGATGCTGACCCGGCGGCCGGTCTTGCGGTAGTAGTCGTACGCGGCGTCGAGTGCCTCGTCCACCTTCCAGCGGTTGTTCACCGGGATCAGCTCGTCGCGCAGCTCATCGTCCGGAGCGTGCAGGGACAGTGCGAAGGTGACCGGGACGTCCTCGTCCGCGAGCTTGCGGATCGCCGGGACCAGCCCGACCGTGGAGACGGTGATGTTACGGGCCGACATGCCAAGGCCCTCCGGCGAGGGGTCCACGAAGCGGTGGACGGCCGCCATCACGCGCTTGTAATTGGCCAGGGGCTCACCCATGCCCATGAACACGATATTGGTGACCCGCTCGTCGTCGTGCTCCTTCGGACCCAGCTCGCCGGCAGCGATGACGCGGTTCGCGGCGACCACCTGGTCCACTATCTCCGCGGTAGACATATTGCGGGTCAACCCGGCCTGGCCGGTGGCGCAGAAGGGACAGTTCATTCCGCAGCCGGCCTGGGAGGAGACGCAGAGAGTGATACGGCCGGGGTACCGCATGAGCACGGACTCAACCAGCGCGCCGTCGAACAGCCGCCAGAGGAACTTGATGGTGTCCCCGCTGTCCGTCTGGACGCGGCGGACCTCGGTAAGCAGTGGCGGGAACATCTGGGAGACGAGTTCCTCGCGGCCAGCCTTGGGCAGGTCGCTCATGGCACCCGGGTTTGTGGTCCAGTGCTGGAAGTAGTGTGTGGAGAGCTGCTTTGCGCGGAAGGCAGGGAGGCCAAGCTCCTTCAGCTTCGCAGCGCGCTCGGCCAGGGTCAGGTCGGCCAGATGCGCCGGCGGCTGCTTCACCCGCGGGGAGGCAAACTGGAGCAGCGGCCTGCCCTCGGAAGTACGCGCCTGTTCCCACCCCTCGGCCGTCGGGCGGACCTGCGGGCGGCTGCTCTCGCCGTCGTCCTTGCCCTTTTTGGGGGCGCGAACGGGAGCGTCGGAGGAAGTGGTGGGGGAAGTCATCCCTTCCATCATCCCAGACCACTTCCCGCAGGGGAACTTCAGTGGCCTGACAGAGTGAAACACGACGTCGGAAGGCGGCTTCCAGCGCCATTGTCCACGAGAAAATTACTCGCTTTCGTTGACACCTCCAACACCCCGACTTAGGCTCCTGCCATTGTGGGTCAGTGGATGCGGGGACGAAGGGACAGTGCTGTGAACCAGGACAACGGGCAGTTGCGGAACCAGATGGGACGTCTCGGTTTTGGCGGTACCGGCGTTGGAAATCTGTACCGGGCCATCTCTGAGGAGCAGGCGGCTGCAACCATCGAAGCAGCCTGGGATGCAGGGATACGCTACTTCGATACTGCACCGCACTATGGCCTCGGCCTGTCCGAGCGGCGGATCGGCGAATTCCTCGCCGCCAAGCCACGGAGCGAGTTCGTCATCTCCACGAAAGTCGGCAGGGTCCTGGTGCCGTCGCCGGCGACCGCGGATACGAAGGACCCGGAGGGTTTCGACGTGCCCGCCGTGCTGCGGCGGGAGTGGGATCCCTCTGAAGCGGGGGTGCGGCGCAGCATCGAGGATTCCCTGGAGCGGCTGGGCCTCGACTACGTCGACGTCGCCTACCTGCATGACCCCGACGTCTACAGCATGGAAGACGCAGTGAAGTCTGCCCTGCCGGCCCTGGAGAAAGTCCGGGCCGAAGGCCTGGTGCGGGCCATCGGCGTGGGCACCAACACTGCCGGCGCAGCTATGGAGTGCGTGGAAGCGGCGGACCTGGATTTGCTCATGCTGGCCGGCAGGTTCACCATGCTGGAACAGCCCGGCTCTGACGGCCGCCCGGGCGCAGGGCTGCTGGACCGGTGCCTGGAGCTGGGCACCGGGGTGGTGAGCGTCGGCGTCTACAACTCCGGCATCCTTGCCAAGCCGGAGCTGCCCGCTGACGCGCACTACAACTATTCGCAGGCCAGCGAAGAGATCCTGGACCGTGCCCGGGAACTGGCAAGGATCTGCAAGGAATACGACGTCGAGCTCCCCACCGCCGCCATCCAGTTCCCCTTCCGCCACCCGGCCGTCGTCAACGTCACCGTCGGCGCCAGCAAGCCGGAGCAGATCAGCCAGAGCGCGGAGCGCATGTCCGCCGACATTCCCGCCGAGCTGTGGCAGGACCTGCAGCAGCGGAGGCTGATTCCAGCTTGAGGGCCCGGGCCTGAGGCCCCCAAACGGCTCAGCCACACGATCAGGGGATCAGGTTATCTGCCTTGTAGCGATCGAAGAGTGCGGTGAAGGCGTCCAGCGTCCGCCGGAATCCGATGAAACCTGCATCGCGGCTCTTGCCCATGTCGGTTACCACCTCAATGCCACGGCCCAGGTCACTGTCCGTGTGCCACCAGGAGGCCATACGGTTCAGGTCCGGCTCTCTGAGGTTGTAGCGCTGGGCAAGTTCCCTCCATTGGTCCTCCCGCCCTGCCATGGACTGCTCGAGAGGACGGGGCTCCCCCTGGTACCCTTCCCACTCCACCCCGAAGTAGGCTGCAAGCTTGGGCCACATCCAGCGCCAGCGGAATACGTCACCGTTCACAATGTTGAAGGCCTCGTTGGCGGCTTTGGGCGTGGTGGAAGCCCAGAGCATATGCTCGGCGAGCAGCCCGGCATCCGTCATGTCCGTCAGGCCGTTCCACTGCATCTCGGATCCCGGGAAGACGAACGGCACTGGCGTTGCCCACCGCGTGTCCGATTACCGTATGTGCACGGTGAACGGACCACGTAAAGCCTTGCTCCTCCGCTGCCGCCCAGAGTTCGTCCTCCTGCGCATAGTAGAAGTTCGGGACCGGCAGGCGCGGCTCCTCCTCGTGGAAGGGGGTATCCGGCATCTCTCCGGCTGCGTACGCTTCAAAGGGTCCAAGGTAGTGCTTGAGGCCGGTCATCAGGGCAACATGGGCCACGTTCTTGCCCCGAAGCGCGGCCAGGAGATCCCGCAGCATCCCCGCGTTAACGGTGATGTTCTCCTCCTCGGTGTCACGCCGGGACCACGCCGTGAAGAAGACGTGCGAGGGATTCTCGGGCGCCAGCACAGCCTTTACCGATGCAGCCGAGGTGAGGTCCGCGGAAAGCCACCGTACCCCGGGGCGCTCCGCTGCTGGCTGCCGGGACAGGGCAAGGACCGCCCATCCCTCCTTCACCAAGGTATCCACAAGGGCCGACCCGGCGATTCCGGTGGCTCCCACGACGAGCGCTGTCCGCTTCGTGTCCGCTGTTGCTCCTGCGCCGATAGTCATAGTGCTCCTGCTCCTCCTGGTAGTGCTGCTTTGCCCGCACTCAAAAAAGGGCACGAAGCCCCGGAGGGCCAGCACGCCGGAGCACGGGGGCGATCAAGCCGACGTCGGCCCACTAGCGACAAGCCACCGCCTCACGCAGATATTCCACCGCCCGCCGTTGGGAGCGTGAGGATTTCCGCACCGGAGTTGGTGATGGCGATGGTGTGCTCGCTGTGCGCGGTCCGGCACCCTGTTGCGCTTTTGAGCGTCCACCCGTCCGTGTCCGTGACGAGCTCAGCGGTGTCCGCCATGATCCACGGCTCCAGTGCCAGCAGGAGCCCCGGGCGCAGCTTGAAACCGTGGCCGGGCCTGCCCGCATTGGGGACGTGCGGGTCCTGGTGCATGGTGGAACCGATGCCGTGGCCGCCGAACTGCGTGTTGATCGGATACCCGGCCTTGCCCAGGACTGTGCCGATGGCATGGGAAATGTCACCGATGCGGGCGCCGGGGCGGGCCGCTGCTATCCCGGCAGACAGCGCCCGCTCGGTCGCATCGATCATCGCGGCGCTTTCCGGGTCTTGGGAAGAGCCAACAATGAAGCTGATTGCGGAGTCCGCAGCTATCCCGTTCTTCGCGACCGCGAGGTCCAGGGTCAGCAGGTCACCGTCGGCAAGGGTGTAGTCGTGCGGCCTGCCGTGGAGCACGGCATCGTTGACGCCGGTACAGATGTAATGCCCGAACGGCCCCCGCCCGAAGGACGGCGCGTAGTCCACATAACAGGACTGCGCTGCGGCCCCATTGATCATGGACTTGGTCCACTGGTCAATCTCCAGGAGGTTAGTGCCAACGGTGCTGCGGCTCTTCATTGCCTGCAGGATGCCAGCCACCAGGGCACCGGCCTCCCTCGCGCGGGCAAGCTCGGTGGGATTCAGGATCTCGATCATGCGGCGCCTCCCATTGCGCAACCAATAACTATCCCGGCCATATTATCCCGGTATTAGTATTGGAGCCATGGTCAGAATGCCGCTTACGGCCGGGGAAGTGGAGCGCGGGCAGCGCCTCGGAGCCCTACTGCGCCGTGCCAGGGGCGAGCGTCCCATGCTCGAAACCGCGCTTGAGGCACGAGTTTCCCCGGAGACTCTCCGGAAAATCGAATCAGGGCGCGTCGCCACCCCCGCATTTCCCACCATCGCCGCTATCGCCGACGTCCTGGGACTTTCACTCGACGATGTTTGGGCCGAGATCAACCGGACCGAAAGCAGCGGCAAACCCTCCGGCGCAAGCCACGGTGCAGGTGCGCGCCTGGCCTCCTAGGGTTCCAGCCGGGGACGGCGCTACCCCGCCGGCCGCAGCGAGGTGATCATCCGCTTGATGTCCTGGTACTCGGGAGTCTGCGCATACAGTTTCGCCTTGTCCAGGTAGGGCAAGGAAGGATCACCCGGCGTGAGGTTGAGCTCCGGGTTGTAGAACGCCCCGAACGTGGCGGCGTTGGGCGGCCACGTGAAGAAGTGGAAGATGTAGCAGGCCGAATCGCCCTCGGGCAGGGGTGCGGACGTGATGCCGTAGGCCGCTGCCGGGGTGTCCGGCGGGCCTGGCGTGCCGGCGTCGCCGCGGGTTTCGAACGTGTACCGTGGCACGGTGCCGGATTGCGCCAGCTGCAGCATTTCCTGGGATTCCAGCACGGAGTAGGGGTACCTTTCGGTGCAGGTGGAGCCGGTGGCCATGTTGGTGCGGAGCGTCGCCAGCAGCCTGCCGTCCTCGCTGGTCACCTCAGCGAAAGCGCCGCCGCCCTCGGCCAGCTCCCCCGCCGGGTCCTTGATGTTCCAGCCGGCGGGCAGGTCGAAGGAGAGGTCACCCGCCGCAGTGGTGTAGGTGGTCCAGGCGTCCGACGGCGGCGTGCTGGTTGCCGTGCCGCCTGTGGCACTTGGCGACGCGGCCGCCGTCGTGGTTTCCATTGCTGTTGGCGCTGGGGAGACCGCCGCCGAGGGGGAGGCGCTCGACGGCGTCGGCTGCGGCTGAGTGGCCGGTCCGCCGCAGGCGGTGAGCAGCGAAAGGGAAAGAAGTACTGCCGGGGTTATAGCGCCGGGCCATGCTGACCGCCGCATCTCCGCCTCCTTGTCAGCGTTCTGATTCCTTAAATTGTGCTGCCGCGCACCGCCCCGGGAACTGGTAATCAACCGATTGGAGCCAAACCGTTGCACCTCATAACGGAACTTCCGTCATAGGTTGAGGTGCGGACGATGGAGAGGAAACTGCGGTGGCCGGGACGACGTCGACAGGGACGAGCGTGGAAGAGCTGCTGGCTGAGCTGGCCGGGCTCGAAGACCCTCGGGCGCGGGAGGTAAACGAGCGGCACGGCGACGACCCCGGCGTGAACCTCGCGAAGCTGCGCGCCATCTCCAAGCGGCTTAAGACGCAGCATGAACTCGCGCTCGGACTGTGGTCAACGGGCGATACCGCGGCCCGGTCGCTCGCTCTGCTGGTCTGCCGGCCCAAGGCACTGGGGCGGGCCGAGCTGGACGAGATGCTGCGGGAGTCGCGGGCGCCCAAGGTCCAGGACTGGCTGGTGAACTACGTGGTGAAGAAGAGCCCGTATGCCGAAGAGTTGCGGGTGGCCTGGCTGGTTGATCCGGATCCGGTGGTGGCGAGCGCCGGATGGGCGCTGACCAGCGAGCACGTGGTCAAGGCGCCGGAGGGCCTGGACCTCAACGGTCTGCTGGAAGTCATCGAGGCGGAGATGAAGCACGCCCCGGAGCGACTGCAGTGGGCCATGAACAGCTGCCTGGCCCAGATCGGCATCGGGCATGCCGGCCTGCGAAGCCGAGCGCTGGAGATCGGCGAGCGCCTGCAGGTTCTCAAGGACTATCCCACGCCCCCGGGCTGCACGTTCCCGTTCGCCCTATTTGGATCAACGAGATGGTGCGCCGGCAGGACGGCAAGGACTCCTAGCCCTTCCGTTCCGCCCGGTAAGCGCTGGGGCTCATCCCATGCATCCGACGGAACTGCCGGGAGAAGTAGAACTGGTCCTGCAGCCCCACCTCACGGCCAACATCGGCGGTGGCAAGGTCAGTGGCCGGAGGCGCCGTAGGAATGCGCCTCGCCGGTTCCCCCTGGAAGCACGACGGCGGTGGCCTTGCCGACGTCGAACCTGGAACCGGGACCATCCTCTACAGGCGCAGGAACCACACTGGCGGTCAATGGCCGGGTTTGGGGGCGGAACCCCCGCGCGAGTCAGGCTCAAGCGCGGGGGGCCCTGTGCTTCCGTGTTGGGGAAATAACGTGGAAACAGGAAGAAACTTACCGGCCAGTAGGCTGGCAAATCCCCGAAATATAGCCCCTTTGGTTAATCTTGACTAAACCTTGAGCGCAGGGCATGCTGCCCGGCGCGTCAGCTCCTCGGGTCCTCCGTGGCGTCCGGATCCTCCTCGGGCTCGAACGTGTTGGGCTCCGCGTCCGCAGCGATGCCGATGCCGTCGCCGCCCGCGGGGATTCCGCCGTCGTCCTTCCGCATGGCGCCTTCCGCACCTCCGGGGCGCTCGTCCCCAGGGCGCTCGTCCCCAGGGCGCTCGTCCTCAGGCAGGGAATCGGGTGAATTGATAGTCATCGCTCCTCCTTCAATGGCCGGGCCTCTACGCTAACAGCCATTGAGTCCAAAGGCGTCGAAGAAGGGAAAGTTTTTATGGCCGACGGCGGATGGGGGCTGCCGCACGGAGGATGACGCCCAGTGCTGCGGGGCTTCCGTGCCAATGGCGCTCCAGCGCCCCAGGTCCGGCCCGAACAAGGACTGAGCGCAGCACCAGCGCCACGATAACGGCGTCGTCCGCGTAGCCGATTACCGGAATGAAATCCGGCACCAGGTCGATGGGCAGCAGGAGGTAGGCAAGCAGCAGTACCAGCCGCACGCGGATCCCGACGGCGACAGTCCGGTCAGCAGCCAGCCCTCGGATCAGACGGAGCAGGTCCGGCAGCATCCGCAGCGCATCCTTCATGGTGACGGTCTCCGGGTGGCGGCGCGCATAGACCCACAGCAGGACGAGCAATACGGCGTACGCCAGCAGCAGGCCCGCCACTATTCCGACGACGGTTTCCCAGGACATCAGGAACCTCTCCACAGTGCGGCCGAGTGTCCGGCCGCTGCCATGATGCTACGGCAGGGTACCGCCATTCAGCCCTGCCAGGCATCCGAAACGTCTCCTCCGGGGCGGTCACATTGCTGAACAAGTTGGAACAAAAACCTAACAAAGGGTCTTGACCCTGCATGTAACAGCCTGTTACAAATGCAGTAACGCAGATCTCATTCGAGAGCCACGCGAACAACCCATTCCGGCAGGTGACATTACTTCTTGCATCTTTTGAATCGATACAAGAACAGAGCCTGCTGACTCATCATCAAAGGAGATGAACGTGACTGAAAGTTCCAACGCCGGAGCCGGCAGGAGCCGCTCCCGGAAGCCTTTGGCCTCCTGCCTGGCCGCCGCTGCCGTAATTGGCGGCACAGGGTTTGGCTTTTCGGCCCCGGCAGCTCACGCCGAGCCCAGCAACTACAGGTTCGACTTCGGCGGCGGCCCGGTGGAGGACGGCTATATCGGTGTCAGCGCATCCGATGCCTACAGCCCTGGTCTCCGCTATGGGTTCAACACCCCGGAACACATGGTGAACGTTGCCGCCAAGGGGACCGGTGCCGGCAGCGACGCCGTGCGCTTCCTGCAGTTCGGCACCAAGAGTTCCAACACCTTCAACGTGGACCTGAAGGAAGGTTTGTATAAGGTGACTGCCACACTCGGCGACACCTCCCGGGCCAGCCTCGCAGCCGAAGGGGTTTTCCAGGAAATGAACCTCACCGGCAACGGCGCCACCGCGTCCTTCGAGATTCCGGTGACAGACGGCCAGCTCAACTTCCTGGTTACGGAAGGCAAGGCGGGCACCGCCTTCACCCTGAGCTCACTGGAAATCGAGAAGGTGTCACGGCACCCGGAGATGGACCCCACCATCTGGGTGGGCGGTGACTCTACGGTGGCCAGCTACTACCCCTTGGAAACAAGCGTGCAGGGCGGCTGGGGCCAGATGCTGCCCCAGTTCGTTGACCCGGAAGAGTTCGATGTCCGGAACTTGGCAACCGGCGGCCAGATAGCCCGCGGTTTCCGCAATGACGGCCAGCTCGAGGCGATCCTGCAGTACATCAAGCCGGGCGACCTGTTCCTGCTGGAAATGGGCATCAACGATACAGCCGCCAAGAACGCCACCACGGAGGCGGAGTTCAAGGAGATCATGCGGGACATGGTCCGCCAGGTCGCGGCCACCGGCGCCACTCCCGTCCTTGTCACACCGCAGGGACGTGCCACGGATTTCGTGGACGGCGTCCACACCTCGGTGAACCGCTGGTACCGGAACTCCACGGTTGCCCTGGCGCAGGAGGAGAACGTGCCGCTGGTGGACTTGAACGTCCTGGCCTCCGCCTACTTCACCGAGATTGGCCCGGAGGCGACTTTGCGGCTGTTCATGACGGGCGACACGCTGCACCCCAACCGTGCGGGCGCCACCGAACTCGCCCGCTTGGTGATGGAGGACCTTGCCCGCCAGGGCCTTTACACCCAGGACCTCTGACTCGGGCCTCCAGGCGGGACAGTACGACGGCGGGGTGCGGCAGAGTGCCGCACCCCGCCGTCGTACTGTCCCCGGACGCTTCGGAAGCTCCGGCGACCTGGGGCTAAATCCAGTCGGACGAAAAATCCGGCGGCCACCAGCGGGTCCGTGTATGGACGTTGAACCTTCGTCCGGTGACCTCCGTGGGAACTATCCTGACCAGGTGTTCCTTGAGTCCCTGTTCCCAGGGTTCACGATCCGGATCGGCAAGATCCAGCGGCATATCGCCGTCCTGCACCGGCGTGGGTGTCCCTTTCACCACAACACTCCAGACCTCGGTGCCGTAGACATTGAGCGCGTCGGTCTCCAAAGCCACCGGGTTTCCGGTCAGCAGGGACCGGAGCTTGGTTCCCGGGGCCGTCCGGAAGAAAATCGCCCGCTCCAGCGGCACGAAGTTCACCGGAAAGATTTCAGGGGTGGACCCATCAATGACCGCGAGGCGGCCAATATAAGAGGATGCCAGGAGCTTCCAGCATTCCTCAACGGTAAGAACGTGGGTTGCGGAACCCGGCGTTGCAGTGCCCATGCCCGGAAGTCTAGGCGCACTGGGCCGGCGGGAGTAGGGCCTTCTTTCCCCTTGTTGAGCCCCTTCGCAGCTGCCCGTCCCGCCGACACAAGAATTGATGGTATCTTGCGCTAAACCTTGCTGCCCATTGACGTTGCGGGTCCACCCTGAAGTCATGCACAAACCAGCTCGTGGGGAGCAGGAAGTCATGGAATACAAGACAGTTGTGGATCAGGAAGTCACCACTGTGGGAGGCGTGCTCACGGACCAGCACCCCCTTGACTTCCACACCTTGGGGCTGGCCGGCTGCATTGACCGGCTGACGGCGCCCCTCCGCCGGCAAGGGACCGTGGTCCGCTGGGATACTCCGCACTGGGGCATCGAGATCCCGGCGGACTGCGCCTCCCTCCTTTACCAGTCGGCGCGCGAATCGCTCAGCAACGCCTACAAGTACGCCGAAGCCTCCCGCCTCACCGTGCAGCTCTGCGCCGTTCACCACGGGGTGCGGCTGGTGGTGTCCGACGACGGCAAGGGCTTTGACAGGGGGCTCGCCACGTGCGGGCGGCACCACGGCTACGGGCTGCGCCTCATGTCCGTAGCGGTCCGGGAAGCAGGCGGCTCCGTGGACATCAGCTCCACCCCCGGGAAGGGCACCAGCATCACGGTGACACTGCCACTGGATTGAGGGGCAGCAAAGGCAGCGCGACAAGAAGCCCGAACCCAAAAGCCCGGAACAACCAAAAGCCCGGATGCCCGTCTCAACGGCGCGGCGGGCATCCGTACATGCCGGCGTTACCGCGGCTACCGCTGCAAGGCGGGCTACCGCGTCAGCTTGGCCTCGTCAATCTCGAGATCGCCAATATGGCCGGGTGCGTTGGCGGCCAGGACCCGGGCAACGAACGCGGCATACTCGTCCATGTAGTGCCGCAGGAATTTGGCGGTGCCGTCATTCTTGACCTCGCCGTCCTCACCGAAAACGGCCGCGTCGTAATGGATGTAGGCCTCAGGAGCGTTCAGCTGCGGGGCGTCCAGGAAGCTCAGCACACTGCGGAAGGACGACTGCATCACTGCGGTGCCGATGCTTCCCACCGAGGCGCCGATGATGCCGGTGGGCTTGCGGGCGAAGGAGTTACTGCCCCACGGCCGGGAGCCCCAGTCGATGGCATTCTTCAGTGCGCCCGGGATGGAACGGTTGTACTCCGGCGAAACAAACAGGATGCCGTCCGAACCCTCGATGGCTTCTTTAAGCGCACGTGCTGCCGGCGGAAAATCGGCGTCATAATCGTAGCTGTACAGCGGGAGGTCCTTGATGGGAATCTCCGTGAACTCCAGGTCCTGCGGTGCGAGGTTGATCAACGCTTTCGAGAGGACCCTGTTGATGGAGCCGGTTGCCAGGCTTCCCACGAAATACCCGATCTTAAAGGGTGCCATGAGTGTTCCTTCCCAAAGGCCGGCCAGTGCCGGCTTTCCATGTTTTTTCGGAGATGGTGCCGCCGCAGTGGCAGCGGCTGGTGGTCACTGCCCCACCAGTCCAACACAGAAGATCCGGCCCGGCCAGAGCCTTCTCCCTCAGGCGCGTCCTTGACACGCCCCGTCCGCGGGGGCTGAATGATGGGTAGCGCGATTCCACCGGACACTGAGGAGCAGCCATGACCGAAAATCCAGCGAAGGACGAGCGGATCCACAACGAGGCGCCCGCCGAGGGCGACCCGGATGCGGACCCGAGGGACATAAGCGTCCACCCGCAGGACCCGGCCGAGGGCCCCGATACGGACGAAACCACGAAGTCCGGCTCATAGCAATCCACGTTCAGCACTAAGCGCCCGGCTCGCCTGGCACCCGCGCTCTCCTGGCGCCGCTGTTAACTTCACTCCATATGCCGGGCCACCCCTTGCGGTCCTGCCGCCCGCCGGTTTATTTTGAAACGAATCAGAAAGCGCTTTCCCGCGGCATGGCTACGGGTGCATGCGCCTCCATCACGGCGAATTGGATGACATGACGGATAGCACCCTCATCAGGTGGATCGACGGCGACGCACCTTTGGAGATCAGCGGCGGAACCACCTGGGGCATGCCCTTTGCCCGCGGCTCAGTGCCCGCAGCCGAAGCCCTGGCTGTAACAGACAGCCGCGGAACCACGATTCCCAGCCAAGCCTGGCCCCTTGCCACTTGGCCCGATGGTTCCCTGAAGTGGGCAGGCATCGCACTTCCGGCCACCGATTCGCCGTCGGAGACGTACCAGGTGAAGTACGACGGCGGTGCCTCGCCGCAGGAAGCCGGCGCACCGCCGTCGGGCGGCACCGCAGTCAAGGCCACCGAAAGCGCGGACGCGCTCACGGTGGACACCGGAACTCTACAGATGGTGATCAACCGCAGCGGCTCCACCCTTTTCAGCAGCCTCACTCGAAACGGCAGGGAGGTTGCACGGGACGCCCGCCTAATCAGCCTCCTCCAGGACGGCGTTCCGGAGGGTTCGGGCACAGCTGCACGGACCGCCTTCACGGGTGAGGTGACCGGCGTCGTGCTTGAACAGAACGGCCCCGTACGCGCGGTGGTGCGGCTGGAGGGACGGCACCGCCCGGACTCATCCGGCGCAGACAGTCCCTGGCTCCCGTTTGTGGTGCGGTTCTACTTCCATGCCAACGCCCGCAGCGTCCGGATGGTACACACGTTCATTTGGGACGGCGACGCTGAACGCGACTTCCTCGCCGGCCTGGGAGTCCGCTTCACCGTGCCGCTGCAGGCGGAGCTGCACAACCGGCATGTCCGCATTGCTGGGGCCGATGGCGGCTTCCTCCTGGAGGGAGTGCGCGGGCTGACCGGCCTGCGTCGCGATCCTGGCGAGGAGGTGCGCCGGGCGCAGGTGGAAGGCAGACCCACCCCTGACGTGCAGGGCTGGAACCCGGAGGTCTCCGGGCGGCTGCACCTGATCCCGGCCTGGAATGACTACACCCTGAGCCAGCTCAGCGCCGACGGCTTCGAACTGCGCAAGCGGACAGCTCCCGACCACGGCTGGGTGGGAATCTCCGGCGGAACCAGGTCGGCCGGTTTCTGCTCCTTGAGCGACACGCGTGGCGGCTTCGGCGTAGGCATTAAGGACTTCTGGCAGTCGCACCCCGGCCAGCTGGACATCCGCGGCGCCGCCACTGAGGAAGCTTCCCTTACTGCCTGGCTGTACTCCCCCGAAGCCCAGCCCATGGATCTGCGCTTTTACCACGACGGCATGGGCCAGGACACCTTCGAGGAACAGCTCGAGGGGCTCGAAATCACCTACGAGGACTACGAGCCGGGCTTCGGAAACGCCAAGGGAATTGCCCGCACACATGAGTTAACTCTCTTCGCCTACGACAGCACCCCCGCCACCGGGAGCCTGGCCGCGGACGCCGCCTCCGCCTCCGCCCCTGCCCTGCTGCAGGCAACGCCCGGGTACTTGCACTCCGCGGGAGTCTTCGGCGACTGGGCTCCGGTGGACCGCAGCACCCCCGCCCGGGCAGAACTCGAAGAACACCTGGACTTCCTCTTCGACTTCTATGCCGGCCAGGTGGAGCAGCGCCGCTGGTACGGCTTTTGGAATTACGGCGACGTGATGCACACCTACGACCACGACCGGCACGTGTGGCGTTACGACGTGGGCGGCTACGCCTGGGACAACTCCGAGCTCTCCCCCGACCTCTGGCTCTGGTACTCGTACCTGCGCACGGGCCGGGCGGACATCTTCCGGTTCGCGGAGGCCATGACCCGGCACACGGGCGAAGTGGACGTGTACCACCTGGGGCCGTGGAAGGGCCTGGGCACGCGCCACAACGTCCAGCACTGGGGTTGCAGCGCCAAGCAGTTGCGGATCAGCAACCCCGCCTACCGCCGCTTCTACTACTACCTCACCGCCGACGAGCGCACCGGGGACCTGCTCACGGAACTGGTGGACAGCGACCAGAACTTCCTGGGCCTCGATCCAGTCCGCAAGGTCCGGCCCGATGCCGACACCTACCGGCCGGACCGGGGCGCCCTGGGCGTGGGGCTGGGAACCGACTGGGGCTCGCTGGCCGCCACCTGGCTCACCGACTGGGAGCGCACCGGCAACCCGCGCTCACGTGACCGGCTCCTGGGCACCATGGCCGACATTGGCGCCCTCAAGTACGGCTTCCTGACCGGCGAGGCCCTGTACGACCTGGACAAGGGGCGGTTCGACACCGGCCGGGAGCTGATCCGTGTTTCCCACCTCAGCGCCGTGTTCGGGCTGGTGGAAATCTGCAGTGAACTGGTGGACCTGGTGGACGATTCCGGCTTCGAGCGCGCCTGGCTGCAGTACTGCCGCCTGTTCCTGGCTACCAAGCAGGAGCAGGTGGAAGCCGTGGGCCAGCCGCTCGAAGGGATCTACCTGACCCAGGCGCACAGCAGGCTGACCGCGTATGCCGCCGCCAAGCTCAATGATCCGGAACTTGCCGCCCGCGCCTGGGCAAGCTTTAGGGAGGGCGGGGAGCACCTGAACCATGAGTCCGCCTTCACGCTGCGGAAGGTCCTGCCGCCGCACGTCCTGCTGCCCGTGGACGAGGCGCCCACGGTGTCCACGAATGACACCGCACAGTTCGGCCTCGCCGTGATCCAGAACCTGGCGCTGATCGGCGACCACCTGCGCTGACTCTTCCCTGGGAGAACGCGCGACGACAGATAGCGCTACCTGGTTGGAATTTAGACAGGCTCTGGAAACCACGCCGCCCAAAAGGTATGTTGGTAAGCATGCTGATGATTTTTACTTCATCAGTTCCGGTTACACAGCAAAGGAGACGTTATGAGCACGAAGGTGGAAAAACGCATTCTGGTGAACGTACCGGTGAGCACGGCCTACAACCAGTGGACCCAGTTCGAAGACTTCCCGCACTTCATGGGCGGGGTCAAGAAAGTCACCCAGCTCAGTGACGACAGGTTGGAATGGGTAGCCGAAATCGGCGGCATTCGCCGTCAGTGGGAAGCCAAGATTCTTGAGCAGGTTCCGGACCGCAGGGTTGCCTGGGCCGCCACGGAAGGCGCCACGAACGCTGGTGCCATCGAGTTCGAGGACATCGGGGGCGGCCAGACTTCCCTGCAGCTGACGCTCGAATACGAGCCCGAAGGCCTGATCGAAAAGGTCGGCGACAAGCTGAACGTGGTTGAACGCCAGGCCGAAGCGGACCTGCAGCGGTTCAAGGAGTTCATTGAGGACGAGGGCTACGCGAGCGGCGCATGGCGCGGCACGGTCAACCCCGGCGCCGCCGTGGGCACACCCGGCGTTGAAGACGCAGGCGCCTCCCGGGGCGACTCCGGCAAGGCAGGAATTTCCGGGAAGGTGGCCGCCGGACTCGGCGTTGCCGCGGCGGCAGGCGCAGCAGCAGCTATGGCAGCCGGCGGCAACAAGGACACCACCACCGCAGCAGCAGACGAAACCGTCACCCCAACCGCTACCGGCGAGGCGGCCACCGTTACGCCGCTCACAACCGACACGACTACGGAAACCGGCACAACAGGAGCCGCCACCACCGGGACCGCAGCAGCCGGTACGGCGGCGGCAGCCGGCTCCACCGGTTCGGTCGCCGATCTGGGCGGCGATGACCGTATTGGCCACCCCTTCGACCAGACGAACGGCCTGGTGGATGCCACCGGTGAGTCGGACGAGACGCTTGAAGGTGAAAACCTGAGCGCGGCCGAGCGCCTGCGGGACGACCGCCGGCCCGACGGCGGCCTGCCGCCGGTGGGCGGCAACCTCGGCCAGCACTGACATCCCCGCAGCATAACGAAAGCGCCGTCCGCCTCTCCCCCGAGGCGGACGGCGCTTCGCCGTGTACTGCTTACTTCTCGATACCTTGTTACTTGCGGTGCCTGTTACTTGTTGGCGCCTGTTACTTGCCAGTCCCTGCGTAGACCACAGACGGCGCAGCCGGCGTTTCCATGCCCTCACCGATGAAGAAGCTCGGGTGCGGTGGCTGGTTGTAAGATACGCTCTCGCGCGCCACGCCGGTCCGGTACATGGGATCGTGCATCAGGGTGCGGAGCCGGACCTCGGTGGGCGAGGTGCTGGTGTAAATCCGCAGTTCCGTGCTGTCCGACGACGGGAAGGCCAGTTCCTCGCGCCAGTCGCCCAGCAGGTCGGCCTGGACAGCCGGGTTGCCCTTGGTGTGGTTGTTGGTGCGTGCACCGGTGGCGGTCAGGAGCCTGTCGCTGGTGTTGGTTTCCCAGTTCCACTTGGAGACGGTGGGCACGCCTACGCCGGCGGCGGCGTCGAAGTCGTGGTCCACGATTTCGCGGAGCAGGTCGCCGTCCCACCAAGCCAGGAAGTTGGCGGCAGGGATCTTTTCCGCGATCCGCGCACCCTTGGCTGACATCAGGTAGCCGACCGGGGAGTTCCAGGCAGCGTCGCCGCCCACAGCCCAGCCCTCGGCACCGGCATAGCGGGGATCGATGTCCCCCGCTGCACCGCGGCCGGTGTCCCGGGCGGCCGGGATGCTCCAGAGCACCTCGCCGGTTGCGGAGTCGCGGAAGGTGGCGCCGCGGTTGCCGCTCTGGCTCATGCTCTCGTGCACCGCGAACGTCTCCAGTCCGGGCCGGGAGGGATCAAAGTCACTGGTGTGGATGGCGTCGCCGTGGCCCAGCTTCGTGTTGTACAGCGGCTTGCCGTCGTCGTCGATGGTCATGGAGCCGAAGACGAACTCGTCCTTGCCGTCCTGGTCAACGTCAGCCACGGAGAGGTTGTGGTTGCCCTGGCCCTTGTATTCGGCACCCGAGACGTCCGAGTCGAAGGTCCACCGCTTCACCAGCTTGCCGTCCACCAGGTCGTAGGTGACCATGACCGTGCGGGTGTAGTAGCCGCGGCTGAACATCATGGAGGGCTTTTCACCGTCGAGGTACGCGACGCCGGCAAGGAAGCGGTCCACCCGGTTTCCGTAGCCGTCGCCCCAGGCGGACACGTTGCCGCGCGGCGGGTCATAGGCCACCGTGTCCATGGCAGCACCTGTGGCTCCGTTGAACACCGTGAGGAATTCCGGGCCCGAGACTATGTAGCCGCCACTGTTCCGGTAGTCCGCCGCGGGGTCGCCGATCACGGTTCCCGCCCCGTCCCGGGTGCCGTCGGCCGTCTTCATGGACACTTCGGCCTTGCCGTCGCCGTCGAAGTCGTAGGCCAGGACCTGCGTGTAGTGCGCGCCGGCGCGGATGTTGCGGCCGAGGTCGATGCGCCAGAGCTTGGTGCCATCCAGCTTGTAGGCATCCACGTATACGTTGCCGGTGAACCCGGACCTGGAGTTGTCCTGCGCGTTGGAGGGGTTCCAGAGCTGGATGACTTCATAGCTGCCGTCGCCGTCCAGGTCGGCGACGGTGGCGTCGTTGGCCGAGTACGTGTACGGCTTCCCGTCCTTGCTGACGCCGTCCGCCGGCTTGTCCAGCTTGATGGACAGGTAGTTCTGGGCCAGCGGCGTGAACTCCGCGCTGAGCTTGTCCTGGCCATTACCGTTGCCCACCGTCTTGATGACGTACTTGGAGTCCGCGGTGCCGTCCGCGTCGATGTAGGTGGTGGTGTTGCGGATGGGCTCTTCGGTGATCTGGACGCCGTCGCGGATGACATGGAAGCCAATACTGTTCTGGTCCAGGCCCAGCATGCGCCAGCTCAGTGCGGCGCCCTGGTCCGTCAGCACGGCAACAGGAGCGCGGTCCAGGTTCTCAACCTGGCGCTTGAGCTCTGCCTTCCCGGACTGGCCGGGCGCCGTGCTGGGGTTTGCCTGGTTTGGGTTTGCCTGGGCCAGCGGCACACCCGTAAAGGCCAGCGCTGCCGCCGTCAACGATGCCGCCGCCGCCACCGGGGCAGCTTTCCAGGCCCGGCCGGCGCGGGACGAAAGGGAACATTTTGAGGGATAGGGCAAGGGAACATCTCCTTTGATGCGGCGGCAGCTGAATCTGCCGCACGACAGGTTGTAACGTTTCACTCAAGCCGCGAGAGCAAACCTTTAGGTTGGGTTGGTTAGTGTCGGAAGCAGGAGGAAAGCGTTTTCTGCCCTTAAGGTGTATCAGCGCATGACAAGGGCAGTCAAGGGGTTAACGGTGCTATATGGGTGAAATTGTTCCGATGCGTTCACTTCTCCACCGTTCCCCGTGATGCCCGTCCCGCCACGGCCTGCAGCAGCGGCAGGGTCCGGGCGGGCATTACTTCCACCAGGGACATGGCGGTACTGGTGCGCACGACGCCGGCCACCGCCAGCATGCTGTTCGTGACCCTATGCAGGTCGGCCGGGTCCCTCGCGGCAACTTTCGCGAGCAGGTCGGCGTCGCCCGTAGTGGCGTGCATCTCAATGATCTCCGGAATGGTGCGCAGTGCCTGCATCGCTTCGTCGCTGGCGGACTGGCTGATGGAAATCGAGATGAAGGCAATGAGCGGCAGGCCCAGCGCTTCGGTGCGGACCCGTTGGCTGAAGGGGGCAAGGCTGCCGTCATTGACCAGGCGGCGGAGCCGGGCGTGAACCGTGTTGCGGGCCACGCCAAGCGCCCGCGACAGGGAGAGGACGGTGGCCTGCGGGTCTTGGTCCAGTGTGAGGAGGATCTCGGCATCGAGGGAATCGATGAGGTGCATATTGAGCATTTTGCCACCCTCTTCGCATTTTCGGCCCGGATCTGTCCTGCTGAAACACGTCGTGTTGCGCATCCGCACTGGAATCGCGCACGATGCTTCCATGACCAGCACCCTGCCCGAAACGTCGGCACCCCAGCTTCGCGCCGCCGTCGCAAAACTTCCCGCATACGTTGCCGGCAAGAGCGCCGAGTCGGAACTGACCGCTGCCCTGGCCTCGAACGAGAGCCACTTCGCTCCCCTGCCTTCCGTCGTCGACCTGATCGCGGCTGAGGCCGGCCGGATCCACCGGTACCCGTCCATGGGCGCGGTGGAGGCCCGCGACGCGATTGCCCGCCACCATGACTTGTCCGCCGACGAAATCGCCGCCGGACCGGGCAGCTCCGGGGTGCTGCAGCAGATCATTTCCGCCGTCTGCGACCATGGCGACGAGGTGGTCTTCGCGTGGCGTTCGTTCGAGGCGTATCCCATCCTGGTCACGGTGGCCGGGGCAGTACCGGTTCCCGTCCCGCTGCAGAAAAATGAACACCACGACCTGGAGACCATGGCCGCGGCCATCACCGACCGGACCCGCCTGGTGCTCCTGTGCTCCCCCAACAACCCCACGGGCGTGTCCATCGAAGCCGAAGCGTTGGAGGAGTTCCTCCAATCTGTGCCGCCGCGGGTCCTGGTAGTGCTGGACGAGGCTTACATCGAGTACCAGCGAGGCCCCCGCCTGGACGCCTTGGACTTCTACCGCCGATACCCCAACCTGTGCATTTTGCGGACATTCTCCAAGGCTTACGGGCTGGCCGGCCTCCGGATGGGCTATGCCATCGCCCGGCCCGCCGTGGCCGAGGGCCTCCGCCGCACGTCCATCCCCTTTGGTGTCAACCGGATGGCCCAGGCCGCCGCGGTGGCGTCGCTTGCTGCCGAGGACGAGATCCTGGCAAGGACCGAGGCGGTTGCCGGGGAACGGACCCGGATAATTGCTGCCCTCCGCAGCTTCGGCTGGGACGTGCCGGACAGCCAGGCCAACTTCTACTGGCTCCGCTCCTCCGATGAGCTGCGCGAACAGCTGCTCACCGCCCTGTCCCACGCCGACATCCTGGCCCGTGGCTATGCCGGCGACGGCGTCCGCATCACCCTGGCGGACAGGGATACCAATGACCGCGTTCTCGCAGTGCTGTCCGCGCGCGGAAGGTTTCCGGACCAGTGAGCACTTCCACTGTGAACGCAGGCCCCGCCACGGCTGACACACCCGCACAGCAAGGCAGGACGACGGCGGCGGCACCTGCCGCGCCGCCGTCGGCCGTCCGTCATTCCCTGCTTGAGGACGTCCTGGGGATCCTCACCGGCACGTTCGCCGCGTCCCTGGGCCTGTACCTGCTCAAGTCGAGCGAGGCGGTCACCGGCGGGACGGCCGGCCTGGCGCTGCTGCTCAGTTACACGCTGCCGCTGCCGTTCGGCGTGATCTTCTTCGGCGTGAACCTGCCGTTCTTTGGCCTGGCGGTGTGGAAAAAGGGGTGGAACTTTGCCCTGCGCACCGGTGCCGCCATTTCCCTGGTTTCGGTCATGGCCAGCCTGCATCCGTGGGCTCTGGGGGCACTGGATATCCACCCCGTGTACGGCGTGCTGGGCGGAAACCTGCTGGCCGGCGTCGGCCTGCTCATCCTCTTCCGGCACAAGTCCAGCCTGGGCGGCTTCAACATCCTTGCCCTGCTGCTGCAGGAGAAACTCGGGTGGCGTGCCGGTTACGTGCAGATGGTGCTGGACGTGGCGATTGTGCTCTCGGCGCTGGCGCTTGTTCCCCCGCTGATGGTGCTGCTGTCCGCAGCCGGAGCCATCCTGCTGAATCTCATTCTGGCACTGAACCACCGTCCCGGCCGCTACCTCGGAAAGTAGCGGTGCGGGAAACGCAGCCGCCTCGGGTCCGTGAGGCGGTTTTGTCTGCCTTCCGGGCGCCCCAGATCGCCCCGCAAAGGCATCAGGGCGCCCATTCTGCTTACAATCGAAACCTCAAACACCTACTGAGGGATTCATGAAGAAATTCGCCACAGCCCTGATCGCCGCCGGAATCGTTGTCTCCGCAACGGCCTGCACCGCCACGAACCAGCTCACCACCGCGGAAACCTGCGAGCGGATCCAGTCCGTTGTGTCGAACCCGGCCAACAACGCCGGCAAGACCGGCATGAACCGCCTGGCCAACCAGATCCGCCCCATCCATGAGGTCGCCTCTGACGACCTCAAGGGTGCCCTCGAGTCGATCATTGAGTACACGGACGAACAGGCCAAGGAAACCCCGGATGAGGCCAAACTCGCCGAGCTCCAGGCAGGCTACGAGGAAGCAGGCAGCACCTACAGCAGGTTCTGCAGCTGATTTCAGTCGCAGCTTTCGCTGCGTGGGCCCGGCTACTTCAGGGTGGCCGGGTCCGTGTTCGCCCCGCACAGGATAACGGCAACCCGCTCGCCGACCCCCGGAACGTAGGCGCCGGAAGTGAGGGCGGCATAGGCGGCAGCGGCCCCATGCTCCACCACGATCCGGTAGTCATCCCACAGCTTCAGGCGGGCTTCAATAATGTCCGTGTCGGACACCAGGACGCTTTCGACGCCGGTGCGGACCGCTACGGAGAAGCCGATGTCACCGACGCGGCGGGCGCCCAGGGAGTCCGCCGCAATCCCGGAGACGGGTACGTCCACCGGCGCTCCCGCGGTCAGGGCGGCATGCAGCGTGGGAGCCGTCTCCGGCTCCACCGCCACCACCTTGGCACGACCCTTCACGGCTGCGGCGATTCCTGCCATCAGGCCGCCTCCTCCCACGGCAACCAGGACGGTGTCCAGCCCGCCCACCTGGTCCAGCAGCTCCACGCCGACGGCGCCGGCACCTGCCGCGATTTCCGGCTGGTCATAAGCGTGGCAGTAGACTGCTCCGGTTTCCTGGGCGTGGGTGATGGCCGCCTGGTACGCCTCCGCGTACTCGGCCCCGCCCTGCACCACTGTTGCCCCGATGGCCTTGAGCTTTTGAACCTTCACGGCGGGGGCGGCGGCCGGGACGAACACTGTTGCCGGCACGCCCAGCTGCGCGGCGGCGTAGGCGTTCGCCAGCCCCGCGTTGCCGCCGGAGGCCACCACGACGCCGACGTCCGGCTTCAGCTCACCGCGTTCCTTGGCGGCGAGCACCCGGTTAAGGGCGCCGCGGGCCTTGAAGGTTCCGGTGTGCTGCAGGTATTCGCATTTGAACCACACCGGGCCGGGAAAGACTTCGGGGTCGCCTTCCACGACGGGCGTCAGCCGGGTGAGGCCGGCTGTCCTGACTGCCGCCTGTTCAACCTCGGCGCGGGTAATCATAGACGCATCAGACCTCGTCGTCCCAGGTTCCCGGCTCCGACAGCGCTTCCTCGGGCTTGTGCTCACTGGGGGGTTCGCCGCTGCCGGCAAAAGAGGCCGGCACGGTGCCGGCGGCATGGGCCTGCTGTTCTTCGCGGATGTTGCCGGCGTGCGGAAGCTCGGGGTGCTGGCCTGCCTGCGGGGCCTGCTTGGCTTCCTTGGCCTCGTCCGGGTCGCCCGGGCCGCGAAGGTCTGCGGTGTTCTGCGGCTCGTCGTTGCTAGCAGTCATGGTCCTGCCTTTCGCTGGGGTACTGGCCTGTCACCGGCACGGAAACCCGCACCGCTCTCCCAGCCTACGGGGTGTACTCCTGTCACAGCGGGAACCGTGGGCGGCGGAGGTGTTTCATCTCTAAGCTGTGGAAAGTGCCCCTGAACCTGTGAATTACCACTTACCCGGGACTTCCGTAGCCCTCCCGGCGTTTAACCCTTGGCGAAAGGAGGCGGCGTGATCATTGTCTTGACCGGGATAGACGGCTCTGGGAAATCCACCGCGGCCGAAGCCCTCGTCTCGGCCGTGCGCAGGGAGGGTGGCCGTGCGGTCCTGTTGAACAACCATGCCGGCAGGCGGAGCATGTCGGTCCTTGGCGCCAGGCTGGGGATCCGGCTGCAGGACCGGCTTGCCGACGCCATCGAGACCACCTTCCGGGTGTGGAATGTGCTGACCAACCATTTGCGGGCCAGGTTCTATTGCGGATTGGTGGTGATGGACCGGCACCTGTACTGCCAGCTGGCCCTCCGTGCCACCAAAGGCCTGTCCCGCGGCTGCTTCCTTCCGTGGCTGCTGAAAGCACTGCCTGCCCCTGATGCGGTGGTGCACCTGGAGATAGATCCTGTGGAAGCACACCAGCGCATCATTGCCAGGGGTACGGACGCCGAGACACTGGAGGACCTCATTGCTTTCGACGACGGCTACCGCCAGCTGCCCGAATACGGAAGCTTCGTGAAGGTTGACGCCTCACTGCCCGCCCGGGAGCTGGCGCAAAGCCTGGCCCGGGTGCTCGATCAGGTTCCTGCCCGGAAAGGCTGAGGGGCGCCAGCCAGCCACCGAGACCCCCTGATGCCGTACCCAATTGCCGAAAGGGAAGGGCGGGCGGACACCAAGGTCCGCCCGCCCTTTCCGCAAAGGAACGCTAAGGCTAGCGTGATGCCGTCGGGGACGGCGAGGTGGTCTCGCTTTCTTCCGTCTCCGTTGCCAGCGGTGAGGCTGTATCGGTCGGCGAGGACGTGCCCGTGGAACCGGACGTGGAAGTGGACGTCGGGCTGGAAGCAGCGCTGCCGCCGTCGGCCTTCTGCAGAACCTCGTTAATCAGGTCCTCAAGTTCCTTCTGGTCGGTATCGCCAAGGTTTACGCCGCTCTTGGTGGCAACCACCAGCAGCCGGCCCTCGGCCGCGGAGACCTGCATCAGCTTCTGCTGGTTCTCGCCGCTCCGGGTGCTAAGGGTGCCGAAGGTTTCTTCCGCGTCAGTCTCTGCCTGCAGCTCCTCGCTGGTCACCTCATATGTCTGGCCCAGGGCCTGCACGGAGAAGTTGGCGCACTGGTCCATCTTGCCGCTGATGTCCGTCAGGACCTCGACGGCGTCCGGGCCCTCGCTGCCGGACTGTGCGGACAGGGTTCGCGGCTGGTCGCCTTCGGAAAGTGCGACTGCTATCTCACCGGTTTCCACCGTGTCCAACAGTCCCGCCGTAGCGATGTCCTTGCAGTCCTCAGGATCCACGGTTGCCGTGCTGAGCAGCAGGTTCGCGATGTTGCCGCCCTGGTCCACCTGCTCCTTGGAGTACAGCTTCAGCTCGTTGCCGTCCTCGTCCGTCATGCCCGAGATCAGTTCACGTAGCTCATCCTCGCTGTAAACCTTGGCTTCAGCGGTTTCCGATGCGGTTGCCGAAGCCGTTTCCGTGGCGGTGGGGCTGGCAGCCCCGCCGCCGCCACCGCCCGTGCAGCCGGCCAGGGCAATCATCGTTGCCGTCATCAATCCAAGCGCAGGTACTTTTCGCATCAGGTACGACCCCTTGTTGAAATAGGAAGCATGCTTAGTGTTCCCAGCGTAAAGGGTTCGATGCTGAGAGTGAAATAACGGAGCAGTAACTATCAGCAGGAATATGCCGCGGAAGTCCGGCCACATCATCCTGTGGAATAATCCGAATCGCAGCCAGTGCGTGGCCCGGATGGCGCTGGTACTTAACGCATGTGCTGAGACCAGGAGAGCCGTATACAGTGCGCAATGAGCTGATTCTTCGCGGCCGCCTGGTCTCCGCGACCATGGACGTTCCGGACGGCGTGTTGGCGGTCGACGCCGGACTGGTCACCTACGCCGGGCCGACGTCGGGATTTCCCGGCAAGCCTACGCCCGCCCATGGAGAGCCGCAGCGCATCCTCCTGCCGGGGCTGGTGGACCTGCACTGCCACGGCGCCCTGGGCTCGGATTTTTCGGAGGGTTCCCTCGACGGCGCCCGCTCGGCTGCCCGCCAACTGCACTCCCGTGGAACCACCACGCTGCTGGCCAGCCTGGTCACCGGGACGCCGGATGACCTGATCCGGAACCTCAAGGCGCTGCGCACCTTGACGGATGAAGGGCTGGTTGCCGGAGCGCACCTGGAAGGGCCCTTCCTTTCACCAGAGCAGTGCGGTGCCCATGACCCCGGGCTGCTCCGGGAGCCGGACGCCGCGCTGTTGGCCCGCCTGCTCGACGCCGCGGGTCCACATCTGACTTGCGTGACACTCGCGGCCGAGCTTCCCGGAGCGGTCAAGCTCATGCAGATCCTGGCGGCGCGGGGCATCATTCCATCATTGGGCCACACCGCCGCGGACGCCCGTACCGCGGCCGCATTCCTGGAGGAGGCAGCCGTGGGACTGGCCGGTCCTTCCAATTCCACGGGAAGGTTAAGGCCCACCGTCACCCACCTGTTCAATGCCATGCCCAGCCTCCACCACCGCTCCCCCGGGCCGGTCGCCGCCAGCCTCAGTGCAGCCCGTGCCGGCAACGCCGTGGTGGAGCTGATTGCCGACGGCGTCCATCTCGCACCAGAGACAGTCAAAATGGTGTTCGAGCTGGTGGGGGCGGAGAACATCGCACTCGTCACGGACTCCATGGCCGCGACCGGCCTGCAGGATGGCCAGTATCGGCTTGGCGCCCTGGCGGTCACTGTGGAGGGCGGTGTGGCCCGGGTGGAGGGCAGCGGCGCGATCGCCGGTGGAACAGCCATCCTGCTGGACGTCGTGCGTGCCACCGTGGCGGCAGGAGTCACACTGCAGGAAGCTACGACGGCGGCAAGTGCCGTCCCTGCCTCCGTCCTGGGATTGTCCGGGCAGGTGGGCGACCTCCGCGAGGGCATGCATGCCGACGTCGTGGTGGTGGACGAGGATCTTCAGCTCGCTGGAGTGCTCCGCCGGGGAGAGTGGGTCACACCTCCCGCACGGGGCGCTTAGCACCAAGGCTGGCCCCTGATGTATGCGCAGGGTAACTGGCCTTGCGTTGCCCGCCGGGTGCCCCCCCTTGGCTTTCCGGAGGCGAGCCCCACCAGGCGGCAGCCCCGGAATGTCTGACCCCCTTGGGATGATGTGGGTATGGGTAAGGCGGCAGTGGCGGGGGCGTTCGCGGCGATTGGTGCCGCCCTTGCTGTGTTGAATGCCGAGCTGGACGCTTCTGGTC
>NZ_VAHO01000014.1 GCF_005796225.1 Pseudarthrobacter sp. NamE5
CCACACCCAACACACCCAATCCCGGGGACCCTCTCTCAGTCGATGAGCCCTTTCCCGTGACGCTCCAACACCTCTCCCTGAACACTCCAAGGCCACCCGCCCACCGCAGCCGCCCGCCGTCGACACCCCCTAACTGATAGAGCGTCGAAGGCTGACAGAGCGTTGCAGGAAAACACACATCGAGTGAGAGAGCGTCGCAGGAAAACACACATCAACTGAGAGAGCGTCCTCTGGGGCGGTAATCGGGGACGGGAAACTCGAAAAACCCGGTGATTAACCTCAAGAAGTGGCGGAAACACGCGGAATTTGCGGACCGCAGGTGCCCAAGCTGGTAAGTTTTCGAACAGTGGCTTGTGCGCACGCCGCGTGCAGGCTCCAGAATGATGACCGTCCAGGAGGACATAAATGGCTAAGAACCGTAGTGAACTTGTTGCAGAGGTAGCGGGCAAGGCCGGCACCAGCCAGGCAGCCGTCAACTCCGTCCTCGATGCACTGTTCGAGGTTTTCGAGACTTCTGTCGCCGCGGGCGAGAAGATCACTATCCCGGGCTGGCTCGCCGTCGAGCGCACCGACCGTGCAGCGCGCACCGGCCGCAACCCGCAGACGGGTGAGACCATCCAGATCGCCGCAGGCCACAGCGTGAAGCTGACCGCCGGCTCCAAGCTGAAGGCTGCTGTCTCCAACAAGAAGTAAGCTTTTCCCCCGGCGCGGCTCTAAATCGATGCCCGGCGCGGACAAAGGAGCGGCAGCCGCAGGGTTGCCGCTCCTTTTGCTTTAAGCCGATTCGCGGCGCGGGCAGCCGTAGCGGACAATGGAATGGTGTCTTCTGCCGCAACACCACGTTCCACCCAGCCCCAGTCCGCTCCCGGCAAGGGAGAGCGGGGCAACGGTGTGCCGGGTAAGGGCAACAGCGCCTTGGGAATCTCCCTGGGTTGGCAGCTGGCGGGGCTCGCGGCACTGTTCCTGGGGCTTGCCGCGGCGCTGATCTTTGCGGGTGCCGCCGGTGCCCGTGCCGTCGCCGATCCTGGGACACTGGTCCGCTGGGGCCTGCCCATCAGCAAGGCTATCCACAACGTCTCGCTGGCAACGGTCATCGGCGGCCTGATCTTTGCCGTCGCCATCCTGCCGAAGAGCCTGTCCCCGCGCAGCCGGGGCAGGGAACCCGCCGGTGATGAGGGACCGGAGCATCCTGCCTTCGCCCGTGCCCTGGCTGTCGCTTCCGCTGCAGGTGCGGCGTGGACGCTGTCCGCCATCGCCGTTCTGGTCCTCACCTACGCGGATGTGGCCGGACAAGGCCTCTCCGGCGACGCCGAGTTCACCCAGGCGCTGGTCTTCTTCATGACGGACATCGATACGGGACGGGCGTGGCTGGCCGTCACCATCATCGCCGCAGTGGTCACCACTGCCCTGTTTGGCGTGAGGTCCCTCGGCGGACTGGCGCTGACCCTGGTCCTTGCCTTCGTAGGACTGGTGCCCACGGCGCTGATCGGCCACTCCTCAAGCTCCTCCGACCACGAGGGCGCCATCAACTCCCTGGGCCTGCACCTGGTGGGCGTCAGCACTTGGGTTGGCGGCATCATCATGCTGGTCCTGTTGTCCGGCATCCTGACCGGCCCCAAAGCCGGTGCTGCCGCGGACATCACCGAACCCACACTGCGCCGGTTCTCCTCCCTTGCCGGCTTCGCTTTTGTGCTGGTCTTCGCTTCCGGCATCATCAACGCCAGCATCAGGATCACCAGCTGGAGCGACCTCTTTGGCTCTCCGTACGGGCAGCTGATCCTGGCCAAGTCCGTGGCCACCCTGGTACTGGGCGGCATCGGATTCATGCACCGGCAATGGGTCATCCCGCAGCTGGCCCGCAAGGGCTCCACCATGTCCTCACGCCGGGTCCTGTGGCAGCTGGTCTTGGCGGAATTCCTGGTAATGGGGGCAACGTCCGGGATCGCAGTCGCTCTGGGCCGCTCCGCACCGCCTGAGCCCGCCACCTATGCCCCTGATGCCTCCCCGGCGTTCATCCTTACCGGGTACGAGCTTCCCCCGGAACTGACGCCTGAAAGGTGGCTTACCGAGTGGCGCTTGGACTGGATCTGGATTTTCGTGGCGCTCTTCGGGCTGGTCTCTTACTTCCTGGGCGTGGCAAAGGTCCACCAGCGGGGTGACAAGTGGCAATGGTTCCGCTCGGTGAACTGGGTCATCGGCCTGCTGGTGCTTACCTACATCACGTCCGGCCCGCCGTCGGTCTACGGCCGTGTGCTGTTTTCGGCGCACATGGTGGACCACATGGCGCTGACCATGGTGGCACCCATCTTCCTGGTCCTCGGGGCGCCGGTAACCCTCGCCCTCCGGGCACTGCCGGCCCGCCGGGACGGTTCACGCGGGGTGCGGGAATGGCTGCTGGTGTTCGTTCACTCGAAGTTCTCGCAGCTGGTGACCCACCCGCTGTTCGCGGCGGCGAACTTTGCGGGCTCCATTGTCCTTTTTTACTACTCGGACCTGTTCGGCTTCGCCATGCGTGAGCACGTGGGCCATGAGCTGATGATCGTGCACTTCCTGCTCACCGGGTACATCTTCGTCCTGAGCATGATCGGCACGGATCCCCTGCCCAGGCGGGCGCCATACCCCATGCGGCTCCTCCTGCTCCTGGCCACCATGGGCTTCCACGCCTTCTTCGGTGTTGCCATCATGGGTGGGAGCAATCTCCTCGCCGCCGACTACTTCGGCAACCTTGGACGGGACTGGGGACAATCCGCGCTGGAAGACCAGCAAACCGGCGGCGCGGTGGCCTGGGGCATAGGTGAGGTGCCCACCCTCCTGGTGGCGATCGGCGTCGCCATTATGTGGTCCCGTTCGGACCAGCGGGAAACAAAACGCGTGGACCGCGCGGCGGACAGGAATAACGACGCCGATCTCACCGCTTACAACGATATGTTTGCCAAATTGGCCGAACGCGACGCCAGGCTGGCTGAACGAAACAAGCTGGAAGGACGCTGATGAGCGAAACCGTACGAACCCACCACCGGGTCCGAGCCTCCGAACTGGTGGGCCGTAACTGGTTGAACACCGGCGGTAAAACACTCGACCTTGAGGCGCTGCGCGGCAAGATCGTGCTGCTGGACTTCTGGACCTTTTGCTGCATCAACTGCCTGCACGTCCTGGACGAATTGCGGCCGCTCGAGGAACAGTATTCGGACGTCCTGGTCACCGTGGGCGTCCATTCGCCCAAGTTCGAGCATGAAGCCGACCCGGTGGCGCTGGCCGCGGCCGTGGAACGCTACGAGATCCATCACCCCGTGCTGGACGATCCCGAGCTGGAGACCTGGAAGGCGTACACCGCGCGTGCCTGGCCCACCCTGGTGGTCATTGACCCCGAGGGCTACATCGTTGCCCACCTCTCCGGCGAGGGCCACGCAGACGGCTTGGCCGTGCTGATCTCCGAGCTCGTCGCCCAGCATGAGGCCAAGGGCACCCTGCACCGCGGTTCCGGTCCGTACGTTGCGCCTGAACCCACCTCCGGCACCCTGCGCTTTCCCGGCAAGGCGCTGTTCCTGCCGCCCGGGCGGGGCTCCAGTGCTGCGGACGAGCGTGGCTCCTGGCTGGTAACCGACACGGGCCACCACCGGCTGGTGGAACTGGGCACAGACTTCCAGACTGTCCTGGGCACGTTCGGCTCCGGCACCAAGGGCTACGCGGACGGCCCTGCAGCCGGTGATGCGGCCGTAGCGCAGTTCAACGAGCCCCAAGGCCTGGTCCTGCTGCCGGAAGACGTGGCAGCCAAGGCGGGTTACGACGTCGTCATTGCGGACTCCGTCAACCACCGCCTCCGGGGCCTTTCCCTGGCAGACGGCAAAGCCTCCACCCTTGCCGGCAGCGGTGTCCAGCGGCTGCTGGAGGCGGGACCCGCCCGTGTTGATGAGGACGCCGTGGGCTTCACGGGGGAACTCGGCGGGCATCCGCTGGACGTTGCCCTGAGCTCGCCGTGGGACCTCGTCTGGTCCCGCAAGCTGAACGCCGTGGTGATTGCCATGGCCGGCACGCATCAGATCTTCAGCTTTGATCCGCTCACCGGTGCCGTGGCCATCATCGCAGGCAACGGACTGGAGGGCCTGCTGGACGGTGCCCCGCACGAGGCGTGGTTTGCCCAGCCTTCCGGTCTTGCCGAGGACGCTGAGGGCAGCATCTGGGTGGCGGACTCTGAGACGTCGGCCCTCCGCAAGCTGGTTATTGACGACGACGGCGCCATCACCGTGGAGTCGGCCATCGGCAAGGGCCTGTTCGACTTCGGCTTCCGGGACGGGCCTGCCGCCGAGGCCCGGCTGCAGCACCCGCTGGGAGTGACCGTGCTGCCGGACGGCTCCGTGGCGATCGCCGACACCTACAACGGGGCCGTGCGCCGCTACGACCCCGCTTCCGGCACAGTGTCCACGCTGGCACGCAGCCTCCTGGAGCCCTCCGACGTGATTGTGGACCACACACAGTCGGCCGGCTCCGAGCCGTTGCTGGTGGTGGTTGAGGCGAACCAGCACCAGCTGGTGTACGTCCCCATCCCCAAGGAAGCCCAGCAGGTGGATGAAGGTGCGGTGCAGACGCACCGGCCCAGAAGCCCCATGGCGCCGGGCCCGCTGGAACTGACCGTGCGCTTCACCGCCCCCACCGGGCAGAAACTGGACGACCGCTGGGGCGATCCCACCCAGCTGAAGATCTCGTCCACGCCGCCTGAGCTGCTGGTCTCCGGCGGCGGGACTTCGGTGGGGCTGCTCCGGACGCTGGAGCTGTCCTCCGAGGTGCCGGAGGGCGTCCTGCACATCACGGCGCGGGCTGCCGCCTGCGACGGGCCGGAGACGGAGGACGGCGAGATCCCGGACCACGCTGCGTGCCACCTCTACCAGCAGGACTGGGGCATCCCCGTGGTGCTGCAGGGTGACGGTGACTCCGAGCTGGTACTGGACCTGCGCGGCATGGACTGACGCGTCCTTTGTCGTCCAACTGGCCCGGTTTATAGCCCCATTCGGTTCAAGACCGGGCCAGCGTGCGAGGGAACGGACTAGAAACTCAGCACCGGCGTGACTTTGACCGTGTCCCCGGAAACGTCCAGCCGGGTGGTGAAGCTGAAGTCCACCTCTTCGTCCAGGGGGTACCAGGCGCCGGTGAACAGGTTCTGCTGGAGGGCTTCCACCTTGGCCTTGCCGTCCAAGGGAGCCACCACCCAGCGCCCGTCAAAGGGCTCAATGGACACGTTGGGGTACTCGGTGACGGTCCACCTGATGCTGCCGTCCTGCACCCTGTTGTTGCTGGCGTAGTAGAAGGGGCAGTCGGGCTGGAGCCGCTGTTCCTTGACTGCAACAGCAGCGCAGTTGTCCAAGAACTCCCTCACCTTGGCCGCCACGTCCTTTTTCAGGTTGTCCGTGGCCTGGGTGAGGAGGTTGAGCGGCGCAACGGGTACGTCCCGGGCGGTGACAGTGGCCCGGGTGGGGGCAGCTGAGAAGTACTGTCCATTAACGGTGGCCTCATACTCACCTGGGTAGAACACCGCAAAGGAGTTCCGGCCGTTCGGCATGTTCACGGGCACGCCGTTGACCGTGGCTTCGCTGGCGTTGACCACGGTGATGTCCAACGTGGGCAGGCGGGATGGGACGAAGGCCCAGGTGTTGAAGAAGATCCACTCGGTTCCGGTTTTCTGGAGCAGGAACTCAGTGCGGAGCCGGCTGCCGTCAATGGTGTACTCGATGGGCACCATGACCTGGTTGTTTGCGCGTTCCTCCGCTTCGCCGATTTCCACGTTCCCAAAACGGGCAGCGGCAGTCTGCAGGGCTGTCCCGTCGAGCATCGCCGCGTTGCTGGGCGGGACGGTGGCCCGCAGGAGCCCCAACGCTTTCCCGCCGTCGCCGCTTTGCAGCGCGTCCAGGTATTCGCGGACCGGCTGCTGCGGACTGGCCACCGTGTTGTTGACCAGGTTCACCGCAACCACGGCGCCGGCGACGGCAAGCATGAGTCCCAGCAGCCATCCGGCCGCGATCCTCACCAAAGCTTGACTCATCTGCACGTTCCTTACAGTACTAACGTTGAGATGGATCGCCCTAAAGTTGAGCGGCCTGGGGGCAGGGCGGACGGGCATGGAAAGGCGCGACGGCGGCGCCTGGGTCAGGCATATGCGGCAGGGCCGGCGGCGGCAACAGCCAGCGTCGGCATCAGCGTTGTCAGCGGCGGCGCCGGCGGGACGAGGTGCCGAACACCCCGCGCATCAGCTCCCGCCCGAGCTGAGTGCCGATGGACCTGGCCATGCTTTGCAGGCCGCCGCCGAGCGCGCCGCCCAGCACTCCGCCGAGATCGCCCATGGGACCGCCGGCGGAGGAGCGTGACGGGCCGGGCTTCCCGGCCTGGGGCCGCCGCCGCTTTTCTTGCCCAGCAGCAGGCCTGCTGCTCGGCCGGCCCAGGATCTCCTCCTCGATACGGCGGGCTTCTTCGTCGATGTCGGAGGTCTCCCCAGCGGCGGGAACGGGCGGTTCAGCAGTCACCGCCGGCCCGGTGGAGGCGGACGGCTTCCCGGAAAGTTTCTCGTAGGCGGAGGGATTGTCGACGGCGGTTCCGTACTTCGGCAGCAGGGCGGAGGCGGCCACGGTGCTCCTGACCACGGATGGGTCGCTGGGTCCCATCACCGATTCCGGTGCCCTCAGCCGGGTGTGCGCCACGGGCGTGGGGGAGCCCTTCTCGTTCAGGACGGTGACCACAGCTTCACCGATTCCCGCAGACGTTAAGGTCTCCTCGAGGTCGTAGTCGCTCACCGGGAAGGTGGACACCGTTGCCTTGAGTGCTTTGGCATCCTCTGGGGTGAAGGCGCGAAGGGCGTGCTGCACCCGGTTGGCCAGCTGGCCCAGGACCTCGGCGGGGACGTCTTTGGGCGTCTGCGTGACGAAGAAAATGCCCACGCCTTTGGACCGGATCAACCGAACCGTGGTGGTGATGGCTTCAAGAAAGGCGTCAGAGGCGTCGTTGAACAGCAGGTGCGCCTCGTCCAGGAAGAACACCAGCTTGGGCTTGTCCAGGTCGCCGGCCTCCGGGAGGTCCTCGAATAGGTCGGCCAGGAGCCACATCAGGAAGGTGGAGAACAGCATGGGCTTGGTCTGCAGGGTGGGCAGCTCCAGGCAGGTGATGACGCCGCGGCCATCGGGTGCGGTGCGCAGCAGCTCAGCGGTATCAAACTCCGGTTCGCCAAAGAACTTCTCCAGTCCCTGCGCCTCAAGGGTGACAAGCTCGCGCAGGATGACGCCTGCGGTGGCCTTGGACAGTCCGCCAAGTTCCGCCAGCGCCTGTTTTCCTTCGGCCGAGGTGAGGAACTGGATCACCGCCCGGAGGTCCTTGAGGTCTGTGAGTTCCAAGCCGTTCTTGTCAGCGAAGTAGAACACCAGCTGCAGGCTGGATTCCTGCGTGTCGTTAAGCTCCATGATCCGCGAGAGCAGGATGGGCCCAAATGACGATACCGTTGCCCTCACGGGCGCCCCGTCGCCGTCGCCGCCCAGCGCCAGGAACTCCACCGGAAACGCCTTCCCCTGCCAAGGCTGTCCAATACTCTCGGTGCGGGACGTGAGCTTGTCATTGCCGGCGGCGGCGGTGGCCAGCCCGGAAAGGTCACCTTTGATGTCGGCCAGGAAGACCGGCACCCCGGCGGTGGAGAGTTGTTCGGCCATCATGTGCAGCGTGACGGTTTTGCCTGTGCCGGTGGCGCCGGCCACCAGCCCATGCCGGTTCATCATGGCCAGCGGCAGCCGCACGGGCGCGTCCTTGCGGAGTTCGCCGTCGACGATGGCGGCCCCCAGCTCGATTGTGGCGCCCCCCAGGGTGTAGCCCTTCTGGATGGTAGCAAGCTTTTCTTCTGTAGTTTTCCCTGCCATCACGCCAGCTTAGCGGCGCCTGTTCCGGGAACCGAGGTACTGGAGCCGCAAGCCTCAAGGCATCCTTGTCCATAACACCGCTGTCGACCGCGGGGGACGTTCTATTGCTGTACATCCCCGTCCAGGCGGCGGAGGTTTTCAAGCCGCTGCCGCGCCAGTTCGATATCGGTGGAGTTGACCAGTTGCGCCTTGTCGGTCCGATTTCCAGGACCTCGCAGCTCGCCGCTGTTGAGCATTCCCAGTACCTGACTTATGTCGACCTTCAGCGCTTGGGATGCCTGTTCAATGGTGAGGTAGCGGTGGTAGCGGCGGGTCATGTCTCACTCCCTGTCGGGTGCAGCCCGAGTGTGAAAATAAAGCGGCCCTGCTGCTGAACCTTGGGAAGCCCGGTACGAACGCAAGCTCTGGCTCAATGGTAGAGCGGAACAGCAGCGCGAGCCACTGTCTGGACCGGCCCGCACTGACCAAGGCCGCGCAACGCTGGGATACAGGGGGTAATGGCCGTTAACTGGGCGACCACGGCGGTCATATTAGGAGCGGTGCTGCGGGCGCAAAACCAAGTAGTGCCGCCGCTTGGCTGCTTCAGAAAACGAGTACTCGGGGAGCAAAGATAGGTGGGCCATTACGCGTGTGCTCTCTTCATGTCGGAACTTACGGTGAAGTACGTTGCGCCCAAGGAGGGCGCTTGGCCTTGAGGGAGACGCGCATGAACAGTTCGCCAAGTGGGAAAACTGCTGCCGGGGGGAAGATCCTGCTGAGGCGGACCAGCACCAGGACAGCTGCAGCGGTTGCTGCGGGAAGCCTCCTGCTCGCGGGTGGAGGAGTGGCTTTCGCCGATGACATTTACAACAACCTGGACGCGTCCATTGATTCGATGGCAGAGATCATGCCACTCAATGTTGGTGGTGCCAGCGGCAGCACCACACTGGCTGTGGCGCCCCAAGGTGGGGATGGCAAGGAGGGATGTAACCTGACGCGGCAGAGCACGCTCACGCTGCACCTGTCATCCAGTAACCCCTCAGTCGCCACAGTGTCCCCCTCTACAGTCACCTTTGATTCCTGCGGTGCGACCAAGGCGCTGACTATCGATCCTTTAGCCGCTGGTTCAGCAACGGTACTTGCGAAACAGGTCAGCAACACTTCGGGCGGATCGTTCAACCTCGCACCCGCCACCTTCACGGTGAACGTGACGGCACCGGCGCCTTCGAACACCGCGCCGGTACTTAACATCTCAGGTGTAGCCAACGGCGGCTCCTACCCGAAGGGTTCCGTCCCCGCGGCCCTCTGCAACGTCACGGACGCGGAGGACGGCAACAGCACATTGGATGCCAAACTCAGTGCCATTTCCGGAACCGACGCCGCGACCGGCATCGGTTCCCAGACGGCGTTCTGCAGCTACATGGACAAGGGTGGCCTCACCGTCGCCGGTTCGGTCACCTACAGCATCACCGACGGATCGGCGCCGGAAATTTCCTACACCCTCTCACCCGTTGACCCGGACGGCTCAAACGGCTGGTACCAGAGCGCCGTGGCCCTCCATTGGATCGTCACCGAACCGGACTCAAACAGCACCCTGAAGGTGACGGGCTGTGAGGACCAGACCATCACTGCCGACCAGATGGCCACCGACTACAGCTGCTCCGCCTCCAGCTCCGGCGGTACGTCTGAGCCAGTCACCGTGAACCTCAAAAAGGATGCAACTGCTCCCACCGTTGCCGCCAATGGCGGAAAAGGGACCCTTGGCAACAACGGCTGGTACACCTCCGACGTCGAAGCCTCCTTCACCGGCACCGACGCCACTTCGGGTCTGCTCGCCGCAACCCAAACGGTGACTTCTGCCGGTGAGGGCGTCGCAGTGAAGGTGGACAGCCCAGCGTTCACGGACATTGCCGGCAACACAACGCCCGCGGGCACTGCCTCACAGACCTTCAAGATCGACAAGACTGCACCCGAGGTGGAGTACAGCGGCACCACGACTCAGCCCAACACCTACGGCTGGTACAACACTGATGTCACGGCCACCTTCGCAGCAACCGACCTCACCTCCGGACCGGCTACGCCAACCCAAACGGTAACCTCGTCCGGTGAGGGCGAAACTGTGGTGGTGCTGAGCCCAGCCTTCAGTGACAACGCCGGCAACGCCACTCCCGAGGGTGTGGTTTCCAGGAGCTTCAAGATCGACAAGACGGCCCCCGCCGTTTCCTTCGACTCCGTGGTCGGGGACAGCTACTTTGGTTCAACCGCGGCGCAGCCGACCTGCACGGCTACGGATGGATTGTCTGGGCTCGTCGGAACCTGTGAGGTCATGGGGTACAAAACGGGAGTTGGCATGCACATCCTGACAGCGACAGCGACCGACCTGGCCGGCAACACCACCAGGGTCACCCAGCCCTACCAGGTGAAGGCATGGACGCTAAAGGGCTTTTACCAGCCGGTGGACATGAACGGGGTCCTGAACACTGTTAAGTCGGGCAGCACGGTTCCTGCGAAGTTTGAGATCTTCGCAGGTGGCACTGAGCTGACCGATCCCAGCCTGGCCAAATTCACCATGCAGCAGTCCACGTGCTCTCTGTCGGCCCTTCAGGATGCCATCGAGACCACCGCAACAGGCAACACGTCCTTGCGGTACGACGCCACCGCCAGCCAATTCATTTACAACTGGAAGACGCCCACCGCCGCCGGTACCTGCTACAAGCTGACCATGACGGCGAACGACGGCAGCTCCATCAGTGCCAACTTCAAGCTGAAGTAGCGCGGCAGTCCGGCGCCCAATGGGTGCGCCGGACAGAGGGGACCAGTCACTGCGACTGGTCCCCTCTGTCATTGGCTATTGAGTGTTGCCCTCTCAGCCCAGGGCCTTAATAACTTCCTTGGCCACGTCCTCGCTGGACTGCGGGTTCTGGCCGGTGATGAGGTTGCCGTCACGGACCACGTTTGAAGTCCACGCAGCGGCGTTCTCCACCACCGCGCCCTTTTCCTTCAGCGCGTCCTCCACGAGCCACGGCGTGTTCGCACCCGTGCCGCCGCCCAGCTCCTCCTCATTGGTGAAGACGGTCAGGCGCCGGCCGGCAAACGCGAACGTGCCGTCGTCGTCCGTTGCGCTCAGCAGCCCGGCGGGACCGTGGCAGAACGGCGCGATGACCTTGCCGTCCTTGTCCGCGGCCACCAGCAGCCGGCCAAGCTCGGCGTCCTTGTACAGGTCCGCCATCGGGCCGTGCCCGCCGGGCATCACCACGGCGTCATAGCCGGAAGGGTCGACGTCGGCCAGCACCAGCGGGTGCGACAGTTCGCCGTCAATCTGCTCGAGGTAGTCCCGGAAGCCTTTCGCCCGCTCCTCGCCGCCGGCGGAGTCGGCCGCCAGGCTGACTTGGTCGGCGGTGGGCTTGCGCCCACCCGGAGTAGCCAGGTGGACGGTGTGGCCGGCGTCGCGCAGGGTCTGGTGGGCCACCACCAGTTCCTCGACCCAAAACCCGGTGGGGTGCTCGCTGCCGTCCTTCATGGTGAGGGAATCGGCTGCGGATACGACCATCAGAATGTTTGCCATGGTGTTGCTCCTGTCGTTGCGGTTACGTGCACGCTGATTCCTGAAGGGGCGGTTCTATTCGCCCGCTGCCTCAAGTTCAGCGTAGGTGTCGTCGTCGAGGATGATGCCGGCGGCAGCCATGTTTTCTTCCAGGTGCTTCACCGAGCCGGTGCCGGGAATCGGCATCATCACCGGGGAGCGGCGCAGCAGCCAGGCGAGGGCAACCTGGGAGGTGGTGGCGCCCAGACGTTTGGCGGCCTCGTCCAGCTGGCCGCCCGGCTGCGCCAGTTGGCCGGCGGAAATGGGAGCCCACGGAACGAACCCAATGCCGTTCTCCTCGGAATACCGCAGGACGTCCTCCGAGCTCCGGTCCGTCAGGTTGTACCGGTTCTGGACCGTGGAGACGGTGAAGTGCTTCCCGGCTTCCTCGAGTTCCTCAACGCTGACCTGCGACAGGCCCAGCGCCCGGACCTTGCCCTCGTCCTGCAGTTCGCGCAGCACGCCGAACTGCTCCTCGGCATCCACCTTGGGGTCGATCCGGTGCAGCTGCAGCAGGTCCAGGGTGTCCACCTTGAGCTTGCGCAGGCTCAGCTCCGTCTGCTGGCGCAGGTATTCCGGGCGGCCCACAGGAATCCACTTGTTGGGCCCAGTGCGGGTGAAGCCGACCTTTGTGGCGATCTTCAGCCCGTCCTTGTACGGATGCAATGCCTCGGCCAGGATCTCCTCGCTGATGTTGGGGCCGTAGGAATCAGCGGTGTCGATGAAGTCAACGCCAAGTTCGACGGCGCGGCGCACCACGTCCACAGCAGCGCGGCGGTCCGCCGGCTCGCCCCAGACCCCATCACCGACAATGCGCATGGCACCAAAGCCGAGCCGGTGGACGGTTCCCAGGTCCTTCAGTTCAATCGTTTCGGACAGTTCCAACTGGTTCGTTGTCTCTAGGCTCATAGGGGCGGCAACATACTCAGCCTGCTGAGTATTCCGCAGATCACAGAAATAAGCCGGGCTCCGCCGTCGTTATGCCCATCGTGCGCGCCGTGACCCGGCGGGCAAAACTACGCAACTTTTTTGAAAGGCCGGCACTAAACGTGACTCTTCCGCTTTCCATTCTTGACCTGGCAACCATCGGCAAAGGCCAGACGGCGGCGGAGAGCTTCGCGGGCAGCGTGGCCATGGCGCAGAGCGCCGAGAAGCTGGGGTACCGGCGCGTCTGGTACGCCGAGCACCACAACATGTCCTCCATTGCCTCCTCGGCCACCAGCGTCCTGATTGCCCACGTCGCCGCGCACACCGAGAGCATCAGGCTGGGTGCCGGCGGCGTCATGCTGCCCAACCACTCCCCGCTCACCATCGCCGAACAGTTCGGGACACTGGAAACCCTGCACCCCGGCCGGATCGACCTCGGCCTGGGCCGCGCCCCCGGCAGCGACCAGAACACCATGCGCGCGCTGCGTCGCGACCCGATGTCCGCTGACAGCTTCCCCCAGGATGTCCTGGAACTGCAGGGCTACCTCACCGGGCCCACCCGTATCCAGGGTGTGGAGGCAACCCCGGGCAAGGGCACCAACGTGCCGCTGTATATCCTGGGCTCGTCCCTGTTCGGCGCCCGGCTTGCCGCCCAGCTGGGCCTGCCGTACGCCTTTGCCTCGCACTTCGCCCCGAACGCGCTGCAGGACGCCGTGGCCCTCTACCGCCGCGAGTTCAAGCCGTCTGCCCAGCTGGATGCGCCGTATGTGATCGCCGGTGTCAACGTACTCGCCGCCGATTCTGCCTCCGAAGCCCAGGCCATGCTGAGGGCTACCATGCGCGCCCGGGTGTCCCTGTTCTTCGGCAACGGCCGGGAGTTCACCGACGACGAAGCGGACATGATCCTCGATTCCCCGCAGGGCCAGCACGTCTCGCAGATGATGACCTACTCGGCAGTGGGGACGCCCGACGTCGTGCTCGATTACCTGGACGGCTTTGGCAAGCACGCGGACGCCGACGAACTCATCGTGGCGCACCAGAGCCCGGGAACAGAGGACCGGCTCCGCTCCGTCGAGCTGCTGGCCGAGGCGGCAGGACTGGCCCGGGTGTGAGCGGCCGCAACCAGGCTGCAACGGCCAAAGCAGAGGGCGTAGGGTTCCGCTCCGACCGCGGACCCATCCTGATCGCCCTGATGCTGGCCACCGGGCTGGTGGCCATCGACTCCACCATTGTTGCCACCGCCGTTCCGTCCATCGTCCGGGACGTGGGCGGCTTCGAGTCCTTCCCCTGGCTCTTCTCCGCCTACCTGCTGGCCCAGGCGGTGTCGGTGCCGATCTACGGCAAGCTCTCCGACATGCTGGGCCGCAAACCCATCATCCTGGCCGGAATCGGGCTCTTCCTGCTCGGGTCCATCCTCTGCGGCGTCGCCTGGAGCATGCCCGCCCTGATCGCCTTCCGCGCCCTCCAGGGACTGGGGGCGGGCGCAGTGCTGCCGGTCTCCATCACCATCGCCGGTGACATCTATTCGCTCGAGGAGCGCGCCAAAGTCCAGGGCTACCTGGCCAGTGTCTGGGCGGCGTCCTCCGTGGTTGGCCCCAGCCTCGGCGGCATCTTTGCCGCACTGGGTTTCTGGCGCGGCATCTTCCTGGTCAACATCCCGCTCTGCCTGCTGGCAGGGTGGATGCTGGTCCGCACCCTGCACGAGAACGTGGACCGGGCGAAGCACCGGGTGGACTACGCAGGCGCTGCCCTGCTGGCGGTCTCCCTCGGCCTGCTGATCCTCGGCGCCCTCCAGGGCGGCCAGGCCTGGGCCTGGAACTCGCCCGTCAGCATCGCGATTTTCGCGGTGGGCACGGTGCTCCTGGCACTGTTCCTGCTGGTGGAGCGGCGGGCAGCCGAACCGATCCTGCCCTCCTGGGTCATTTCGCGGCGGCTCCTCGGCACCACAGCCCTGGTGTCCTTCGGCGTCGGTGCGGTCATGATCGGGCTGACGTCCTACGTGCCCACCTTCCTCGAAGGCGCGCTGGCCACCTCGCCTCTGGTTGCCGGGCTGGCCCTGGCGGCACTGACGCTCGGCTGGCCGATCAGCGCCTCACAGGCCGGCCGCTTCTACCTGCGGATCGGATTCAAGGCCACGGCCCTGATCGGTATTTCCGTCACCGTGGCGGGGCTGCTGGTGCTGACCCTCACGTCACCGACGCCCAACGTGGCGCTGGTCGCCCTCGGCTGTTTCGTCGTCGGACTCGGCCTGGGCCTGGTGGCAACCCCAACCCTGATTGCCGCCCAGTCCAGCGTGCACTGGCACGAGCGTGGCGTGGTAACCAGCACCAACATGTTCGCCCGGTCCATCGGCAGCGCCTTGGGCGTGGCCCTGTTCGGGGCGGTGGCGAACGCAATCTACTCCGGCACAGGGGGAGGCGACAGCAACGGGCCGGCCGTGGTGGCCGCGTCCGGCGCCGTCTTCCTCGCCGCCGCGGTTGCGGGCCTGCTCACCGTCGCGGCGGTGCTGGCCATGCCCGCCGTCCGCGCTGGCGCCAGGGGATCCGGCGAGGACGACGGCGGAAAGGACGACGGCAGCACCGTCAACGGCGGCAGCGCGGACGACGGCGGCACAGACGGCGGGCCGGTCCTCACCGAAGCGGAAGAGAGACCGCGCTGAGGGCGCCTGCCGGCTGACCGTAGCCGCTGACGCGCGTGCAGCTAGCGACCCGCCCGGAAGATCTGTGGCGCCGGGCGGGTGCCCGTTGCCAGGTCCGCGAGCATCCGGCCGATCACGGGCGTGAACTTGAAGCCGTGGCCCGAAAACCCTGCGCCGATGACCACCGGCCCGATCCGGTCAAGGACGAAATCCTCATCCGGAGTGGTGGTGTACGTGCAGCTGATCGTTTCGAAGGCGTCCGGGTCCACCCCGGGAAGCCAGGTGCGGGCGTAATCCTGCAGGGCGGCGAGCTGCACCGGCTCCGGCAGGAAGGAACGCCGGTCCGGGTCTGTCACCGGACCCACCCCGTGCCACCCGGCCTTGATCCCCTCGCCGGGCGTATGCATCCCGTAGACAGGCGAGTACCAGTTCCGGTATTCGGCACCAGCGCCCGGGTAGTGGTTGAATCCGGGCCAGACCGCGCCCTCGTCTGCAATCCGGAAATGCGCCGGCTGCTCCTGGGTGACGCGAAGCTGTGGTATCCGCAGCCCGGCACCGCCGCCCGCAAGTGCATAACCCGCAAATGCGCCGCCCAGCAGCTTTTCCGTCCACCCACCGGCGGTCACTACTGCCTGGGCTGCGGTGACAGCCTCGGTACCGGCAGCGGACTCGAGAACCAGCCGGACGCCGTCGTTCATCACCTGGAAGTCCACCACCTTGGTGTGGTGCCTGATGTCGGCTCCCCGGGCGGCGGCGAGCCGCTGGAATGCCGGCAGGGCAGCGTCCGGGTTGAGCTGGCCGCCGTCGGGCATGTGCAGGACCTGCTGGTCGAAGCGGATTCCGCGCCAGCGCTCGCCGGCCTCAGCAGGGGAGAGGAATTCGGCGCGGATGCCGGCCTCGTTCAAGGCAGCGGCAACGTCGGTGAACCGCGGCTCAGGTCCGTGATTGACCACGCCCGTGCGTGCCAGCAGCTGTTCGCCGCTTTCCTGCTCAAGCTCGTCCCACAGGGCAAGTCCCTCAGCGAGTATGGCCACGTATTCCGGCCGGTGGTAACCCGGGTTCAGGTTGCGCGTGGTGCCGTGGGAGGCGCCGATCTTGTGGCCCGGCCCGAACTGCTCCACCAGCGTCACGTGCCGTCCCCGTCGGGACAAAGCCCACGCGGCGGCCGAACCCATGGCCCCGCCACCGATCACCACGGTGTCCAGAACAGTATTCATCAGCCCTCCCTAGCTGTGGTCAGGTCAGCAGCAGCGCCAGGCCGATCATCGCCGGAACGGCCACCACGGTGGTAATCAGCACGGTGTCCTTGGCTACGGTTAGCCCGGTTTTGTAGCGGCTTGCGGCCACAAAGACATTCTGCGCCGTGGGCAGGGCAGCGGTCACCACGACGGCGAACAGGACATGGCCTTCCAGCCCCAGCGCGAACCGGGCAAAGACATACGCAAGCGCCGGCTGGACTGTCAGTTTGAACCCGCTGGCCAGCAGGGTGTCCAGACGGCGGGCCTCCGAAGCCTGCAACGGGCGGCTGCCGTTCAGGCTCATGCCAAAAGCGATCAGCATGGCCGGAATCGCTGCACCGCCGATCAGATGGATTGGCTCCATAACCAGCTCAGGCACCTTGAAACCCGTGCCCGCCACCAGCAGCCCCAGGGCCGAACCGACAATCATCGGGTTCCGCAGGATCATCACAACGAAGGTCAGGGGCGTGGTGCGGTGCTTGCTGGTGCTGGAGTCCAGAATCATCAGGAACAGCGGCGTGAAGAAGGCCAACTGGAAGATCAGCAGCGGCGCCACATAGCTCGCATCGCCCAGAACATAGACCGCAACCGGGATGCCCAGGTTCGCGGAGTTGACCAGCGACGCCGCCATGGAGGACATCAGCGCTTCCGGCAGGGACCGTCTGAGCCAGAACTTGGCGATGGCGAAAAAGATGACGGCGGTGGCGACGGCGGATACGGCCGCCACCAGCAGGGGAGCTGCGAAAACCTCGGCGAGGCGGGCGTTGCTGAGGGTTTCGAACAACAGGGCGGGACTGGCCACGAAGAAGGTGAGGGAGCTCAGGACCTGGCGGGCGTTGTCGCCCAAAATGTTCTGCCGGCCCACGAACCAGCCCACCAGGATGATGCACCAGACCACGAAGAAGCCAGCCAGTACGCCTAGCAAGGTGTGGCTTCCAGGAAGTGATCCCGCAGGGCGCAGCGGGGCAGGGGACCGGGGCTCACGCTCCGGTTACAGTGCGGCGTTGTTAAGCGCGAAAGGGGGGCGCAGCAAACCGGGTGTGAGGCCCTCGGCGGGGTCGTTGCCGAGCTGGACCACCCTGTTGTTCTCGTCCACGTGGACCACCTTGGGCTCGTAGGCCTTCGCTTCCTGGGTGGTCATCTGCGCGTAGGTAATCAGAATGACAATGTCGTTTTCCTGCATCAGGTGCGCCGCCGCGCCGTTGATGCCGATCACGCCGGAACCGCGCTCGCCGGCGATCGTGTACGTCTCCAGACGGGCGCCGTTGGTCACGTCCACAATGGAGACCAGCTCGCCGGGCAGGATGTCGGCAGCCTCAAGCAGGTCCAGGTCAACGGTGACTGAGCCTACGTAATGCAGGTCAGCATGGGTGACGGTGGCCCGGTGGATTTTGGACTTGAACATTGTTCGATTCATAACGGCATCAGTCTAGCGCCGGGCGCGCACTGGCGCAGTGACGCACGGAACAGTTGCGCGGGGACGGTCCCGGCGCGTGGACGCCAGAAGTCGCGGTGCAGGGAGGAGCGGAACCACCTTCGAAAGCCAGCGCACGACGGCGCGGCCCTCACCCGCCGTCGTTATCTGCCGCCGCTGCCACCGCTTCCGCCGCGGCAGCAAGCGTCTCCCGGGCTGCCAAAATCGCGGGGCGCTTTGCACTGGAGCGTCGGACCGACGTGAAGATGGTGCGATGCGGCCTGCCGGGCAGGTCCAGCAGTTGGGCGGTGGTGCCTCGTCCCGTCCATACCAGGTCCGGCATCAGTGCCACGGCATTCCCCGATTCGATGAGCCTGATCTGGGCCTGCAGGTCCGCCGTTTCAAAGCGCACGTCCGGTTCGAAACCCGCGCTTCGGCAGGCCTGCTCGGCCCAATGCCTGGACGCCGCACCTCGCGGTTCCATTACCCAGGCAAGGTGCGCAGTGTCCTCGATGGAGTGGATGGCGGGCCGGCCGTCGGACTGCGGTGGAACGGCCAGCCGGATGGCATCCTTGGTCAGTTTTATCCGGTCCAGCTCGGGGTACCGCGGCGCGGCGTGGCCCGGGTACTGCTCGGCAATGACCAGGTCGAAGTCGCGTGCCCAGGTTTCGTGAAGTGCTGTTTCCGGCTCGCGCTGGATCATCTCGATCCGGACCTCGGGGTACTCGCGGGCCATGCGGGTCAAGGTTTCCGGCATGAGCGCCAGCGCCGCGGACTGGAAAACGGCGATCCGCACGGTGCCCGTGACGGTGGTCAGCGATGCCGCCAGATCCGCCTCGGCCTGCTCCATGGTCTGGAGCAGCTGCGCGGTGTGCGCCACCAGGACCTCCGCCTGCGGGGTCAGCTGCACCCGCCGGCCCGTCTTGCGGAGCAGCTCCACGCCCACTTCCTTCTCCAGCAGTGCCAGTTGCTGGGAAACCGACGACGGGCTGTATTGGAGGGCGTCCGCCACCTCCGCCAGCGTTCCCCGAATGCTTAATTCGCGGAGCAGGCGCAGCCTGCGCACGTCGAGCATGGGGAATTCCTAACTGAAACTAACGAATATAGGTTAGAAGTAGCCACTTTATCTAACGCAACCCCGCTTGCATACTGTTGGAACCGAGTTACCCCCGTCACAAGCGATTTCTTCGCGCGCCGTGACGGGGTCGCACCCCAAGCAGGAGTTCCTGATGAGCACTAGAGATATGACCCAGTCGATCATGCGGCGGAAGCCCATTGACGACATTGAAGAAGAGAACAAGCACAGCGGCCTCTTCAAGTCACTCGGGCTGTGGCAGCTGACCGCAATCGGCGTCGGCGGCATTATCGGCGTCGGCATTTTCTCCCTGGCCGGCCTGGTGGCCGCCGGAAGCGAAGGAACACCCGGGGTGGGGCCCGCGGTGCTGATTTCCTTCCTGATCGCAGGCCTCGCCTCGGCGGCGGCCGCACTGTCCTACGCCGAATTTGCGGGCATGATCCCGCGCGCCGGCTCCGCGTACACCTATGGCTATGTGGCCCTAGGCGAAATCGTTGGCTGGTTCATCGGCTGGGACCTGCTGCTCGAATACATTGCCATCGTGGCCGTGGTGGCCATCGGTATCTCGGGCTACTTCGACGCGTTCCTGTCCGGCATCGGCATCAACATGCCGGCCTGGATGACCTCGACGCCGGATGAAGGCAAGGGCGGCATCGTCAACATCCCCGCCATCCTGGTCTGCCTGCTGGTCACCTGGATCCTGTCCCGCGGCACCAAGGCCTTTGGCCGGTTTGAACTCGTGGCCGTGGCCATCAAGGTCCTCCTGATCCTCTTCATCATCGGCCTGGGTGTCTTCTACATCGACACCAACAACTACAACCCGTTCATGCCCAGCGGCTTCGGCCCGGTTCTCGCCGGTGCAGCCACCGTCTTCTTTGCGGTCTTCGGCTACGACGCCATGAGCACCGCCGCCGAGGAAGCCACCGACGGCAAAAAGCACATGCCCAAGGCCATCGTGCTGTCCCTGATCATCGCCATGCTGCTCTACGTGGCCGCCACCCTGGTGCTGACCGGCATGCAGAACTACAGGGACATCGATCCCACCGCCGGCTTCGCCTCGGCCTTCACGGGGGTTGGACTGCCAGTGATCGCGACCATCATTTCGGTGTTCGCTGTGCTGTCCATCCTCACCGTGATGCTGACGTTCCTCCTGGGTGTGACCCGCGTGTGGTTCGCCATGAGCCGCGATGGTCTCCTGCCGGGCTGGTTCGCCAAGACGGACCGCCACGGCACCCCGCAGCGCGTCACGTGGATTGCCGGCGTCGGCTCCGCGTTCCTGGCCGGCGTGTTCCCCATTAAGGAAGTGGCCGACTTGACGAATATCGGCATCCTGGCCGCGTTCGTCGTCGTCTGCGTTTCGGTGATCATCTTCCGCTACAAGCGCCCGGATGCACCGCGCACCTTCCGCCTGCCGCTGATGCCGTTTATCCCCGCCTTCGGCGTCCTGGCGTCCGCGTTCCTGATGTTCCAGCTCCATTGGGAGACCTGGGCGCGCTTCGGGGTGTGGCTGGTCATTGGCCTGGCCATTTACTTCTTCTATGGCAAGAAGCACTCGCTGATGAACCCAAACAGTCCGCGGCACGAGGAGCTGGTGGAGATGCACCGCCCCATCGGCTGACGCTGCCACCGCCCTTCCGACGCTCTCCCATTTGATGTGCGTTTTTACGGGACGCTCTTTCACTTTCCTTAGGAAAGTGAAAGAGCGTCTCTGTTTTTCCTGCGTCAAGCGAGAGAGCGTCACCAGGAAGGCGACGTTAAGTGAGAGAGCGTCCTGGGGGTGGTTGAGGGAGGGGGCGAGGGGGAGGGCCGGCGGGAGTGCAGGCCCGCCTTTTCCCTTTTTAAGCCGGGGGCGGGGCCCCGTGGAAAGCTTTGGTTTTTCTAACCTGTATTACTTAGGAAAGATCGCTTTATCTTATGTGAGTGGAAGCTCATACTGGTGGAAAGACCTTCTCGAAAACAAGAAAGTACGGGAAAACCATGACCCACGTAGCAATGGAATCGGCAGTTGCCGCCGGTACCGTTCCGCAGGCTGTCGACGTCGATGTCCCCCAGGCCAAGGCGCTCGCCAATGAAGCAGTGGCACTGGTCCGCCACTGGTTGACCGAGGCCTCGAGGGTCCCCGTTGACGCCTCCGCCCAGCAGCTGGCCGGCGTGTTGAAGGACCCCAACGGGCTGGAATTCACCGTCGGCTTCGTTGACGGCGTGGTCCGTCCCGAGGATCTGCACGTCGCCGCACGGAACCTGGCAGCACTCGCACCCAAGGTCCCCGCCTTCCTTCCGTGGTACATGCGCCGTGCCGTGCAGGTTGGCGGTGCCATGGCCCCGGTGCTCCCGCAGGTTGTTATCCCGGTTGCCCGCAAGGTCCTGCGCGAAATGGTGGGCCACCTGATCGTGGACGCCACCGACGCCAAGCTCGGCCCCGCCATCGCCAAGATCAGGAAGGACGGCATCAAGCTCAACGTCAACCTCCTCGGCGAAGCTGTCCTCGGTGAGCACGAGGCCTCCCGCCGACTTGAAGGCACGCACACCCTCCTCGCCCGCCCGGACGTGGACTACGTGTCCATCAAGGTGTCCTCCACCGTGGCCCCGCACTCCGCCTGGGCCTTTGACGAAGCCGTGGAGCACGTCGTCGAAAAGCTCACTCCGCTGTTCCGGCGCGCCAACTCCTTCGCGGCCGGTGGCGGCAAGGCCAAGTTCATCAACCTGGACATGGAGGAGTACAAGGACCTGGACATGACCATCGCGGTCTTTACCCGGATCCTCGACAAGCCCGAGTTCAAGAACCTTGAGGCCGGCATCGTGCTCCAGGCCTACCTCCCGGATGCCCTCTCCGCTATGATCCGGCTGCAGGACTGGGCCGCAGAGCGGCGCGCCAACGGCGGCGCCGGCATCAAGGTCCGCGTGGTCAAGGGCGCCAACCTGCCCATGGAACAGGTTGAATCCTCCCTGCACGACTGGCCGCTGGCCACCTGGGGCACCAAGCAGGACTCCGACACCAGCTACAAGAGCGTCATCAACTACTCCCTGCATCCGGAGCGGATCAAGAACATCCGGATCGGCGTGGCCGGCCACAACCTGTTCGACATCGCCTTCGCCTGGCTTCTGGCCAAGCAGCGCGGCGTGGAATCCGGCATCGAGTTCGAGATGCTGCTGGGCATGGCACAGGGCCAGGCCGAAGCCGTCAAGAAGGACGTCGGTTCGCTGCTGCTCTATACCCCCGTGGTGCACCCGTCCGAGTTCGACGTCGCCATCGCCTATCTGATCCGCCGCCTCGAAGAGGGCGCCAGCCAGGACAACTTCATGTCCGCCGTGTTCGAACTGAGCGAGAACGAGGTCCTGTTCGAGCGCGAGAAGCAGCGCTTCCTCGCCTCCCTCGCCGCGCTGGACAACAGCGTCCCGCCGGCCAACCGCCAGCAGAACCGCAGCCTCCCGCCGGCCCCGATGCCACACGACCACTTCGAGAACACCCCGGACACCGATCCGTCCCTGCCGGCTAACCGCGACTGGGGCCGGGCCATCCTGGAGCGCGTCCCGTCCTCCACCCTGGGCAACGCCTCCGTTGCAGCTGCCTTCATCAACGACGAAGCGACGCTCAACAAGGCGATCGGGACCGCCGTCGAAAAGGGCAAGGCCTGGGGCGAGCTCTCCGGCGACGAACGCGCCGAGATCCTGCACCGCGCCGGCGACGTCCTGGAGGCCCGCCGCGCCGACCTGCTCGAGGTCATGGCCAGCGAGACCGGCAAGACCATCGACCAGGGCGATCCCGAGGTCAGCGAGGCGGTTGACTTCGCCCACTACTACGCGGAATCCGCGCGAAAGCTGGACAGGGTCGACGGCGCCACGTTCGTCCCTGCCAAGCTCACCGTTGTCACCCCGCCCTGGAACTTCCCGGTCGCCATCCCGGCAGGGTCCACCCTCGCGGCACTGGCCGCCGGTTCCGCCGTCGTCATCAAGCCTGCCAAGCAGGCTGCCCGCAGCGGTGCAGTGATGATCGAAGCCCTGTGGGAAGCCGGCGTGCCCCGGGACGTGCTGACCATGGTGCAGCTCGGGGAGCGGGAGCTCGGCAAGCAGCTGATCTCCCACCCGGCCGTTGACCGCGTGATCCTCACCGGCGGCTACGAGACCGCAGAGCTGTTCCGTTCCTTCCGCCAGGACCTGCCGCTGCTGGCCGAAACCAGCGGCAAGAACGCCATCATCGTCACCCCCAGCGCAGACCTGGACCTGGCAGCCAAGGACGTGGCCTACTCCGCGTTCGGCCATGCCGGCCAGAAGTGCTCCGCCGCCTCACTGGTGATCCTGGTGGGCTCCGTGGCAAAGTCCAAGCGGTTCCACAACCAGCTGATCGACGCCGTCACCTCCCTAAAGGTGGGCTACCCGCAGGATCCCACCACCCAGATGGGCCCCATCATCGAGCCCGCCAACGGCAAGCTCCTCGACGCCCTCACCACCCTGGGCGAAGGCGAGAACTGGGCAGTGGAACCGAAGAAGCTGGACGGCACAGGCAAGCTGTGGAGCCCGGGCGTGCGCTACGGCGTCAAGCGCGGCTCCTACTTCCACCTGACCGAATTCTTCGGACCGGTCCTGGGCGTGATGACGGCGGAGACCCTTGAAGAGGCCATCGCCATCCAGAACCAGATTGAGTACGGCCTCACCGCCGGCCTGCACTCCCTCAATTCGGAGGAGCTGGGCATCTGGCTCAACTCCATCCAGGCCGGCAACCTGTACGTCAACCGCGGCATCACCGGCGCCATCGTGCAGCGCCAGCCGTTCGGCGGCTGGAAGAAGTCCGCTGTCGGTGCCGGCACCAAGGCGGGCGGACCCAACTACCTGGCCGGCCTGGGCGAGTGGGTCCCTGCCCGCAGCACTGCAACGGCCGCGGTCACGCAGCCCGGTGTCCGCCGGATCCTTAGCGCCGCCGGCCCCGCACTGGAGCCCGCCGACCTTGAGTCCGTCCAGCGCGCCCTGGCATCCGACGCCGAGGCGTGGGCCGAGGAATTCGGCACCGCCAAGGACGTGTCTGGCCTGAGCGCGGAACGCAACATCTTCCGCTACCGCAGCCTGCCGGTCACCGTCCGCCTCTCGGAAGGTGCGCCGCTGGCCCACCTCGTCCGGACGGTAGCGGCCGGCGTGCTGGCCGGCTCGGAACTCACCGTGTCCACCGCTGTCGAACTCCCCGCCCAGCTGCGCTCCGTGCTCACCGCGCTGGACATCGAGGTGGCGGTGGAGTCCGACATTGAGTGGCTGGTTTCGGCTGGGCGCCTCGCTTCCGCGGGCAAGCTGTCCAACGGACGCGTCCGCCTGATCGGCGGGGATTCCGCTGAGCTGGCGAAGGCCACCGGCGGCCGCCCGGATATCGCGGTTTACGCCCACCCGGTTACTGAAGCCGGACGCGTGGAACTGCTGCCGTTCCTGCACGAACAGGCCGTCAGCATCACCGCCCACCGGTTCGGAACCCCCAACCACCTGTCCGATGCGCTGATCTAATCCAGTCCCCCGGACGCCACTCAAGAAGGCCGGGCCCTCACCTTTCGGTGAGGGCCCGGCCTTCTTGTCCTGCTGTGTTACTCGTGTCAGCCCAGGTACCACCCGGGCGGCGCCCACGTAACCGGAACGCTGTGGGCCGAAAAATCCTCGCAGCGGGTGCAGGTGTAGGCGACTTCACCCAGGGCGGCTACCGACCCGTCACGCCGGTAGGTGGGCGGGATGTAGGACTCGAGGTAGACGAATTCGTCGGTCCGGCACCTGTCGCAGGTGGGTTTGCCGATGTATCCGGAATCGGTGGTGGCTATGCCTGCACCGAGCTTGGCGTTACGGGTGCCAAGCGGCCGCGCAGTGGTGTGCACGCGGGTATGGGCCGGGCTGTAGTGGGAATTCTTGGCTGTCGTCATTGGCTGCCTGTCCCGAGCTGGGATCCTGGCATTCAGGAGCACGCTCGTGTTGATGAACGGCCAGCTGCTTGACCCTGGGAAAATCAGCATAAGTGATGCAACCTTCCGCAATCAATGGAAAACTGCTTGTCGCTGCACGCAACGGGCTGATACCGGCGTTATGCTGGGCGGTTAATGGTCCGGCCCACAATGGACTGCGTCAGGGCATCAATGACTTCTGTGTTGGCCAGCGGGTTGCGGATCAGGGTGAAGTCGACATCCCCCACCGCCGGCAAGTCAAAGCGCCGGGTGATGATCTTCAGGTCCCCGGGAACCAGCGACGACGGCATCACCGCTACGCCGATCCCTGCCCTGACTGCCGCGAGCACACCACTGATCTGCCGCGTGGTGCAGGTGATCCGCCAGGTCCTGCCATGGGACTCGAGGGCATCAATGGCAAGCTTCCTGCTCAGGCTCGGCGACGGGTAGGCGATCAGCGGCACGGGAGCCCCGGGGTCCAAGGTGGTTTGCTCCAGCCCAACCCAGGAGAACGAATCATGCTGGACCACCGTTCCGTCCTTGGCGCCGGCCACCCACTTCACGAAAACCAGGTCGAGTTGGCCTGCATTCAGCTTCCTGTACAGCTGGTCGCTCTGGCCCACCGTCAGCTCCAGGTTGATCTGCGGGTAGATCTGCCGGAATTCCCGCAGGATCCGGGGCAGGCCCGTGATGGCCAGGTCATCCGCGGTGCCGAACCGGAGCCTACCGCGCATCGCAGACCCCGAAAAGTAGCGGGACGCGGAGTCGTGGGCGGCCAGGATGTTCCGGGCGAAACCGGCCATTGCGTCCCCGTTGTCGGTCAGCCGCACATCACGGGTATCCCTGCTGACCAGGACCCTTTTGGCAGCCGCCTCCAGCTTGCGCACATGCTGGCTTACCGTGGGCTGGGCCAGGCCAAGCCGGTCGGCCGCCTTGGTGAAACTGAGCGTTTCCGCAACGGCAAGGAAGGAGCGCAATTGGGCTGGTTCAAACATTGGGGACTCCGGAGGGCATCGGGACGGGCGTCGGCGACATTGCATTCTGCAATAGGAGTTATAGGGACGATAGGTCTCTATAATCCGTGAGCCCAGCCTAGCGTTAAGGGCATTCCAGACCGCACGCACTGTGAGGACATACCTGTGGCACCCCCACCGCCTTCAACGGCAACCGTCACCCAGCCCGTCGTCGACTCCGCAGGATCTGCGCCGCCAGGCCCTCCAGCACCCCAAGGCCCTCCGGTGCCGCAAGACGCTCGAGCCCAGCCAGGCCCTTCAGCCCAGCACCCGCAAACCCAGCCCCTCGCCGTCGTCAGCGAGCGGCTGCCGTGGAAACACACCTTCATTTCGCTCAAGGTGCCCAACTTCCGCATCTTCGCCATCGGGCATTTCATCGCTGTCATCGCCACCTGGATGCAGCGGATCGCCCAGGACTGGATGGTGCTGGAACTGTCGGGTTCCGTCACCGCTGTGGGAATCACGGTGGCGCTGCAGTTCCTGCCGTCCCTCCTGCTGGGCCCTTGGGGTGGCATGATCGCCGACCGGTTCGCCAAGCGGAAAATCCTGATCCTGTGCCAAAGCATCGCCGCAGTGCTGGCGGCGGCGCTGGCAGCCCTTGCGCTCAGCGGCGCCATCGAGGTGTGGCACGTCTACGTCATCGCACTGGTGCTTGGCTTGGTGACTGTCCTTGACCAGCCGGCCCGGCAGGTGTTCGTCCACGAACTGGTGGGGCCTGCCTATCTCCGCAACGCCATCAGCGTCAATTCCACCACCTTCCAGCTCGGCGGCCTGATTGGTCCCGCCCTGGCAGGATGGCTGCTCACCACGGTGGGGGCAGGATGGGCGTTCGCCGGCAACGCCCTCGCCTGCTGCTCCACCGTTGCCATGCTGCTCATCCTGCGGAAGGACCAGCTGTATGTCAGCGCGCCGGCGCCCAAGAGCAAGGGGATGCTCCGCGAGGGCCTGAGGTACGCGCTCAGCAAGCCCACCATCTATTGGCCCTGGCTGATGGCCGGCTTCATCGCGGTGTTCGCCATGGGCCTGCCAGTGGTGCTCGCCGCCTTCGCGGACCATGTGTTCGAGGTGGGCGCCGGCGGGTACGGGCTGCTGAACGCCCTGGTGGCGCTTGGCGCACTGACAGGTGCAGTGGCCTCCACCCGGCGCCGACAGCTGCGGCTGCGCTCCGTGGTGTTCTGCGCAGGGATGTACGGTGCCACGCTGTGCCTTGCGGCCCTGGCGCCGTCGATGCCGGTGTTCGGCGCGGTGATGGTGCTGTCCGGCTTCTGGTGCCTGATGTTCCTCACCGGATCCAACCAGCTGGTCCAGGTGAGCACCAATATGGGCATCAGGGGCAGGGTGATGAGCCTGTACATCATGGTGCTGATAGGCGGCCAGGCCATCGGCGGGCCCATGCTGGGCTGGATCGCCGAGCATGCCGGCCCCCATCTGGCCCTGCTGGTGTCCGGTGGCGTGCCGGCCTTGGCTGCCTTGACGGTGGCGGTGATCCTCGCACGGAAGGGCTCGCTGCTGCTGAAGATCAACATCAGGGACCGCAGGCAACCGGTACAGATCATCCGCCGGGTTGCCGCGTAGCCTCCGGGGGAACAGCAGGCGTGGAGCGGCTGACGGGAATCGAACCCGCGTATCAAGCTTGGGAAGCTAGCGCTCTACCATTGAGCTACAGCCGCAGCGCCCCGCTTGTGGAGGGGCAGAACATAGCTTAGCGCAGAAGTCTGCCCGCTTTGCCCACCACGCCTTCAACCGCTCCGTGTCACTGCGGCCTGCGCGTCATCCAGTAACTCTTCAATAACGTCCCCGGCTGTGGCTAGGTGGGCGTACGGAGCGCTGGCTAACCTGATCCGGGTAGCTGCAGTGCCGGGGGGATGCAGCTGCTGCGGCAGGGCGACGTCAACCACAGAAAGATTCCGATGGCATTCGCAGAGCACGAGGTCCTCATCCGGCGGGACGCCATGGCTGTGTATCTGTACCTGCTGGACGCGGCCAACCTTCCGCTTTGGCGCGACAGCGTCCGCAGCGTCAAGCTGGTGCAGGGAGCTGCCGCATCCAAGGGCGCGGTGTACCGGAAGATGGTGGCAGGGCGCTCCGGACTCAGCATTCCGGCAGAACTGGAAATTACCCAGGCGCGGCCCGGTGCGGAAATCCAGTTCACGGTCGTCTCCGGCCCCGCGCACCGGACGGGCGGCTACTATCTGAGCACCGAGGCGGCGGGGACCCGGGTCCGGTTTGCCCTGGAAGCCCGCCCGGAGGGGCCGCTTGGCTTCGTTGACAAGCTCGGCTTCCTGAGCCGGCTGGGCTTCCTGAACAGGATGCTGCAGCGGAGCGTCAGCTCTGACGTAGCCCAGCTGGAGCGCCTCAAGGACGCCCTGGAGCTCCAGCCGGCGATCTAGCTGCCGGCTGGCCACTCACTGACCGTGCCCCGCTGTTCCCGCCTTGCCGCTCCAGCCTTACTGGTTAGGCCCTACTGCGCCAGGCGCTGGCCAGCCCAGGGACCGGCAATGTTCGACGGCGAGGCGAGGCTTCCGGAGGTCAGGTCCCAGTACTGCACCACATCAGAGGCCCGACGAAGCGCCAGCCCGGTGGAGTTCAGCCCCGTAACGTCCCGCAGCGGCCTGATGCCGGTGACGTCTCCCCAGCCGGTGGCCACTGTGGCCCTTGCCTCTGCGCGCAGCGCCGTGGTCCCCAAGCCGCGGTAGAGCTGGACCGCGCCGTCGGCCCGGAGCGCCAGGACGTCCTGGAAGCCGTCGGCGTCGTAATCCACCATGGACAACTTCCGGGCGGTGCCCACCGAGCCCACAAACGTGCGGACGGACAGGTCGCCCATGCCCTTGTTGGGGTACAGGTAGAGGTTCCCGGCGCCGTCCAGCGCCAAAATCTGGGGCATCCTGTTGTTGGCGCACCAGCCGCCGACCGCCAGCGTCAGTGTTTCCCACCCCCCGTTGCCCAAAGTGACCGGCGCGTGGAAGCCTCCGCCGGCTATGCCACGGTGCAGTGTCAGGGTGCCGTTCGTCCGCTGTGCCAAGAGATCGTATGCGCCGTCACGGTCCCAGTCCGTGGTGAACACTTCCTTGGCGCCGGCGAAGCCCGACCCGATCACCCGGGCCGCACCAAAAGTCCGCGCCCCCGTGGCCGCCTTGCCAAGGAGCTGCCCGGCGGAGTCCACCGTCACCAGGTCGCCTGGCCCCTTGATGGCCGCGGCCGAGAGGTCAAGCGTGGGCGGCATGTGCCGGACCGGGGCGTCGCACATGGAGGGTGCCGGCGACGGAAGAGCGGTGCTGGGAGCACTGCCGCCGGGGGAGTTGGTGGTGCCTGCAGGAAGGGTGGTGTAGCCGAAGAAGTTAACCACGCCCCAGATCTGGTACGTCCTGTCCGTATAGCTGATCCCGGCGCCCATCACGTTGAAGCGGGGATCAAGCAGCATGGCGTTGTGGCCGGGAGAGCCCTTCCACCATTCGACCAGCAGCGCCGCATCCCGGTCAGTGCGGATGGCGATGACCTCGCCGGCGCCGTTGTTGGGGCTCAAGGCACGCGGATCGGTCCAGAAACTGGCCCGGTGCTCTATCACCTCGCGGGACGCGATGTTGTCCGACCACTCCTGCGCCAGGGCCGCGACGGTGGCGTGATAATTGACCGGGTTCAGGCCCCTGGATACCCGGTATTCGTTGATTTTGTTGAATACGGTCAGGACGGCGGCCGCATTGTTGTCCGGAACCAGCGCCTCTGCCGCGGGAACGGCTGTGGATTCAGGAGCGGCCTGCCGGGAAACTGAGGGGGAGGCCAGTTCCTCGTCCGGAGCCCACAGCGGCGGAATGGAGGGGACCTCGGTTCCTGTCCCTGCCGGCTCGGCTTCGGGGGTGGCTGTTGGCGCCGCTGGTGCCGTTGCCCCGCCGGCCCTGGCGGTTGCGCCAGCATCCGGGGCGCCAGGGGTGGCCGGTTCCGGTGCGGTTCCGGATCCAGCAGCAGTCACCAAGGGCTCCGTGGGTGACGCCGGGCGGATGTCCGGTTCCACGGCGGGGGTGAGCGGGGACCCGGTTGCGCCTGCCCCGGAGGGGGAATGGCCGTCGTCATGGACAACGGAAGGAGCGAAGGCAACGCTGTTGGCGCCGGAAGCCGTGACAAGCCCGCTCCCGGCAGGGGGCAGGGAAGACGTGCCCCCGGAGGTGGCCAGCACCAATGCACAGAGCACGCCAATGAAAGACGGCACGACCTTTTTATTCACAACATCCCCAGCTCTGTTGGGCCATCCGGGAGACCATCCGGCGCCTGAATCACTGAAGCAACATTAGCCCCACTGGGCATCAGCAACAACGAAAAAATGCAGCTGTGGATAACCGATACGGTAATTTGGGACGGTGCTGATCTCTGACCGCGACATTCGTGCCGAAATAGACTCCCAGCGGATCGTGCTCGAGCCGTACGATCCCGCGATGGTCCAGCCGTCGTCGGTGGATGTCCGGATCGACAAGTTTTTCCGCCTGTTCGACAACCACAAGTACGCACACATCGACCCCGCAGAGGAGCAGCCGGAGCTGACCCGGCTCGTTGAGGTGGAGCAGAATGAGCCTTTCATCCTGCATCCGGGCGAGTTTGTCCTTGGTTCCACCTTTGAGACAGTTACGCTGCCCGACGACATTGCAGCCCGGCTGGAGGGGAAGTCGTCCCTGGGCCGGCTGGGACTGCTGACCCACTCCACTGCCGGATTCATCGATCCCGGCTTCTCAGGCCATGTCACGCTGGAGCTGTCCAACATGGCCACGCTCCCCATCAAGCTGTGGCCCGGCATGAAGATCGGCCAGCTGTGCTTCTTCCGGCTTTCCTCGTCTGCGGAGTACCCCTACGGCTCAGGCGAATACGGCAACCGTTACCAGGGCCAGCGCGGGCCTACCGCCAGCCGCAGCCACCTGAACTTCCACCGCACCGGCATCTGACGCAGCAGGACTTCCGCAGCCGGCCCAAGGGGACCCGGCCAGCCAGCAGTCCGTTCCAGGCCTTCGCAGCCAACTGGCAGCCGAAGCGCCACCGCGTGGTCAGGCCTTCGCGGCCACCCTCGGAGCAGGCAGGACGGCCTTGGCCAGCGGCTCCGCATAGCGTGCGGCGAGCGGGCCCGTGACGGCCAGGAGCAGCACGTAGGCGGTGGCAAGGGCGGCAAGTTCGCCGGGTATCGCTCCGGATGCCACTGCCAGTCCGGCGATGACGATCGAGAACTCGCCGCGGGCTATCAAGGTAGCCCCCGCACGGAACCGGCCCGGCCTGGCAATGCCCACGCGCTTCGCTGCCCAGATCCCTGTCGCCATCTTGGTGGCAGCGGTGACAACCGCCAGCACCAGGGCCCAGCCGAGCACCGGCGGAATGGATGAGGGATCGGTATTGAGCCCGAACGCCACGAAGAAGATGGCGGCGAAGAGGTCGCGCAGCGGTTCAAGGATGCGGGTGGCGTTGTGCGCCGTCGCGCCTGAAATTGCGATCCCGAGCATGAAGGCGCCAACTGCCGCGGAAACCTGCATGGCAGAGGCCAGGCCGGCCACCAGGAGAGCGGCACCCAGCACGTTCAGCAGGAACACTTCGGAGTTTTCGCTGTGGACGGCCTTGGACACCTGGTGCCCGTGGCGCAGTGCCACCATCAGCACCAGGCTGACGACGGCCAGCGCGATGCCGACGGTGGTAAGGCCGCCGAGGAAGCTGACCCCGGCAAGGATGGTGGTGAGGACCGGAAGATAGACGGCCATGGCCAGGTCCTCAAAAACCAGGATGGAGAGCACCACCGGGGTTTCCCGGTTGCCGATCCGGCCCAGGTCCGTGATGACCTTTGCTGCGATTCCTGACGAGGAGATGTAGGTGACCCCGCCCAGCACCATGGCTCCTACCCCGCCCCAGCCCAGCAGGTAGGCAAGAGCCGCCCCCGGAAGGAAGTTAAGGACCAGGTCAAGCACGCCCGCCTGCCAGGATCTCCTCAATCCGGTGAAAAGCTCTGCGGCCGTATATTCCAAACCGAGCATCAGCAGCAGAAGGATAACGCCGATTTCGCCGGAAAGGTGCGCAAACTCGTGCATCCCCTCAAGCTTGATAATCCCGCCGGCCCCAAAGGCAAGCCCGCCAAGAAGGTACAGCGGGATAGGCGACATTCCGATCCGTCCGGCCAGCCTGGCCAACAGGCCGAGGCAGAACACAACGGCCCCCAGTTCAATGAGGGTCAGGGCCAACGGGTCCATAGCGTTTATCCGTTACGAAGGATATCGGCCGCCGTATCGAGGCCTTCCTGGGTGCCGACAGCTATCAGCAGGTCACCGGTGTGAAGAACGACGTCGGGCCCCGGCGACGGCAGCACCTCACCTTCACGCATGATCGCCACGATGGAAACGCCGCAGCGGGTGCGGATACAAGCCTTTCCCATGGGCTGGTTTTGGAACGGGGAGTCCGGCGTGATGGAAAATTGCCGGGTGACGATGCCGGGGACATCTTTGTGCTCCTCCGACAGTTTCATGGCCAGGTGCTGTCCGCCGAGCAGGTTGCCCAGCGTTGCTGCCTCTTCCGCCGTCAGCGGGATGGAAGCCTGGCAGGTATCGGGATCGTCCCAGGTGGACACGATAAGTTCCGTCTGGCCCTCCCGCAGCTCCACGACGCCGATCCGGCGGCCCGAAGCCGTCATGAAGTCCTTCCGCCGGCCAAGGCCCGGAAGGTTCGTCTCATCCACGTTCATGGTTCCAGCCTAGTCTCCCGCGGCGCCCTTGGGGCGGGCCCGGACGATTCGCGAAGGACCAGCCGCGTGCCTGCGGTTCCAGCTTCCGTCGGCAGGGTGCCGCCGGGCTTCAGCGCCGCGAGCAGCTGCTTCATGGCATGGCCGCCCTGTGCCTCGAGGTCCATGTGGACGGTGGTCAGTGACGGGACCAGGAAAGCAGACTCCGGGTGGTCGTCCCAGCCCACCACACTCACATCGTCAGGGACCCTGCGGCCTTCTTCGTGAAGGGCCCGGATGGCTCCGATGGCCAACTGGTCGTTGGCGGCGAAGATGGCGGTGATGGACCGGTCAGCAATGAGGGTTTGCGCGGCGGCGTAGCCGGAAGCTGCGCTCCACTCTGCTTCGGCCACCCCGCCGTCCTCCAGCCCGGCATGCTGGACCGCCCGCCGGTAGACACTGAGGCGGTTCCTCGCTGCCGGCCATGCCTGCGGACCTGCGATGTGGGCGATCCGCCGGTGCCCCAGGGCGGCGAGGTGCGCCACGATGGCCTGTGCCGCCGATCCGTCCGACATCCTGCCCTGGCCGCGCATCTGGTCGTCATATTCCCCGGCAACCACGACCGGGATCCGTTCCTGCGCCTGCAGGAGATCGGTTCCGGCAAGGGGAACGAAGGACAGCGCACCTGCGAAAGGACCGCCGTCGAGAATCCTGCGGAGCCGTTCTGTCCGCTCCGGTCCGCTTCCCTCAAGGGCGACGACGTCCAGGTGGTAGCCGGCGTCCTGGGCTGTTGCCGCGGCACCGGTCAGCATTCGGGACGGAAAGAACGGCGAGGCCCCTGGCACCAGGGCAAGGAGGCGGTAGGTGGCCCTGGTGCGCAGCGAACGGGCCGCGAGGTTGGGCGTGTAGTTCAGTTCCGCCATGGCCCGCTCAACCTTGTCGGACGTCGCGGCCTTCAGTTTTGAACGGTCAGCCATATACCGCGAGACTGTCTGGTGCGAGACCCCGGCGAGCCGCGCCACTTCGTAAATTGTGGCTGCGCGGCCCGGCCCGGCGCCGGCTGGCGTGGGTTTCACAGCCGGGCATCCTCCCAGGTGGTGAGGCGGCCGCACATGCCGTACCCCTCGCCCGTCCGCCGGCCGCCCCGCGCCACGGCTGCGCCCGCCAAGGATGCAGCTGATCCCTCGGCCAGTTCCTCCAGTGCCTGTCCGGTCGCCCTGACCTGGGCCAGGACGTTCGCTTCCCACAGTTCTTTCCATCGTTCTACGCGGGGACGGACCAGGCGGGCTGCGGCGCGGTGGAATTCTGCCAGGGCGCCAGGGCCATCCGTGAGCACGGAAGTATGCAGTTGTGCGTATCCTTCCAGGGCAAGGTCACGCCGACGGCGGGAGGCGGCGGCCAGGACGGACTCCTCCACGTCGCGCGGCAGGACAGCATGCTCCGCGTACAGGTCCGGGTCCTGCACGATGTGGCGTGGAAACGTCAGGACCGCGTCTCCGGCCTCAGGCAACCCGGCGTTGGACATGATGACCGTCAGGGTCAGGTCTTCCGTGTTCACCAGGCGGTGGACGGTGCCGGGGCTGAACCAGAGCAGGGCTCCCGCCGCCAGGCTGTGTTCCTCGGCGCCTGCCATGGAAAGGGTATGCACCTCGCCCCTGCCGGCCGTGACCAGGTAGGCCTCGGACGACACCGTGTGCAGGTGCGGCGAACCCCCGCACAGCCCGTCGACGGACTCCCAGTCATAAACCCGAAGCCCGCTGACAGCAGTGCCGCCCGGAAAGCGGGGAACCGGGGCAGTGCTGCTCACTTGTCTGCCCGCGCCCGGGAGGTGCCGGCCAGTACTTCACGGGCGGCAGTGGCCAGGGATTCTGCCCGCGCTGCATCTGACTGCCCGTCAGCGATGACCACGGCATGCCGGAAGCGCAGGGTTGAGTCTGCTGGAAACAGGACTTCCTTGCTGAAGAAGGGAGCCGGGCCCATGCAGGCAAACGGCTCGGAGCGGGCAAACCACTCGGGTTCCGGGTGGGCGCTCCCCGGATCGTCCACCATGACCACGGTGGAGAAACGGCAGGTTTCGTCGTGCTGCCCCACGAAGGACAACCACGGTGCTCGCTGGCCGCGGAGTTCCTCGCCGGTAGCACCGCCGGGGCCAATGATGGTCCCCCCGGCAAAGGACCGCGGGCCGCGCCAGAACAGCCCGCCGTATCCTGCATTGTCCCGTCCCTCGGTGGTGGGGGAGCCAATATGGATCTCTTCGCCGGAGACGTTGGTCATTGCAGTCTCGAAGATCAGGGTGTAGCTGCCGTCAGTCCCCGGCACAACCTGGAAGGACCGCTCCTCCTCAACCACGAGCGACCCCTGCTGGGTGACCCACTGCAGCGTATGGGCAAAAGCGAACGTCCCGCCGTCGTCCGTTGCCTTGACGAGCTCGCGGTGCCGCATGGCGCCGTTGTTCGGCAGCCACTGGTAGTCCTGGCCGCGCCGGTAGCTGGGGCCGCCCCAGAAGTTGTCCGCACCCAGATGCGGCAGGGACCAGGCGATGCCCTTATGCCACACGTGGTCGTGGGGGCGGTAGGCGCTGACCAGATCGCCGGACCTGGTGCGGACGGGGTGGAAATACGGCCTGGGCGATTCCTCCTGGGGATCGTCGGCGGTGTAGGTGTAGGTGAGTACATCCATTCCGTCAAGGAAAATCACGACGGCGGTACCATCGTCCGTCCAGGTGACCTGGTTTTTGGGGGCTTCGGCAGCAGTTGTTCCGGCGGAGGCGTTCATGCGTGGCTCGTTTCCAGTTTCCAAGGTTCCAGCCGGCCGTCGGCACGGTCGAAGAACGGGTTTCCTTCAGTGATTTCGCCCCGCCGTACGGTCTTGCCCGTGATGGCGGAGGCATAGATTGCGGCGGCCAGTTCCATGGTGGGGTAAGCGTCTGCCAAAGTAACCGGCGGTACCGTTCCGGAGCTGACGGCCTCGATGATCCGTGCGTACTGCGCGGGGTGGCCGCTGGGCGTCGCCGTCCGGCCGTCCGCCCACAGGTCCGCCAGGTGCTCCTGCCCGGGCGCGGGGGTTAAGCGCCAGTGTGACTCGTCATATCCGTAGAGATGCTCCAGTTCCACGGTGGCATGCTCGTAGTCAAAGCGGAGCTGGGAAGTTTCCCGGGGCGAAATGACGGAGTTTATGACGGTGCTGAGGGCTCCGGATTCGAACCGGACGATCGCAGTGGACACGTCCTCCGTTTCCGTGCGGCGGGCGAGCCTCCCCGCGAAGGCTGTCACCTCCTGCCACGGACCCCACAGGTGGAGAAGAAGGTCGAACTGGTGGATGCCGTGCCCCATGGTGGGTCCGCCGCCCTCAACGTCCCACTGGCCGCGCCACGGTACGTCGAAATACTCCTGTTTGCGGAACCACAGCGTATTGCAGAAGCCTGTCAGCGGATTGCCCAGGGCCCCGGACTCCTGCAGCTCCGCCAGCCTGCCGGCACCCGTGCCGAAGCGGTGCTGGAAAATGCAGCTGACGCGTTTCCCGGTGGTGCGTTCGGCTCCCTGGAGCTCATGCAGCTGCCGCAGTGACAGCGCCGGTGGCTTCTCCAGCACCACGTTCAGGCCAAGTGCGAGTGCTTCCAGGGCCAGCGGGGCATGCGACGACGGCGGGGTGCAGACAGCAACCAGGTCCAGTCCCGCTTCCGCGGCTGCGGCCAGGCTGGGAGCAGTGCCGGCGAATCCCATCTCCTCAGCGAACCCGGCGGCGCGGCCCTGGTCGATATCCACCGCAACCACCAGTTCTGCTCCTGCAAGCCTCAGTGCCTCTGCATGAGCGTGGGCTATGCCGCCCGTGCCGATGATTCCCGCTCGGGGACGTGGTGGGGCCTCACCCATGGGTTCTCCTCATCCTTGAGAAATTTGAAAGGTTTCATTCATTGGTGGCATCCATTATGTGATCGATAACAAGGAGCAGTCAAGGGTCTGCGGAAACCTGCTTCATTTAGAGGAAGCGCTTGGGCGCCCCTAAAGCCGCCAGCCGCTCAGGCCGCGGGAACCACCGCGATGGGAGCCTTTCCGGGGGATTTCACCGGCAGCAGGACCAGCAGGCCGGCCAGGAGGACCACCATGATGCCCAAAATGCCCCACCGCTGTGCTTCACCGGGTGATACGAAGGGGGTGGCCAGGGTAATGCTGAGGGTAAAGAGGGCCGGTGCCAGGAAGCTGACCGCGCGGCCGGTGGTGGCGTACAGGCCGAACAGTTCGCCGGACTCGCCGTGCGGGGCAAGCCGTGCCAGATAGGCCCGGGACGAGGACTGTGCCGGGCCCACGAAGAGGCAAAGGAACAGTCCGAAAACCCAGAAGGTGGTGCTGCCCGGCCAGGCCATGCCCAGGAAGACGTAGTCGCCGTTGCCGAGGACCAGGATGACCGTGCCGGCGATCAGCAGGCCCACGAGGGAACCGGTGATCACCCGCTTGGGACCGATCCGGTCGTCCAGGAAGCCGCCGATGACAGCCCCCGCAGCGGCCACGACGTTTCCGAAGATGGCGAAGAAGATGACCTGGGACAGTTCAAAGCCAAAGGTGCCTGCAGCGATGATTCCGCCGAATGTGAAGACAGCCGCCAGCCCGTCCCGGAAGACTGCGCTCGCCAGCAGGAAATAGATGGTGTGCGGGCTGGTGGCATAGATCGCCTTGATTCGCCGGACCAACAGCCCGTAGCTGGCCAGGACCCCGAGCCGCTTTGCCTGCGGTGCCTTGGGAAGCTCCGGGACGGCAAACAGCACCGGCAGGGCGAAGATGAAAAACCACAGGGCTGAGAACACGGCCACCAGCCGGATGTTCAGGCTGTCCTCTGTGGAGGCGCCGAACCATTCGATGCTGGGCTGGACGAACAGCTGCAGGACGATCAGCAGGGCAACGATGCCCCCGAGGTAGCCGGCGCCCCAGCCGAAGCCGCTGACTTTGCCGATGTTCCGCGGCGTGGAGACCTGGGCCAGCATGGCGTTGTAGTTGACGCCCGCGAATTCGAAGAACACGTTGCCCAGCGCGATGAGGGACACTCCCAGCAGCAGGAATTCAGGCTGCGGGAATACGAAGAAGCACAGTGCCGTCAGGAGGGCGACGGCGGCCGTGTTGACTCCCAGCCACAGCTTCCGCCTGCCGCCGGCATCCGAACGCTGGCCCGTAACGGGCGCCAGGAGCGCGATGGCCAGGCCGGCAACAGCCAGGGCGCTGCCGAGGACTGCCGATGCCTGGTCCTCGCCGCCGAAAGCGTCCGAGGTGAGGTACACGGTGAAGACGAACGTTGTCATCACCGCATTGAAGGCAGCTGAGCCCCAGTCCCAGGAAGCCCAGGCCAAAACCCGCCCCTTGCTGGCGGCCTGATTCCCGGATTTGAGTTCCGAGGACGGCTGCGTTGCCCCGGGAGCGCTGGCGCTGTTCATATGCAGCATCGTATCCGCCGGGGGTGAACATCCGGCGGAGATAGGGCCCATCAGGCCGGGGAAAGCAGGGAAGGATACAACATTGGCGGCGGAAGCGGTACAGACGGCTTGATAAACTGAACCTTCCCGGACCTAACTTATGAACCGCCTGCTCCAACTTTTGACAATCGAATCCCTGACGTTGCGGAGATACCAGTGATTACAGTCCTTGCCGTGCACTTTTCGGTGGCTGCCCTGGCACCTTTCCTCTTCAGGGCCTGGGGCCGGAACGCCTTCTACGCGCTCGCTGCTGTTCCCGCCGCCTCCTTTGCCTGGCTGCTGTTCCAGCATGGGTCCGTCTACTCGGAGCAGGGTGCAGTCGAAGAGACGGTCCCGTGGATTCCGGGCCTCCAGCTTGAGTTCGCCTTCCGGATGGACGCCCTGGCCTGGGTCATGTCGCTGCTGGTGCTTGGTGTCGGTGCCCTGGTGCTGGTCTACTGCGCCAGGTACTTCAAGAAGAGAGACCAGGACCTCGGCGCCTTCGGTGCCCAGCTGCTGGCCTTCGCCGGCGCCATGTTCGGACTGGTGGTGGCGGATGACCTGCTGCTGCTGTTCATCTTCTGGGAACTCACCACCATCCTGTCCTACCTCCTGATCGGGTACGCGCGGACCCGGCTGGCGGCACGGCGCTCCGCGCTGCAGGCGCTCATGGTCACCACCGCCGGCGGGCTTGCGATGCTCGTGGGGCTCATCATGCTGGGCCACGCCGCAGGAACCTACCGCATCTCCGCCATCATGGAGCAGGCGCCCGCCCTGGTGGACGGAGCCGCGGGCCCAATGCTGGGTGCCGCCGTCGTCCTCATCCTGGTGGGCGCGATCACCAAGTCCGCCCTGGTCCCGTTCCACTTCTGGCTTCCCGGCGCCATGGCGGCCCCCACCCCCGTCAGCGCCTACCTGCACGCCGCCGCCATGGTCAAGGCCGGGATCTACCTCGTGGCGAGGCTGGCCCCCGGTTTCTCCGAGACGGCCTACTGGCAGCCGGTGGTGCTGGGGCTGGGCCTCGCCACCATGCTGGTGGGCGGCTACCGGGCACTGCGGCAGACTGACATCAAGCTCATCCTGGCCTACGGCACCGTCAGCCAGCTTGGCTTCCTCACCATGGTGGTGGGTTTGGGCACCCCCGACGCGGCGCTCGCCGGCCTGGCGATGCTCCTGGCCCACGGACTGTTCAAGGCCACCCTGTTCCTGGTGGTGGGCATCATCGACCACCAGTCAGGGACACGCGATGTCCGCAAGCTCTCCGGCGTCTTCAGATCCTCCCGCGCCCTGGGCATCGTGGCGGGAATTGGGGCGGCCTCCATGGCCGGAGTCCCCCTGCTCGGCGGCTTCGTGGCCAAGGAATCGGTGCTGGAGGCCTTCGTCCACCATGCGGCTAGCCCTGCGGCAGGAGCGTGGGGAGCGGTGGTGCTTGCCGGAATCGTCATTGGTTCCGTCCTCACCTTTGCCTACAGTGCGCGCTTCATGTGGGGTGCCTTCGCCGTCAAACCGGGCGTGGAACACACGCCCTTCAAGGCCGTCAGGCCCTCCTTCCTCGCCGCGCCGGCCGTCCTGAGCCTCCTGACCATCATCTACGGGGTATGGCCAGTCCCCGTGGACGGGTGGATCCAGCCGTACGCCGCGTTGTTTGCCTCCACCGATCCCGACGCCGGCACTCTGGCTGAACGGGCCGGCCACCTTGCGCTTTGGCACGGTTTCACGCCTGCCCTGGGGCTGACGGCTCTCACCTTTGCACTGGGCTTGGCGATGTACTTTGGCCGCGACGCCGTTTCACGGGTTCAGTCCCTGGTGCCGGCGTGGGTGGACGGGGACAAGGCGTACCAGTACACCATCGGCGCGCTTGACGATGTGGCGGTGTGGATTACGGGCCGCACCCAGCGCGGTTCCCTCTACTACTACCTCGCGGTCATCCTGAGTGTCGCGTTCATCCTTCCCCTGTCCGCCATCCTGCTGGCGGGCAAACCACTGCCGGACGACATCTACCTGGTGGACCCCAACTCCCCGCTCCAGCTGGTGGTGGGTGCGGCAATCGTGATCGGCGCGCTGGCCGCCGTCAAGGCCAACAAGCGGTTCCTTGCGGTCCTGATGGTCTCGGTCACCGGATACGGCATCGCCTTAATGTTTGCGCTGCAGGGCGCCCCGGACCTCGCGCTGACGCAGATGCTGGTGGAGACCATCATCCTGGTGGCTTTCGTCCTGGCACTGCGCAGCCTGCCGCCCGAACTCCGCGACCGCACCGGCGGCAAGTACCGGGTAGTCCGGGTGATCATCGGGCTCAGCTTCGGCGTCACCATGGTGTTCGCCGCGATCTATTCGATGGGTGCCCGGACCGCAATACCGGTCTCCCTCGAGTTCCCGCGCCTCGCCTATGAGGGCGGCGGCGGACTCAACATTGTTAACGTGACGCTCGTTGACATCCGGGCATGGGACACGTTTGGCGAGATCACAGTCCTGGCCCTCGCAGCCACCGGCGTTGCGAGCCTGATCTTCATCCGCGGACGCGGTGACCGGATCAAGAACGCCGCCACGGTGGCGGAGGGAACGGTGGGCCGCTACCGCCTGGCCAATGCCGGTTCCCGCGATGCCGCCGCACTGGCCGTCAGCAGAAGGTTCGCCGCTGCGGCCCGGGACGCGTGGATCGTGGCAGGCAGGACGCTTGCCCCGGAACGCCGGTCCATCATTTTTGAGGTGGTCACCAGGCTGGTCTTCCACTCCATGATCATCTTCTCGCTCTACCTCTTGCTGGCAGGCCATAACCTGCCCGGCGGCGGCTTCGCCGGCGGGCTCACCGCGGGCCTGGCACTGACCATTCGTTACCTCGCAGGCGGGCGGTTCGAGCTCAGCGAGGCCACGCCGGTGAGCGCCGGCACGCTTCTGGGGATCGGGCTGGCCGTTGCCGCAGCGTCCGGGGTGGTGCCACTGCTGCTGGGCGGCCAGGTGTTCCAGACGGCCATCATCGAACTCTGGCTTCCGGTGTTCGAGGACATCAAGTTCGTCACCTCCACCATCTTCGATATCGGCGTGTACATCGTGGTGGTGGGCCTGGTGCTGGATGTCCTGAGGAGCCTCGGGGCCGAGATCGACGAACACGTTGAAGAGCGGTCGGCCGCCGAGCACGGCGAGGGACCGGCCGGGCAGCAGGAATTTGTCCTTGGTGCTTCCGCCGCCTCTGTGGCCAAAGAACAGGATTTCAGCGGCAACACAGCCGGGACCACCGCAAAGGGCGGGCAAGCATGAGCGTGAACCTGACACTGCTGATCGTGATGGGTGCGCTGTACGCCTGCGGCATCTACCTGATCCTGGAACGCAGCCTGACGCGGGTCCTGCTGGGCCTGATGCTGCTGGCCAACGCCACCAACCTGCTGATCCTTGCCACCGGCGGGTACGCCGGGCTGGCCCCGCTGTATGCGAAGGACGCCGCTGCCGGGGACTACAACGATCCCCTCCCACAGGCACTGATCCTGACATCCATCGTCATCTCCTTCGCCGTGACCGCCTTCATGCTCGGCATCATTTACCGCACCTGGGTCCTGGCACGCCGCGATGAGATCCAGGCCGACGTCGAAGACCTCCGGGTGGCGGAAACTCCCAGCTTCGATGCTGAGGACGATGCCGTGATCCCCGCAGAGACGTCCGAGTTCCCGGTTACCACCGTCATGGCCGGCGGCCGCGAAATGCCTGCCGAAGCCGCAGCCGAAGAAGAAAAACCCGGTTCCGCCAACGTAGCCCCCAGCCCGGAAGGAGGCGGAAGGTGAACCTCGCATCCCTGGCCCCGCTCGCCGTCGTACTTCCCATCCTGGGCGCCGCCCTGACCTTCCTGCTGATCCGGCATTCACGCGCCCAGCGCGCCGTCAGCATTGGATTGCTGTCCCTCACCCTCCTGCTGGAATGCCTCCTGCTGGGATCCGTGTGGGACGGCGGCACGGTGGCCGTGACCCTCGGCGGCTGGCTGCCGCCGTGGGGCATCGTGCTGGTGGTGGACCAGTTCTCGTCCCTGATGCTGGTGGTTTCCTCGGCGGTCAGCCTAGCCGTGCTGGTGTATGCCACCGGGCAGGGCATGGCCGACGGCGACCAGGACGCGCCGGTGTCGATCTTCCACCCCACCTACCTCATCCTGGTGGCCGGGGTGTCCAACGCCTTCCTCTCCGGCGACCTCTTCAACCTCTATGTGGGCTTTGAAATCCTGCTGACTGCGAGCTATGTGCTGATGACGCTGGGCGGCACCGGGCCCCGCATCCGGGCCGGCGTCACCTATGTGGTGGTGTCCGTGGTGTCCTCGGTGCTGTTCCTGATCTCCATAGCCATGGTTTACGGGGCCACCGGAACCGTCAACATGGCGGACCTTGCCATCAAGCTGAGTGAGCTGGACGAGGGGACCAGGACACTCCTTCACGTGATGCTGCTCGTGGCGTTCGGCATCAAGGCCGCTGTGTTCCCGCTGTCCTTCTGGCTGCCGGACTCCTACCCAACAGCGCCGGCACCGGTGACGGCAGTGTTCGCCGGCCTGCTGACCAAAGTGGGCGTCTATGCCATGGTGCGGACGGAAACCCTGCTCTTTCCCGGCGACTCCCTCAACGCCCCGCTGATGGTGGCGGCGCTGCTGACCATGGTGGTGGGGATCCTGGGTGCCCTGGCGCAAAGCGACATCAAGCGTCTGCTCTCCTTCACCCTGGTGAGTCATATCGGCTACATGGTGTTCGGTTTGGCCATGTCCTCGGTTGCAGGGCTGGGGGCCGCGGTCTTCTACGTGGCACACCACATCACCATCCAGACCAGCCTGTTCCTGGTGACGGGCCTGATCGAGCGAAGGGGCGGCAGCTCGTCCGTGGACCGGCTGGGCGGCCTGGCCAAGCTCTCGCCGCTGCTGGCACTGCTGTTCTTCGTTCCGGCCATGAACCTGGCCGGCATTCCGCCGTTCTCCGGTTTCCTGGGGAAAGTGGGCCTCATGCAGGCCGGCATCGAGCTTGGGACGCCGCTGGCGTACGCCCTGGTGATCGGCGGCGTGGTCACCAGCCTCCTGACCCTGCTGGCCATTGCCAGGGTGTGGAACCGTGCGTTCTGGCGGAGGCCTTCCGACGCTGAACACCCGGACCCTGTGCTGCTGGCGACACCTGCCGCACCTGCTGCCCGGACCATGGCCGGGCCGGGCGCAAAACGGAACAGCGCAAAACGGAACGCCGCCAATCAGGACGCTGTCACCCTACTGCCCCGCACCATGGTTGGCCCCACTGCGGGGCTGGTGGTGCTCGGCGTAGCCCTGACCGTTTTTGCCGGGCCGCTGTTCACGGTCTCCGACCAGGCCGCGGAGGACATGCTGGACAGGTCCGCCTACGTCCACGCCGTGCTCGGTGATGACACTGTGGTGCCGCCGGCCCCGACCTCGGGAGGAGGGCGATGAGCCGCCGTCGGATTTCACTTCGCCAGGAGTTGCCGCTCCTGGTGTGGCTGGTGATTGTCTGGGGTGCCCTGTGGCAGGATTTCAGCCCGGGCAACCTCTTGTTCGGAGCGCTGCTGGCCGTGGCAGTGGCACGGCTGTTCTACCTTCCGCCGGTGGAACTCAGCGGCCGCTTCAACATCCTTTTCGCCATCCCCTTTGCGCTCGTGTTCCTGGGAAAGGTTGCCGCCGCCAGCGCACAGCTCCTCTACCTCGCGGTCGCGCGGGGACCAAGGGTGACCAACGCCGTCGTCGCTGTGCCGCTGCGGAGCCGGCAGGACCTGATGGTCACGGCCACCGGTCACGTAATTTCCCTGATTCCGGGTTCGCTGGTGGTGGAGGTGGACCGGTCAACCTCCACCCTCTACCTGCACGCCCTGAACATCAGCTCGGCCCAGCGCGTCCAGGCACTGAAGCAGGAAGTGCGGTCCATTGAGGCGGGGTTGATCAGGATCATGGGCACCAAGGAAGAACTGGAAACCCTGCGTATGGAGGCAGCCGCATGATGAACTTTGTCCTGGTGGTAACCGCCGTGATTTTTTCGCTTGCTGCCGCCGGCGCTATCGTGCGGATCTCCCGCGGACCCTCCCTGCTGGACCGGGTACTGGCAACGGATGTCCTGCTGGCCATCCTGGGCGGCGCCCTGTGCGTTGACATGGCCGTCAACCGGCACCTGAACAACCTGATGCTGGTGGTTGCCATCTCGGTCATTGGCTTCATCGGGTCCGTGACGGTGGCAAGGTTCGTGGCAGACCGGAGGGAGCAGCCCAATGAATCCTGATCCCACCAGCCCGGATGCCTGGGTGGACATGCTGTCAGCGGTATTCATGATTGTTGGCGCCATCATGTCCCTGGGCGCGGCCATCGGCCTGCTGCGGTTCCCGGACCTGTTGAGCCGGATGCACGCTGCCACCAAGCCGCAGGTGCTGGGCCTGTTCCTGCTCCTGGCGTCCATCGGGCTGCAGATGCGTACCTGGTGGGTATGGCCCGTCCTGTTGGTGGCCTGGATCTTCCAGCTGCTCACCGCGCCGGTGTCGGCCCACATGGTGGGCCGTGCGGGCTACCGCACCAAGCACCTGCACCGCGAGCTCCTCACCTCCGATGAGTTGGAAGCCGTAGTGCAGAAAGCCGCCGCCAGGGCCGCCCGGGAGGGCGGTTCCGACGACGGCCGGGGAGACTGATCTCCCTGCTGCACTAAGCCTTAGACGATGTCCTGGGTCTTGGCGAACCGGGTGATGGCACGCTGGGTGCCGCGGTTGGCCAGGACCTGGATGATGGTGCTGACTGAAGCGGAAATCAGCGCGAACGTCAGCGCGGACTGCAGGCTGGTGGGAACATCCTCGTCCTTGCCAGTGGGCGGCTTCCGTCCGGTGGTCTTTTCCCAGATGGTGTTGACCAGCTTGGTCCCGAGGAAGCCGGCGCCGAGGCTGATTCCGGTGCCAAGCAGCTTGATGAAGAAATTCATTCCTAGTACTCCTTGCGGGCGGTAAACGGACTGCCACCAGCCTAGCTGCACAGCAGCCGGGCGAATGGCACGAGGCGGCGAATCAGGGGGAGGGCGGTTCCGTCCGGAACTTGATCATTTTGTGGGTACCGTCGCAGTACGGCTTGATGGCCGAAGCGCCGCACCGGCACAGCGCTACTGTCTTCCTCTCGCGCGGAACCGGATCCCCGGAAGGCGTCACGATTTCGAAGTCCCCGCGCACAATGAGCGGTCCGTCCGGGCAGACCACGATGGAGCTTTCCGGTGGTTCCTGGTTCATGCTTGCTCCTGCTCTGTTGTGCTGGTGGAAACCTGTACATCCCGCTGGCCCGTTCCAGCGAGTTTGCCGTAGTGCCGCCGCCGGAGCTCGGCTTGCGGATGGGCTGCGGTCTTGAGCCTGGTTCCCGCGTACGGCACGCCGCCGGCCAGCCGGTACCCTAGCGCAATCCACATGCATACGGCCCGTTCCAGGGCCCACAGCGGAGCGAACGGTACCGCACCCAGCGGAAAGACCGCACTTCCGTGGTGCCGCCGCCGGCCAACCTCGGCGGCAACTGCGGGCGCGGCGGCCAGTGCCAGCAAGGCGTTCCGGCGGTGCCGCCCGGGCAGGCAGGCTGCGCCAACAAGCAGCGGAAGCAGCGCGAGCTCCGCGGCAAGCCTTCGCGGCTGGGCGAAGTTGTCGTACGCCTGCCGGACGCGTTGTTTCAGGAAATGCCGTGCCTTGGGCGGCCTGCGGGCCACGAACAGGGCCGAAAGGATTTTCTCCCGGCCTCCTGCTGCCTTCACGGTCCTGATCAGCTCAAGGTTCTCGAACAGCACGGGCTCGTAACCGCCGGTTGCCAGCAGCGCGCTCCGGCGCACCCCCAGCGTTCCGGGAAAGTCGTCCGACCAGGCCCGGTTGATCAGGGTCCGGGAGGTGTCCCACCAGGCGTGCCACGGCAGGGGATCGAAGTAGTTCTGCGGCCGCACAACCTCTGCCGAACCAAGGTGATGGACGACGGCGGCGAGGGACTCGCGCGTGTAACGCACGTCGTCGTCGGCTATCACCAGCAGCTCCGCCGCGGCGGCGCGCACACCGGTCATCACCCCGGCAACCTTGCCGTTGCCTCCGCGCGGCGCCGGCCCTGCGTCCTGTCCTGATTCCGGCCCTGGTTCATGGCCTGGTTCAGGCCGGATATGCCGGACGGCAGGGGGGAACAGTGCACGGTGGCGTTCAAAAAGGGCGGGGGGTGAGCCGTCCACCACCGTAACCATGATCCAGCCAGTGAGCTCCCGGAGGTAGGCAACCAGTTCCGGCAGGTCTGCATCGTCAGTCCAGCGCAGCGGCAGGATGTACTCCGCCGGCTGGTCCAAGGGCTCACCTGATGGCTGGTCGCGTGGCGCCGTGCTCATGCTGCCGCCGGTACTGCCGCCCTCAGTGACGTCCTGCCGCTCTCCCAGGCCTTCAGGATGTGCGCTGACAGCCTGCCGTCAATGGCCATGACAGCGGTGGCGCCAAAGAGGACGTCATCGAGCAGTCCGGGCTCGGCCTCCACCAGGCCGCCGGCCAGGTCGCGGCCTGCGATCTGCTCGTGGACGGCGTCGGCTTCCACGTGCTCATCGAAGTAATGGGTCACCTGGGCATCGAAGCCGAGCCGGCGGAAGCCGTTGCCGTACAGGCGGTTGGGCTGGGAGGACGTCATTTCGTAGATGGCCAGGTGTCCGGTGATCGCACCGCGCAGGCGCCGGTTCAAGCCGAACAGGGACATCAGGTTGACTGCTGCCAGGGAGACGGCGGGGACGTCGTTGACGTAGGCGCCGTAGTCATCAGTCATGCCCAGGCCGCGCATGGTGCGGGCGAAAAGTGCGCTGTGCATCCGTTCGGGCCGTCCGCCCCCGTACTCATCGGCCTGGATTTCCACCAGTGCCGCCTTCGCACGTCCGGAGAGCCGGGGGATGGCGAAGGTGTGCGGGTCCGCTTCCTTCAGCTGGTAGATGGACTTATGGATCAGGAATTCCTTCAGCTGTTCCAGGGTCGCCTTCTTCGCCACATAGCGGGAGAGGCTGGGGCCGCCGTCACGCGCCGCCAGGCCAAACAGCACGTCTGCCACGGCATCACTGGTGAGCCCCGACGCCGGGGGAAGATCCAGGTCACCGGCCGCCTGGGCAGCGGCGTCCCGCAGGGCTGCTTCGAAAGGCTTCTCGAGCAACTGGCGGACCCGGACAAGTTCCGGTGCCCACTCCCACTCGTCACTTACGCCCTCAAGCCCGGAGTAGTGGAGTTCATAGAGGCAGAACAGCGCCAGCTGGAGGTCGTCGTCGGCAATGATGTCCGGGCTTGCGGCGAGCTGGCTGGCCACCAGCCGCTGCAGCTCTTCAAGGCCGCCGGCTTGGATGTCAGGTGCCTCAGCAAGAACGCCAAACAGGGCGGTGCTGACAGGGCCTCGCGGTTCTGGGATTTTCATGATGCTCCTTCAGGTCTGGCTTGGTGCCGGTCCTGGCCGTCTTCCCTGACGGCCGGGGGTCGGGGACAGGGGTCAATGGCGACGGGTGCCGGGCGGGGAAGAGCTGGTGGCAGGCGCGGTACTGTTTTCGGTGGTTGTGCTGGGGGCCGGGCCGCGGGCCAGCATGACGGCCAGGGCGATCATGGCCAGGCCCAGGGAAAGGTGCAGCCAGTTGTCCGCATTATTCGCGGGGACGAAGTTGGCGGGCGTAGTGTCGCCCACCAGGAGGCCATACAGCCACAGGACCAGGTAAACGACGCCGCCATAGACCAGGAAATTCCTGGCCTGTGCGTGGGTGGCCGCCATCAGGACGCCGGCAACCCCAAAGAGCAGGTGGACCAGGTTATGCAAAACGGAAACCTGGAAGATTCCCAGCAGCAGGGCTCCGGAGCCATGCCCGGCCGGGCTGAGGGACTCCAGGTTGGAGGTGACGCCGGGAATGAAACCCAGGATGCCGGCCAGGCAGAAGACGGCACCGGTTCCAAGTGCGGCCCTTTGCAGGCCTGTCCGCGCGCCTCTCAGTCGGGTGCTGGCTGCCATGTACTGTACTCCTCAAAACCCGGGAGACAACATAGTAAGCATGATTACTAATATATGCTAAGCAGCCTTGGTGCTTGTTCGCTGCTGGACACCAGGGCGCGCTTCCCGAATTCTCCCACAACCGGATGATCCGGGGCGCAAGGCAGCTCTACCCTTCCGGACTGTTCCAAGCATAGGGGTTCGCATGCTGGCCGCCACGGCGGCCGTGCTCATACCCCTGCTGCCAGGACTTTCCGACGGCGGTCACCAGCTCCGCCAGCAAGGGGTAGTAGGGGTGGTCCGGGCCGATGTAGATCATCTCCTCCGAGGCCTTGTCCAGCGCCGCCCGGACGGGGTTCTCGGCCTGCCCGCCTGTCACGGCGCACCGTCAGCCGCTGCGGATTGCAGGACCTCACGCAGGGCTTCCACCACCAGGTTGTGGTCCTGTACCTGGGGAAGGCCGGAAACGGTGACGGTGGCTACGGATCCCACCCCGGTGACATAGATGGGAAAGGAACCGCCATGCGCGGCGTAGACGGTTTCGTCGAACCAGCCCTCGTCCTCAATCCGGCCGCCTCGGAGCCGGCCGCGCAGGCCCACCAGCAGCGAAGGGACCTCGTACCGGGCCGCTGTCCGCTGCTTCGCCCGGATCCAGTGTCCGTTATCAGGGGTGGCGCCGGGCAGGGCCACATGGAAAAGGACCTGCTCGCCCTTGGTGATGTCGATGGCTATGGGCAGCGCGCGTTCCTTGCCCAGCTCGACCAGGAGCAGCCCCAGGTTGAGGGCGTCATCCAGGGAGAACCCGGGAAACTGCAGTTGGTGGATTTCCCCTTCGATCCGGCCAATGAGTTGTTCCAGCGAGCCCTCCGGCTGCACGGCATCGGAGTCGGGATCGTAGCCGGTCACATCCGGCAGATTGGCAGTCATGGCCCACAATCTACTCCTCCTGGGATGTAAACTGGACCACGCCCAACAGGGTGAAGCATTACCGACAGAATCATTCAACGACAGGGGAGCGCCGCCGTCGGAGCTGGCCATGCCAGGGACCGCAGGTGGGCGCTGAGAGTGCGGACAGCCGCAGACCCTCGAACCTGATCCGGTTAGTACCGGCGCAAGGGAGTCGAGTTTCTCGAAGTCCGGCAAACGGCAGTCCCTGCCTTTTGCCGCGCTTTCCCCTCCTGTTCCTCAGGAGGATCACATGGCAACTACAGCTATCAAGAAGACCACAAGCAAGTCGTGGCGCGTCGTGGACATCGTGGTGGCGGCCCTCATCGCCATCGCCGGCGGTGTCATTTTCTGGGCCTGGTCCCAGGGCGCCGCCGCCGTGTCCGCACCCATGAACGCCGTCTACCCGCCCCTGACCGGCCTGATCGCCGGCGGCTGGATGATCCCCGCAGTGCTGGGCATGCTCATCATCCGCAAGCCCGGCGCGGCACTGTTCTGCGAGACCGTCGCGGCCACCGGCGAGCTCCTCATGGGCTCCCAGTACGGGGCGTCCGTACTGTTCTCCGGCTTCGTCCAAGGCCTGGGCGCCGAAATCATCTTCGCTTTCTTCGTCTACCGGAAGTTCAACCTGCCGGTCTCGCTGCTGGCCGGCGCCGCGGCCGGTCTCTTCTGCGGCCTGAACGACTCCTTTGCGCCGTGGGGCTGGAACATCGCCTACTCGGGCGGGGACAAGCTGGCCTACATCATCTTCACCATGATCTCCGGAGCAGTCATCGCCGGCGCCCTGTCCTGGATTGCCACCCGCGGGCTGGCGAGGACCGGCGTCCTCAGCTCCTTTGCCTCCCGCAAGGCGGCAACGGAGCCCGTCTTCTCCTGATGACGGCCACGTCCCATCACAGCACCCCGGTTGTAGCGCGGCCGGCTGCCATCAGCGCCCGGGGGTGGGGCTGGCGGCATGCCGGGCGCGCCAGGCCTGCCGTCCGTGCCCTGGACCTGGACATCCGGCCGGGGGAGCGGGTGCTGCTCCTTGGCCCGTCCGGCGCCGGGAAGTCCACGCTCCTCCACGCCTTGGCGGGGGTGCTGGGAGATGTTAACGACGACGGCGAGGCCGGCGACTCTGATGAGTCCGGTTCGCTGCTCGTTGACGGCGCCTACCCCCGGGAACAGCGTGGGCGCGCCGGCCTGATGCAGCAGGACCCGGAGACCCAGGTGGTCCTTTCCCGCGTGGGCGACGACGTCGCCTTCGGCGCCGAGAACCTCGCGGTGCCCCGGGACGCCATCTGGGCCCGCGTGCATGAGGCGCTGGACGACGTCGGACTTTGCCACCTGCCGCTGGACCACCCGACGTCGGCCCTGTCCGGGGGGCAGAAGCAGCGGCTCGCGCTCGCCGGCATCCTGGCCATGCGGCCGGGGCTCATCCTCCTTGATGAGCCGACAGCCAACCTGGACCCTGCCGGCGTGCTGGAAGTCCGTGATGCCGTGGCCCGCTGCCTGGATAAGACCGGTGCCACGCTGCTGGTGGTGGAGCACCGGGTGTCCGTATGGAAGGACTTGGTGGACCGGATCGTGGTGCTGCAGCCGGGCAGCGCCACGGACGGCGCCGTGCTGCTGGATGGCCCGCCGGACCAGGTGCTTGCCGACGCGCGGGCCATGCTCACGGCCGCCGGCGTTTGGGTGCCCGGGTACGTCCCCGAAACGCGCTTGCGTGCGGGCAGCCCTGCCCGGGGAACGGGAAACCTCCTGATCGCCGCGGAAAAACTGGCAGTATCCCGTGAACGCCCTCGCCGCAGCGGCTTCCGCAAACTGCCGCCGGTGCCCGTGCAGGAGGACATCGCAGCCCAGGTCCGGGCCGGGCAGGCGCTGACCGTTACCGGGCCGAACGGTGCGGGAAAGTCGACGTTCGCCCTGACCCTTGCCGGCCTGCTTGAACCGGTGGACGGCGCGGTTTCGGCAACCACTGACCTGAGCCGTGGAGCCGGCATAGATCCCTACAAATGGAAAGCCGAGCAGCTCATCGAGCGGATCGGCACGGTGTTCCAGGAGCCGGAGCACCAGTTCGTCACCGGGAAGGTCCTGGACGAACTGCTGTTTGGCCCGCGGCACCTGGGCCATGGCAAGGAGCGTGTGGACGAACTCTTGGAGCGGCTGAGGCTCACCCACCTCGTGGACGCAAACCCCTACACACTCTCCGGCGGGGAGAAGCGGCGGCTCTCGGTGGCTACGGTCCTGGCGGCGCATCCGCAGGTGCTGGTCCTGGACGAGCCCACCTTCGGGCAGGATGCCAACACTTGGGCGGAGCTGGCCTCCTTCCTGTCGGAGTTGCTGGACGCCGGCACCGCCGTAGTTTCGGTGACCCACGACGCCGAATTCACGGCTGCCCTGGGCGGAACGGAGCTGAGGCTGGTACCCGCGGAACCGGTGGCGCCATGAGGCAGGAGCTGAACCTGCGCGGCAGCCAGGCCCTGCTGAACCGCGCCAATCCCCTGAGCAAGTTCGCCGCCGTCTTCCTGATCACTGCCGTGCTGGCACTTTCGATCGACTGGGTTTCAGCCTCGGTGGCCCTGGTGTTCGAGCTCCTGCTGTTCCCGCTGGCAGGCCTCACGCTGACGCTGCTGTGGCAGCGCGGCTGGCCCCTTATTATCGCCGCTGCCATCGGCGGATGGAGCACCTCCATCCTGGCGCCGGACAGCGGAAGGACGCTGATCGACGTCGGCATCTGGACGATGAGTGAAGGTTCGCTGGAACTGGGGGTGGGGTTCATGCTGCGCGGACTGGCAATCGCGCTGCCCGCCGTGCTGCTGATGAGCTGCACCGACCCCACCGACCTCGCCGATGCGCTGGCCCAGAAGGCGCGCCTTCCACACCGGTTCGTGCTGGGAACGCTCGCTGCCATGCGCCTGGTGGGCCTAATGGCCGAGGAGTGGCAGGCCATCGGCATGGCCCGCCGTGCCAGGGGAGTGGGTTCCCGTGGGAGTGTGCTGCAGCGGGTGAAAGCCACCCTTGGCCAGAGCTTCGGACTCCTGGTCCAGGCAATCCGCCGGGCATCGAGGCTGGCGATAACCATGGAAGCCCGCGGTTTCGGCGGGGGGCCGCGGACGTGGGCCCGCGAATCAACCTACAGTGCGTTGGACGCGTGGGTGCTGGCCGGGGGTGTGGTGATGGCGGCAGCGGCGGTTGTTGCTGCGGTGGCCCTTGGCACGTGGAATATGGTGTGGCTGGGCAGCTGATTTCCAGGCGGGTTATGGGCAGGGGTAGTTGTAATCGAAACCCTGCAGGACGAACTGGGTAAGGGCCACCCTGCCGCCGCCGGTGAGGGGTGCGTTCGAGCAGGCGCTGGCCGCACCCGAGGCGTTGAGGGAGCCTGCCAGCCAGCTCGGCAGGGAGTACAAATTGCTTGAACTGCTGACTGTTCCAACAATTTGTTCCCACTGCTGGCCTGTGGAGTAGATCCCCACTTTCGCGCCGATGCTGTGAAAGAAGTCCGTCATGCCTTCCAGGACGGCCCGGTTGGCATTTTTGTCCGTGCCGGACCAAGTGTTTTCGGTTTCTACGTCCAGCCACCAGAAATAGCCGGCGGGATTGGATACCCCACGGAGGTAGGCGTCGTCGTAGGCCTTTGCGTAGCCGTACATGTAAGCGCAGGCCTTGCCATGGTCGCCGGGCGTGCAAGGGCCGTAAGGGTTGTGGACCGCCCGGCCGGCAGGATATTCGTCATTGTCCGGCCACCAGGAGCCTGCGGCGGTCGGGTTGGCAGTGTTCACGTACAGCGATACGGTGGGCTGTTCCGGATGGCCGGCCGAGTCCTCCGCCCACCTGAGCTGTTCTGCCAGGCAGGGGTTGGAGTTGTTGGCCAGGCCGTTGTTGACACCGACAATGGCAAAGGCTTGTCCGGTGGGTAAGCCGGTGGTGCACTGCGGCCAGGAGATGTCGTTGCCGAGCACGGACTGTTTTCCTTCCCCGGGCGAGGGTGACGCAAAGGAGGGGGAGCCCGACAACTGCAGGAGGGCAGGCACCAGCAGGAAGAGCAGCCACAGCGCAACTCCTATGGGCGGTGCCGGACTGGAACGGGTGCGGCGCATGCTGCCTCCGTTGCCGCTGGACGAAGAACGTACTCTCCAGTGTCCTGCCCCTTTTGGAGCGCGGTCAAGGAGCTGAAAGTCCTATTTCTATCGCATGTAGTGGGTAAACGCTCTCCGTTCTTCAATTGTGAGGGGCGAATTGATGACAAGTAAATCATTTATGATATACATTGGATCATGACGCAGGAAACCGCTGAGCACGTTGCCGCCATGTTGAGGGATGCCCGGAGCGAGAAGGGCTGGACCCAGGGCCAGCTGGCTGCCGAGCTGGGAACGAGCCAGAGCGCAGTGGCCCGGATGGAGCAGGGCAAGCAGAACCTGAGCCTCAAAATGATCCAGCGCCTCGAAACCATTTTCGGCCGGAGCATCGTCAACGTGGGCAAGCCCCAGATGACCCACCTGCGGGTGGAAGGCGGCCGCACCCTCTCCGGGGCCGTGGATGTCAACAGCAGCAAGAATGCGGGCGTGGCGCTGCTTTGCGCCAGCCTCATCAACCGCGGAACCACCATTCTCCGCCGCCTCGCACGGATCGAGGAAGTGAACCGGATCGTCGAGGTGCTTTCCAGCATCGGTGTGGAGTGCACCTGGCTCAACGACACAGACCTGGAGCTTCGCCGGCCAGCCGTACTGGATCTGGGTGCCATGGATGTAGAGGCTGCCCGGCGCACACGCAGCGTCATCATGCTGCTGGGACCCCTGCTGGATGAATCGGCCAACTACCAGTTGCCGTATGCGGGCGGCTGCGACCTTGGCACCCGCACCGTTGAACCCCATATGCAGGCACTGCGCCAATTTGGGCTTTCGGTGGAGGCCACAGCTGGTTTTTACTCCGTCCAGGCCCCCTCCGCGGACACCCGCGACCGCTCCTTCGTCCTGACGGAGCGCGGAGACACTGTCACCGAGAATGCCATCATGGCCGCAGCCCACCGCGAGGGTACAACCGTCATCCGGAACGCCAGCCCCAACTACATGGTCCAGGACCTCTGCTTCTACCTGCAGATGCTGGGGGTGACCATCGAGGGTGTGGGCACAACTACCCTAAGCATCACAGGACGCACGTCCATCAATGCCGACATTGAGTACTTCCCTTCCGAGGACCCCATTGAGGCCATGAGCCTTATCACCGCGGGCATCGTCACCAACTCTGAGGTGACCATCCGGCGCGTTCCCATCGAATTCATGGAAATTGAACTCGCCACCCTGGAACAGATGGGCCAGCAGCTGGAAATCTCCGGCGAGTATATGGCCCGCAACGGCAGGACCCGCCTGGTGGACGTCACCACCAAGCCCTCCGAGCTGCGTGCCCCGGAGGACAAGATCCACCCGATGCCTTTCCCGGGACTCAATATTGACAATTTGCCCTTCTTCGCCGTCATTGCGGCAAATGCCCAGGGGCAAACCATGATCCACGACTGGGTGTACGAGAACCGGGCCATCTACCTCACGGAGCTGAACCGTCTCGGAGCCCAGGTGCAGCTCCTGGACCCGCACCGGATCTACGTCAACGGACCCACCAAGTGGCGGGCTGCCGAGGTGGGATGCCCGCCGGCGCTGCGGCCGGCCGCATGCCTGCTGTTGGCAATGCTTGCTGCCCGCGGAGTCTCGGAGCTGCGGAACATCTACGTCATCGAGCGCGGATACGAGGACCTCGCGGAGCGGCTGAATACCATCGGCGCGAAAGTGGAGTACTTCCAGGACTGATTCCCACCTTCTTTTCACGCTTCGTCATGAAGGCTCCATTGCCTCCAAAACCCCTCAGTCTGGCGCAGAATGGCAGTATGCGAACATTCGGCGTCGAGGAAGAGCTCCTGATCGTTGATCCGGAGACGGGGGAGCCTCTTGCCCTTGCTGACGCCCTGCTCTCGGGGCATGGCACGGCGACGGATCACGTGCCTGATCAACACGCCCTGGAAACCGAAGACAAGACGGTTTACGACGACGAGAAGATGGGCCTGAGCGCCGAGCTCAAGCTTGAGCAGATCGAGACCCAGACGCGGCCCTGCCTGGAGTACGGCGTCCTGTTGGAGCAGATCAGGGCCGGCAGGACGCTCGCAGACCAGGCGGCGAGGAAGAACGGGGCAAGGGTGGCGGCCCTTGCCACCTCGCCGCTGGCGTCCATGAGCCATACGACGCCGGATCCCCGGTACGCCCTGATGCTGGAGCGGTTCGGCCTCACGGCGCAGGAGCAGCTGACCTGCGGTTTCCACGTCCATACCTACATCGAGTCGCCGGAGGAAGGGGTAGCGGTCCTGGACCGTATCCGGGACAAGCTTGCCGTGCTGACGGCTTTGAGCGCCAACTCTCCCTTCTGGAACAGCGTTCCCACTGGTTTCGAGAGTTACCGCACCCAGGCGTGGAACCGCTGGCCTACCGCGGGTCCGGCTGGTGTATACGGGACGTACCCCGCGTACCGGCGGGTGGTCACCCGCCTACTGGACAGTGGAGTGATGCTGGACGAAGGGATGCTTTACTTCGATGCCCGGCTGTCACGGCACCATCCCACCGTGGAAGTCCGGGTGGCGGATGTCTGCTTGCGGGCAGAGGACGCCGCGCTCATCGCTATCCTCGTGCGCGCGCTGGTGGAAACGGCAAGCCGTGAGTGGCGCGACGGCATCGACCCGACGCCGGTGCCTACCGTGCTTTTGCGCATGGCATCGTGGCAGGCGAGCAGTGCCGGGCTGAGCGGAGAGCTGCTGGACTTCGGCAACTTCCGGCCCGCACCGGCTCCGTATGTTGTCCGGTCCCTGGTGGAATACCTGGCGCCGGTCCTGGACGAACAGGGCGAGCTCGCCCTGGCGCGGCACGGCGTGGAGGACGTCATCGCGCGGGGGACAGGGGCGGCTGAACAACGCCGGGTACGGGATAAGGCCCTGGTTGCGCAGCCGGACGATTTCGGCTTCGGTGCAGTAGTGCGGCACGCCGTAAACATCACGATGCGGGACACACTTGACCTTTCTGAGGTGACCGCGGTTCCGGAGCTAATCCGGGTGCGGCAGCCCTAGAGGGCGGCGTCCTACGCGGACAGCCTCTCCCGCAACGCCTCTTCCAAAAGACTTGTCTTGCTACTTAGTATTCCGGGTTGCCAGAGGGGTGGTTCCCAGTCCTGGTGCTCGCTTTTGTACCTTCGGCGGGTGGGTGAGATCCAGCCGGGTGGTTCGTTCTTGGTGGCCGGGGTTGGTTTCCAGCCGCTGGTGTGGCGGAGCCGGTGGTGTTTGGGGCAGGGTTGTCCGAGGTTGCTGATCCCGGTGGTGCCGCCCTTGGCCCAGGCGAGGAGGTGGTCTGCTTCGTTGTCCAGGGAGTGGCTGCTGCAGCCGGGGAAGGGGCATTTGCCGTCCCGCAACCGCAGCCAGTTCCGCATTGCCTTGGTCACCCGGTAGCTGGTCCGGCCAATTTCCAGCGGTACCCCGTCCCAGGGGTCGACCAGCACGCGGTGGAACGACTCGGCCCCGTCCGCGACGAGTCTGCGCGCCATTGAGGCCGGGATGGGGCCGTGGCCATCGAGCATGGCCGGTTCCTCGGTGAAGCCGAGCAGCGAGCACGGGCACTGTGACCAGCACCTGCGCCCACGGCGCCTGTGGCTCGGCAGGAGTGGTACTGGTTCCGCTGGCGAGGAGGGCTGTCGCGGGACGTCTGCCATCAGTTGTGGAAGGGTGCGGCGTTCGTCCGGTCCCTGTAGTCCGCGAGCCAGGGCCCGGGTCCGGTTCCAGGCGGCGTTGGCCTGATCCGCCGTCAGGTACATGGAAACCCACGCCATCGCGTCCCGGTCCGGGGCGTATTCCATCCGCCGGTCCGTGACACGTTTGAGGTGGCGCTTTTCGATCGAGTCGGGGTGGTGGTGTTCCCGCCACGAGCGTACCTTCCGCCGCAGCCTCGCCGGCGGCAGCACACCTGCGATGCCCCCAGGGCCTGCACCCGGAGCATCGTTCAGGAAGTGCCTTTCCAGGGCTGCGGTGGCGGCCGGGTCCAGTCCGGTGGTCTCGTCCACCAGGACCCTGGCGTTCTGCCAGGGGACCTCCCCGGACTGCAATGCGCCCAGCGCTGCCGGCAACGAACTGGTCAACGCATGCGCTTCACCGATCAGTGCCCCGGCTGCACGCTCACCGATGGTCAAGACGCACGCCACCTCCGCCACCATAGCCATCTCCCGGCCCGAGACCCACTCCGGACGAGAAGCAGGATCCTCCATGGCTGCGGTTGCCTTCACATGGCCGTCCACCAGCCGCACCTTCAATGCGGCGGTTGCGGCCTCAATCTTGCGGACCAGCGCCAGCCCGTCCAAACAGTCATCAGCGAACTCCTGGAGCGGATCAGCATCGGCGGCAGGCACGGCATCCACGGGGGCGGCATCAGGAGAACCGACGACGATGCGCGTAAGCTCACCCACGAAACCGGCCACGGAGGCAACGGCAGCCGCAACCCCGGCCTTGTCCCCCAGGTCCGGGCTCGCTGCTCTGTGGGCTGCTCCGCTTTCCATACCCCAAGCATGCCAAGGGGGTCTGACATTTGGTGGTGCGGTTACAAGGGCTGGCATGAGATGGGGTCGACAAGCCCAACCACCAACCCATAGCGCCCTGGAAGGGGACGTGCGATACTCGGCGCGTGACGCCGTCATACGCATTCACAGCCGAACTGTGGCTCTACCCGGGCGAGGCTGCCTGGCATTTCCTCACGCTGCCGGCCGACGTGGCAGACGGCATCGCGGACCACATCGCGGAGCGAAGCATCGGCAGGAAAGCCTTCGGATCGGTGAAGGTGACAGCGGAGATCGGGAGCCAGACCTGGCAGACGTCGATTTTCCCGGACACCAAGGCCGGTTCCTACCTGCTGCCGGTGAAAAAGGCAGTCAGGGACAAAGCCCGCATCAAGGCCGGGGACAGCGTCGCTGTCCGGCTGGAACTCCAGCCGGACAGCGCATAGGCGGACAGGACAGCGCCGGAGGAAGCACCACCGCAGAGAACCAGCTAGATCTGCTTGAGTGCCTGCTCAAGGTCGCGGATCAGGTCGTCGGCGTCTTCGAGGCCCACGGACAGCCGCACCACACCGTCGGTGAGGCCGATGGCGGCGCGGCCCTCGGGACCCATGGCGCGATGCGTAGTGGTGGCCGGGTGGGTGATGAGGGATTTCGCATCGCCGAGGTTGTTGGAGATGTCGATGATCCGCAGGGCGTCCAGCAGCGCAAAGGCCGCCTCCTTGCCCGAACGTCCGCCGGAAGGGGCCAGCTCCAGCGTCAGCACCGTGCCGCCGGCGCTCATCTGCCTCGCCGCGAGGTCATACTGCGGGTGCGACTTCAGGAGCGGGTACTTCACCCAGCTCACGGCCGGCTGCTGTTCCAGCCACTCGGCCAGCCGCAGGGCCGTGGCGGAGGAGTGGTTGACGCGCAGGGACATGGTTTCCAGCCCCTTGGTCAGAACCCACGCATTGAAGGCGGACAACGCCGGGCCCGTGTGGCGCATCAGCTGCTTCACCGGGCCGTCGATAAATTCCTTCGTGCCCAGGATGGCGCCGCCCAGAACCCTGCCCTGGCCGTCGATGTGCTTGGTCCCGGAGTAGACAATGACGTCGGCCCCGAGCTGGCCGCAGCGCTGCAGCAGGGGAGTGGCAAAGACATTGTCGACGACGACCTGCGCGCCCGCGGCGTGCGCCAGTTCGCTGACTGCGGCGATGTCCACAATCTCCTGCATGGGGTTGGACGGGGATTCGAAGAAGACGGCGGTGGTGGACTTGGAGAGCGCCTCGCGCCACTGCCCAAGGTCCGGGCCGTCCACGAACACCGTTTCCACACCCCACCGCGGCAGGATTTCGTTGAGGATCACGAAGCAGGAGCCGAACAGCGAACGGGCAGCCACCACGCGGTCCCCGGCAGCCAGCAGGGCACCCAAGGCGGTGAACACGGCAGACATGCCGGATGCAGTCGCAAAGCATGCCTCTGCGCCTTCCAAAAGGCGCAGCCGCTCCTGGAAGGTGGCCACGGAGGGGTTGCCATAGCGGGAGTAGACGAAGCGCTCCTCCTCGCCGGTGAAGGCCCGCTCGGCAGCAGCGGCGGACTCATACACGAAACCTGAGTTCAGGAAGATGGCCTCGCTGGTTTCCTGGAAATTGGTGCGGTCCAGCCCGCCGCGGACGGCCTGGGTATCAGGGCTCCAGCCAGCGGCGTCTTCGTTGAAGGTCACTTAGTTTTTTCCCAGGTTGGTCGGCAGGCCGCGGTTCTTCCAGCCGTTGACGGTGCGTTCGCCGTAGCGGTCCGGCTCACCCTCAAAGCCCTCCAGCACGTTGTAGGAGGTGAAGCCCGCTTGCGTGGCGGCAATCGCCGCGGCAATGGAACGCTGCCCGGAGCGGCACAGGAAAACCAACTCAGTGGCCGGGTCCTCCGGCGCCTGCTGGGTGAGGTCGTTGATGAAGTCGGGGTTGGGGATGCCGCCCGGGAAAGTCCACTGGATGAACAGCGGATCGTTGTCCGTGGCCTTGGTGTCAGGGATGCCGATGTGGGCCCATTCGCCCTCGGTGCGCACATCCACCAGTATGGCGCCCTGCTCCAGCTTCTCCCAGGCCTCCTGCGGCGTCAGGTCTCCTGCGTAGCTCATGCGTGGCCCTCGCCGTCAAACTCGAGGTCCTCGCCGGCGGAGTCGAGGTCGTCAACTGCGTTAGCCACGGCGGCGTCCGCCGAGGCAATCGCTGCCGGCAGGACAACCGCCTGCGCCACGATCACGCTGGTGCCGTTGAAGGTTGCTGCCGGGCTGCCGTGCAGTACGTATCCCTCGGCCAGGGCGTTCGAGATCCGTTCGCAGAATTCGCGGTTGTCCGCGCCACTGATCAGGCGGTAAGACAGTTTTTCTTCAAGGGCGGGTGCGTCGGACACGACGGATCTCCTTCTCTCACGCTTGCAGCTCGAATGGGTCGATATGCCGAGTACTCACCTGAGGCACCCCGCCGCGGAAGGAGGGTTGCCGACCGGCCAGTCAGGGCTTGGCACCGGTACTCATTACTCCCCCAAAAAGTAACACTTGGCGCCGGAAGCCGCACCGCCGTCGTCGTCATGTTGCGTAACTGAAGGCAAAAGCTGCCTTGGCCCGAGCCTCGCCCGAGGAATGGACGACGGCGCAATCACCTCGGGTGGTCCGCTTTCCTGTCCTGTCGCGGGCCGCCGGACGGATAAAGTTTTACCGGGGCAACGCCCCGTCATCCGGTCTCAGCCTCGGGGGTTCCCATCAGCATGCCTACTGCCGCGCCGCGCCGCCGGCCCACTCCGTCCCGGAAGCTCCGGACGCCGGCCGCCTGGGTACTCCTTGCCACGCTCCTGATGGCCCTGGTTGCCCTGCCGGCAGGTCCGGCGGCTGCGGAGGAACTAAGTCCCCAGGAGGGCAAACCGCTGCTCGGCGCCGTCCTGGAATGGGGCGAGGACTCGGCGGCCGGTTTCACGGAAAGGCTCGGCGCCGCTCCGGCCGTGTTCGGCCATGACATCGCGATGCCCTACCGTTCCTCCGAACGGAACGATATTCAGGGCTTCCTTGAGCAGTCCTCGCTGCAGGGCGCCCATGCCATGCTTACGGTCAAGCCCACAGTGCCGCTGGACCAGCTCGACGCCGCCGCTGCTGCTTCATTCGCGGAGAAGGTGGGGGAGCTGACGGCCGGCTTCAGGGGGCAGCTGCTGATTCGCTTCGCCCCGGACGCGAATGCCAGCTGGGTGGAGTGGGGCCAGCAGCCTGCCGCTTATCGGGACGCTTTCCGGGCGGTCGCGGAGGCCTTCATGAAGGACGACGGCAACCGGGCGATTATGGTTTGGGAACCGTACCTGGGCAAGGACTACCCCTTCGACCGGCACCGGAATGCACCTGCGCCGGGAACCGAAGGCTTCAACCTGCTGGACACCAACGGTGACGGGGAGTGGAACGCTTCCGACGCGGCCTACGAGCCGTACTACCCCGGGGACGACGCCGTGGACTGGGTGGGCCTGACGGCGTACCACGATGACACCGCGGGCCGCTCTGCCGTCAACACCATGCCGCGGACTGGTGAGCTGCAGGAGATGCTGGCGGCCCCGGAAGGCGAGAACTTTTACGCCACCTACGCGCAGGGCAGGGACAAGCCGTTCCTGCTGCACACAGCGGCCTTCTACAGTCCGGCGGCGGGTGGCGTCGCCGAAGCGGACATCAAGAAGAGTTGGTGGGACCAGGTCCTTGGAACTGTCACGTCCACTGAGTTCGCCAATACTGCAGCTGTGGTCTGGGACGAGCGCACCGGTACACGGGACACCGGTGTTGTCGGCATTGACTGGCGGCTCACCGGGAATTCCGCTGTTGCAGACGCCGCCCGTAGCAGGCTGGAAGCATCGCCGATGGTCACCGGCCCCGTAACCGAAGTGGCTTCCGGGGCAGGCTACTCCCGCTCCAACACCCTGTCTGGAGCCGCGGCCTGGACCGTCGGGGCAGCGCTGGTGGTGCTCCTGGTGGCACTGTGGCAAATCCCGCGCCGGGTCAGCGCCGTAGCCGGCTGGGGCTACAGTGACCCGTCCAGCAGGGACTCGCGGGTGGACCTGCTGCGGGGCATGGCCATCGTTTTCGTGGTGGTTAACCACTTGGGGATGACCTCCCTGTTCCAGCTGCTTACCCAGGAAGCGGTGGGCTTTGTCTCGGGTGCGGAACTGTTCGTCCTGTTCTCCGGCCTAGTGGTAGGCATGGTGTACGGGCCCAGAGTCAAAAAAGACTTTGGGACGGTAGTGGACCTCACCTCCCGGCGCGCCGGAAAGCTCTATGTGACCGCACTCGTGGTGCTGGTCGGCGTCTTCCTGCTATCCCTGGTTCCGGTCTTCCGGACCGAGGCCCTGACCACTTTCGTTGACCAGGGCACCGGGGGTGCCGGGCATGGCGGCGCCGGACGGACCTACGATCTGTACGCGGGCATGGAAACGCTGTTCCAGTTTCCCGTGCCGCCGCAGGTCCTGCCCGCCGTCCTGCTGCTCCAGTTCGGACCCTGGCAGTTCAACGTCATGGGACTGTACGTGGTGCTGCTGCTGGCCAGCCCACTGATCCTCTGGTCGCTCAACCGGGGCAAGGCGCTCTGGGTGCTGGCGGGAACGCTCGCGGTATACGCGGTGGGCACCGTGACGCGGTTCCGGATCCTGCCGTCCCAGTTCGAGGATTCGTTCCCCCTCCTGGTGTGGCAGGTGCTTTTCGTGATCGGGCTCGTGGCCGGGTTCCACCGCCGCCGCATCGTTGCCTGGCTCTCCGCCCATACCTGGGCGGTAGCTGCTTGCACTGCTGCCGCTTTCGCCTTCGCCTTCCTGTCCTGGGGCAACCCCTACCTGGCCAACGGTTTAGACGTCCGGCTTTCGGTGGTTCCGGAGACGCTGTACCGGAACATGTACGACCTGCTCTTCGCCCGGACGTACCTGGCCCCGGGCCGGCTGCTCAACGTCCTGGTCCTGGTGGTGGCGGCCTACGCCTTCCTCACCGCCTACTGGAAGCCGGTGCAACGGGCCCTGGGCTGGCTCCTGATCCCCTTGGGCCGGGCCACCCTCTACGTGTTCATCATGCACGTGGTGCTCATCGCCGTGGTTGCCAACATCCCGGTACTGCAGCAGGGGGACATTTTCATCAACACACTCGGCTACGCGCTCGTGCTCGGACTTCTCTGGGCCATGGTGCGGACCCGGTTCCTTTTCAGGATCATTCCGACGTGAGGCTGCTGAGGGCCCAAAAGAAAGGCGTGGACCGCTTGCCGGGAAAGGCAGCGGTCCACGCCTGATCAGTTCAGCAGGTTCTCCTAGACGAGCCCGGGGTAGCTTGCCAGGATGTAGTCGGCAGCTGCCGGTCCCTTCATACGCAGGCCGTAGTGACCGGGCGTAATCCGCTGATTCATGGCCGACCAGAAAATCGACTCGCGGCCCGGCTTGTGCTGGTTAATGAAGCACCAGCTGGTGTACAGCCCATAAAGGCGATCCCGGTCCAGTGTCGCTTCCGAGGCTTGGTCGATGTAGGTGGCTTCCTGGAGAAAGAGGTCGAACTGCGAATGCGCCATGATGGCTTCCCTTCGCTCAGGTGCGGTGGTGCCGCCGTTCGGCTACAGCAGCGAGCTCAAATGCCCTGCACGGGGCAATGGCGTTTCGGAACCCCTCCAGATCAAGGGGCCAACGGGCGGTCTCACTTCCGCATCTACAATGTAGACTTTACTCGTAGGCTACATATGCGGCAAGCGTATGCATTTAGCCTTGGACAGCTTGCCGCCCGCACCCTCTCGGACGGAAGCCTTGGCCCCCCTGAAAGCGCCCGCCACAGCGGGGGCTGCCAGGAAACCCCGGCTAAGCAGGGAGATCGTGCTCATCACGGCAGGCTTCAGCCCGGTCGGCGCCCTGCACGTCTACCGCGCCTACTACGGCTTCCTCTACGACCATATCCTCAACGAACTGCAGGAATTCGTGGTGGATCCGGAGGAGAACGAGGTGCTGCTGCGGCTGGGCCAGGGGCTGACAATTCTGCTGTCCGGCCTCGAATCCCAGCTCTCGCTGCAGCATACGCCCGCCGGGAACTAGCCGCTCTCTGGGGTTGACCTGTTGGGGGCGGTGGAAGCGCTGCTCGACAGAGCATGCCAAAAATCACCGCGTGGCCATCGCCCGGCCCCACCGGGCCTCCACGGCGTTTACTGGATCCCGGCGAACAGTTCATTCAGTTCGGCGGTCAGCTCCTTCTGCAGCGAGGCCCTACCAATCTCCTTGCCGTCAATGCGGTTGACCGGAGCCAGCAGGCGGACGCTCGAGATTAGCCATACGGCGTCCGCGTCCAGCAGGTCCTGTGGCTCCAGCGGGCCGTAGCCGAGTTCCCAGCCCGCGGCCTTCGCCGCGGTGAACAATGCGCCCTGCGAGGTTCCCGGCAGGATGCCGCTGTCCAGCTGGGGTGTGACAAGGCGCTTAACGGAGGTGCCGTCGTCGGACGTTTCAACGTGGGCCAGCAGCACCGTGGACGTGGGTCCTTCGAGCACACGCCCGTCCGAGGAGATGAAGATGACGTCGTCAGCTCCCTGCTTGTGGGCGTGGCGAAGCGCGGCCATGTTCACAGCATAGGAGAGGGTCTTGGCGCCCAGCAGCAGCCAGGGGGCGCGCTCGGCGGCGCTGCTGTCGTAGCCGCGATCCAGGAGTATGACGTCGATGCCCGTCTCCCGCTGGCGCCGCGCGGCTGCCCCTGCAGGCGATACCTGGACCCAGGCGGTAGGCGACGCCGCGCCCTCCACGCCGCGGGTGACCACCAGCTTGACCACGAGTTCGTCTCCTGCAGTGTCTGCGGACGGATACTGCAGCCGGTGCTCCGCGAGGGCGGTAGCAATGGCCCGGCGCCACTCTTCCTCGCTGGGGATTACCAGGTCGAGTGCCGTTGCAGACCCGGCAAGCCGGCTCAAGTGGGCCTGGATCTTCCGCACTGTCCCGCCCACCGCCAGCATGGTTTCAAAGATCCCGTCCCCCCGGGTGGCACCCTGGTCTGTCACCAGGAGCTGGGGTTTGGAGGCATCGGCGAGCCGGCCGTCAGGGAAGGCGGGGTCGAGGAAAACGAGAACCACGGGAGCTGGAGAGGTCATGGCTCCAGCTTAGTGCGGCGCCGCGGATAAGCTGGGCAGAGTGCCCCGGCCGGAACAGTCCGCCGGGAGCCCGTCCTCCGGGGGTTATTTTTCGTGTTGTGGCCATTTTCGCTTGCCGGTACCGCGCCGATGTGGGTTGTGGTGCTGCTGGGCGTAGCCGACCTGGTCATCAGAGTGCTGGCCGTGGGAATCATCCCTGGAAACCGGCGCCCCACCACGGCCATGGCGTGGCTGCTGGGCATCTTCTTTGTCCCGTTCGTGGGCATCATCCTGTTCCTGCTGTTCGGCAACTTTAGGCTGTCCAGCCGGCGGCGGCAGCAGCAGCAGGAAGTCAACGACAGGGTGCGGGCCGGAACCTCGTCCCTCGCCGACGTCGAAAGCGACTACCCCGGCCCCGAATGGGTGAAGTCCGCTGCGGAACTGAACCGGAGGCTGGGGTCCCTGCCCATGGTGGACGGAAACTCCGTGGACCTGCTGCAGGGATACCCGGACTCGATCCTGGACATGACCAAGGCGGTGCGGAAGGCCAGGAGATTCGTCAACGCCGAGTTCTACATCATGAGCACGGACCACATCACCGATGAGCTTCTCACCGCCCTGGAGGAAGCGGCCGAGCGCGGCGTGGAAGTGCGTGTGCTGTTCGACCACATCGGTACCCTCCGGGTCCAGGGCTACCGGAAGCTCCTCAAACGGCTTCGGGCGGGCAAGATCCAGTGGAAGCGCATGCTTCCACTGCTGCCTATCCACGGACAGTGGCGCCGGCCCGACCTGCGGAACCACCGCAAGATCATGGTGATCGACGGCGAAATCGCCTTCACCGGGTCGCAGAACCTGATTGAGCCCTCCTACAACAACCCCCGCCACCGTAAAGCAGGGCGGGAGTGGGTGGAGCTGATGGCGTGCCTGCGGGGGCCGATCGTCACCACGCTGAACGTCGTTTTCGCCACGGACTGGCTCAGCGAGACCGACGAGTCGCTGGAGCACCAGTTGCAGCTCCCGGCGAATCCCGAGCCGGGGGACGTCACCGCGCAGGTGGTTCCCAGCGGCCCGGGGTTCATCACCGAAAACAACCTGCGGCTCTTCAACACCCTCATCTATTCCGCCCAGCACCGGATCTCAATCTGCAGCCCCTACTTCGTCCCGGACGATTCCCTGCTCTACGCGATCACCACCGCTGCCCAGCGCGGCGTGGACGTGGAGCTGTTCGTGTCCGAGAAGGGTGACCAGTTCCTGGTCCACCACGCGCAGCAGTCCTACTACGAGGCCCTGCTGGAGGCCGGCGTCAGGATCTACCTCTACAAGGCCCCGTTCGTGCTCCACGCCAAACACTTCACCATCGACGACGAGGTGGCGGTCCTGGGCTCAAGCAACATGGACATGCGTTCCTTCTCCCTCAACCTGGAGGTGTCCGTGATGCTGCTGGGCGAGGACATCGTCACCAAGATGCGCGCCGTGGAGGACACGTACCGGGACATCTCGCACGAGCTCAAGCTTCCCATCTGGCGCCAGCGTCCGTTCGCGGCGCGCTACGTGGACAACGTGGCAAGGCTGACGGCAACGGTGCAGTAGCTCCCAAACCGCGGGACTCAGTCCTCGGCAGCCACACGCTCGTCATTGCTGCGGTTTCCGTGCTCCGGCCAGCCGCCCCTGCGGTAGGCCGGCGTTCCAATCGCCAGCACCATCACTGTGAGGACACAGCTGCCGATCATGACGCCCACCATGGACAGCGCGGTTCCGCCCAGCAGTCCCACCAGGGGGCTCACCAGGCCGGCCACGCCGGACTGCAGGGCACCGATGACGGCTGCAGCGGTCCCGGCCATGTGCCCATAGTTGTGCAGGGCCAGCACGGAGGCGTTGGCCGGAATCATTCCCTGCGCACCCAGCACGAGCCAGAGCCCTGCCATCAGGCCCAGTGCGCCGCCGGCACCCGTGCCCACCGCCGCCAGCAGGAGCAGGGAAAGGGCCAGCTGGACGAGGACGGCGGTCCGCAGGAGACGCACGGGAGGGAACTTCCGGACCAAGGCGGCATTGAGCTGCGCCGAGAGGACCAGCGCGGCGCCATTCACCGCGAAGGCGAGCGCGAACTGTTGCTCGGTAAAGCCGTACTCATTCTGGAAAACGAAGGGGGATCCCACCACATAGCTCATGATCAGGGCGAGCCCCAGACCCGGGATGACGGCCAGGGCCATGAAGTGCTTGTCCCGCAGCAGGGACCAGTAGGCCCCGACGACATGCCCGGGGCGGCCCGGGCTGCGCCTGTCCGCGGGCAGCGTTTCGGGCATGAACTTCCAAACGATGGCCACCAGGACGACGCCGATGAGCGCCAGTACGTAGAAGACGGCCCGCCATTGCCATAGTTCGGCCACGGCCTGGCCCACGGTCGGGGCGAAAAGGGGAGCGACGCCGATTACCAGCATCAGGCGGGACAGCAGGCGGGCCGCGGCCGCGCCGACGAAACGGTCGCGGATGACGGCGATGGCCACCACTGCGGCCGCAGCATTGAAGAAGCCCTGCAGGACGCGCAGCCCGGTGAGGGCCTCAATGTTGGGCGTGATGGAGCACAGCAGCGAGATCACCACGTGCAGTGAGATGCCGATGACCAGCGGCAGGCGCCGTCCGAAGCGGTCCGAGAACGGGCCGATGACCAGCTGGCCTATTCCGGCGCCAAGGAGCGTTCCTGACAGCGTCAGCTGTGCAGCCGCCTGGGTGGTCTCAAGATCCTCCACCACGGCCGGCAGCGAGGGCAGGTACATGTCCGTCGTGACTGCGGGAAGTGCGGCCAGGGCGCCAAGCATCAGGACGTACTTGATGGAGCGGGGCGGCTGGGGGTTGGCAGTGGGGGATTGGTGGGTGTCCGTCACGCGGGAAACCTAACTCGTATGGAAGCACTGATGGTGTGGGTCCGCCGCGTGGCTTGAGCGGTTCAGCTGGCGGAGTCCAGGTGGTTCACGGATTCCCATGTCTGCCCATAGGGCACCTGGTCGCTGAGTTCCACTGTGAAATGCCCCGCACCCCGCTTTGTCACGAGAATACCCCTGGTGGGGTTTTCCATGGCGAGGGCGCGGAGCTTCTGAACCGAGGCGTTGAGCTTTTCATCCGCCTCTGAGCGGGTCGTCGCAGAAATGGTCAGGCAGTGCGGTCCGGTGTCCATCTGGGTTCCTTTCGCTCGTGGATTGTGCTGCAAAGGGTGGGCGGCCGGGGCACCGGAAGGCGCCCCGGCCTGGATGTCAGGTGCCAGGTGTCACCTTGACGCCGCAGTGCAGCCTGCGGGTGTGGTCCACCACGCGGGTTTCTCCGGTGAGGGCGACCGTTGCCTTCAGGCGGATGTCTCCGCTGGAGGCGCCGAAGCCAAGTTCGAGGTCGCCTGGTTCGACGATCCGGCGGCCGTCCCGTCCCGTGAAGGATGCGACGTCGGCCGGTACCGTGAAGGCAACACGGGCGGATTCCCCGGGCTCAAGGTGAACCCGGGCATAGCCAACAAGCCGCTGCTCGGGGCGGACAACCGACGCCACCGGATCGTGGAGGTACAGCTGGACCAGTTCCGTCCCTGCCCGGTCCCCGGTGTTGGTGACGGTGAGGCTTGCCTTTGCTTCGCCGTCCGCGGGGATGGCCGCAGGCCCGTCCACAGTCAGTCCGTTCCACTCAAAAGTGGTGTAGCTGAGGCCATGACCAAAGGGGTAGGCGGCGGCGGGATCGATATTGGACACGCTGCTGGCCTTGGCCAGCCGTGACGCCAGGTAGGTGGAGGGCTGTGCCCCCGGCCGGGCAGGGATGCTGACGGGCAGCCGGCCGCTCGGGTTGACGCGGCCGCTGAGGACCTTGGCCACGGCGGGCCCGCCCTCCTCGCCGGGGAAGAATGCCTGGACGATCGCTGCGGCATCCTGGACGGCGGAACCCACAGCGTAGGGGCGCCCGGTGAGGAGCACCAGCACCACGGGCTTGCCGGTCTGGATCAGCCGGTCCAGCAGTTGCTGCTGGACACCCGGAAGCACCAGGGATTCCACGTCGCAGCCTTCGCCGCTGGTTCCCCTTCCGAAGAGTCCTGCCCGGTCGCCCAGGACGGCGACCACGACATCCGCATCGGCGGCGGCAGCAACGGCGTCGTCAAATCCGTCGGTGGACGCGCCGTCCACCGAGCAGCCGGCGGTGACGGAAATGGCACTGCCGGAGAACTCGGCCCGCAGGGCCTCGGCCACGGTGGGAAGCTCGATGCCGACCGGAACGTCCGGGTGCTGCCCGCCGACGTGTGCCGGGAAGGAGTAGCAGCCCAGGAAGGCTTGGGTGTTGTCCGCGTTGGGTCCCACGACGGCGATGCGGGCCGGGTTCTGCAGCGGCAGGATGCCGTTGTTGCTGGCCAGGATAATGGATTCCTCGGCTATCCGGGCTGCGAGTTCCCGGTTGGCCGCGGTGTCCAGGGTGATGCTGCCTTCCAGGGCTGCACTGTCCTGCAGGTTGGCGTTCTCCAGGGCAGTCGGAACCGCTGACCAGCCCTCGTCCAGCAGGCCGAGTTCGATCTTCTGCACCAGCACCCTGTGCAGGGCACGGTCCACCATGCTGACGGGGAGCCGGCCCGCCTCGATTTCTGCGATCAGGTGCTCGCCGAAAGCGTGCACGGTGGGGAGTTCGACGTCGACGCCCGCGGCCAGCGCGGCGGCGGCGGCTTCACCAAGGGTACCGGCGACGCCGTGCAGGTTCTTCAGGAAGGCGATGCCGAAGTAGTCTGCCACAACCGTGCCGCTGAAACCCCAGGTCTCACGGAGGAGACCGGTGAGCAGCGCGGCGTCCGCGGCGGTAGGAACGCCGTCCATGTCGGTGTAGGCGTGCATCACCGAGCGGACGCCGGACTCGCGGACTGCCATTTCGAAGGGCGGGAGCAGGACGTCCGCCTGCTCCCGGCTGCCGACGGACACCGGTGCCAGGTTCCGGCCGGCCTTGGATGCCGAATAACCCACGAAATGCTTCAGCGTAGCGATGATGCCGCTGCTCTCCAGGCCCTGGATATAGGCGGTGGCAAGGGTTCCAATCAGGTAGGGGTCCTCGCCAATGGTTTCCTCCACCCGCCCCCAGCGGGCGTCACGCACGACGTCGAGCACGGGCGCGAGGCCCTGGTGCACACCTACCGAGCGCATGTCCTTGCCGATGGCGGCGCCCATGGTGCGGACGAGTTCCGGGTTGAATGTGGCGCCCCACGCCAGTGGGACGGGGTAGGCGGTGGCCTGCCACGTGGCAAAGCCTGCCAGGCATTCTTCGTGGACCAGTGCCGGGATGCCGAAACGGTTGGCGCCGGCAATGCGCTGCTGGGTCCGCTGGAGCGACAACGCGCCCAGTGCAGGATCGACGGGTGCCGTCCCGAAAGGCCTGGTCAACTGACCCAGGCCGTTCGGCAGGATCTCGTCCAGGTCGACGGGAGGGTTCATCTCATTCTGGTGCGGCGCCACTTCGCCGCCTTCAGTGGAGGCTCCCACCCAGACCCCGAAGAGCTGGGCTGTCTTCTCCCGCAGGGTCATGGCGTCGATGAGGCTGTCGGCACGTTCTTGCGGCGTCGCGGCGGTGTCGCGCCAGGGGGCGCTGTGGGTGGTGGTTTCGGTCATGATTACTTTCCGCCAGCGCCCATGAGGCCCTGGACAAGTGCGCGGCGCGCGAAGAGGTAGACGAGGAGTACCGGCACCATGGACAGGGTTACCGCGGCCAGGAGGCCGGGGATGTTGATGCCGAATTGGGTCTGGAAGTTGAACAGGCCAAGCGTGACCACCCGGGTGGATTCGGATTGCGTCAGGATCAGTGGAAAGAGGAAGCCGTTCCAGGCCTGGAGCGCCGAGAACACGGCAATGGTGGACAGGCCGCCCTTGGACAGTGGCAGGACCAGGCGCAGGAAGGAACGGGCGGGGGTTGCGCCGTCCATTGCCATGGCTTCATAAAGCTCGGGCGTGATGTCCCGCATGGTCCCGCTGAGGATGATGGTGCAGATCGGCAGGGCGAAGGCCGCGGTGGGGAGGATGACGCCCAGGAGGTTGTCATAGAGGCCCACGGTGTTAATGAGGTAGAACACGGGAACGATGACGGCCTGGGCGGGGATGGCGAGGCCCAGAAGGAACAGCCGGAAGATGGCTGAAGCGGCGCGGCTCTGGCTCCGGACAATGGCGTAGCTCAGGGGCGGAACCAACAGCAGGACCAGCCCCACGACGCCGACCGTGACAATGACGGTGTTCAGGAAGTAAAGGCCAAAACCGCTGGTGACGGCATCCACGTAGTTTTGGAGGGTGAAGGTGGTGGGCAGGGACAGCGGCCCGTTGTCGCCGAACCCGGCGCGGGTTTGGAAAGTCGCGGAGAGCATCACGTACAGCGGAACCGCCACGATTGCCAGCCAGATGAAGGCTCCGATGCCGGCGAGGTAATTCGGACGTGTTTTCATTTAGAGCCCCTCCAGGGAACTGCGCATCTTGTCGTAACCCGAGAGGCGGACCACAGCGAAGGAGATAACCGTGGAGATGACCACGAGTACCAGCGCAATGGCGCTGCCAGTGCCGAAATCGAACCGCCGGAAGGCTTCCTGGTACATGTGGAAGGCGGTGATGGTGGTACCCGTCCCCGGGCCGCCATTGGTCAGGATGAGGACGGTTTCAAAGGTGGTCAGGCCGCCGACCACCATGAGGATCACGGAGGTGATGATGCTGTTCTTCAGCTGCGGCAGCGTGATGCTGAAGAACTGCCGGACGGTGCCGGCGCCGTCAATCGAGGCGGCCTGGTACAGGACGGGCGGGATCTGCCTGGCGGCACCCTGGTAGATGAGGGTGTGGAACGGCGTGAACTGCCACATGCCCACGAAGATCAGCACCGCGATGGCACCGGTCTGCGTGCCGAGGACATTGCCGTCTCCAAACAGCCAGGACATCTGGCCGGGAAGTCCGAAGTTGGGGTCCAGCAGTGCCCGCCACAGAACGGAAATGGCGGCTGAGGAGAGCAGGAGCGGAACGAAGTAGATGGCGCTGAGGATGGCGCGGTTCCTCTGGTTGCCGGCAGCCCAGACGCCGAGCAGGATGCTGAGCGGGGTCTGCGTGACGATGCCGAGCACAATGAACAGCAGGCTGAGCCAAAGGCTCTGGAGCATGACCGGGTCCTCGAACAGGGCTTCCCAGTTCTTGAGCCCGACAAACTTCGGGTCGCCCAGGCCGCTCCAGCTGGTGAAGGAGAGCACGGCCACCGCGAGGAGCGGGACCAGCGCGAAAAGTGCAAAGAAAATGCTGGCAGGAAGGGCCCAGACAAAGCCGGGGCGGCCCACGGAGGAGCCGCCCCGGCTCGCAGGGCGGCCCTTAGTGGGGCCGCCCTGGCGTGCCGGGCGCCTGCGTGGTGCAAGCGTCGTCGTCATAGTTGTTTCCTAGAGGCTCTGCATGGCCTTGATGAAGCCGTCTTCGTCAATCTGTCCGCTGAAGAACTGCGAGACGGCGGTGAGGATGGTGACAGTTGCTTCCGGCGGGTACGCCTGGTCCCACGAGAGCTGGAAGGAAGGCGCTTCCTTGACCAGGTTGAACTGGAACTTGGCGTATTCAGGATCCGCCGCCTTGTCGAGGAACTTCTCGGTGTTCGTTGTAGTGGGCAGGTTTCCGATGCCCACCTGTTCCTGCACGAACTGGTCCGAGTACATGAGCTTCAGGAAGTCGCGGACGGCTTCCGGGTAGCGCGTGTTCTTGTGCACGGAGTAGAAGTTGTTGGTGTTGCCCACCAGGTTGTCCTCGTTGCCGAGGCCGCCTTCAATCTTGGGGAACTCGCTGTAGCCCAGTACATCGGCGGCGAAGGCCGGATCACTGCTCTGCTGGGTGGAGTACTCCCAGGAGCCCATCAGCTCGAAGCCTGCCTTGCCGCTGGCGAGCAGGGCGGGCGAACCGCCGTCGGTGAACTTCACGGAGTCGAAGTTCGTGCCGAACGCTCCTGCGTCAACCAGTTCACGAAGCATGCCCAGGGCCTTGCGGCTTTCCTCCGACTCCCAGACGCTGGTGTCTCCCTCCAGAGCCTTCTTGAACAGCCCTTCACCGGCCACCCGGTCGTAGACGTACTCAACCCACATCAGGGTGGGCCAGCGGTCCGCGCCACCGAGCGCGATGGGGGTGATGCCCTTGTCCTTGAGGATCTTGACGTCCTCAAGGAGTTCCTCCCACGTTTCGGGAGGGTTGGCAATGCCCGCGTCGGCAAGAACCTTCGAGTTATTGAAGAGCATGACGGGCTGGGTTCCACGCATGGGGATGCCATAGGCCTTGTCGTCAATGACTGCGGTCTCAAAGACAGACGGCAGGAAGGCGTCCTTCAGCTGCGGATCCTCCTTGATGAAGTCATCGAGCGGGAGGAGCAGATCGGCGTCCACGAAGTTCTTGATGCTTCCGCCGCCCCAGTTGAAGAAGATATCGGGAGCTGTGGGCGTGTCGATGATGGTCTGGAGTTTGGACTGGTACTCGGCGCCCGGGATCTTGTCCAGGACAACCTTGACCTCAGATGTTGCATTAAACGTGTCGATGATCTTTTGCTCGACAGTGTTGCCGGCGTCGCCGTACATCGCGATGTGAATTTCATTTTCGGGCCGGCTGGCTGCGCCGTTCCCTCCTGAGCATCCGGCCATGGTCAGGCCGAGGGCCAAAGCCGCGCCGCCTGCAAGGCTGCGGGCCACCCATCCATGCTTGTTCATCCTTGAACGCCTCTCGAAAGTTTCGATGTCTAGATCGAAAGTTGTTTTACCGATCACAGTCTAGGTGTGCCGTGGGCCACGCGCAAGACTTCCGCTAAGTTGCGTTACATATATCGAAACTCTCGCTATCATGATGTCCATGACCAGCCCTGTTTCCCCTTCTGATACGCGCGTAACCTTGGCCCAACTGGCCGACGAAGCGGGCGTCTCCCTCTCCACCATTTCAAAGGTCCTCAACGGGCGGTCGGATGTTTCGCGAAAAACGCGAACGAAAGTTGAGGAGCTTTTGGAGGAGCACGGCTACAAAAGAAGGAATGCGTCCTCGAAATCCGCGCTCCTGGAGCTCGTCTTTCCCGAACTTGAAAGCGCCTGGGCGCTGGAGATCATCCGCGGCGTCGAAAATGTCGCCAAGGCCAACGGCCTGAGCGTCGTGCTGACGGAAAGCGGCACCCGGCAGGCCCCGGCTGCCGGCTGGGTGGAAGGTGTCATGGCGCGGCGCCCCGCCGGTGTAGTCCTGGTATTTTCCGACCTGCCGCTCGAGTACCGGCAGCAACTGGAGTCACGTTCCATTCCCTTCGCCATCATCGACCCGGCCGGCGACCCGGCCCCCGATGTTCCGTCAGTTGGCTCAGCCAACTGGGCGGGGGGAATGATGGCAACCCGGCACCTGATCGAACTGGGGCACCGGCGCATTGCCGCCATCTCCGGACCGGAAGACATGATGTGCTCGCTGGCACGGATCGACGGCTACAGCTCCGCTCTGAACGCCGCCGGCATTCCGCTGGACCGCTCGCTCATCAGGTACGGCGACTTCCAGGTTGACGGCGGCCGCGCGCACGCGCTTGAACTGCTGAAGATGAAGGACCGCCCCAGTGCTATCTTCGCGGGCAGCGACCTCCAGGCGCTCGGTGTGCTCGATGCGGCCCGCCAGCTGGGACTGTCCGTTCCGGATCAGCTGTCCATCGTCGGATACGACGACCTCCAGGTCGCACGCTGGTCCAGTCCTGCCTTGACCACCGTCCACCAGCCACTGATTGAGATGGCAGAGGAGGCGGCCCGGATGGTCCTCCGACTCAGGGAAGGCGAACGGCCCCAGAATCTGCGCCTCGACCTTGCAACATCGCTCGTTGTCCGGCAAAGCACCGCAGCACCCGCCAGCTGATGCCTACCAACACTTCTCCTGAAAGGAACCGGATGTCACCTATCGCCAACCCCAACGGTGAGCTCATCACCCTCCACGCGGGCGACTATGCGGCAACAGTCACCACTGTGGGCGCGGGGCTGCAGCACCTTTCGTACCAGGGCAAGGACTTAGTGCTTCCCTTCCCGGCCCGTGAGCTGCCCCCGGCATATGCGGGAAAGACGCTCATGCCGTGGCCGAACCGCGTGGCGGGCGGCGCCTACGCCTTCGGCGGGCAGTCCTATGAACTGCCCGTCAACGAGGCAGCCACCGGCAGTGCCCTGCATGGGCTTGCACTGTGGAGCGAGTGGCTGGTGGAGCAGCGCTCTGCGGCCTCCGTGACCCTGACGCACCTCCTGCGCGGCGAACCCGGTTATCCCTTCCAGCTTGCCTTCTCAGCGTCCTACGTGCTGGACGCTGCGACAGGGCTGGGGGTTGAGCTCAAGGCCCGAAATTGCGGCACGGCGCCGGCACCCTATGGCTGCGGCTCCCACCCCTACGTCACGGTAGGAGGCGAGGATATTTCCAACTGCGAATTGGGCTTCCGGGCAGGCAAGGTTCTCCTGACGGACGAGAAGCTGCGGCCTGCCGGACTCCTTGACAGCCAGGGGACAGACTTTGATTTTTCGGCAGCACGGAAGATCGCCTCCCAGTCCCTGGACCACGCCTTCACCGATCTTCCCGAGGGGGAGTGGGACGTCACCCTGCGCAACCCTGGCTTGAAGCTTTCAGCCGTGCTGCGGTCGGCCACTGCTCAGGCGCCTTGGCTACAGCTCTACTCGGGCGAGCTGCGCGGCCGAAAAGGATTGGCTGTGGAGCCGATGAGCTGCCCGCCTGATGCCTTTAATTCCGGGCAGGACCTGGTCGTCCTGGAGCCCGGCCAGTCACACGCCCTTGAATACCGCATCCACGCGCTGGAGGGATAAGGAAACTCGCACCGGAGGGATAAGGAAAACGGCCCGGAACATATCGTTCCGGGCCGTTTCTTTGCTTCTAGGTTCCGTGCGTCTACCGCTGGTAGGCCGGGTGCTGGCTGTAGCGCTTTTCCCCACCCGGGTTTGCCGCGGCAAGGGTGGACTGCAGCGCGTAGTAGGAGGGCTTGCGGGTGTAGTCCTCCCACATCACCGTTGCCTCACCTTCTCCGCCGAAGAAGACAGGGACCCAGGAGTACTTGTCGTTGAAGCCCCAGATGGTGAAGGACTTGCATCCCTCAATGTTCAGGCATGCGTCCAGGGCCCGCTGGTAGTAGCTCGCCTGCTTGGCCAGCTGCTCGTCCGTGGGCTTGGTTCCGGCGGGAACGTCCATGCGGACGTCGATCTCAGTGACGGCCGTTTCCAGGCCAAGGTCCTCGAAGCGCTGGAGGTTTGCCTGCAGGTCCCCGGGGAAACCATAGCGGGTGCTCAGGTGGCCCTGGACGGCGAAGCCGTCGACCTTCACGCCCTGTGCCAGGAGCTTCGAAATGAGGTTGACGTAGGCGGTGCTCTTGGGGTTGATGCTTTCCACGCCATAGTCGTTGAAGAAGAGCTTGGCGCTGGGGTCCGCTTCGTGGGCCCAGTGGAAGGCATCGGCGATGATTTCAGGCCCGAGTTCCCGGATCCAGATGTTGTCTGTGGTGCGCAGCGTGCCGTCGCCATTGAAGATCTCGTTGGCCACATCCCACTGCTGGATCTTGCCGGCGTACCGTCCCACCACGGTAGTGATGTGGTCCTTCAGGATGGAGCGGAGTTCCTCCTTGCTGAAATTGCCCTGTTCCAGCCAGGCGGGGTTCTGGCTGTGCCAGAACAGCGTGTGGCCGCGCACCACCTGTCCATGCTGCTGCGCGAATTCCACGATGGCGTCCATCTCCGCGAACCGGTACTGGTCCCTCTGCGGGTGGATGAACTCCCACTTCGCCTGGTTTTCAGGGGAAACGGAGTTGAACTCCGCTGCCAGCACTTCGCGGTACTGGGCGTCAGAAGTGAAGGGGTTGGCATAGGGCATTGTGTCGTGGTGTCCGCCGCCGGCAACTGCAGTGCCGATCCGGACATCCTTGGGTGCGGCCCAGCGCAGGGTGTCCTGCTTGGCAAGGCCGGGGGGCTGCGGCTTGTCATCCTTGCCTGCCATCGCGGGCAAGGCCGTTGGAAGGACAAAGGTCGACGCCAGCACAGCGGCGGCAACTAGTTTGGCAACCTTCATGAAGAGCTCTCCTTTGAGGTACTGAGTAGATCGGCGATTAGACCGAGAAGCAGTTTCCGGAAGTTTCCGGAAGTAGCGTGCTTGTAGATTAGGAATATTCCGGGCCACACGTCAAGGGTTTCGACAAAACGAGATCCGCCTATGACGGCGGGAAGGCCTATACTTGCAGCGGACCAGGAGGAATGCGTGCAGGAAAGTCACCGCCCGGCAGTCACGATTTCGGCCATTGCCGCCGAGGCGGGGGTGTCTGTGCCCACTGTTTCCCGCGTGCTTAACGGGCGCGGTGACGTTGCCCCACGGACCCGCGAACGCGTGGAAATGCTGCTCAGGAATTACGGCTATCAGCGGCGGGGAGTACGTCCAGAGGCGCGGTCCGGCCTCATCGACCTCGTGTTTAACGACCTCGACAGTCCTTGGGCCGTGGAGATCATCCGCGGCGTGGAGGAAGCCGCCAATGAGGCGGGTGTTTCCATGGTGGTGTCCGCTATCCACCGCCAGACCAGCCCCACCTCAACCCGGCAGTGGCTCGACAACGTCAGCGCCAGGGCCAGCGACGGGGCAATCCTGGTGACCACCGACCTCGATTCCTTCCTGCGCGCGGAACTTCAGCGCCTTCAGGTACCTGCGGTAGTTGTTGACCCGGCCGGCGTGCCGGACCTCGATGTACCGACGATCGGCGCCACCAACTGGACGGGAGCGGTGGGCGCGACAGAGCACCTGACCGCGGCGGGCCACCGCCGCATTGGGTTTGTCGCCGGCGCGCCTGGACTCTGGTGCAGTCGGGCAAGGCTGGACGGCTACCGGGCGGGCCTGGATGCGGCGGGTATTGCTTTCGATCCAGCGCTGGTCTTGGAGGGCGACTTCGACTACCAGTCCGGATTCCGCGCCGGCTGCAGCCTGCTTGAGTTGCCCGAGCCGCCCTCTGCGGTCTTCGCCGCCAGCGACCAAATGGCCCTCGGAGTGTACGAAGCGGTCCGCAAGAAGGGCCTCCGGGTGCCCGAGGACGTCAGCGTCGTGGGGTTCGACGATCTTCCTGAGGCCCGCTGGGCTTCGCCTCCCCTCACCACCGTCCGGCAGCCGTTGGCCGAGATGGGCAAACTCGCCGCCCGTACCGTACTTCGGATGCTCCAGGGCGAAGGCCCCGAGAGTCCCCGGGTGGAACTGGCCACCCGGCTGCTGGTCCGGGAGAGCACTGCCGCACCGGCAAGGCACTAGTCCTGCCCCCAGCCCCTCTCTGAAACAAAGCCATCGTTTCCCGGCCGGACCCTTGACGGTGCCCGCGCGGGACTCTACGCTGAGCTGGTTCCGGAAATTACCGGAAGTTTGACGTGATTCTCGTAAGCCCTGCTGACGCCTTCGCGCGCCTCTTCGGAAAGCGGGCGCCGGGACCAGGAGTCGCGGGGCGGGGATCATGATGACAGAAAGGAAAGCAATGAAGCTACCGATTCGCCGCCCAGTTTCCCTCCGTAAGGCAGCCTTCCCGCTTGCAGCGGCAGTTCTCGCCCTGGCTGCTTCTGTTCCCGGGGGACTCGCCGGGGCAACGGCAGCACAGGCGGACGAGGCAACTTCCGCGATTGTCGACTCCACCCGCCACGACGGAAAATACACCAGTCTTACCTTTGACGACGGCCCGCACCCCGTGACCACCCCCAAGCTGCTGGAAGTCCTGGAGAAGCACCACGTCAAGGCGACGTTCTGCCTTTGGGGCGACCATGTGAAGCAGCACCCGGACATCGTGCGGCAGATCGCCGCCGCAGGCCACCTGCTGTGCAACCACACCATGCACCACGACAACATGGCGGCATGGAGCGCCGAGGCCATCAGGGCGGACCTGCTGGAAACCAGCGCAGCCATCCGGGAAGCCGTGCCGGATGCGAAGATCGGCTATTTCCGTGCCCCGTACGGCAGTTGGGGGCAAACACCGGAAGTGGCCGCGGAATTGGGGATGCAGCCGCTCGGCTGGCAGCTGACCATCAGTGACTGGGAGCCGCCCGGAACGCAGGAACTGGTCCGGCGGCTGCGTGAAGGCATCCGGCCCGGCGGGGTTGTGCTGCTGCACGATGGCGGCGGTGACAGAACGCAGACCGTGGAAGCCGTTGATGAGGTTATCCCGCAGCTCAAGGCCGAAGGGTGGAAGTTCGACAGGCCTGCCCGGCGCGGCTGACCGTGAAACTGCAGCTTTCCTAATGCTCCGGGAACTCCGCGCCGAGCGTTGAGAGGACGCCGAATGCCTTGGTCCGGATTTCCTCGTATTCCTCGTCCGGGACGGAATCGGACGTGATGGCGCCGCCGATGCCGAGGGTCAGCTCGGCGGTGCCGTCACCTTCCGCGCTGATTACCAGGGTCCGGATTGCGACGGCAAGGTCCGTGGCCCCGTTCAGGGAGAAATAGCCGATGGCGCCGGAGTAGACGCCGCGCGCCCCGCCCTCCAGCCGGTCCAAAATCGCCATGGTGCTGATTTTGGGTGCTCCGGTCATCGAGCCGGCAGGGAAGCAGGCAGCCACCGCCTCGGCCCGCGATGATCCCGGCAGCAGCCGGGCGTCAATGGTGCTGACCATCTGGTGCACGGTGGCGTAGCTCTCGATGGCGCACAGCCTGCTCACGGTGACCGAGCCGGGGACAGCGAAGTGGCTGAGGTCATTCCGCAGCAGATCGACGATCATGATGTTCTCTGCCCGGTCCTTCAGCGAGGTAGCGAGGTCCTCCCGCAGCTTCCGGTCCTCGTCCGGATCGCCGGCCCGGCGGCGGGTGCCCTTGATGGGCTCGGCGCGCATGCCGCCGTCGCGCGCTATCTTCAGGAACCGCTCCGGTGAGGTGCTGGCGACGGTGAGCCCGCCAAGTTTCAGGTAGCTGGCGAAGGGAGCGGGATTCCTGCCGCGCAGCGCGAGGTAGGTGCCCCACGGGTCCAGCGCGTCCACCGGTGCGCGTGCCGACAGGGTGGTGGTCAGGCAAACCTCGTAGGAGTTGCCTTCCGCAATGTCATGCTGGGCGGCCGCAACCTTTGCCAGATACCCCTCCCGGCTGTCCCGGCTGCGGAAGGATGGCGCCGCAGGAAGTACGACGCCGGTGCTGCCGCCGCCCGCCGCCGCCGGTTCCGCGGTTGCCACGGCCTCACGCGCGTCAGCCAACCACTCGTCCGCATCCGGAGCGTCAAGAGCCAGGAGCCAGGCAGTTCCTTCCTTGTGGTCCAGGACCACTGCCCTGGCGGCGAAGATCAGGGCGGCGTCCGGCGTGCTTGAGAAAAGGTCGGTACCGCCGGTTTCGCGCTTGAGTTCGTAGCCCAGGCAACCCAGCCAGCCCAGCGCGAAGTCGCCGGAATACCCTTCAGGATTGTCGACGGAGCGGGCGCCCCAGACGGTGCCGAGCCAGCGGAAGAAAGGTCCTTCCACCGTGGCGGTTGCGCAGCCGACACGGACGAGGCTGCGGCCCCGATGGTGGGTTACCGACTGGCCGAGGGCGCCGCCGTCGTCCGCCATGATGCTGAAGCGGCTGCGCTCCGAGGCGCCGGATGCCGCTGCTCCGGACTGGTGCGCCCCGGTTGTGTCCGCGTTCGAGGAGTCCAGCCAGACGGCATTGGCCGAGCCGGCATACAGGGCATGGAACAGCTTGGCGGAATCCGGCCGCCCCTCCAGCCGCTCCGACAGCAGGCGGATCCCGTAGCGGGATGAGAGCTCCGGCGCCAGGGCAGGTGCCAGCCGCGGGAGGTAGGGGAGGACCTGGAGTATGTCGCCGGGTGCAGAACCGTCGGCCGGGTTCTGCACCCGGAGGTCGGCGTGGCGGGGAACGTCATCACCTGCGAGCCACTCCTCCTCCTGTGATGCCCACTGGTCCCAGTACGGCTCGTAGGTTGCACCATCGCGCTGAAGCGCCCTGGTCCTGCGCACGTCCTCCGGGGCTTCCGCCCAGATGACAGCGCTCAGTAACGGCCGCGCATCGGCGGCGGCGGCGCCTACGCCCTCCACGATGACGATCTCGGCGGGCAGCGTCACCCGGGCATCGCCGTCGTAATGCCTTTCCCAGTCCCAGCTGACCCATGCTGCGGCCTCACCGCGGCTCAGCGGCGTCAGTACCGTTGAGACGTAGCGTTCGATGCCGGGCGCCAACCCGTTCCAGCCTGGGTAGATATCCTCCAGATGAAACAGCGACACCTTGTGGTGGACGCGCAGCCGGGCTGCAAGTTCGACGGCAAGAGTGGTCTTCCCAGCGCCGGAACGTCCGTCAATAGCGATGATGACGGGGGCTGGGCTCATGCAGTAGAGCGTACCGTTTTCAGTAAGCCTGCCGCTGAAGTTGCAGGGCTCCCCAGCAGGGCTGCCTTGATGTGGTCCACAATTCCAGGCAGGGCTGCATGGATCTGGTGCCAGACGGCGTCAAAGTCCGCATGCCCGCCATACCAGGGATCCTCGATGCCCTGGTCCAGGGGATCGCGGCCGGCCATGGCGGGGTCAAAGCTGCGGAGCATGCGGATCTTCTCCAGGGATTCCTGGTCGGGCGCCGCTTCGCTCAGCCAGGCGTAGTGGTCGATGTCCAGTGCAAGGATCAGGTCCCGCTCCTGGAACCATTCCCGAACCCATTCGCGGGCGACGTGCCGGTCCGACACAAGCTGGGTCAGGGCGAGCCTGCGGGCCGCTCTGGGATCGATGGGCCTGCCGGCCTCATACCCCGTGGTTCCGGCCGAGTCCACCGTCACCAGGCCGTCGAGACCTTCCCGCTCCAGGGCCGCCGTCAGCATGAGTTCGGCCATGGGGGACCGGCAGATGTTACCTGTGCAGACGGCGATGACGCGGTATGGGCTCGTCGTTGAGTTCATGGAACTAAGCATGAGCGCTAACAGCCTGATTGGCTAGAGGGGCATTCATAAAAGTTGACTGACTTGTAAAGAAGCATGACTTGCTTGGAAATGGGTAGGTAACAACGTCGGGACCTGTCCGGTCAGTGCATGAAGGCGAGCAGGATGCCGACTGCGATAAAGAGCACCCCAAAGACTTTGCTGAGGACCAGCTGGCCCTGTTCCGTACGGGTGAACCGCTGGAACGAACGGGCTGCCGCCGCGAAGAAGAACCACATCACCAGGATGTCGATTGCCACGATTGTTGCCGTCAGCACCGCGTACTGCGGCAGGAGCGGCTGCTCGGGTCGGATGAACTGGGGCATGAAGGCGAGGAAGAAGACGATGGCCTTGGGGTTTAGCAGGTTCACCCATAGCCCGCGCCGGAAGATGGACCAGGCCGGCTCGTTGCGGAGGACCGCAGCCTGCTTTTCCTCGACGTTGGGCCTGCTGAGGAACTGCCTGATGCCCAGGTACACGAGATAGGCCGCACCGGCGTAGCGGATCGCGTTGAACGCAACCGGCGAGCTGGCCACGAGCACGCCGACTCCCAGGGCCACGATCACCACATGGATCACGAGGGCTGCCTGCTGGCCGAGGATTCCCCAGATGGAGCGGCGGAAGCCCGCGTTCAGGGAATTGCTCATGGTGTTGATGGCTCCGGCGCCTGGGGTGAAACTGATCAGCGCGCCGGCGCCCGCGAGGGCCAGCCAAAGGGAAAATTGCACCCAACAATCCTACGCGTGCCCGCCCTTGCGATATGGCGTGCCGCCTGAATGGCTCCCGCAACTCAGGCCCTGGCGATGACCTCACCATTCGGGATCAGGAACCAGCCGTCTTCCGTGGAGCCCCAGCGGTGCCAGCCGGCGGAGATGCGGGCGAGGTCCGCGGGGTTGGCGAAGCCGTATTCCAGCGCCTGCTCCGCGAAGGCCGAATGCAGTACGCGCTCGCCCCACACCCGCGCCTGCCAGCGGCGCTGCTGGCCAGTGGCATAGAGCCAGTTGCTGCTGCTGGGGGCGACGTCGTTGAACCCCGCCGCCTGCGCCCAGCTGACCAGCCGCCGCCCGGCGTCGGGCTCCGCCCCGTTGCGGCGTGCGATCCGCTGGTATAGCTCCATCCATTCGTCCAGCTCGGGAATGGCGGGATACCAGCTCATGCCGTGGAAGTCGGCGTCCCGGACGGCAACAATGCCGCCTGGCTTGGCCACCCGCCGCATCTCACGCAGCGCTTCAACCGGATCTGTGAGGTGCTGGAGCACCTGGTGGGCGTGAACCACGTCGAAGGTATCGTCCCCGAAGTCCAGGTCGTAGATATTGCCGGCGACGAACTCAACGTTGGGCACCTCGCGCTCGACCGCCAGTGCCTGTGCCTGGGCGATGATGTCCGGAGACCGGTCCAGCCCTGTCACTTTGCCCGGAGCTACGAGGCCGGCGAAGTCGCACGTGATGGTGCCTGGTCCGCAGCCGACGTCAAGCACGCTTGTTCCCGGCGCGAGGTGCGGCAGGACAAAAGCTGCCGAGTTCTCGGCGGTCCTGGCCGCATGGGCGCGTACCACGGATTCGTGATGGCCGTGGGTATAAACGTCGTCTTCAGGCTGCTGCGCACTCATAACCAAACGCTACCCCCAATCAGGGCCGCCCTAACTGTCATTGCCGGGCGCCAAGGCGGCGGTCAGCCGTGGGTGTTACTTGGGCTGGGCAGGGGAGTCGGGTGCCGCAGCCGACGTATCCTCCCGCGCAGCCACCGTGGCATCCACCATCGCCGTCATGAACCGGGACACCGTGTCCAGTTCCTCAGGCGAAAAACCGGCCATGGCGCTGTCCATCTTTTGCGCAAGCGGGGCGAAGATGGCGCCCCCGTCCTGAAAGGCCTTGGGCGTCATCTTGAGCTGGACCTGACGGCGGTCCGAGGTGTGGCGTTCGCGGGTGACGTGCCCGGAATGGTCCAGCCGGTCAATGAGGGCGGTAGTTGCGGGCGAGCTGAGGTTCAGTTCCTTGCGCAGGAGCCCCGGCGTGACCACGTTCCCCTTGGCAGTGTGGCGCATGATCACTGCCAAGGCATTGAGGTCAGTGCGGTGCATGTCCCTGCGGCCGCCCGCTGCATCGACGTACCGGTTGGCCTCGAGGGTGAATTCCTGAAGGAGCCGGACCAGCGGATTCGTCCCGCCGGGCACTCCGGGCGGAGCTTCCTGCGGTGCTTTGTTGCTCTCGCCTGTCATGCCCCACCTCCTCGCTCCTGGCCGCAGTGATCGGCGCTGCCGGCAGGCGTCTGTGCCCTGATGGTTGCCGCCCTGAGGGATATTACTTCAGCCAGTCAAGGGCATCCGGCCCAGACCATCCGTCAAAAGCTAGCCAAGCACTTATCTCCAGCATAGAGATACTCTATGATGAAACAAATGTACTCCCGATTCCTCCTCCGGAAGGCATCATGAAAGCGAAGACCCAAGGCAAGGAGCGCGTCCCGTTCTGGCTGCGCTGGCTGCTTCCCGTCATCCTGGTCCTGGCGTGGCTGGCGCTCGCCGGCGTGGGCGGGCCAACCTTCGGCAGGCTAGAGGAGGTTTCCTCCAACGACCAGGCGTCCTTCCTGCCGGCCGGTGCCGAGGCCACAGCCGCCCAGGACTGGCAGGCCAGGTTCCGGGACTCGGATGAGGTTCCCGGCGTCACCGTGATCGAGAGTGGAGAGGCTTTCACTCCGGCACAGCTGGGAGAAGTCGCCGGGTTGCGGCAGGAGCTTGAAGAACTGCGGCTCGGCAGTTCAGTGATCGGGCCCATTCCCTCGGAGGACGGCAAGGCGGTCCAGTTCATCACACCCATCAGCGAATCGGCCGGGGTGCAGGAAGCCGTGCAGGAACTGCGGGACACCCTTGCCGAAGGCGCCCCTGAAGGGATGCAGACGTTTGTGACGGGGCCTGCCGGGCTCGCTGCGGACCTCACAGCCGCATTTGCAGGGATCGACGGAATCCTTCTGCTGGTGGCCCTGGCTGCAGTATTCGTGATCCTGCTGGTGGTCTACCGGTCCCTCCTGCTGCCGTTCATGGTGCTCCTGACGTCCGTCTTCGCACTGTGCGCCGCCATCCTGCTGGTGTTCGGCATGGCCAAGGCCGAGTGGATCCAGCTGAACGGCCAGAGCCAGGGCATCCTGTCCATCCTGGTGATCGGCGCCGCTACGGATTACGCCCTGCTGTACGTGGCAAGGTTCCGCGAGGCATTGACCCGCACCACCAACCGCACCGCAGCCGTCCTCACGGCCTGGAAGGCATCCTTCGAGCCGATCCTTGCCTCCGGCGCCACCGTGATTATCGCCCTGCCGTGCCTGCTTTTCTCCGACCTTAACTCGAACAAGGCCCTTGGCCCCGTGGCTGCGGCAGGCATCGTCTGTTCCCTGTTCGCCGCCCTCACGCTCCTGCCGTCCCTGATGGCGCTCCTGGGGAGGGCGGCCTTCTGGCCTTTCGTTCCCAAGCTGGTCCCTGCGGAGGAGCGCGAACCGGAACTGGCCACCGGGCTGGAGGGCCGGAAGGGATTGTGGCGTGCCACCGGTTCCCTGGTCGCCAGGCGGCCGCGGACTGTATGGGTTGCCTCGGTTCTGCTGCTGGTGGCCGCTTCCGCCGGCGTCCTGCAGCTCAAGGCCAACGGCGTCCCACAGACGGATGTCATCCTCAGCGCATCAAATGCCGTCGACGGCCAGGACGCGCTGGCGCGCCACTTCGACGCCGGCAGCGGCAGCCCCGCCGTCGTGGTGGCGGACCAGGGCAAGGCGCAGGAGGTGCTGGACACCGTGAAGGCGGCCGACGGCGTGGGCGAGGCTTACCTGTTGGCGCAGGGTTCGGTGCCCATCACCGGAGCCCCCGGAACGCCCAGCGCCCCTGACGTCCGCGAGGGCAAAGTGCTCATCAATGCCACACTGAACTCGGCTGCGGACTCGCTTGAAGCGGAGGAAGCAGTCAGGGCGCTGCGCGAGGACGTGAAAACGGTTGACCCGCAGGCCCTGGTGGGCGGCGTAACCGCGACGGCGCTGGACACCAACACCACGGCCCAGCGCGACCTGGTGGTCATTATCCCCGTGGTCCTGGTGGTGATCCTCTTCATCCTGATGCTGCTGCTGCGCTCCGTCCTGGCGCCGGTCCTGCTGGTGCTTTCCGTGGTGCTGTCTTACGGTGCCGCCATGGGAGTTTCCGCCCTCGTCTTCAACAACATCCTGGGCTTCCCCGGCGCGGACGCCACGGTGCCGCTTTTCGGCTTCGTTTTCCTGGTAGCCCTTGGCGTGGACTACAACATCTTCCTGATGAGCCGGGTCCGCGAGGAATCGCTTAAGCACGGCACCCGGCCCGGTATCCTCCGCGGATTGGGTGTCACCGGCGGGGTGATCACGTCCGCCGGCGTGGTGCTCGCTGCCACCTTCGCGGCCCTGGGCGTCATCCCCATCATGTTCCTGGTGCAGCTTGCCTTCATCGTGGCCTTCGGTGTGCTGCTGGACACCGTGCTGGTGCGCTCGCTGCTGGTGCCCGCCCTGGCCTACGACATCGGTCCCCGCATCTGGTGGCCCGGCAGACTGGCACGGCAGGAGCTTGAGGAGCGTCCGGGCCGGGCTGAGGCCCTGTTGGAGGAAACACCCGCTCGATAGACTGCCAATGCGCCCGCATGGACGCGGAACTCAAAGGAGAGATGCACCATGACTGAGAACCCGGAAATCCCTGGCGAGGAGCCGCGAAGGGGAAGCACCGCCCCCGGGCTGGAAGGCGAGGGTGGGCAGTATGTGGACGGCGACTATGGTGATGCAGGTGCGGCAGGCGCCCGTGGCGAAGAACTCGAGGGCGGCGAGTACCCGGACGGTGATTACGGTGCTGCAGGCGTCAGCGACACCCCTCGCAATGACCTCGAACAGGGCGGCTACGCCAGTGGCGACTACGGTACGGCCGGGGCCGTCGGTACCGAGCGCGAAGACCTCGAGGACGGGGAGTACCCGGACGGCGACTACGGTGACGCCGGGGCTGCCAGTTCCGCGCGCGCAACTGATGGCATCCGCGAGGGCCTCACGGACCGGCAGGTGAATACGACGGCCGAGGAACGCGGTCCGCTGCACGGCGGTGGCCAGGGCGAGCGCTAGCAGGTCGACGGAAAACAGTAGGGCGGCGGTTCTCCAATAGCGAAAAACGGAGAACCGCCGTCGCCTGTGTTTAAGCTGCACTTCCGCGCCGTTGCACGGATGAACACTTCTTTGACCGGCGCGGTGGATCAAAGTTGAGCGCACTTCACTCAACTTCTGATTGACATCTGAGGTGCGCTGAGTAGAGTTGAGTGCAGAACGCTCAATAAGCGGGCGCCAGCCAGTTTCCCAGGAAAGAAGGAAGCAACACATGTCACGTGCAGTAGGTATTGACCTCGGAACCACCAACTCCGTCGTCTCCGTTCTCGAAGGTGGCGAGCCCACCGTTATTGCCAACGCCGAGGGTGGCCGCACCACGCCGTCCGTCGTTGCGTTCTCCAAGTCCGGCGAGGTGCTGGTTGGCGAGATCGCCAAGCGCCAGGCCGTCAACAACATCGACCGCACCATCGCCTCCGTCAAGCGCCACATGGGCACCGACTGGAAGGTGGACATCGATGGCAAGAAGTACACCCCGCAGGAAATTTCCGCGCGTATCCTCATGAAGCTGAAGAACGACGCCGAGTCCTACCTGGGTGAGAAGGTTACCGACGCCGTCATCACCGTTCCGGCTTACTTCAATGACGCCGAGCGCCAGGCCACCAAGGAAGCCGGCGAGATTGCAGGCCTGAACGTCCTGCGCATCGTCAACGAGCCTACTGCGGCTGCACTGGCTTACGGCCTGGACAAGGGCAAGGAAGACGAACTCATCCTGGTCTTCGACCTCGGCGGCGGTACCTTCGACGTCTCGCTGCTGGAAGTCGGCAAGGACGAAGACAGCTTCTCCACCATCCAGGTCCGCGCCACCGCCGGCGACAACCGCCTCGGCGGCGACGACTGGGACCAGCGCGTCGTTGACTACCTGCTGAACCAGCTCAAGGTCAAGGGCATCGACCTGTCCAAGGACAAGATCGCCCTGCAGCGCCTCCGCGAAGCAGCTGAGCAGGCCAAGAAGGAACTGTCCTCCTCCACCAGCACCAACGTTTCGCTCCAGTACCTGTCCGTCACCCCCGACGGCCCGGTCCACCTGGACGAGCAGCTGACCCGCGCCAAGTTCCAGGACCTCACCAAGGACCTGCTCGAGCGCACCAAAAAGCCGTTCCACGATGTGATCAAGGAAGCCGGCATCAAGCTCTCCGACATCAACCACATCGTCCTCGTCGGTGGCTCCACCCGTATGCCCGCCGTCTACGACCTGGTCAAGGAACTTGCCGGCGGCAAGGAGCCGAACAAGGGCGTGAACCCGGATGAGGTTGTGGCCGTCGGTGCAGCCCTCCAGGCAGGCGTGCTGAAGGGTGAGCGCAAGGACGTGCTGCTGATCGACGTCACTCCGCTGTCCCTCGGCATCGAAACCAAGGGCGGCGTGATGACGCACCTGATCGAGCGCAACACGGCTATCCCCACCAAGCGGTCCGAGACCTTCACCACCGCTGACGACAACCAGCCGTCGGTAGCCATCCAGGTCTTCCAGGGCGAGCGCGAGTTCACCCGCGACAACAAGCCGCTGGGCACGTTCGAGCTGACCGGCATTGCCCCGGCACCGCGCGGCATCCCGCAGATCGAGGTCACCTTCGACATCGACGCCAACGGCATTGTCCACGTCTCCGCGAAGGACAAGGGCACCGGCAAGGAACAGTCCATGACCATCACCGGCGGCACCGCGCTCTCCAAGGAAGACATTGACCGCATGGTCCGTGACGCCGAGGAGCACGCAGCTGAGGACAAGGCCCGCCGCGAGGCAACCGACACCCGCAACTCCGCCGAGCAGCTTGCCTACTCCGTGGACAAGCTCATCGCCGACAACGCCGACAAGCTGCCGGAAGAGATCAAGACCCAGGTCCAGACCGACGTCGACGACCTCAAGAAGGCCCTTGAAGGCACCGATGACGCCGCTGTGAAGAGCGCGTTCGAGAAGCTGCAGGCTTCCCAGACGAAGCTGGGCGAGGCCATCTACGCCCAGGCCGGCTCCCCGGACGGAAACACCGGCGCCGCGGGTGCTGAAGGCGCGGCAGGCTCCGCAGGCGCTAAGGCTGACGAGGACATCGTCGACGCCGAAATCATCGACGAAGACGAAGCGAAGAAGTAATCATGCCCCATCACGGTAACGAGGAAGAGCACACTTCCACCGACCAGAGCAGGCACAACGATGAGCCGGTCATCAGGGACAACCGCAAGGTTGACCCGGTGACCGGACAGGCCCGGCACCCCGAAGGCGGCCACTCCGCCCCGGACGCCGGAACCGGGTCCGCCTCGGCCTCGCAGGATGCCGACGGCGACGCGCTGGCCCAGGCCGAGGAGATCCTCAACCGCGTCGAGGTGCCGGCGGAGGAATCCGTGGCCCAGGGCGCGGCGCCCGCCGGTTCTGCCAGTGCAGAAGCGGCTGAGCTGAGGAACGACCTGCTCCGCCTGCAGGCCGAGTACGTCAATTACCGCAAGCGGGTTGAACGCGACCGTGCCGTGGCAGGGGAGATGGCCGTGATCGGCGTCCTGAACTCCTTGCTTCCGGTCCTGGACGATGTTGATGCAGCCCGGCAGCACGGCGACCTGGCCGACGGTCCGTTCGCCGCGATCGCCAACAAGCTGGAGAACGCGCTGAAGACGTACGGCCTGACCCGGATCGACGAGACCGGCGTGGAGTTCGATCCCACGATCCACGAGGCCCTGATCCAGCAGCCCGGCGAGGACATCGAGGTGGACACCGTCAGCCAGGTGCTCCGCTCAGGCTACAAGTCAGGCGACCGCGTCCTTCGCGCGGCACAGGTCATCGTCGCGGTTCCGGCCTAGTCGCCTTACGCCTCGGCGGATGAGGGGGCCTCGCCCTACGCTGGGCGGCTTAGGATCTTCGATTCTCAGCCGCCCAGCTCCGGCAGGCCCGATGCCACTCCCGGGCCCCCTCATCCGCTCCGGCGTAGCGGTAGTCTCGCCTTAACGCTTTTGTACTTTGAAAGGAAACGCCATTGGCTAGCCAGGATTGGGTGGACAAGGACTTTTACAAGATCCTTGGTCTTGCCAAGGACGCTTCCGACGCCGACATCAAGAAGGCCTACCGGAAGCTCGCGCGGCAGCACCACCCTGATACGAACGCGGGGAACGCCGCTGCCGAGAAGAAGTTCAAGGACATTTCCGAGGCTTACTCGGTGCTCTCGGATCCCGATGAGCGCCAGCAGTACGACGCCATCAGGGCCATGGGCGGCGGTGCCCGCTTCGCTCCCGGGGGGGCAGGGGCCGGCAACGGCGGCTTCGAGGACCTGTTCGGCGGCCTCTTTACTGGCAACACCGGCCGGCATGCGGGCGGGTTCAACCCCTCCGCCGGCGGCATTCCGCCCGAGTTCGCCGACCTGTTCGGCAGTGGCTTCGGCCAGACCGGATACCAGCGGACACCGCAGAAGGGTGCCGACCGTACCGCTTCAACGAGCATTTCCTTTGCCGGGTCCATTCGCGGCACCACCATCGGCCTGCGGGAACCGAGCGGTGAAGTGATCGACGTGCGTGTTCCGGCCGGCATCAAGGACGGCCAGAAGGTGCGTGTGCGGGGCAAGGGCCAGCCCGGTGCCGCCGGCAACGGCGACCTGGTGGTGACCGTCTCTGTCCAGCCGCATCCGTTCTACACGCGCGATGGGGACAACCTCCGCATCCACGTTCCGGTTACCTTTCCCGAAGCTGCTTTGGGGGCGGACGTGGAGGTGCCCACCATTGACGGTGAAAGGGTGCGGGTCCGCGTTCCGGCGGGAACGCCGTCGGGCCGTACGCTGCGGGTCAAGGGCAAAGGCGTGAAGACGTCCAAAGGCACAGGTGACCTGCTGGTGACCATCGACGTCGCCGTTCCCAAAAACCTGAACAAGGAAGCCGAAGCGGCGGTCAAGGCGTTCGCCGAGGCCACTGCCGGCGCCGACGTCCGCGAGGGCCTGGCCGCCAAGGCCCGGTTGTAGCAGGGGAGGTGTGCCTTGGACGTTAGTGCTGACCAGCCCATCTTCGTGATTTCGGTGGCGGCTGAGCTCGCGGACATGCACCCCCAGACGCTGCGCCAGTACGACCGGCTGGGCATCGTTTCGCCCAGCCGCGCCCCCGGCAAGTCCCGCCGCTACTCCCAGCGGGACATCAACATGCTGCGTGAAGTGCAGCGGTTGTCCCAGGAAGGCGTCTCGCTGGAAGGGATCAAACGGATCCTGGAACTTGAAAACCAGGTGGCGGCCCTGCAGAGCCGGATTACGGAGCTGACCGAGGAGCTCGGCAGGCGCCGCCAGTCGCTGGACGCGCGGATCTTCGCCGCCGGCGCGGCGGGAGATGTGGTGAGCCTGGCACGTGGCCAACGTCCCCGGCCCCGGTCGCAGGCTGTGGTGCTGTGGCGGCCGAGGGTGACCGGCACTTAACCCGCTGCCGCAGACGCCGAAGCGGCCCAAGTACCGCGAAACGGGTGCCGTGCCGGAATTCGAGTACCCGCTACTCGTGACCGGCGAAGCCCCCGGAAACTTCAATGGAACCACTGCTGGATCAGCAGCAGTGGTTTCGAAGTTACTGGGGGTTTTTCCATGTGTGGTCCCGCTTTTTGCCGCCCTGCTGCCGGGGGTTACCGATGAGTCCGGGAATGGAGTCGGTTGCAGCGGTCAGCAGCTCGGTTCCCGGCCAAATCCTGCTCGCTATCGGTCAAGCCATAGTGGTGGTGTGCGTTTGCTTCGACATGGTGCGTGCCCTGTCCGTACCGAGGTCCCACCGGCGCTACCTGGCCAGCACCGTCTTCCGGACCCTCGCCATTCCGTCCATCATCGCCAACGGAGTAACGGTGCTGATTGCGTTGGTTCTGGCGTCCTGGGTCGATGTGGTGATGGGCATGTTCGTGCTGGTGGCCATCATCTTCCGGCTCCACCACGACAAGGACGAGGACAACTGGTGGAAGGGCAAAGGCAAAAAGCTCGCCCGCTGGGCACGCCGGCAGTTGGCCGGGCGGACCAGTGCCGCCCCGGCCATGGGGTAGATGGCGCTAGGCGTGGGTGGGTTCCTCCACCAGGGCGGTGGCGATGCTGTCCGCGTCCTCGAGGGCTGCCAGGTAGCGCTCGGCGTCAAGGGCGGCGGCGCAGCCGGTGCCGGCGGCGGTGATGGCCTGCCGGTAGCGGTGGTCCACTGCGTCCCCGCAGGCGAAGACGCCGGAGAGGTTGGTGACGGTGGTGGGCGAGTCCACCTTAATGTAGCCCTCGTCATCCAGCTCCACCTGCCCGGCCACCAGCTCAGTGCGGGGGACATGGCCGATGGCAACGAAGATGCCGGTGGCTGCCTGGTGCCGGGTCTCCCCGCTTCGGGTGTCAGTGAGCGTCACGCCGGTGACCTTGCCGTCACCGTGTATGGCGGTCACTGCGGAATTCCAGGCGAAGCTGATCTTGGGGTTGTCCTTGGCCCGCTGGGCCATAATGCGGGAGGCCCGCAGTTCCTCCCTGCGCACCACGACGGTGACGGACTTTCCGAACCTGGTCAGGAACATCGCTTCCTCCATCGCCGAATCGCCGCCGCCAACCACGATGATGTCCTGCTCGCGGAAGAAAAACCCGTCGCAGGTGGCGCACCAGGAAACTCCGTGGCCGCTGAACTTTTTCTCCTCGGGGAGGCCGAGCTCCTTGTAGGCGGAACCGGTGGCCAGGATGACCGCCGGAGCCTCATAGGTGTCCCCGCCGCCGGTGACCACGCGCTTGAGGTGGCCGGCCAGCGAAACCTCAGTGACGTCGTCGAACATCACCTGCGCGCCGAACTTTTCCGCCTGCTGCTGCAGCCCGTCCATGAGCTCCGGGCCCTGTATGCCGCCCGGGAAGCCCGGGAAGTTCTCCACTTCCGTGGTGTTCATCAGGGCGCCACCGGCGGTAACGGAGCCGGCCAGGACCAGGGGCTTGAGTCCGGCGCGCGCGGCGTAGATGGCTGCGGTGTAGCCGGCGGGGCCGGAGCCGATGATGATCAGCTGTTCGGTGTTCACGGTGTCGCTCACTGGAGTCTCCTGGTGGTCGGGGCTGGTGCTGGTTGGCGCGGTGCTACTTGGCGGCGGGGGTCAGGGATGCAATCAGTTCCTCAATGCGTCCCTTGATCTCGTCGCGGATGGGGCGGACGGAATCCACACCCTTGCCGGCCGGGTCCTCCAGGACCCAGTCCTCGTACCGCTTGCCGGGGAAGTAAGGGCATTCATCGCCACAGCCCATGGTAATCACCACGTCGGATTCCTTCACGGCCTCGGTGGTCAGGACCTTGGGGACCTCGGCGGACATGTCAATCCCCACCTCGGCCATGGCCTCGACGGCGGCCGGGTTGATCCTGTCCGCAGGCTGGGAGCCGGCGGAGCGGACCTCAATGGAGCCCTTGGACAGCGAGGTGAGGAAGGCTGCGGCCATCTGGGAGCGGCCGGCGTTGTGGACGCAGACGAACAGAACGGACGGCTTCTTGTCGGTTTCGGTGCTCATGATGTTCTCCGGGGATGTAGTGCGGGTCAGAGGGAGGCGGGGGCGGGGCTGAAGAAGCGCACGCGGGCCCAGAGGGCCGCATACACCAGTGCAACAAGTGCCGGCACCTCAATCAAGGGGCCAACGACGCCGGCAAGCGCCTGGCCGGACGTCACGCCGAAGGTGCCAATCGCCACGGCGATGGCCAGCTCGAAGTTATTGCCGGCAGCGGTAAAGGCAAGGGTGGTGGTCTTTGCGTAGCCAAGGTCCAGCCACTTGCCGACCAGCATCCCGGCACCGAAAACCACCACGAAGTAGACAAGCAGTGGAAGCGCGATCCGGGCAACATCCAGTGGGTGGGCGGTGATGGTCCCGCCCTGCAGGGCGAAGAGGAGGGTGATGGTGAACAGCAGGCCGTAGAGTGCCCACGGTCCGAGTTTGGGGAGGAACGTTCCTTCGTACCATTGGCGGCCCCTGGCTCTCTCGCCGAGGGTGCGGGTGAGGAAACCGGCCAGCAGCGGGATGCCCAGGAAGACCAGCACCGAGAGCATTATGCCCCAGAAGGAAAAGTCGGCGCTGGTGGTGGGCAGTCCCAGCCAGGACGGCAGGAGCTGCAGGTAGAACCAGCCGAGCGCGCCGAAAGCCGCCACCTGGAAAACAGCATTGATGGCGACCAGGACGGCCGCGGACTCCCGGTCCCCGCAGGCAAGGTCGTTCCAGATCATCACCATGGCGATGCAGCGGGCGAGACCCACGATGATCAGGCCTGTCCGGTATTCGGGAAGATCCGCCAGGAAGATCCATGCAAGGGCGAACATGAACGCCGGAGCCAGGACCCAGTTGATCACCAAGGAGGAGACCATAAGTTTCTTGTCCGCGATGACCCTATGGGCCTGGTCGTAGCGGACCTTGGCCAGCACGGGGTACATCATGACCAGCAGGCCGACTGCGATGGGCAGGGACACTTCGCCCACCTTGACCGCTTCCAATGCAGTGTTGAGGCCAGGGACCACATTGCCCAGCAGCAGTCCCAGCACCATGGCAGCGACAATCCATACCGGGAGGAAGTGGTCCACGGTGGAGAGTTTGCCGACGACGGCCTCTTTCCCGGGCGCGGGCATTGTCTCGGTCGGGGTGCTCACGTGGCTCCTGATGCCTAGATTGATGAAGATCGATATGTGCAGTATTCCCGGCTATATCGACGAATGTCAATCTATTGCATAATGGGAGTTATGAACCCGCTGCAGACTCTTGACGCCGCCGTCGACCCCTCCTGCTGCGTTCCCTCGGCCAAGCCGGCGCTGAGCGTCGAGGAGGCCCAGCAGAAAGCCCTCGTCTTCAAGGCGCTGGCCGATCCCAACCGCCTGCGCCTGCTGTCCATCGTGAAGGCTGAAGAGGCGGGGGAGTCCTGCGTGTGCGACCTGACAGGGCCCCTCGACCTGGGGCAGCCCACCGTCTCCCACCATTTGAAGATCCTGGTTGAGGCCGGGATCCTGCACCGGGAGAAGCGGGGCACCTGGGCCTACTACTCCCTGGTCCCCGGCGCGCTGGACGACGTTGCCGGGATCCTGTCCGGGCTATAGCACTCGTCCGGCTGCCCGGCTGGGCGCGGCGGGCAGCCGGTTCCGGATCCAGCAAATTCCAAGACCAGAAGCGCGTCGCAGTCTGGTTGACACCTGCGTCGGGCCAGAAGTGTCAGATTTGGCTCTTGGAGCTTCTTTTAGCTCCCGTCAGGAACGGACAAGCACATCCTATTCTGACGGTCTTTCGGGCTTGGCCTGCGTCCGGTTGGGGTGTGCTTTAGGTGCACAGCAATGCCAACGTGGTGAACTCACCCTTCAGAAACCTCGGGGCTGACCTCGCTGCAATCGCCTTCCCTTAGCTAAGCTGACGGCGGCCCTGGTGCAGCCCGGATTACGTGCCCAGGCCGGATTGCAAAGTATGCTTACCAGGTGGCTTTGAAGGCAGTGATAACACTTGAAGACGACATCGACGGGTCCGAAGCGGTCGAGACAATTACCTTCGCTTTGGATGGGGACGATTACGAGATTGATCTCAGCGCCGCGAACGCGGAAGGCCTGCGGGAAGCTATGAAGCCATACGTGTCCACCGCCCGCAAGACGACCGGGCGTAAGCGCAAAACAAGGCGAAACGCGACAAGGCCCTCTTCCTTCCCGATCTGACTCCTCAGCCTCGTCCCTTGCGAATGACACAACATAGCCGACCTCGTCGGCAGTTGTGTCTGCCGGTAACCCTAGGTACCGGTGGAAGGGGATTGCTTTTGCGGCTCACGGCCTACATCATCACGGCTGCCGAACCGGCATACGGTCCTCGGAGTTGTTGAACTGCCTGGGCTCAAGGCTGTGGCTCGAAGTGTGGACGTGATCATCGCGGTCGTGCAAACAGCCGCCGCACAACATACTGGCAGGCCCAGTGCAGACTTCATAATCGACATCGAATTCTGAATTAATCGCTAATGGATTTTTTAGGTGGCGGCAGATTTTGCCGCCAACGGGTTTAGCCTCATGCCATGTCGAGTATGTGCAAAGAATTCAAAGCCTTTGCCATGGGCGGCAACATGTTTGATTCGCCCTGGGGTTCATTATCGGTACGGCTTTCGCTGCACTCGTGGACAGCCTCGCCAATGACATTTTGCTGCAGTTCGTCGCTGCGATCTTCGGGGCGCCGGATTTCACTCAGTTGAGCTTCACAGTGAACGACGCCGAGATTAGATACGGCAGCTTCGTCACAGTGCTGATCCAGTTCCTGTTGCTGGGCCTGGCGCTGTTCGGGATCGTTAAGCTCCTCAAGCGCTTTGGCAGGGGCAACTTCCGTGCCCAAGGCCAGCAGGAATGCCTTGAGCCCCGGGACCGGCGACGGTACAGGAGATTGCTGTCTGCGCACTCGCTCGCTTGGCCGGCGCTGAAGCGGCCCTGGCAGTTGCCTGCACCTGAAGCCGTCCGATGGCGGGCGCGGTCGGACAGGTGCCCCTACGCGTGAGATCCACTCGGCTCTAACCGTTGACAGATTGCGCCTCACACTGTTGCGCGTGATGCGGCCGCGCGGCGCGTGGCGGTCGTCCTGAGACCCATACATAGGTGCCGGCGCCCAGAATCACTCCGCCAGCGATGAGCATCCACCAGGGAAAGCCGGGCACGTCAGGGGCTTGGCCCGCTGCATCGATATCGGTCTGTGGCGTGGGGATCACACGCTCCCCGGTGATCAGGATCCGGTGGCTGTTGATGCCCAAAGGAGTACAGGTAACGAGGGTCATCAGATCTTTACCGGGTTGGATGAGGAGGCTTTCGGTGTCGTCCGGCTCGACGACAAGGGTTTCGGTGACGCGGTAGGTGAGTGTCTCCCCGAAAACTTCAATGGTGAAGGTGTCCTCAACCATGACCTTGTCGAGCTTGCTGAAGAGCTCGGAGGTCGCAAGGCCTCTGTGTCCCGTGACGACGGAGTGGGTTGACTGCCCGCCCACCGGGAGCGCCGTGCCCTCAAGGTGACCGATGCCGCGTTGAAGGACAGCATCGCTCGTGCCGTGATAGATCGGCAGGTCGACCTTGATTGAGGGGATTTTGATGCGGGCCATGAGGCCTTCGGAATCGCCCCGGAGCATGGATAGGTACTGTTGCTCGTCATCAGGTCCGGGCTCGTTCATCAGGGGAAGTCGTTCGTTCGCTGCGACGGCCGCTCCACCGCTGACGCCCTGGTTGTATTCGCGTGCCTCGACGAGTCTTTCGCGTAAAGTCTCGGCGCCGAGGTCATTGATTCCTTGGGTGAGTTTGTCGATCTCGCGTGACTGCTCCACTGCGCTGAACCAGGCGGCAGCGGCCGGATACAGGAGGAGGGCGGATCCGGCGATGACCGCCAGCGCGGCCAGCAGTGGCAGTGCGGGCAGCTTCCAGCGAAGGTGTATGCTCCGTCCGCGCCCGGCCGGGGCTGAGGGCGGAGCGGTGGTGGTGGTTTGTGCTGTTTCGCCGGGAAAAAGCGAAGGCGGGGCGCTGTTTTGACGCCCCGCCTTCGCTTTCACAGTGCTACGTTACGCGTTTGCCGGTGCCAGGGTGTTACGACGACGACGCGCGGCGACCAGGCCGGTGCCGAGGGCGATTGCGATGAGTCCGATACCGCCGACGGTGAACCAGAGGGCGCCGTCACCACCGGTGAGGGGCAGCGCGAAGGCCGGAACCTGGTCGTGCTCGAACTCGACATAGTTCTGCACCGGGGCCGTGGTTGAGCTGGGCCCGGCGACGACCTGGGTCTGTACCTGGTTCGGCGTCGGCTGCTGGAAGCCGGCCGGCGCGGTGATCTCACGCACGTAGTAGTTGCCCGGCGTGATGATCGGGATCGCGACAGTGCCGTTCGCCCCGGTTGTCCAGTTCTGGATACCGTCGATGAAGACCGCGTTCTGGCCCAGGTTGGCGTCGTTCTGGTTGAGGAACACCTGGTACACGGCGCCGGCGAGCGGTGTTCGTACCCCGTTTTCGCTTTGGAAGGCGAAGACAGTGAGCTGGCCGATCGGGGTGCTGCCGGTGACCGTTTCGGTGGCACCGTTCACGACGCTCGTTGCCGTGTTCGTGATGACGCCGCTGGCGGGAATTGTCACCGCCCGGCTCAGCACGGTCAGTGTCACATCTCCGCCGGGCAGGCCCGCGAGCCGGGTGAGCCCGGCAGGGGTGAAGGTGGCGGTGACGTTACCTGCGGCTGCGTCAAAGGCGAGGGTGTAGTCGGTGCCGTCGACGAAGTTCTGGGTGACGCCGGCCGCGTTTGCGACCCGAACGCTTGTCGGTGCGACGCCGGTCGGGCCGGTCGCGAGGTATTCGAGCTCCGCGGGCAGCGTGTCGGTGAGCGTGAACGTATCGAGGGTGTCGCCGGCGGCCAGTGTCGGCACGTCGGAGTTAATCGCCCAACGAATCAGGTCGGGGTTGCGGGCCTCTACTGAGTTGGCGGGCGCCGGAACGCGCGTCTTCGTCAGGTCGGTGACAGCGTTCTTGGGGTAGGCATGCACGTCGTAGATCCACTGGTTCGCCGGTGCCCCGCCAGGGCCTGTCGGGAACGGCAACGTGACAAGGAACGGTGCGGAGGGGTTGGTAGCCTCGGCCGGCAGCTCGGTCTCGGTCACCAGGTACAGACCGATCGGCAGGCTGTTACCGCCGTTGAAAAGTGCCACGCCGTCAGTGCCGGTGGTCGCCGTGTAGGTGTCCTCGACCGTGACGCGTGTGGCTGCTGTGGCCGGGGTAAGCGTGGAGACCGCGGTCCAACCTTCCGGGGTGGTGAGGTCGACACCTTGGACGCGGGCGGCGGTAAAGGTAGCGCCCGAGAGCGGGGTGCCCGGGACGGTGACTTCCTGGCCGGTACCGATTTGCTGACCGTTATCGGGGCCAAGCGCAAACTTGTGGATGGTCAGTGTACGGGCGATCGCGGGGTCGATGTTGCCGGGATCGGTGACGGCTGTCGCTGGTGCGACGGTGACGAGGGCAGCCGCGGCAGTCAGCGCCAGCACGCCGACAGCAGCTGAGAGCCGCCCGAGGATGGGAATGGACATGAGTTCTCTCCTATAAGCGAAGTGATGGTTGTAGGGCTGAGACCAGTGGGAGCGGGTGAAGGGCAGGAATGTCACCGGAAGGCGCCCCGCCTTCTTTGACGCGTCTGCCACGCCAGGAGGGTGGATGCCAGGATGAGCAGCAATCCTCCTCCGAGGTAGAACGCGTCTGCGCTCGTGCCGCCTGTGAGCGGCAATCGTGTCGGCTCCACGGGGGCGTTGACGAAGCGGTAGACCGCCGTCTGCCCTGGCGCGGGAGCGGAAATGGTTCGTGAGGGCACCGGGGTCCACGTCGACCCGATCAGCTGTTCGAGCCGAAGTTCCTGGTACGCGAGCGGCCGTGCCGGGTCGGTGGCCGCCTGTGACAGCGTGTAGCTGTGGCCGGGCCGCACGTCGAAAGTGTTGGCCGGGTTGCCACCGCTGGCATACTCGGCGCCGGCCCGGCTCTCGGTTGGCAGGGTCCCTCCGGGTAGTACTGCCGGGGTCGCAGTGACCCTCCAGTCCGGGGCCTGGAAGCCTGCCTGCGGGTTTTGCACTTGGTTGAGCAACGTGATGGACGCCGTCGAGTTTGTGACAGTGCAGGTGACCGCGGTGGTGGCGGGCGGGACGAGATCCCCGGCGGCAGTGACGTCGACAGTGGCACCCGTTCCGGTGACGCATCGCCAGGTACCGGTCTGGACATAGGTGCCGGGGCCGCCGGCTTCAGCCAAGCGGTAGGCCACACCGGGCGTGACGGGAACCCCCGAGGCGGCTGCCGTGCCCGAACGCCCGGAGGGCCCGGTCAGCGCTCCGGGAGGGCCGCTTGCGCTCAGGGTCCAGTCTGTATGCAGCGCGGAGCCGAGGGCCACCTCCTTCACGAGGGTTAGGGATGCGGTGGGCCGGTTCATGATGGAGCATTCGATCGCCGACCCGGGGGCTATGGCCGTGAGGCTGGCACTGATTGTCGACCCGGCCTGGGTAAAGGTGACGGGCCGGGCGGAGCCGTTGACCGTGCACGATCCGCTGACGAACGCGAAGCCCTCCTGCTGGACCTCTGAGACGACGATGGTTGCCCGCGACGCAGTGGAACCGAACAGCACCGTCCAGCTGGCCTGGCCTGCAGCGTCCGTCTGCTGCCTCGACGCGCCGGCCGGAAGTGCGGTTACGGTGCCGGTGGTCGCCGTCGCCGTCGTGCCCACGCTCCAGTCCACGCCAGGGCGGGTGAGGCCCGAGAACTCCCGTATGGTCTTGGTGATCCGCACACTCGAGACCGGAGAAGGTGAGTTGAAGTAGGTGCAGTTCACGTTCGCGCTGAGCCTGTTCGGCATCGTGACGGTCCCGGTCGTGGTGGTCCCTGCGCTCAGACGCACCCCGTCGGACCAGCACTCGTAGATCGTCGTGTACGCACTGATGGGGGAGGAGGAGCCGGGGGCCACGGCTTCGGAGATCGTTATCGTGTTGCCGCTCGAGGTGGGGAAGGGCCCGATCTGCGCGGCCTGACGCCCGGTGGCCGTGCCGGTCGTCGTTGCCGTGGCAAACGCTGTCAGCGGTGACCCGGCCGATGCCGTGAGCGTGAACTGGTCGTTCGCGGATTGGCGGCCGACCACGTTCTTCTGCACGGTAATTGTCGGCGGCGACGAGCAGCCGGCCAGGTCGACGGAGTTGACTGCAACGCGCGGCGTGCCAGGCACGCGGCGCCATGTTGTGGCGTCGAACTCGTAGGCGCTGCCGGCGTTGGAGAGGTAGACGGTGCCGCGTGGCGAGAACGCGATGCCATTGATGTTGGCGAAGGCCGCCTCGGTGCCGGTCACCGCCGAGACGCTCGACGCGCTTACCGCCAGCGTGCCGCCGGAGGCCGCGGCGAGCGTCTCGGCCGTCACCGTGTAGATCGTTGCGCTGGACGTGGAGTTGACCGTGGCCGCGCCGACCACGTACAGGTTGCCGCGGGCGTCAAAAGCCATGTCACCGTTGCCGTTCGGCGCCGAGCCGGTGGGGAACGAACCCACGAAAGCGAAGCGGCTGGCGGCCGGGTTCATTTCGGTGAAGTTCCAGATGTAAAACTGCGAGTTTGCAAAAATCCCAAAAAGGTAGCGACCGTTTGACGGGTCAACAGCGCCGGCGACGATGCTGCCCACGACCTGGCTCCCGCCCGCCACAGTCGCGTATGAGGTGTTCGCCAGCTTTTGGAACCCGCCCCCCGCGGTCCACTTAAGGATTGAAGCCACGTCACTGGCATCGGCTGACCGGTCAAGCGCGTAGGCGATGTTTCCGTCCTGGCCGACACCGAGGGCGTTGGCGGCCGTCACACCCGCCCATGCACCGACTGGGGCAAGACTTCCCGAGACAATGTCACCCTGCTCCAAAGCGCCGGTGGCCGTGACCGAGTAGAAGTGGTTGGCGTCGCAGAAAAGGCGTGCCGGCTGCGTGGTGTTCGTGAAGGTGCACAGGACATCGATCCCTGCCTCATCGGGAATCGTGATCGCGCCAGATGCTCCTGACCCCGACGCGATGACCGTGCCAGCCCGGGTGCACTCGTAGCCGTTGGAGTAGCCAAGGCCTGCACCGGAGGTGGGTGCCTCATGGATCGTGTAGGTCGAACCGGGCTGAACGACCGAGCGGCTGATCTGTACGGCCTGGATGCCGGTGGCGGTGCCCGTGGTGGTGGCGGAGGCGATCACCGTTGTTCCCGTGCGCAGCGACAGGGTGAACTGGTCGCCCGGTGCAGTGCGCGCCGGCAAATTCTTGCGCACCGTGATCGTCGTCGCGGGCGCCACTGCGACGGTGGCGGGCGGTGAAGTGATCAGTCCCGAGGAGGTCACGGTCCCGCTGGTGTACGTTCCGGCACTCTCGGCCACTACAGCGACCGTGATCGTGCAGGAGTTAGTCCCTGCGGCGAGGTCTCCACCGACGGCAGAGATGTTGTCCGATCCGGCGGCGGCGGTAACGCCGAAGGCGGTCCCGGCAGCGTTCGTGCACGTGCCAGCGACCGAAGGGTTCGGTGCTACAACAAGCCCCCGTGGCAGCACGGCCGAAAATCCCCAGTCGGTTTTCGCAAGCAGGTCCGTGGTGTTGGTGACCGTATAGGTCAAGGTCGTTGGGACCGTAGCCGTCGCAGCCGCAGGATCAAAGGCCACATCCAGGGCCGGAGTGACATCGAGGACCCGGATGTTATCGACACCGAACCCGCTGCCTGTACCGGTCATCGTGTTCACGACCTGCACCTGGGCGGCGGAGATCTGCGCGGGCGTGAGGAGCGCCGCGTTCGACCCGTTGAAAGTCCCGGCACGGACGGAAGCCGACCATGCGGGATCAACGACGCCCGAAACCGTGCCAAGAGTGGGAAGGGCCGGGGACGTGTAGAAGACGTTGCCCGTCCTCGCACATGGCACAACAGGAGACGAAAACCCGGTCAAAAGGGTGGCAGCGCCCGAGACCAGGTTCAGCGAAAGCGATGCGTTGTTGGTACCGCACTGTGCGCCGACCGCGTTCATCCCCAGCATGTAGTACCGCGAATCCGGGGCGCTCACCCCGGCCCCACCCGTGGACTGCAGTACTGTCGTGCCTCCCGCAACCGTGGCGTACGGCAACGAGACCAGCGCATGGTTGGTCTGGGTTCCCGAGGTGGAGCCGTTCGCCGGTGATGTAGCGGAGGTAGAGCCGGTCACGCCCGCCGATACCTGCCCGAGCACGTCGGCCATGCGGCGGACTTCACGTGCCGCCAGTGACGACTGCCCGACACCCCCGACCTGCTGTGTGGGACAGAACGCCGGATTCGGGTACGGCGCGGCATAGTTCACAAGAACCCCGGTGCAGCTGGTTCCGTTTCTCCAACCCGTCGACGCCGTGTACCGGCCCCCCGAGTACGCGGATAGTCCGCTGGCAGTGTTCGTCAGGCCCTGTTCGAAGGCCTCAGTCCATACCTGGCGTGGGGCTTCCGCCACCCCGGCGGCAGCAATGCTTACCTCGGCAAAAGTTTCGAAGCGGCTGGTTGCGGCGGCCGTCATTGGTGGGGCCCTGCTGGGCCCGGGAACAGATTCAGCGCCGCTCAGGTTGGGGTCTGGGTTTGCCGCCGGCTCAGCGTGCGACTCGGACTCCGACGCGGTGGTTGGATCAGTCGGGAAAGGCTCCGGTCCGTCCGAAGTCGGCACCTGGGTGGCGTCTGCCTGCGTGGATGGCTGCTCAAGAGCGGGCGTAGGCGCTGAAACCAGCGTCGAGCCACCGGGTGCATCCTCCGCCGTGGTGGACTGGGGTGGAGAAGATGGCTCTTTCAAAGTGGTGCTCAGACTTGCTTCGGCCGACCGTGGAGGGGCAGCCGCTCCCCATCCGCTCATCACGACCACCAGAGCCAGCGTGGCGGCGACGACGCGAATACCACGCAACGTGCCCGGCCGGGCACCAATTTGCCTGCGGCCGTTCGCATGTTCCAACAGGTAGCGCCTCTCGGTTATGTGGTCGTCAGCCAGCCCGTCCATCAGGACTCGGGCGGCGGGGAAACCGGGCGCACTAGAAAGCTACAAGACCAACATGATTCCAACGATAAAGGCCCCCAGTGAGGACGCTAGCTTGGTATGACTAAAGCGGTCAAATGCAATTGAAAATCTGTAACCAAAGTCTCGGAGCCAATATGCGGAAGGGGATGAATGAGATCTGACCAGCGGAAACGAGTTCAACGCCTTTACCATCGACGTGCAAGAGCGTCACGTGCCCGGTCATACAGAATGGCGTACGGTGGATCTCAGGTGCTCCTTGGAGGATCGCTGGCTCCTTTTCCGATCCTCCCAGGGTGTTTATACCTGTCGTAGCCCGAAGCTGGTGAGTTTAAGTGTGGCTGCAACACATGCATTACGGTGCGGGTGCACAGCTGGGTCCGGGGCCGAAGTGCAGCCAGTCCGGCAGGGCGGCAGTGAAGGCACCGCGGATTTCCGGGGTCTTCGTTACGGTCCAGTCCACTCGGGCATTGACCTCGGTTTCTTCCTTGTCCCACTCGAACCAGTTGATCATTTTCAGTTGTGGGAACCGGTTTGCTGTGGTCGGGTCGAAGAGTTGAGTCCACCATGCTTGCTTGATGGCGAGTTCGTCTTGTCCGCCGAGTTCGGGAGCGAAAACGGCGGCGGACTCGGTGATTGCCAAGGGTTTGCCGTGATCCTGGGCGTAAACCCGGTAGAAGTCCGGGAGAGGCCTGTCATCGGCGTTGGCCCCGACATAAGAACCGGTGAGTTGGTCAGCGAACTTGTTGGCTTCCGGCAGGTCGTTGACACCCCAGGGGTAGGCGGTGCCCCAATGGAACAGGGAGATACCTACCCAGTCCACGGCGTCATCACCGGGGTAGTACGGTGCGTAAGGGTCATCATTGACGGTCAAGGCACCGTCCGCGTCTGTGTCCAACGCGGCAAAGTCCTGGCTGCCGGTCTGGGCCTCGTACTGGCCTCGGGAAAACGGGTAACCGCCGCCATAGTTTGGTGCCCACATCATCGCCGATCCGGGCACCTTGGCATGAACTGCGTCGGCTATGGTGCGGAAAGCTTCAATATAGCGGGCGGGCTGTTGGGCCCATGGGTGCCAGGAGCCATTCATTTCCTGACCAAAGCGCACGATCACCGGGACGCCGTTAGCGTTGTAAGCGCTCAGGTCGGCCGCCAGCGCGGCCGCTGATTCGGGGGTGATGGTGTTGAGGCCGCTGGCAGGTTCCAGGGTCAGCATCATGATCCACCCATTAGCCCGGGTCTGCTCCGCGGCCTGGTCCAGAGCGGTCTTTTCCGTCGCGGAGTAGGGGAAGCGACTGAAGGCCACACTAACCGCAGGTTTACGACCGAGGTCCCGGGCCAAGTCAGTCAGGGTTTTGGCCTGAGGGTCGAGGTTCACGCCAAACAACGCCCCGCTGCCCGGCACCAATGATGCTTTGTCTGCAGACTCGCACACGGGGGCGGTGATCACAAGTCCCTGATCCTGCACCTGCTGCGGGTGCTGTCCTTGTTCCCGGGCAGACAGTCCGCTGGTGATACCGGCGGCACCGATTGCCCCGGATACCAGAGCCACTGCCCCGGCCAGCCTGAACATACGGCCCGTTTCCGTCAGGCCCTTGCCTGCACTGCGGCCGCGCGTTTTACCTGTCACACGTGGCATACGTCCATAACCCCCAACTCGTGCGCTTTTTGCATCCCATTCTCAAGCATTCTCGAGCAGGCCAAATGCCGGCGGCCCCAAAGGAGCCGGACATGACGATGAAGCCGCTTTCTCGCAATCGCCGTAAGCCAACCCGCTAAGGAGTGTCGCCCGCGCGCTGAAAGGGCCTGGGCCCGGTGCGATACCGGGCCCAGGCCCTGCCAGTGCATCTTGCAGGCAGTAGTCCACTCCTAGACGAGTTCTATGCCTTTAAGGGCAACATCCCTGGACTTGCGAGGTGTCTTACTTGGGCATCAGTACCGAGTCGATGAGGTAAACGGTGGCGTTCTTGGTCTGCACGCCGCCGCAGATGACGCTGGCGTCGTCAACTTTGAGTGCGTCGCCGCTGCCGGTTACGGTCACGGAGCCGCCCTGGACGGTGGCATGGGTGCCGGCGATCTTGTCAGGGGTGATCTGGCCCGGAACGACGTGGTAGGTCAGGATTTTGCTCAGCAGCGCATCGTCGGTCTTCAGGGTTTCAATGGTTGCGGCGTCGATCTTCTTAAAGGCGTCATCCACCGGGGCGAAGACCGTGAATTCGCCGCCATTGAGGGTGTCCACCAAGTCAACTTTCGGGTTGAGCTTGCCGGAAACAGCGGCGGTGAGGGTGGTAAGGATCGGGTTGTTCGAGGCGGCGACAGCAACCGGATCCAGGGCCATGCCTTCGACGGAGCCGGCACCGGTGGGGACCTGCTCGGCGTAAGCGGCACAACCGGGACCAACAAGATTGGCGGCCGGATCCATAGTGGAAGCCGAGGCGCTGGCGGACGCTGACGGCGCCGCGCTGGAAGCAGAAGGCGCAGCGGCGGGGGCCGATGAACCTGAAGTGGTAGCCGAACCGCCGCAAGCGGTCAGGCTCAGCAGCGCCGCGGCTGCAACGCCTGCGACGGTAAGGGTTGTGCGCTTGATTGTTTGCATTCGACGTTCTCCTTGAATCGTGGCGGCCCCTAGCCGGGACCGATGTTCATGTGCTCTTGGCTCGTGTCTCAATGACTATTCGGCCGATGCAGAAACATGGATGGGTCAATTCAAGGAATTTTCTTACAACCGTTTTCGTGCGTCCTAGACCTTAAGAGGGGAAGCCGGGCGCAGGTTTGAATGCAGCTGTCGGCTGCCCATTTCTGTACTTGCCAATCGGTGGTTGAGATACTTCCCACCTTCAGAGGCACTTTCTTAAGGATTTGCGCAGGAACTCCCAAGGTTGTGGCTTTTCTCTGTTGTGTTGGCTCATGATCAAGGTGTGCTCAATGGGGGCGCGTAGTGCTCGCTGGGAGCGACTTGAGGGGGCGTTGCATGGCTCGTTTTGGCATGGCTGTTTTTCATCCTTCACGCCAGTGCAGACCTTTGGCCGTGCTCGCGGCCATTGCGCTGGTCACACTCGCAAACGTGGCGCCTGTCCAGGCCGCGGACGCGACGCCGCTTGATGCGAACCCCGGCTCTGCCGGCGACTTTTCGTGGAAGGGCTTTAACTGGGAGAAGCGCTTCTGGGGCGGTGCACCGCAATACAACAAGCTTTTCGCGGCCGCCAACGTCGGCAATCCGGACGCCAACGGCCATATCACCATGAACCTCACCAACCCAACTGGTGATGCGCCCGTGGGGGCGGAGTTTCAGTCCACGCGACAAGGATTTGGGTACGGAACCTACAGCACCACCGTGGAAAAGGACCTCTCAGCCCTTCAGAAAGAAGTGGTGTGGGGTTGTCTCTTTACTTACGATCCCCTTGCCGAACCCGGCTATAACGAGATCGACCTGTGCGAGGCCTCGGCCTGGGGCGGGGGCGCGGCTTACGGTGAGTCCTGGCCCGTCAGTCAGGGGCACGGGTACTGGTTTGCCGCCAGCAAAGCCCCAGGGGAGGGAAACAACACCACGGTCTTCGATGTGACGTCCAGCCCCATCACTACGCACCGGATGGTCTGGGAGCCACAACGTATCACTTTTGAGACTTTTGCCGGTGAAGGTCTCACCGGGACACTCCTGAAACGTACGGTCCTCGAAGGCGCAACCGTTCCGGTTCCGGCCAAAGAACAGATTCACTTCAACCTCTGGGTAACGGGCGGAGGCGGGGGCGATCCCGCTCGCGTGAAGCCGGAAAGCGTGGTGATCCGCGATTTCTCCTTTGTTCCCGCTGCTGCACCAGCTCCGGCGGAGCCGGTTCCGGCGATCTCGCTGAGCGCCTCAACCACCAAGAAAAAGTCAGTCAGCTCCACCACTTTGAAGTGGAGCGGGGCAACCGGGACGAACGTAACGGTGTGGATCAATGGTTCGCCCAAGATCGTTGCCAACACGGGAAGTTTCGTCAACAGCGTTAAAGGCGGACGGACGACGGCCTACAAGGTCTGCGATTCGGTCGGGTGCTCGAACGTTGTGACTGTGGTGACGTGACCGCCGATAAGCACGGACACGCACAAGCCACGGGAAAAGACCCCCTATCGGTGGCGGCGGGGTGGCAGAGGGTCGCCGGGTGAGCTACTGCTGGGAGAGGGTAGTTGTTATGCCTGTCGAGGCGCGTTTCCAGTCATACAGGGTCCCGTCCGGCTGGTAGGTGAGTTCCCATCTGTCGCCTGTTGTTAGAACTTTCCCGTCAGCACAAGGGATGAGGTAGCGGGCAGTGATCTGGAATTTTGTCACGTTGTAGGCTGTCGGTTCGCCGCCGCTTGCCGGAGCGTAGGGTTCGGCGGTGAGTCGTGGGTCCGAAAAGGTTGTTGCCCAGGGTTTGTCTGAGATCAGGCATTTCAGTTCAGTGCCGCCCTCCTTCGTCACCCAGTACTCTCCGCTCTCGGAGTCAAGGTTTGCAAGGTACAAGGGGCCGCTTTTGCGGACTTCCCACCGCTGGACGAAGTCCTTCCAAACAGGCTCGGATACCTTCGGCTTAATGTTCTTTTCGAAACTGGGCATGAGGGACATGTAGGTGTCATCGGTCAGAGCCCCTGACCGGGTTTGGTGAATCGCGTAATCGAGGGTGAAGACGCGGATGAGGCCCAGGCCGTGGGTGATAACAGCAAGTTGAGAGTCGCGGTCGGAGCCAAAGTCGCGGATGTGGGACGCAGTGGCCGGGACGCTGGCCGGCGTGATATCCGCCAGTTCTGTGGTGCCCTCGGTGTCAACCAGTGCAGATGCTGAAGTGCCTGTTGGAACGGGCTTAACCGGGATTGGTGGTGCTTGGACAGTGGCACAGGCTGCTAAAAAAAGCGCCAGGATACCGCCGATGGCAGCAAATTTGTATACGGATTTCAACTTATCCTCATGTGAATCTTGGGAAGCCTTGAGGGATTCGTAGTCTTCGCCGCTGCGGTTCAGGACATAGGTCCCCGGAGTTGCCCGCGTAGCGGCTAGGTGGGCGGGCGGTCCAGGTGATCAGTTACAAAGCCATCCGGTAACCGACACCCCGGACGGTTTCGACCCAACGGGGTGCGCGTGAGTTGTCGCCCAGTTTTTTGCGCAGGTATCCCAGATGGACTTCGAGGGTCCGCTGTTCTTGGGTACTGACGTAGGAACCGGTGTCGTAAGACTCTTTACGCAGCTGTTGGGCCAAATCTGTCTTGCTTTGGACTGCCCTGCCGTTTTTAACGAGGATCAGCAGCAGGTCGAATTGGGTTCGGGTGAGCTCGACAGGAACGCCGTTGATGGCAGCTGATCTGGACGCTTCGTGCAGGGTCAGCCCCTTGTATTCAAAGTCCCACCGGTCAGGATTGCCAGTGCGGGGGGTTCGGGGCCCGAAGCTTTCCTGCGCTGTTCCCCGGCCTGGTGATGCGGGCCCTGCAGGGTCTGTTGGTGACGCCGGCCCGGCTGGTGACCGGCCAGTATTAGCGTCTTTACAGGTGTTCTTCAAGTCCGCGGCGGAGGTCATGGTTCGGGGGCGCCGGAACATGGCGGCGATGCGGGCGCGGAGTTCCCGGGGTCGAAACGGCTTGGCGAGGACGTCGTCGGCTCCGGCTTCAAAGCCCATGAGCGTGTCGGCCTCGTCCGTGAGGCCTGTGACCATGATGACGTAGGCGTCGCTGAAGGTCCGGATTCGACGGGAGGCTTCGATACCGTCGAAATCCGGGAGGTCGACCTCCATGATGACAATTTCCGGGTTGTGCTCACGGACTGCTTCGACTCCTTCGGACCCCGAAAACGCCCCGTGAACCTCGAATCCTGCCTGCCGCAACACCGTCATCAAAGTTTCCCTTGCGTCGTTATCGTCGTCGACAATCACAGCACGTCCGCGCTTTGACAATTTGGTTTCCTCTTGATCTTTCACTGCAGGGCGCAATACACACCTGATTCAACAATTCATTCGGTATTCGCCCGTGTGTTAGGCATGGATGGGTGTTAATTCGCCCAAAAGAGGATCCTTGAGCAGAGCTTGATGTTTGCTTGAGAAAAAAAGGGAATTTTGCAATTAGCTTGAGCAGAACTTGCAGTTATTTTGAGGTGCCATTGGCTGACATCTTAGGAGGAATGTTTGGATTTTCGTGATTTTTTTGTTTTCCCGCCTGCGGGCGAGGCAGGACATAACGGCCCAGTGGCCCCGGTTTCTGGTCCGCCGGGTGATTTCAGTTGGAAGGGGTTCAACTGGGTGAAGCGGTTTTGGGGTGGGTCTCCGCAGTACAACGGGGTTTTCGCTTCGGCTAACGTCAGTGGCCCTGATACCAACGGCTACATCACTGTCAGCCTGACTAACCCCACCGGTGTAGCGCCGGCGGGTGCGGAGTTCCAGTCCACCCGGCAGGGCTTCGGGTACGGGACGTACAGCACCACGGTGGAAAAGAACCTGAGCACGTTGCAAAAGGAAGTGGTGTGGGGCGGCCTATTTACCTACGATCCCCTGACCGAACCTGGATATACCGAGATTGACTTGTGCGAAGCCTCGGCTTGGGGCGGCGGGGCCGGCTATGGCGAGTCCTGGCCGGTAACTCAGGGCCACGGCTACTGGTTTGACGCCACCAAAGCCCCGGGAGAAGGCAACAACACCACCGTCTTCGACGTGAGGTCAGACCCTGTCACGACCCATCGGATGGTCTGGGAGCCGGGCAAAATCACGTTCGAAACCTTTGCCGGTGAAGGCTTTAGCGGCATCCTGTTGAAGCGCACGGTCCTTGAAGGGGAGACCGTTCCAACGCCAGCGAAAGAGCGCGTCCACTTCAACCTGTGGGTTATCGGAGGAGGAGGGAACCCTGACAAGGTGGAACCGGAAAGCGTCGTAATCAGGGACTTCGCGTTCGTCCCCGCCCCGTAGTACGCCCAACCGTTGCCCGTCAGGGCAATTGCAGTAGATGCCGCTGTCGGGTGTCAGCTGAACTCCGGAGCGCAGGGACCTTGGGGGGAAGGTGCCCTGCGCTCGGGAGCTCCCCCTGGTTGTCTCAGCCCAAGGGAAGCTGGTTTGTCATGACTTGGCGCTGCGCACGGGGACGATTCTTTTGATGGCCAGGCCCAGGGCCAGGAGCGCGAACGCTGCAAGGGCGAACCAAAACATGTCGCCGGCGCCGGTCATGGCGAGCGTTCCCGAACCGGCTCCTGCTGCGGCTGGAACTGCTGGGTTGTTGTACATATGTCTCTACCAGGCTTTCTTTTTGTTGAACATTGCATCTGCGTAGGCCTTCGCGTGGACTACCTGCAGGAACAGGTCGATCACCATTTCGTACATGGTGGCGGCCGCGAGCATATACTTCCATCCCCGGAGCCTTACTGTTACCACTCGTTCGATCACGAAGACACCGGTCACGGCCAGCCAGAACGGCTGAATGTGCAGCCCTGCCCCCGTGCCCAGTGCAAACGCCACCGTGCCGACATAGGCGAACGTCACCAGGACACCGACCACGGACAGCGCCTGACGGCCCCAGTAAGGCCGGGTAACCTGCGTCCATCCATACTGCATGCAGTTCTCGACTGCTCCCCGCTTCCAGCGCAGGCGCTGCGCCCACAACTGCCGCCAGGTAGGCATGACCTCCGTGACCAGCGTGCAGTCCGCCGGTGACATGATCCTGTAGTTGAGCGTCAGCAGGGCAAAGGACAGCTCGTTGTCCTCAGTAAGAACGGATGTGTCATACACGCCTCCACGGCCATTACCTGGCGGCAAAGTCCCATCCAGCCTCGCCGCTTCAACATGGCGCAGCGTCCCCACTCGGAACAGAGCCGCCGTCCCGGTGACCACCAGGCACTTGCCGTGCAGCCGCCTTACGTCCCTGGCGTACCGGGCGTACTCGTTGCGCTGCAAGTGGCCCACAAACCCGCCACCCTCCGCTCCGCTGAACACTCCGCCGACTGCCCCCAACTCGGGATCGGCTTCCAGATGGCTCACGGAACGTTCGATGAAATCGGGGGAGAGCTGAGAGTCAGCGTCCTGCACCAGGATCATGTCCTCCGGAGCGCCCTGGAGCAACAAATTGGCCAGTACGAGGTTCAGGGCACCAGCCTTTTTATCGGTGTTGTCCACCGTTCGGATTACTTCAGCTCCGGCTGCTAAGGAAATCGCTTCAGTAGCGTCGGTGCAGTTATCGGCAACCACAATGACACGTTCAGGAGCCAGTGTCTGACCTGCAAGTGATCGCAGTGTGTCGCCTATGCCGACAGCCTCGTTATGGGCCGGAATGATAACGGTAATCATCGGCTAAACGTCCAATATGTAGCTTTGTATCGCAAAGAATAACGCATTGAATTCCCATGAGCGTTCTCGAATTTCCAGCTATAACTGTTTCATTTCAAACGCAAATGGATGCTAAAAACCTAATAAAAAAACTACAATTGTTGATCAGGAAAAGCTCAAAGAAGCGCTGTCGGACGGTGAAGCGGCGCGGTAGGTGAGAAACACGAGGGAGGGGCACGCGCTACGGCGCTTGCCCCTCCCTCAGCTCGGATAAGACCAGAGACCTCACACGCACTTACCAGCGCGTACCGGTGGCTATGCCCTTTCCGGGGGTTTGGGAGGCCGGACAATGATGACGTTGTTGGTGCAGCGCACTGTTGAAGCAGTTTTGCTTTCAACCATGTCTTTAGGGATCCAGTAGCCGTCCACGATTTCGAAGCGGGACGACAGGGGATGCTCGGGTGTCAGGGGCATTAAGGTCCTTGAAGGGCATGGGAGTGCCCGGCGGCAAGATTAGGTTTCCCGCCGCCGGGCTCACAATATGAAGAAGTTCAGCTCAAGAATTCGGCCCTACCGTGGTGTCGCTACCTTCGGAGGCAGGGCGGGAGTAAGAGGTGGGCGTCAGGAGACCCTGCGCTTGCGGAGCATTAGAAGCCCGGCGCCCAGCAGGAACAGGGCGAAGGGAACCAATGATGCGTTTAGGCCCGTGTTGGCCAGGGCACCACCGCGGTGGGTGGCAGCGCTGCGGTGAGTCGAATCCTGGGCAATCGCCCCGCCAACAGAGGTTGACCCGGCAGGGGCCACCGAGAAGTTGCTGGTAGCAGCCGTAACAGTAGTTCCGAGGCCCGCGGCCGCGTCACCGGTTCCGATGCTGACGTTGGCGTTGCCACTGTCGGTGCCGTTCCCACCACCGGTGCCGGGGTTGCCCGTATCGGAATCGACGGTGCCGCTGCCACCGGTGCCATTGTCCGGGCCATCAGTACCGGGGGTTCCATTACCCGGAGTCTCAACGCCGGTGTCTCCATTACCGGCCCCGATACCAAGGTCGACATCCAGGTCAATACCCGCATCAACACCGCCGGTACCACCCGTACCCAAATCCACACCGAGATCTACGCCAGCTTCCACCCCACCATCGGTGCCACCGAGGTTCAGGTCAACAACTGCGTCCACAACCGTGTCGAGTCCGGCATTGGTGCCGTCCGTGCCAGCGCCACCAAGGTTCACATCAACAACTACATCCACGAGAGAGGTAGTGCCGTTTCCGGTGGTACCGACAAGCACCTCGGCGTCCGTATCCACCAGGGACCCGGCGCCATTGGTGCCGTGAGTGTGGGGGAGGATATCAAGGTTCACTGCGGCATCAGCGAGGGAACCGGTGCCGTTTCCGGTGGTACCGACAAGCACCTCGGCGTCCGTATCCAGCAGGGACCCGGCGCCATTGGTGCCGTGGGTGTGGGGGAGGATATCAAGGTTCACTGCCGCATCAGCGAGGGAACCGGTGCCGTTTCCGGTGCCTGTGTGGGTGAGGACTTCGACGTCCGCTGCGGCGTCGGCCAGGGAGCCGGTGGCGGCGCCGGCGGTCTTGCCGATAGTCACGTTAGCGACTGCACCGACGAGGGTCTTGGTTTCGTTTGAAGTGTCCGCGGCGTTAGCGGCTGTACAGCCGAGGGCGAGGAGGCCCCCGGCAAAGAGGGTGCCAAGCAGCCCCCTGCGAAAATTGGAACTCATGATTGATGTCTCCTGAAAGTTTGAGGTAGGGCGCGCATGTGGTCGCCCTAATGACCCAGTGCTGCCAAGAAAAGGCAGAAGGACCTCAATTAGTCAGGAGAAGAACCCGGGTCAAAAGACACCGGTGAAGGAGCATGCTGTGAATACTCCCCGGCCCGTACAGGCCCGGAATAAGAAAGGTAGAAGTTAAAGGAGCTCAGCCAAGCGACCGAAGCAGAAAACCCGGCCGACGACGCACCGCTGCCAGCACCGGAGCCAGGAGCTGCGGGGACGCGGGCCAGGCCGGAAGAAGGATCAGATGCTTCAAGCCGCTCATCGTCGACGAGAGAAGCTGAGCCAGGTGTCACAGGGACAGAAGCCCCCGATGCGCCAGCCGCGCCGCTGGCGCTACTGAGTGCAGGGACCGGCCTTGAACCCAAGGACGGGCTTTTTGAGGACTGGTTCGGATCCGCTGAAACCAGGTCTCCACGCTCAGATGGAAACTGAACGGTCTCAGCTCCTTTCTCGTCCCCAAAGCCCGGAACGAGCACAGAAACAGACTCCTCGTCAAAGGCTGCTTCAAAGACGGCAGGAACCGTAACGGTCAGGGGCGTTGCCCCTGTCACCAAATCCGATACCGGCTCCAGAACAGGATCAAGCGCCGGAACGGTTTCGGTAACGGGCGGAACAACCACTTCCACAACAGCCGAAGCCGCTCCGTCTGCAATCTCTGCTATCGGCGCTGCGATGACAGTGATAGTGCCGGCGGGAACATGGTGCTGCACTACCGGCACTGAAGCGATGACGCCGTCCGCCAGCCCAGCGGCTGAACCGACTACAGGCTGGAGCAATCCTGCGGGCTGACCGGCTGGAGGCGTTGAAGGAACTGCCGGAGCAGTAGTCAGCAGCTTCTCAGAAACCGAGGACACGGAGCTGGATACTCCACCCAGAACGGAAGAAGTCTCCGGGAGCACATCGGCGGAGGCCGCGGTAGAAGAAAGCGTAAACCACGAGAGCGTAGCCGCTCCAGCAAGGAAAACGGGCCGCAGGGTACGCCAAGGAGAACGAGACCTAGCCATGCGTACCACCCCCCGGTGCAGTTCAGACGCCTGAAGAATAACCCAACCCACTGGATTAAGTCCACAAGAGCTAAAACCATCCCTGTGCCCAGGGTCGAAGCGTGTCGTAAAAATGATCATCGGCATCCCGGCGGCCGCCGACCCTGGCCAAGCCAGTTCGGACAACGGAATTTTGGGCAGAATTGCCACGAACGTATGACGCGAAACACCCCCTTTTGCAGGCACTCCCCCGGCCATTTTCGTAAGCCAATGATGGATATTCCGTCATGCTAGCGACCGCTCACCACGCTACTGCCAGCGCCTGAGCGGCACCTGCGCGCCCGGTGCACGTTTCGGTAGATGGGAAACGCGCAGGTAGGCTCCAGTGGATGGGGGAGAAATTGCTGCGCATGAAGCCGTCCGGATGGCTGGCGCTGAGCATGCTGTCCGCGTTCCTGCTGTTCTTGGTCTTCTTCCAGGGTGCTGCCGCCGGTGGGCTCGACGTCGCGGAGGCTTGCGCATTGCGCGCTGGCCAACCGTACGACCATGAGTACCGCAGGCTTCACAAGGACGAGCAGCTTCAGCTGTTCCCGCTGACCACCAAGTGCAACGCCGAGTACGACCTCGTTCCTCCGTGGACGAACCCGGCCCTGGCGGTCCTGGCTCTCCTGATGGTGGCCTGTTTCGCGATGGCGTTGGCCACCCTGTTCATACGTGTAAAGAGCAGGCTCCGCGGATGACGCCCTAAAGGTTCCGTCGGACGAGCGACCCGACGTGATTGATGGTGGAAGCAGCTGCGGTGCTCACCATGTCCGGATCGCCTCCTTAGGCCACTGGTAAATGCTCGTCAGGATGCAGACTATGCCCACAGCGAGGATCAGCACGCCCACGAGTGAGAGCAGCCCTGTAGAGGTCCTCATCGCTGCGGTACTGCTCCTGATTGGACCGCCCACCAAGGACCTCGAAGAGCACCCAGCCGATGGGCAGCATTCCAACCCGAGCAGAAAAGCTCTCATGCGCGGATCATGCATTCATCCCCCAAATCGATTGGCCTTCAGCGTATCTGTTGACGGCAGATGCGGCCCGCGGCGACTACATGCCGGCACCCCTACGCATGCCTCCCGGGAATGACCATTCGCATCACAGATATAGGCTGGCAGGATGACGTTGGGGGATGCGGCGGAACCGCTTGTGCACATCAAAGACTTTCGGATGAATTTCGGGGACACCACGGTTATCAAGGGCTTGTCCTTCGATGTTCGGGCCGGGGAAACCTTCGGGGTCCCCGTTATCGAACGGGTCCGGGAAGACCACCAGTTTGCGGGCGCTGCTGGGCTCTACCAGCCCACCGCGGGCACACCGCATATCGGCGGGAAGGTTTTCGAACCGCGGGACGGCGCCCGGCTCGGGTACCTGCCCGAGGAGCGGGGTCTGTACAAGAAGGAAGCCGTGCTGGACGTGATGGTCTACTTCGGCCGGCTCAAAGGCCTGTCCAAGACGGAGACCCGCACGTGGTCCGTGGATTACCTGGAGCGGGTGGGCCTGGCGGACAAGGCCACGGTGCGGCTGGACAAGTTTTCCGGCGGCCAGCAGCAGAAGGTCCAGCTGGGCGTGACCATCATGAACGATCCGGAGCTGCTCATCCTGGATGAGCCAAGTCATAACGGACGCCGGCGGGCAGGCCGAGCTCGCTCCACAGGCAGGTGCCACCGAAGCAGCGCCTGCGGGAGCTGGTTGAGGGCGGCGTCGCGGTCCGGTCTTTCACAACCGCACGGGTCTCTTTGGAGGAGATTTTCATCCAGGTGTACGGCGAACAGCAGATGGCAGAGGTCTAGGACGATGGCACTTTCACAGCACAACCTGGGCACCGTCGCTGGGTTCGAGTTAATCATTGCCGAACTGTTCATCGTCGGGCTCCTGATCCTGCGCCTCGCCGTCCACCTCTTCCGGTACGGGTCCATTGAATACGGCAAGAAGCTTTCCATCGCCGGGACCTCTCGCCGCAATGAACTCGCTGCCAGGTGAGCCGCGTGAGGAAGGCGCCAAACTGGTCGGGGATTATCCGTACAGTCCGGGGCACCTGGGCCCTGTGGGCGATGGCGCTGGCATTTGCAGCAGGCATATTCTTCACGACCTTCTCACTGACCGGTGGGTCACATGGGGTGGAGATCGCCGTCCTGCTTGCTGCCGGAATCACAGGGGGCGCTCTTGTCCGGGCCCTGGTCCGCGAGAATCTGGTGGGAGTCCTTTTCGTGCTCGTCGTAGTGGCGGAGTGCGTGATCTTTTCCCAGCTTGCCAAGCCATGGTCCACCCTGTTTACGGTACTGATTCCAGGCAACGCCATTGGAGTGATGGTGGGGGCCATCGTTCGCGAAGCACTGCACGAGAGCCGGCCAAGGATGGCCCGGAACGTGCGTGTGGATGGGACAAGCGAAGCACGCGATGGCTGAAGTCAGCCGCCGGAAGGTCGGAACCATTGCCCGGATCCTGCTCGTTCTCACCTCGATGGCCCTGATCGGCTACGGGGTATGGCGCGCTGGCTGGCACATCTGGCTGCCACGTTGGACGGATCACGAAGAAGTCGGGATGGGTAACCGCTACATCTTCGCCGGCTGCGCGCTATCCCTCGCTGCCGCCGTCTGGTCCGGAGCACGGGACAACCGCCTTGGGTCACCATCTGCGTCGGGCTGCCGGTCGCTCTCGTGGGCTGGGCGACGATGGATTCCCCGTACGACTCGAAGCGGCACCTCGCCGCCGTGGTGTCGTTCCCGCTTGCCCTGGCCGGAGTTGCCGAGGTCATCAGGGTGCGGGGCCACCGGCAAAGCGAATGAGCAGTCCCGGGCAGGCTGGAGCAGCAGAGCGGCGGCCCGCGCGCCAGCAAGCGGGCGATGGCCGTTTCATAGCACCGATAACGGATATTCGGTTAATCTGACCTGGGCTCGCATAAGCTCGCACCGATTACTCTGAGCCTTCCAGGGCTGGGGTCAATTCGGGTTATCCACGGCCAACAATTGCAAGCCGTTGGGATAGCTCCCTGGCAGCAGTAGCGGTGGATAACCTATGAGGATTGTCCCCGCTGTGGGCGGGCGGGCTGGACTTCTCCTTTGAACGTCGTGATTAGCGTGTCAGCTTTGGGTGTAGGTCACCTGCACGATACGCAAGCGCTTCGGCGAAGGCTCTGCGGTAAGCCGGCTTAGACTGCTGAGTAGTGCACCGGGGTGCGGGAGTGGCGCTGGGGCCCGTCACAGCGCCATGTATTTCCGACGACTATCACCGGTCCGTCATCAGTCTTCCGTCGAGTCGTACGGCTTTACCCGCTTGGCTTCGACCTATTGGTGCTTGAAAGTGAGCAGGAGTGAGGCTGGTAGCGAAGGCCAGGTTTGCCGCCGGTGTCGGTGAGGGATCTCCTGCTGACGGTGCCCGGCACCTACTCCTTTCCATCAACTGCAGGACGTTTGAGGTGGACGGAGCACTAAGATGGGGGAATTTGCGCGACTGTAGGTGGCACATACTCTTTCTTGCGAGTTCCGCAGCGGGTGCAGTGGTGTGAGGCGGGCACTGCATATTTTTGTGATGCAAGCACACCGTACGTTAGGTATCCCTATTACTTGGATTGAGTACACCTAACTAGTGCTTACTACCTGAGCGAGCCGTAGTGTACAGGATACGGCAGTGTCGAGGCCGCTGAAATGCTGGGCCACGTGACTTGACAACCACCGTTGAGTGCTGACGGGTGTGCCAATGTTGGGGGTGGTGTCCCGTTGCGGGTATACGAATCGTGCAACGAAGCAAGGGGTGAGACATTTGTCTATCTCTATCAGGTCACCAACTTCGACTTCAGTGCCAGCCGCAGCGCCGCAGAGAGCCTCTGTAAGTGTCGTCATTGCAACCCTCAATGAGGCACAAAACATTCCTTGTGTCCTTCGCCGCATGCCCTTGTACGTGGATGAGGTGGTGATTGTTGACGGCCGCTCCACCGACGGTACCGTCAGCGTGGCACGTGCAGTACGGCGGGATGTCGTAGTGGTGCGTGAACAGCGCAGGGGCAAGGGTGTTGCGCTGGGGTCAGGATTTGCTGTAGCGACAGGCGACGTCATAATCATGCTGGACGCGGATGGGAGCATGGACCCTCAGGAGATCGGCTGGTTTGTTTCACCCCTTCAGCACGGCTACGACTCCGTCAAGGGCTCCCGACACGTGAATGGAGGGGGCTCGGAAGATCTGACCTGGTTACGGCGTGCAGGAACCGTGCTCTCACTGGATTGGCCAGCCGGGTCCTGCACAGCAACTACTCCGACCTTTGCTACGGTTACATCGCCTTCCGACGGGAGTGCCTGGAAGTTCTGCAGCTCGAATCCGACGGCTCGAGATTGAGACGGAGCTGATTGTGAAGGCGGCGAAAGCAGGTCTTCGTATTGCCGAGGTCCCCAGCCTGGAACTGAACCGCATTTCAGGGGCATCGAATTTGCAGACTTTTCGAGACGGCTGGCGGGTGCTCCGCACCATCGCACACGAATCCCTCCTGTGCGAAGCTCCTACTGCCGGTGCCCGCCCAGAGCTTCTGCGTCGAGTGAACTATGCCTATGCCAACGTAAGCCATCCCCGGACACCCACGGATCCGCGGACCGTTCTTCCGGCCATCACCGCTGGGTGAAATGACGAACGTGGACCCCCGCACCGTCAGGGTAGTTATGTGTGCGTATAGAGCGGAACGACGGGAATAACTTGCCGATGCCATCAGGATTTGTTGAGGGGCTTGGCTTCCGTGCCTTGACGCGCACACAGGTGTTGGTGCGGGGGAGTCCGCAATTGTCGCGTTTGCGGATGACCGCTCTGAGGCAGTTCCTGACCAGCTCTAACGTGTCCTGATCCTTCACAACGATCCTGAGGTACTTGCTGCGGGAGGCCAGCAGAGGAACGAACCGCTACGTGCTTGCAAGGTCCTGGTTGGATGGAATCTCGAAGGCTTAGGTCAGCCACATCGTAGTTCACAAAAAGCTTTCGGGTCCCGAGCGACGATACGCCCGCAGCGTCCTGCCCCGGGCAATCTTATTGACTATGAATGATCGGCGTCGTGGAGATCCCGCCGGACTCCGCCGGGGCTGGCCGGTGTCGCCACCGCCCCCCATCGGCAGCGGTCGGGAACTTTCACGGCCGATGTCTTCCACAATTGAACAGCATTAAACCGAAAACACCAGACAGGCGAGACCATGGGCACTTCGATGACCAAGGCACTACACTTCGATATTCATGGACGCGTGACCATCCGTGTTGACGCAAAAACTCCGGCAGCTACCCAGCTTCAGACCATGCTGGCGTGTTTTGCCACCGACATCGAGAAGCCGGCCGACATCGTCGTAAATGACCGGCCGGAGT